>NZ_CP063780.1:4800000-6306352 GCF_015277575.1 Pseudomonas sp. OST1909
TGCCTTGAACAAATATGTCCATTTGCCACTTTCGCCAGACCGGTAAATCGCCCTACGACGTGCCGTAAATTCTCTCTCCTGGCATGGTTCAGGATTCCACCATTGCCATCGCCTCTTCCACATCCACTGCGACCAAACGCGAACAGCCCGGCTCGTGCATCGTGACCCCCATCAACTGGTCCGCCATTTCCATGGCGATCTTGTTGTGGGTGATGTAGATGAACTGCACAGTCTGGGACATCTCTTTGACCAACCGAGCGTAGCGTCCAACGTTAGCGTCATCCAGCGGCGCGTCAACTTCGTCGAGCATACAGAACGGCGCCGGGTTCAACTTGAAGATGGCAAATACCAAGGCCAATGCGGTCAGGGCTTTTTCGCCACCGGACAACAAATGGATGGTGCTGTTCTTCTTGCCCGGAGGCCGCGCCATGATCGTTACCCCTGTATCGAGTAGATCTTCGCCCGTCAGTTCCAAGTAGGCACTGCCACCACCGAAAACTTTTGGGAATAACGCCTGTAAACCGCCATTAATCTGATCAAAGGTATCTTTGAAGCGGTTGCGGGTTTCCTTGTCGATCTTGCGGATCACGTTTTCCAGGGTGTCCAGGGCTTCGACCAGATCGGCATCCTGAGCATCCAGATAACGTTTGCGCTCGGACTGCTGCTGGTACTCATCGATCGCCGCAAGGTTGATGGCGCCAAGGCGTTGAATGCGCGCGGCAATCCGCTCAAGTTCTTCTTCGGCGTCCTTCTCGTTGGCCTGGGCGGTCAGGGTGTTGAGCACGCCATGCAGGTCATAACCGTCTTCGAGCAACTGGTCCTGCAAGGTCTTGCGGCGCACGGTGAGGGCTTGCCACTCCATGCGCTGTTGTTCGAGTTGGCCGCGGATCAATTGGGATTGCTGCTCGGCCATGGTGCGGCGCTTTTCAGCGTCACGCAGTTCGCGGTCGGCATCTTCCAGGGCGATCTGCGCGGTCTTGAGCTCTACGTCGACGGTCATGCGCTTGTCGAGCAGTTCCTCAAGCTTGAGGCGCAGCTCTTCCAACGGCGCCTCGCCCTCCTCCAGGTTGAGGCTCAGTTGCTCACGTTTTTCGGTGAGGCGTTCGGACTGCATCTCCAGGCGCTCAAGGGCCTGGCGCGTGGAATCATGCTGGGCCCGCAGAGAGCCCAGGCGCACCGCCAACTGGTGAGCGTGATCCTTGTGCTGGCGAGCTTCCTGGCGCACGCGGTCGAGGCGTTCGCGCAGGCTGTCACGCTGGGCCAGCAGCAACTCGCGCTGCTCGGTATCCAGCGCCATGCTGTCGAGGGCTTCCTGCAATTGCAGGCGCGCTTCGCCAACCTGCTCATGTTCAAGGGCGCGCTGTTCGCCCATCTCGGCCACTTCTTCGTCAAGGCGGGTGCGGCGCAGGGTCAGTTGTTCGACCTTGGCTTTGCTCGCCGACAGTTGGGCTTTCAATTCGCCTTGCTGGCGCGCTTCGTCTTGCAACAAGCGGCGCAGGTGTTCGCGGCCGGTCTCTTGCTGGCGCTGGGTGGCGCGCAGGGTTTGCAGTTCGGTTTCCAGGCTTTCGAGGGTGGCTTCGCGCTCTTCGCGTTCGGCGATCAGGTTGACGATTTCCTGGCCGCGGGCCAATACGCCACTTTCCGCTTCGCTGGCGCGGCGCACGCGCAGGAAATGTCGGCCGATCCAATAACCGTCGCGACTGATCAGGCTTTCGCCGGCGCTCAGTTGACCACGTTGGGCCAGGGCCTGCTCCAGTGTCTCAACCGGCTTGACCTGGCCCAGCCATGGCGACAAATCAAGCGCCGCCTCGACCTTGTCCAGCAAGCTGCCTGGTACCCGCGTGCCGTCGGCCGCCGGGCTGAGCAAACGCAAATCGCCCTGGGCGAAACCGGCCAGGTCGAAGCCGCCAAAATCGTCCACCAGCACCGCTTGCAGATCGGCGCCGAGCACGGTTTCCACCGCCAGCTCCCAACCGGCTTCTACCTTCAAGCCTTCGGCCAGGCGCGGGCGCTCGGCCAGATGCTGGTCGCGCAGCCACTCGGCGGTGCCGGTGCCAGGGTCCAGCGCAGCTTGCTGCAAGGCCTCAAGAGATGCCAGGCGCCCATTGAGCCGCTGCAGATCGCCCTGGGCCTGCTGCTGCGCCTGGGTTGCCGTTTGCAATTGCTGGCGCAACTGCTCCAGGCGCTCCACCTGTTGTTCTTCGCTGGCTTCCAACTCTTCCAGCGTCATTTCGCTTTCGGCCAGTTGCTCGCTCAGCGCCATGATCGCCGCGTCTTCGGGGTCGGCGGCGAGCAATACGCGCTCTTCCTGCAGGCGACGCTGGCGTTCGGCCAGGCGCTCCATGCTGGTTTCCAGTTGCTGGATGCGCGACTGCTGCACCTCGGCCTGGCGACGCGGCTCGGCCGATTGCAGGTTGAAGGTATCCCACTGCTCCTGCCAGGCGTGCATGGTGGTTTCGGATTCTTCCAGCGCGGCGGCGGCCTCTTCGGCGGCGGCGTTGGTGATTTCCTGCTCGGGGGTGAGCATGTCCAGCTCTTCGCCGAGGGTCAGCAGCAAGGTGCGGTCATGGCCCAGGTGCGACTCGGTTTCCAGGCGGGCGCGCTCGGCCTCCTTCAAGTCGTCCTGCAACTGGCGCAAACGCTGCTGGCCGTGCTGGATGCTCTGCTCGACCCGAGCGATATCGCCCCCCACCGAATAGAAACGGCCCTGCACCAGATTGAAGCGTTCGGACAGTTCATGGTGCCCGTCACGCAAGCGTTCGATGCTGGCGTCAGCATTACGTTGCTCGGCCACCAGCGCCTCAAAGCTGACTTCCTGAGTGCCGATGATCGCTTCGCGCTGACCCACCTGATCGTTCAACGCCTGCCAACGCAGGGCCGACAGTTGCGCCTTGAGCTGGCGCTCTTCGCCCTTGTATTCCTGATACTTCTCGGCGGCCTGGGCCTGACGGTGCAGGCGCTCCAATTGGCGCTCCAGCTCTTCGCGCAGGTCGGTCAGGCGGGCGAGGTTTTCATGGGTACGGCGGATGCGGTTTTCGGTCTCGCGGCGGCGCTCCTTGTACTTGGAGATGCCGGCCGCTTCTTCGATAAAGTTGCGCAGGTCTTCGGGCTTGGCTTCGATCAGCTTGGAGATCATGCCCTGTTCGATGATCGAATAGCTGCGCGGGCCCAAGCCTGTGCCGAGGAAGATATCGGTGATGTCCCGGCGGCGACACTTGGTGCCGTTGAGGAAGTAACTGTTCTGGCTGTCGCGCGTGACTTTGCGGCGAATGGAGATCTCCGCGTAAGCGGCGTATTCGCCGACCAGGGTACCGTCGGAGTTGTCGAACACCAGTTCGATGCTGGCCTGGCTCACCGGCTTGCGGCTGGTGGAGCCGTTGAAGATGACGTCGGTCATCGACTCGCCACGCAGGTTCTTCGCCGAGCTCTCGCCCATCACCCAGCGTACGGCGTCGATGATGTTCGACTTGCCGCAGCCATTGGGTCCCACTACCGCTGCCATGTTGCTGGGGAAGTTCACGGTAGTCGGGTCGACGAAGGATTTGAACCCCGCCAACTTGATGCACTTGAGCCGCACGCTTAGGCGTCCGCCAACGCAGCGATGACCAGCGAGCTACTGCGCTGGCAGTAGGCCGACAGCACCAGGCGAATCTGTACCAGGTCACGGGCGAGCACCGCGGCGAGCAATTGCTCGAACAAGGCCTGAAACTCGCTCATGGACGCCTTGCGCTGATCCAGGGCCAGGTAATAGGCGCGGTTCATCGCCGGCTGCAGGTTTTCAACGGTTTCCTGCAAATACGGGTTGTTGGCGAAGGGGTACGCGGCGCGCATCACGCTGAAGCTTTCTTCGACGAAGGCACGGATGTCCTCGCGCTCCAAGCTCAGCTGCAGGCGTTGCTGGATCTGCAGGAACGGCGCCATATCGGCCTGGGTCTGCCAGCCTTCGGCCACTGCATTGCCGAGCAGGATGTACATCTCGCCCATCAACGTACACAGGCTCTGCACCTTGTGCGCGGTGAGCTCGGTAACGTGGGCGCCACGGCGCGGCAGGATCGCGATCAGATGGCGGCGTTCGAGGATCAGCAAGGCTTCGCGCACGGAACCGCGACTGACGTTGAGCGCCAGCGTGACCTTCTGCTCCTGGATCCGCTCTCCAGGCTTGAGTTCGCCGCGAATGATACGTTCGGCGAGGTGGTGAGCGATTTGCTCGGCGAGACTGTCCGGCGCCTTGAACGTCATGTTTTCCCTTCAAAATCTTCTATCGGTACAAGCGCGGCAGTGTAGCGCATTGGCCCGCTGATGGCGCTACGCCCACCGTGGCGAATTTGGCATGAAATAAGCAACGTTAACAGCCCACGCGCCGCCAAAAACACCGGTTCCAGAAGACTGAACCATAATTGAAAGTGTTGCGATCGCATTTTCTTGACCCTTAGGTCAGAAAACCATTGACCGAAAAGTCAGACATGACTAGATTCGGCGCAAAGCGGTTAACAACAATAATGAGTCTGCGAGGCCTTCCGTGATCCAGTTTTTACTCAACCAGGAACTCCGTAGCGAGCACGCCCTGGACCCCAACCTGACCGTGCTCAACTATCTGCGTGAGCATGTGGGCAAATCCGGTACCAAGGAAGGCTGCGCCAGCGGCGACTGCGGTGCGTGCACGGTGGTGGTCGGCGAGCTGCACACCGACGAGCAAGGCGCCGAGCAGATTCGTTATCGCAGCCTCAATTCCTGCCTGACGTTCGTGTCGTCGCTGCACGGCAAACAACTGATCAGCGTTGAAGATCTCAAGCACCAGGGCCAACTGCACAGCGTGCAACAGGCCATGGTTGAGTGCCATGGCTCGCAGTGCGGCTTTTGCACCCCGGGTTTCGTGATGTCGTTGTTTGCCCTGCAAAAGAACAGCGACGCCCCCGACAGCCACAAAGCCCATGAAGCCCTGGCCGGCAACCTGTGCCGCTGCACCGGTTATCGCCCGATCCTGGCCGCCGCCGAACAAGCCTGCTGCAACAAGCCCCAGGATCAGTTCGACAGCCGCGAGGCCGACACCATCGCTCGCCTTAAAAGCATCGCGCCCACCCAGACCGGCGAGCTCAACAGCGGTGACAAACGCTGCCTGGTGCCCTTGACCGTCGCCGACCTGGCCGACCTCTACGACGCCTATCCGCAAGCCCGCCTGCTGGCCGGCGGCACCGACCTGGCGCTGGAAGTCACCCAGTTCCACCGCACCCTGCCGGTGATGATCTACGTCGGCAACATTGAAGACATGAAGCGCATCGAACATTTCGACGACCGCCTGGAGATCGGCGCGGCCACCGTTCTCTCCGATTGCTACACCGCGCTACACCATGAATACCCGGACTTCGGCAGACTGCTGCAGCGCTTCGCCTCCCTGCAAATCCGCAACCAGGGCACCCTGGGCGGCAATATCGGCAACGCCTCACCGATTGGGGATTCGCCGCCACTGTTGATTGCGCTCGGCGCCCAGATCGTACTGTGCAAAGGCAACACCCGCCGCACGCTGGCGCTGGAAGACTATTTCATCGATTACCGTGTCACCGCCCGCCAGGACAGCGAGTTCATCGAGAAGATCATCGTGCCCAAAGGCCACGCACTGTTCCGTGCCTATAAGGTGTCCAAGCGCCTGGACGATGATATTTCCGCCGTGTGCGCGGCGTTCAACCTGAACATCGACAACGGTGTGATCAGCGCGGCGCGCGTTGCCTTCGGAGGCATGGCTGCCACACCAAAACGCGCAAAAAGTTGCGAGGCCGCGCTGGTGGGCGCCATCTGGAACTCGGCCACGGTCGAGAAAGCCTGCGCCGCCCTGGCACAGGACTTCACCCCGCTGTCGGACTTCCGCGCCAGCAAGGAATATCGCCTGCTCAGCGCGCAGAACCTGCTGCGCAAGTACTTCATCGAACTGCAAACGCCGCACATCGAGACTCGGGTGACCGCTTATGTCTAACCATCACGCCGTCGTAAAGACCCAAGCCGAACTTGCCGAACTGTTTGCCCAGGACCTCACCTCCGGGGTCGGGCGCAGCGTCAAGCATGACAGCGCCGCCAAGCACGTCAGCGGCGAAGCGCAGTACATCGATGACCGCCTGGAATTTCCCAACCAGTTGCACCTGTATGCGCGCCTGTCCGACCGTGCCCACGCCCGCATCCTCAGTATCGACACTGCGCCCTGCTACGCCTTCGACGGCGTGCGCATTGCGATCACCCACGAAGACGTACCGGGCCTGAAAGACATCGGACCGTTGATGCCCGGCGACCCATTGCTGGCCATCGACACCGTGCAGTTCGTCGGCCAGGTGGTGCTGGCCGTGGCGGCCCGTGACCTGGAGACCGCGCGCAAGGCGGCGATGGCGGCGGTGATCGAATACGAAGACCTGGAGCCGGTGCTGGATGTGGTCGAAGCCTTTCGCAACAAGCATTTCGTGCTCGACAGCCACACGCACCAACGCGGCGATTCGGCGTCTGCGCTGGCGAGTGCCAAGCACCGTATCCAGGGGACCCTGCATATCGGCGGCCAGGAACACTTCTATCTGGAAACCCAGATCTCTTCGGTAATGCCCACCGAAGACGGCGGCATGATCGTCTATTGCTCTACGCAAAACCCTACCGAAGTGCAGAAGCTGGTGGCCGAAGTGCTTGACGTGTCGATGAACAAGATTGTCGTGGACATGCGTCGCATGGGCGGCGGGTTCGGCGGCAAGGAGACCCAGGCCGCCAGCCCCGCCTGCCTGTGCGCGGTGGTAGCACGCTTGACCGGCCAGCCGACCAAGATGCGTTTGCCGCGGGTTGAAGACATGCTGATGACGGGCAAGCGTCACCCGTTCTATATCGAGTACGACGTGGGCTTCGACGACAACGGTCGCCTGCACGGGATCAACCTGGAACTGGCGGGTAACTGCGGCTGTTCGCCAGACCTGTCCAACTCGATTGTCGACCGCGCGATGTTCCACGCCGACAATTCGTATTACCTGGGCGATGCGACGGTCAACGGCCATCGCTGCAAGACCAACACCGCCTCCAACACCGCCTATCGCGGCTTCGGCGGCCCCCAAGGCATGGTCGCCATCGAGGAAGTGATGGACGCCATCGCTCGCCATCTGGCCCTCGATCCGTTGGCAGTGCGCAAGGCCAACTACTACGGCAAGACCGAGCGCAACGTCACCCACTACTACCAGACCGTCGAGCACAACATGCTCGAAGAGATGACCGCCGAGCTCGAAGCCAGCAGCCAATATGCCGAACGCCGCGAAGCGATCCGTCTGTATAACGCCCACAGCCCGATCCTGAAAAAGGGCCTGGCGCTGACCCCGGTGAAATTCGGCATTTCTTTCACCGCAAGCTTCCTGAATCAGGCCGGCGCGCTGATTCATATCTACACCGATGGCAGCATCCACCTGAACCACGGCGGCACCGAGATGGGCCAGGGCTTGAATACCAAGGTCGCGCAAGTGGTGGCCGAAGTGTTCCAGGTGGACATCGACCGCGTGCAGATCACCGCCACCAACACCGACAAGGTACCCAACACCTCGCCCACTGCGGCTTCCAGCGGTGCCGACCTGAACGGCAAGGCGGCACAGAATGCCGCCGAGACCATCAAGCAGCGCCTGGTGGAGTTCGCTGCGCGCAAGTACGACGTCAGTGAAGCGGACGTAGAGTTCCGCAACGGCCATGTGCGTGTACGCGAGCAGATCCTGACGTTCGAAGCGTTGATCCAGCAGGCGTATTTCGGCCAGGTCTCGCTGTCGAGCACCGGTTTCTACAAGACCCCGAAAATCTTTTACGACCGCAGCCAGTCGCGCGGACGACCGTTCTACTACTACGCGTTCGGCGCCGCCTGTTGCGAAGTGATCGTCGACACCCTGACCGGCGAATACAAGATGCTGCGCACCGACATCCTCCACGATGTGGGCGCTTCGTTGAACCCGGCCATCGACATCGGCCAGGTCGAAGGCGGCTTTATCCAGGGCATGGGTTGGCTGACCATGGAAGAACTGGTGTGGAACAACAAGGGCAAGCTCATGACTAACGGCCCGGCCAGCTACAAGATCCCGGCCGTAGCGGACATGCCGCTGGACCTGCGGGTGAAGCTGGTGGAGAACCGCAAGAACCCGGAGGACACGGTGTTCCATTCCAAGGCCGTGGGTGAGCCGCCGTTCATGCTCGGGATTGCTTCGTGGTGCGCGATCAAGGATGCGGTGGCGAGCCTCGGCGATTATCGCCATCAGCCCCAAATTGATGCGCCGGCGACGCCCGAGCGGGTGTTGTGGGGGTGTGAGCAGATGCGGCAGTTGCAGGTGGCGAAAGCTGTCGAGGCTGACACTGAATTGGCTTCGCTCTAGACCCAGGCGCTGCCATCGCGGGCAAGCCCGGCTCCCACATTTTAAGGTGCGAACCCAATCAAATGTGGGAGCTGGCTTGCCTGCGATAGTGGCCGAACTAACAGCAGAAATGTTGAGGTAGACATGGACAACTGGATCAGCGCCCTCGCCACCCTGCAAAACCAGGGCGAACCCTGCGTGCTCGTCACCATCATCGAAGAGCTGGGCTCCACGCCACGTAATGCCGGTTCCAAGATGGTGATCAGCGCCGCGCACACCTTCGACACCATCGGCGGCGGGCACCTGGAATACAAGGCGATGCAGCTCGCTCGCGACATGCTCGTGCGCGGCCAGCAAACCACCCACCTGGAGCGCTTCAGCCTCGGCGCAAGCCTGGGCCAGTGCTGCGGTGGCGTGGCGGTATTGCTGTTCGAACCCATGGGCCAGGTGCAGGCGCAGATCGCGGTGTTTGGCGCCGGCCATGTCGGGCGTGCGCTGGTGCCGTTACTGGCAAGCCTGCCCTGCCGGGTGCGCTGGATCGATTCCCGTGAGCAGGAGTTTCCGGAGCACATCCCGCAAGGCGTGCGTAAAATCGTCAGTGAAGAACCGGTCGATGAAATTGCCGACCTGCCCGCGGGCAGTTACTGCATCGTCATGACCCACAATCACGCGCTGGACCTGGAACTCACCGCCGCCCTGCTCAAGCGCAATGACTTCGCCTACTTCGGCCTGATCGGCTCGAAAACCAAGCGCGTCAAATTCGAACACCGCCTGCGTGGCCGCGGCTTCGACACCGCACGGTTGCAACGCATGCGCTGCCCCATGGGCCTCACCGAGGTGAAGGGCAAGTTGCCGGTAGAGATCGCCATCTCCATCGCCGGCGAAATCATCGCCACCTATAACGCCAATTTCGGCCAGCACACCGCCGGCGCCGAACCCATTGCCAAACTGCTGCCGGCTTCGCGCCGCAGCCAAGCTATCAATTGAGATAACCATGCCTTTGACTCGCAAAGCCTACCGCGCCGCCATCCTGCACAGCATCGACGACCCTGCCATCGTTGGCATCGACGCCTCCTACGAGTATTTCGAAGACGGCCTGCTGGTGATCGATAACGGCCAGATCAGTGCGCTCGGCCACGCCAGCGAACTGCTGCCGACGCTGCCCGCCGACATCGACATCACGCACTACCAGGACGCATTGATCACCCCCGGCCTGATCGACACCCATATCCATCTGCCGCAAACCGGTATGGTCGGCGCCTACGGCGAGCAATTGCTGGATTGGCTCAACACCTACACCTTCCCCTGTGAAAGCCAGTTCGCCGACAAGGCCCACGCCGATGACGTCGCGGATATCTTCATCAAGGAGTTGCTGCGCAACGGCACCACCACCGCACTGGTGTTCGGCAGCGTACATCCGCAATCGGTGAATTCGTTCTTTGAAGCTGCGGAAAAACTCGACCTGCGCATGATCGCCGGCAAAGTAATGATGGACCGCAACGCGCCGGACTACCTGACCGACACCGCACAAAGCGGCTATGAAGAAAGCAAAGCGTTGATCGAACGCTGGCACGGCAAAGGCCGCCTGCATTATGCCGTTACGCCACGCTTCGCCCCCACCAGCACGCCTGAGCAACTGGCGCTGGCCGGGCAATTGCTGGGCGAATACCCGGACCTGTACATGCAGACCCACATCAGTGAGAACAAGCAGGAAGTCGAGTGGGTAAACGAGCTGTTTCCCGAGCGCAACGGCTACCTGGACGTGTACGACCATTACAAACTGCTCGGCGAGCGCTCGGTGTTTGCCCACGGCGTGCACCTGTGTGACGACGAATGCGCACGGCTGGCGGAGACCGGCTCGGCGGTGGCGTTCTGCCCAACGTCGAACTTCTTCCTCGGCAGTGGGTTGTTCAACTTGCCCATGGCCGAGAAACACAAATTGAACGTAGGCCTGGGCACCGACGTGGGCGGCGGTACCAGCTTCTCGCTCCTGCAAACACTGAATGAAGCCTATAAGGTCATGCAGTTGCAGGGAGCGCGATTGAGCCCGTTCAAGTCGCTCTATCTGGCGACCCTGGGCGGTGCGCGCGCGTTGCGCCTGGAAGACAGGATCGGCACATTGCAGCCGGGGACGGACGCGGACTTCCTGGTGCTGGACTACAACGCCACGCCACTGCTCAGCTATCGCTTGAAGCAGGCCAATAACATTGCCGAGACGTTGTTTGTGCTGATGACGCTGGGGGATGATCGGGCAGTGTTGCAAACCTATGCAGCCGGCCAGCTGGTGCACCAGCGCTGATCTCAGAGACACCACAAAACCAATGTGGGAGCTGGCTTGCCTGCGATAGCATCACCGCAGTGTAACTGATACACCGCGGCGCCTGCATCGCGGGCAAGCCCGGCTCCCACATTTGATTGGGTTTACAACTTTACAGACGTGCGCCCAGGTTTTTTAGTCTGTAGAAGGTGCGAAAACACCGCATGCAAATCATCCGACGCGCTCTCTTCATCGAGGTTGAGTTTGCTGTCGATATGATCCATGTGATGCATCATCAAGTTCACCGCCAGCACCGCATCGCGGGCTTCGATCGCGTCAATCAACTGGGTGTGCTCATCGTAGGAACAGTGCGAGCGGTTGCCGCTTTCGTACTGGGCGATGATCAATGAGGTCTGGGACACCAGGCTGCGCTGGAAGCTGATCAACGGCGCGTTCTTGGCCGCTTCGGCCAGTTTCAGGTGGAACTCGCCGGAAAGACGGATACCGGCACCGCGATCACCGCGGGAGAAACTGTCGCGCTCGTCATTGACCATCTGGCGCAACTCGGCCAATTGCTCAGCGGTAGCGTGCTGCACCGCCAACTCCGTGATCGCTCGCTCCACCAGACGCCGGGCCATGAACACCTGGCGCGCTTCTTCCACACTGGGGCTGGCAACCACTGCGCCGCGATTGGGCCGCAGCAGTACCACGCCTTCATGGGCCAGGCGCGACAGTGCGCGGCGAATGATGGTACGGCTTACGCCAAAAATTTCGCCCAGTGCCTCTTCACTCAATTTGGTTCCGGGTGCCAGGCGTTGTTCGAGGATCGCCTCGAAGATATGCGCATAGACGATATCGTCCTGGGTTCCGCTGCGACCGGTCTTGCCGGCTCGCGGTTGTTTCTTGAGAGGTTGCAACTGTTCGTTCATGGGCACTCGGGTAGGGAGAACGGCGGCGAATTAACGGTAATACGGCAAATTCAAGGTAATACGGCAACTACGGGTCGCTGGCAAGTATCACCTAAAAACAGCGCACATTGTACACAACCCAATGCGCCAACACACTGTACGGCTGTTTGCGGCCCCGGCTGTATTGCAATGACTGGTTACGTTTGAGTTTAGGCTTGAATCTGCGCCGTCACCGGCAAATCCCAGGTAAAAGGAACACCCTTCCATGACCGACGCCACCCAAGCGCCCTTGCGCCCGCTGGCCGACACCTCCCCCTCGGCCATCGTCGCCGGTTTTATCGCCATGATGACCGGCTACACCAGCTCCCTGGTGCTGATGTTCCAGGCCGGCCAAGCCGCCGGTTTGACCACCGCGCAGATTTCTTCGTGGATCTGGGCGATTTCCATCGGCATGGCGGTGTGCAGCATCGGCCTGTCCCTGCGCTATCGCACCCCCATCACCATCGCCTGGTCCACACCCGGCGCGGCGCTGTTGATCACCAGTTTAGGCGGCGTGAGTTATGGCGAAGCCATCGGCGCCTACATCACCTGCGCGGTGCTGGTGACCCTGTGCGGGCTGACCGGCAGCTTTGAAAAACTGGTCAAGCGCATCCCGGCATCGCTGGCGGCGGCGTTGCTGGCGGGGATCCTGTTCAAGATCGGCAGCGAAATCTTCGTCGCCGCGCAGCATCGCACCGGCCTGGTACTGGGGATGTTTTTCACCTACCTGATCATCAAGCGCCTGTCGCCGCGCTATGCCGTGCTTGCCGCGCTGCTGATCGGCACCGCGCTGTCGGGGCTGATGGGGTTGCTGGACTTCAGCGGTTTTCATCTGGAAGTGGCGACGCCGGTATGGACCACGCCGCATTTCTCACTGGCGGCGACCATCAGCATCGGTATCCCGCTGTTTGTGGTGGCCATGACCTCGCAGAACATGCCTGGTGTCGCCGTGCTGCGGGCCGACGGCTACACCGTGCCGGCTTCGCCGCTGATCACCACCACCGGCCTGGCCTCGCTGGTACTGGCACCGTTCGGCTCCCACGGCATCAACCTGGCGGCGATCAGCGCGGCGATCTGCACCGGGCCGCACGCCCATGAAGACCGCAACAAGCGCTACACCGCTGCGGTGTGGTGTGGGGTGTTCTATGGGATTGCCGGGGTATTCGGAGCCACGCTGGCGGCATTGTTCGCAGCCCTGCCCAAGGAACTGGTGCTGTCGATTGCAGCGCTGGCGTTGTTTGGCTCGATCATCAACGGCCTGAGCATTGCCATGAATGAGCCGAAGGAGCGGGAAGCGGCGCTGATCACCTTTATGGTCACCGCGTCAGGCTTGACGTTGTTTTCCATCGGCTCGGCGTTCTGGGGGATTGTCGCGGGGGTGTTGACGCTGCTGATTCTGAATTGGCGCAAGGCATAAAAAAACGGCGACCCTCAGGTCGCCGTTTTTTTAGTATCACTTAGCCGCGTTGATCGGCTTTTCCGGATACCACACGTCCAGCAACGGGCTGACTTCAGCCTTGGTCAGCTCGGAACGGGTTTTCAGCCAGGCTTCGACAGCAGCGCGCTGCTCTTCGGACACCGAGCCACGCTTCTGCAGGCAAACCAGACCGTAGTCATCGCCGCCGACATAGCCCAGACCATTGGCTTCCATGGCTTCTTTGATGAATGCTTCGAGGAAAGCGTCGATAGCTTCTTCACTCAGGCCTTCGTTGAAGTCCAGGTTCAGTTCGAAACCCAGCTCTTGAAATTCATCAACGCACAGTTTTTTGCGCAGACGCTGGGAACGGTTAGTCGCCATTGGAACAATCCTCATAAGTAATAACGGGCGGCACTTTAGCAGTTTAAGGCGGCAATTGCCCGACTCTCTGGGACGGGCGGCACATCGGCCGTTAAAAAAACCTGATTAGCAGCTATCGTTCAGCTACAAGTGAAGCCACCTTGGGGCATAATGCCGACACTTTCGTGACCATTGAGGGATTTTCTTATATACCCCTCGCCTTTTTCACCCTTCTCAGCAGTAGGGTTTTATTTCTTATGATCAAATCGTTGCGTTCTGTATTACTTGCCAGTGTCCTTTTGCCTTTGGCCCTTTCGGCCACCGCCGCTCCCATCAATACTGCCCTGCCCCCCAGCGTCGCGCAGGCCCTGCAGAAAGCCAAACTGCCCAATACCGCGCTGTCCCTGGTGATGCTGCCTCTTAACGGCCCCGGTACGCCAACCGTATTCAATGCCGACGTGTCGGTGAACCCGGCCTCAACCATGAAGCTGGTGACCACTTACGCGGCCCTGGAGATGCTCGGCCCCAACCACCAGTGGAAGACCGAGTTCTACACCGACGGCACCCTCAGCGGTGGCGTGTTGCGCGGCAACCTGTACCTCAAGGGCGGCGGCGATCCCAAGCTGAACATGGAAAAGCTCTGGCTGCTGATGCGCGACCTGCGTGCCAATGGCGTGCAGCAGGTCACCGGTGATCTGGTACTGGATCGCAACTTCTTCAACCAGCCGCTGTTGCCTGATTTCAATGACGACGGCAACGACGAGAACAAGCCGTTCCTGGTCAAGCCCGATGCCTTGCTGGTCAACCTCAAGGCCCTGCGCTTCGTGACCCGTAATGATTCGGGACGCGTGATCGTGTCGGTCGAACCTCCGATTGCCAGCATTCGCATCGACAACCAGGTGAAAGTCACCAACGCCAAGCAGTGCACCGGTGACGTGCGTTACAACCCGGTGACCGCCGCCGACGGCAGTGTGACTGTGACCGTCAGCGGCCAACTGGCTGATGGCTGCAGCTCTCAGACTTACCTGTCACTGCTCGACCATGCCACCTACACCGCCGGCGCCGTGCGTGCGATCTGGAAGGAGCTGGGCGGCACCATCCAGGGCCGCGATATCCAGGCGCCAGTGCCCAAGGATGCCAAGGTGCTGGCCCGCGCATTCTCGCCGGACCTGGCGGAGATCATTCGCGACATCAACAAATACAGCAATAACACCATGGCCCAGCAACTGTTCCTGAGCCTGGGCGCGCAATTTCGCAACGATGCCGATGGCGACGATGCCAAGGCCGCGCAACGCGTCGTGCGCCAATGGCTGGCCAAAAAAGGCATCACCGCACCGCACCTGGTAATGGAGAACGGCTCCGGCCTGTCCCGCGCCGAACGGGTCAGCGCTCGCGAGATGGCGGCCATGCTGCAAGCCGCCTGGAAAAGCCCCTACGCGGCGGAGTACATCAGCTCGATGCCAATCGCTGGCACTGACGGCACCATGCGCAAACGCCTGAAGACCACAGCGATGCGCGGCGAAGCTCACGTGAAGACCGGTACCCTGAACACCGTACGCGCCATCGCCGGGTTCAGCCGTGACAACAACGGCAACACTTGGGCGGTGGTGGCGATTCTCAACGACTCCAAGCCTTGGGGCGCGTCATCGGTGTTGGACCAGGTGCTCCTGGACCTGTATCGCCAGCCGAAGGCCGTTGCAGCCGCGCCGGTTCTGTAAAGCATCACACTACCCTGCTGGAGCGAGCTTGCTCGCGAAAAACGTCAACGATAACGCGTGTCTCCTGAACAAACGCGGCGTCTATGGTTTTTTCGCGAGCAAGCTCGCTCCTACAGGCAGTAGGGCTTGCTCGCTCCCACACGCCTCGACCCGGTCCCTGCCCGCCTGCTTGGCCACATACACTGCCGAATCAGCGCGCAGCAGCAACCCATCAATATCTTCATCAGTCCGCCAACTGGCTACGCCAAAGCTGGCAGTGACGATGCCCACCGGTTCCATCGGCGTATCGCGCAACGACTGCCACAACTGAGTTGCCAGGCTATAGGCCTGGGCACCATTGGTACTTGGGCACAGCACCACGAATTCTTCCCCACCCAGGCGGCAAAACACGTCGGTACGGCGCAAGCGCTGGCCTATGCGCTTGCACAACTCCTGCAACACCCCGTCGCCCACGGCGTGACCATGCTGGTCGTTGATGCGCTTGAAGTGATCGATATCGAGCATGATCAACGACAGCGCACCCGAGGTGCGGTTGATCCGCAGCATCTCGCCCTTGAGCCGATCCTGAAAATAACGACGGTTATAGATGCCCGTCAGAGAGTCAGTGATGGAAAGCGCGCGCAGTTCTTCCTCGACCCGTTTGAGATCGGAAATATCCGACACATAGCCGTGCCAAAGCGTACCGCCTCCAGGTAACTCTTCAGGTGTCGCTTCGCCGCGAATCCAGCGCAAGCCTCGCTGAGGCAACTGCACGCGATATTCTTCGCGCCAATGGCTCAGTTGCAGCGCCGACAAACGTATCGAGGCACGCACTCGCTCGATGTCCAAGGGGTGAATGCGTTCCAGCACCTTGCCTGCATCCTGCTGTAATGCGCCAAGTTCGATTTCATAGATATCGCGCATACCTTCGCTGGCGTAGATGAAACGCCCATTGCCCTGCAGGTCCTGGGTGAACTGGAAAATCCCGCCAGGCACATGAGCACTGAGTTTTTTCAGCAGACGGTCCCGGGCGGCCAGGGCTTCATAGGCGCGCTTTTGCTCGGTGATATCCAGGTAAATTGCCAAGTGCCCGACCCACAGGCCAAAGTCGTCCAGGAGCACGGTGGCCAGCATGTTGACCGTCAGTTGGGTACCGTCCTTGCGCACCAGCGTCCACTCGCGAGCTTCATGCAGGCTGTCAGGGCTCTCCACCAGCATTGCCTGGCTCGGCGCAATACGCTTGCCTAGCGCCAGGCTCAACGGCGCAGCCCGCGCTTCGAGTTCCACGGCCAGGTGCAGGCTTTCCAGGGTCAGGCGACCCAACACCTCTTCGGCCTTGAAACCCAACATCTGTTCGGCACCGGCATTGAAGGTGTTGATCACACCGCGCAAATCGGTGGCGATGATCGCGACCTGAGTCGCCGCATTCAGCACACTGCGTAATTGCCCGTGAGCCCCACGCAACTCTTGCTCACGCAAGCGCAACTGCACGGTGCGCTGTTCCACCAGTTTCAGCGCACGCTGACGCTGGCTGACCAGCACGTAGAGCAAGGCACTGAGCAAGGCGCTGAGCAGCACACCCATGCCCAGAATGGTGTTCATCGAGGAATGATTGGCCTTGTCGAACACCTCGCTGGCACGCAGGCTCAGGGCATAGACGTGATCGCCAAGGGTGAGGCGGCGTGTCGCCGTCAGGTCGCTGTTGCCCACCGTATTGCTGGATGCATACAACACCCGTTGCTGCGTATCGGAGGTGTCGACGATCTGCATGACCAGATTGTCGCGATTCGGTTTGGGCAACCCATCGGCCACCAGTTGGCGCATGCTGAGCACCGCCATGACAAAGCCGTAGGGCTCGGTGCCGACGGTTTTGCTCACTGGCGCCACCAGCAGCACGCCGGCCGCGTAGGCAGGCTCCACGCCCACCAGTTGCATGGGCTGTGACACTGCCGGCCTGGCGTTTTTTTGCGCACGCTCCAGGGCTGAACGGCGCAAGGGCTGGGCCAGCAGGTCAAACCCCAAGGGCGAACCCAGCAGGCTTTGCGTCTGGCTGTACAACACCGGTACGTATTCATCGCGCTCGGGCGCGGGCGCCAACTCACCCAAGCCATTGAGTTCACGGATGCTGAAAGGGATGCCACGCTGACGGGAAATCTCTTGCTCGAACGCCCTGCGCTGCTCACGAAATATGCGCGGTGCCCAGGCGTAGGCACGCGCATTGAGCAACAGAGGCTGGGCAAAGCCGTCGAACTCGGCACGGGAGACATCGCCAGAGTTGATGAAGAAACGCTGCAGGCTACCCAGGCGCTGCTCCTGATCCTCAAAACGCTCCTGGATGCGGGTGTAGCGCTCATTGACCAGCAACTGGAAACGCTGGCGCACCTGTTGCTGATACAGGTCGGCAGTCGCCCACGCGACAACCATCGTCAACGCACTGCCAGCCAACAACACCACCAATGCCACCAGCCAAGCCGACGCCTGCTCACTGATAAAACCAAGAATTTTCGGGCGGACAGCTTGCATCGGCATAGGCAACACTCACAACGCCAGTGTGCGGGGGTGTCACGTTGGCTGGGGTTTAAGTTATAGCCATTGGTCGGGTGTTTGACCAGCCTAAAAACTGCAGGGGCTTAATGTGGGAGGGGGCTTGCTCCCGATAGCGGTGGATCAGCCAATACATTGGTGACTGATACTCTGCTATCGGGAGCAAGCCCCCTCCCACACTGGATACTCGGCGCATTCAGAACTGCTGATATTAATCAGCGAGCAGTGATTTTCCAGGCCCGGTGGATCTTCGCATTGCGCGCAAAATCCGGGTCGATGGTCTTGTCGCTGATCTCCTCGACCGCATAGCGTTCGCTGAGGTTGTCTTCCAACTGGAACTTGCGGAAGTTGTTGGAGAAGTACAGCACGCCACCCGGCGCCAGGCGCGCCATGGCCAGGTCGAGCAACTGCACGTGGTCACGCTGCACGTCGAAGATACCTTCCATGCGCTTGGAGTTGGAGAAGGTCGGCGGATCGATGAAAATCATATCGAACTCATCACGACTGGCCTCCAGCCACGCCATGACATCACCCTGCTCCAGGCGGTTCTTGTCGGAGAAACCATTGAGGGAGAAGTTGCGACGCGCCCAGTCCAGATAGGTTTTGGACAGGTCGACGCTGGTGGTGCTGCGCGCTCCACCCTTGGCAGCATGGACGCTGGCGGTGGCGGTGTAGCAATACAGGTTGAGGAAGCGCTTGCCGGCCGCTTCTTTCTGGATGCGCATACGCATCGGGCGGTGGTCGAGGAACAGGCCGGTATCCAGGTAGTCGGTGAGGTTGACCAGCAGCTTCACGCCACCTTCGCTGACCTCGGTGAACTTGCCTTGGGCGCTCTGGCGTTCGTATTGCTTGGTGCCGCTCTGACGCTCGCGACGCTTGACCACCACACGGCTCTTGTCGACGTTCAGGGCCTGGGGAATCGCTGCCAGGGCGTCGAACATGCGCGCCGAGGCTTTTTCCGGGTCAATGGATTTTGGTGCGGCGTATTCCTGTACGTGAACCCAATCGTGGTACAGGTCGATGGCCATGGAGTACTCGGGCATGTCGGCGTCATACACACGGTAGCAATCCACGCCTTCACGCTTGGCCCATTTGCCCAGCAGCTTGAGGTTCTTTTGCAGGCGGTTGGCAAACATCTGCCCGCCTTCGCTCAAGCGCGCCTGTTCGACCACCGGGGCCGGGGCTGGCTTGATCGGGTTGCCGTTCTTGTTGTACTGGCGCTCAACGGGCTCGGTCGGCGCCTGGTCGTAAGCCGCTTGCTCACGCTCAGCCTGGCGCTGCTCCGGCGTGCGACGTTCGCCGGTGACGAACTGATCCGGGTTGACCTTGATCAGCAGCAATTTGCACGGCAACGCGCCGTTCCAGAACGAATACTGTTTGTGGCTGCGGATGCCCATGCGCTTGCCCAGGTCCGGCGCGCCGGTGAACACCGCCGCTTCCCAGCCCATGCAGGCCTGGCGCAGGCGCTCGCCGAGGTTCTGGTAGAGGTACAACAGGCTGGCTTCATCACCCAGGCGCTCGCCGTAGGGTGGGTTGCAGATCACCAGGCCTTTCTGGTTCTGGTCCGGGCGCGGCTCGAACGTGCCCACTTCGCCCTGGTACACCTTGATCCAGTGGCTCAGGCCGGCGCGTTCGATGTTATTGCGGGCGGGTTGAATCAGGCGCGGGTCGGCTTCGTAACCGCGGACCCACAACGGTGGCTTGTTCATACCAATGGCCGCACGCTCGCTGGCCTCGGTGTGCAGCTTTTTCCACAGCGCCGGGACGTGGCCCAGCCACGTGGTGAAACCCCACAGCTCGCGGTTGAGGTTGGGGGCCATGTCGGCGGCGATCATCGCGCCTTCAACCAGAAAGGTGCCGACGCCGCACATCGGGTCGGTCAGCGCACCGCCTTCGGCTGCAATGCGTGGCCAGCCGGCGCGAATCAGGATCGCCGCTGCCAGGTTTTCCTTCAGCGGTGCCGCGCCCTGCTGCAGGCGGTAGCCACGCTGGTGCAGGCTGTGGCCGGAAAGGTCCAGGGACAGGATCGCTTCGCCACGGTCCAGGCGCAGGTGAATGCGCAAGTCCGGGTTGATCTTGTCGATGGATGGACGCTCGCCGGTTGGGGTGCGCAGCTTGTCGACGATCGCATCCTTGACCTTCAGCGCGCCGAAGTGGGTGTTGTCGATGCCCGAGCCGTGACCGCTGAACTCGACCGCCAGGGTGCCGTCGGGAACCATGTGGTCGGCCCATTCGATATCCAGCACGCCGTGGTAGAGGTCTTCGGCGTCCTTCATCGGGAAGCGCTTGAGTACCAGCAGCACACGGTTGGCCAAGCGTGACCACAGGCACAGGCGGTAGGCGGTTTCCATGTCGGCCATGCCGCGAACGGCCGAGGTGTGCTCGCGGGCGTCCTCAAGGCCAAGCCCGACGGCTTCCTCGATCAGCAGGCCTTCGAGGCCCTTGGGGCAAGTGAGGAAGAGTTCAAAACGGTCCGACATGGGGCATTCCAGGCTTTTCAGCAATAAATGAACGGGCGACGCATCGCCGGCTCGGTTTTCAATCAAGCACTTTTCTTGAAGAGTGCTCGCGTGGCACGAATGTGCCGTCCCACCCCGCTTTCCGGGCCGTTGAGCCTTGTTTGACGGGGCAGAGAAACAATGTGAAGCAACAAAAGGAAATATTCAGACCCTTCGTCGAATAATAACCGACTGCAACAGGCGGGCATTCTCACTAAAGGATTAACCCGCTTCGCTGTGCAGGGCACATCATAGCTGGCTTTGCTGCATAAAAGGGGCGAAAAACCATCCCAGCTTATGGCTATAGCATCGTTATCGTTACGTGCTTATGACAAAACGATCATTGAATACATGTGACCTATTGGTTAGAACTCAACACAGGTTGGCGCCGTAACGACGCCGACACATCGGCTCGCCACGCCGGCAGCGAGCCCACCAACGGCAGAAAAACTCTGCCCGGCCTTGGACAAGGCCGAAGGATATCTAGACAGTCAACAAGTGAGGGAAACACCCTATGAGAAGACTTAAGCGTGATCCGTTGGAAAGAGCATTTTTACGCGGATATCAATATGGCGTTCATGGAAAATCCCGTGAGCTTTGCCCATTTACTCTACCGTCGGTACGCCAAGCCTGGATCAACGGCTGGCGAGAAGGACGCGGCGACAACTGGGACGGTATGACTGGCACTGCGGGCATCCACAGACTCAACGAACTTCACGCCGTCGGCTAATCAGGGGCATTTTATTCCGACACACATCTTTGAATGAGTAACGACTTAACCACGCGCGCCCCATCCGGGCGGCGGGCTTCGGCCCAGGGGCTCCTTTATGGAGCCCTTTTTATTGCCTGGCAGATTGTCAGCGCAGGGCAGCGATGGCATCCACCGACTCGCGAATCAACGCCGGCCCCTTATAGATAAAGCCGGAGTACAACTGCACCAGGCTGGCGCCAGCCGCGATCTTCTCGGCCGCGTGCTTGCCTTCGGTAATACCGCCCACCGCGATGATCGGCAAACGCCCGGCCAACTCGGCCGCCAGCACCTTGACGATATGGGTGCTCTTGTCCCGTACCGGCGCGCCCGACAGGCCGCCCGCCTCGTCGCCATGGGCCAGCCCCTCGACGCCCACGCGGCTGAGGGTGGTGTTGGTCGCAATCACTGCGTCCATGCCCGCATCCACCAGGGCCTGGGCCACCAGTACAGTTTCTTCATCGCTCATGTCCGGGGCGATCTTGATTGCCAGGGGTACGCGCTTGCCATGACGCACGGCCAAGTCTTCCTGACGCTGGCGCAAGGCTTCGAGCAGTTGTTTGAGGGAGTCACCGAACTGCAGGCTACGCAGGCCCGGGGTATTGGGCGAGCTGACGTTGACGGTGACGTAGCTGGCGTGGGCGTAAACCTTGTCCAGGCAGATCAGGTAATCGTCCACTGCACGCTCTACCGGCGTGTCAAAGTTCTTGCCGATATTGATCCCGAGGATGCCTGTGTATTTTGCCGCTTGAACCCGCGATAACAGGTGATCGACGCCGAGGTTGTTGAAACCCATGCGATTGATGATCGCCTCTGCGTCCGGCAGGCGGAAAATGCGTGGCTTGGGATTTCCCGGCTGTGGCCGTGGCGTCACGGTGCCGATTTCAACGAAGCCGAACCCCAACTGTGCAAACCCGTCGATGGCCGCGCCGTTTTTGTCCAGGCCGGCTGCCAGGCCGACCGGATTGGGAAAATCCAGGCCCATCACCGACACCGGCACTTTCGCCGCAGCCTTGCATACCAGGCCATTGAGCCCCAGGCGGCCACCGGCACCGATCAAGTCCAGGGACAGATCGTGGGAGGTTTCCGGGGAGAGTTTGAACAACAGCTGGCGGGCCAAGGTATACATGGGCGGGCTAGACTCGGATGGCGGCAAAAGGTGCCGCGATTATAGCCGGGGTGGCGCGCCTCATGCGAGGCGTGCTGCGCTCATCGGCGCTGAGCAATCAACGCCTGATAACGCACCCAGATCCTTTCGGCGTAGCGCTGGCGCAACGCCTCACGCTGCGAGCCAGGGCCCGGCCCAACATTGTAGGAACCCACCGCCATCCAGTTGTAGCCGAAACGCTGAATAAACTCGGCCAGAATCGAGGCACCGACTTGCACCGACAAACAAGGTTCGCTCAACAACCGCTCCTCGGTAATGCCCTGTTTGAGCAAACGCGGCAGGTGGATGCTGTTGATCTGCATCAAGCCGATATCACGCGTGCCATTGCGGTTGGCGTAGTTGATCGCCTGCGCGCGCGAACCCGATTCGACATCAGCGATAGCCTGCAACAGTTCCGGTTCGAGATCGTACCGGCTGGCCGCCTCGTCCCAGCAATAGGCCAGTGCCTGGTGACTGCCCATCAGCCCACCGAGCAGCAGTACCACGCTCCAAACCTTAAGCATTGCTGGCCTGGCCACACACAGAGCACACATGCACGACACCCCGTGGTGCTTCCCCTACCCGCACCGGGCACGTAAAGCGATACCCCTTGCCATAAATCGTCTTGATAAACCCTTTGTCGGCGCTCAAATGTTTGCGCAGGGAATAGATACAGCGCGTGAGTGACTCATCGGCCACCTCTCCTCGGGGCCAGGCCAGCTCCAGCAGGCGATCCTTGGTCATCAGCGTGCCACCGGAGGCCAGCAACAGTCGCAGCACATGCCACTCCTTGGGCGGCAACTGAATATCCGCATCGCCGTCCGTCAACCGGCCATCGCCATGCAAGGTCCAGCGAGCGAAGACCAGGGAGGCCGTCGATTCATCAATCACGACGGCCATACGTACCTCTGCTTTGGACTACTGACATTCACATCCTTAGTTTCCGTACCGGCACACCTGCCAATGTCACGACTATAAAAAACCGGCTTACGGCTCGCGCTAGGACAAAGCCCATTCGGACGCCCTTTTTTGGAAACTTTCGGTCAGACAATTCTCCTGACGCATTTATTGGGGTAGCCATTCCTGATACGTCTCCTGCAACTCAACCCCCAGCCGATCCTCCAGCTGCACCAGCTCACCCAACGCCATCAGTTGCCCATTGACCCGTACCTCCACACATCGAGTCGCCCCTGGATCCAGAGGCAGCACCTTCCCCGGTGCGAACGCAGCCAAACGCTTGCGGCTGATCAATTGCTCCTGCAGCAGTATTTCCAGGTGCATGGACAAACGCCTTTTTCATGGGGAAAACTCACGATCCGTGCGCAGGAACGCACGCTGCACACGCTCATGTTGTGCTGTGCTCAATTGCGCAGGCGCGAGAGGTGGCGGTAATGGCTCAGGGCCTGACGAAACCTCATCCTGGACCGTGGCTCTATCCAGCTGCGCCACCAGCTTTTCGATAAGAGTCACCTGAGCAGGCTGGCCCTTGATCAACAAACTGTTGGTATCCGAATAGGCCACCAACACCAGGCTACCGTCTGCCAATTGGCCTTTCTGCTCAGGGGATAGCCGGGCTTCGATCATGGAAGCCATACCCGGTACGCGGACCTTATTGGCACCCGCTCCTTGCTCGCGGTCCTGAACAGCTGCATTGATCACCTGGACAACGCCGAATGCCGTTGCGCCTTCGGGCTGCTTGCGGCGTGGCTGGTCCATCAGGCTGGCCAGCCGCAAGACATGATCGACATAGCTCGGTGGCCCGTAAACGTAGAACGTACGTGCCCCGCTTTCACGCAATGGGTAGCGCGGCTCATCCAGCCCCGCACGCCGCATGATGCCGCGCAGCCGATTGACCGAGATATGCCGCAGCACTACCGCAGAACTACGCACCTCATCGGCGGTGTAGAGATGCACCACTTGCCCGCTGCGGTGCCAGATCAGGTCTTGCTGCTCAGCGAGGGTTTCCAGAACCCGTTGCGGCGCTGCAAAGTCGAAGGTTCCGCTGATGCGCCTGCGCGCCACCGCACGGCTGGTGACCACAGGCAGGCCCAATGGCCCCGAGAGCGCGGTAAAGAAAGTATCCAGAGCTTCATCCTGCGCCTGGTACGCCTGGCCCCAGGCTACGGGGCTGCCCAGCAACAGGGCGGCACACAGTAACCCGCAGTGCAGCCAGCGGCAGT
This sequence comes from Pseudomonas sp. OST1909, assembly GCF_015277575.1. Taxonomy (NCBI): domain Bacteria; kingdom Pseudomonadati; phylum Pseudomonadota; class Gammaproteobacteria; order Pseudomonadales; family Pseudomonadaceae; genus Pseudomonas; species Pseudomonas sp. OST1909. The sequence continues at coordinate 4,824,135 of NZ_CP063780.1, forward strand.
TCATGGGGTTCGGGGAATCAGTGTGCACCGTGGGTATTCCTGGGCGATCTGGCCTGAAGAAGCGGCCATACTGCGAGGCGCAAGAGGTTCAATCATGATGGAAAGTTGACGGCAGACTGCACCACGCCCCCGTGGCATGTGCCTTGCTTTGCACTTTGTATCTGGCCCGCACCAAAGGCGGCGCGGGCCTACGGACAAAGGCGTCGTTACCCCGCAATGGCCTGTCACGCCAAGCCGGGAAACGACGCTTTTTTTTCAGAAAAGGCAGGTATTGATGAACGATCCGCTGGCATGGGTAAACGGCAGCGATGCCCCGGAAAAGAGCAGCCTTGACCTGGGGTTCATGGCCCTGACCGATTGCGCTTCGCTGGTGGTCGCGGCCACCCAGGGCTTCGCCCAGCCCTACGGCCTCACACTGAACCTCAAGCGCCAATCATCCTGGGCCAACCTGCGGGACAAGCTGGTCAGTGGCGAGCTGGACGCCGCCCACGGGCTGTACGGGCTAATCTATGCCGTGCATCTTGGCATCGGCGGCGTTGCGCCTACCGACATGGCCGTACTGATGGGCCTCAACCAGAACGGCCAGAGCATCAACCTGTCCCACGGCCTGCAACACCAGGGAGTGGTCACTCCTGAGGCGCTGGAACGCCACGTGCACCAAAGCCGGACAAAACTGACCTTCGCCCAGACATTTCCCACGGGCACCCATGCCATGTGGTTGTATTACTGGCTGGCGAGCCAAGGTATTCATCCATTGCAGGATGTGAACAGCGTGGTGGTACCGCCGCCGCAAATGGTGGCGCACCTGCAGGCCGGACGCATCGACGGTTTTTGTGTCGGCGAGCCTTGGAGTGCCAGTGCAGTGCAACATCATCAAGGCTTTACCTTGGCGACCACCCAGGCGATCTGGCCCAATCATCCGGAAAAGGTCCTGGGCTGCACCCAGGCGTTCGTCGACGCATACCCCAATACCGCCCGTATACTGGTCATGGCGATTCTCGAAGCCAGCCGGTTTATCGAACAGAGCACTGAAAACCGCCGTTCCACCGCGCAGTTGCTCAGCGCTCGCGACTACCTCGACGCCCCGTTGGACTGCATCGAGCCGCGCCTGCTGGGTCATTACGACGACGGCTTGGGTAACCAGTGGCAGGATCCTCATGCATTGCGCTTTTTCGCCGGTGGCGAGGTGAATTTGCCCTACCTCAGCGACGGCATGTGGTTCATGACCCAGTTCCGGCGTTGGGGTTTGTTGCGTGAAGACCCTGACTACCTCGGCGTCGCCTGCCAGGTCCAGCAATTGGCGCTGTATCGCCAGGCCGCCGATGCGCTGGGCCTCAGCGTTGGCGACGCGCCGATGCGCAGCAGCCAATTGATCGACGGCAAAATCTGGGACGGCTCCGACCCCGCCGGTTACGCCCGCAGCTTCCGCCTCAATGCCCTGGGCGATGACAACCACCGTCAAGCGCTGCGCTGACAGGAGCTCAATGATGCTACGAATCCTGTTGATCAATGACACCCCGCGCAAGGTCGGGCGCCTCAAGGCCGCGCTGACCGAAGCCGGTTTCGAGGTGATCGATGAATCCGGCCTGACCATCGACCTGCCCGCACGCGTCGAAACAGTGCGCCCGGACGTGATCCTGATCGATACCGAGTCACCCGGCCGCGATGTGATGGAGCAAGTGGTGCTGGTCAGCCGCGACCAGCCCCGGCCTATCGTGATGTTTACCGATGAGCATGACCCGAATGTGATGCGCCAGGCAATCAAGTCCGGCGTCAGTGCCTATATCGTCGAAGGCATTCAGGCCCAACGCCTGCAACCGATCCTCGATGTGGCCATGGCCCGCTTCGAGAGTGACCAGGCCCTGCGCGCGCAGTTGCAGGCCCGCGACCTGCAATTGGCCGAACGTAAACGCATCGAGTTGGCCAAGGGCCTGCTGATGAAAATGAAGAGCTGTAATGAAGAAGAGGCGTACACCCTGATGCGCCGTCAGGCCATGAGTCGCCAGCAGAAACTGATCCAGGTGGCAGAGCAGATTATTGCCATGAGCGAGTTGCTCGGCTGATCTGGCTCAGCTCTTGCTAAAGAATCCTCACAGGTAACCAACGGCGGTTGCCCCTCCACGACAAAGACGTCGCCCACCCGGTTTGCCCTCGCGAACCCGGTGGCGGCGTTTTTTCGTTTCAGACCCCCAACCGTTGAGGTGCGTGATGAAATCAAGCTTCTGGAAATCCGGGCACACCCCGACCCTGTTTGCCGCGTTCCTGTATTTCGACCTGAGCTTCATGGTCTGGTACCTGTTGGGCCCGCTGGCGGTGCAAATTGCCGCCGACCTGCACCTGACCACCCAGCAGCGCGGCCTGGTGGTGGCCACGCCGATCCTGGCGGGCGCGGTGCTGCGTTTTCTGATGGGCATGTTCGCCGACAAGCTGTCACCCAAGACTGCCGGGCTGATAGGCCAAGTGATTGTGATCGTGGCGCTGTTCTGCGCCTGGAAGCTGGGGATCCACAGTTACGAGCAAGCCTTGCTGCTGGGCGTGTTTCTGGGCATGGCCGGTGCTTCCTTTGCCGTGGCCCTGCCCCTGGCATCGCAGTGGTATCCCGCAGAGCACCAGGGCAAGGCCATGGGCATCGCCGGTGCCGGTAATTCCGGCACCGTGTTTGCCGCCTTGCTGGCACCGGTGCTGGCGGCTGCGTTCGGCTGGAGCAATGTGTTCGGCTTTGCGCTGATTCCGCTGGTCCTTACCCTGATCGTATTCGCCTGGCTCGCACGCAACGCGCCACAACGTCCGAAAGCCAAGTCCATGGCCGACTACTTCAAGGCCCTGGGCGACCGCGACAGCTGGTGGTTCATGTTCTTCTACAGCGTGACCTTTGGTGGCTTCATCGGCCTGGCCAGCGCCCTGCCCGGCTACTTCAACGACCAATACGGCCTGAGCCCGGTGACCGCCGGTTACTACACCGCGGCCTGCGTGTTCGGTGGCAGCCTGATGCGCCCGCTGGGCGGCGCCCTGGCCGACCGTTTTGGCGGGATCAAGACCCTGCTCGGCATGTACAGCGTGGCGGTGATCTGTATTGCCGCAGTGGGTTTCAACCTGCCCAGCTCCTACGCGGCGCTGGCGCTTTTCGTCTGCACAATGCTCGGCCTGGGTGCCGGAAATGGCGCGGTATTCCAGTTGGTGCCGCAGCGTTTTCGCAGTGAGATCGGCGTGATGACCGGCTTGATCGGCATGGCCGGTGGCATCGGCGGCTTCGCACTCGCCGCCGGCATGGGCGCGATCAAACAGAGCACCGGCAGTTACCAGTTGGCGTTGTGGTTATTCGCCAGCCTCGGGGTGCTGGCCTGGTTTGGCCTGCATGGCGTCAAGCGCCGCTGGAGAACCACCTGGGGCTCGGCTGCGGTCACCGCTGCCCGCGTCTGATGAGCCTTCAACTGAGCGTCGCCCAGGCCAGCGCCATTGGCCCACGCAGTGAAAACCAGGATGCGCTGCGGGTGGTCACACCGATGGCGGAACTGGCGGCGAGCAAAGGCTACCTGTGCGCATTGGCCGATGGCGTCAGCCAATGCGCCGACGGTGGCCTGGCCGCGCGCTCGACCTTGCAGGCGCTGGCGCTGGACTACTACGCCACGCCGCAGACCTGGGGCGTGGCCCAGGCGCTCGAACGTCTGTTGGTCGCGCAAAATCGCTGGCTGCAAGCCAACGGTGGTGGGCAACCGTTGCTCACCACCCTCAGTGCCCTGGTGTTTCGCGGCCAACGCTTCACGCTGGCCCATGTCGGTGATTGCCGTGCGTATCGCTGGTTCGACGGCGAGTTGCAACGCCTCAGCGAAGACCATGTGTGGGAACAGCCGGGTATGCAGCACGTACTCAAACGCGCCCTCGGCCTGGATCAGCACCTGGTGCTGGACTTCCTCGACGGCCAATTGCGCGAGGGCGAGTGTTTCCTTTTGCTCAGCGACGGGGTGTGGGCGACGTTGAGCGATCACAGCATCGGCGCGATTCTGCGTGAGCAAGACGACCTCGACCTGGCCGTCAACACCCTGGTCAGCGCCGCGCACCTGGCAGGCAGCCAAGACAACGCCAGCGCCTTGCTGGTGCGCATCGACCAACTCGGCGCCGCCACCCTCGGCGACGCCTTGGTGCAGTTGCAGCAATGGCCACTGCCGCCGCCGCTGAAGGCTGGGCAGACCTTTGAAGGCTGGGAGGTGCAAAGCGTGCTCGCGCAGAGTCGGCAGTCGTTGCTGTATCGCGTGCACGATGCGCAGCGGCAATCCTGGCTGCTCAAGACCTTGCCCTTGCGCCAAGACGATGACACTGACGCCGCCCAAGCCTTGTTATCGGAGGAATGGTTTCTGCGCCGCGTAGCTGGCCGTGCCTTTCCGGAGGTGCATACCGCCAGTGGTCGTCAGCATTTGTACTACGTGATGCGCGAATACCCCGGGCAGACCCTCGCCCAGCTGTTTCAACAACAAGGCCCGCTGCCGCTGGCGCAATGGCAGTCGATCGCCGAACGCTTGCTGCGCGCCGTGGGCCTGCTGCATCGTCGACAGATTCTGCACCGCGACATCAAACCGGAAAACCTGCTGCTGGGTGATGACGGGGAACTGCGGGTGCTGGACTTTGGCCTGGCCTACTGCCCTGGCCTTTCTGAAGACCGTGCCCACTTACTGCCCGGCACCCCGAGTTTTATCGCACCCGAAGCTTTCGGTGGCGAGCATCCTACTGCGCAACAGGATTTGTATAGTGTCGGTGTGACCTTGTATTACCTGCTGACCGGGCATTACCCCTACGGCGAAATCGAAGCCTTCCAACGCCCGCGTTTCAACCAGCCTGTCAGCGCCAGCCGCTATCGCCCTGATCTGCCGGATTGGTTGCCCCACAGCCTGGAGCGCGCCGTGGCCGCCCTGCCCGCACACCGCTATGAAACTGCCGAAGAATGGCTGCTGGTGCTGGAACAGGCCGACCGCCGCGAACTGAGCGTGCGGCCACGGCCGCTGCTGGAGCGCGAGCCGCTGAAGGTCTGGCAAACCCTGGCAGCGGCCTCGCTGTTGATCAATCTGGTGCTGCTGTACTGGCTGCTGCACCACTAACGAGCAAAATCCACCTCTCTCCTGTTTAAACGCCCAATAAAACTGGGGGTATGCAACTTGGCACAGCTGCTGCATTAGGTCTTGCCAACAACCCACATATAGCCGCCCCTTCAACGTCGAAGGGTCGAGCTTCCCGAGAGAACGGGACCAGGACAAAGGCGTCCTCGCTAGCTGACTAGCGGGGACGCCTTTTTTTGTTTGCGCATGATTTGTCGAGCCATTGCGGAGAACGACATGAAAAAACTCAAACTGGTGATGATCGGCAACGGCATGGCCGGGGTTCGCACCCTTGAAGAATTGCTCAAGCTGAGCAGCGAGCTGTACGACATCACCGTATTCGGCGCCGAGCCCCACACCAACTACAACCGCATCCTGCTGTCGCCGGTGCTGGCCGGTGAGCAAACCTTCGAAGAGATCGTGCTCAACGATCTCGACTGGTACCTGGATAACAACGTCAAGCTGCTGCTCAACCGCAAGGTGGTGCAGATCGACCGGGTCAAGCGCAAAGTCATTGCCGAAGACGGCACCGAGGCCGAGTACGATCGCCTGCTGATCGCCACCGGCTCTACACCCTTTATTCTGCCGATTCCCGGCAACACCTTGCAGGGCGTGATTGGCTACCGTGACATTGCCGACACCCAAGCGATGATCGACACCGCCAAGACCCACAAGCACGCGGTGGTGATCGGTGGCGGCCTGCTCGGCCTGGAAGCGGCCAACGGCCTGATACTGCGCGGTATGCACGTCACGGTGGTGCATATCGGCGAATGGCTGCTGGAACGGCAACTGGACAAGACCAGCGGCCAGTTGCTGCAAACCGAACTGGAAAGCCGTGGCCTGGTGTTTCGCCTGTGCGAGCAAACCCAGGCCTTGCATGATGCCGGTAATGGTCGCGTCGGCTCGGTGCAATTCAAAAATGGCGACATCATCCCGGCCGACCTGGTGGTGATGGCCGCCGGTATCCGCCCCAACACCGAACTGGCGGAGAAGTCCGGCATCCCCTGCAACCGTGGGATCCTGGTCAACGACACGATGCAAACCTACGACCCGCGCATCTACGCGATCGGCGAATGCGCCAGCCATCGCGGGATCGCCTATGGCCTGGTGGCGCCGCTGTTCGAACAGGCCAAGGTCTGCGCCAACCACTTGGCCCAACTGGGCTTTGCCACTTACAAAGGCTCGGTGACCTCGACCAAGCTGAAGGTGACCGGCATCGACCTCTTTTCTGCCGGCGACTTCATGGGCGGTGAAGGCACCGAGACCATCACCCTCTCCGACCCGATCGGCGGCGTATACAAGAAGCTGGTAATCAAGGACGACATCCTGGTCGGTGCGTGCCTGTACGGCGATACCGCGGATGGTGGTTGGTACTTCCGCCAGATCCGTGAGAACCATGCAATTGGCGAGATCCGCGATCACCTGATGTTCGGTGAGAACGCCTTGGGCGATGTGGGCCATCAAGGCCAGGACAAAGCCATGAGCATGGCCGACAGCGCCGAAGTCTGCGGCTGCAACGGCGTGTGCAAAGGCACCATCGTCAAGGCAATCCAGGAACAAGGGCTGTTCAGCGTCGATGAGGTGAAAAAACACACCAAGGCCGCCAGCTCCTGCGGTTCCTGTGCCGGGCTGGTTGAGCAGATCCTGATCAACACCGTGGGCGGCGCGGCTGACGTCAAACCCAAAAGCGAAAAGGCCATCTGTGGGTGCAGCGACCTTAATCACGGGCAGATCCGTCAGGCTATCCGCGAGCAGCACTTGCTGACTATCGACAGCACCATGCGCTACCTGAACTGGCGTACCCCCAATGGCTGTGCAACATGTCGCCCCGCTCTCAACTACTACCTGATTTCAACCTGGCCGGGCGAGGCCAAGGACGACCCGCAATCACGACTGATCAACGAACGGGCCCACGCCAATATTCAGAAAGACGGCACCTACTCTGTAGTCCCACGGATGTGGGGCGGCGTGACCAATCCTTCGGAGCTGCGCCGCATCGCCGATGTGGCCGACAAATACAACGTGCCGATGGTCAAGGTCACCGGCGGCCAGCGCATCGACTTGCTCGGCATCAAGAAGCAGGACTTGCCAGGGGTGTGGAAGGACCTGGACATGCCGTCCGGCCATGCCTACGGCAAATCCATCCGCACCGTGAAAACCTGCGTGGGCAGCGAGTTCTGCCGTTTCGGCACGCAGAATTCCACCCAATTGGGCATTGAACTTGAGCATGACCTGTTCAATATGTGGTCACCGCACAAGGTCAAGCTGGCGGTGTCCGGTTGCCCACGCAACTGTTCGGAAGCGGGCATCAAGGACGTGGGAATTATCGGTGTCGACTCCGGTTGGGAGATGTATATCGGCGGCAACGGCGGCATCAAGACCGAAGTCGCGGAGTTTTTCGTCAAGCTCAAGACCGCCGATGAAGTGCGCGAATACAACGGCGCATTTCTGCAGCTGTACCGCGAAGAAGCGTTCTACCTGGAACGCACGGTGCACTACCTGCAACGAGTGGGCATGGAACACATCAAGAAGGCCGTACTCGAAGACCCGGCCCGCCGCCAGGCGCTCAATGAGCGTTTGCAGTTCTCGCTGTCATTCGAACAGGACCCGTGGAAGGAACGCCTGGAACAGCCGCTGCTGAAAAAGGAGTTCGACGTTATCCCGGTCAAACAACTGGAGGTGTCGCTATGAACTGGCTGGATATCTGCGCCCTTGATGAAATCAATACCCTGGGCTCGCGCATCATCAGTGGGCCCAAAGGCGACATCGCGATTTTTCGTACCAGTGACGACGAAGTCTTCGCCCTTGACGACCGTTGCCCGCACAAGGGCGGCCCGCTCTCCCAAGGCTTAATCTATGGCAAGCGCGTCGCCTGCCCGCTGCACAACTGGCAGATTGACCTGGCGTCCGGCGAAGCCCAGGCGCCGGATATCGGCTGCGCCCACCATCATCAGGCCCGGGTAGAAAACGGCCGGGTGATGCTGGCCCTGCGGGACGCGGGTTGATGAACCGCCAGACCACCGCGTCCACCTGCTGTTATTGCGGCGTGGGCTGCGGCGTGCTGATCGAGCATGACGGCGAGCAGATCCTGGGGGTGCAAGGCGATCCTAGCCATCCGGCCAACTTCGGCAAATTGTGCAGCAAAGGCGCCAGCCTGCACCTGACCGGCGACGTGAGCGCACGCGCCCTGTATCCGGAGTTACGCCTGGGCAAAGGTTTGGCCCGTACCCGTACCGACTGGGACACCGCCCTGGATCACGCCGCCAACGTGTTCGCCGAGACCATCGCCGAGCACGGCCCGGACAGCGTGGCGTTCTATATTTCGGGGCAACTGTTGACCGAGGATTACTACAGCTTCAACAAGCTGGCCCGGGCGTTGGTGGGCACCAACAATATCGACAGCAATTCTCGGTTGTGCATGTCATCGGCGGTGGTCGGCTACAAGCGCAGCCTGGGCGCCGATGCGCCGCCGTGCAGTTATGAAGACCTGGAAAACAGCGACTGCGTGATGATCGTCGGCAGCAATATGGCCTACGCCCACCCGGTATTGTTCCGACGCCTGGAGCAGGCCAAAGCGCAGCGCCCGCAGATGAAAGTACTGGTGATTGATCCGCGGCGTACAGACACCTGCGATTTGGCTGACCTGCACCTGGCAATCTTGCCGGGGACGGACGTGGCGTTGTTTCACGGGATTTTGCATTTGCTGCTGTGGGAAGACTGGGTTGATCGTGCATTCATCCAGGCCCACACCGATGGCCTGGCCGAGCTCAAGCGCCTGGTGCATGACTACACGCCGCAGATGGTCACGCAGTTGTGCGGGATCAGCGTCGAACAACTGCGCCTATGTGCGCAGTGGGTCGGCACCTCCAGCAGCTTTTTGTCGCTGTGGTGCATGGGCCTCAACCAATCCACTGCCGGCAGCGCAAAAAACAGCGCGTTGATCAACCTGCACTTGGCCACGGGCACCATTGGCAGGCCGGGGTGCGGGCCGTTTTCCCTGACCGGTCAACCGAATGCCATGGGCGGTCGCGAAACCGGCAGCCTGTCCAACCTGCTGCCGGGCCACCGCGAGGCGTCCAACCCGGAACATCGCGCTGAAGTGGCCGCCTACTGGGGCGTGGAGCAACTTCCTGCGCCCACCGGCCTTAGCGCGATCGAACTGTTTGAACAGATGCAGGCCGGCAAGATCAAGGCCCTGTGGATCGCCTGCACCAACCCTGCACAATCCTTGCCCGACCAGAACGCCGTGCGTGCGGCCTTGGCGGCGTGCCCTTTCGTAGTGTTGCAGGAGGCTTTTCGCACCACCGAAACCGCCATTTATGCCGACCTGCTGTTGCCTGCCGCCAGTTGGGGCGAGAAAGACGGCACGGTCACCAACTCCGAGCGGCGTATTTCCCACGTACGCCGCGCCATCAACCCACCGGGAGAGGCGCGGGCGGACTGGGCAATTACCGTAGATTTCGCACAGCGCCTGGAGCGTTACCTGCGACCAGGGTTGCCCAGCCTGTTCGCCTTTACACAGCCGGCGCAGCTGTTTGACGAGTTCAAGGGGCTCACTCAAGGGCGTGACCTCGACTTGTCCGGTATCAGCCATGGCCTGCTCGACCAACTCGGCCCGCAGCAATGGCCGTTTCCCACAGGCGCACAGACAGGCACAGCGCGCCTGTATAGCGATGGCATCTTCCCCACCGACAATGGCCGGGCGCGGTTTGTGGCCGACCCTTACCGCGCGGCCAAGGAACAACGGGACGCGCGCTTCCCCCTGACCTTGATCACCGGCCGCCTGCGTGACCAGTGGCACGGTATGAGCCGCACCGGCACGGCCGCACAGTTGTTCGGGCATGTCAGTGAAGCGCTGTTGAGCCTGCACCCGGACGAGCTTCGCCGCCACCGCTTCCAGGAAGGTGACCTGGTCAGCCTGAAAAGCCGTCGCGGCAGCGTGATCGTTGCCGTCAGCAGCGATGACAGCGTACGCCCCGGCCAGGCATTTCTGCCGATGCATTGGGGCGACCGCTTCCTCAAGGGCGGCGTCAATGTGATCACCCAACCGGCGTTTGACCCACTGTCCAAACAGCCTGAACTCAAGCACAGCGGGGTACGCCTGGAAGCCGTGCAACTGCCGTGGCAGCTGTTCGCGTTGATCGAGGGCAATGTGCAGCAGCATTTCGAAGCGCTGCGCCCGCTATGTGAGGAATTCGCCTACGTCAGCCTGAGCCTGGCCGGCCGTGAACGCCCTGCGTTGCTGGTACGGGCAGCCCATACCGAGGCGCCGGACCTGCATTTGTTGACTCGGATTGACCACTTGCTGGGCCTGAACGACGGTCCGGTCATGGCCTACGACGACCCGCGCCGCTCAATCGGCAAGCGCGTGAAAATCGAAAAAGGCCGTATCACCGCCCTGCGCCTGGCCGGCGAAACCCTGGCCCGCCACTGGTTGCAAAGCCTGTGGCTGGAAGGCCGCGCCGACGAGCAACTGCGACGCTGGCTGTTGGCACCTTTAAGCGCGCCACCCGGTGCCGCAACGGCCAGCAACAAGATTGTGTGCAACTGCAAGAACGTCAGCGAAAACGCCGTGTGTGCGGGCGTTGGTCGTGGCCTGGACCTGGATGGACTTAAACGGGAACTGGGTTGCGGCACCCAATGCGGCTCCTGCGTGCCGGAAATCAAACGTCTTTTGGCCAGCAAACCGCAGCCAATCGCCATCAGTGTGTAAGGGGAACAACATGAGCGCAAAAGTGTGGCTGGTAGGCGCGGGGCCCGGTGATCCGGAGTTGCTGACCCTCAAGGCAGTCAGAGCCCTGCATGAAGCGGACGTGGTGCTGATTGATGACCTGGTCAACCCGGCCGTGCTCGAACACTGCGGCGATGCACGCGTGATTACCGTCGGTAAACGCGGTGGCTGCCGCTCCACCCCTCAGGATTTTATCCATCGCCTGATGCTGCGTTATGCCCGCCAGGGCAAATGCGTGGTGCGGCTCAAGGGCGGCGACCCGTGCATTTTTGGTCGCGGTGGCGAAGAGGCGCTGTGGCTGCGCGAACGTGGCATTGAGGTGGAGTTGGTCAACGGCATCACGTCGGGGTTAGCCGGGGCGACGAGCTGCGATATTCCCCTGACGTTACGCGGTGTGAGCCGTGGGGTGACGCTGGTCACTGCTCATACTCAGGACGACAGCCCGTTGAACTGGCGCGCACTGGCGGAAAGTGGAACCACACTGGTGGTGTACATGGGCGTGGCGAAGCTGGAGGAGATTCGTCAGCAGTTGCTCGAAGGTGGGATGACCCCGGACATGCCCGTGGCGATGATCGAAAATGCTTCGCTGCCCCAGCAGCGCGAATGCCGCAGCGATCTGGAGCGGATGCATGAGGATGCGCAAGCGTTCGCCCTGAAGAGCCCGGCTATCCTGGTGATTGGTAGCGTTGCTGATGCTGCGCAGGCGGCTTGCCTGGCGACGGCGGCCAGTGCCTGAGGCAAATTCCAGGCGAAAAAAACCCGGCCTAAGCCGGGTTTTTTTGTAAAGCCAGGCTAATTACTTAGCGGTGGCTTCAACAGCTGCTTCTACGCGACGGTTAACAGCGCGGCCAGCTTCAGTTGCGTTGTCAGCAACTGGGCGGGACTCACCGTAACCAACGGAAGTGATGCGGCTAGGAGCTACGCCATCTTTAACCAGGACTTGCTTAACAGCGTCAGCACGACGCTGGGACAGCTTCTGGTTGTAAGCGTCTGGACCGACGGAGTCAGTGTGACCAGCAACTTCTACGTTGGTGTCTGGGTACTGAGCCATGAAGTCGGCCAGGTTTTTCACGTCGCCGTAGCTGTTAGGCTTAACAACCGACTTGTCGAAGTCGAACTTAACGTCCAGCTCAACACGAACAACCTGAGCAACCGGAGCTTCTGGCTCTGGAACTGGCTCTGGAGCTGGTGCTGGGGTAGGAGCTGGAGCAGCTGCGCCAGCGTTACCGCCGAAGTTCACGCCCAGGCCAACCAGTGCGGAGTAGTCCCACTTGCCGTTGTCCAGACCGTAGTCAGCTTCAACACCAGCACGTGCGTACAGGTTGTTGGTGAAGTAGTACTTCACGCCGGTACCGATGGTGGCGAAAGTGGTCTGGTCGCGACCGCTGTGGCCATCAGCCTTGACGTTGGTACGGCTCTGGTGGCCGAAACCGCCTTCAACGTATGGACGCAGGCTATCAACGCCAGCCTGACCGAAGTGGTACTGAGCAACGAGGCTGCCAGTGTCACCTTTGATCTTCTGGTTGCCAGTGCCGTCGTTCGAACGGGTGTGGTTGGTCTTGTCGTACGACAGATTCAACGACAGATCGTCGGTCAGGAAGTAACCAATGCGAGCGCCTGGGTTGAAGCCGTCTTCGATGTGCTTAACGCTATCGTTGTACTGCTTCTTGTAGAACAGCTCGCCTTCAACTGCGCCTTGGCCTTGTGCCAGAACGCCGAAAGAAGTAGCGGCAATAAGAGAACCAATGGCCAAGCCCAAGGTGTTTTTCAGTTTCATCCGTTAAATCCCCATCTGGTGATTGTAAAGCAGTCCCACAAACCGGGGGACAACTCGGCGACAAGTCTAACAGAACTTGCCTACACGTAAGAGATATTTGCTACGCACTAAGTTTCAGTCTCGCCCGCAAATTTCTCACGTAATTTATCAAGAGCACGTTTGTACCGCATTTTTGTAGCACTCAAGCCCATATGCATGATGTCAGCGATTTCCTGGAATTCCAGCTCTGCGACAAAGCGAAGCACCAGAATTTCCCGGTCAATCGGGTTCACATGCACCAACCAGCGATCAAGTCCGCCCTTCTCCTCGGGTGCGGGCGCCTTTTCTTCAGACGCCTCCTCAAGGGGGTCCAGACTCAATGCGTCCATCAAGCGACGCTTTCGCCGTTCCTTCCGATACTGCGTGATGCACTCGTTGTACGTGATGCTGTACAGCCAGGTCTTGAACTTCGATTTGCCCTCGAAGTTCTTCAGGCCATATAGCACCTTGAGCATCACTTCCTGACAGACATCGTCCGCGTCTCTATCGTTCCCCAAATACCTTGAACAAACGTTGAACAGAGTGCGTTGATACCTGCGCATCAATTCTTCGTACGCGCGTGTTACGTGAAACAGCTCCGTGTGCGAGCGCGCGACCAACTCCTCATCAGAGAGCTCACGGGGGTCATAGCGCGTGGACAGCGTTTGGGCTTTATTCAAAACAAGTCGTGCCGGCAGTCAGGTCAATGTCCGTTGCAACCCGGTCACCCGGGTTTGCGGCGGCGTACATTAGCAGGGTTTGCCGGATTAGCGGCTACTGACCTGCTGCTCCAGGAGAATCCGGTTGGACAGCGAAACCAGTTCTCCGTCATCGGTCAGCACTGTCGTCTTGACCGTGCCGATCTCCTCGATCTGCCCTTCAACCTCGCCCACACGCACTTGTTGCCCAACCTGATATAGCTCACGCACATAGATTCCCGCAAGAATCTGACCGGCAATTTCCCGGCTTCCCAAACCCATGGCCAGTGCAACGGCCAGACCAACGGTAATCAAAACAATCACAATGACGTGGTTCAGCAGGTCAGTCTTGACCTCCAACTGGCTGATCGCGACGGAAATACTGATGATGATCACCAGCCCCTGTGCGATTCGCCCCAAGCCTGCCGCGTAGTCCAACCCCACGCCTTCAGCGGCCCCGCGCACCAGCCCATTGGCCAATTGCGCGAGTAAAACACCTACCAGCAACACCAGCGCGCCGCCGAAAACTTTCGGCAAATACAGTGCCAGCATGTCGAGCGTAGCTGAAACTCGCTCAAGTCCAAGGGATTGCGCTGCAGAAACCAGAAAAATAAGTAGAACAAACCAGTAGACGATCTTGCCGATCAAGGTAGAAATCGGCACTTGCAGCCCGGCGCGACCCAGCAATTTGGTCAAACCGGTGCCGGCCATCAGGCGATCCAGCCCGAGTTTGGCGAGCAGCTTGGACAACAGGGTGTCGAGCAACTTGGCCACGACAAAGCCCAGCAACACCAGGACCAGGGCACCAAACAGGTTGGGAATGAAATTCGCAACCTTGGTCCACAATGCGGTCATCGCAGTGACCAGGCTCTGGGTCCAGAGATCAAGTTCCATATTCAATCAGCCTTATCAGCAGTGCGAGCAAGAGGTTTACGGCGGGAAACCGGTGACACATGGGCCGAACCGTTGTTCAGGGCCATCATCAATGCCGGCAACCAACGCCCGAGCAGCCCGAACAGATCACCCGCACCGACCTGACGGTTGGCGGTTTTCAATACGCGACCCAGGCAAGCATCGTCATCACGGTTGGATGGCGAAGCATTGAGCATGTCACGCAAAGACTGTTCGAACGGATCGTGCATAGAGACCTCTCGCAAGTGAATTAAAAGACGAGGGTAAAATTCATCGGGTCACATCGACCCTTTCCTACGTTCAGGTCATATTCAGCTCAAACCCATCGTAATCGTCGAAATAGCCACCATTGTCCCAGGGCCACCGAGACCATCAACAAACACGCAATCATGAATCCGTAGGGGCTCTCGGAGAACGGAATGCCACCCACATTTATACCGAGCAAACCGGTGAGAAAACTCATCGGCAAGAAGATCCCGGTGATGATCCCGAAGCGATACATGGTGCGGTTCATGCGCAGGCTCAAGCGCCGGTCTTCGGCCTCAAGCACAAGCCCCACGCGCTCTCTGGCCAGTTCCAGCTCTTCCAGGTAACGGGTCAGACTGTTGTGCAACTCGTTCCAATAGTCAGCATCGTCATCGCAGAACCATGCCAATTTTATTCGCGTCAGCTGGGCAAAAATATCCCGCTGTGGTGCCAAAAACCGCTTGAGCCCGGCCGCGCGCCGACGGATCTGCAAAACGCTGCCGTGCTCCGGGGTATACCGTTCGTCGGCATCGAGTTTTTCTTCCTCGGAATCGACGATTTCTGACAACCCTGTCACCAGATCCTGCACTTTGTTGGTCAGGTACTGAGCCATATAAAGGATGAGTTCAGACGCCGTTTTGGGGCCTTTGCCGTCCGCCAGTTGCACCAATAGCTCATCGGTGGCGCGCAACGGGCGCAAACGCAGGGAGATCACACGATTGGCGGCGGCGAAGATACGCACCGAAACCATGTCCTCCGGTTCTGCCCCGGGGTTGAGATTGATCCCGCGCAGAAACAACAGCAATTCGGCGTCGGGCAACGGCAACAACCGTGGGCGGGTGTTCTCCTCCAGCAGCAGGTCGCAGGCAAATTCGCTCAGGCCACTGGATTTGCGCAGCCAGGTCTGGGTCTGGGGATGGCTGCGATCCCAATGCAGCCACAGGCTTTCCTGGGGTTGCAACTGCAGATCGTCGAGCTCAGTCCGGGCAATCGAACGCGCACCGCCTTTACCATCCAGCACCAGGGCATGCACCAGCCCCCATTGCGCGTTCTCTTCCTCGAACATCCAGACTCCTTGGGTTTATTCAGGCATTTTCAGCGGGCTGGGCGACACGATCACGCCGTTATTGTCGGCGTAGATGTACTCACCCGGACGGAACGTCACACCCGCGAATGTCACGACGACGTTCAGGTCACCGAGGCCCCGCTTGTCGGTTTTCATCGGGTGGGAGGCCAGGGCCTGCACACCCAAGTCGGTCTGGGCGAGAACATCCACATCCCGGACGCAACCATAGATCACCAACCCTTCCCAGCCATTTTTCGCAGCTTTATCGGCAATCAGATCGCCCAGCAACGCGCGGCGCAGTGAGCCTCCGCCGTCAACGACCATCACTTTGCCGGCGCCCGGCTGGTCAGCCTGTTCCTTTACCAGGGAATTATCTTCGAAGCATTTGATGGTGACGATCTCACCCCCAAAAGAATCTCGGCCACCGAAGTTGCTGAACATCGGCTCCACTACCTGCACCAGTTCCGGGTAGGCGTCACACAGGTCGGGGGTCACGTAATGGTTCATCGAGAAGCTCCTGTCGTCAAAGAAGAGATCGAACATCCACGGTGTACATCAGAAAAACGCGCCGCGACAGGCATTCTTTAAGTGCCTGCCAGTGGTGGGCCGCCATGATCGGACCCGCATCAGCGCAACGCAATACACGTTGCGCGACTGAATATGACCAGAAGCGCCCAGCGCGTCATATCTTAGCCGCAACCACTCAAGAGTGAAACGCCCTTGGTAGAGCGTTTGCTCAAACTGCTGCGGCTACTTGGGGCCGAGTCCCGAATAATGGTGTCAGTGGGTCGTTCAACCACCGTTCCACCAGTGGCCATACTTCGGCCTGCGCAGCTTTGCTGACCAGCATCTGCACATGCCCGAAGTCCTCGCTGAAACCCTGCTCGCGCCCCAGGCACAGATACTGGCGATGCTCGCTGCCGACCTGCTCGAAGAGTTTGCGACACGCCCAGTCCGGGTCTTGCCGATCGCCCGCCGCACTGACCGCGAGCAACGGCACATCGATCTGCGCCAAGCCTTTCCACCAGTCACATTCGGCATCGCCGAAGCGGCCGAACAGGCCATTCCAGCGCATCGCTTCGATCATCACTCCCGCCGGCTCATCCTCGGGGCCGCGCTTGAAGCGTGGGCCAGACACATGGGCAAGGCGCTTGAGGATCAACCGAGTACCCCACTCCAGCGGTGGAATTTTCAACGGCCAATGGGTGCGGCTGACCTGACAGCCAAACAATGCCACCGAAGCCACCTCAGGCGCCCCCAAGTGTTGCCCGCCCAGGGCCGCAGCCAAGGTCGTGGCACCGAGGGAGTGCCCGATCCAGTGCGGGACCTGCCCGCTTTGCTCACGCACAAAGGCACCCACGGCCGGCAAATCGTAGCAGGCGTAATCGGCGACGCGGTTTCTGGCGTATTCATGGTTGCGCTTGGACAGCCCATGGCCGCGCATTTCCGGGATCCACACATCAAAACCCCGGCGCGCCAGGTACGCGCCCAGGCCGATCCCCTTGGGCGAGTACCAGAAGCGCCGATTGGAAAAGCTGCCATGCAACAAAATAATCGGCGTGCCCCGGTTTTCCGGGACATCGGCCAGGCCCAAACGGGTAACCGCCAGCTCGACGGTGCCATCAGGGCTATTGCCGGGCTTGAGCCGGTAGACGTCTTCACTCAGGTCGCCACGACGTTCAGCGCTGATCAAGGCGACGGGAAACAGGTTGCTGCTGCTTTGCATAATGCTCTTGCACAAAAAAGGGCGGCGTCCGCAAGGAGTTCCCGCCCAGTACAGATAAGAATGCCGGTCACCCTCACGAGTAACCGGCACTTTTGACGTTGCGACTTTAAGCGGACGCTTGGCCTTCCGCCAGGAAGAACCAGGTTTCCAGCACAGAGTCCGGGTTCAGCGAGACGCTTTCGATGCCCTGCTCCATCAGCCATTTGGCCAGGTCAGGGTGGTCGGAAGGGCCTTGGCCGCAGATACCGATGTACTTGCCGGCCTTGTTACACGCCTGGATGGCATTGGCCAGCAGCTTTTTGACCGCAGGGTTACGCTCGTCGAACAGGTGAGCGATGATCCCGGAGTCGCGGTCCAGGCCCAGGGTCAGCTGGGTCAGGTCGTTGGAGCCGATGGAGAAACCGTCGAAGAACTCCAGGAATTCTTCGGCCAGGATGGCGTTGGACGGCAATTCGCACATCATGATCACGCGCAAGCCGTTCTCGCCACGGGTCAAGCCGTTTTCGGCCAGCAGATCGACCACTTGGCTTGCTTCGCCCAGGGTGCGTACGAACGGCACCATGATCTCGACGTTGGTCAGGCCCATCTCGTTGCGCACGCGCTTGAGGGCACGGCACTCAAGCTCGAAGCAGTCGCGGAACGCTTCGCTGATGTAACGCGAGGCGCCACGGAAGCCCAGCATCGGGTTTTCTTCTTCCGGCTCGTAGAGCTTGCCGCCGATCAGGTTGGCGTATTCGTTGGACTTGAAGTCCGACAGGCGCACGATGACCTTTTTCGGGTAGAACGCCGCCGCCAGCGTACTGATGCCTTCCACCAGCTTCTCGACATAGAAGCCCACCGGGTCGTTGTAGCCGGCGATGCGCTTGTCGACGCTTTCCTTGATATCCAGCGGCAGGCCGTCATAGTTCAACAAGGCCTTGGGGTGCACGCCGATCATGCGATTGATGATGAACTCCAGGCGGGCCAGGCCCACCCCGGCGTTCGGCAACTGCGCGAAATCGAAGGCGCGGTCCGGGTTGCCGACGTTCATCATGATCTTGAACGGCAGGTCCGGCATGGCGTCGATGGAGTTTTGCTTGATGTCGAAGCCCAGCTCACCTTCGAAGATGAAACCGGTGTCGCCTTCGGCGCAGGACACGGTGACACCCTGGCCCTCCTTGAGCAGTTGGGTGGCGTTGCCGCAGCCGACTACCGCCGGGATCCCCAGTTCACGGGCGATGATCGCCGCGTGGCAAGTACGCCCGCCTCGGTTGGTGACAATGGCGCTGGCGCGCTTCATCACCGGCTCCCAGTCCGGGTCAGTCATGTCGGAAACCAGCACGTCGCCGGGCTGGACTTTGTCCATTTCCGACACGTCCTTGATGATCCGCACCTTGCCAGCACCGATGCGCTGGCCAATGGCACGGCCTTCCACCAGTACGGTGCCGGTTTCCTTGAGCAGGTAACGCTCCATGACATTGGCCGAAGTGCGGCTCTTCACGGTTTCCGGACGCGCTTGCACGATATATAGCTTGCCGTCGTCACCGTCCTTGGCCCACTCGATGTCCATCGGGCACTTGTAGTGCTTCTCGATGATCATCGCCTGTTTGGCCAGCTCGCTGACTTCTGCATCGGTCAGGCAGAAGCGCGCGCGCTCGGCCTTGTCGACGTCAACGGTTTTCACCGAGCGACCGGCCTTGGCCTCGTCGCCGTAGATCATCTTGATCGCCTTGCTGCCCAGGTTGCGGCGCAGGATGGCCGGGCGGCCGGCCTCAAGAGTATGTTTGTGCACGTAGAATTCGTCAGGGTTGACCGCGCCTTGTACGACGGTTTCGCCCAGGCCGTAGGCACCGGTAATGAATACCACATCACGGAAGCCCGACTCAGTGTCCAGGGTGAACATCACGCCGGCAGTGCCGGTTTCCGAACGCACCATGCGCTGCACACCGGCAGACAAGGCCACCAGCTTGTGGTCGAAGCCCTGGTGTACACGGTAGGAAATAGCGCGGTCGTTGAACAGCGAGGCGAATACTTCCTTGGCCGCGCGAATGACGTTTTCCACGCCACGGATATTCAGGAAGGTTTCCTGCTGACCGGCAAAGGAGGCGTCCGGCAAGTCTTCGGCGGTGGCCGAGGAGCGTACGGCGACGGCCATGTCCGGGTTGCCGGCGGACAGGGTGGCGAAGGCGGTGCGAATTTCTTCGTTGAGCTTCTCGGGGAACTCGGCTTCCATGATCCACTGACGGATCTGGGCGCCGGTCTTGGCCAGGGCGTTGACGTCGTCGACGTCCAGGGCATCCAGCGCGGCGTGGATCTGGGCGTTGAGGCCGCTCAGCTCGAGGAAGTCGCGGTAAGCCTGGGCCGTGGTGGCGAAACCACCGGGCACCGAGACACCAGCGCCTGCAAGATTACTGATCATCTCGCCGAGGGATGCGTTCTTGCCCCCCACATGCTCTACATCATGGACGCCGAGCTTATCGAGGGAAACTACGTACTCTACCAAGGTGATCTCTCCACTTTCTGTGTTGGAAAAGCTCAGGACGCGGGTTGCTCAGTAGGAGCTAACGCCAGCGCTTGTGGCCTGGACCTGGAAAATAAGTGAGAATGCGGCCCACTGCGGGACGGCAAAATCACGCCTATCATATCCAAGATTCGCCATCAGCTTAAGGCCCAGGGCTCAAATGAAACGATCTGCTTTCTTTATTTCCGACGGCACCGGCATCACAGCCGAAACACTGGGCCAGAGCCTGCTTGCGCAGTTCGAAAACATTACCTTCGCCAAATTCACCCGGCCTTATATAGACAGCGTGGATAAAGCGCGGGCCATGGTACAACAAATCAATCTGGCGGCTGAGAAAGACGGTTTTCGCCCGATCATTTTCGACACCATCGTCAATCAAGACATTCGTGAGATTCTCGCAACGTCGAATGGTTTCATGATCGACATTTTCTCGACCTTCCTGGCGCCATTGGAACAGGAGTTGAGTGAGCATTCTTCATACTCTGTCGGAAAGTCCCACTCCATCGGGCATAACTCCAACTATATGGAGCGTATCGAGGCGGTGAACTTTGCCCTCGACAACGATGATGGCGCCCGCACCCACTACTACGACAAGGCCGACCTGATCCTGGTGGGCGTGTCGCGTTGCGGCAAGACCCCGACCTGTCTGTACATGGCCATGCAATTCGGTATCCGTGCGGCCAACTACCCGCTGACCGAAGACGATATGGAACACCTGACGCTGCCCGCCGCCCTACGCGCCCATTCGCACAAACTGTTCGGCCTGACCATCGACCCGGACCGCCTGACCGCCATCCGTAACGAACGCAAGCCCAACAGCCGCTACTCCAGCTATGCGCAGTGCGAGTTCGAGGTGCGTGAAGTGGAAAATCTGTTCCGTCGCGAGAATATTGCACACATCAATTCCACGCATTTTTCGGTGGAAGAGATTTCGGCGAAGATTCTGGTGGAGAAGGGTGTGGAGCGGCGCTTCAAGTGATCTCTGGCGCCTGATCTGACGCTATCGCAGGCAAGCCAGCTCCCGCAGTTGGAATGCGTTCCCCTGTGGGAGCTGGCTTGCCTGCGATGAACGGTAACGCGGATTTACAGATGAAACCGCCCGCCCCCCTGCCCCAGCGCCGTCGCCAGCGCATCAAACCCTTCGCGCAATAACTGATCATCGCCCGAGGTATTACAGATACTCGCCCGTATAAACTGCGGCACCGCGGTCTGCCCCACGGCAAACGCCTCTGCGGTGGCGATCAGGTAATTGTTCTGCCTGAGCTCTGCCTCGATTTCCGACGCACGCCATGGCTCTGGTACCTCGATCCAGAAATGCGGGCTGTTGAGGTGGGTGCGATACGCCAGCCCGGTCAATAAATCCTCGACCAAGGTCTTGCGGCGGCTGATTTCGTTGATTTGTTGGCGCAACAGATATTCCGCCGTGCCGTTTTCGATCCACTGGGTGGCCAGTTCCAGGGTCACAGGCGTCGCCATCCAGCAGGTCGAGCGCAACGCCGCGGAAATACGACTGACCAGCGCGGGCGGTGCATGGACGTAGCCTACCCGCAACCCTGCAGACACCGCTTTGCTCAGACTGCTGATCAAAATCGTACGCTCAGGCGCGAAATAGCTGAGTGGCGGCGGGCGATCTTCAACCAGCACGCCGTGGGCTTCGTCTTCGAGAATCAGCAGGTTGTGCTCACGACACACCTTGGCCAAGGCTTCGCGACGCGCCACCGACAACACCGCCGTCGTGGGATTCTGAATAGTCGGCGTGCAGTACAACGCCGAAATCCGGTGATTACGACAGACCTCATCCAGCGCCGTGGGCAACACGCCCTCCTCATCCATTTCCAGGCCAATCAGGCGCACGCCCAACATGCGCGCAGCCGTAATCAGTCCAGGATAAGTCAGTTGCTCGGTGACTACCGTATCGCCAGCACGCAGCAGCGCCATCATCGCGCACAGCAAACCGTGCTGGCCGCCGTTGACGCAGATGACCTGCTCTGGAATCGGATGAAAATCGCGCTGCACCAGCCATTGCGCCCCGGCTTCACGGTAACGCGGCAAGCCGGCGTCGGGGGTATAGGCGCTGATGTCCTGCAGGAACTTGGCGTTGGTCGACAGCGTTTGGAAGCTCTGGGCAAGAAACACCGTTTCCTGCCCCGGAATATGCATGTTGCGACTCATGTCGAAGTACTGGCGCGGCTCCTCGCTGAAATTGCGAAAGCCTTCATCACGCTGACGCTCCATCCCACGCTTGCGCACGAAGGTTCCGTCACCGACCCGCGCAACCACCAAGCCCAGGCGCTCCAGCTCACCGTAGGCCCGGCTGATGGTGCCAATGGTCACCCCCAGGTTGTCGGACAGCACCCGATGGGGCGGCAGTTTTCGTCCCGGTTCAATCAAGCCTTCGAGGATGCCCCGCTCCATCACATCAGACAGGCGCTTGTACTTCACGCCCTGCCCATTGGACAGGCCCTCACGCATAATTGACACCATGTCAATATTTGTTTTGACAGCCATCTTTCGCCCTAATAGTGTGCTTTTACGGGTTCAATCGCCGATAAACATAACTCATTACAAGTTCAATATAGAGTTCAATTCCGGCTCAGGGAAGCAATAAAAGATGCCAATGTCCGCCGTTCTCGAAAACACTGCAAAAACAAAAACTCAAAAACAGTGGCTCGCCGGGCTGGTGACCAGCGTGATGTTTCTGATCGTGTGCCTGAGTTGGGGCACTACATGGCTGGGCATCAAGATCGCCGTAGAGAGCGTGCCGCCGCTGACATCCGCCGGGCTGCGCTTTCTGATCGCGTTTCCGCTGTTCCTGTGTTTTGCCATGGTGCGTCGCGAGCCGATCCTGTTCCCACGGGAAAGCCGCTGGTTCTTTGTGTTTGTGACCCTGTCGTACTTCAGCGTTCCCTACTACCTGCTCAACTATGGCGAGATGCACGTGTCATCCGGCCTGACGGCCCTGCTGTTCAGCTGCATGCCGGTATTCATCCTGATCTTTTCGGCGCTGTTCCTGCGTGAGCGCATCTACTTCTCCCAGGTCGTTGGCATCGGTATCGGGTTTGGCAGCCTCTACATGATCATCAAGAGCCAGGGCCTGCACCTGGACCACGCCGAGTTCTTCGGTGTGTTGGCGATACTGAGCGCCGCGATCATGCACGCCTTGTGCTACGTGATTACCAAGCAGAAAGGCAGTGCTATCAGCGTGATTACCTACAACACCCTGCCCATCGGCATCGCCGGGCTGATGTTGTTTGTCGCCGGCCTGTGGTTTGAAACGCCAGCCTTCAATGACATCACCCTGCGCTCCTGGACTGCACTGTTCTACCTCGGGCTGGTGGCCTCGGTAGGCGGGTTTATTGTGTATTTCATGCTGCTCAAGCGTCTGAGCCCGATCATCCTGTCGTTCGTCTTCATCATCTTCCCGGTGTTCGCGGTGATCATCGGTGCCTGGTACGAAGGCGTGGAAATTTCCCGCGACCTTATGTTGTATTCGGCGATTCTGCTGGCCGGCTTTGCGATCACCAAGCTGCCGGTTGAAAAACTCCTGGCCAAGAAAAAATGACCCTCAACCAACGCGAGAGAAACATGGAAGTCCTCCGCCCCACCGCCCTGGAACAGATCTACGCCCACGCCAGCCGCAGCTACCCAGAAGAGTGCTGCGGCTTCGTCTTCGCCGACGGCAGTGTGTACCTGGGCAGCAATATTCAGAACGAGCTGCACCGCAAGAACCCCCAGATGTACCCCCGCAGCGCGGCCAACGGCTACACCTTCTCGGTGGCCGATACCCTGCTGCTGAACAAGGCGTTTCGCAGCGACAACCCGGTGGTGGTGATCTATCACTCCCACCCGGATGTCGGCGCCTATTTCAGTGATGAAGACCAGGACAAGGCGCTGTTCATGGGGGAGCCGATCTACCCCGTCAGCTATCTGGTGGTGGATGTTCGCCAGCGCCAGGTCCTGGGCTCAAAACTGTTTGCCTGGGATGGCAAGCATTTCGCACCTCAACCCTTCAACGACCTGCACACGGAGTTGTCCATGAACGCTGTCTCTTTCCCCGACATTCTGGTTCGCGTGGCCAAGCTGCCGGAATCGACCCTTGAGGGCGCCGGATCGACATTGCGCGAAGTCATTGAAAATCTCTGCACCAATCACCCCCAATTGCGTCAGCACCTGTTCCATGAAAAGAACAACCAGCTCAAGGAACACTTCCTGTTTACCGCCGAGGAGGCGCTGATCGAAGCCGATGAAGTCCTGCCGCCAAAATCCCGGATCGAAGTGTTGCTCGCCACCTCAGGCGGCATGGACATCGACACCCTGAGCAACGAAGAAGTGCAGCGCTACGTGCGCCACATCACCCTGCCCGGCGTCGGTCGCGAGGGCCAGTTGAACCTGAAGAAAGCCAAAGTTCTGGTCATCGGCACCGGGGGCCTGGGCTCGCCCATCAGCCTGTACCTGGCAGCGGCAGGCATCGGCACCCTGGGGCTGGTGGATTTTGACGTGGTGGAAAGCAGCAACCTGCAGCGCCAGATTGTCCATGGCAACAGCACCCTGGGAATGCCCAAGGTCGAGTCCGCCAAGCAACGCCTGCAGGACCTCAACCCTCATATCCGGATCAATGCGCACAACACCGCGCTTGACACCGACAACGCTCTGGAACTGGTAGGCGCCTATGACCTGGTGATCGACGGTACCGATAATTTCGATACCCGCTACCTGGTCAACGATGCTTGCGTACAGTTGGGCAAACCTTTGGTCTATGGCGCCATCTACCGTTTCGACGGGCAGATCAGCGTGCTCAACTACAAAGGCGGGCCGTGCTATCGCTGCCTGTTTCCCAAGGCCCCGCCCGCTGAACTGGCGCCCAATTGCAGCGCCGGCGGCGTGATCGGCGTGCTGCCCGGTGTGGTGGGCATGATCCAGGCTACCGAGGCGATCAAATTGCTGATCGGCATTGGCGAACCGTTATCCGGCCGCTTGATGCGCTTTGACGCGCTGGCGATGAAGTTCAGCGAGATCCGCTTCAAGCGCCGCGTCGACTGCCCCTGCTGCTCGGAGCTGCGCAGCAGCGAAAGCGCCGCCCCCACGGTATGTGCCGATACCGTACCGAGCCAACCGTCGCTGGCGGCAGAACGCTACATCAAGCCTCAGAACCTCAAGCAGGTGCTTGAGCACCCCAGCAGCGCCGATGTATTGCTGGACGTGCGCGACGCCAGCGAATTGGAAGTGTGCAAGCTGCCAGGCGTGCTGCACATTCCCCTGGCCGAACTGGATGGTCAACTCGACAACCTCAGCCGAGACAACACCCATTACCTGATCTGCTACGCGGGCACCCGCGCCGAACAGGCCGCCAGCACCCTGCTGGCAGCCGGGTTCGCGAACACCAAAGTCCTGCAGGGCGGCATGAAGCACTGGGTTCGCGACGTCGAACCCGACATGCCTCTGTACTGATCGTGGAGACTTGCTGATGCTGCATAACTCCATTCTCGACGTCATCGGCCAAACGCCTATCGTGCGCCTGGCCCAGTTTTCCGAAGACCTCGGCATCGAGGTCTACGCCAAGCTGGAATCCCTCAACCCCGGTGGCAGCCACAAGGCGCGCATCGCCCTGGGCATGATCCTCGATGCCGAGCGCCGTGGCGTGCTGATCCGTGACTCCGGGCAAACCATCATCGAACCCAGCGGTGGAAACACCGGCATTGGCCTGGTGATGGCCGGCAATGTCCTGGGCTATAAAGTAGTGCTGGTGATCCCTGACAACTACAGCCCCGAAAAGCAGAAATTGCTGCGCCTGTATGGTGCCAAAGTGGTGCTGTCAGACAGCCGCCTGGGCAACAACTCCCACGGCGAAAAGTGCATGGAACTGCAGTTGGAAAACCCCAACTTCGTGATGCTCAACCAGCAGCGCAATGGCGCCAACCCGCAGACCCACCGCGACACCACCGCGCCGGAGATCATCCGCGCCTTCGGTGACCAGCGGGTGGACTACTTCGTCAGCGGCATCGGCACCGGTGGCCATATCACCGGCATTGGCGAAACCCTCAAGGCCGCCTGGCCAGCGATCCGCGTGATGGGCGTGGAGCCGCAGGAATGCGACCTGCTCAAAGACCAGCACGCTGCGCACGCAATCCAGGGCCTGTCGATTGGCCTGATCCCGAGCATCCTCAACCTGGACGTGATCGACGGCATGCTCAAGGTGTCGCACTCGGCGTGCCTGGACATGATCAAACGCATCATGCGCACCGACGCCATCAGCCTGGGGCTGTCCTCCGCCGCCAACATGGTTGCCATCGCCCAACTCGCCCCCGAACTGCCGCCTGAAACGGTGGTGCTGACCATGGTCTACGACAATGCCGACAGCTACCTGCCCAGTTTCGAGTAACGGGTTTTTCAATCATCCAGAATGCGGGGGTGCCTCCATGGGGGGCTTTATCGACATGCAACTGCTGCACGATGAGTTGCTTACCCATCTCATCACGACCCTGACGCCCGGGCAGATGAAGCAGTTGGAACCACACCTGGCGCCACTGATCCAGAACGCCGCCCAAGCAGTGGCCGAGGACCTGATCGCCTACGCCTATCGCGACCCGGCATCGCGCGGGCGCGGTGAGTTGATCCTGGAATCCTATGCCTCGTTCAAGGCAGTGCTGTTCTACCGCCTTGCGCACCAGGTGTGGAATTTCCCCGACCCTGGCCATGGGATGTTTTCGCGCATGGCGCTCAAGCTCAGCAACCAGGGCAAGATTCTCTCCGGTGCCGAGATTCATCCGGCGGCGCGTATCGGCCGACGCTTTGTACTGGACCATGGCTACGGCACCGTCATCGGCGAAACCTGCGTGATCGGCAACGACTGCTACATCCTGTGCGGCGTGACCCTGGGAGCCCGCGGCATCGCCAACAATCCGGACGGCAAACGCCACCCGCGCCTGGGCAACAACGTCGAGGTGGGCGCCGGTGCCCGGGTGCTGGGCTACGTGTCGATCGGCGACAACGTATTTATCAGCCCCTCCTGCGTGATCACCCAGGACGTACCGGCAGGCACCAAGGTCAAGGTAGTCAACCAGATCCAGCTGCAAAAAAACGACGAATCGGACCGCAGCAATTACCTCGGTGCCTTTGCCCTGGATGAGCGCTTGCACGTCGTCGGTGAGGTGAGTGCCGGTCATAAGGTTACGGTGCTGGATGCCGACTTTCATCCGCTGCAAGGGTTAATGCTCGAACCCACGGTGAAAGAGCGCCACCACCTGCAATTTCGCCTGCACCGTGTCGATACCGGCGAACAACTGCCGCGCTTGCCGCTGAACCTGAAAGTCTGCGGGCCGGAATTTGAAATCACCCTGCTCTCTCCCCCTGGCTTGAGCGCGATGGTGCGCCATCTCTTGCAAGCCAGCCCACTGATCGTTGGAGGTTGAACATGTCCGTGCATACCATGGAAACCCTGGCGCTGTTCGACAGCGCGCCCTATCAGAACGCGTTCAGCGCCCGGGTTATTGCGGTCAGTGAACAGGGCATCGCCCTGGAGCACACGCTGTTCTACCCCACCGGCGGCGGGCAACCGGGCGATACCGGCCATTTCACCCTACCCGATGGCACGCGGGTCGAGGTGACAGGTACCGTGCGCGATCCGGTGTTGCGCTCGATCATCTGGCATCAGGTGGACCATTGCCCCGAGCAGTTGACGGCGGGCATCCAGGTAGACGCCGGCCTGGATTGGGAGCGGCGCTACCAGCACATGAAAATGCACACCTGCCTGCATTTGTTGTGCTCGCTCATTGACGCGCCCGTGACCGGTTGCAGCATCAGTGCGGATAAAGGCCGACTGGATTTCGACCTGCCGGAAATGACCCTGGACAAAGACGGTCTAACCCGTGACCTCAACGCCCTGATCGAGCAGGCCCACGCGGTGAAGACCCTGTCGATGCCCGCCACCGAATACGCGACCTTGCTACAGATCACCCGCACCCAGGCGGTTGCGCCACCGGTGGTGTCGGGCTCGGTACGGGTGATTGAGAT
Organism: Pseudomonas sp. OST1909; assembly: GCF_015277575.1. Lineage (NCBI taxonomy): Bacteria > Pseudomonadati > Pseudomonadota > Gammaproteobacteria > Pseudomonadales > Pseudomonadaceae > Pseudomonas > Pseudomonas sp. OST1909. The sequence goes on from NZ_CP063780.1 coordinate 4,851,906, forward strand.
CCCCGGGATCGACATCCAGCCATGCGGCGGCACCCATGTGCTCAACACCGAGGAGATCGGCCGGGTGTTCTGCGAGAAAATCGAAAAGAAGAGCAAGCACAACCGCAGGGTGATACTGCGGTTTGAACAAGCTTGCGCCTGACCCGATAGTTGCCCCAATGGAGGACAAATGTGAGAGGGGGCTTGCTCCCTCCCACATTGGCCGCGTTGTTTTTTAGATCACCAACAGATCCATGAAACGGTTCACAGCCGTCGCCTCAAGCCGTGCCTGATCCTTGCACAACGCAACAATCTCGGCGCTGCGCTGCGCAGTGAACCGCGTCGCCAGGTTGGCTTTGAACTTGTCTTCCAGCAATGGGATACCGTCCACCCGACGGCGGCGATGGCCAATCGGGTATTCCACCGCTACCTGCTCAGTGCAGGTGCCATCCATAAAGAACACCTGCACCGCATTGGCAATGGAACGCTTGTCCGCCTCCAGGTATTCGCGGCTATAACGTGGGTCTTCAACGATGACCATCTTGTCGCGCAGTTCATCAATGATCGGGTGGGCCGCGTGGAAATCATCTTCGTAGTGCTCGGCCACCAGATTGCCGAACACCAAGGGCACGGCCGTCATGTATTGCAGGCAGTGGTCGCGATCGGCAGCGTTGGCCAATTGGCCAACCTTGGAAATAATCCGAATCGCCGACTCATGGGTGGTGATCACGATACGTTCGATTTCATGCAGACGATGCTTGACCTGCGGGTGCAAGGTCACCGCCGCCTCGCAGGCGGTTTGCGCGTGGAATTCTGCCGGGAAACTGATCTTGAACAGCACGTTTTCCATCACGTAGGTGCCGTAGGCCTGAGGCAGGCTGAAGGCGCGCTTGTCTGTGGGCTTGAGCGCCAGGTCCTTGTTGGTGTGGCTGAACAACACGTCGTAGAACCCCCACTGCGGCGCGCTCAACACACCGGGAATGCCCATTTCGCCACGCAGGGCGATATCCGCCAGGCGCACACCACGGCTCGATGCATCGCCTGCGGCCCAGGATTTGCGCGAGCCGGCATTCGGTGCATGGCGATAGGTGCGCAACGCCTGCCCATCAACGAAAGCGTGAGACAAGGCCGACAGCAGTTGTTCACGATTGGCGCCCATCAGCTTGGCGGTGACAGCGGTGGAGGCGACTTTGACCAGCAGCACGTGGTCAAGGCCGACGCGGTTGAAGGAGTTTTCCAGGGCGATCACTCCCTGGATTTCGTGGGCCATGATCATCGCTTCCAGCACCGCACGTACGGTGAGCGGCGCCTCGCCATTGGCCACGCGTTTTTGCGAAAGGTGATCGGCCACGGCGAGAATGCCGCCGAGGTTGTCCGAAGGGTGTCCCCATTCAGCGGCGAGCCAGGTGTCGTTGTAGTCGAGCCAACGCACGATGCAACCAATGTCCCAGGCAGCCTTGACCGGGTCGAGGCGAAACGAAGTGCCCGGCACGCGCGCGCCGAACGGCACCACGGTGCCCTCCACTATCGGCCCCAGGTGCTTGGTGCACTCGGGGAACCGCAGCGCCAGCAGGCCACAGCCAAGGGTGTCCATCAGGCAGTTGCGGGCAGTGTCCAATGCATCCCGGGAATCGATGCGGTAGTTGAGGACATAGTCGGCGATGTCCTGCAAAACCTGGTCGTAGCCGGGGCGGTTGTTCTGGTCGACGTTGGCGCTCATGGCAGTTCTCCTAAAAGTTGGGTTGTTCCATCCTCAGGGTCAGGGTTAATCGTTGCGCAGGTCTGATTGCCTGCTTGTATCCGTGTGGGAGGGGGCTTGCTCCCGATGACGGTGGGTCAGTTAATGGATGGGGCGACTGACACCCTGCTATCGGGAGCAAGCCCCCTCCCACATAAAGCTAAAAAGCGTCACCCGGAACGCGGACGAAACCTTCCATCAGCACCCGTGCACTGCGGCTCATGATGGCTTTTTTCACCACCCATTCGCCGTTCACTTGGGTGGCTTCGGCGCCGACGCGCAAGGTGCCGGAGGGGTGCCCGAAACGCACAGCGTTACGCTCGATACCGCCCGCCGCCAGGTTGACCAGGGTGCCGGAAATCGCCGCCGCCGTGCCGATCGCTACCGCCGCCGTGCCCATCATGGCGTGGTGCAGTTTGCCCATGGACAGGGCACGCACCAGCAGATCCACATCGCCGGCCTTGATTGCCTTGCCGCTGGAGGCCACATAATCCGCAGGCTTGGCTACGAACGCGACCTTGGGTGTGTGCTGGCGCTGGGCGGCTTCGTCCAGATGCTTGATCAGGCCCATGCGCAACGCGCCATAAGCCCGTACCGTCTCGAACATGGCCAGGGCCTTGGGGTCGCTGTTGATCGCGCCCTGCAGTTCGGTCCCGGTGTAGCCGAGGTCTTGAGCGTTGATGAAAATGGTCGGAATACCGGCGTTGATCAACGTGGCCTTGAAGGTGCCCACGCCCGGTACTTCCAGGTCGTCGATGAGGTTGCCGGTAGGGAACATCGAACCACCGCCGCCCTCTTCTTCCGCCGCCGGGTCGATGAATTCCAGCTGGACTTCGGCGGCCGGGAAGGTCACACCGTCCAGTTCGAAGTCGCCGGTTTCCTGCACCACGCCGTTGGTGATCGGCACATGGGCGATGATGCTCTTGCCAATATTGGCCTGCCAGATCCGCACTACCGCCACCCCGTTCTCGGGCACGCGGGCCGGGTCAACCAGGCCCGCGCTGATGGCGAACGAACCCACTGCTGCCGACAGGTTGCCGCAGTTGCCACTCCAATCGACAAACGGCTTGTCGATGGAGACCTGGCCGAACAGATAGTCCACGTCGTGATCGGCGCGGGTGCTTTTGGCCAGGATCACGGTTTTGCTGGTACTTGAAGTGGCACCGCCCATGCCGTCGATCTGCTTGTCATAAGGGTCGGGGCTGCCGATGACCCGCAGCAACAAGGCATCGCGGGCCGCCCCCGGCACCTGCGCGACTTCGGGCAGGTCCTTGAGGCTGAAGAACACGCCCTTGCTGGTGCCGCCACGCATGTAGGTGGCGGGGATCTTGATTTGCGCTACGTGTGCCATGGTAGTCCTCTTCAGGCGGTGGCCGCCGATTCCAGGAAATCCTGGGCAAAACGTTGCAACACGCCGCCCGCCTCATAGATCGACACTTCTTCGGCGGTATCCAGGCGGCACGTCACCGGCACCTCGACACGTTCGCCATTCCTGCGGTTGATCACCAGGGTCAGCTGCGCGCGCGGGGTGCGCTCGCCGACCACGTCATAGGTTTCACTGCCGTCGATCTTGAGGGTGTGGCGGTCGGTGCCCGGCAGGAATTCCAGCGGCAACACGCCCATGCCCACCAGGTTGGTGCGGTGAATGCGCTCGAAGCCTTCGGCGGCAATCGCTTCCACACCGGCCAGGCGCACGCCCTTGGCGGCCCAGTCGCGGGACGAGCCCTGGCCGTAGTCGGCACCGGCAATGATGATCAGCGGTTGCTTGCGCTCCATGTAGGTTTCAATCGCTTCCCACATCCGCGTGACCTTGCCTTCCGGCTCGATACGCGCCAGCGAGCCCTGCTTGACCTTGCCGTTTTCCTGCACCATTTCGTTGAACAGTTTCGGGTTGGCGAAGGTGGCGCGCTGCGCCGTCAGATGGTCACCACGGTGGGTCGCGTAGGAGTTGAAGTCGACTTCCGGCAAGCCCATCTTCGCCAGGTATTCCCCGGCGGCACTGCCCGGCATGATCGCATTGGACGGCGACAGGTGGTCGGTGGTGATGTTGTCCGGCAGCACCGCCAGCGGGCGCATACCCTTGAGCGGCCGCGCGCCGGCCAGTGCGCCTTCCCAGTACGGCGGGCGACGGATGTAGGTGCTCTGCGGGCGCCAGTCATACAGCGGGGTGACTTTGGGGCCGGTGTCTTCGTGAATGGCGAACATGGGGATGTACACCGCACGGAACTGCTCGGGCTTGACCGATGCCTTGACCACCGCGTCGATCTCTTCGTCGCTCGGCCAGATATCCTGCAAGCGGATTTCCTTGCCGTCGGCATCCAGGCCGAGCACGTCCTTCTCGATATCGAAACGGATGGTGCCGGCAATCGCATAGGCCACCACCAGCGGCGGCGAAGCCAGGAAGGCTTGCTTGGCGTAAGGGTGAATGCGCCCGTCGAAATTGCGGTTGCCCGACAACACGGCGGTGGCGTACAGGTCACGGTCGATGATTTCCTGCTGGATCACCGGGTCGAGCGCGCCGGACATGCCGTTGCAGGTGGTGCAGGCAAAGGCCACTACGCCGAAACCGAGTTTTTCCAGCTCATGGCCCAGACCGGCCTCTTCCAGGTACATGGCCACGGTTTTCGAGCCCGGCGCCAGCGACGACTTGACCCACGGCTTGCGGGCCAAGCCGAGCTTGTTGGCGTTACGTGCCAGAAGCCCGGCCGCGATGACGTTGCGCGGGTTACTGGTGTTGGTGCAACTGGTGATGGCCGCAATGATCACAGCGCCGTCGGGCATTTGCCCTGGAACTTCGTCCCACTGGCCGCTGATGCCTTTGGACGCCAGGTCACGGGTGGCAACACGGGCGTGGGGGTTGCTGGGGCCGGCCATGTTGCGCACGACGCTGGACAGGTCGAAGGTCAGGCCACGCTCGTACTGAGCCCCTTTGAGGTCATCGGCCCACAGACCGGTGTGGCGTGCGTACTGTTCGACCAGGGCGACTTGCTCGTCTTCTCGGCCAGTGAGTTTGAGGTAGGCGATGGTCTGCTGGTCAATATAGAACATCGCTGCGGTGGCGCCGTATTCAGGAGCCATGTTGGAGATGGTCGCACGGTCGCCCAGGGTCAGTGCACTGGCCCCTTCGCCGAAGAACTCCAGCCAGGCGCCGACCACTTTCTGCTGGCGCAGGAACTCGGTGAGTGCCAGCACCATATCGGTGGCGGTGATGCCCGGTTGCAGCTTGCCGGTCAGTTCCACGCCGACGCTTTCCGGCAGGCGCATCCACGACGCACGGCCGAGCATCACGCTCTCGGCCTCCAGGCCGCCGACGCCAATGGCGATCACGCCCAGGGCATCGACGTGGGGAGTGTGACTGTCAGTACCGACGCAGGTATCCGGGAAGGCTACGCCGTCACGGACCTGAATCACCGGCGACATTTTCTCCAGGTTGATCTGGTGCATGATGCCGTTGCCCGGCGGGATGACATCGACGTTCTTGAAGGCTTTTTTGGTCCACTCGATAAAGTGGAAGCGGTCTTCATTGCGACGGTCTTCAATGGCACGGTTTTTCTCGAACGCCTGCGGGTCAAAGCCGCCAGCCTCGACAGCCAGGGAGTGGTCGACGATCAGTTGGGTCGGCACCACCGGGTTGACCTGCGCCGGGTCGCCGCCTTGCAGGGCGATGGCATCGCGCAGACCGGCAAGGTCCACTAGGGCGGTCTGGCCGAGGATGTCATGGCACACCACGCGCGCCGGGAACCAGGGGAAATCGAGATCGCGTTTGCGCTCGATCAGTTGGCTCAGGGATGCGTTGAGGGTGGCCGGGTCGCAACGGCGCACCAGGTTTTCGGCGAGCACGCGCGAGGTGTAAGGCAAGGTGGCGTAGGCGCCGGGGGTGATTGCTTCGACAGCCGCACGGGCGTCGAAGAAATCCAGGCGACTGCCGGGGAGCGGTTTGCGAAATTCAGTGTTCATCGTCAGGACTCGGTCACGGTAAGTTCGAAAGGTGAACTGTCGACACTGGCTTTGTTTCCTGTGGGAGCTGGCTTGCCTGCGATTGCATCACTGCGGTGTGACAGGTACACCAAGGTGATGCCATCGCAGGCAAGCCAGCTCCCACAAAAAAGCACATTAGCCAGCGAACACAGCCCATCCCATTCAGCGACGTTCGATTGGCACGAACTTGCGCTGCTCAACGCCGATGTACTCGGCGCTTGGACGGATGATGCGGTTGTTGGCGCGCTGTTCGAACACGTGCGCGGCCCAGCCAGTCAGGCGTGAACAGACGAAGATCGGTGTGAACAGCTTGGTCGGGATGCCCATGAAGTGGTACGCCGAGGCATGGTAGAAGTCGGCGTTGGGGAACAGCTTCTTCTGTTCCCACATGGTCTTGTCGATGGCTTCAGACACCGGGAACAACACCGTGTCGCCCACTTCATCAGCGAGTTTTTTCGACCAACCCTTGATCACTTCATTACGCGGGTCGCTGTCTTTATAGATCGCGTGGCCGAAGCCCATGATCTTGTCCTTGCGCGCCAACATGCCCAGGGTGCCTTCGACCGCTTCTTCGGCCGAGGAAAAGCGCTCGATCATTTCCATCGCCGCTTCGTTGGCCCCGCCGTGCAGCGGGCCGCGCAGGGAACCGATGGCGGCGGTGACGCAGGAATACAGGTCGGACAGGGTCGAAGCGCATACCCGGGCAGTGAAGGTCGAGGCGTTGAATTCGTGCTCGGCGTAGAGAATCAGCGACACATTCATGACTTTGACGTGCAGCTCGCTGGGTTTCTTGCCGTGCAGCAGGTGCAGGAAGTGGCCGCCGATACTCGGCTCGTCGGTCACGCAGTCGATGCGCTTGCCGTCGTGGCTGAAGCGGTACCAGTAGCACATGATCGCCGGGAATGCGGCAAGCAGGCGGTCGGTGACATCGCGCTGTACGCTGAAATCTTTTTCCGGCTCGATATTGCCCAAAAACGAGCAACCGGTGCGCATCACGTCCATCGGGTGGGCGTCGGCGGGGATGCGTTCGAGCACTTCTTTCAATGCCTGGGGCAAGTCACGCAGTTTGCTCAGCTTGGCTCTGTAGGCGGCCAGTTCGGTCTTGGTCGGCAACTCGCCGTACAGCAACAGGTAGGCGACTTCTTCAAACTGCGCATCGGCGGCCAGTTCACGCACGTCGTAGCCACGATAGGTCAAGCCTGCACCGGCCTGGCCCACGGTCGACAGTGCGGTCTGCCCGGCAACCTGGCCACGCAGGCCGGCGCCACTCAATACTTTTGCTTCAGCCATGTTCGTTCTCCAATCTTGAATTTATTAGGGAGGCGCACCGCATTATTTTTTCGCGGCAAACAGCGCGTCGAGCTTCTGCTCGAAGGTGTGGTAGTCGATGCGATCGTAGAGCTCCATGCGCGTTTGCATGGTGTCGATCACGTTCTGTTGGGTGCCGTCGCGACGGATCGCGGTGTAGACGTTCTCGGCAGCCTTGTTCATGGCACGGAAGGCCGAGAGCGGGTACAGCACAATGGAAACATCCGCAGATTTCAACTGTTCGGTGGTGTACAGCGGCGTCGCGCCGAACTCGGTAATGTTAGCCAGGATCGGCGCCTTTACGCGGGAAGCGAACAGCTTGTACATCTCGAGCTCGGTGATGGCTTCCGGGAAGACCATGTCGGCACCGGCTTCGATACACGCGGCGGCACGTTCAAGGGCAGACTCCAGGCCCTCGACCGCCAGGGCGTCGGTGCGCGCCATGATCACGAAGCTGTCATCGGTACGCGCATCCACGGCAGCCTTGATGCGGTCGACCATTTCCTGCTGCGACACGATCTCTTTATTGGGGCGATGCCCGCAGCGCTTGGCGCCGACCTGGTCTTCGATATGGATGGCGGCGGCGCCGAACTTGATCATCGACTTGACGGTGCGCGCCACGTTGAATGCCGAGGAGCCGAAACCAGTGTCCACGTCCACCAGCAGCGGCAGGTCGCAGACGTCGGTAATGCGGCGCACGTCGGTGAGTACGTCATCCAGGCCGGTAATACCCAGGTCCGGCACGCCGAGCGAGCCGGCGGCAACCCCGCCACCCGACAGGTAAATAGCCTTGAAGCCGGCGCGCTTGGCCAACAACGCGTGGTTGGCATTGATTGCACCAACAACTTGCAAAGGCTGTTCGCTGGCGACTGCGTCACGGAAACGCTGGCCGGGAGTGCTGTTGTTATTACTCATGACTCACCTCGTGATGAAGGAGCGCCGTCCGGGAAGTGACGGGCGATGTTGCGTTTAGAGGCGCCGATATGCCGGCGCATCAACAGTTCGGCCAGTTCACCATCGCGATCGGCAATCGCGTCGAGAATGCGGTGGTGTTCGGCAAAGGCCTGGCGTGGACGATTGGGGGTGGCGGAAAACTGGATGCGGTACATGCGCACCAGTTGGTACAGCTCGCCGCAGAGCATTTGGGTCAGGGTGCGGTTACCGGCGCCCTGGATAATCCGATAATGAAAGTCGAAGTCGCCTTCCTGCTGGTAATAGCCGACACCGGCCTGGAACGCGGCATCGCGCTCATGGGTGTGCAATACCTGGCGCAGCTCTTCGATTTCCGCGTCGGTCATGCGCTCGGCGGCGAGGCGGCAGGCCATGCCTTCCAGGGACTCGCGGATCTCATAGAGTTCAATCAGCTCGGCGTGGCTCAACGACACAACCCGTGCGCCAACGTGAGGCACGCGCACCAGCAGGCGCTGGCCTTCCAGGCGGTGGATCGCCTCGCGCAGCGGGCCGCGGCTGATGCCGTAGGTACGCGCCAGTTCCGGCTCGGAAATCTTGCTGCCGGGGGCAATTTCACCTTTGACGATGGCGGCTTGGATACGCCGGAAGACGTTCTCGGACATGGTTTGGGAATCGTCTGACGCCGCTATCGGAATTTCCGCCTGATCCAGCATATTGTCGACACCTTTAAAAGCAATGCCGCAAAAACTAGCTAACTACCCCTTAACAGTCAAAGAATAAATACACATTGTCGACAATCGTCTAATACGCCTGAATAACCCATCCAAGGCATGGCCGCCTGCCAGCGCTGGCGCCAAAAAAGCATCATGTTAGAATGCCCGGCGTATTTGCCTGACATCCCTGGATGAAACGGCGCACGAGGGAGTTTGCGCAGCAATGCCAGTCGCCTTGAATTGAACATCGCACGGCACCGCCTCAGGATTTATGAGACTCAAGCCCTTCCCCCTGTTTATTTGCCTACTGTTGCTGTCCAGCCTTGGCTTCGCCGCCGAGAAAACGGTGTATGGCCTCAATGAATACGCCAAGCTGGACGGTATCGACCTGGAAGTCGCGGCCAAGCTCGACACCGGCGCCAAGACCGCCTCGTTGAGCGCCCGCGATATAAAGCGCTTCAAGCGCAACGGCGAAACCTGGGTACGCTTCTACCTGGCCATCGACACCGCCCACTCCCACCCCATCGAACTGCCCCTGGCCCGCGTCAGCAAGATCAAGCGCCGCGCCGGCGACTACGACCCCGATGAGGACAAGAACTACACCGCCCGTCCGGTGGTTGCCCTGGATATCTGCATGGGCACTGCTTTACGCAGCATCGAAGTGAACTTGACTGACCGCAGCAGCTTCCAATACCCGCTGCTGATCGGCTCCGAAGCGCTGAAACGCTTTGATGCGCTGGTCGACCCCAGTCTTAAATATGCAGCAGGCAAACCCGCCTGCGTCGCCGACGCTCATACCGCCGAGTAAACCGAATGCGCTCTCTGACCCTGCACCTGAAAATCCTGATCACCTTCCTGGTGGTGCTCGGCATTTCGGTCACCGCCTATCAGATTTTCGTGCTGGGGATCCCCGTGACCGAGGATGCCACCGACGACTTGTGGAACATCGACGCCAAGGTCGAGTTCGTCGCCAACCCCAAGGACCCGGTCAAGATCCAGATGTTCGTGCCGCCTCTGAGCCGCGACTTCGTCAGCCTTAATGAAAGCTTTATCTCCAACAACTATGGAGTCAGCGTCAACCGCATCGACGGCAACCGCAAGGTCACCTGGTCAGCGCGCCGGGCCAAGGGTAACCAGACCCTGTATTACCGACTGGTGCTGACCAAGCGTTACAGCGGCGAAAAGATCAAGATCAAGGGCCCGACCTTCCGCGACAGCATCGCCGTGGAAGGCCCGGAAAAAATCGCCGCCGAAGCCTTGCTGGCGCCGATCCGCCAGCACTCGGCCGACGTCGAGACCTTTATCAGCGAAGCCATCAAGCGCACCAACAACCTCAACGACGACAATGTGAAGCTGCTGCTGGCCGGCGACCCGTCGACGCCGCACAAGGCCAGGATCGTCGAGCTGCTGCTGTCCATTGCCCATGTGCCGGTGGAGAAAGTCCACACCATCCGCCTGGTAGCCGACCAGCCGCAAACCCCGGAGCTGTGGCTGCGCAGCTTCAACGGCAACGACTGGCTGTACTTCAACCCGGAGACCGGTGAACAGGGCCTGCCCGCCGACCGCCTGCTGTGGTGGACCGGCGATGAAAACCTGATCACGGTCGATGGCGGCAAGAAGGCCATGGTGACCTTCAGCCTCAACAACAGCGAAATGAACGCGATTCGCCTGGCCAAGCTGACCGACGAAAACACCGACGCCAACTTCCTCGAATACTCTCTGTACGGCCTGCCGCTGCAAACCCAGCAGACCTTCATGATCATGGTGATGATCCCGATTGGCGTGCTGGTGATTCTGATCCTGCGCAACCTGATCGGCCTGCAGACCCTGGGCACCTTCACTCCGGTGCTGATCGCCCTGGCGTTCCGCGAGACGCAATTGGGCTTCGGCATTGTGCTGTTCACGATTATCACGGCACTGGGGCTGTCACTCAGGTCGTATCTGGAACATTTGAAACTGCAGATGCTGCCGAGGCTGTCGGTGGTGCTGACCTTCGTGGTGGTGCTGATCGCCGCCATCAGCCTGTTCAGCCATAAGCTGGGGCTGGAGCGTGGCTTGTCGGTGGCGCTGTTCCCGATGGTGATCCTGACCATGACCATCGAACGCCTGTCGATTACCTGGGAAGAGCGCGGCGCCAACCATGCACTGAAAGTGGCGATTGGTACCCTGTTCGCCGCCTCGTTGGCCCACCTCATCATGAGCGTTCCGGAGCTGGTTTACTTCGTGTTCACCTTCCCGGCGATCCTGCTGATTCTGGTGGGCTTCATGCTGGCCATGGGTCGTTATCGCGGCTATCGCCTCACCGAGCTGGTGCGTTTCAAGGCATTCCTGAAGGCTGACTCCTGATGTTTGGCTTCTGGAAAACCTGGAAGGCCCTGGAAGCGCGCGGGATCATGGGCATCAATCGGCGTAACGCCGACTACGTGCTCAAGTACAACAAACGCAGCCTGTACCCGATTGTGGATGACAAGATCATCACCAAGGAACGGGCGCTGGCCGCCGGTATCCATGTGCCGGAAATGTACGGGGTGATCTCCACCGAGAAGGAAATCGACAAGCTCGACGAGATCATCGGTGGGCGCAGCGACTTCGTGATCAAGCCCGCCCAGGGTGCCGGCGGCGACGGCATCCTGGTAGTGGCCGACCGGTTTGAAGGACGCTATCGCACGGTGTCCGGCAAGATCATCAGCCATGAAGAGATCGAGCACCAGATTTCCAGCATCCTCACTGGCCTGTATTCACTGGGTGGCCACCGCGACCGGGCGCTGATAGAGTACCGTGTGGTGCCCGACCAGATCTTCAAAAGCATCAGCTACGAGGGTGTGCCGGATATTCGCATTATCGTACTGATGGGCTACCCGGTGATGGCCATGCTGCGCTTGCCGACCCGCCAGTCCGGCGGCAAGGCCAACCTGCACCAGGGCGCGATCGGCGTGGGCGTCGACCTTGCCACTGGCCTGACCCTGCGCGGTACCTGGCTGAACAACATCATCACCAAGCACCCTGACACCACCAATGCGGTCGATGGTGTGCAACTGCCCAACTGGGACGGTTTCATGGCGCTTGCGGCCGGCTGCTATGAGCTGTGCGGGCTGGGCTATATCGGCGTGGATATGGTACTGGACCAGGAAAAAGGCCCGCTGATCCTTGAGTTGAACGCACGGCCTGGGCTGAACATCCAGATTGCCAACGACTGCGGCCTGACTTTGCGCACCCATGCGGTGGAAGCGCGATTGGAAGAACTCAAAGCTGCCGGCGTGACGGAACCCCCGCAAGAGCGGGTGAAGTTCGTGCAGGAGATGTTTGGGCATATACCGCCCGTGGAAGGCTGATCCGGTCTTCAAACTGTCTATCCCCGACATCCCCTCTAGGAGCAAATCCTACAGGGGACTACAATCCCCCTCCCCCGCGCCATTGGCTGATCCAACCCCGCATGTTGACCTGCTCCGTACACCCATTGCCCTACCGGGCCAACCCCGCCGAGTATTTTGCGGCGATTCGCCATGCTCCAGGCGCGGTACTGCTCGACAGCGGCCGGCCGACGGCTGATCGCGGCCGGTATGACCTGCTCAGTGCCTGGCCCGAAGCGAAATTGACGGTAGGGCCGGACGAAAGCGGCGGTGATTTCCTGCAACGCTTGCGGAAAAACCTCGCGCGATTGGGTGAAGCCGCAATCCCCGCCGATTTACAGTTGCCGTTCGCCGGAGGCTTGATCGGCTACCTGAGCTACGACTTCGGCCGGCACCTTGAGAACATGCCGCACCTGGCAGTGGATGACCTGCACCTGCCAGACGCGCGCTTCGGGCTGTACGCCTGGGCGCTGATCAGCGACCACCAGGCCCGGAGCAGCCAACTGGTGTTTCATCCCACGCTGGCCGATAGCGAACGACAACGGTTGATCGCGCTGTTCAGCCACGGGACTGTCGACACCTCTGCGACGTTCAAACTCCAGGGCCCGATGGCACCCGACCTCACCGCAGAGGCCTACCGCCAAGCCATCGCGCGTATCCAGGATTACATCCAGGCCGGCGACTGCTATCAGGTCAACTTTGCCCAGCGCTTTCGCGCACCCTGCATGGGGGATCCCTGGGCAGCCTATTGCGCCCTGCGAGAAGCCTGCCCCACGCCGTTTTCCGGGTTCCAGAGCTTGCCCGATGACGGTGCGGTACTGAGCCTGTCACCGGAACGCTTTGTGCGCATCAGCGAACGCCAGGTCGAGACCCGCCCGATCAAGGGCACCCGCCCTCGCGGCGTAACACCTGCAGAAGACGCCGCCAACGCCGCCGAATTGCTCGCCAGCCCCAAGGATCGCGCAGAAAACCTGATGATCGTCGACCTGCTGCGCAACGATCTCGGTCGCAATTGCCGCATAGGCTCGGTGAAAGTGCCGGAACTGTTCAGCCTGGAAAGCTACCCCAACGTGCACCACCTGGTGAGCAGTGTCACCGGTGTACTGGCCGACGACAAAGACGCCCTCGACCTGATCGCCGGCAGCTTCCCCGGCGGCTCCATCACCGGCGCGCCGAAGATCCGCGCGATGCAGATCATCGACGAGCTTGAGCCCACCCGCCGCGGGCTGTACTGCGGCTCGCTGGTGTACCTGGACGTGCGCGGCGAGATGGACAGCTCCATCGCCATCCGCAGTTTGCTGGTCAAGGACGGGCAGGTGTGTTGCTGGGGTGGCGGTGGGATTGTGGCGGATTCGCAGTGGCAGGCGGAGTATCAGGAGTCGCTGACGAAGGTGCGGGTGTTGTTACAGACTTTGGAAAGTTTGTAGGGGCTGTACCGGCCCTATCGGGGGCAAGCCCCCTCCCACCTTCGACCGCGCCGCGATCAAAGGTGGGAGCTGGCTTGCCTGCGATGGGGCAATCAGTCGCGCCGCATAACTTACAGGCTCAACTGCCGATTCGACGCCTTGATAAACTCTTTCTTCAAGTCTTCAAAGGTGTGCACCGCCGGGAACTGCGGGAATTCGCGAATCACATTCTCCGGCGCATGGAACAGGATCCCACGATCAGCTTCACCCAGCATGGTGGTGTCGTTGTACGAGTCACCGGCAGCGATCACGCGGTAGTAGAGGCTTTTGAATGCCAATACCGACTGGCGCTTGGGGTCTTTCTGGCGCAACTGGTAGCTCACCACCCGATCATTTTCATCAGTGATCAAGCGGTGGCACAGCAAGGTCGGGAAACCCAGCTGGCGCATCAGCGGTTGGGAGAATTCGTAGAAGGTGTCGGACAGGATGACCACCTGGAAGCGTTCGCGCAGCCAGTTGACGAACTCGACGGCCCCGTCCAACGGTTTGAGCGTAGCAATCACCGCCTGGATATCGGCCAGTTTGAGCCCGTGTTCGTCGAGAATGCGCAGGCGCTGCTGCATCAGCACGTCATAATCGGGAATGTCGCGGGTGGTGGCGCGCAGGGATTCAATACCGGTTTTTTCGGCGAAGGCGATCCAGATTTCCGGAACCAGCACCCCTTCCAGGTCAAGACAGGCAATTTCCACAAGACACTCCATTGGATTTATTAGTTGAGCGGGCAAAAGGACTGCCGAACTCTAGCGACTCAAGCACGCCGCCGCAACGCACGGCAGATTTTGATACCATCGCCGCCTATAGAGCGCTCAGCGCCACTGACCTGTAGGAACCGTCCTGATGAACCAAGCCTTCGACGTCGCTGAACTCGCCGCGACTTATGCCAACAAGTCTGCCCAGGATATTCTCAAGCTGGCGTTCAGCCAGTTCGGCGATGACCTGTGGATTTCCTTCAGCGGTGCCGAGGATGTGGTGCTGGTGGACATGGCCTGGAAGCTGAACAAGAACGTCAAGGTATTCAGCCTTGACACTGGCCGTCTGCACCCGGAAACCTACCGGTTTATCGAGCAGGTCCGTGAGTTCTACAAGATCGATATCGAACTGATCTCGCCGGACCAGAGCAAGCTGGAACCCTTCGTCAAGGAAAAGGGCCTGTTCAGCTTCTATAAGGACGGCCATGGCGAATGCTGCGGCATCCGCAAGATCGAACCGCTGCGCCGCAAGCTCGCCGGTGTGAGTGCCTGGGCCACCGGCCAGCGCCGCGACCAGAGCCCCGGCACCCGCAGCCAGGTGGCTGCGCTGGAAATCGACACGGCTTTCTCCACCCCGGAACGTACCCTGTACAAGTTCAACCCGCTGGCGCAGATGACCAGCGAAGAGGTGTGGGGTTATATCCGCATGTTGGAGTTGCCTTACAACAGCCTGCATGAGCGCGGCTTTATCAGCATCGGCTGCGAGCCCTGCACCCGCCCGGTATTGCCTAACCAGCATGAGCGCGAAGGCCGCTGGTGGTGGGAAGAAGCCACGCAGAAGGAATGCGGGCTGCATGCGGGGAATATCATCAGCAAGGCCTGAGGCCAGAAAGTTGATGCGGTAAAAAATGTGGGAGGGGGCTTGCTCCCGATAGCGGTGGGTCAGCCACAGATTTGCTGGCTGACACACCGCTATCGGGAGCAAGCCCCCTCCCACACTTGTTTTGTGTATAGCTTAAAAATGTACACAACTATGTAACTATCGGTGCCATTTTTGTGTGCAGCTTAAGCTTCAGCGCACCAAAACGTAACATCCCTCTTTGTTGATTTACTCGTATACGAATTTCGCCATTCCCGATTAAAAAATAAATACCTGTTCAAGCGGTCAACTTATATTGCTTGTAATTCAGCAATTTATTTAACACTCCTATAAAAACGAAATTAACACTGCTTTTCATATATTGAAAACTGGCACGCATGTGGCTTAGTGAAAAGTACGCTTTGTATACAATCAATACAAAACCTACATACACTTTGCCATCCGCCGCTTTGCTGCCGATGCGCTGGAGCCTGCCGGAATGCGTACAAGTCTTTCGAGCAATATCGCGCTGGATCTGCCCTCCTCCACCCTCCACCCCGAGGCTGCAAGCCCCGGCCCACTGGTCCTCAGCCCGCGCCTGCACAACAAGGACCTGGCCCCCACCAAAATCGAGGGCCGACGCTGGGGGCGCTATAGCATCTTTGCGCTGTGGACCAATGACGTGCACAACATCGCCAACTATTCGTTTGCCATCGGCTTATATGCATTGGGCTTGGGCGGCTGGCAAATATTGCTGTCCCTGGGGATCGGCGCGGCGCTGGTGTACTTCTTCATGAACTTGTCGGGGTACATGGGACAGAAGACCGGTGTGCCGTTTCCCGTGATCAGCCGCATCAGTTTCGGTATCCATGGGGCGCAGATTCCAGCATTGATCCGGGCGGTGATTGCGATTGCCTGGTTTGGTATCCAGACGTACCTGGCATCGGTGGTTTTCCGCGTATTGCTGACGGCGATTCATCCGGGTTTTGCCGATTATGACCACAACTCGATCCTGGGCCTGTCGAGCCTGGGCTGGGCATGTTTTGTCGCGATCTGGCTGGTGCAGTTGGTGATCCTCGCCTATGGCATGGAAATGGTACGCCGCTATGAGGGCTTCGCCGGGCCGGTGATTTTGCTCACGGTGGCTGCGTTGGCCGGCTGGATGTACTTCCAGGCGGGCGGACATATCGCCTGGTCGATCCGTGAACCGCTGAGCGGCGGCGAGATGTGGCGCAATATCTTTGCCGGTGGCGCGCTGTGGCTGGCGATCTACGGCACCTTGATCCTCAACTTTTGCGACTTCGCCCGCTCTTCGCCCTGCCGCAGGACCATCCAGGTCGGCAATTTCTGGGGCCTGCCGGTGAATATCCTGGTGTTTGCCGCCATTACCGTGCTGCTGTGCGGCGGCCAGTTCCAGCTCAATGGCCGAGTGATCGAGAGCCCGACCGAAATCATCGCGGCAATCCCCAATACCTTCTTCCTGGTGCTCGGTTGCCTGGCCTTCCTGATCGTTACCGTGGCGGTGAACATCATGGCCAACTTCGTCGCCCCGGCCTTTGTGCTGAGCAACCTGGCGCCCAAGTACCTGAACTTTCGCCGCGCCGGGTTGATCAGCGCCTTCGTGGCGGTGCTGATACTGCCGTGGAATCTCTACAACAGCCCGCTGGTGATTGTGTACTTCCTTTCTGGCCTGGGCGCGCTGCTGGGGCCGTTGTACGGGGTGATCATGGTCGATTACTGGCTGATCCGTAAAAGCCGGGTGGACGTGCCGCAGCTGTATAGCGAAGACCCCAATGGCGTTTATTACTACAGCCGGGGGGTGAATATGCGCGCCGTGGCGGCGTTTATTCCTGCCGCAGTGATCGCGATCCTGCTGGCGCTGTTGCCAGGGTTTGCCAGCGTTTCACCGTTTTCCTGGCTGTTCGGCGCCGGCATCGCAGGGTTGCTGTACATGCTGATCGCCAAGCGTCAGCCGGTTTACGCCGATGTCAGCGGCGAAAGCATTGCCGTCGATAACGTCAGTCATTGAATAGGGACATTTCATGCGCATCCTCGTCGTCAACGTCAACACCACTGAATCGATCACCGACACCATCGCTCAGCAAGCGCGGGCCGTGGCGTCACCGGGCACCGAGATAGTCGGCCTCACGCCCTACTTCGGCGCCGAGTCAGTGGAGGGCAATTTTGAAAGTTACCTGGCGGCCATCGCCGTCATGGACCGGGTCATGGCCTACGACCAGCCGTTTGATGCGGTGATCCAGGCCGGCTATGGCGAGCATGGCCGTGAAGGCTTGCAGGAATTACTCAATGTGCCGGTGGTTGATATCACCGAAGCGGCGGCCAGCACCGCGATGTTCCTGGGGCATGCCTACTCGGTGGTCACAACCCTGGACCGCACCGTGCCACTGATTGAAGACCGACTGAAACTCGCCGGCCTGTACCAGCGCTGTGCTTCGGTGCGCGCCAGCGGCATGGCGGTGCTGGAGCTGGAAGCAGACCCGCTGGCCGCTATGGAGGCCATTGTGCAGCAGGCGGAACTGGCGATTCACGACGACAAGGCCGAAGTGATCTGCCTGGGCTGCGGCGGCATGGCCGGGCTGGATGAGCAGATTCGCAAACGCACCGGAGTGCCGGTGGTGGACGGGGTGACGGCGGCGGTGATGGTTGCCGAATCGTTGGTGAGGTTGGGGTTGTCGACATCCAAAGTCAGGACGTATGCGCAGCCAAGACCCAAGAAGATCATTGGTTGGCCCGGCAAGTTCGGCCACTGAAGATCAAATGTGGGAGGGGGCTTGCTCCCGATAGCGGTGTATCAGCCAGCTTATCTATAGCTGGCCCACCGCAATCGGGAGCAAGCCCCCTCCCACATTTTGATCACAAGGTTTTAGATTGCGCTGAATCTTTGGCCTAACTGCTGCTCGGCAAACTGCTCGATGATGAAATCCACAAACGCCCGAGTCTTGCCTGGCAGCAGTTTATGTTCGGCGTAGTAGATGCAAATATTGCCGTCGTTCACATACCAATCCGGCAATACCCGCAGCAACTTGCCGCTCGCCAGCCAGGGTACGGCAAACGGCATGCTCACCAGTGCAATGCCCAGGCCCTGTTCGGCGCAGATGCAGGCGGCCTGCGAGTCGCTCATGGTCATGCGCGGCTTGAGACTCAGCGGGCCGTGCTCGCCATTGCGATGAGTCAGTTGCCAGGAGCGCACTCGCCCGGTTTGCGGTGAGCGAATCAGGATGCCGTCGCAGTGCTCCAGGTCTTCTGGCTGCAACACCGCTGGGCGTGCCGCCAAATAGTCAGGCGATGCCACCAACACGCGGTGAGCCGGCGTCAGCTTGCGTGCCACGACGCCTTGGGGCAGCTCAAAGCCGCCGCCAAGGGCCGCGTCGAAGCCCTGGCCAATCAGATCGACCTGGCGATTGTCGAAATGCCAATCCGGGCTGATATCGGGGTAGCGTTTCAGAAACTCCCCCAGCAGCGGCACGATATACATACAGCCGACCACCGTGCCCATGCTGACCTTGAGCGTGCCCACCGGTCGCCCTTCGGCGCTGGCCAGGTTGGCCACGGCATTCTGGATAGTGGTGAGGCTGGCGCTGACCTCTTCCAGAAATAACTTGCCGGCTTCAGTCAACGTAAGCCGCCGAGTGCTGCGCTGAAACAGCCGCACACCCAGGCGCGCTTCCAGTTTGGCGACACTTTTGCCTACGGCTGCGGGCGTCAGGCTCAAGTGCCGGGCCGCCTCGGCAAAGCTGCCACCCTCGGCGCTGCGCACGAAGCATTCGATACTGCCAAAGCTCTCCATATCGGCCACTCTAAACTTTTGGTTTACACAGACTATAGCAATCACGGTCTACCGGCGTGCCGGAGGCAGGTCGATACTCAGCCCATCAACTACTTGGAGATCGACATGACCACACAAAACCTCACCGGCAAAGTCGCCCTGATTCAAGGCGGTTCCCGCGGCATCGGTGCCGCCATCGTCAAGCGCCTCGCCGCGCAGGGTGCAGCTGTCGCCTTTACCTACGTCAGCTCGGCCGCCAAGGCCCAGGCCTTGCAACACGACGTGATCAACGAAGGCGGCAAAGCCCTGGCGATTCAAGCCGACAGCGCCGATGCCACGGCAATTCGCAATGCCGTCAACGCCACGGTCGATGCGTTTGGGCGCCTGGATATCCTGGTGAACAACGCAGGCGTGCTGGCCATCGCGCCGCTGGAAGACTTCAAGCTGGAGGACTTCGACCAGACCCTGGCAATCAACGTGCGCAGCGTATTTATCGCCACCCAGGAAGCCGCCAGGCACATGGGCGAAGGTGGCCGTGTGATCAATATCGGCAGCACCAACGCCGAGCGTATGCCATTTGGCGGTGGCGGGCCTTATGCGATGAGCAAGGCTGCGCTGGTAGGGTTGACCAAGGGTTTGGCGCGGGATCTGGGGCCACGGGGTATCACCATCAACAACGTGCAGCCCGGGCCGGTGGATACCGATATGAACCCGGCGAACAGTGAGTTTGCCGAAAGCTTGATCGGGTTGATGGCGGTGGGCAGGTATGGGCACGTGGAGGAGATTGCCAGCTTTGTGGCGTATCTGGCCGGGCCGGAAGCCGGGTATATCACGGGCGCCAGCCTGACCATCGATGGTGGTTTCAGCGCATAACCCAATGTGGGAGGGGGCTTGCTCCCTCCCACATTTTGCCCTGTGTTGGGTCAGGACATAGGTGGCAAACCATAGGCCGCCAGATCAAAATCCGCGAGCTTGCGGATAATCTGGTCGGCATGTTGGTACTTGCTGTCCGCCATGGCCTCATCGGGCACGGCGATGGCGGTCATGTTGGCAGCCTTCGCCGCAGTCACGCCGAACGGCGAATCTTCGAACACCAGGCAATCCTCAGGCGCCACACCCAGACGGCGCGCAGCCGTGAGGAAGATATCCGGCGCCGGCTTGGCCGCACCGACTTCCGGGTCGTCGGCAGTGACGATGGTGTCGAACAGGCCAAACCATTCGCGGTGCAAGGTGGTCTTGTGGCCAAACGAGTTACGCGATGAACTGGTGCCCACCGCAATTGGGATATTGTGCGCCTTCAAGTGCCGCACCAACGCCTCGGCGCCCGGCATACCCAGGGCCTTGGGAAAGCGCTCGCTCATCAACGGCTCGCGAATTTCCAGAAACTCGGCGGGCGTGATCGGTAACTCCAGCGCCTTGACCACGTAATCGGCCAGATCCTGAGCGCCTCGCCCGATGATGTGCTGCTTGATCCCCCAGTCATAGGTACGGCCATAGCGCTCGGCGATGATCTGCGTGACTTCGGTGTAGATGCCTTCGGTATCCAGCAACAACCCGTCCATATCGAAAATCACGGCTTTGATCGGGACAGCGGTACGCGGTGCATTCATCACGACACAACCTTGGGGCAAGGACTAAATGGATTCAGCACAATAACGGCCACCCTTGCCGGCGAGCAACCCTTTAGACTGTTTGCCCCTCCATTCGAAGTGCCCACAATGCTCTACCGACTCGTCGCCGACGGCCTCGTGCTGTTTCACCTGACCTTTATCCTGTTCGTACTGTTCGGTGGCCTGCTCGCCCTGAAATGGCCCAGGGTAATGTGGCTGCACTTGCCCGCCGTGGCCTGGGGGATCGCGGTAGAGGTGCTGCACCTGCCCTGCCCGCTCACCCGCTGGGAAAACCTGTTTCGTCACCTGGCCGGGCAGGACGGTTATGGCGGCGGGTTTATCGAGCACTACATCCTGACGCTGATCTACCCCGCCGGGCTGACGGCGAATATTCAACTGCTGCTGGGGGCGGTGGTGATATTGATCAACGCCGTGGTGTATGGACGGTTGATCCGGAGTTTGCTGGCACGCAGAAGCGCATAACCTTCAGACCCGAGCTTGATCGCCTGGGCGCACGCACAAGCCTGAACATGAAACCTGGGCAGATTGTTTTCAATCTGCCAACCGAGCGCTTAAAGTGTCGCCCCCTCGGGAATTGAATCTTGAGGTTGAGTCCATGGAGTTTCAAGTGAAATACGTCATTAAAGCAGTTGCAGCAGCCGTTCTTGGTTTCACCCTGGCAGGTTGCACCGGCACCGCCATGAAAACCCCGCAATACGACGCCAGCCAATACACCGTCATCGGCCACAGCGAAGCCAGCGCCACCGGCATCATGCTGCTGGGCATCATCCCAATCGGCCAGAACAACCGTTTCGTACGCGCCCAGAATGCAGCCATCAAAGCCAAAGGCGGCGACGCGCTGATCAACACCCAAGTGCAAGAAAAGTGGTTCTGGGCCTGGGTATTGAACGGCTACACCACCAAGATTTCCGGTGATGTGATCAAGCTGAAAACCGCGCAATAAAGTATGAAACTGCCAGGGCGCTGACCCCGGCAAGCGACGTATCATGGGCCTGACCTTCGAGGATGGCCCATGAACCTCAGCATCATTTACGCCCTCGTAGCCGCCGCCCTGTTTGGCGCCAGCACTCCGCTCGCCAAAAGCCTCGGCCTGGGCCTGGGCCTCTCGCCTATATTGCTGGCCGGCCTGCTTTACCTGGGCAGCGGCATTGGCCTTGCCGGCGTACGTCTGATCCGTGATCGCGGCTGGAAACCCACCGGGTTGACCCCATCGCAATGGCCCTGGCTGCTCGGCGCCATCGCCTTCGGCGGCATCCTAGGCCCCGTCGCCCTCATGTTCGGCCTGATTCGCACCGCTGGCGCCACCGCCTCGTTGATGCTCAACCTCGAATCAGTGCTCACCGCCGTGATCGCCTGGGTCGTATTCAGAGAAAACGCAGATCGGCGCATCGTGCTCGGCATGGTCGCCATTGTGCTGGGCGGCGTGGTGTTGTCATGGACGGGCGCCGGCGGCGGCGGCCAGGACTGGACCGGGCCGCTCGCCATTGCGCTGGCGTGTTTGTGCTGGGGGATAGATAACAACCTGACGCGCAAGGTGTCGGCGTCTGACGCGCTCTTTATCGCCGGTGCCAAAGGTTTGATTGCGGGGCTGGTGAATTGCGGTTTGGCGCTTTACCTCGGGGCGCGGATTCCGGGCGTGGCGCAATTGGCGCCGATCCTGGTGGTGGGGTTCCTCGGCTATGGCATCAGCCTGGTGATGTTCGTGCTGGCGCTACGTGGGCTGGGCAGTGCGCGCACCGGGGCTTATTTCTCCACGGCACCCTTCCTCGGTGCCGCAGTGGCGCTGCTGGTATTTGGCGAGTCGGTGACCGTAGCGTTCTGGATTGCCTCGGCGCTGATGGCCGTAGGCGTGTGGCTGCACCTGACGGAGCGACATGCCCATGAGCATGTGCATGAGGCAACGGAACATGGGCATTGGCATGTGCATGATGAGCATCATCAGCATGAGCATGGGTTTGAGTGGGATCCGGCGCAGCCTCATAGCCATGTGCATGTGCATGCGGTGATGAAGCACAGCCATGCGCATTTTCCGGATGTGCATCATCGGCATAGGCATTGAACGCGGATGCTGGTGGCTTTGGGCAACGTCCTACGCTCCATTCAGAAGCGACAGGCTGCCTTTTTAAAATCGCCACACCTATAGTCTTTCGGTCGCTCACATAGCGACCGGGTTTGGCGACTCGATGACAAGGCGGAACGTAGACGACGTTATTTTCGAGCAACTGACGTTTTTTGACGGCTTAGCGTGAAAAGGCCTCGTTGTATTTATATTTGTCTTGTGGAATCACTCATGAACCAATACATGGCCCTCACCAGCAACGACAGCGCCACACCTGCCCTTTTTGTCGACACCACCGTGCCACTGGAAATACTTCTCGATGCTGCGACCTATCGACTTCGTGCCGTTGCACAAGTCCTTGAGAACCTCGCACTACGCAGTGAGATCAGTAGTGATGCGGTTGTACTCAGTGATTTTGCGTTGCTTTGTTCAATCCCTTTGCGCGACGGCTGCGATTTGCTGGACGTCATAGGAAGGCGAATGGATATGCCAAGCGCATGACCTGATAAAGCTGGACTTTCAAACCCCAGAAATCACAAAACCCCTGGTTTCTCTCGAAACCAGGGGTTTTGTTTACATCGAATTTGGCGGTGAAGGAGAGATTCGAACTCTCGATACAATTTCTTGTATACACACTTTCCAGGCGTGCTCCTTAAGCCACTCGGACACTTCACCGTATCTCGGCAAACCAGTTCAGTCTGTCGAGGCGCGCTAATGTAGTCGAAAGCCTTTCTGATGGCAAAGGTTTTTTTCAGAATTTTCATGCGGTTAGACGGTTATGCCGTGGCGCGCCTGATAACGGGCGGTGTTTCTGCCATTCTTGGGCAGGCCCGGCACCAGTTTTGCGGGACTGCTGCGCTGTGCCGCGGGGCGTCTACCCTTGGGGATTGAGGAAAAGCCTGACCGGGTAGTCAGTCACGGCGCTTTACCCAGGCGGGCGCGGTGGGTAACGTCTGCTGCATTCTCTCTATAACAAGCCCTACAAGGAACCGCGTCATGAGTGAGTTGATTGCCTACCATTTCGAAGACGGTATCGCGACCCTGACCTTGAGCAACGGCAAGGTCAATGCCATTTCTCCGGCGGTGGTCAGCGAATTCAACGCTGCGCTGGATCAGGCCGAGAAAGATCGGGCAGTGGTGATCATCACGGGTACGCCGGGAATTTTGTCGGGTGGCTATGATTTGAAGGTGATGACCGCCGGCCCTAAAGAGGCGATCAGCCTGGTGACGTCGGGCTCGACCCTGGCGCGGCGTTTGTTGGCGCATCCGTTCCCGGTGATCGTGGCGTGCCCTGGGCATGCGGTGGCCAAGGGCGCGTTTTTATTGTTGTCGGCGGATTATCGCATTGGCGTGGAAGGCCCGTTCAGCATTGGTCTGAATGAAGTGGCAATCGGCATGACCATGCATCACGCTGGTATCGAGCTGGCGCGGGATCGTCTGCGCAAGTCGGCATTTCATCGGTCGGTGATCAATGCCGAAATGTTTGATCCGCAAGGCGCCTTGCAAGCAGGCTTCCTCGATAAGGTCGTGGCACCGGAAGAATTGCACGCGGCAGCCCTGGAGGCGGCGCGGCAGTTGAAGAAGATCAACATGAACGCTCACAAGCACACCAAGTTAAAAGTGCGCCGGGCGCTGCTGGAGGCTCTGGACGAAGCAATCATCCAGGATCAAGGCCATAACCTGAGTTAACTCCTACGCCTGCTTTATCAAAGCCCGATCTAGTATCGGGCTTTTTCTTACAAATAAACCCGAAACATCTGTAGCCGCTCTGGGCAGCCGCTACTGGCATGCGTAGAAACATACGCTTAAACATCGCCTATCTCCTACATCTGTGGGGCAATTGCCCAATACAGTGCACATCCGTACACTGCGCCACCTTTTGTTCCGATGGGCCGTTTCGATGCTTTTTCTGTTACGTATGTTGTTGATGGGCCTGCACTTTATGATCGCCGGGGTATTGGGCGTACTTTTAGGGGTATGCCGGCCATTCAATCCGGACAACAGCCGCCTCTGCGCCCGCCTTTACGCATTGCCAGCCATGTGGATCTTGCGCCTGAAGGTGAGGACGGATGTCGACTCGCTGCGCAACAAACCCGGCACCTGTGTGGTGATCGCCAACCACCAGTCCAACTACGACCTGTTTGTACTTGGCAATGTAGTGCCGCACCGCACCGTATGCATCGCCAAGAAAAGCCTGAAATGGGTGCCGCTGTTCGGCCAGTTGTTCTGGCTGGCGGGCAATGTGCTGATCGACCGTGGCAATGCACACAAGGCGCGGCGTGCCATGCTCACCACCACCCAGACCTTGCAACACAAGGACACGTCGATCTGGGTGTTCCCGGAGGGTACGCGCAACCTGGGTAAAGGGCTGTTGCCGTTCAAGAAAGGTGCGTTTCATATGGCGATTGCGGCCGGCGTGCCTATCGTGCAGGTGTGTGTCAGCAATTATGTAACGCAGATGCAGCTCAACCGCTGGAACAGCGGGGAATTGCTGATACGGTCGTTGCCGCCGATTCCTACCACTGGCATGACGGTAGATGACATCCCTCAATTGATGCTGGACTGTCACGCGCAAATGACCGCATGCATTGAAACAATGGACCGTGAACTTGCAGGAGCGAGCTTGCTCACGAAAACCGTGTAAGCGACGCGAGTCATCTGATAGCGCTGCGTCATCGTTGATGATCTTCGCGAGCAAGCTCGCTCCTGCAAGGGAATGGGCAATGTCAGTCAGCAACAACGGAACGCCATTCAGGCTAAGCTGCCCAACATCTGTCCTCTTATAAGAAGTGATCAGCACCATGGGTAGAGTTGTTGCGGCGGCCGTCTACAGCGCCGGAAAAAAAGTCTCGGATATCACCCTCGATGAAGGCGCGGCCTGGGCAGCCAAGCCCGGTCACTTTGTGTGGATCGGCCTGGAAGAGCCCAGCGCCCAGGAATTGAACAACCTGCAACACCAGTTCAACCTGCATGAACTGGCGATTGAAGACGCCATGGAAAAACACAGCCGCCCGAAGCTGGAAACCTTCGGCGATGCGCTGTTTATCGTCACCTACTCACCGGTGCGCGAGAACGGCAAGCTGGAGTTTATCGAAACCCATATTTTTGCCGGCAACGGCTACATCATCACCGCACGCAACGGTCACTCGGCGTCCTACGGTTTTGTGCGCCAACGCTGTGAGGCGCGGCCGCTGTTGCTGGAGCATGGGGAAGATTTCGTACTCTATGCTCTGCTGGATTTTGTCACCGAAAACTACCAGCCGGTCAGCGAAGCGATCCACGCCGAGATCGATGAGCTGGAGCGCAACGTATTGTGCAGCTCACTCAATGAGCGCGATATCCAGCACCTCCACGGCCTGCGTCGTGACGTGCTGCGGCTCAAGCGTCATGTGGCGCCGATGGTGGAAATCAGCCAGGAGTTGCAGAAGCTGAGCTTCCCGTTTATCGACAAGAACATGCGCCCGTATTTCCGCGATGTGCAAATCCACGTTACGCGGCAGATGGAAGACCTCACCACCCTGCGCGACATTGCCAGCCAGACCATCGAGATCGGTGTGTTGCTGGAGGCGTCGCGCCAGAGCGTGGTGCAGCGCAAGTTCGCCGCGTGGGCGGCGATCCTGGCGTTCCCCACGGCGGTGGCGGGGATCTACGGGATGAACTTTCAGAACATGCCCGAGCTGCAATGGCATTACGGCTATTTTGCGGTGCTCGGGTTTATCGCTGTGGGCTGTGGCGGTTTGTGGGCCAGCTTCAAGCGTTCAGGCTGGCTTTAGGCCGCGGTATCCGGCTTGTGCGCGACAAAGCGCATCATCCACTCCGCCACGGTTGCGCCGTGGTGGTCGCGGTCCAGGCTGGCAACGCCGTTGGTGTAGACCTGTTCCCCCAGGGTTGTTTGAAGAATCTCCAACAACTCGCGGGAATAGTCCTGGACAAATTCGGGGTGCCCCTGAAAGCACAACACCTGGTCACCGATGTGGTAAGCGGCAATCGGGCAAAACTCACTGGAGGCAATGACCGTGGCATTTTCCGGCAAGGTAGTGACCTGATCCTGATGGCTGATCAATAGCGTCAGTTCCGGCACCTGGGGGCTCATCCATGGGGCCTTGGCATCCAGCTTGTAATCATGGATGCCCATTCCCCAGCCTTGGCTCGCGCGTTCAGTCTTGCCACCGAGCAGCAATGCCAGGAGTTGATGACCGAAGCAGATACCCAGCAGCTTGTCGCCACGCTCGTAGCGCTTGAGCACATAGGTCTTGAGGGTCTGGATCCAGGGGTCAGTGCCGAACGAGTCGGCCTTGCTGCCGGTGATCAGGTACGCGTCAAACACCTCGTCATCCGGCGGGTATTCGCCCTGCACCACGTTGTAGACGACAAATTCGGCGGCAATCGGTTGCTTGGCGAACAGGCGCTTGAACATCTGCCCGTAACCTTGGTACTGATCGATCAAGCCTGGACGCAGGATATCGGTTTCCAGGATGCAGACGCGTAGCGACATAAAAAATACCTGACACGGCGATGGGAATATTGCACACCCCAGAGCCTGCCTTGAAATACACCCTCAAGGCAAGCTCCGCTCCCACATTTTGCTCAGCCGAACACTTCGCCCTGTGCCGCTTTCTCCAGCAACAACGCCGGTGGCGAGAAGCGCTCCCCATACTCTTCGGCCAAATAACGAGCGCGGGCGACAAAATCGTTCAGCCCGTATTGGTTGATAAACTGCAGCGCGCCGCCACTCCACGCGGCAAAGCCGATGCCGAAGATCGAACCGACGTTGGCGTCAGCCGTGGACATCAACACGCCCTCCTCCACGCAGCGCACGGTTTCGATGGCCTGGATAAACAGCAAGCGGTCGCGCACGTCCTGGGGTGAAATTCGATTGCCGGGCCGTTCGAACCGGGTTTTCAACTCTGGCCACAGGTGCTTCTGGCCACCGGCGGGGTAATCGTAAAAACCGCCGCCCGCCGCCTTGCCGGTGCGCTTGTATTCATTCACCAGCAAATCAATCACTGCCGTCGCCGGATGGTTCGGCAGGGCCTTGCCTTCGGCCTGCAGATCCTTGGCGGTTTGCTGTCGGATATGGCTCATCAGGCTGAGGGACACTTCATCGGACACCGCCAGCGGCCCCACCGGCATCCCGGCCTTGCGCGCTTCGGTCTCGATCATCGGCGCGGCCACGCCTTCGCCGAGCATGGCAATGCCTTCGTTGGTGAAGGTGCCGAAGACCCGCGAGGTGAAGAAGCCACGGCTGTCGTTGACCACAATCGGGGTTTTCTTGATTTGCAGGACGAAATCGAAACCGCGGGCCAGGGTCTCGTCGCTGGTGTGGGTGCCTTTGATGATTTCCACCAGGGGCATCTTGTCCACGGGGCTGAAGAAGTGCAGGCCGATAAACCTGGATGGGGCCGGCACCGCCGTGGCCAGGCCGCTGATGGGCAAGGTGGAAGTGTTGGAGGCGATCACCGCATCGGCACCGACCACGCTTTGCGCAGCCGCCGTGACCCTGGCCTTGAGTTCGCGCTCTTCGAACACGGCCTCGATGATCAGGTCACAGCCGGCCAGGTCAGCGTCATCCTGCGTAGGGTGAATGCGCGCCAGGATGGCTTCGCGCTGTTCGGCGGTCAATTGCCCACGGCTGACTTTCTTGTCCAGCAAGGCAGAGCTATGGGCTTTGCCTTTTTCGGCGGCGGCGAGATTGATGTCTTTGAGCACCACCTCGACCCCCGCACAGGCACTGACATAGGCGATGCCCGCACCCATCATCCCAGCGCCGAGTACACCGACCTTACGGGTGACGTGAGGGGCAAAACCCTGTGGGCGTGAGCTGCCGGCATTGATTTCATTAAGCTGAAACCAGAAGGTGCCGATCATGTTCTTCGCCACCTGCCCAGTCACCAGTTCGGTGAAGTAGCGGGTTTCGATCAGGTGTGCGGTGTCGAAATCCACTTGGGCACCTTCAACGGCGGCGCAGAGGACTTTCTCCGGTGCCGGGAAGCAGCCATGGGTTTTGCTGCGCAAAATCGACGGGGCAATGGCGAGCATCTGCGCGACTTTGGGGTTGGACGGCGTGCCGCCAGGGATCTGATACCCCTTGTTGTCCCAGGGTTGCCTGGCCTCGGGATTGGCGAGAATCCACGCACGGGATTTGCTCAGCAGTTGCTCGCGATCGGCTGCCAGTTCATCAATCAAGCCGGCTTGCAGGGCCTGGGCTGGCCGGACTTTTTTGCCTTCGAGCAAATACGGCAGGGCTTTTTCCAGGCCCAGCATCCGCACCATGCGCACCACCCCGCCGCCGCCCGGCAACAGGCCAAGGGTGACTTCGGGCAGGCCCAACTGTACGGACTTGTCGTCCAGCGCGACCCGATGATGGCAGGCCAGGCAAATTTCCCAGCCGCCGCCCAAGGCCGCGCCATTGATCGCGGCCACCACCGGCTTGCCGAGGGTTTCCAGGCGGCGTAACTGCGCCTTCAACACCAGCACGCTGTCATGGAAATCCTTGGCGTGGGCCTTGTCGACCTTGATCAGTTCATTGAGATCGCCACCGGCAAAAAAGGTCTTCTTGGCCGAGGTGATCACCACCCCGGCAATCTGGTCCTTCTCTGCTTCCAGGCGCGTGACGGTGGCCGCCATCGCTTCGCGGTAGACGGCGTTCATGGTGTTGGCACTCTGGCCGGGCATGTCCAGGGTCAGTACCACGATCTGGTCCTGGCCTTTTTCGTAACGAATGGCATCGGTCATGACAAATTCCTTGGGCTCAGAGGCGTTCGATGATGGTGGCGATTCCCATGCCACCGCCGACACACAGGGTGGCCAGGCCGTAGCGTTGCTGGCGCACCTCCAGCTCGTCGAGCAGGGTGCCGAGAATTGCGCAACCGGTGGCGCCCAATGGGTGACCCATGGCGATGGAGCCGCCGTTGACGTTGACCCGTGCGGCGTCGATGCCCATGTCTTTGATGAACTTGAGCACCACCGAGGCAAACGCTTCGTTGACTTCGAACAGGTCGATGTCTTCTACCCGCAGGCCGGCCTTGGCCAGTGCCTTGCGGGTCGCCGGTGCGGGGCCGGTGAGCATGATGGTCGGGTCGGTGCTGGTGACTGCCGTGGCCACAATGCGCGCCCGCGGTTGCAGGCCCAACTCGCGCCCCTTGGCCTCGGAGCCGATCAACATCAATGCCGCGCCATCAACGATGCCGGAGCTGTTGCCCGGCGTGTGCACATGGTCAATGCGTTCCACATGGCTGTAGACCCGCAGCGCGGTAGCATCAAAGCCCATCTGGCCCATCATTTCGAAGCTGGGCTTGAGCTTGCCCAAGCCTTCAAGGGTGGAGTCGCCACGGATAAATTCGTCATGATCCAGCAGCACGATACCGTTCTGATCCTGCACCGCGATCAACGACTTGCTGAAGGAACCGTCCGCTCGGGCCCTTGCGGCTTTCTGTTGTGACTGCAGGGCAAAGCTGTCCACATCCTGGCGAGTGAACCCTTCCAGCGTGGCAATCAGGTCAGCGCCAATACCTTGAGGGGTGAAGTGGCTGTGCATGTTGGTTTGCGGGTCGAGCACCCAGGCGCCGCCATCGCTGCCCATGGGCACGCGGGACATGGATTCGACGCCACCCACCACGACCAGATCTTCGAAGCCGGAACGCACTTTCATTGCCCCCAGGTTGACCGCTTCCAGCCCCGAGGCGCAGAAGCGATTGACCTGGACGCCGGCGACGCTGATGTCCCAGTCCGCTACCAGGGCGGCGGTCTTGGCGATATCGGCGCCCTGGTCGCCCACCGGCGTGACGCAGCCCAGGACAATGTCATCCACTTGGCGGGTGTCGAGGTCGCTGCGTTGTGCCAGCGCCGTGAGCAAGCCGGCCACCAGGTTTACCGGTTTGACGCTGTGCAAGGCACCATCGGCCTTGCCTTTGCCCCGGGGCGTGCGTATCGCATCAAAGATCAAAGCTTGGGTCATGACATCCTCGAACCGCTGTGGGTGTATGCCCCTACCTTAGGCCCGATTGACACGGTTTCAATGACGGATGCGCTCATTGCTTTTGACCCCCTCGCTCGGACGAACGGTAGGTAGCTACGGGAATTACCTGATTAATCGTTTTAGCTGTCTAGCCCTAGGGCTCGCGCCAAGATGGCAATAAGCCTCATGCCGTTTTTAGCGCAAATGCTGATTAGCTGATATGAAATGGATCTAAGCGAAGAAGATCGGGCGCTCTAAGGTTGAACCTGTAGGACACTGCTGCCGGGTTTTGCTGGAGCAGTTGTAAGAAAAGTGCAATGTCATCTCGCGATACTGAAATAAACCGGCACGCATTTGACGCTCAGGAATAACAACAAATAGGCAGTCAGCCATGTTCAAACATTCGAAAGTACGTCAGGCGGGACTTATTCTGTTCGCCACCACACTGATTCTGATCTTGCCCAATTTAACCAAGGTTATCGGGTGACGATCCAGCACCCCGTCTTTGTGCTCACACAGCATCGGGCCAGCAGCGTTTGGCAGCACCTGCCGGGATATTGCGCTTAGCGGTCCCGTTGCGGGCGCTGTCTTTTTACCTGTGCGTTTCGGGTATCTTGTGCGCTATCGCCATTTATCGTCGGGCCTGTGCCGTGAAACTGATCCTCGCTTTTTTTACTGCTTTGCTGAGCCTACCCGCTGCGGCTGCGCAATTGACCATTGAGCTGGACCACGCCAGCAAGACCTGGCAGACCGCGCAGTTGCTCAAGCACCCCGAGGCGCAGGACGTACAAATCGTCGACGACGTGTCTTACAAGCGCAACATGACCTATCGCGCGGTGCCCCTGGCGGTACTCCTGCCGGGCCTGAAGCCTGCGAACCACCTGCAAGCCGTTGCCCTTGATGGCTTTGCCGCCGAACTCACCGCCGCGCCCTTGTTGGAAAAAACCGGTGCACGCGCCTGGCTGGCCGTGGAAGACCCGGCCCATCCGTGGCCGGCGCTGGCGCAAGGCAAACCCAGCGCCGGGCCGTTTTACCTGGTGTGGACCAACCCCCAAGCCGGGCATATCAGCCCGGAACAATGGCCCTTCCAGATTTCCACGATCAAGCAATTGCAGACGGTCGCCGAGCGCTTTCCAGCCTTGCTGCCCGACCCGAAGCTGGCAGCGGATGACCCGGTGAACCAAGGCTTTGCGTTATTCCAGAAGAACTGCCTGGCTTGCCATCGCCTCAATGGTGCCGGCGATGCGCAAATGGGGCCGGACCTGAATATTCCCTATAACCCGACCGAGTATTTCGGCGGCGATTTCCTCAAGCGCTACATCCGCGACCCACAAAGCCTGAGGCACTGGTCACAGGCCAAGATGCCGGCGTTTGCGGCCAGCGTGTTGCAAGACCACGAGCTGGATTTGCTGGTGGGGTATTTGCAGCATATGGCGGGGCGTAAACAGCAACCTTAAGCCTCCCACATCTGGCCTGCTGTGCTCAGGAAGTTTATTGCTGCTGCACGGAAACCAAGGTCGGGGCTACAAATACCTTGGCATGCATCTGCTCATGCCCACCGCCGCGGCGCATACCGCGTACCGGGCAGGCGTCGAGGTAGTCCAGGCCCACGGCGAGCTTCAAGTGCCGCTCCGGACGGGCCAGTTGGTTGGTCACGTCAAAGCTGTACCAGGCGCCATCCAGCCAGGCTTCGGCCCAGGCATGGCTGGCCAGGTGCGCGCTGTCTTCGGTGTACAAATACCCCGACACATACCGCGCAGCAATCCCCAGGCTGCGCGCGCAGGCCAGGAATGCATGGGTGTGGTCCTGGCACACGCCCGCCGCGCCCGCGAAGGCTTGGGCGGCGCAGGTATCGACGGCAGTCGCACCTGGCGTGTAGATCATCGCCTGGTTGAGGGCCTGCATCAGGTCGATCAACGCCGTACGGTCGCGACGCTGATGGCAGTGTTGTTCGGCAAACCGGCGCAAGGCTTCGTCGGGCTCGGTCAGGCGCGTGCTGCGCAAAAACGGAAAGGGCGACTGGCTTTCGTGCTCGGCCTCGCGCAACTCATCAATTTCTACCTGGCCGCGGGCGCCGATGATGATGGCATCGTGGGGTTCATCCAGGGTCAGCACATGCAGGATGTTGCCGAAGGGGTCCACTTGGGCGCGCACCGGGCGCGGCAGGTCGAGTTGCCAGCTGAGCACGTGCTGGCGCTCACTGTCGTGGGGTGTAAGGCGCAGGTATTGAATGCTGGCACGTACCTGGTCTTCGTAGTGGTAGGTGGTTTCGTGGCTGATGGAGAGTCTCATGCCGCCTCCAGGTAGGAACTGTAGATGGCGTCGCCCAACTGGCGGACCAAGGGGATAAAGTCGGTCAGCCAGGCGTGCAGGCCTTCCTCAAGGATTTCGTCGATGGCGGTGAAGCGCAGGCGCGCATCCATCTCGGCGGCCAGGCGCTGGGCCGGGCGGCCGTTGAGACCGGGCAGGCTGGCGAGGATCTGGTCGATCTCTTCACTGCACGCCCGCAGTGAACGCGGGACATCAGCACGTAATAGCAGCAGCTCGGCAACCTGCCGGGCACCTGGGGCATCACGATAAATTTCGGTGTACGCCTCAAATGACGACAGCGCACGCAGCAATGCGCTCCACTGGTAATACGCGTGAGCGGTGCCATCGCTGACCGCCGCCTGGTCGCCGGCCATTTCATAGCGGGCATCCAGCAGGCGCAGGGTGTTATCGGCGCGCTCGATAAAGGTACCCAGGCGGATAAAGCGGAAGGCATCGTTACGCATGATGGTGCCGTAGGTGGCGCCGCGGAACAGGTGGGAACGCTCCTTGACCCAATCACAAAACCGGCTCATACCGTAGTGGCTCAGCCCTTGCTGGGCGATGTCACGAATGTCCAGCCAAGTGGCGTTGATGTTTTCCCACATGTCGGCGGTAATACGCCCACGCACCGCATGGGCGCTGGCCCGCGCGGCGCCAAGGCAGCTGTAGATGCTGGCCGGGTTGGCCGCATCCAGCGCGAAAAAATGCAGCAGGCGTTCGGCATGAAGTTCGCCATGACGCTCGTGATAATCCTCCAGCGTGCCGGTGATCAACAACGGCATGGCCAGTTCGTGCAGGCCATCGCCGCGCCCATCCTGGGGCATCAGCGACAGCGAATAGCTGACATCCAGCATACGCGCGAGGTTTTCTGCGCGTTCCAGATAGCGAGACATCCAGTACAAATCCGAGGCAGTTCTACTCAGCATGGCATCAGTCCTCGACCACCCAGGTATCTTTGGTGCCGCCGCCCTGGGACGAGTTGACCACCAGCGAACCTTCGCGCAGCGCCACGCGGGTCAGGCCGCCAGGCACCACCCGGGTTTCCTTGCCAGACAATACGAACGGGCGCAGGTCGATATGCCGGGGCGCGATACCGTTTTCGACGAAGGTCGGACAGGTGGATAAGCATAGGGTCGGCTGTGCGATATAGGCGTGGGGCTTGGCCTTGATACGCGCACGGAACGCTTCGATTTCGGCCGTCGTGGACGCCGGGCCAACCAACATGCCGTAGCCACCGGAGCCCTGGGTTTCCTTGACCACCAGGTCGGGCAGATTAGCCAGTACGTGGGACAGTTCGTCAGGCTTGCGGCATTGAAAAGTCGGAACGTTCTGCAGGATCGGTTCTTCGTCCAGATAGAAACGGATCATTTCTGTCACGAACGGATACACCGATTTATCGTCCGCGACCCCGGTGCCGATGGCATTGGCCAGCACCACATTGCCACAGCGATAGGCCGCAAGCAGGCCAGGGACTCCGAGCATCGAGTCGGGGTTGAATGCCAACGGGTCGAGGAAGGCATCATCGAGGCGGCGGTAGATCACATCGACAGCCTTGGGGCCGTCGGTGGTGCGCATGAACACGCGATCATCACGCACAAACAAATCCGCGCCCTCCACCAGTTCCACCCCCATTTCCCGGGCCAGGAAGGCATGCTCAAAGAACGCACTGTTGAAGCGCCCCGGGGTCAGTACCACCACGCTGGGGTTATCCAGAGGGCTGGCGCTTTTGAGGGTATCGAGCAGCAGGTTGGGGTAATGGTCGATGGGCGCGATGCGCTGGGCGGCGAACAACTCGGGGAACAGACGCATCATCATCTTGCGGTCTTCAAGCATGTAGCTGACACCGCTGGGCGTGCGCAGGTTGTCTTCCAGCACGTAGTAGGTGCCATCGCCATCACGTACGAGATCTACCCCAGAAATGTGGGAATACAGATCACGGTGCAGATCCAACCCCTGCATCGCCAACTGGTATTGCTCGTTGGCCAGCACCTGTTCGGCAGGCACGATACCGGCCTTGATGATGCGCTGTTCGTGATACAGGTCGGCGAGGAACATGTTCAACGCCTTGACCCGCTGGATACATCCACGTTCGACGATCCGCCATTCACTGGCGGGAATACTGCGCGGGATGGTGTCGAAGGGGATCAGGCGCTCGGTGCCCTGCTCGTCTCCGTAGAGGGTGAAGGTGATGCCGGCGCGGTGGAACAGCAAATCGGCTTCGCGCCGACGTTGGGCCAGCAGTTCGGCAGGGGTATCGGCCAGCCAGCGGGCGAACTCGCGGTAATGGGCGCGCACCTGCCCTGCCCCATCGTACATTTCATCGTAATAAGTGCGGATCATGCCGTACTCCTTGTCACTGGGACGCAAGGACCTTCGCAAGGCCCGTGCCATCGACATAAACACCTGGTTATCAATGAGTTGAATAAACCAAGCGGTTTCGCCGCACCGTCCTGGTGCGCAGAACGCCCGCTGTGATGTGGAGTGCTTCATTGCAACGCGCGCTTTGACTATCAACAGCATAGTCAGAGTTGATTTCACGGCTCGGCGGACACCGCACATAATCGCTTCCATCAGCTGATCAGGAGATGTCCTACAGCCAACGCTTTTGCGCAATCGGTAATGTGTTACCTGTTGTACTGATTTACTCCTCAAGGTTCCCTTTCCGCCACCCTATCCGGGTGGTTTTTTTTGCGCGCAAGACTGCGATGTGCAGCCCTGCAAACAAAAACGGCCGACCCAAAGGTCAGCCGATACGCTGCGCTGCTCATAACACGTGCTACATGGGTAACCCACGCACCTCCTGCTTGACGCCCCATCCTTCGATGATGCCGCCGAGCGGTTCGACCACCGCTTCAAAGTCTTGCTCAAAGTCGCCTATACCATCGTAGGTGGCGAACATGACCTTGCTCAACTCCAGGTACCAGGCGCCATCGTCGCGCGCACTGACCTGGGCATTCAGGGACTCTCCACGAAATCGACCCGCAGCCCTGCGCGCCCGTTCCTCATCCGGGAAAATGGCGTAGAACTCGATCGGGTGAAAACGCGAAAAATCAAAACCGCCTTCTTTCATGCGGCGCAGAACGTTGGTGCTGATGTCTTCTTGATAGGCTGTGCTCATGAAAAGTGCTCCTCAAATGATGGATAGACTTTCCGTGCTTCCCGAAGCTCGCGCCCTGCTGGCGCGAGTACTACGGCAGGAACAACACCGCTGGAAAACAAGCATGTAGCTGACAAGACCAGACCTTAGCGATTCGTTCGCTGATCTCGATTGCAGAGTAGCGCGAAGCTATCACCTCCACCAGAGGTGCTTGGATGGGTATAACGGAAATATTCAGGCCGCGGGTTCGACCTTGAGATTTTTGATACCGTTTTGATCATGCAGGCTCTTGACCGTGGGATCGGGAACACGATCGGCAAGATCGTTAAGGTCCAGCTTTTCCAACACCGGCGACACACGCACCCGCACCATCTGTGCGGCTTCTTCCAGCGTCGGCTCATGCTCGCACTCGAATTGCTCGACTACCGGCTCGCCGCGGTCATTGATGAAAGAAACATTCCACTTCGGCATCGGTGCCTCCTCGATAAAACCCATTGGTGGGCTTACATTTATCTGGACCTTGAGGGCTCGCCAAACGTTCCACTCAAGCCCGGAGGCACCTGATCAACAGCGCTTATTTTTCAGCGTGTTCCTTCAAGGCTTTCAAGGTGTTGAACGGCGCGTCCACCACGAACTTGTTGGCCAACCACGACGGCACGCTGCCGCCTGGCTCGGTGTGTACCTGGTAGGTCACTTCGGTTTCGTTGGCACCTTTGGGCACCAGTTTCCAGAAGCCATCGACCTGGGCCACTCGCACGTAGCCTTTTTCTTCAGGCTTGTAAGTCGGCACGCCTTCCAACTTGCGCGTAACGCTGCCGTCAGCGGCTTTGGTGGTGGTGACGTGGATATACGAATCGCGATCCGTCACAGGGAACGGCGCCTTGAACTGGGTGTAGGTCCATGCCTCGTCGCCTTTCTTGTCGACGAGTTTCTGGGATTTGCATTCATGGATCCACGCGCAGGCCCCCGCGACGTCTTCCTGCAAAGCCTGGATTTTGGCGACAGGCGCCTTGATTACCGTCACACCGCGATAGGCTTTGTACTTGGAGCCGGCCATTTCGCTCAGCGAAATCTTGATGCCGTCTTCGTCCTTGGCAACTTGCCAATCCTCAGCCTGGGCAGTGGCCGCGAACATCATCGTAAAACCGCACACCACAGCCATTCGTTTCAGCGAACCCATCGTTGTATTCCTTGTTGTTGAAGTTCCGATAGTAAAGCCCATCAAGCCGCCGTCATTTGCTCCCACCAGCCGATCAAGCGAATCGCATCGGCCTGGTCGTTACCGCAGACCTCGATATCCGCCTTGAAATCACTGCACACCGCCGGACGTTCCGGTTGACCGAATAGCTGGCACAGTTGTTCCACCGACAGGTGCAGGCAACGCACGCCTGCGGGTTTGCCCTGGGGCATTCCCGGCAGCGGTGAACTGATGGAGGGGGCGATGCAGCATGCGCCACAGCCTTCACGGCATTTCATGACCAGCAGGTCCTCGACGACTCAATAGGGATGGCCGGGCTAGAGTACGCCCTTAAACAGCCGTTTTAAAATGGTCCAACAGGGGTTTTTCGCACAAAACAAAGATGACCGACCAGTCTGCGACAGATGGTCGGCAACCCGGGTCACCTGTGACTGAACAGTTTATTGCTTGAATTCGAAATCCAGCGCGGCGCCTTCTACATCGCGACGCTCATCGTTACGCAGTTGCAGCTTCATCTCATTGCTGAGCAAGCGGCCGTTGATCTGGAACGCGCTGTTATCGGTGGGCTTTTCGCCAAACATCGGCGGCAGCAAGGGCACGCTCTTGGGTTTGGGCATGGTGCCGATCGGTTGCAAGTGCCTGACCATGTCCGAAGGCAGGGACAGGTCCAACTGTGCCGGTGGCAGTTTGGTCTGGGCCACTTCATGGGCCGACTTGGACTTGCTCGCCACAGGTGCGCGCTTTTTGGTCTTCACCGCTTTTTTCACGGTGGCTGGGGCTTTTTTTGCGGGCGTTGGCTGCTTGGCCGACGTTTTTTGCTCGGCACTCGCGGCGGGTTTAACGTCAGCCACCGGCGTTGCAGCCAGCACCGTGCAGACGTTGCACAGGCTTAACAGGCCAATCACCAAAGTTACACGGAAAATAGACGTCATATCGCCAACAGCATTAACGGCAGAAGGCCATATGCTCGCTTGTTGTGCGTGGCATGACAAGGGCGCAGATCAATGTTGTCCCCTCTGCCCCCCTCAAAAGCCTGCTGCAGTTTCCTGGCACAGCTGGCTGGCAAGCATGCCCAGGGTCATCAACGCCCGCTCTGCCTCGCGGTTCCACGGGGTGCCGCAATTGAGACGGATACAGTGGTTGAACTGTTCGGTATTACTGAAGATCAGCCCTGGTGCAATGCTGATGCCCTGTTGCAAGGCACGCACGTGCAGCTCCTGGGTATTGACCCGCCCCGGCAAACTGACCCACAGGATAAAGCCGCCGGTCGGACGGGTCATCTGGGTGCCTTCGGGGAAATATTGCTGTACCGCCAGCTGGAAGGCGCTGAGGTTCTTGCGGTATTCCTGGCGAATGTAACGCAGGTGACGGTCGTAGCCGCCGTTTTCCAGGTACGCCGCCACGCCCATCTGCGTGACGCTGCAGGCAGAGTGAGTGCTGAACATTTGCAGGCGCTGAATCTCCTGCTGGTACTTGCCGGCGATCATCCAGCCGATGCGCACGCCCGGAGACAAGGTCTTGGAAAAACTCGAACAATAGATGACCCGGTCAAGACGGTCATAGGCTTTCAGGGCCTTGGTGCGGCCCAGTTCGAACATCAGCTCGCCATAGATATCGTCCTCGACGATCTGGATATCGAAATCCGACGCCAGGCGCAGCAATTGCTTCTGTCGCTCCTCTGGCATGGTGCCGCCCAAGGGGTTGCTCAGGCGCGTGGTCAGCACCAACGCTTTGATCGACCATTGGTTGGCCGCCAATTGCAGGGCTTCCAGGCTCATGCCCGTGGCGGGGTCGCTGGGGATCTCAATGACTTTGAGGCCGAGCAAATCGGCCAGTTGCAGCAAGCCGTAGTAAGTCGGTGATTCGGCGGCGATCAAGTCGCCGGGCCGGGTCAGCACGCGCAAGGACATCTGCAACGCATCGACACAGCCGTGGGTGATCACCACTTCGGACGGATCCACGACTACGCCGGCATCGCGCATTCGGATCGCCACCTGGCGACGCAACGGTTCGAAGCCG
This sequence comes from Pseudomonas sp. OST1909, assembly GCF_015277575.1. Lineage (NCBI taxonomy): Bacteria > Pseudomonadati > Pseudomonadota > Gammaproteobacteria > Pseudomonadales > Pseudomonadaceae > Pseudomonas > Pseudomonas sp. OST1909. Next base: position 4,890,956 of record NZ_CP063780.1, read on the forward strand.
GGGCTGAACATGTAGCTGAAGGCCCGTGGGCTCTGGAACCGCGTGACCTTGGCCAACTGCTGGTGCAGCGCCCGTACCGGCAGGTAGTCCACACTCGGCACCGCAGCGCCCAGGGGGAATACGCCTTCACGACGTGACTCGACCAACACCTGCTGGATGATACTGCTGCGGGTGACCAGCCCCGGGCGCTCGACCCGGGCGATGTCTGGCGTCGGCGCCGTGAGTGCCGGGGTCTGGTGCACGTAATAACCCGATTGCGGCCGCGCCCGAATCAACCCCTGGTCTTCCAGGTTGGCGTAGGCCTGCAACACCGTGGCATGGCTCACATTGAGCTGGGAGCTCATCTTGCGCACAGAGGGCACGCGCTCTCCCGGTTGGTAGACACCGCGCCGGATGTCTTCAGCCAGTTGCTGGGCAATACGTTGGTAAAGCAACAGATTGGTCATGACGCAGCACTCGATTTCACGGCTATTTTATTTTTGTGTGAAACATACCAGCACAGTTTAGAAGTGTACGGGGACAGTTAACACAATAATCGAGCGCGAACCGTAGTGACAGCAAAAACTGTGAAGGGAGTACGCGTGACAAAATGTGGGAGGGGGCTTGCTCCCGATGACGGTGTATCAGTCGAAGATGTTGCAACTGAACTACCGCTATCGGGAGCAAGCCCCCTCCCACATGCAATTGCGTCAGACTTTAGCGAGCGGCGCCCAGTTGGCCTTTCTCGTCGGAGAATACGATTTCCACCCGGCGATTCTGTGCGCGGCCTCGTTCGGAGGCGTTGGCTTCTACCGGGTATTGATCGCCATAACCCTGAACCTCGATACGCTTGTCGTCGACACCCAGGTCCATCAACAGGTCTGCCACCGATTGGGCGCGGTCACGAGAAAGTTTGAGGTTCTCCTGCTCGCCCCCGGTGTTGTCGGTATAGCCCTCGATACGCACCCGACGCTTGGGGTTCAGTTGCAGAAACTGCACGATCTTGAGCACGGTGCGGCTGGCCGAGTTTTGCAGTTCGGCTTCGCCGGTATCGAACAACACATCCCCCAGGGTCATCACCAAGCCTCGGTCGGTCTGGGTGGTGAGGCTGGCGATCTGCGCTTCAACCCACTTGCCCTGCTGCTGCACACTGGCCAGCTTGTTTTCGCGCAGGGCCAGTTGCAGGCGCTGACGCTCCAGCTCGAGCTGGGTACCGCGCTCGGCATTGAGGCCCTGCTCGGTGTGTTCGCGGGCGATGGCACTGTAGCGCTGGCTCAGGTAGGCGTAATGCACCACGTCGGAGCCGCTGCCCCAGTAGCTGGACAGGCGATCGGCACGGGCCAGGGACTCGCCGGCGCGGATCACATCCTTGGGCGCAAAGCGCAGCACATTGGAGTCTTCCTTGACCTTCTGGAAGTCGTCGCCCGCCTGTTGCAATGCCTGCTCGCTGCTGGGCTGGCTGGCGCATCCGCCCAGTGCCGCGCTACCCAAGAGCAACGCACAGCTCAAACCACGGATCATCGGGCTCATTGCGCGTCTCCCAATTGCAGTTGCTTGCGCAGGCGAGTGATACGGGTATTAAGCACGTTCAATTGTTCCTGGCTCTTGGCGGTCAGCACTTTTGCCTCGGCCAGGCGCGCATCCAGCTCGGCCTGCTCGGCCCGCATACGCGCGCGCTTGTACGATTGGTCGGCCATGTTGGACTTGGCCCTGGCGAACTTTTCTTCGGCCAGTTTCAGTTCGGGCGATTCATCGGCGTTGACCCCGACCGCGTTGGCTTGCTCCAGGGCTTGCTGGGTCAGGCGCATTTGTTCATTCGGCGCAGGATCGGTTGCACATCCCGCCAGAGCGACAACGGCGAGGGCCGCGAAAAGAGGTCGAAAAATCACTGTAAATCCCTACTTTGTTGGGGTGCCGACGGGTTGTTGCAATTGCGCTTTCCAGCGCTCCAGATTGCGCTGCAGCGCGGCTTGCGCGACACCGGACGCGGGCAATTCTGTCATCTTTTTGGTCAGCTGTCCGCGCAGCCAAGGATCATTGCACGCCGAGTTATGGGAAATCGCCAGGTACAGCCCGGGCTGATCGACAGGCACCTCATGGGCGACCAAGTCGTTACTCATGCCCAAGGTCTGGGCCATGGCCATGCCGGAATAGCGTCCCGCCAGCACGTAGTCCACCTCCCCCAGCAACAGTTTCTGGAACGCCGGCGTGAGATTCGGCAGGCGTTGCAGGCTGAGCTGTTGGCCGGCGAAGGTTTCGAATTCAGTGCTCAGACGGGCGCGCTCCGATACCGCGCCCTTGTAGCCGTGCAGGTCAGCCGCCGTGGTGTAGGCCAGCGGCGAATCCTTGCGCGTCCAGACCAGGTAGTCGGTCTGCATCAACGCCGGATGGATGTAGTCGAAGTTGTCCAGCTCACCGAGATTCAGTGGAGCATCAGCGAGAATATCCATGCGCCCGCTGCGCGCCTCATCCAAGGCCAGGGAGCGCTTGCCGCCGTAGAGCAGGTCGATTTTCAACCCAAGGTCCTTGCCCACTTGTTGCAACACGTCGGCGGTAGCGCCGATCAGGTGCGTGGGGTCCTGGGGGTCGCGCCACAGCAAGGGCGGTGCGTCCGGGCTGCCGGTGATCACCAGGCGTTCGCATTTGCCGGCGGCGAATGACAGGCTCGGCAGCAGCGTGAGGCCCAGCAGTAAAGTCCAGGGGCGCAACTCCATGGCAAGGTTCTCCTGATAAGTAAAAAAAAACCCGGTCATAAGACCGGGCTCTTTATAAGTGAAGCAGCTGGATTAGACCAGCTTCGAAAGCTCAGGTACGGCTTCGAACAAGTCTGCCACCAGGCCATAATCGGCCACCTGGAAGATCGGTGCTTCTTCGTCCTTGTTGATCGCAACGATCACCTTGGAGTCTTTCATACCGGCCAAGTGCTGGATCGCGCCGGAAATACCGACGGCAATGTACAGCTGTGGCGCAACGATCTTGCCGGTCTGGCCGACCTGCATGTCGTTGGGTACAAAACCTGCGTCCACGGCTGCGCGGGAAGCGCCGACCGCAGCGCCCAGCTTGTCGGCCAGGGCGTACAGGTGTTTGAAGTTGTCACCGTTCTGCATGCCACGCCCGCCGGAAACGACGATCTTGGCGGCGGTCAGTTCAGGACGGTCCGACTTGGCCAGCTCTTCGCCAACAAAGCTGGAAGTACCCGCGTCGTGGGCAGCGGAGACGGCTTCAACGGCGGCCGAACCCCCTTCGGCGGCAACCGGGTCGAAACCGGTGGCGCGTACGGTGATGACCTTGACCGAGGCGTTGGACTGCACGGTAGCGATGGCGTTACCGGCGTAGATCGGGCGCTTGAAGGTGTCAGCGCTTTCTACCGAGATAATCTCGGAGATCTGGTCAACGTCCAGCTGCGCGGCAACGCGTGGCAGGATGTTTTTGCCGTTGGAGGTAGCGGCAGCCAGGATGTGGCTGTAGCCAGCGCCCAGCTCTGCAACCAGCGGGGCAACGTTTTCTGGCAACTGATGCGCGTAGGCGGCATTGTCAGCGTTCAGGACTTTGCTCACGCCTGCAATTTTTGCAGCGGCTTCAACCACGGCGCCAGCGCCTTGGCCTGCAACCAGTACGTGGATGTCACCACCGATTTTAGCGGCGGCAGCCACGGTGTTCAGGGTGGCCGGGGCCAGCACCTTGTTGTCGTGTTCAGCGATTACGAGGATAGCCATGATCAGATCACCTTCGCTTCGTTTTTCAGTTTCTCGACCAGTTCAGCCACCGACTTGACCTTGATGCCTGCGCTGCGTGCAGCCGGCGCTTCAACTTTGATGGTCTTGTTGGTGGAGGCGGTGGAAACGCCCAAAGCATCCGGAGTCACCGATTCAAGCGGCTTCTTCTTGGCTTTCATGATGTTTGGCAGGGACGCATAGCGCGGCTCGTTCAAACGCAGGTCGGTGGTGACGATGGCCGGCAGTTTCAGGGAAACCGTCTGGGCGCCGCCGTCGATTTCACGGGTGACCGCAACGCTGTCGCCACTGACTTCGACTTTCGAAGCAAAGGTACCCTGGCCGTAACCGGTCAGTGCAGCCAGCATCTGGCCAGTCTGGTTGTTGTCGCTGTCGATGGCTTGTTTGCCCAGGATCACCAACTGAGGCTGTTCCTTGTCGACAATGGCCTTGAGCAGTTTGGCAACCGCCAGGGAAGTCAGTTCTTCAGCGGACTCCACCAGAATGGCGCGGTCGGCGCCCAGGGCCAGAGCGGTACGCAGCTGCTCTTGGGCAGTGGTCGGACCGATGGACACCACGACGATTTCAGTCGCAACGCCTTTCTCTTTCAGGCGTACGGCTTCTTCCACAGCGATTTCGCAGAAAGGGTTCATCGACATCTTGACGTTAGCAAGGTCGACGCCGGAATTGTCCGCCTTGACGCGAACTTTCACGTTGTAATCGACAACGCGTTTGACAGCTACAAGAACCTTCATGGATTCCTCGTTACTCTCCGGTGAAAAGAAAGTCGCCTAGGCGAACCTGGCGGTTGATGCTCATCGGCACACAAGGGCACCTCCAAAGACCTCGGCAGTGGCCTTGCACACGGGAAAATGATGACCGTTCGTCAGCGGTGACTGAGAGGTCATTCTTTATCGCGGCGTGTAAACTGCACACCAGCTTACCTTTGGACGTGCTCTTGAAACCTGCAGTCTGCCTACGGGAAGCGCGAAACCGACCGTATCTTGACCGGAACGCCTATTCTGGTCAATACGGCAAAATGGTCAGTCATAAGCCCCGTTGCTTTGATTTACCTAGGCTGCGGGCAATTCAAACAAACGTTTGTATTGGACGCTGCCAGTGGTCTATATATAATGCGCCACCTAGAGAGACAGGTGGGTCCTGCCGTTGTGCATGACGCTACCGAACCTCCACCCATTAGAAAAAAAAGCCTGTTGAGCCTTGAGTAGGAGATAGCCTGTGGAACGCGAATACATGGAATTCGACGTGGTCATCGTCGGCGCCGGCCCGGCTGGCCTGTCTGCCGCCTGCCGACTGAAGCAGAAGGCCGCCGAAGCCGGTAAGGAAATCAGCGTCTGCGTGGTCGAGAAAGGCTCCGAAGTCGGCGCCCACATCCTCTCCGGTGCCGTGTTTGAACCCCGCGCCCTGAACGAACTGTTCCCGGACTGGAAAGAGCTCGGCGCCCCGCTCAACACCCCGGTGGTGCGCGATGACATCTATGTACTGCGCAGCGGCGATACTTCCACCAAGGTTCCCGACTTCTTTGTGCCCAAGACCATGCACAACGAAGGCAACTACATCATTTCCCTGGGCAACCTGTGCCGCTGGCTTGCCCAGCAGGCCGAAAACCTGGGCGTGGAAATCTACCCAGGCTTCGCCGCCCAGGAAGCTCTGTTCGATGAAAACGGCGTGGTGCGCGGGATCATCACTGGCGACCTCGGCGTCGACCGCGAAGGCAAGCCCAAAGACGGCCTGTACACCCCAGGTATGGAGCTGCGTGGCAAATACACTCTGTTCGCCGAGGGTTGCCGCGGGCACATCGGCAAGCAGCTGATCCAGCGCTTCAACCTGGACAGCGACGCCGACGCCCAGCACTACGGCATCGGCCTCAAGGAAATCTGGGAAATCGATCCAGCCAAGCACCAGCCAGGCCTGGTAGTGCACACCGCCGGTTGGCCGCTGGATATCATGGGTAACGAGAACACCGGTGGCTCGTTCCTCTATCACCTGGAAAACAATCAAGTCGTGGTCGGCCTGATCGTCGACCTGTCCTACAGCAATACCTTCCTGTCGCCCTTCGATGAGTTCCAGCGCCTCAAGCACCACCCGGTGCTGGCCCAATACCTGGAAGGCGGCAAGCGGGTCAGCTACGGCGCCCGCGCGATCTGCAAAGGCGGGTTGAACTCGTTGCCAAAGATGGTCTTCAAGGGCGGCGCACTGATCGGTTGCGACCTCGGCACCCTGAACTTTGCCAAGATCAAGGGCAGCCACACCGCCATGAAGTCCGGCATGCTCGCCGCCGACGCCGTGGCCGACCGCCTGTTTGCCGAATCCGAAGGGGGTGATGAACTGACCGCGTACGTCGACAGCTTCAAAGCCAGCTGGCTGTACGAAGAACTGTTCGCCAGCCGCAATTTCGGCCCGGCCGTGCACAAGTTCGGCGCAATCATCGGCGGCGGTTTCAACTGGCTCGACCAGAACATTTTCGGCGGCAAGATCCCTTTCACCCTGCACGACACCAAGCCGGACTACGCCTGCCTGAAGCTGGCCAAAGACAGCCAGAAGATCGCCTACCCCAAACCCGACGGCAAGCTGAGCTTCGACAAACTGAGCTCGGTGTTCATCTCCGGTACCAACCATGAAGAAGAACAGCCGTGCCACCTGAAGCTCAAAGACCCGAGCATCCCGATCGGCACCAACCTGCCGCTCTACGATGAACCGGCGCAGCGCTACTGCCCGGCCGGCGTGTATGAGGTGGTGACCAAGGAGGACGGCGAGAAGCGCTTCCAGATCAACGCCCAGAACTGCGTGCACTGCAAGACCTGTGACATCAAGGACCCTTCGCAGAACATTACCTGGGTAACGCCGGAAGGTGCGGGCGGGCCGACTTACCCGAATATGTAAGGCCGCTTGACCAGTGGTTCTACGATCAGGCTGCACCGGCTGAATCAATGGCTTCTTCGATTCAGCCGGTGGACGCGCTGTCAGCGGTGCTGAAATCGCTGATCGGCTCAACTGACGGCATTGGTTTTCAACGACTCCAACAATTCGACCATTTCTTCAAGAGACTGGTTATCCGGTTGAATCTGCTCCCTCAGTTCCCAAATACTGTAGCGGTCATCGGACTGTGCCAGGTTAACCCCTGACGTCTTCGCCGAACCAAAATCCACCGGATAACACTTGCGAGTATTGGCGTCGTAAAGAATATTTCTTGCGGCCAAATCATTGTGAGCAATGCCGGCGTTTTCCAATTCGACCAGCATATTCAACACGCTGGCTGATAAGCCCTCGGGCAAGGCTTTATCCCCGGCCATCAGTTGCTCAAGCGATTCTCCCGGCACTTTGGGCATACGCATATAGGAAACGGTGTCAGCAGCATTGCTGCCAAGGAACGTCGCACGCTGTTCTCCATAATATCGGTTAAATAACGCCACCTCATTTTTCATATCGGCAATGCGCTTGGCAGCCGGTAAAGGGAACGTTACTTTGATCACATAATCAGCATCGTCCGGGTCGGCATACACCATCGCACGGGAGCCAAACCCGACGGGGTCTTTCAATCGTCCCTCAAGTTCATCCAGCCCACCGCCCATGACTCCTCTTCGACGCCAAACACCCTGAGCATCGGGCTTGGCAACAATGGCGCTACTGGCCAACTGGTCGGGGTCATGTGGATCGACTACACGCAAAATGTAATGCATGCCGTCCCCGGCATCAGGGGCATTGGCGACGTAATAGGGTTTGCCACCTAACTCGATTTCCCGCATACCTGGAAAAGACGCGCCAGTATTGGGTGCCCTCATCAATTGCAGGTCGTTTGTCTGTGAGTCAAGTTCCCAGCGGTAGTGTTGGGCGCCAGCGTTATTGGTTAACGAGGGTTCTCCCAACTCTACATCTGCCTTCGCCATGACAATTTCATGGGCCAGTTGCAGACCTGAGATCACCGCTGCGGCACCGCCGGCTACTCGATCATTTTGCGTCATGCCATCAATGGCGTCATGAACCCCGAAGACAATGTTGCCGGTGTTACCGATGATGGGCAGGTAACCGAAGGTATTGCCCCAAAATTCTTTCGCGGCTTTCCAGTTCTGCTGCGACGCACCAAAGACCTCAGTCTGGTCGGCCCACCTTGCGTCTTTTGCGTTAACAGCCTGAAAGTGAGAGGCAATGCCGCTCTTCAGATCGCCAAACTTCAGGTAATAATCGCTGTCTCTCGATTGGGTGTAATTGAATGTCTCCCGAACGGGTACGGCCCTATCCGCAAGCAGATTTTTTCTGCCTGGGAAGGTGGCGCTATTACCGTGAATAAGCGCCCCCAGAACATAGTCTGCCCTTGGCCAGTGCGCGTCTTTGCCGCCTTGCCGGTCACGGGCGTTGAAACTGTTCTGCACATGAGCACGATTTCTTTCAGCCCATTTGGCAAAGTCATCATCCCCGTGCAGTTCACTGACAGTGCCGCGTCTCAAATCAACCATTAAGCCTTTATCAGGTCGATGGTCATAATCACCGTGATAATGGACATAAGGAACAAAGGCATAACCGGCCAGAGAGTAACCGTATATATTTGGAACAACGACGTTTCCATTGTCCTCAAGTGTACGAATGATGGCTCTCTGGCCCGCCGGCGTAAGCTGACTGAACGTAGCCTTGTCGTCATGCAGACCTTGCAATGTTCCCTTGACCACATAGGCGTCCGCTTTCCCCGAGCGTTCTGCTAGCTTGCCCTCAGGGTCGCGCATCGGCTTGGCTACTTCTTGCCCCCAAGGACGTTGAAGTACGCTGCCCAGGGCCTCAAGTTCGTTGATCATATCCTTGGCCTGCGCATTGATATGCATGTCTTGGGCGTTCAACTGGCCCCCCGGCGCCACTTTATCGTGCTTCAACGCACCGGCTGCAATTTGCCATGCCAAGTAGGTGCGTTCATCCTGATTAGTCAGATGCGAGACACCATTGAGTTCCTTGACGTAAGACTGGAACGTCACCGTGATTTTTTGATGTGGGTCGTACCCCGCCGCCAGCAATCCACCGCTGAAATAACCTGCAGGCTCCAAGAACGGACGCAAGTGCTGGAATCTGATATTGCGTTGGCCTTCGTCGCCAGTTTCCATAGTCTGGATCTGCGCAACAACGCGACCAGCATAGGCATTGATTCGCCGTTCACGCTCGCCAAACGTATACCTCGCAGTAGGCGGTGTTACATCGAGCGAGCCGTAAATTACACCCTTGGAAAAATCAAGTTCGTGATTCGGGTCAGGGGTGACTGTCGTGTTGTTGGCAACACTCACTTTCATGCCTGCCGAACCGTTAACCTCACCTGCGGTTACAGTGTTTGCAGGCAGCGCAGAAGCCGATTGCTGAGTGCTGATAAGCATCGTATGAGTGAGGGGCTGAACTTTCACGCGCACTACCTCCTTGGTCCCAGACGCTAATTCGCCTGGTGCAATCGTGAGTGCATAACGAGCCAGAGCAGTTCCGTTGCCACCGCGCTGAAACAGTTATCAGGTATTGCCTCCCTATTCGATCTTCATGCAAGCAAGGCTTATCTGACAGGCGTACCCGGTAGACTCAGGCGGCTCGCTCTTCACCAGGGTTACGCAAAAAGTAACGCTTATATTCGCGACTGAACTGCGACGTACTCTGATACCCCACGCTGTGCGCCGCCTGCGCCACGCTCATGCCCTCCACCAGCAGCAACTGTTGGGCCTTCAATAGTCGCAGGCGCTTGAGGTACTGCACCGGCGACAACAAGGTGCAACGCTTGAAATGCTCATGGAAGGTCGACGCACTCATGTGCGCATACCCGGCCAGCGTCTCGATATTCAGCGGTTCGGCGTAATGGGCATGCAGGTGATTCAATGAGGTGGCGATGCGCGAAAACTGCCCCTGTTGTTCCACCAATGCACGCAGCACATCCGCCTGCGGCCCGCGCAAGGCGGTGAACAACAATTCGCGCACCCGCGCCGGGCCCATGATCCGGCTTTCCAGCGGATCGTGCAGGCACTGCAACAGCCGTTCGACGCATCCACGCATGACGTCATCGAGCACCACCGAACTCATCGACTCCAACGTCTGCGCCGTAGGCGGCGGCCCGGCCTGCATACCCATAGCAATCACCAACTCGCCCAACACCACCCGGTCGATGCCCACCGTCACGCCATACAGCGGCGCATCGGGCGCCATGGCAAAGGTCTCGCACTCGAACGGCACCGGCATCGCCTGGATCAGATAATGCCCGGCGCCATACTCCAGGGTACGCGGGCCCAGGTACGCGACTTTGCTGCCTTGGGCCACGAACATCAGGCTCGGCTCGTAGATCTGTGGCCCGCGCGCCACATCGCAACTGGCGCGCAATACCTTTACACCGGGCAGGTGAGTCGGGGAAAAACCGTCGCGGGATGCAAGGCCCTCAATCAAGGCGACCAGGGTGGCGTTGGCATCGAGATGGCGGGTCAGCAACATGGTAAAAAACTTCGCGAATTAGGGATGAGAGCATCATCGCAGGTCTGGCGACCAATACATCCAAACTTGAGGCAGTGCCGGACGAATAGGCATGAGACTCGGAGCAATCGCCATGGCCGCCGGTGCGCTCGGTACGCAGAATGGCTCGCCTCACTTGTCATTGCTTTTTTGCGAGGTTTCTTCATGTACACCGCCATCGGTTATGCCGCCCAGTCGGCCACCACTCCCCTCGCCCCTATGTCGTTTGAACGCCGCAGCCCGCGTGTCGATGACGTGGCCATCGAGATCCTCTACTGCGGCGTGTGCCACTCCGATATCCACCAGGCTCGCAACGAGTGGGGCATTGCCGTGTACCCGCTGATGCCGGGCCATGAAATTGTCGGTAAGGTCACCGCCGTCGGCGCCAACGTCACCGCGCATAAAGTCGGTGATCTGGTGGGCGTGGGCTGCATGGTGGATTCGTGCCGCCACTGCGAAGCCTGCCAGTCAGACCTTGAGCAATACTGCCTCGAAGGCCCGACCATGACCTACGCCACCCCGGACCGCGTGGATGGCAGCAACACCATGGGCGGCTACTCCGACAGCATCGTGGTCAGCGAGCATTTTGTGGTGAAGATCCCAGCCAGACTCGACCTGGCCAGCGCTGCACCAATTCTGTGTGCAGGCATCACCACGTACTCGCCGCTCAAGCACTACGGCGTGAAGGCCGGCGACAAAGTCGGGATTCTCGGCATGGGCGGCCTGGGCCATATGGGCATCAAGTTCGCCAAGGCCATGGGCGCCGAGGTGACGCTGTTCACACGCTCGGCGAGCAAGGCTGAGGAAGGCCGCCGTCAGGGCGCCGACCATGTGATCGTGTCCACCGATGCCGAGCAGATGAAAGCCGCTGCCGGGCACTTCGACTTCCTGCTCGACACCATCCCGGTGCAGCACGACTTGAACCCCTACCTCGATGTACTGCGCTTTGACGGCGTGCATATCCTGGTCGGCCTGATCGAGCCGGTGGACCCGCCCGTCAATGCCGCGAAACTGGTGTTGGGCCGTAAAGTGCTGGCCGGTTCGCTGATCGGCGGCATTGCCGAAACCCAGGAAGTCCTGGATTTCTGCGCCGAGCACAACATCACCTGCGACATCGAAATGCTCGACATCCGCAAGATCAACGAGGCTTACACGCGCATGATCGCCGGTGACGTGAAGTACCGCTTCGTTATCGACATGGCGAGCCTCAAAGCCTGATCAGGCTTTGGCGCCCAACTCCGCTGACAGCCGGGCTGCGACCTGTTTGATCACAGGGATCAGCTCGGCCATTTTCTCCAGCGGCATGTAGGGCACGGTACTGGCGATGCTGATGCCGGCGACAATTCGCCCGCCGGCATCGCGCACCGGTGCGGCCACACAGCGAATCGACGGTTCGTTGTCTTCCAGGTCGAACGCATACCCGCCCGCTACATACTCGCCCATGCGCTGTTCGAACTGCGCCCAGGATTGCTCCGGGTGCTGCGGCCATTGCAGGCTTTTGCCCGTCGCCGGCAAGCTGGCGTGGTACAGGCGCTGCCACTCCTGCGGCGAATCATCCAGCAACAACGCCTTGCCGATACCGGTGCGCGCCAGCGGCATACGGTGGCCGACCCGCGAGCGCATTTCCGGGCCATTGCGGCCAGGGTTCTTGTGCAGGTAAAGCACATCGTCGTATTCACGGATCGCCAGGTGGATGGTGTCGCCGGTCAGGGCTGACAACTCGTCCAGATAGGGTACCGCCAGGCTTACCAACGGTAGCTCTTCACGGGCCTGGAAGCCCAACTCGATCAGCTTGGGCCCCAGCAGGTAACCGACTTGCGGCACTACACGCAGGTAACGCTCGTCCACCAGACAACTGGCCAGGCGGTGCGTGGTACTGCGCGTGGTGCCGATACGCCGGGCAATCTCTTTCAGATCCCGCGCACCAGCCGCCACCGCGTGCACCACGCCCAGGCCACGCAACAGGGTTTGGGTACCGGTGGGGGCGGCGTCTTTGACGGGGGTGTGGGCGTTTTCCTGCATATCGGGCCTATGTGGTAGTACGAAAACGAGCGGCATTATGGCAAATACCGCCCTCCTGAACACAGGAGATCCAAGGTGGGAGCTGGCTTGCCTGCGATGGCGGTGGGTCAATTAAAGATGGGCTGGCTGACACACCGCTATCGCAGGCAAGCCAGCTCCCACAGTTTGCTCTTCACAGGGCGAACATCAGCGTTGCTTCATGCGGTCAATGATGACCGCCAGCAGCAGGATCGAACCACGAATCACATACTGGTAAAACGTGTCGATGTTCTTCAGGTTCATCGCGTTCTCAATGATCGCCAGGATCAGCACCCCGGCAATCACATGGCGAATCATGCCGATGCCGCCGCTCAGCGATACCCCGCCCAGCACGCACGCAGAGATCACCGTCAGCTCGAAACCCTGGCCGATCATCGGCTGGCCCGAGGTCATGCGCGACGCGAGAATCACCCCGGCCAATGCGCCGATCAAACCGTGCACGGCAAAGATGATGATCTTGGTGCGATCGACATTCACCCCGGCCAGCAGCGCGGCTTCCTGGTTACCACCAATGGCCATGGTGTTGCGCCCATAGGTGGTGTAATTGAGCAGCCAACCGAAGAACACGAAACACAGCACAGTGATGATGATTGGCACCGGTACGCCCATCAGTTGGCCATTGCCGAATACGAAGAAATCTTCATTCATCACCCCCACTGCCTTGCCGTTGGAGAAGATGTACGCCAGGCCGCGCACGATCTGCATGGTCGCCAAGGTGGCAATCAACGCATTGATGCGCAGCTTGGCAATCACGATGCCGTTGATCAGCCCCACCACCAGCCCCATGGCCAGTGCCGCCGACACGCCGAGAACCACGCTGTCGGTGTCACGGATCACGATGCCCGCCACCACCCCGGCACAAGCGATCACCGACCCCACTGACAAGTCGAAGTGCCCCGACGCCAGGCAGAACAGCATGGTGCACGCGGCGATGCCCACCGTGGATATCGCTAGCCCCAGGCCGCGCATGTTCAGTGGCGAAAGGAAGTTGTCGATAAATACCGCGCTGAGTACAAAGATGCTCAACGCTGCCAGCAGCATCACCCAGTCGTCGAGAAACTTGCGCTGGTTGAACCCCGGCCAGAAACCCTTTGCAGTTTTAACTTCAGACATAGCCAACCCCTCTTATTTCTTCAAGCCCGCGAACGCGGGAGCGCCAGTTGCAAAAGGCGCGCTTCATCCGCTTGGGCACGGTGCAGTTCACCGCTCAGGGCGCCTTCGCTCATCACCAGGATGCGGTCGGAAATGCCCATCACCTCCATCAGGTCGCTGGACACCACGATCACCGCAATGCCGCTGGCCGCCAGGTTATGGATGATCTGGTAAATCTCCGACTTGGCGCCGATGTCGATACCGCGGGTGGGCTCGTCCAGCAGCAGGACCTTCATCGGCATCGATAGCCAGCGGCCGAGAATGGCTTTCTGCTGATTGCCGCCGGAGAGGTACAGGATCTTCTGCGCCGCGTTCGGGGTTTTGACCCGCATCGCCTGGATCTGCCGGTCGGCGTTAGCTTTCTCCCAGCCTTCGCGCAACAGCCAGCCAAAGGTGGAATGCGCATCCCGGGCACTGATGTTGATGTTTTCGGCGACGCTGCCCAGCGGGATGATGCCTTCCTTTTTGCGATCCTCCGGGCACAGCAAGATACCGGCGGCGATGGCGTCGCGGGGTGAGCGCAATTGCAGGGCTTGCCCGCACAGCTGCAGGCTGCCGGCGCTGGTGCGCTCCAGCCCACTGAGCAGGCGAAACAGCTCGGTGCGCCCTGCCCCCACCAGCCCGAACAGCCCAAGGACCTCGCCCTTGCGCACCGCAAAGCTGATCGGCTCGCGCAGGCCCGGGCCGAGCAGGCCGTCTACCTTGAGCGCCACTTCGCCGTGCTCGCGTGGGCGGTAGTCGTAGATGTCCTGGATATCGCGACCGACCATGCAGGTCACCAACTGGTCGTGGGTCAGCGTGCTCATGTCTTCGAACGTGCGCACGTAGCGACCGTCCTTGAACACCGTCACCGCATCGCAGATACGGAACACTTCTTCCATGCGGTGCGACACGTAGAGCACCACTTTGCCCTCGTCGCGCAGGCGCGCAATGATTGCCATCAGCCGGTCGATTTCCCGCGCCGACAAACTGCTGGTCGGCTCATCGAAGGCGATCACGTTGGCACCGCGGGACAACGCCTTGGCGATTTCCACCAGTTGGCGCTGGCCCAGGGACAGGCGCCCGAGCTTCTCGTCGGGGTCGATCTCATCGGCCAGGCCCTTGAGACATGCCAGCGCCTGCTGGCGCAGCAAACCGCGATTGACCACACCGAAACGCGTCGGCAAGTGCCCGAGGAACAGGTTCTCGGCCACACTCATTTCCGGCACCAGATGCAGTTCCTGGTGGATCACCGCGACACCGTTGGCGATGCTGTCGGCAGCGTTCTTGAACGCCATGACCTGCGCGCCGATCTGCACGCTGCCGCTGCTGGGAATGTAGGCGCCGCCGAGGATTTTCAGCAGGGTCGACTTGCCCGCACCGTTCTCGCCCATCAGGGCATGCACCTGCCCGGGGTGGGCGGTGAAGCTGATGCCGTCCAGCGCCTTGACCCCAGGAAAGGTTTTGCCGATCGCGTCAAAACGCAGGGCCGCAGCGGTCATTTCCACAACCCGATTTTGGTCAACTCTTCCTTGAAGTTCTCGCGGGTGATCAGGGTGACTTCGTCCATGGCGGTGTACTTCGCAGGTTCCTTGCCGGTGGTGACCCATTCGTACATCGCCAGCGCGGTGTTATAGCCTTCGATATGCGGGCTCGGCAGCATGGAGCCGAAGAAACCACTGTCGGCTTTCTTCAATTCGCCAATGGCGTCGGTGCCATTGATGCCGATGCCGATGACGTTGGCCGCCTTGAAACCGGCACTTTCGGTGGCGCGCACGCCGCCCAGTACCGTGTTGTCGTTCATGCCGCCGATGATCAGGTTCTTCGCGCCGCTCGGCAGCTTGACCAAGGCCGAGTTGGTGGCGTCCATGCTGCCGGGTACGTCGAGGGTTTTAAGCGCGGCGGTGAGGATGTGATCCTTGGGAATACCAGCGTCTTCCAGGGATTTGATCGAGCCGTCGGTGCGCTTCTTGCCGGTGTCGAGTTCGTTGAAGGTGTTGATCACCGCATAGGTGTCCTTCCAGTCCCAGCCGCGTTTTTTCGCTTCGGCGGCCATGGCGGCCCCTTGTTTCTGGCCCACTTCAAACGCGGCCATGCCCAGGTACGGTACGTCTTCCATGAAGTTGCCCTTGGCATCGACAAAGCGGTCATCCACGGCCATGACTTTCAGGCCATTGACCTTGGCCTTGGCGACAATGGCCGGGCCCAGGGACACGTCCGGTGGGCAGATCACAAAGCCCTTGGCGCCGTTGGCGGCGAGGCTGTCGATGGCCGAGAGGGTTTTCTCGCCATCGGGCACGGCGATCTTGATCACGGTGAAGCCATGCTCCTTGCCGGCTTTTTCGGCGAAGGCCCATTCAGTCTGGAACCACGGCTCTTCGGCCTGCTTGACCAGGAAGCCGATCTTCACTTCTTCAGCCGATACAAAGCCGCTGAACACCATTGCCAGCGCCACAGCGCCAAGAGTCTTCTTGAACATGAACCACCTCTTTCTTGTTATTGGAAAACGATTTAGTCGTGGTACATCACCGAACGCCCGCCATCGATCATCAGGCACGTGGCGTTGATAAAGGGTGCCTCGTCGGTCGCCAGGAACAGCGCGGTCATCGCCACCTCAATGGGTTGGCCGATGCGCTTGGGCGGGTGCAAGTCAAACGCGCGCTGGCGTTCGGCGCGGGGGTCGGGAAAGCCGTTCCAGTAGTCGACGTTAAGCTGGGTTTCGATATAGCCCGGGGCGATAGCGTTTACGCGGATCCCCTTGGGCGCGTATTCGATGCCCAGGGCGCGAGTGAGGCCGAGCAGGCCATGCTTGGCGACAGGATAAGGAAAGCAGCCGGGGATGATGTGGCTGGAATGGGTGGAGGCAATATTGATGATGTTGCCGATGCCCTGCTCGATCATGTGCGGCAGCACTGCACGGCAACCGAACCAGGCGCCATCAAGGTCAATGGCGAAACAGCGGCGCCAATCCTCGTCGGTCATTTCCAGCGGGTCGCGAAACACATTGACCCCGGCGCAGTTGACCAGTACGTCCACCCGGCCAAAACGCTCGATGGCGAGATTGACCAGCGCCTGCCATTGCTCTTTGGAGGTGATATCTACAGGTTGTGCGCAAATCTCGGCGCCACGTTCGCGCCAACAGGCGGCGACTTTCTCGACTTTTTCACCCTGGATGTCCGCAATCACCAACCGCGCCTGCTGGGCCTGGAAGCAAGCCACGATCGCCTCGCCAATGCCTTGCGCAGCGCCGGTGATGATCACCACCTTGTTCTTCAGCCGCTCGCCGTAAGTCGGCTCGGGCACGGCGGGTAGGGACAACGGTTGTGCCTGCATCGCTTCACCTGTTTTATTTTTGGTAGTGAGTGCTGATGCAAGCGACTATAAACCCAGACCTTGAAATATCTCAATATATAAATTTGCATCCCATATTGTGAACAAAGACAAAAAAAACCGGCCATTGATAGCCGGTTTGGAATGTCGGTCAGCCTTGGGCAAAATCCCTCAGCGCCTCGCCTTCCATGCGATAGCGCACCCACTCCTCCTGAGGCTGGGCACCGATGGATTTGTAGAAGGCAATCGCTGGTTCATTCCAGTCCAGCACGCTCCACTCGAAACGCCCACAGCCGTTATCACAGGCAATCTTCGCCAGGTGGCGCAACAGCTTCTTGCCCGCTCCGCCGCCGCGTTGCTCCGGGTTGATATACAAGTCTTCCAGGTACAGGCAGTTGCTGCCCAGCCAGGTGGAGTAGCTGAAAAAGAACACGGCAAAACCAATCGGCAAACCGTCGCGCAGGCAGATCAGACCATGGGCGGTAGCGCCCTCGCTGAACAGGCTGCGCTCGATATCCACCACGCTGGCGATCACTTCGTGCCGGGCTTTCTCATATTCGGCAAGCTCGGTGATGAAACTCAGGATCTGCGCAGCATCGCTGGGTACGGCGGGGCGAATCTCGATGGTCATGGGCGCGCCTTGGGCAATTTCAAAGGCCACATATTAAGGCGGTTTGATGACCGATTGCAGCGCAATCTCATGCCGACGCAAGTCTTTTTACTCCGCCCCAGAGTAATGCCAGCACCAGTAATCACAGAACAATCCCAATGAGCGCCCATGGTAAACAAGCTGCATAATTCCAACATTCAGGTCCTGCTCATGCCCACCACGTCTGCAGTTGGCACGAAGACATTCGCGCTGTTCTGCCTCGCCAGTTTCTTATTGTCGCTGTCCTACGGCTCGACCTTTTTGCTGTCGCTGCTGATTCATTCACGCGGCGGCAACGAGCACGACGCCGGCAGTGTTATTGCCACGGCAATGCTCAGCACTTTTGTGGCGGTGGTCGTTTCCGGGCACCTGGCGGATGCGCTGGGCGCAGCGCGAGCGATTGCGGGCACGGGTGTAATGCTGGTGGTGGCCTGCCTCGGGTTTGCCCTGTCCCCCGGGTTTGGCCAGGGCCTGATGTTGTTCGGGCTATCCCTGGGCTTGGGCTGGGGCGTGTTCTATACCCTGGGGCCGATCATCGTGACCCTGCTGGTGCAACCCCAGCAGCGCGCCAAGTATTTTGCCCTGCTGTCCGGCAGCATGTTGAGCGGGATCGGTTCCGGCCCGTTGCTCGGGCGCGCCGCCACCGCGCTGGGCTTGCCCCTGACGACAGCGTTCTACATTGCCGGGTTGGCCAGCCTTGCCGGGGTTGTGATGTTCTGGCGCATGGGCGCGCAGTTCAAACAGCACGCAAACGTGCCGGCGTCGAAGATTACCTGGACAGCAAGCCGCCGCGTGCTGACGTCCAAGGCAGCGTTCGCCATCTTGATGGTCGGCCTGGGTGGCTGCGTGTTTGGTGGGTTGTCGTCATTCCAGACCAGCTATGCGCTGGCCCATCAGCTGGATTATTCACTGTTCTTCGCGGGTTTCCTGACTGCTGCGATCACCAGCCGGCTGCTGATCGCCGGCTTTGTGGTCAAGCGTGATGCCTATCAGGCTGCGTGCGTATTGTCCGGCGTCATGTTTGGCGCGGTTGCGCTATTCGCGTTCGGGGTGAGCGGTAACTTCAGCTATCTGGTGGCTGCCGCCACGCTGGGGGTCGGGTATGGCCTGACGTACTCGGTGATCAATGGGCTGGTGGCCAATGAAGCACCCAGCGGCACCATGTCCCAGGCATTATTGCTGTTCAGCCTGGCGTACTTTATCGGCGTCTTCGGGTTCCCGTGGCTCGCGGGCAAGATGATTGTCGAATTCGGCCTGTCGACGATGCTGTTGAGCGTACTGGTCATCGCGGCACTGAACTGGTCGATCACCGTGGCGCGCCTGATCGTGCGGCGAGTATCGATACATAAAGTGATACAGGTGAGCTGATACCGTTCGTCGCCATCAATGCACGAACAGCAAAGGGTGGCTGACCAATAAAGGGTAAGGACATTAATCATATGGAGACACCCTCATGAAAAATTCCAAATTTGCTGCCCTCGCCCTCACCGGCCTGCTGTCCGCGGCGTCCCTGAGCGCCTTTGCGGCGACTTCGTCGACCGGCCCCACCGACCCGACGCCCGACGCGACGACTGAATCGCAGAAATCCATGGGCACTGGCCTGGATACCAACGGCGGCGCGATCATCGACAATACCAACGGCGCCGACCCTCACACCCAGGGCCATGACACCCAGCGCCAGGCCCCGGCTGCGGTCGGCAACGGCAAAATGGGCCCGTCGGTCAATGAGCCGAAGATCAATAAAGGCGACGACTCGAATCTGCCAGGTGCACCGAAACAACCAGCGCCTTGATAGATCCCTGGCAACACCAACACCCGATCATTTCCCAGTGAAGAGGTACACATGAACGTCGATAGAAACCTTGAAAAAGAAGTCCTCACCCGCCTGTTGCACGCTCATCCCCAGGGCTTGGGCAAGGAGGTACTGGACAACTACCGCGGTGAGAAAGAAGTCGCCAGTGTCTTGGCGTTTCTGCAAGATCGCGGGTTGATCAAGGATGGGCATGTGACCACCGACGACGCCGGTGAATACTCGTTGAACCTGCCGATCAAGCTCACCGCCTCGGGTGTGGATGAGGCTCGCAAGCTCGACGGTGCAGGCCCTCGGTAAGTCATTTCTGGTCTGGCCCTGCGACCGGGGCCAGAAGGAGTCGCCCAAGCGCGCGGCGACCAACCGTGAGGGGCACCTGCGCAGCAGTAGGGCTTCATTAGGTAAGCAATCCAAGGAAAGTTTGTTGAAAGAAGCACGGGCCAAGGATATTCGTGGGCGCTCGACCATGAGTAAGGATGAGTTGGTCCAAGCGCTGAAAAAAGCAGGTTAAACATCGATCCGAAATGTGGGAGGGGGCTTGCTCCCGATGGTGGCATGTCAGTTTGCTTATCTTTAACTGACACGACTGCATCGGGAGCAAGCCCCCTCCCACATTTAGGTTGGTGTGTATTCGTTGGCTAGTGCATCGACTTCGGCTGCGCCTGGGCAAGTAGCCGGCCCCCAACGTGTCACCGCCAACGCCGCCGCAGCATTCGCTCGACGCGCCGCCTCGACAGGTTTCAAGCCCTGCGCCAAGCCGGCAATAAACACCCCTGCGTGCGCATCCCCCGCACCGTTGCTGTCGACCGCTTGCACTTTGAAACCGGGCACATGCTCGATGCCCCCTGTGCGCCCTACCCAGCAACCATTGGGCCCATCACGTACGACCAGCAAGGTTTGCGCAGGCAGATGTCGACTCAACTCAGGCAACGCCGCGGCGATCTCAAGGGCACCGGTAAACGCCAGAGCTTCCGGGCCATTGCTGGTCCAGATATCGATACGTGCCAACAACGCCCGCATCAAGACTGAATCCGGCGCCTTGACCAGCGGTCCAGGATCGAACACCACTACGATCTCTCGCGGCAGCGCCAGCAGCCAGTCGATCAACGGCTGCGCCTTGCCCTCAAGGAGCAGGCTGTAGCCACTGACGTACACGTAGTCATCGGCGAGCGGGACGATCCTGGCCAAATCTTCGGCACTCAATTCGCCTTCGGCGCCGATATGGGAAATGAACGTACGCTCAGTGGTGGCCTCGGTCAGGGACACACACAAACCAGTGTCCTTCTCGCTGCTCGCAGTCAATGCCATTTCAATCTTTTCAGCCTGCATCGCGGCGCGAGCCAAGTCACCAAACCGGCCATTGCCGTGGCGCCCAAGGTAAACCACCGACATCCCATTGCGCCGCGCCGCCGCCATGACGTTGAAGCCACCACCCGCTTCGAAACTGGCAGATTTGGCCAGTACGTCACCGCCAGTTGCCGGCAGGGTGTCGAGGGCCATGACCAAGTCGACAATGACCTGGCCGGTATGCAGCAATCTAGGCATGGGTACCCTCTACCAAAGCCGGGCGACGATCAGACGCGCCGCCCAGTACCGCATAAAGGCCGCCTGCGACCAGGAATGTGACGATCCAGCCCAGGCCGTTGTGGCCCAACCAGGAGTCGGACAGCGGCCCGGCGAACCAGATATTTTGCGCGGTGGTGCCGATGGTGGTGAAGCAGAACCCCAGCACGATAGCCACGGCCCAGGCGCCGAACGCACGCCACTCCACACCGCCGCGATACCAGTAAGCGCTGCTCGGACTGACATCCAGCAAGTCCTTGGGGCTGTAGTAATGCCGGTGCATCAGGTCGACCACGAAGATCCCGACCCACGCCGTAATCGGCACCGCCAGCAACGAAATGAAGGTGATGAAGGGGCCATAGAAGCTGTCGGCGATCAGCATGAAATAGATGGAACCGGCAAAGATCGCCACGATATCGACAATCACCGCGTGCACGCGCTTGACCTTCAAACCCAGGGTCAGGGTGGTAAGACCGGCCGAATACACCGACAGGTTATTCGACAGCAACAGCCCGCCGAATGCGGTGATCAGGTAAGGCACCGCCATCCAGGTGGGCAGCATGTCGCGGATCGCGATGATGGGGTCGGTGGCCGACGCCAGGTCGTTGTTACCCACTGACAGCAGGCCACCAAGGGTAATCAGCAACACCAGCGGGATGCCCGCGCCAAAGGCGGCGCTGGCCACCAGGCGCACAGCCTTGACGCTGCGGTGCTGGTAGCGCGACATATCGGCACCGGCGTTGGCCCACCCAATGCCGGTGCCGGCGGCCATGGTGCCGACGCCGATGATCATCGCGCTCAACGGCGCAGGTGTGGCATTGAACACCGCGCTCCAGTCGATAGTGGCACACAGAAAGCCGCCCACCAGGATATTCAAACCGCCAAAGACATAGGTGGCCCACTTCTGGATCACCAGCAGCGTGGCGTGGCCGAGGCCGGACACTGCCAGGGTCAGCAGTACAAAGATGGCGATGAAGATCAACGTGAGTAAGGGGGCGCTTTTCGCCTCTACCGCCGAACCGAACAGGATCGAACACAAGGACAGCAACACAAAGGCGGCCGTGGTGGTATTGACGGTTTCCCAACCCAGGCGCGACATCAGCGAGACCACGGTCGGGCCGATATTGCCGCGTACGCCAAAGATAGCGCGGGATAACGTCAGGCTGGGCGCGCGACCACGGCGGCCGGCGATGGAGATGATGCCCACTACCGCGAAGGAGCCCGCTGCGCCAAGGATTGCGACGATGATCGCCTGCCAGATGGCCAGGCCCCGAAACGCGACCAACGTTGCGCCGAGCGGCAAGCCGAGGATGCTGATATTGGCGGCAAACCATACCCAGAACAGTTGCAGCGGATGGCCGTTGCACTCGCCTTCCGGGACCGGCTCGATGCCGCGTGTTTCCAACTGCCCGGCGCTTTGGCCACTAGAGGTGCTGCTCATGAAGGGGTGCTCCTGGTGCCTGTATTGTTGTGGTTGTGGCAGCGAGTCGAATCTTTATGCAGTCTTCCTGACTCAACGCTTTTTAATGTGGGAGCTGGCTTGCCTGCGATTGGGGTGTGTCAACCAGCCCAGCAGCAACTGGAAAACCGCTGTCGCAGGCAAGCCAGCTCCCACATTTAGTTCCGTGTTTATCGCAAGGCCAATAACGCTTGGACCAGCGGCTGCAAGTCCAGGCCATTGACCTGCTTGACCTGCTCGATCAGCGCCTCTGGCCAGCACTGCATCCCCAGGCACGCGCCGAGCATGGCCCCCAGGATCGCGGCGATCGTGTCGGTGTCGCCCCCCAGGCTGGCGGCCAGGCACAGCGCTTCGAAGGCATTCATATCGCCGGACGCGACTTGCTGCGCCAGGGCGAACGACACCACCACCGACTCTTGCGAGGCAACAGACGTCCCGATCAATTCGTAGAGCAAATCGGCAAACAGGGCCTTGTCATCGCTGCCGACACTCAGGGTGCGGGCCCAACTGATGCGAGTGGAAATGCGTCCACCGGCCACCCAGTGGCCATGGCTTTCAGCCTGCTGGGCAATCTGAATGCCGATGTTCAAGGCTTCGCCGAGGTCCACGCCATTGATGCCGGCGGAGACCACCGCCGCCACGGCCGCGGCACTGGAGATACCCAGGCTGGTGTTATGGGTGACCTGGCAAGCCTGGATCACCGCCTGGATAAACGAGGCTGTCTCGCTCACATCGGCGGCGATGCCCACCGGGGTGATGCGCATGGCCGCACCATTGGTGGTGCCGTAGCGTCCGGACTCTTGCGGCGTATGGCCAGCCAGGATCATATCAATCGCCCGTTTGGTCGACGGCCCGAGCAGGTCCTGGGAACCCTTGGCGCGCATTCCCGCTTCCCAGTCGATCAGGCGCTGGGCAAGCACGGCAGGTTCGATCCGGCCTTGGCCTTGCACCAGCAACTCAGCGACCAGGATGGCCTGCTCGGTGTCATCGGTAATGGAACCGGCGGGCATGTTCGGTGCGATGGGCTGGTCGGCATCGGCGTCTTCCAGGGCGGTGATAGTTCCGAAGCGCGCTTTCACCTGTTCGCGGCTCAAGGATTGTGTGGGCATACCCAAGGCATCGCCCAGGGCCAAGCCATAGAAAGCACCGAGTGCGCGATCTTCCCGGGTCATTTGGCGGCTCCAAACTGCAGATGCAGGCGAAAGTGCAGCGGGTCGAGCAAACTTTCGACATGCTCCATGAAGCGTTCGCGACGGTCGTAGGTGGTGCGCGAAGCTTTGAGAAATACCGTGCCGGCAGCGCGCCCGAGCAATTGAGCATCTTCATCGCTCAGGGGCTCGGCGCCGATCCACTGGTCACCTTCGGCGCCCACATAACCGTAGGCCGCCAGGGTGATAGTCAGGGAATCATCGATCAGGCCAATGCGGGGCAGGCTTTCCAGGCCGCCCACTGCTGGCATCAACGAACGCTCCAGGGACACCGCAACGCCATCGGCCGTGTTCCGGCGGCGATCCAGGGCAATAAATTGATCGGTGCCGAAACGGCTGAACAGGTCCGGGCGCGTCACGGCTTCGAAACGCAGCACGTCGGTGCTCACCTGAGCCCCCGTGTCTGCCAGGGCCTGGGCCCAACCGCTGCGTTGGTCGAGGACCATACCATCAAAGGTGACGATGGAGCCGACACCACTCTGGGTGGCGATATAGTTACGGCGCTTGAGCTCGGCCAACGCTTCGCGCAGCGTGCCACGGCTGACCGCAAACTCCTCGGCCAACTGATGCTCACCCGGCAACAGCAAACCGTCGGCCATGACCCCGCCTTCGATACGGCGGATGAGCTCGTCGACGACGCGTTTTTTCTTATCAAATCGAACATGTCTAATCATGTACAAATTGATAACCGAAAGCAGGCATTTACAGCAAGGAGATTATTTCAGGGTGAAGGCAAAATCAGCCTCAGGGTTCAAGACCGATGGGGAAAAACTCCCCTGCACTCCATACGCCAAGCCAGTTCTGACCGTTTATCGGACGAGTCACCGCCAGCTCCACCAATTGGTAGAACACGTTGCGATGCACGAGGGCTTCAAGGTTGGTGCGAACTCGCACGTAGGGTGCAGGTTCCTGGGTGACAGGGTCCGTCACCACCCGCAACGGGTGTTCGAGGCCGGCCTCGACCTGCTCGTCGACGTTGGTGGTAAAGCGCAATACCTGGCTTTCGCCCTGCCCTTGCACGTCCAGTGTTACCGCCACAAATGGCGCATCATCGACGCTGATGCCGACTTTTTCTACCGGCGTCACCAGGAAATAATCATCGCCATCACGGCGCAGGATATTGGAAAACAGTTTGACCATCGGCTTTCGCCCGATAGGCGTGCCCTGGTAAAACCAGGTGCCGTCGCGGGCAATGCGCATGTCGATGTTGCCGCAAAAATCCGGGTTCCACAGATGCACCGGCGCCGGCCCCTTGCCCTTGGGCAGTTGGGCCAATAGGTCATTGGCCTTGGCGGAATCGGTCATGGGGCTCTCCTCAGGTCTACTGATTGCTCATACCCAGCAAGCCTCGGGCGTATTGCGCCAGGGGGCGGGCAATCAGATCTTGTGGCGATGTGTCGTGGAACGTCAGTAAACCGCCACGACTGCGAATGCGTGCAGTATCAATCAAATACTGGGTGCTGGTCTCGATCAACATGACCTGGATCACACCGCTGTCCAGCCCCAGGCGGTCCAGAGCTTGCTGGTCGGTCCACTCATCGGCATTGCCGATACGGTCATCGGCTGCCGCAAAACGGCAATACAGCAGGTAGTGAGCCCCCGCCCCGCGGGCTTCGGCCATGGCCTGCTCAAGACCTTCGGGTTGGCGAGCACGACGAACCATGGGGAAATATTCGACGAAACCGTTGAACGCTTCCTCGGCGACCACGTTGGGTCGCGGGTACGCGCTGCCCGGCGGCACGAAGGCGCCTTGGGCGATAAACACAAAGGAATCCGGCTGTATGCGCACCGAGGCCGTACGCCGGGTGTCGCTATGGTCCAGCAGCCCGGCATCGCTCATCTGATAGCGAGTGCCTTCGGCCATATCGCTGACGGTCATACAACCACTCAGGGCCAACGCCGCCAGCAGTAAAACCAGACTACGCATCCTAATCCTCCAGAAGCCGGTGACGGAAAACCGGCGAATGGGCGTGAGATGCAGGTTCTGCGCCAGCTTGAAGGCCAACACATTGAGGCATGCGCGACCTTAGCCGCCAATGATCTTCATGATCGTCGCGCCGCCCGAAAACGCCACTTCCTGCTTGTCGCCCAGCGCCTTCATCAACAAGCCCTGCAAGGCCGGCAATGCCTGGTGGCGCGGTTGATCAAGCAAGTCACCGACGTAGTGGCGATTGCTTGAGGACAAGCAACCATGCAGCCAGCCCGTGGAGGACAACCGCAACCGCGAACACGTACGACAGAACGGTACACTTTCGTTGGCGATCACGCCGAAGAAGCCTTTGCCCGGTACTTCGTAGCGTACGGCGGTAGCGTCAACGGGCGCGTTGGCTTGCAGGTATTCGTGGCGCTCACCGATCAGGCTGAGCAATTGCTGCAAGCTGACAAATTGCTGGAGGAACGCGTTGGAGTCTTTCGCCAGGTGCCCCATGCGCATCAATTCGATAAAGCGCAACTCGTAGCCACGCTCCAGGCAGTAATCGAGCAGAGGCATCACCTGATCCAGGTTCTGGCCACGCAATGGCACCATGTTGACCTTGATCTTGATGCCGGCCGCGCTGGCCTGGTCCATACCATCGAGCACGGTGGCCAGGTCGCCGCCACGAGCGATGCTGCGAAAGGCATCGGCATCCAGGGTATCGAGGGAGACATTGATACGCCGAATGCCGGCATCCACCAGCAACGGCAGTTTGCGCGCCAGCAGTTGGCCGTTGGTCGTCAGGCTGATGTCGCTGAGGCCCATCTGCCCTACCGCGTCCATGAACGCTTCCAGCTTGGGGCTCACCAGCGGTTCGCCGCCGGTAATGCGCAAGCGTTCGATGCCCGCCGCTTCAATCAGGTAAGCCACGCCCCGGGCCATGGCAGCGGCCGAGAGTTCGTCCTGGGCAGCCACCAGCCGCTTGCCGTCAGGCACGCAGTAGGTACACGCGTAATTGCAGGCTGAGGTCAGGCTGATCCGCAAATTGCGAAAACGCCTGCCTTGACGATCAACGATCATGGATCACTCCGGCAGAAGATAATTCGGGCGCGCTAAAAGCTGACTCATAAATCAGCTTTTAGCAAGGTCCTTGCCTGAGTATATTCCTGGGTTAATACCCCTGGCAGTAAATCATTGCCCCATCACTGCGGCGAATAACTTACGTAGCCGGGGTCTCATTACCTTTTTCAGGCCCAGGCAGTTCAGTGCTGTGCTTGCGCTTGTTGCCCATGCGCACGCCGATGTCCATCAGGAACTGGAAGAAACCTTCCTGATCCTCCAGCACATTGCTCCAGAACGGCGAGTGATACAGCGCCACGGCGCCATGCACCAGGGCCCAGGCGGCGCAGTAGTGGAAATACGGCGGCACGTCTTCAAGCTTGCCTTCACTGATACGCCCCTTGATCAGCAGGGTCAGGCGTTCGAAGTTCGAGGCGCGGATCTTGTGCAGCTCCTCGACCATTTCCGGCACCTGGTGCCCCTTGACCACCTTCTCTTCCAGGCGGTCGAACAGGCGGTAGCGCTGCGGGTCACGCATACGGAACTCGAAGTAAGCGCGAGACAGCGCTTCCTTGTCCTTGTCGACATCGGCCGAGTGCAGCAGCTCGTTCAAGTCGCGCTCGTAGTCGAGCATCAGGCGCAAGTAGATCTCGGCCTTGGATTTGAAGTGCTTGTAGATGGTGCCCTTGCCGATACCCACGGCATCCGCAATCATCTCTACCGTGACGCTGTCTTCGCCCTGTTCGAGGAATAACTTGAGTGCGGTGTCGAGAATTTCCTGCTCACGGCGGCGAAACTCACGGACCTTACGGGGTTCTTTGTGCATGAGGAAGAAGTCTGCAAAGGTCGGAATAGGGAGGGTTGCGCAGGGCCACAGATACGTGGCGATACGATTTACCCGATGCGAGGGATTATCCCGACTGAACGGTCGTTGGGCAATGTCTATGTGAACCCGCGATGCACTTAACTTTCAATATGCCAACGTTTTTATCGATATCAGTCAGAAATAGACGCGCCGCCTGAAGCTGCCCACCTGCTCAATGAGAACTCAAGCTAAGCGGGCGTATTCCAAATCTGTTTAAAAAACGATCAGATCTGACTGGACTGAATCGGATACTGATCAATACTTCAACTGTCGCCGCGACATCTCCCCCAAGTGACGCGACGACCTGGGTACCGACGGACTGCGTGCCCTTGTTTTACTCCTAATGGTCTTAGCCCGGATTCACCCCCCAGAACCCGGGTTTTTTTTGCCTGCGATTCAGCCGTGCTATCCGGCTACATGGGCCAACGGAAACAGGCGTTTGAAGTTTTCGGTGGTCTGCTCGGCGAAGCGCTCGTACGACTCGCCGCGCAGCATCGCCAAGTAATCGGCCACGTCACGCACATATTCAGGCAGGTTTGGCTTGCCGCGGTGGGGAATAGGTGCCAGGTACGGCGAGTCGGTTTCCACCAGCAGGCGGTCGGCTGGCACTTGGCGAGCCACGTCGCGCAGCGCGTCGGCGTTGCGAAAGGTGACGATACCCGACAGGGAAATATAGAACCCCAGGTCCAGAGCAGCCTTGGCCATGTCCCAGTCTTCGGTAAAACAATGCAACACACCGGCCTGCGGCAGCGCGGCTTCGCGCAGCAAGGTCAAGGTATCGGCGCGGGCACCCCGGGTGTGGACGATCACCGGCTTGCCGGTCTGCCGGGCGGCCTGCAAGTGCAGGCGGAAAGAGGCCTGCTGCAACTCGGCGGCTTCAGGCTCGTAGTGGTAGTCCAGGCCGGTTTCGCCAATGGCCACCACCCGTGGATGGTTGAGTTCGCCCAATAGCCAATCCAGAGCCGGGGCTTCGCCGGGCTTGAGGTCCAGCGGGTGGATGCCCACCGAGCAATCCACATCGGCGTAGCGATCAGCCAGGGCTTTGACGTCGCCGGCGTTTTCAGCGCTGACGCCGATGCACAGAAAGTGCCCTACCCCACGCTGGCGTGCAGCTTCAAGGGCGGCGTCGAGGGAACCGCCGTGCTGGGCAAGGTCAAGGCGATCAAGATGGCAATGGGAATCTACGAGCATAGGAAGTCAGGGCTTAATTCACAAAAAGGGTCTGGCCGACCATACACCTGTCGGCCGCGAAAATTAACGGCGCCCGAGCAGGCCAACCCACTGCACCAGCAGCGCCTCAAGCAACAGCACGCGGTTGAGGTTGGCCTTACCGAGTACCTTCTGGCGCTGCGCGAGGATCCAGTCCTGAATATTCAGCACTTTGTCCTGGGCACTTTTCTGCGCCAGGTATTGCACCACCTTGCGCATATCCGCCAGGCCAAGGCCGTTTTCATCCTGGGTCAGTTGGTAGCGCAGGATCAGGCTGGACCAGTCGCAGAACCAGTCGAACAACAGCAGCAGGGGAATATCCTTCCAGGCGCTTTCAGCCAGTTGCGTGGCGGACAGCTCCTGCTTGAGCAGCTTCTTCACACCTTCCACAACCAGTGCCCGTTGCTCACGCACGCCCTGGGTTTGCAGCTTCACTGCCGCCAGGGGTGAACCGGCCGCCAGGGTCAACAACTCGACCCGTTCCTGCTCGGTGCACTCCGGCAACGCCTGCGCCAGCCATTGCAGGCTCATGGCCTCGCTCGGCAACGGGCACGCCTGCTGTACGCAGCGGCTGCGAATCGTCGGCAACAAACGGCTGGACTGATGGCTCACCAGCAACAGCACGGTGTCGCCGGACGGTTCTTCAAGGCTTTTGAGCAAGGCGTTGGCGGCGTTGATGTTCATCGCCTCGACTGGCTCGATCAGCACCACTTTGCGCCCGCCCATCTGCGCGGTCTGCACTACGAAGCTGACGAGGTCGCGTACCTGGTCGACCTTGATCGCCTTGTCGGCTTCCTCGGGCTCCAGCACATAGTTGTCCGGGTGACTGCCGGCCTTGAGCAGCAGGCAGGATTTGCACTCGCCACACGCCTGCAGATTGACCGGGCGCTGGCACAACAGGCTGGCCATCAAGCGCTCGGCGAGGTGACGCTTACCGATGCCCACTGGCCCATGCAGCAAATAGGCATGGGCGTGCTGGGCACGACCGGCCAGTTGCTGCCACAGGCTGTCCTGCCACGGGTAGGACTCAGCCACGAGTGCGCTCCAGCAGAGTCGGCAACAGCGCGTCGATGGCCTGTTGCACCTGGTTCAACGGCTGCGCCGCATCGAGCAGGTAATAACGCGCCGGCTCAGCCTTGGCGCGCTGCAGGAAAGCGCTGCGCACCGCGTCGAAAAATACCGGGCCTTCCAGTTCGAAACGATCCAGACGACCGCGAGCGCTGGCGCGGGCCATGCCCACTTCCACGGGCAGATCGAACAGCAGGGTCAAATCCGGACGCACATCGCCCTGTACGAAGGTTTCAAGGGTGGCGATACGCTCTACTGACAAACCTCGGCCACCGCCCTGGTAGGCGTAGGTGGAATCCGTGAACCGATCACAAATCACCACGGCGCCGCGTGCCAGCGCGGGGCGAATCACTTCGGCCAGGTGTTGGGCTCGGGCGGCAAATACCAGCAGCAGCTCGGTGTCCGGGTTCATTGGCTCGTCACCCGGGGCCAACAGCACTTCGCGTATACGCTCGGCCAGCGGCGTACCGCCCGGCTCGCGGGTCAGCACCACTTCAATGCCCTGCGCACGCAGGCGCTCGGCCAGGTAGTCGCGGTTCGTGCTTTTACCGGCACCTTCCGGGCCTTCCAGGGTAATAAACAAGCCAGTCACAGGCAGTCCTTAGTCAGAGTCATTGCGGGCTTTGCGGCGCGGTAGTGTCCGGCGCGGGCTCAATCGGTGCCTCGGCAGGTGCGGTTGCATCTTCCAGCGGTTTCACCACTGGAGCCGGGCTGGAGCGGTAATCGCCACGCCGCTTGAGCTGGAACTCGCGCACGGCGGCATTATGGGCATCCAGGTTATCCGAGAAAATATGGCTGCCGTCGCCACGGGCGACAAAATACAGGCTGCTGCCCGGCACCGGGTTCAGCGCTGCATGGATCGCCTCGCGACCGACCATCGCAATAGGCGTGGGCGGCAGGCCGGCGATCATATAGGTGTTGTAGGGGTTGGCTTCCTTGAGGTGGGCGCGGGTCAACTTGCCGTTGTAGCGCTCACCCAGGCCGTAAATCACGGTGGGATCAGTCTGCAGCATCATGCCGATCTTCATGCGGCGCACGAACACACCAGCAATCTGCCCACGCTCTTGCGGCACGCCGGTCTCCTTTTCCACCAGGGACGCCATGATCAGTGCCTGATAAGGGTCGGTGTACGGCGCATCGTCGGCACGCTTGCTCCACTCCTGGGCGAGCACATCATCCAGGCGGTTGTAGGCTTTTTTCAGGAATTCGACATCGGTCATGCCGCGTACAAAACGGTAGGTGTCAGGGAAGAAACGCCCTTCCGGAAACTCACCCGCATGGCCGAGCTTGTCCATCACTTCGCTGTCAGTCAGGCCAGGAAGGGTCTGTACGATTTTTTCATGCTTGGCCAGGGCGGTGCGCACCTGGCGGAAATTCCAGCCCTCCACCAGGGTCAGGCTGTATTGCACCACTTCGCCGCGCTGCCACAGGCCGATCAAGCCTTCGGCAGTGAGGCCGGGTGTCATGCGATATTCGCCGCTGTGCAGTGGCTGGCCTTCAAGGTTGAAGCGCCAGTACAGGCGTAACCAGAATGCGTCGTCAAGTACACCGTCGGCTTCCAGACGATTGAAAGTACCCGTTGGGGTAGCGCCAGCCGGCACGTCGAGCAACTGCTCCTGGGGCAGCTTCAGGGGCTGCTTGAGGGCAGAGTCGAGTTTCCAGGCCGAAAAGCCCACGAGCAACGCTGCCGAGACCAGGCTGATCTGCAGCAGTAACACCAGTTTTCGTATCAACTCAAATATCCAATAGCGCGCGAACAATACCCTGCAGTTTACGGGTGAGCGGCCCAACCGGCCAGCTCATCGCAGCGCATCCACGCACCGGCCAAATGCCATATACGCTGTTGCAGACGAAGACCTCATCGGCCTGCTGCAACTGCTCAATATCGATATCGGCCACGGCCACCGGGATGCCCAGCGCTTGTGCCTGGGCCAGCAGCTCGGCGCGCATCACCCCGGCCACGCCGCAACGGGTCAGATCAGCGGTTAGTAACAAGCCGTTGCGCACCAGGAACAGGTTGCTGAACACGCCTTCGATCACCCGTCCGGACATATCCAGCATCAAGCCTTCGGCATGTTCGGTATCTTGCCATTCAGCACGGGCGATCACTTGCTCCAGGCGGTTGAGGTGCTTGAGACCGGCCAGCAGCGGCTGCTCAGCCAAGCGCGTGGTACAGGGGAACAGGCGGATGCCTTCGATTGCATGGGCGGGCGGGTAAACAGCGGGCGCACTGCCCTGCAAGATACGACGCACCGGGGCGCCAGGGTTGATGCCATAACCGCGCAGGCTGTCGCCACGGGTGAGGATCAACTTGAGGACACCGTCACCCAGCGCGACGGCGAAGCCAAGCACTTCGTTGCGAATCAACCCGTGATCCGCCACCAGTGCCAAGCGCCTGCAACCCTCTTCCAGGCGTTGCAGGTGACGGTCGAGCAGCAACGGCTGCCCGGCCTTGACGGCGATGGTCTCGAATATCCCATCGCCATACGCCAGGCCACGATCTTTCAGGGGCACGCTGCCCGCTGGCTGACCGTCGACCCAGCTGTGCATCACTCGGCGAACCGGCGGAACACCAGGGAGCCGTTGGTGCCACCAAACCCGAACGAGTTGGAGATCACCACGTCGATCGGCATCGGTTGCGCTTCGTGGGGCACGAAGTTCAGGTCGCAGCCTTCGTCCGGCTCATCAAGGTTGATGGTCGGCGGAGCGACCTGATCCTTGATCGCCATTACACTGAAGATCGCCTCGACCGCGCCCGCCGCACCCAACAGGTGGCCGGTCATGGACTTGGTGGAGCTGACGGCCAGCTTGTAGGCATGTTCACCGAACACCGACTTGATGGCTTCGGCTTCCGCCAGGTCGCCGGTCGGCGTCGAAGTACCATGGGCGTTGATGTACTGCACCTGGTCAGGGTTGACCTTCGCATCGCGCAGTGCATTGGTGATGCAGCGCGCAGCACCGGCACCGTCGGACGGTGGCGACGTCATGTGATAGGCATCGCCGCTCATGCCAAAGCCGATCAACTCGGCGTAGATGGTGGCGCCACGCGCCTTGGCGTGCTCCAGCTCTTCGAGCACCAGGGCACCGGCGCCGTCAGACAGCACGAAGCCATCACGGCCCTTGTCCCATGGACGGCTGGCCCGGGTCGGCTCGTCATTGCGGGTCGACAACGCACGGGATGCACCGAAGCCACCCATGCCCAGGCCGCAGGCGGCCATTTCAGCGCCACCGGCGATCATCACATCCGCTTCGTCATAAGCGATGTTGCGCGCCGCCATGCCGATGCAGTGGGTGCCCGTGGTGCACGCCGTTGCGATGGCGTAGTTAGGCCCTTGTGCACCCAGGTGGATGGACAGGAAGCCGGAAATCATATTGATGATCGAACCGGGCACGAAGAACGGTGAAATTCGACGCGGGCCGGAATCGTGCAGCGTGCGGCTGGTTTCTTCGATATTGGTCAAACCGCCAATCCCCGAACCCATAGCCACGCCGATGCGGTCACGGTTGGCGTCGGTGACTTCCAGACCGGCGTTGCGCACCGCCTGAAAACCGGCTGCCAAGCCGTATTGAATGAACAGGTCGAGCTTGCGGGATTCTTTGATCGAGAGATATTCCTCGACATTGAAGCCCTTTACCGAGCCGCCAAAACGGGTGGAATAGGCAGAAAGGTCCGTGTGTTCGATCAGACCAATACCACTGCGGCCAGCCAGAATGCCCTGCCAACTGCTCGGCACATCCGTACCCAGTGGCGACAACATACCCATACCGGTGACTACGACGCGTCTACGCGACACAGCACTCTCCTTTTTCTAATGACGACACTTCGATTCGCAGCTTACTTTTCATCACCGCCTAAAGAAAAAACCGCACGCCGTTACAGCAGTGCGGTTTTTCCCTGACAGCAAGCGACGACTACAAACTATTACGCCTGGTGGCTGGTAACGTAGTCGATGGCAGCTTGAACAGTAGTGATTTTTTCAGCTTCTTCGTCCGGGATTTCGGTCTCGAATTCCTCTTCCAGAGCCATCACCAGCTCAACGGTGTCAAGGGAATCGGCACCCAAGTCTTCTACGAAGGAAGCAGTGTTGACCACTTCTTCTTCCTTAACGCCCAGTTGCTCGGCAACGATTTTCTTGACGCGCTCTTCGATGGTGCTCATACCTTGTTTAACTCCTAATGGACAAATTCAGGCAGCTGGCCAGTGGGTAAGTGTATAGAAAGCCATTTCAGCTTTTCAACTGAAAGCTTCACCCTGTACCCGGTCGGCCACCTGCCTATAAATTAAGTTGCAGCTTTATAACGGATTTTAGACAGCTCGTATGACATTTTTTTGAAGCGATCCGTCACAATTTAACTCATGTACATCCCGCCGTTCACCGGGATTGTAGCCCCAGTCACGTATGCCGCACCGTCGGATGCCAGGAAAGTGACCACATTCGCGATCTCTTGAGCCTGGCCCAGACGGCCCAGCGGAATCTGCGTCAGCAACGCTTCACGCTGTGCTTCCGGCAGTTCGCGGGTCATATCGGTGTCGATGAACCCTGGGGCCACCGAGTTGACCGTAATCGACCGCGAACCGACTTCACGTGCCAGTGCACGGCTGAAACCTTCCAGCCCGGCCTTGGCGGAAGCGTAGTTTACTTGGCCTGCGTTGCCCATGGCACCCACTACGGAGCCAATATTGATAATTCGGCCCCAACGCGCCTTGGTCATGCCGCGCAAAACACCCTTGGACAGGCGGAACAGACTGTTCAGGTTGGTATCGACCACGTCGTACCACTCGTCGTCTTTCATGCGCATCATCAGGTTGTCACGGGTGATACCGGCGTTGTTCACCAGAATCGCCGGCGCACCGAACTGTGCAGTGATCTCGGCCAGTACGGCAGCCACGGACTCATCGCTGGTCACATTCAGCTCAAGGCCGGTGCCCTGCACGCCGTTTTCCTTCAGGGTCGCGGCGATACGCTCGGCGCCCGAGGCGGAAGTGGCGGTGCCGATCACAACGGCGCCCTGACGGCCCAGCTCCAGGGCGATCGCCTGGCCAATGCCACGGCTAGCGCCGGTAACCAGTGCAACTTTACCTTGCAGACTCATGCAGGCTTCTCCTAAGTACGGGATTCAGGCCAGTGCCGCGCGAGCGGCAGCGAAGGCTTCAGGGGTATTGAGGTTGGCGGTCGACACACCGTCGGCGCAGCGCTTGTTCAGGCCGGCCAGGACTTTGCCCGGGCCACACTCGACCAGCTCAGTGGCGCCATTGGCGGCCAGGGTCTGGACCGATTCAACCCAGCGTACCGGCTTGTACAGTTGCTCCAGCAGGTCGCGCTTGAGGGTGTCGAGGTCGGCGGCCACGGCCGCGCTGACGTTCTGTACCAGCGGGATCTGCGGCGCTTGCCAGTTGATGGCCGCGATAGACTCGGCAAAGCGCTCGGCAGCCGGGCGCATCAGTTCACAGTGGGACGGCACGCTCACCGGCAACGGCAGTGCACGCTTGGCACCCCGGGCCTTGCAGCCTTCGATGGCGCGCTCAACAGCCGCCTTGGCGCCGGCGATCACCACCTGGCCCGGGGAGTTGAAGTTCACCGCGCTGACCACTTCACCTTGCGCCGCTTCGGCGCAGGCCTCGATTACTACCGCATCGTCCAGGCCCAGGATCGCGGCCATGCCGCCCTGCCCAGCCGGAACGGCTTCTTGCATCAACTGGCCACGACGCTCGACCAGCTTGACCGCTTCACCAAGGGTCAGGCTACCCGCCGCCACCAGGGCGCTGTATTCGCCCAGGCTGTGTCCGGCAACAAATGCCGGACGCGCCCCACCTTCTGCCAGCCACAAGCGCCACAGGGCGATCGAAGCGGTCAGGATGGCCGGCTGGGTTTTATCGGTTTGATTGAGCTGCTCTTCCGGCCCCTGCTGGGTCAGCGCCCACAGGTCGTAACCCAGGGCATCGGAAGCTTCCTTGAAGGTATCCAGGACCAGCGGGTATTGCGCGCCCAGCTCGGCCAACATGCCGAGGGACTGCGAACCCTGCCCTGGAAAGACGAATGCGAGGGATGTAGACATGTAACAAGCCCCTAATGATCTGGTCGTCAAAAATGCGCACTCCAACGTTGGGAGCGCGCGAAACTGACAGATTGGATGGTCAATTGAACTGGCCGGTCACATTTAAGCACTCCCGGGCCAATTCGCCTAAGGCAACAGATCCTCAAGACGGCCGTGCAGGCGTTGCGGCAGGTTTTCCTGTATCTCGATCAACGCCCGCGCAATCGCACTTTGAACCCCCTGCACGCCGGCCGAGCCGTGGCTTTTGACCACAATGCCCTGCAAGCCGAGAAAGCTCGCTCCGTTGTGCCGTGCCGGTGCCAGGTCGGCCTGCAAGCGGCGCATCAACGGCAGCGCCAGGGCACCGACCATGCGCGATACCAGGCTCTGCTTGAACAAGGCTTCGATACGCGTGGCAATCATGGTTGCCAAGCCCTCGCTCGACTTGAGCAAGATGTTGCCGACAAACCCGTCACACACCACTACGTCGGCTTCACCACGGTACAAGCCGTCACCTTCGACAAAACCTATGTAGTTCAAGCCCGGCGCGCCTTGCAACAACGTGGCGGCGAGCTTGACCTGCTGGTTGCCCTTGATGTCCTCGGTGCCGATATTCAGCAGGGCGACCCTTGGCCGGGCTACGCCCAGCGCTTCAGCGGCCACCGAGCCCATCACGGCGAACTGCAACAGGTGCTCGGCACTGCAATCGACATTGGCGCCCAAGTCCAGCAACTGGCAATAGCCCTTCTGCGTCGGGATCGCCGCCACCATCGCCGGGCGGTCGATACCCGGCAAGGTCTTGAGCACATGCCGCGACAAGGCCATCAACGCCCCTGTATTACCGGCACTGACACAGGCTTGCACCTTGCCATCACGCAGCAGCTCAAGCGCCACACGCATTGAAGAGTCGGGCTTGCCGCGCAAGGCTGCGGCCGGCTTTTCATCCATGCTGATGGTTTCGCTGGCGGGCGTAATGGTCAGGCGCGCGCGATCCACCGCCGGATGGCTGGCAATCAGTTCTTCAAGAAGGGTAGGTTGACCGACGAGGGTCAGGTGCAGCGAGGGCGTAGCAGACAGGCTGGCAATGCAGGCCTGAACAATGCTGCGGGGACCGAAGTCCCCGCCCATTGCGTCAATCGCGATGACTTGGGCAGACAAGTGATTACTCGTCAGCGCCCTTGTCGATCACTTTACGGCCACGGTATACGCCTTCTGGCGATACGTGGTGACGCAGGTGAACTTCACCAGTGGTCTTTTCCACGGACAGGGTGCTAGCCTCGAGAGCGTCGTGCGAACGGCGCATGTCACGGGCGGAGCGGGATTTTTTGTTCTGCTGAACAGCCATAATTGATTAACTCCTAAACGTTTGGGTCACGCTTTAACTGCGCCAATACACTGAACGGGTTGGACCGCGTTACCTCGTCCTCGCTCGGCTCGGCCTCGTCATCGAGACCCTCCGGCTGCTGGCATTCTTCCGGATGATGAGCAGGCACAATGGGCAAGGCGAGCAAAAGCTCCTCCTCGATCAGTGCATGCAGATCCAATGGATCTTCGCCCAGTTCCAGCACGTCATAACCTTTCGGCAACGACTGGGTATTCGCACCCTCTTTCACCACAGCATAACTGCATTCGCTGTGGATCGGCAGGGTGACCAGCTCAAGACAACGCTGGCAAACCATTTTGACTTCGGTGTCGATAAAGCTGTGGATTACCACAGACTTACGTTCATCTCGTTCAAAAACGAATTTAGCCTGCACCGTACCGACAGTGTCGGAAAGCGGGTCGCAGAGTCTCTCCAAATCGGCCAGCAGCACTTCACCTTGAAGGGTGGTGCCACGATCAGCCAATTTGCGCGGGTCAACGTGAGGTGGAATCGGGTCATTCAACATAGGCGCAGCATTATAGGGATGCACCCAGCCATGTCAAAGGAAATTCAGCCCTGTGCGTCAGCCGGTCGCGTCGCTAGAATCGGTGACTGCCTTGAGGAGACGTATATGCTGCCTTTATTACTCGCGTCCAGCTCGGTTTATCGCCGGGAATTACTGAGCCGCCTGCACCTGCCTTTCACCTGCAGCTCGCCGGATATCGACGAAAGCCACCGCCCGGACGAATCCGCCATCGAACTGGTCAAGCGCCTGGCCGAAGAAAAAGCCCGCGCCCTCGCCGCCAGCCATCCTGGCCATTTAATCATTGGCTCTGACCAGGTCGCTGCACTGGAAGGCCGGATCATCGGCAAGCCTCACACCTTTGAAAACGCCCGCGAGCAATTGTTGGCGGCCAGCGGCAAGCGTGTGAGCTTTCTTACCGGGCTGGCACTGCTCAACAGCAACACAGGGCATTGCCAGGTCGACTGCGTGCCTTTCACGGTAACCATGCGCGAGCTGGATGCAGAGCGTATTGAGCGCTACCTGCGGATCGAGCAGCCCTATGACTGCGCGGGCAGCTTCAAGGCCGAGGGGCTGGGCGTGAGCCTGTTTCAAAGCACCGAAGGGCCGGATGCGACCAGCCTTGTCGGGCTGCCGCTGATTCGGCTGGTGGATATGCTGCTCGCCGAGGGCGCGCAAATCCCTTAAATACACCACCGGCCAAATGTGGGAGGGAGCAGGCCCCTCCCACCTTTTGATCTACAGCAGGCTCGGGGTATCAGCGTAGCGTCGGGCCTTGGAAGCCCATGTACAGGGCTAGCTTCTCAGCCACGCTGGCGCCGAGCTTTTTGGAGAAGCGATCAAACGGCGATTCCTCGACCGTAAAATCCACCAACTCCTTCTCGCCAACCACATCCCGCGCCACCGAGCTGGCACTGCCCAATCCGTCAATCAAGCCCAGCGGCAACGCCTGCTCGCCTGACCACACCAACCCGGAGAACAATTCCGGATGGTCTTTATCTTTCAGACGATCCCCACGGCCCTGCTTGACGCTGGCAATGAACTGGCGATGAGTGGTATCGAGCACGCTCTGCCAGAACGCGGTTTCATCCGCCTTCTGCGGCTGGAAAGGATCCAGGAACGCCTTGTGCTCACCCGAGGTGTAGGTGCGACGCTCCACCCCCAGCTTCTCCATGGTGCCGACAAAACCGTAACCGGCCGCCGTCACACCAATGGAGCCCACCAGGCTGGCCTTATCGGCATAGATCTGGTCAGCGGCACTGGCGATGTAATAGGCCCCCGAGGCGCCCAGGTCGGAAATTACCGCGTAGAGCCTGGTATCCGGATGGAGTGCGCGCAGCCGGCGAATCTCGTCATACACATAGCCCGACTGCACAGGGCTGCCGCCAGGACTGTTGATACGCAGGATCACCCCCTTGACCTTGGGGTCTTCGAAGGCGGCGCGCAGGCTGGTGACGATATTGTCGGCACTCGCGGGCTCCTTGTCGGCAATCACACCGCGCACCTCGATCAGGGCGGTGTAGTGACTACCGCGGGTAGCGCTTTTTTCCATATCCATCAGCGGACTGAACAGCGCCAGCATCCCAAGTAGGTAAACAAAGGTCAGCAGCTTGAAAAAAATCCCCCAGCGCCGCGAACGACGCTGCTCCTGGACACTGGCCAGGAGGGTCTTCTCCAGCAGTTTCCAGCTTTTATCATCACTGCTTTCGGCCTT
This sequence comes from Pseudomonas sp. OST1909, assembly GCF_015277575.1. NCBI lineage: Bacteria > Pseudomonadati > Pseudomonadota > Gammaproteobacteria > Pseudomonadales > Pseudomonadaceae > Pseudomonas > Pseudomonas sp. OST1909. The sequence continues at coordinate 4,930,088 of NZ_CP063780.1, forward strand.
TTCGGGCGCTTTCCACTCGTCACTCATGCCATCAACCCCAGCAAAGACTTATCGGGCCCGGCTGAGCCAGGCCTGCAATTCAGAAAAATGATCAATCGTGAGCCTCGGCTCGTATTGCTGCAACGCCTCCGCAGCCTGGGCGCCATAGCTGACCGCTACGCTGTCCATGCCAGCATTGCGCGCCATCATCAGGTCGAAAGATGCATCACCCACCATCAATGCCTGGCGCGGCGATACACCGCAATGATCCAGGATCTGCTCCAGCATCAGAGGATGGGGCTTGCTGGCGGTTTCATCGGCCGCACGGGTGATGTCGAAATAGTCTTCCCAGCCATGCGCCTTGAGCACCCGATCCAGCCCGCGACGGGCTTTTCCGGTGGCGACCGCCAGCTGATAGCCCTCGGCACGCAAAGCCTGCAGCGACTGCACCACACCGTCAAACAGCGGCGAAGGCTCGGCCTCCAGCGCAATATAGTGATCGGCGTAATGCTCGCGGAACGCTATCAGCTCGTCGTCGGCAATTTGCGGATAAAGCGTGCGGATTGCTTCAGGCAAGCCCAGACCAATGATGCCCTTGACCGCGAGGTCGCTGCACAACTCAAAACCCGAGCGAGTCGAAGCCATATGCATCGACTCGACAATCCGACCAATGGAATCGCACAGCGTCCCATCCCAATCGAAGATCAGCAGCTTGTAGTCAAGGTGCGACACTCAAACGCTCCACGGTCTTGGCCCACATCTCGTCGACCGGCGCCTGCAATTTCAGCTCGCCACCATCGGGCAGCGGCACGGTGAGCATGTAGGCGTGCAGGAACAGACGTTTACCGCCCAGATCGCGGATCTCCTTGGAGAAACCCTCATCACCGTACTTGGTGTCACCGGCAATGCAGTGCCCCGCGTGCAGGGTGTGCACGCGTATCTGGTGGGTACGACCAGTGACCGGCTTGGCTTCGACCATGGTGGCGAAGTCGCCGAAGCGGCGCAGTACCTTGAACAGGGTCAGGGCTTCTTTGCCCTCCTCGTCCACCTCGACCATACGCTCACCGGAACGCAGGTTGCTCTTTTGCAGCGGCGCACGAACGCTCTTGATCGAGCTGGCCCAATTGCCACGCACCAGCGCCATGTAGCGCTTGTCCACCCCGTCGCCACGCAGGGCGGTGTGCAGGTGGCGCAACATGCTGCGCTTCTTGGCGATCATCAACAGGCCGGAGGTGTCACGGTCCAGGCGATGGACCAGCTCCAGCTCCTTGGCATCCGGGCGCAACTGGCGAAAGGCTTCGATCACGCCGAAGTTCAGGCCGCTGCCGCCGTGAACTGCAATGCCGCACGGCTTGTTGATCACGATCAGTTTGTTGTCTTCGAAGACAATCGAGGCTTCCAGGCGCTGCAACAGCCCCTGGGCCAAGGGCACAGGCTCGTCGCGCTCAGGCACGCGTACGGGCGGCACACGGACAATATCGCCCGCCTGCAACTTGTACTCAGGCTTGATCCGCCCCTTGTTCACGCGCACTTCGCCTTTACGCAAAATGCGGTAAATCAAGGTCTTGGGCACGCCTTTGAGCCGGGCCAGGAGAAAATTGTCGATGCGTTGGCCGGCATATTCCGGCGAGACCTCAAGCAGCTGGACGCTGGGGGTCGGGGGGGTGGTAGTCGTCATGGCCGCGATGATAACAATTTTTTATGGAATTGAAGCACTTAATCATTGCTGCTATAGTCGCGAACGCCGCCAAAAGCGGCCTGGACAGAGGACATGCGGCAAATTGCCGGCCCTGACCATCGCAATTCATCAGGACGCGAGGCCGTCCTACGGGGCTTCGGCCACCTTGGAAGGCTCGGGATTGTAACAAGCGCAGGTGACATGAGGCCTGAAGCGAGTGCAAAAAGCAGAGTGAATACTCGCGTTTTGCGCCGATATTTACGGCCAGTTCACAAAGTGCAGTCAGTCTTGAGCCAGACCATGGCAGATGCTTCGGAAACAACGCCTGTTAAGAGCTGAGTGAGAGCGCAGTCGCCCACACCTAGTCTTGTTTAGCCATGAGCGTGGACTCCCCATTGGAGCCCACGGTAAATGCCAACCCGCTGCGGATTCTGCGCGCGGCAGCACCCGAATTATCAGGGATACGTGTAGGGTGGAGATGCACAACCGTCGGACTGTGTAGCACTAGGCTTGTTTCAGACGCTTCATCTCGTCCACAGTCGCCGGTTGATTCCTCCTCCTGACCTTAGCTTTTGTTGAAGTGGTGCCTTTGTCACCACCGCTAACGAGCAGGACGCGTCCGTCGCGATACCGGCCCAATTGGCAGGTTTTGCTGGACACTGGAGTGGCCAACCACTCTTGACGCACCTGACACCGACCGTGAGAAGTCGTGTGTGCCGAACGCCGTTTCCGGCAGCCCGGAAACCGACGGTACAACATGAAAAGAATGCTGATTAACGCAACTCAACCCGAAGAGTTGCGTGTTGCACTGGTAGATGGCCAACGCCTCTACGACCTGGACATCGAATCCGGTGCACGCGAGCAAAAGAAGGCCAACATCTATAAAGGCCGTATTACTCGCATCGAACCAAGCCTTGAGGCTGCCTTTGTCGATTTCGGCTCCGAGCGCCACGGCTTCCTGCCCCTCAAAGAAATCTCCCGCGAATACTTCAAGAAAGCCCCCGAAGGCCGCGTGAACATCAAGGACGTCCTGAGCGAAGGCCAGGAAGTCATCGTCCAGGTCGAGAAAGAAGAACGTGGCAACAAGGGTGCTGCCCTGACCACCTTCATCAGCCTCGCTGGCCGTTACCTGGTCCTGATGCCGAACAACCCGCGTGCCGGCGGTATTTCCCGTCGCATCGAAGGCGAAGAGCGCAACGAACTGCGCGAAGCGCTGAACGGCCTGATCGCACCGGCCGACATGGGCCTGATCGTTCGCACTGCCGGCCTGGGCCGCAGCAGCGAAGAAATGCAGTGGGACCTCGACTACCTGCTGCAACTGTGGACCGCTATCAAGGAAGCGTCCCTGGACCGTTCCGCGCCGTTCCTGATCTATCAGGAAAGCAACGTGATCATCCGCGCCATCCGCGACTACCTGCGCCAGGACATCGGCGAAGTGCTGATCGACAGCGTTGAAGCCCAGGACGAAGCCCTGACCTTCATCCGCCAGGTAATGCCGCAGTACGCCAGCAAGATCAAGCTGTACGAAGACAGCGTGCCGCTGTTCAACCGTTTCCAGATCGAAAGCCAGATCGAGACCGCCTTCCAGCGCGTGGTCGAACTGCCTTCCGGTGGCTCCATCGTGATCGACCCGACCGAAGCTCTGGTGTCCATTGACATCAACTCGGCACGTGCGACCAAAGGCAGCGACATCGAAGAAACCGCCCTGCAGACCAACCTGGAAGCGGCTGAAGAAATCGCCCGCCAGCTGCGCCTGCGTGACATCGGCGGCCTGATCGTGATCGACTTCATCGACATGACCCCCGCCAAGAACCAGCGCGCCGTGGAAGAGAAAGTCCGCGAGTGCCTGGAAGCCGACCGTGCCCGCGTACAAGTGGGCCGTATCTCGCGCTTCGGCCTGCTGGAAATGTCCCGTCAGCGCCTGCGCCCGTCCCTGGGTGAGAGCAGCGGTATCGTGTGCCCGCGTTGCAACGGCACCGGTATCATCCGTGACGTTGAATCGCTGTCCCTGGCGATCCTGCGCCTGATCGAAGAAGAAGCCCTGAAAGACCGCACCGCCGAAGTTCGCGCACAAGTGCCGATCCCGGTTGCCGCCTTCCTGCTCAACGAAAAACGCAACTCGATCACCAAGATCGAACTGCGCACCCGTGCTCGTATCGTCATCCTGCCGAACGATCATCTCGAGACGCCGCACTTCGAAGTACAGCGCCTGCGTGATGACAGCCCGGAAGCCCATAGCGGGCAGTCCAGCTACGAAATCGCTGCTGCCGCGGCCGAAGTGGAAGAAGTTCAGCCCGCCGCCGCGACCCGCACCCTGGTTCGCCAGGAAGCCGCCGTCAAGACCGCGCCGGCACGTGCCAACGCACCGGTCCCGACCGAAGCCGCCGCCCCGGTTGCCGCACCGGCCGCCCTGCCTGAGCCAAGCCTGTTCAAGGGCCTGGTGAAGTCGCTGGTCAGCCTGTTCGCCACCAAGGAAGAGCCTGCCGCCCCGGTTGTGGTTGAAAAGCCTGCCACCGAGCGCCCGGCGCGCAACGAAGAGCGTCGCAACGGCCGCCAGCAGAGCCGCAACCGCAACGGCCGCCGTGACGAAGAGCGCAAGCCTCGCGAAGAACGTGCACCGCGTGAAGAACGCGCCCCCCGTGAAGAGCGTGTTCCTCGCGAAGCCCGTGAAGAAACCCCGGCCGTAGCCCGCGAAGAACGTGCACCGCGTGAAGAGCGCGCACCACGTACCCCGCGTGCCCCGCGCGAAGATCGCAAGCCGCGTGGCGAGCGTGAAGAGCGTGTGCGTGAACTGCGCGAGCCGCTGGATGCGGCACCTGCCGTTGCTGCTGCCGCTGCCGCAACCACCGAAGAACGCCCGGCCCGCCAGCCGCGTGAAGAGCGTGCCCCACGTGAAGAGCGCCAGCCGCGCCCACCGCGTGAGGAGCGTCAACCACGCGCCGAGCAAGCCGCTGCCGCCAGCGAAGAAGAAGTACTGACCGGCGAAGAGCAACTGCAGGAAGACGGCCAGGACAACGCCGAAGGCGATCGTCCACGCCGCCGCTCCCGTGGCCAGCGTCGTCGCAGCAACCGTCGTGAGCGTCAGCGTGACGCCAACGGCAACGTGATCGAAGGCTCGGAAGAAGCCGGCGAAAACGCAGAAGTTGCCAGCAACGAACCAACGGGCGCCGAACTGGCTGCCGGCTTGGCCGTTACCGCTGCCGTGGCCAGCTCGGTCATCAGCGCACCTGCTGAAGCCCAGGCTCACGAGCAAGCCGAGCGTGCTACCGCCGCCGTCGAAGAAACTGCTGCCGTAGAAACACCCGTTGTCCAGACCCCAGTGGTTGAAACGCCGGTTGTTGAAGCGCCAGTTGTTGAAGCCACGACCCCTATCGAAGCCCCAGTGGTTGCGCAAGTGGAAGTTGCTCCGGTTCGCGACGCACAGCCAGAAACCGAAGTGGTTGCTGTTGAGCCCGCACCGGTTATCGAGCCTGCACCAGTGGTTGAAGCGGCCGTAGAAGCACCGGTTGCCGAAGAAGCCGCCCCGGTTGTGCGTGAAGTTCGCGAAGAACAGACCGCCTTCCAGTGGACCGCTGAGCCAGCTGCCCCGGTTGAAGCGCCAACGCCTGCCCCTGCGGTAGAAGAAGCGCCTGCGCCGGTTGCTGAAGTCGTCGCCGAGCCAGCCCCAGTGGTTGAGCCGACGCCGGTTGTGGAGCCTGCACCCGTGGTTGAAGTTGAAGCCCCAGTGGTTGCCGAAGTGTCCGCCCCTGTAGTTGAAGCTGCACCTGCCAGCGCCCTTACCGAAAATGGCCGTGCGCCGAACGACCCGCGTGAAGTGCGTCGTCGCCGCAAGGAAGCCGAAGCAGCTGCCGCAGCGGCTGCCCAGGCGGTAGAGCACAAGGCCGTGGAAGAAGAGCCTAAACCCCTCGTCTGATTCCATCAGCCACTAAAAAGCCCCGCCTGAGCAATCAGGCGGGGCTTTTTTATGGCTACTTGGAATGCCAGCTCCCACACTTAACCTGCAGTAAAACTCAACCGTTGCGGCACATCCACATCCCAAAGCACACCAGGATCATCTACCTGCACCTCTCGCACCTGTGTTTGTGCGAACAACGGCCTGGCCCCACGATCCCCACCAAGAGCCATCAGCGCCGGCCCAAACGTGTGATCGAAAGCCACCGGGTGCCCATACTGCCCGGCAGATACCGGCACAGTGATGCCCTCCACGCTGGCAATAACCCGCTCGATACTCGATGACTGGATAAACGGCATATCTCCCAACACCACCAGCCACCCATCCGCTGCACCGCTGGCCTTGACCGCCGCCGCAATGCTGTCGCCCATCCCGCTCGAGTCCAGCAGTACAACCTGACAGCCATAAGCCTCTGCCAGGCGGATAACCTCCCCGCGCCCCGGCGACGTCACCAGCCAGCGCGTTACAACACGCTCAGGCAAGTTGCGCAGCACCTGCTCGATGACCGGCCGGATAACGCCATCCAGCCCCACGCAAGCAGCCAGTAACTTGTCTTGATCCGCCCCGGCTTCGGCGCGAAAGCGACTGCCCTGCCCCGCTGCCAGCACAATCGCTGTAACGGTCACTGCGCCGCTACCGCCAGGGGCTTTTTCTGCATCGGTGCCACGCCGTTCTTGATCGCGACAATTTCCGCCATCAACGACAGGGCAATCTCCGCCGGTGTATGGCTGCCGATATGCAAACCAATCGGCCCATGCAAGCGCGCAATCGCATCCGCCGACAAGCCCAGCGCCGCCAGGTTCTCCCGGCGCTTCTGGGTATTGACCCGCGAACCCAGGGCGCCGATGTAGAAGGCAGCGGAGTTCAGCGCCGTCAGCAGCGCCATATCATCCAAACGCGGATCATGGGTCAGGCAAACGATGGCCGTGCGCTCATCGGTGTGGATGTTCAACACCGCCTCGTCGGGCATACCAGGCACGAAGCGGCCATGTTGCTCTTCCCAGCCGTAGACGAACTCTTCGCGGGGGTCGCAGATCAGCACTTCGAAATCCAGCAAGCGCGCCATTTCGGCGACGTAGCGCGACAGTTGCCCGGCGCCGATCAGCAACAGCCGCCAGCGCGGGCCGTAAATGGCGCGCAGGCGTTCGCCGTCGAAGCTCACCACATCAGTCTTGCTCGCAGCGCTCAGGGTTACCGCGCCCGTGGCCAGGTCCAATTCACGTGCGACGACCTGGTGGTCTTCACAGCGCGCCAACAGTTGCTCGACCCAGGCCCAATCATCCACCCGCTCTTCGGTCAGGCGCAGCGTGCCGCCACACGGCAAGCCAAAACGTGCCGCTTCGTCGCGGGTGACGCCGTAGGTCACCAGTTGCACTGGTGGTCCGTCGTCCGCCAGCCGCCCGTCCTGCAGGCGTGCGATCAAGTCATCTTCGATACAGCCTCCGGACACAGAACCAATGACCACCCCGTCGCCACGCAAGGCCAGCATCGCCCCCGGAGGGCGCGGCGCGCTGCCCCAGGTCTGTACCACGCTGTACAACACCACGCGCTGCCCGGCGCGGCGCCATTCCAGGACGCTACGCAGGACATTCAAATCCACACTGTCCATCAAACCTTCCTGCCAGCGTTGAAGAATCGTCGTTTACTGTAAAGCAAAATAATCAAAAAGTGGCCGCGCACAAACGCAAACGCCCCGAACCAGTCGGGGCGTTTGCCAATTGCCTTGGCGTCAGATCACGCCATCAGCGGCTTACTTGACCACAGGGGCAGGGCCTTCGGCCACACCCAGGTCATCGAGCTCGCGGGTTTCGGAGATACCGGTACCACCGGATGCCAGCTCGCTTTGCAGCTTGTCGGTGTCCAGCTCCTTGACCCACTTGGCCACAACGATGGTGGCTACGGCGTTACCCACCAGGTTGGTCAGGGCACGGGCTTCGGACATGAAGCGGTCGATACCCAGGATCAGCGCCAGGCCGGCAACCGGCAGGTGGCCGACAGCCGACAGGGTGGCAGCCAGGACGATAAAGCCCGAGCCAGTCACACCTGCAGCGCCCTTGGAGGACAGCAGCAGCACCAACAACAGGGTGATCTGATGGGTGATGTCCATGTGGGTGTCGGTCGCCTGAGCGATGAACACGGCAGCCATGGTCAGGTAGATCGACGTACCGTCGAGGTTGAAGGAGTAACCGGTTGGAATCACCAGGCCAACGACGGACTTCTTCGCCCCCAGGCGCTCCATCTTGATCAGCATACGCGGCAGTGCGGATTCGGAAGACGATGTACCCAGTACGATCAGCAGCTCTTCACGGATGTAGCGAATCAGTTTCAACACGCTGAAACCGTGAGCGCGGCAGATTGCACCCAGTACCAGCACGACGAACAGGATGCACGTGATGTAGAAGCAGATCATCAACTGGCCCAACTGCACCAGCGAACCCACACCGTAGGCACCGATGGTGAACGCCATGGCGCCCAGGGCACCGATTGGCGCGAGCTTCATGATCATGTTGATGATGTTGAACATCACGTGGGCGAAGCGATCGATGAAGTCCAGCACCGGCTTGCCGTAGGCACCCAGGCGGTGCAGAGCGAAACCGAAGATCACCGAGAACATCAGCACTTGCAGGATGTCACCGTTGGCGAAGGCGCCGACGATGGTGTTCGGGATGACGTTGAGGATAAAGCCGACAATGCTCTGGTCTTTACCGGCGGTGACGTAGGCCGCCACTTTGGAGGCGTCCAGGGTGGCGACGTCGATATGCATGCCGGCGCCCGGCTGCACAACGTTGACCACGACCAGGCCGATCAGCAAGGCGATGGTGGACACGATTTCGAAGTACAGCAGTGCGTAGCCACCGGTTTTGCCGACCGATTTCATGCTTTGCATGCCAGCGATACCGCTGACAACGGTGCAGAAGATGATGGGGGCGATGACCATTTTGATCAGCTTGATAAAGCCGTCACCCAGTGGCTTGAGGGCCACGCCGGTCTGCGGGTAGAAGTGGCCGAGCAAAATACCGATAACGATTGCAACGATCACCTGGAAATACAGGGATTTGTAGATTGGCTGACGAGTCGTCATTGCAAAGTTCCTCAATCGTCCCGTGTGGCAAATATCCGCCATTGCCCACGACACTTGAATTGCGAACCCTCCTGCACTGGAGGGATTTGTTGTTTGCGAAGCCTGTAGGAGAAAGCCTGCGCTGCAATCCCTATCGCAAACAGCGTGCCACTTTGCTTAAACACCCTGAAGGCCCTTCGACATCAGGGCCTGGCGTTTATTGGCGCGCTTGAGCCGTGGAACAAGGTGGCGGATTTCCGCCCGCCCATCCCGTCTCGTCCTACAATTTGGCGGATATCCGCCTTGCCGTCGCGCCGGGGGCTGACTACCATCCGCCACTCCATGGATGAGGCCCTTTCATGCGTGAACGTACCATCGCCAGTCACTACGCCCGAGCCGCCCTCGGCGGTGCGCGTCGTGTGGGTTACGACTACTCAGGGCTGTTGCAGCAGGTGGGCATCAGCCCCGAACTGCTGACCGAGCCCCGCGCCCGTATCGCACCGGAGCAATTTACGCGGTTGCTGCAAATGCTTTGGCTGGGGCTGGATGACGAATACCTGGGGTTCGCCGAAGGCCCGAGCAAGCGTGGCACCTTCGCCATGATGTGCCACGCCCTGATCCACTGCCGCACGCTGGAGAAGGCTCTGGAACGCGGCTTATTGTTTTATAGCCTATTCCCACAGGGCCCGCGCTGGCAGCTGACGAAAGAAGGCGATATGGCGCGGCTGAGCCTGGATGACTCGCAGCTATGGGACCCGGATCACTTCCTCAGTGAATGCCTGCTGGTGATCTGGCATCGCCTGGGCAGTTGGCTGATCGGCCAGAGAATCCGGCTGCAACAGGCCACCTTCAGTTACCCGATGCCGGACCATGCTGGCGAGTACGACCTGCTGTTCCCCTGCCCCTTGGTGTTCGGTGCGCCGACCAGCAGCCTGGTGTTTCCCAGCCGCTACCTGAGCCTGCCGTTGTTGCAGGATGAACGCACTCTCAAGCATTTTTTGCAGCGCTCCCCTGCCGACTTGCTGTCGCGCCCGGATGAAGGCGACAGCCTGAGCAGCCAGTTGCGCCGCTTGCTCAGCCGCGACCGCACGCCCTGGCCGGACCTGGAAGCCGTCGCCCAGCATTTGCACATCAGCCCGCAAACCCTGCGCCGGCACCTGCGCGAAGAAGGCAGCAGTTTTCAGGCTCTGAAGGATGAGTTACGGCGAGACATCGCTATCTATCACCTGGGACGGGCGGATTTGTCTTTGCAGGAAATTGCCGAACAGTTGGGGTTCTCCGAACCGTCGGCGTTTCATCGGGCGTTCAAGAAATGGACGGGGTTGACGCCGGGGGCCTACAGGGCGCAGGAGAGTTAAAGGTATAGCGCCTGGGAGGGCCTCTTCGCAGGCAAGCCAGCTCCCACAGTTGATCGGGTTTACAAAATCTGATGTGTGAATACATTCAATTGTGTGGCTTGCCTGCAATGAGGCCAGTGCAGATCACAAGGCCGGAAAATGAATCCTGAACGCAGCCCCCCCTAACGCTGAATCCCCCAACGTCAAACGCGCGTGATAGCTTTCGATGATGTCCTTGACCACCGCCAACCCGATGCCCTGCCCCGGGTGCTGGCGGTCCAGACGCTCGCCCCTTTGCAGGATCCGGGCGCGCTGGTCCGGTGGCACGCCTGGGCCATCATCTTCGATACACAGCTCAAGGCCGTCCAGGTTTTCCACCAGGCTGATTCGCACTTGCTTGAGGCACAGGCGATAGGCGTTTTCCAGCAGGTTGCCGAGCATTTCGAGCAGCGCGCCTTTCTCGATGGGCACGTCGCACTCAGGTGGCAGATCAAAGGTGACGGTGACACGCTTGTCGCGGTAAACCTTCTCCAACGTATCGCACAGGCTTTGCAGCACGGGCTCCAGACGTACCTGGTGACGCACCAGCCCGCTTTTACGCAGGCTGGCACGCTGCAATTGGTAGCCGATCTGCTGGCTCATGCGCTCAATCTGCGATTGCAATACCCACGCCTGGCTGCGCTCTTCGGGACGCTGGGCCATGTCTTCGCTCACCCCCTGCAAGACCGCCAGCGGGGTTTTCAAACTGTGGGCCAAGTCATCAAGGGAGTCACGGTAGCGCGTACGCTGCTCGCGCTCGCTGTGCAACAAACGGTTGAGCGAGCCGGTCAGCCGCAACAGTTCGCGGGGATGTTCTTCACTGAGGCTTTCGCGGGTACCGCCTTCGATCTGGTCAAGTTCCTGGCTCAGGCGCCGCAAGGCTTGCAGACCCCAGGTCAGGCCCAGCCACAGCAGCGTCAACAGCACCAGCAGGGCCGCGCCGAATCCCAGGTAAAGGTTCTCGCGCAAGCCTTCGAGGGTCAGTTGGTACTCACGCACCGGTTGCAGGGCGACGATACTGAAGGCGGCGCTCTTGCCCCCCAGCAACCGGACCTCGACGTCATACACGAAGAATTCCTGGCCATTGGCCTCGCGGATGCGCGCAAACTCATTACCGCGCCCGTCGTAGCGCGGTTTGTAGTTAATGTTTTCTTCCTGGGTCGCCCGCGAACGCCACACCAGATGGCCTTCGCGGTCGTAGATATAGCCCAGCAGGCGGCTGTCGGTAAGGTTGAAACGTTCGTCAGGCAACTGCGCCGGCATCAGCAGGCGGTTATTTTCCACCCGCGCCGCAGAAATCAGGGTGGTCACATCCGACGCCAGACGCTGCTCGATGGAATCCTGCAGCGCCAGGCTGAAGGCGCCTTGCATGGCCGGCAACAAGCCGAGCATAAACAGCACGGCCAGGGTGGCGGCCGCCAGCATCAGGCGCACACGTAACGAGCGAATCAACGGCAGCGCTCATTGAACAGGTAACCCAAGCCGCGCACGGTATCGATCGGCTTGAACCCGGCGGGGCCTTCCAGTTTGCGGCGCAGGCGACCGACCAGCACTTCGATCACGTTCGGATCGCGCTCGTCGTCATCAGGGTAGAGCTGCTCCATCAAGCGATCCTTGGCCACCACCTGTTGATGATGACGCATCAAGTACTCAAGGATCCGATATTCGTAGGCGGTCAACGCCAGCGGCTGTTCATCCAGGGAGGCCTGCTTGCGGTTGAGGTCCAGCAGCAACGGCCCGGCGATGATGGTGGACTGGGTAAAGCCGCTGGAGCGGCGCAGCAAGGCATTCATGCGCGCCTCCAGCTCTTCGAACTGGAAGGGTTTGACCACGTAGTCGTCGGCACCGGCCGCCAGGCCTTCGACCTTGTCCTGCCAGTTGCCGCGAGCGGTCAGGATCAGGATCGGGAAAGTCTTGGCCTGGGTACGCAATTGGCGGATCAGGTCCAGGCCGCCCATGCCGGGCAGGCCAAGGTCGATGATCGCCAGGTCATGGTTGAACTGGCCGGTCTGGTACAGGGCTTCCTCGGCATTGGCCACGGCTTCGACCACATGCCCACTGTCGGTCAGGCGGGTAAACAGGTGATGACGCAGCAGCGCCTCATCTTCCACCACCAGCAATTTCATAAGGCTCTCCAAGGCAATTCAACTGTCCGACAGAGGGATATCATAGCGGCCCTGCACGTCTTGCGGGCGCAGTTTAATGCCATTGTACTGGCCCGTCAGGTGCGTGTAGCCGCTGCGATAGTCGGGTTGCGCAGCGGTAACGCCCAGGGCCTGACCCCACGGCGCGGCCTGGGTGCCGACGTCTTCGAAGCTGACACGATGGATCAGGTTGCCGGATTTCCTGGTTTTTTCGCCGCCAAAGGCCGCAAAGGCGCCATCGCTGGCCTGCACGCCCGCGGTGGCACCGAGCATGGTTAACGCCAACATCAGCTTCTTGATCGCAGTCATGGTGATTACCTCATACGCGTTTGGGCTGTGAGGTCCAGACTACGCAGGCGCCCCTGAACTCCCCCTGAACAGGCTCTTAACCACACCTGAACCGCGCCGGACTATGCACTGGCGCGCCAACTCGGCAAAATACCGCGCATGACGCCCCTACCCTCTTGCTGCACCCCGCTCGATGCCCGTTGGCCGCTGCCTGTCGCCTTACCTGGCACGGTGTTTTTGAGCACCCGATTCGATCCGGCCTTATTGGACGCAGGCGATTTCCAACGCAGCGCTGTGCCGCCGCCGGCGAGCATCCAGCGCTCGGTTGCCAAGCGTCAGGCGGAGTTCCTCGCAGGGCGCCTGTGCGCCCGAGAAGCGCTGCAACGCCTGGATAACCTCAACTGCATTCCAGCCATCGGTGAAGACCGCGCGCCGGTCTGGCCAGGGCATATCAGTGGTTCCATCACCCACAGCACCGGGCACGCCGCAGCGATTGTCGGGCACAAGGCGCAATGGCGCGGGCTGGGCATGGACCTGGAAAACCTGCTGACCCTGGAGCGGGCGGAGCGCCTGGCCGGGGAAATTCTGACAGCCAACGAGCTGCAGCGTATGGCGACCATACCGCGTGAGCTGCATGGGTTGCTGGTGACGCTGACGTTTTCGGTCAAGGAGAGTCTGTTCAAGGCGCTCTACCCCATCGTGCAAAAGCGCTTTTACTTTGAACATGCCGAGCTGTTGGAGTGGTCACAGGCGGGCCATGTGCGGCTGCGGTTGCTCACGGATCTTTCTGAAGAATGGGGTGATGGCAAAGAGTTGGAGGGGCAGTTTGGGGTGGAAGGGGAGCAGCTGTTGAGCCTGGTGGCCATCGGCGCTAGATAGACTTGGTCCCGATAGCGGTGTCAGGGTTTGTCTTGATCCCTTGGCCAACTCAGGCTGAAGCACGCCCCGCCCAGGTTGTTGCTCTTGCTGATCAACGCCCGCCCGCCATGCCAATAGATGATCCGCCGCACAATCGACAGGCCAAGGCCATGGCCCCCCGAGGCGCGGGTACGGCTGTCGTCCAGGCGCAGGAACGGCGTGAAAATTCGCTCCCAGGCACTCTCCGGCACGCCGGGGCCATCGTCTTCCACATCAATACGGCAGCGCAGTTGGCCGACCTGATAACTGATCAGCACCTGGCCCTTGGCGTGGCGCATGGCGTTACTCACCAGGTTTTGCAGGGCGCGGTGCAGGTAACGCGGCTCAGCGTCGACCCAGGCGTCCTCCCAGTGGGCCGATGACAGGCAGACACCGCGAGCCACGGTGACCTGCGGGCGCAGTGGCGACAATTCGCCAATGACTTGGTCAAGCAGCGCATCGAGGTCCACGCGCTGGAAATTCAACTCCGGCGCGCCCTGCTCCAGGCGCGCGTAGGTGAGCATTTCATCCACCAGGCCATCGAGGTCCTGGATATCGCCGTCCATGCCTTCCAGGTATTTACGCCGTGCCTCGGGAGTGGCGGCGTCACCAATCATCTCCAGGCCAAAACGCAGGCGCGCTACCGGCGTGCGCAGCTCATGGGACACCGCACGCACCAGTTCGCGCTGAATCGCCAGCAATTGCTGCAAGTGCTCGGCCATGCCATTGAACGCGGCCGCCAGGCGCCCTACCGAATCGGCGCCCCGGGCCGGCACGCGCACCTCCAGGTTGCCCTTGGCGATCCGCGTTGCTGCCGCCTCCAGGCCTTTGAGCCGACGCTCCAGCTGGCGCACCAGCAGATAAACGATCAAGCCGATCAGGGTCAGGCCGATCAAGGTGATCAGAATCAGCCACTGCGCCGGATAGGGGTTCATTTGATAGAGCGGGCCGATTTCCAGCACCCACGGCGTACCGACCATGCCGGCAAATACGCGGATCGAATCGCCGCCCTTGCCCAGGGCCATCACCGTATCGCCTTCCGCCACGCGACGGCGCTGGTCGTCGTCCATATCGGCCTGGTCAAGGGCCATCAAGTGCATCTCAAAACCAAAGCCCTTGGCCTGCTTGATATCGGCCAGGCGTTGCGGCTGCTCGGCCACCGGAAAACGCACCAGTTCGTCGGCCAGCAGGTAGATAGTTGCACGGGCCAATTGCTCGCTGATCTGCTGCACTTCACCGGTGAGCACCAGCTGTTCCTGCTCGCTGACCAGTCGCAGTACCCGCGCCGCATGAGGGCCGGTCTGTTCCACCAGCACCTGGCCGCGTTGCAAGCGGTTGCGCTGGCCCAGGTCCAGTTGCGCCTCTGTAAACGTGCGCAGCTCCAGCGGAATGCCCAGCAAACGCTCCCATACCGCCAAGGCCCGCAGCCGTTCGATGGCGTTCATGGCTTGCAGGTTATCGCCCATCAAGGCAAAGGTGCCGTGGGCCAGGCGTTCGCGGTATTGGCCGCTGCGCACGTCGTTGAGCAGATGCAACGCCAGGGCGCCGAGCAACGCCACCAGGATCAGCGCCGCGCACATGCCGCCGTAGATGCGCAGGAAGATCGAATTCACAGCAGCATGTCGGCAGCGGCTTCGGGGACGAACAGGTAGCCTTTGCTGCGGATGGTCTTGATCAGGCGCGGGTGGATCGGGTCGTCGCCGATTTTCGGCCGAATGCGCGAGATGCGCACATCAATGGAGCGGTCCTGGCCGTCGTAGCCAATGCCGCGCAGGGCAATGAAGATTTCTTCCCGGGACAGGATGCGCCCGGCATTCGCGACCAATAACCACAGCAGGTCGAATTCGGCGCTGGTCAGTTCGATCCCGCCATCGTGCAGCCAGGCTTCGCGCAGCGCGTTGTCCACCACCAGCGGGCCGAACTGCAGGCGGCGCTGGTTTTCTCCCGCCGCCGGTAACGCCGGCTCGCTGCGCCGCAATAGCGCCTGGATACGCGCCAGCAACAGGCGCGGGCGCACAGGCTTGCACACATAGTCGTCGGCGCCCATGTCCAGGCCCTGCACCTGGTCCATGTCGTCGGTACGCGCGGTAAGCATCAGGATCACGCCCTCATAACGCTCGCGAACTTTGCGACAGATGCTCAGGCCATCTTCGCCGGGCAGCATCAGGTCGAGGATCACCAGGTCCGGCTGCTCGGCGATGATGCGCGCCGCAGCCTGGGCGCCATCGCTTTCCACCGACACGCGCAGGCCGTTGCTTTCCAGGTACTCACGGGTCAACTCGGCGAGTCGCTCGTCGTCCTCGATGATCAGTATCTGCCAGGCTTCTTGCTCCATGCGCTACCTCATTATTATTAGAAATTCTTCGGCTCACGCGGCCTCCACCACCCATACCCTGTTTGTCATGTTTTAAGGGCATAACAAAGCCCGATTGTAGCCATGCCCCAACCCATAAATACAAGCCAGGAATTCCATTCGGTGATGGCGTTTTTTTGTGATAGGGTTCGCGCCCTCAAAATTCCCACCAACGGTTTACACCTTGGAATATTCGGTGACAAACGGTGTGATCCAGTAGTAATGCGGCCTACACGGGTGTTCCACGATTCATACACATTTTACTCACAGCGTTATCCACAGGTAGTGCGTTGCTAACCCCCCAAAAACGCATTATCTTGTACCTCGGCGCTAAAAAAACCCTACATGTAGGGTTTTAAGCGAAAAAACCAAACACAAGTCAGACCAGAAACTCAAGCGCTTTCTTGCTCACGTTTGGTTGAACCAAAGCATTTTTTCAAAGCCCAAACCGCGCACGCGGATGGCAGCCGTTTTCAAGCCCGCTTGGCTGAAGACGGTACGGGTGTTGCAGGGCTTGAACCAGGCCACTGTCACCCAGCAGGAATACGGCGAAGGGCTCCCGGCCCCAAGCCAAAGACTTCGGCATGGAAGCGGCGCGATGAGCTCCCTTCCTCCTGTCCCGAAGTTGTTATGCCAGGCCCTGGCCTGCTGTAAGTGCTTCAGGACGGAACGGTGGGCACCTTGATGGTGCCCAAATAAATATAGAATGTGGAGACAACCCCCCATGCAAACCGACACAACTCGCGAGAACCCGCAAGGCTCCGTGCCGCAGGCCGCTGATTCGAATCCGGATCTGTCCGCCACCGCACCTGGCCAACTGCGCGTGATCAAGCGTAACGGCACTGTCGTTCCTTATACCGATGACAAAATCACCGTCGCCATCACCAAAGCGTTTCTTGCAGTTGAAGGCGGCACCGCTGCTGCCTCGTCGCGCATCCACGACACCGTTGCCCGCCTGACCGAACAGGTCACCGCGACCTTCAAGCGTCGCATGCCTTCGGGCGGCACCATCCACATCGAAGAAATCCAGGACCAGGTTGAACTGGCCCTGATGCGTGCCGGCGAGCAAAAAGTGGCCCGCGACTACGTGATCTACCGCGATTCGCGCGCCAAGGAACGTGCCGTACGCTCCCCGGCCGAAGAAGCTGCCGTACAAGCACACCCGTCGATCCGCATCACCCTGGCTGACGGCAGCTTTGCGCCGTTGGACCTGGGCCGCCTGAACACCATCATCACCGAGGCCTGCGAAGGTCTGGAAGAAGTCGACGGTGACCTGATCCAGCGCGAAACCCTGAAGAACCTGTACGACGGCGTGGCCCTGACCGACGTCAACACCGCGCTGGTGATGACCGCCCGTACCCTGGTTGAACGCGAGCCGAACTACTCGTTCGTGACCGCGCGCCTGTTGATGGACACCCTGCGTGCCGAAGGCCTGGGCTTCCTGAAAGTCGCCGACAGCGCCACTCACCACGAGATGGCTGACCTGTACGCCAAAGCCCTGCCGGCCTATATCGCCAAGGGTATCGAGTTCGAATTGCTGAACCCGATCCTGGCCACCTTCGACCTGGAAAAACTCGGCAAGGCGATCAACCACGAGCGCGACCAGCAGTTCACCTACCTGGGCCTGCAAACCCTGTACGACCGTTACTTCATCCACAAGGACGGTATCCGCTTCGAACTGCCGCAAGTGTTCTTCATGCGCGTGGCCATGGGCCTGGCGATTGAAGAGAAGAACAAAGAAGACCGTGCGATCGAGTTCTACAACCTGCTGTCGTCCTTCGACTACATGTCGTCGACCCCGACCCTGTTCAACGCCGGCACCCTGCGTCCTCAGCTGTCGAGCTGCTACCTGACCACCGTGCCGGATGACCTGTCGGGCATCTACCACGCGATCCACGACAACGCCATGCTGTCCAAATTCGCCGGCGGCCTGGGTAACGACTGGACCCCGGTGCGCGCACTGGGTTCTTACATCAAGGGCACCAACGGCAAGTCCCAGGGCGTTGTACCGTTCCTGAAAGTGGTGAACGACACCGCCGTCGCCGTTAACCAGGGTGGCAAGCGCAAAGGCGCTGTGTGTGCCTACCTGGAAACCTGGCACATGGACATTGAAGAGTTCATCGAGCTGCGCAAGAACACCGGTGATGACCGTCGTCGTACCCACGACATGAACACCGCCAACTGGATCCCTGACCTGTTCATGAAGCGCGTCTTCGATGACGGCAAGTGGACCCTGTTCTCGCCATCCGAAGTGCCGGACCTGCACGACCTGACCGGCAAGGCCTTCGAAGAGCGCTACGAGTACTACGAAGCCCTCACCGAGTACCCAGGCAAGGTCAAGCTGTTCAAGACCATCCAGGCCAAAGACCTGTGGCGCAAAATGCTGTCCATGCTGTTCGAAACCGGCCACCCATGGTTGACCTTCAAGGACCCATGCAACCTGCGCAGCCCGCAGCAGCACGTGGGCGTGGTCCACAGTTCGAACCTGTGCACCGAGATCACCTTGAACACCAACAAGGACGAGATCGCCGTTTGCAACCTGGGCTCGATCAACCTGCCGAACCATATCGTCAACGGCAAGCTGGACACCGCCAAGCTGGAACGCACCGTCAACACCGCCGTACGCATGCTCGATAACGTGATCGACATCAACTACTACTCGGTGCCACAGGCGCAGAACTCCAACTTCAAGCATCGTCCAGTTGGCTTGGGCATCATGGGCTTCCAGGACGCGTTGTACCTGCAGCACATCCCTTACGGTTCCGATGCTGCGGTCGAGTTCGCCGACAAATCCATGGAAGCGGTCAGCTACTACGCGATCCAGGCTTCCTGCGACCTGGCCGACGAGCGCGGCGCCTACGAGACGTTCCAGGGTTCGCTGTGGTCCAAAGGCATCCTGCCGCTGGACTCGCAACAGATCCTGATCGAAGCCCGTGGCCAGAAGTACATCGACGTTGACCTCAACGAAACCCTGGACTGGGCGCCGGTTCGTGCCCGCGTGCAGAAAGGTATTCGTAACTCCAACATCATGGCCATCGCACCGACCGCCACCATCGCCAACATCACTGGCGTGTCGCAGTCGATCGAACCGACCTACCAGAACCTGTATGTGAAATCGAACCTGTCGGGCGAATTCACCGTGATCAACCCATACCTGGTTCGTGACCTGAAAGCCCGCGGCCTGTGGGACTCGGTCATGATCAACGACCTGAAGTACTACGACGGTTCCGTGCAGCAGATCGAACGCATCCCGCAAGAACTCAAAGAGCTCTATGCGACCGCCTTCGAAGTGGATACCAAGTGGATCGTTGACGCCGCCAGCCGCCGTCAGAAGTGGATCGACCAGGCTCAGTCGCTGAACCTCTACATCGCCGGCGCTTCGGGCAAGAAGCTGGATGTGACCTACCGCATGGCTTGGTACCGTGGCCTGAAAACCACTTACTACCTCCGTGCCCTGGCCGCGACCAGCACCGAGAAGTCGACCATCAACACCGGTAAGTTGAACGCTGTTTCCAGCGGCAACCATGGTGATGATTCGGTTCTCGCAGCTCCTGCCGGTCCGGCACCTGTGCCAAAGGCCTGCGCGATTGACGAGCCGGATTGCGAAGCTTGCCAATAAGCTGAATCAGTCCAGGGCTTGAACGCCCTGGATTGAAAAAGCCCGATAGACCCCGACTGCACAGGGTTTATCGGGCTTTTTCGTTTATCGCCCTAGAGAAAGGCGTAGGCAATACCCTGCTTCGGCGCGCCACCTCGTCTTCCCCACAACTCCACTCGCCCATCGATGACCGCCATCGAGTGGCGATCATAGGCCACGACACCGAGCTTACCGCTCGCCAGCTCACTGCTCGAAGACTGCCTGTAAAGCCCTTTCAACCCCAGGCGATTCAACGCTTCGTGGGGCATTTCGCCGTTATTCAGACTTTGCATCGCATGGGCGAAACTTAACTTCGAGGTATTCGGGTTGTCATCCAGGCCATTCCCTTCCAGCTGTGCACGCTTGGCACTTGCAGCAAACATGAAGTTAGCATCAGTCAACATCTGCGGATTATCGCCCTTGAACTGTGCGTACCTAGCCGCCTGCTTCAACTCATCCTTGGACAAATCAAGTTTGAACTGATCGCGCATGGTCACCTGATAGCCATCCGCCGTTTCTTTAACCTCTTTGAAAACGTCAGTGGGCTTCTGACCAAACTTCATCATTGCGCCCTTGATCGCTGAAACGGTGACGCAATTGCCGTCCGGCCCCTGGCTGAAGCCACTCCAGATATTGTCTGGTTTTTTTCCTGGGTTACTTTGATCAGGCTTGTAGTTGAAGTGCTTGGAGCCTTCGGTAATCGGCAGATTACTCATGGGCTCGCTGGGGCCGAAATTGTCGGGGTTCGGCCTACCGCCGCCACCTCCACCACCTGGCGATGGGCCAGGGGAAGGCGGTGAGGGAGTTGGCGATGCATCATCCTGTTCCGGGAACCACAATTTCATCAAGCGCCGCAGAAAGTCCAACCAAGAGACGTCAGCCTTCTCCATCAGCTCGTTCATGATCTCTTTGAATTTTTCGTCACCGAGTTCTTCGCGCTTATCGTTCAGCTTGTCGCGAAGGTCTTGAGCGGTCTGGCTCTTGGAGGTTTTTTCGGCATCCATCAATTCGCTGAGTAGTTGCCTGACTGACTCAGCGTCGGTGTCTTGGGTTTTTCCGGGATCATCCGGCTGACTCGTGCGTCCGTATAAGCCCGCACTATCGTTATTCAGGACAAACCAATAACTTCCTGATGGTGCCCCTTCCCACTGCTCGTAAATCGCCATGCATCTCTCCCTGCTGATCCATGGGCGGCATGCGCCCGTGACTCGTCCGTGGCGCAATGGGCGTTGGGCGTTCCAGCAGCAAGGCGAGATGAAACAGGCGGTAAACAAATAACACGCGCACAAAAAAAGCCCCTCGATCGAGGGGCTTTTTTTGTGCGCGTGTTGAGCGACGGTATCAGGTCATCTGGATGATGGTCTGCATGATGGTACTTTGGGTGGAGATGGTCTTGGCGTTCGCCTGGTAGTTGCTCTGGGCCTTGATCAGGTCAACCAGCTCGTTGGTCAGGTTGACGTTGGAGGCTTCCAGAGAGGAGCCCTTGATAGAACCCAGCGTGCCAGCTTCCGGCGCGTCGTAACCCGGCTGGCCCGATGCGAAGGTCTCTTTCCAAGTAGTACCGCCAGCCGGCTGCAAGCCTTGCTCGTTGTTGAAGCTGGCCAGGGAAATCTGGCCGATGGCTTTGCTCTGCTGGTTGCTGAAGGTCGCGAACAATACACCGCTGCCGTCGACTTTCAGGCCAGTGATCTGGCCAGTGGCATAACCGTCAGTGACCGGCGGGTTGCGGTAGCTGGCCGAGTTGTACTGGGTGACATTGCCCATGTTGATAGCGATGCCATCCTTGTTGGCTGACGCATCGTTGGCCTTCCAGACACCGTCGGTCACTGTACCGGGTACCCAATCCTTAATGGTCAGGGTGTTGCCGGCAACACCACCGGTCACGATGCTCTTGAGATTACCGGCACCATCGAAAGCCAGGGTCGACGGCACTGGCGCTTTCACATCAGCCCCGGTACCGGTCGGAGGCGAACCGTCAGGGTTACGGCCATCGATCAAGGTGTAGGACTGCCACTCGTTGGCACCGGTTTTCACCACGTACTGAACCATCGGGTGCGCGTTGCCCTGGGAGTCATACAATGTAGTGCCGTATTGCGTGGTGAAGGTTTCTGACTTGGTTGGGTCAAAGGGGTTCTTGGTCTGGTCGATTACCGGCGACGAGGAGTTAAGGTTGCTGGCCGAATCCACCTTGGTGGACGCCTTCGGTGGCAGGTTCGCCAGGTTCAGTTGCAGGTCGACCAGACCACCCTTGTTGATCTTGCCATTCTCGTCCGCAGCGTAACCCTGCAGACGCGAAGTGCCAGTGTTGTTGGTGATGTAGCCGTCCTTGTCCGCACGGAAAGCACCGCTTCGGGTGTATTCCAGCGAGCCGTCGCCACCCTTCTGCACGAAGAAACCACCGCCCTGGATCGCCATGTCGAGGATGCCGCCACCGCCGTTGACGTCGCCCTGGGTGAACTGCTGCGACACCGCCGCCAGGTTCACACCGTTGCCGATGGTGTTCTGGCCAGTGCCAAGTTTGGAAGCCGCATAAATATCGGAAAATTCCGCACGAGATGACTTGAAGCCGGTGGTCGCAACGTTGGCGATGTTGTTGCCGGTCACGTCCAGTTGTTTGTTGGCCGCATAGAGGCCGCTAAGGCCGATATTAAAAGACATGTTTCTCTCCCTCTGCCGTATTTAGCCGGCTCTATGTACCGATAGTCTGAATTTGCGACAGCTTGACGCTGCCCATGCCGCCTGCAAGGTTGAGCAGCATTTCGCCGCCGGTCTTGCTCAAGGTCACGCTGGTTACGGTGGCTGGCAGCGAGGTGGCCAGGGAAACCGAGTCACCCTTGTCGTTCTTGGTGCTGGCATTGAAGGTGTAAGTGCCGGCGGGGGCGACCTCGCCCTTGTCGTTCTTGCCGTCCCAGATAAAGCTCTGGCTGCCGGCACTCTGCGCGCCCATATCCACGGTGCGCACGACGTTGCCGTCCTTGTCGGTGATTTTGACGGAAACGTTGCCCACCGCCGATGGCACCTCTACCGAACCGTTCATGCTCTTGCTGGTATCAACCATGGCTTTGTCGGTCTGGATAATGATCGACCGCCCCACCAGCGATGAAGCCTGCAGCGCTTGCGAAGAGCTGAAGTTGCTGGAGATGTTATTCACCGAGTCGTTCAGGGTGTTGATGCCTTCCAGGCTGCTGAACTGGGCAAGTTGGGCCACGAACGCGCCGTTGTCCTGGGGCGACAGCGGGTTCTGGTTTTTCAGCTGGGTTACCAGTAACTGCAGGAATGCGTCCTTGCCCAACGCCTGGTTGCCAGTGGCTGCTTTGGAAACATTCGAGACATTGTTCGAAGCGTCCTTGACCTTGGAATTGAACAGGTCCTGGACTGTCGTGTTGTTTGACGTATCAACGATGGCCATTATTTGGCGCCCCTTATTACTGACCCAGGGTCAGGACCTTCTGCATCATGGCTTTGGCGGTGTTCATCATTTCCGCATTGGTCTGGAACGAACGACTGGCGGAGATCATGTCAGCCATTTCCTCGACCACGTTGACGTTGGGGTAGTAGACGTAACCCTTTTCGTTCGCGGCCGGATGGTTGGGCTCGTAACGGGCCTCCAGGTTGCTCTGGTCTTCAACCACACCCAGCACCTGCACGCCGGAGCCGGCTGCGTCCTGGTTCTGGAACAACGAATCGCTGCCACCGGCCTGGCCACCCTGGAACATGGTGGCAAACACCGGGTGACGGGCACGGTAAGTCTGGTCAATGCTCGAAGAGACGGTCTCGGCGTTGGCGATGTTACTGGCGACGGTGTTCAAACGCGTGGTCTGCGCGCTCATGCCACTGCCGGCAATATTGAAAACACTGGACAGGGACATGGCTTATTCTCCACGCAGGGCTGACATCAGCCCCTTGAATTTGCTGTTGAGCAGGGTAAAGCTGGCCTGGAAATTCACCGAGTTCTCGGCGTAGTTCGATTGCTCCAACTGCGCGTCGACGGTGTTCTGGTCGATCGACGGCTGCATCGGCGTGCGATACAGCAACGACTCGTCACCCTTGCTCAGGCCCTGCGCTTCGATATGACGGCTGTTGGTCATGTTCAAGGCGAAGGTGCCGCTCTTGGTCTTGTCTTGCTGTGCGGCGAGCACGGCAGAGAAGTCCAGGTCCCGAGCCTTGTAGTTCGGGGTATCGGCGTTGGCAATGTTATTGGCCAGGACTTCGGCACGCTGGGCGCGAAAGCCCAGGGCTTGTTCATGGATACCGAGCGCTTTATCGAAGCTGATGCTCATGGCGGAAACCTTTAGGCTGACCTGCTGTTCGTTAGCAGGGTTATAGCAAGGTGCGTGCCAGTCTTTCAGGAGCCCGTATATCAAGGGTTTCGAGGGTAGGTGCCGGCGACTATGCCAGAAAAGCGGCAACGGGTTTCCGCGTGGCGCCAGTAAAGCGGCAATGGGGAGTTGCCGCTTTCTTCAACGTTGCCGCAGAAACAAATGTGGGAGGGGGCTTGCTCCCGATAGCGGTGTATCAGTGATAAAGACATCAACTGAACCACCGCTATCGGGAGCAAGCCCCCTCCCACACTTTAACTGCGTGCGACTTACTTGGCCTGGTAGATGATCCCCGGGCTGCACTGCACCATCTGGTAATGGTCCGGCAGGCCATTCAAGGCTTCGGAAGCACCGAGGAACAGGTAACCGCCGCGCTTGAGCGTGCCGTGGATGCGCAACAGGATGTCTTTCTTCACTTCGGCCGAGAAATAGATCAGCACGTTGCGGCAGAACACCATGTCGAACTTGCCCAGGCTGGCGTAGCTGTCGAGCAGGTTGAACGAGCGAAACTCCACGCGGTTCTTGATCGGTGCCTTGATCGCCCAGCGCCCGGCGCCTTTGGGGTCGAAGTAACGCTGCAGGCGCTCCTGGGATAAACCGCGGCCCAGGGCCAGGCTGTCGTACTCACCGGTCTTGCAGTTGGTGAGCATGGTGCCGGACAAGTCGGTAGCGACAATTTGCGCGCCGGCTTTCAACTGGCCCATGTTGGTTCGCTCGAACTCGTCGATGGACATCGAGATCGAGTAGGGTTCCTGCCCCGAGGAACAGGCCGCCGACCAGATGCGCAGGCGCTGGCCCGGGCTGGCCTTGATGGCTTCCGGCAACACTTTGTTCTTGAGCACTTCAAAGGGGTAGGTATCGCGAAACCACAGGGTTTCGTTGGTGGTCATTGCATCGACCACCATTTCCTTGAGCCCGCTGCGCGGCTGCCCCTGGATCCGCTGGACCAACTCACCCAGGGACTTGATGCCCTGCTGTTCCATCAGTTTGTTGAGACGGCTGGATACCAGGTACTGCTTGTTTTCACCGAGCAATATGCCACAGGCTTTTTCCAGGAAGACCCGGAACTGTTCGAAATCCAAATTACCCGTAGACAATGATACCGCCTCTTAAATCGTGTGATCGCCGGGGGAAATCCCCTAGCCGTGATCTGCTGCCTTGATCCGGTCGACTACCCGGGATGCGAGGTCATCAGGACGGAACTTGGCCAGAAAGTCATCAGCACCAACCTTCTTGACCATTGCCTGATTGAATACCCCCGACAACGAAGTATGCAGGATGATATGCAGTTTTTGCATGCGTGGATCGTTGCGTATCTCGGCCGTGAGCGTGTAGCCGTCCATTTCCGGCATCTCGATGTCGGAGATCATCATCAGGAATTCTTCTTCGGGCTTCTTGCCTTCGTCCACCAGTTTGCGCAGGTAATCCAGGGCCTGACGACCATCATTGAGGGCCACCACGTCTACACCAACGGTCTGCAGGCAGCGTGTGACCTGCTTGCGCGCCACTGAGGAGTCGTCCACAGTCAATACGCGCAGGGACACCGCCTTGTGTGCAGTCTCGGCATCCACCACACCCACAGAGATGGTTTCCGAGGTGGGTGCCACTTCGGCGAGGATTTTTTCCACGTCGATGATTTCGACCAACTGGTTATCGACCCGTGTCACCGCCGTCAGGTAGTGATCGCGCCCGGTGCCCTTGGGCGGCGGATGGATCTCTTCCCAGTTCATATTGACGATACGCTCCACCGAGCGCACCAGGAAACCCTGGGTCTTGGTGTTGTACTCGGTGATGATCACAAAGGGGTTCTGGCGGTCTTGCAAACCCGCCGAGCCCGTGGCCATCGCCAGGTCAAGAATGGGAATAGTTGCGCCACGGATGTTGGCTACACCACACACCACTGGGCTGGACTTGGGCATGATCGTCAGCTTTGGGCATTGCAGCACTTCCCGCACTTTGAATACGTTGATGCCATACAACTGTTTGCCATCCAGGCGAAAAAGCAACAACTCCAGGCGATTCTGCCCTACCAGCTGTGTGCGCTGGTTTACTGAATCCATTACACCTGCCATGCCCTGACTCCTAAATCCTGGGGGTACGACGCGCACCCAACACTAAACGGCACGAGCTTTGCTATTTATTAAATATGGATATTAAAACGACAGTTTCCCGACGCCCTAGCCACCGCAGGCTGTTCTGCGCCGTGATGGCGCTGCTTGCCTTGAGCATTGGCGCTACCGCACGCGCCGACAATGTCACCCTGCCTGATCTCCTTATCGGCGTCACCCAAGGTTTTCTTGAATTCACTGTAGAAGATTATCTGGCGACCACGCAGACGCCGGGACGTTATGAAATTCAGGTCAGCCAGTTGGACCCGCGCTTGCGCATGCCGATGTGCGACAAGGAATTGACAGCCACGCTGGAAAGCCCTGCCCAGCCCATCGGACGCGTAACGGTAAAAGTTCGCTGTGAAGGCGCCTCGCCCTGGACGGTATTCGTGCCGGCTCAGGTCAAGCTGTTCCGCGATGTGGTAGTGGTCGCGCGGCCGTTGAAACGCACCGGCATCATCGGCTACGAGGATGTGGCCCTGCGCGAGCGCGATATCAGCCTGATCAACCAGGGCTACCTGACCTCAGTGGATCAGGCTATCGGGCAGAGACTCACCCGACCAATGGTCACCGATCAGGTCATCACACTGGTTCACCTGGAACAGGCTGAAGTGATTCGCAAGGGTGACCAAGTGGTGATTTCGGCCAGCAGTGGCGGGCTGAACGTAAGGATGCCAGGGGAGGCACTGTCCAATGGCGGCATGAGCGAGCAGATTCGCGTCAAGAATCTCAACTCCAATCGCGTGATCAAGGCGCGGGTCACGGCGCCTGGTCAGGTCGAGGTCGCTTTATAGATCACTGGAATCACAGGCCGGCTTTTCCTACACTGTGTGTTGGATGTCGAGCGGTACAGGTTTATTGTCAATCGAGCCTAAAGTTTGCCCGGGTATGGCCGAAAACATGGCAAGCGTCCAAATACCCAGAGGTTTTTTCACCATGGTCATTGATTTCAGTCGTTTGAATAACACCCAGGCTTTGCCGGGCAATACGCGCACCAACGGTGCCAAGGACAGCGTAGAAGCCAAGTCCCAGCCCTTGCCCGCCAAGGCAGAGCAGGCCAGCGCCAGCCAGAGCGGGGAATCGGTACACCTGAGCAATGAGGCTCAACAGTTGCAGAAGGTCACTGACTCGCTGCGTGATCAGCCGGTTGTCAATAAAGCTCGCGTGGCTGAGTTGAAACAGGCCATCGCCGACGGCAGCTATAAAGTCGACAGCAGCCGTGTAGCCAATAAGCTGCTTAACTTCGAAGCCGAGCGCTAGGCAAAAGCCTGCGCAGGGCTTTTGGACGCTTAAAACCCAAGGCCAGCCATGCACCACGACGAACATCTGCTTCAACTGATCATTGATGATCTGGCGCCAACGCACCAGTTGCTTGAGCTGCTCAAGGAAGAATCCCTGGCCCTGTACGGCCGGGACATGCCCTTGCTCGAAGAAATCCTGGCGCGCAAGCAGTCGCTGATTGTGTTGCTCGAACAACACGGCAAGAAGCGCAGCCAGATACTCATCAGCCTGGGCCTGCCTGCCGATCACGAAGGCCTGGCACAACTGGCTAGCCACTCCTCGGTCGGTGATCAATTACTGGCGCAAAGCAAAGAACTCAATCAATTGCTTGCCCAGTGCCAGGAAGCCAACCTGCTCAACGGCCAATCAATCCAGCTTCAGCAAGCCACGACCGCCAATCAGTTGCGCATACTGCACGGTGGTGAGCCTCCGGCCCTGTACAACGCCCAAGGCTCCACCTCTCGCCTGGTCAAGCCAAGTACCCGCAGCCAAGCCTGACACCGGTTTACAGCGCGACCTATCCAAGGAGCGCTACATACTGGCAAAATGCCGGTTCTTGCGTGTAGTCGTACTTTGTCTGGAGATGGAAGAACCGTGTTCAACGCCCCTAATGCGGAAGATGCACCGCAGCCACCGAAGGTGCTCACTACGCCTCTGGAAGTCGCCAGCACATTACGGATGCTGCAAGAAAGCCATGATCCGCTGATCATCACTTTCCACGAACGCAGCCAGCGCTTTCAGAGCTATTTGGTGGATATTGATCGGGACAGCAAAACGCTGGCCCTGGATGAAATGATCCCCCGAGACGGTGAGCGCTACCTCGAGAACGGCGAACCCTTTCGTATCGAAGGCTTCCATGAAGGTGTACGGGTTGCCTGGGAAAGCAATGGCACGCTGAACATCAGCGAAAAAGACGGCCACCGTATCTATAGCGGCAGCATGCCTGACGAGGTGGTTTATCATCAGCGGCGCAATGCATTTCGCGCCGCACTGAAACTTGCGCAATTGGTGAATATCGAACTGGGCGGCGAGAAGCTCAAGGCACCGATCAGCGGCAAACTTCTGGACATTTCCGCCACTGGCTGCAAATTGCGCTTTGAGGGCGATATCTCCGAGCGCCTTCAGTTGGGCCAGGTCTATGACCGCTTTATCGCCGCCCTGCCCTTTGGCAGCATGACCACCTCCGTCGAACTGCGCTACCTGCACTTCGAAGACAAGATCAACACGACCTTTGCTGGCGTGCGTTTTCACAACATGAGTGGTTTGGTGCAGCGCCAGGTGGAGCGTTTTGTCTACCAGCTGCAGCGCGAGGCTCGGCGCTTCGACAAGGACGATGATCTTTAAGGTTTAGACGCTGAAATAAAAAACGGGCAGTTCCTGATAGGAACTGCCCGTTTTCATTCAGGGGCGTGCCCTGCTCAAGTCATGGGGATGTTCATCCGGGTCTACCGGCTCCTGCGGCTCTTCATTGGCTGGCTCATCAGTTACCGGGTCTGGCTCGGGTTCCGGGTCAGGGACAGTGACCTGCATCTGCTCCTGCACCACTTGCTCATCCACCCGTGGGTCGAGCGCTGCTACCAGCGGTGAACTGGACATGCTGTCAGGCATCGCCACGTGATGCAGCGGGGCGTCGTCGACCTGGTGCAGGTTGGTCACTGCTTTGGGACGGATGCGCCATACCAGGATCAACGCACACAAACTGAAAAACGCGTAGAGCATCTGGCTGCCGAACAACTTCATCACGACACCCGCCAACAGTGGGCCGATACTGGCGCCTATGCCGTAGGTCACCAACAACATGGCCGTCAGCGAAACCCGACGATCACCTTCTACATGATCGTTGGAAAAAGCCACTGCCAATGGGTAAAGGCAGAACTGCACCAGCGAACAGAAGAAGCCTGCCACAAACAGCACTTCCAGCGGTACTTGAGTCATGATCGCCAGCGGCAACGCTGTTACGGCCAGGCACAACGCAAAGCAGCGAATCAACAGCGCGCGGTCATAGCGGTCCGATAGCCATCCCAGCGGCCACTGAACGACCAAGCCGGCAAAAATGCAGCTACCCATGAACAAGCCGACTTGCTCAGTCGTCAGCCCCTGCTGAGACGCGTAGAGCGGCGCCAAACCGTAGAACGACCCAACGATCAAGCCCGCGCCCAGCACCGTACTGAGAGACTGTGGCACACGCTTTATAAAAAAACGGGGCTCCATCGGGGCCGGGTGCAGGGGCGCGGGGTGAATGCGTCGGGTCATGGCCACAGGCACCAGGCACAACGCAAAACACAACGCGACCAACATCAGCAGTTCAAGCCCAAGGTGAGGATGCATGACCAGGATCAACTGCCCCAGTACCAACCCGAGGTAGGACGCGATCATGTAGCCGCTGAACACTACGCCACGCTGCTTGGCATCCGCCTGTTCATTGAGCCAGCTTTCGATAACCATGTACTGGCACATCATCCCCAGGCCGACGATTATCCGCAGCACGATCCAGGCAGGTAGCCAATCAATCAAGCCATGACCCAGCACTGCCGCGCCGACGATTCCGGCGCAAGTCGCGTAGGCACGAATATGTCCAACGCGGGCTATCAGGCGATGCCCGATCTTGCCGCCCAGTACCAAGCCAAAATAGTTGGCGGCCATCAGCGCACCGACCCACAAACTGTCGACATTGTCTGCCGCCAGGCGCAAGGCCAGGTAAGTACTGAGCAGGCCGGAGCCAATCAGCATCATCAAAGAGGCGAAATAAAGGGCTCGAAAAGATTTCCAGATCTGGCGCATCGGCGTTCCGAGCGGCTCCTTGCGGTAAGGGATTGGGCTATCGGCATGATAGTCCGGGTGGTCGGGTCCGGACAGGCGGTGCGGCCTGTTTCCGGGGATTATTTTGCATAAGAGCTCAGACGTTGCACCTGTGTCTGTAGGTACACAACGGTAGAGATAAATACATGACGCCCCTGCTGTGAACCCTGAAGCGCTGCAAGGTTCGACTGATCTTTGAGGCTTTGCAAAAAGCTGTGGGTATTGAATAGCTCGGTACTTTTCAACCGCCCAAAACAAAACCCCTGTTTGCGTTAGCAAACAGGGGTTTCGGAATTTAATCTTGACGATGACCTACTCTCACATGGGGAAACCCCACACTACCATCGGCGATGCATCGTTTCACTGCTGAGTTCGGGATGGGATCAGGTGGTTCCAATGCTCTATGGTCGTCAAGAAATTCGGGTACTGAGTCGCGACCAGTTGGTCTCGCTTCAGCAAATTGGGTATGTGACAGCTTTCGGTGTTTTGTGAGCGTCGAACTTTCGGTTCATTGCGTCTTCACACACCGCAATCTGATGCTCTTTCGAGAAACAAATTGCTTGGGTGTTATATGGTCAAGCCTCACGGGCAATTAGTATTGGTTAGCTCAACGCCTCACAGCGCTTACACACCCAACCTATCAACGTCGTAGTCTTCGACGGCCCTTCAGGGAACTCAAGGTTCCAGTGAGATCTCATCTTGAGGCTAGTTTCCCGCTTAGATGCTTTCAGCGGTTATCTATTCCGAACATAGCTACCCGGCAATGCCACTGGCGTGACAACCGGAACACCAGAGGTTCGTCCACTCCGGTCCTCTCGTACTAGGAGCAGCCCCTCTCAAATCTCAAACGTCCACGGCAGATAGGGACCGAACTGTCTCACGACGTTCTAAACCCAGCTCGCGTACCACTTTAAATGGCGAACAGCCATACCCTTGGGACCGGCTTCAGCCCCAGGATGTGATGAGCCGACATCGAGGTGCCAAACACCGCCGTCGATATGAACTCTTGGGCGGTATCAGCCTGTTATCCCCGGAGTACCTTTTATCCGTTGAGCGATGGCCCTTCCATACAGAACCACCGGATCACTAAGACCTACTTTCGTACCTGCTCGACGTGTCTGTCTCGCAGTCAAGCGCGCTTTTGCCTTTATACTCTACGACCGATTTCCGACCGGTCTGAGCGCACCTTCGTACTCCTCCGTTACTCTTTAGGAGGAGACCGCCCCAGTCAAACTACCCACCATACACTGTCCTCGATCCGGATAACGGACCTGAGTTAGAACCTCAAAGTTGCCAGGGTGGTATTTCAAGGTTGGCTCCACGCAGACTGGCGTCCACGCTTCAAAGCCTCCCACCTATCCTACACAAGCAAATTCAAAGTCCAGTGCAAAGCTATAGTAAAGGTTCACGGGGTCTTTCCGTCTAGCCGCGGATACACTGCATCTTCACAGCGATTTCAATTTCACTGAGTCTCGGGTGGAGACAGCGCCGCCATCGTTACGCCATTCGTGCAGGTCGGAACTTACCCGACAAGGAATTTCGCTACCTTAGGACCGTTATAGTTACGGCCGCCGTTTACCGGGGCTTCGATCAAGAGCTTCGCGTTAGCTAACCCCATCAATTAACCTTCCGGCACCGGGCAGGCGTCACACCCTATACGTCCACTTTCGTGTTTGCAGAGTGCTGTGTTTTTAATAAACAGTCGCAGCGGCCTGGTATCTTCGACCGGCATGAGCTTACGGAGCAAGTCCTTCACCCTCACCGGCGCACCTTCTCCCGAAGTTACGGTGCCATTTTGCCTAGTTCCTTCACCCGAGTTCTCTCAAGCGCCTTGGTATTCTCTACCCAACCACCTGTGTCGGTTTGGGGTACGGTTCCTGGTTACCTGAAGCTTAGAAGCTTTTCTTGGAAGCATGGCATCAACCACTTCGTTAACTAAAAGTTAACTCGTCATCAGCTCTCGGCCTTAGAATCCCGGATTTACCTAAGATTCCAGCCTACCACCTTAAACTTGGACAACCAACGCCAAGCTGGCCTAGCCTTCTCCGTCCCTCCATCGCAATAACCAGAAGTACAGGAATATTAACCTGTTTTCCATCGACTACGCTTTTCAGCCTCGCCTTAGGGACCGACTAACCCTGCGTCGATTAACGTTGCGCAGGAAACCTTGGTCTTTCGGCGTGGGTGTTTTTCACACCCATTGTCGTTACTCATGTCAGCATTCGCACTTCTGATACCTCCAGCAAGCTTCTCAACTCACCTTCACAGGCTTACAGAACGCTCCTCTACCGCATCACTTACGTGATACCCGTAGCTTCGGTGTATGGTTTGAGCCCCGTTACATCTTCCGCGCAGGCCGACTCGACTAGTGAGCTATTACGCTTTCTTTAAAGGGTGGCTGCTTCTAAGCCAACCTCCTAGCTGTCTAAGCCTTCCCACATCGTTTCCCACTTAACCATAACTTTGGGACCTTAGCTGACGGTCTGGGTTGTTTCCCTTTTCACGACGGACGTTAGCACCCGCCGTGTGTCTCCCATGCTCGGCACTTGTAGGTATTCGGAGTTTGCATCGGTTTGGTAAGTCGGGATGACCCCCTAGCCGAAACAGTGCTCTACCCCCTACAGTGATACATGAGGCGCTACCTAAATAGCTTTCGAGGAGAACCAGCTATCTCCGAGCTTGATTAGCCTTTCACTCCGATCCACAGGTCATCCGCTAACTTTTCAACGGTAGTCGGTTCGGTCCTCCAGTTAGTGTTACCCAACCTTCAACCTGCCCATGGATAGATCGCCCGGTTTCGGGTCTATTCCCAGCGACTAGACGCCCTATTAAGACTCGCTTTCGCTACGCCTCCCCTATTCGGTTAAGCTCGCCACTGAAAATAAGTCGCTGACCCATTATACAAAAGGTACGCAGTCACCCAACAAAGTGGGCTCCCACTGCTTGTACGCATACGGTTTCAGGATCTATTTCACTCCCCTCTCCGGGGTTCTTTTCGCCTTTCCCTCACGGTACTAGTTCACTATCGGTCAGTCAGTAGTATTTAGCCTTGGAGGATGGTCCCCCCATATTCAGACAAAGTTTCTCGTGCTCCGTCCTACTCGATTTCATGACTAAGAGATTTTCGCGTACAGGGCTATCACCCACTATGGCCGCACTTTCCAGAGCGTTCCGCTAATCTCAAAGCCACTTAAGGGCTAGTCCCCGTTCGCTCGCCACTACTAAGGGAATCTCGGTTGATTTCTTTTCCTCAGGGTACTTAGATGTTTCAGTTCCCCTGGTTCGCCTCTTGCACCTATGTATTCAGTACAAGATAACCATCTTATGATGGCTGGGTTCCCCCATTCAGACATCTCCGGATCAAAGTCTGTTTGCCGACTCCCCGAAGCTTTTCGCAGGCTACCACGTCTTTCATCGCCTCTGACTGCCAAGGCATCCACCGTATGCGCTTCTTCACTTGACCATATAACCCCAAGCAATCTGGTTATACTGTGAAGACAACATTCGCCGAAAATTCGAATTTCTCGATTAAGAGAACTCACAAATTTTACCTTAGCCTGATCCGTTACCAGTGAAAGTAACGTTCAGTCTATCTTTCTATCACATACCCAAATTTTTAAAGAACGATCTAATCAAAGACTAGAAATCAATATTCACTTCAGAATATTCATTTCTAAACTCTAACAGCAGAAGCAGTTAATGGTGGAGCCAAACGGGATCGAACCGTTGACCTCCTGCGTGCAAGGCAGGCGCTCTCCCAGCTGAGCTATGGCCCCATAACAAAATTGGTGGGTCTGGGCAGATTCGAACTGCCGACCTCACCCTTATCAGGGGTGCGCTCTAACCAACTGAGCTACAGACCCAATTTCGAGCGCGTAACTGATTAGCTAAGAGCTATCAGCTTGGAGCTTAAAGCTGCTTCTATCGTCTTCTTCAATGAATCAAGCAATTCGTGTGGGAACTTATGGAGCAGCTGATGTCGTCGATTAAGGAGGTGATCCAGCCGCAGGTTCCCCTACGGCTACCTTGTTACGACTTCACCCCAGTCATGAATCACACCGTGGTAACCGTCCTCCCGAAGGTTAGACTAGCTACTTCTGGTGCAACCCACTCCCATGGTGTGACGGGCGGTGTGTACAAGGCCCGGGAACGTATTCACCGCGACATTCTGATTCGCGATTACTAGCGATTCCGACTTCACGCAGTCGAGTTGCAGACTGCGATCCGGACTACGATCGGTTTTGTGGGATTAGCTCCACCTCGCGGCTTGGCAACCCTCTGTACCGACCATTGTAGCACGTGTGTAGCCCAGGCCGTAAGGGCCATGATGACTTGACGTCATCCCCACCTTCCTCCGGTTTGTCACCGGCAGTCTCCTTAGAGTGCCCACCATGACGTGCTGGTAACTAAGGACAAGGGTTGCGCTCGTTACGGGACTTAACCCAACATCTCACGACACGAGCTGACGACAGCCATGCAGCACCTGTCTCAATGTTCCCGAAGGCACCAATCCATCTCTGGAAAGTTCATTGGATGTCAAGGCCTGGTAAGGTTCTTCGCGTTGCTTCGAATTAAACCACATGCTCCACCGCTTGTGCGGGCCCCCGTCAATTCATTTGAGTTTTAACCTTGCGGCCGTACTCCCCAGGCGGTCAACTTAATGCGTTAGCTGCGCCACTAAAAGCTCAAGGCTTCCAACGGCTAGTTGACATCGTTTACGGCGTGGACTACCAGGGTATCTAATCCTGTTTGCTCCCCACGCTTTCGCACCTCAGTGTCAGTATTAGTCCAGGTGGTCGCCTTCGCCACTGGTGTTCCTTCCTATATCTACGCATTTCACCGCTACACAGGAAATTCCACCACCCTCTACCATACTCTAGTCAGTCAGTTTTGAATGCAGTTCCCAGGTTGAGCCCGGGGATTTCACATCCAACTTAACAAACCACCTACGCGCGCTTTACGCCCAGTAATTCCGATTAACGCTTGCACCCTCTGTATTACCGCGGCTGCTGGCACAGAGTTAGCCGGTGCTTATTCTGTCGGTAACGTCAAAATTGCAGAGTATTAATCTACAACCCTTCCTCCCAACTTAAAGTGCTTTACAATCCGAAGACCTTCTTCACACACGCGGCATGGCTGGATCAGGCTTTCGCCCATTGTCCAATATTCCCCACTGCTGCCTCCCGTAGGAGTCTGGACCGTGTCTCAGTTCCAGTGTGACTGATCATCCTCTCAGACCAGTTACGGATCGTCGCCTTGGTGAGCCATTACCCCACCAACTAGCTAATCCGACCTAGGCTCATCTGATAGCGCAAGGCCCGAAGGTCCCCTGCTTTCTCCCGTAGGACGTATGCGGTATTAGCGTCCGTTTCCGAACGTTATCCCCCACTACCAGGCAGATTCCTAGGCATTACTCACCCGTCCGCCGCTCTCAAGAGAAGCAAGCTTCTCTCTACCGCTCGACTTGCATGTGTTAGGCCTGCCGCCAGCGTTCAATCTGAGCCATGATCAAACTCTTCAGTTCAAACATCTTTGGGTTTTTAAGAAACCCTAAACTTGGCTCAGCAATCGTTGGTTACATCTTTGATTTCTCGCGGAGTAACTTGTGATGCTGATAATCTTGTTGACTATCAGTCTGACTCCACAAGCACCCACACGAATTGCTTGATTCAGTTGTTAAAGAGCGGTTGGTTAAGATCTTTCGTCTCAACCGAGGCGCGCATTCTACAGCAGCCTCATTTGCTGTCAAGTGATTATTTTCAGAAGCTTTCGAAGATTTCTTCAACAACTTCAACCACTTGCGCTTAAGATCTCTCCGAAGCGGGAGGCGAATTCTACAGGGATTTGCATGTGCGTCAACCCCTTAAATCAAAAAACTCAAAACGCCCATTTGGCCTGCCGTGCACCAGGCCTGGAGCCCTCTGTGAATCTCTGCATATAAAGAAGGGAGCCAGCGCATTGCCCGCACTGGATCCTCCTGACGCAAAAAACAACCTGCAACAAATGCCAGGCTATCAACAGATAGCTGGATTCAGATCGAAGGAAATGCAGCAGAGAGAAAGGCGGATGGCTTGTAGATAGCAGTAAACGCCATGGCAGGCGTTCAGCCTATAAAGATGGTGTCCCAGGGCCGGTTCGAACGGCCAACCTTCCCCTTAGGAGGGGGATGCTCTATCCAATTGAGCTACTGGGACAAATGACAAGCGCGTCACGGATAAGACCAGCGACAGACGGCGTGCATCTTAACGGCCGAGGTAGGTTTTGTCATGTCGTCCTTAGGCATTTTGCTTGTAGGGCGATCCCTGCACATACCTTTATAGCTTCACCCAGCAAACACGGGCACTTGCAGGGATCGTGCAAATTGCACTACCTCAAAATGCCATCATTGCAAACTGCAACCCAAAGCCCCCTCGCAGGCAAATCAACTAATTGATTTTAAAGGTAAAATAGTTTGGCACGGCATCTGCAATGCTCTTTGCATAAACCAAGCGAACCAAGCACCACGGAGAACATGACCATGAATAGCGTACTACTATTAGCTCTCAATGCCGTGGCCCTGGCCGCACTGGTGATATTTCATTTCCAGCCAGTCAATACTCAAGATGCCGCACTGATCAGCCAAGCAGTTCCCCATCATCTGCAACAACGCCCCCAGCTGGCGGTAGTCACTGCTACCCAGCAGTCGCCCGTCCTCCTGACCCAAGATACACAAGCTGCACCTACATCCGAGTACTGGGTTTTCTGAGATAGCTATCAATGTCCAAACCTGCCTGGTTTTTTCTATGTTTGACCCTGATGGCAGGCTTTCTGGGCCTAGCTACTGACTGCCCTAGAGCTCAAGCCACCGCCTTCATCGTCAGCGCCGTGTTTGGTAGCCTATTGATGTTGGCACTCATCGCCGGTCGCCGAATCAAGTTCGATCCATTGCTTCGCTGACCCCCTCCCCTACCTTATGTCGAATCACCCTAGCAAATCGGCAAACTGCCACTAGGCTTAAGACTGAGGGCAAAAGGCCATATTGCACTGCGCCCTTCAACCCAGATGCGCCGCAGCCCTGCGCGTTGATGGACTAGCACTGCATCAGCGCCAAAGTTTTCAAACCAGTCCGCAAAAATGCAAATCAGTACTGGCACAAAGCCTTTAGGCGGTTCAATATTTGTCACAGAATTGACGCCAATGAAATGGCAAATCTGAGGCATGATGCGGCCTCTTTGCAATTCGGGTTGAACTTTGGTCGTGAGCCTTGTCTTAACACTCATCTTGCGGCCAATTCCAGAAACCGCTCCCCTGAACTAACCGGTTAAATATATGCGCCCATTGAAACAGGCAATTTATTCCAGCCGTACGGCTGACAAATTCGTCGTACGTCTGCCAGACGGAATGCGGGAACGCATTGCCGAGGTGGCTCGCAATCATCACCGCAGCATGAACTCTGAAATCATCGCACGCCTGGAACAAAGCCTTATTCAGGAAGGTGCCTTGGGTGAAGAGTTGAGCATGCGACTGGATAGCCCAGAGCTGTCACTGCACGAACGCGAACTGCTGCAGCGTTTTCGTCAGCTCTCCCACCGCCAGCAAAACGCCCTCGTCTCGCTTATCGCTCACGATGTTGAGGCGGCCGCAGAAGCCAATTGATTGACACTGAAAGCCGAAGCCAGCCATGTGCTGGCTTTTTTTTGCCTGAATTTTGGAGATGGGGCGCAAAGCGGGGGCAGACATGCCCCCGCAGAAAGGATCAGAGCAGGAAAATCGTTGCCAGGCCCAGGAAGATGAAGAAGCCACCACTGTCAGTCATGGCGGTAATCATCACGCTGGCTCCCATGGCGGGATCGCGACCAAGGCGCGCCAGGGTCATAGGGATCAATACCCCCATCAAGGCAGCCAGCAGCAAGTTCAAGGTCATGGCGGCCGTCATCACCACACCCAGAGACCAACTGCCATACAGGAGATAGGCCACCACACCAATCACTCCACCCCACACCAGACCGTTGATAAGGCCCACAGCCAGCTCTTTGCGCAGCAAGCGTGAAGAGTTGGCCGTACTCACCTGATCCAGCGCCATGGCCCGCACGATCATGGTGATGGTCTGGTTGCCGGAGTTACCGCCGATACCCGCAACAATCGGCATCAACGCCGCCAATGCCACCAGCTTTTCGATTGAGCCTTCAAACAACCCGATTACACGAGATGCGATAAATGCCGTGATCAGGTTAACCGCCAGCCAGGCCCAGCGGTTATGCAGAGAACGCCAGACTGACGCAAAAATATCTTCCTCTTCACGCAAACCCGCCATGTTGAGGACTTCGGTTTCACTCTCTTCACGGATCAAGTCAACGATTTCATCGATGGTCAGACGACCGATCAACTTGCCGTTCTTGTCGACCACCGGAGCCGAGATCAAGTCGTAACGCTCAAAAGCCTGGGCCGCGTCGTAGGCATCTTCGTCAGGATGGAAGCTGACGGTATCGCTGGCCATCAGGTCAGCTACTTTCTTCTCGGGATCATTGACCAGCAGACGCTTGATCGGCAACACGCCCTTGAGAATTCCCTCGTAGTCGACCACGAAGAGCTTGTCGGTATGGCCCGGCAGCTCTTTGAGGCGACGCAAGTAACGCAGTACCACTTCCAGACTGACGTCTTCGCGGATGGTGACCATCTCGAAATCCATCAGCGCACCGACCTGGTCCTCGTCATAGGACAGCGCCGATCGCACGCGCTCACGCTGCTGCGTATCGAGCGCCTCCATCAACTCATGGACAACATCCCGGGGCAGCTCAGGTGCCAGGTCGGCCAGTTCGTCGGCATCCATCTCCTTGGCGGCGGCCAGGAGCTCATGATCATCCATGTCGGCGATCAGAGTCTCACGAACCGAGTCAGACACTTCCAGAAGGATGTCACCGTCGCGATCAGCCTTGACCAACTGCCAAAGTGTCAGTCGATCATCCAGCGGCAAAGCTTCGAGGATGTAGGCAACGTCGGCGGAGTGCAGGTCATCGAGCTTGCATTGTAACTCCACGAGGTTTTGCCGGTGAACCAGGTTTTCAACGCGGTCGTGGTTCGGACCTTCCTGGCGGTGCGTGAGGTCTTCGACCACGCGCTGGCGCTGCAGCAGCTCGATGACTTGAGCCAGACGATCCTGCAGGCTTTCTTGTGTTTTCTTTACTTCTACTTCGGTCATAGGCGAACTCCACTCCCAGCAGCGGGGCACGCCGGAAGGATCAATCAGTCAATTCATGATTGGTAAAACGGGGTACTGAGTCACTACTGGGTAAGTCCATGGAGGTATTCCACAAGCCCCGACGGGGCTGACGGGCGCATGATACACCGCCCGGCCGTTTTAAACGTTAAAAAACTGGAAAGAACAAGCGCTTGCGAGCCAATGTTCAGTATTGGCTGCACCTATAGAAATGCGACGACACGCACGAGAGGGAAAACACATGGGAAAGATAAAAAGACCCACACCAGGATAAAACCTACATAAACCCCAGACGGCAAAAAGCCCGCACTAGGCGGGCTTTTTGTTTGTATGGTGCACTCGACAGGATTCGAACCTGTGACCGCTCGGTTCGTAGCCGAGTACTCTATCCAGCTGAGCTACGAGTGCAGATTGTGTTTTTAGTCCAGATCACAACTGGTTGAAGCCGAGTTACCTGCATCGCTGCAACTAACTCTTAAATGGTGCACTCGACAGGATTCGAACCTGTGACCGCTCGGTTCGTAGCCGAGTACTCTATCCAGCTGAGCTACGAGTGCATTTGTTGCCGCGCATTATAGGCCGTTCAATCTCTATGTAAAGCTATTTTTTCGAGTATTTTCAACAACTTACCGAAAAAACCAGATTGCAACGTACTAAGCAAATAATGGCGGAGAACGGGGGATTCGAACCCCCGACACCCTTTTGAGGTGTACTCCCTTAGCAGGGGAGCGCCTTCGGCCACTCGGCCAGCTCTCCGCAACACGGGGCGTATATTAACCACGTTCATCCCCGTTTGCAAACATAAAAAACGATAAAAATTAAAGGCTTGGTTCTTCGTCCTTCTCTTTCTTGATCCGCAGGTAGATTTCCTCGCGGTGAACCGCTACCTCTTTTGGAGCGTTAACCCCAATACGCACTTGATTGCCTTTGACGCCGAGCACGGTCACGGTGATTTCGCCATCACCGATAATCAGGCTTTCTGCGCAACGACGAGTCAGAATCAGCATGCCTTTCTCCTCACGCATTTCAGTTCAGGAACAACAGTCTGCAAAAAAAAGGCATTCGACCTACAACCCAAAAGCCGTAGCCCTACACACCTAAGTATTGTCGAGCCCACGCAAAAGAACATGCGCCCCACAAAAAAATGAAAGGCGCGGTAAACCGCGCCTTCCTGGCAATACATCACTCGCCCTGTCGGGCCGGAGCGTCAAGCTCAAAAGCGGTATGCAGCGCGCGTACAGCCAGTTCCAGGTACTTCTCTTCGAGCACTACCGAGACTTTGATTTCCGAAGTGGAAATCATCTGGATGTTGATGCCTTCCTTGGCAAGGGCCCCGAACATACGGCTGGCAACGCCGGCATGGGAACGCATGCCCACCCCTACGATCGATACCTTGGCAATCTTGGTATCGCCAACCACTTCACGGGCGCCAATTTCGCTCGCAGTGTTCTGCAGGATTTTCAATGCCGCATCGTATTCGTTGCGGTGCACGGTGAAGGTGAAATCGGTGGTGTTATCGTGCGAAACGTTCTGCACGATCATGTCGACTTCAACATTCGCATCGCTGACAGGACCCAGAATCTTGAAAGCCACGCCCGGGGTGTCTGGCACGCCACGGATCGTCAGCTTGGCTTCATCGCGGTTGAAAGCGATGCCGGAAATGATCGGCTGTTCCATGGATTCCTCTTCATCAATAGTAATGAGGGTGCCCGGACCCTCCTTGAAGCTGTGCAATACGCGCAGCGGAACGTTGTACTTGCCGGCGAACTCCACCGCGCGAATCTGCAGCACCTTGGAACCAAGGCTGGCCATTTCCAGCATTTCTTCAAAGGTGATCTTGTCCAGGCGCTGGGCCACTGGCACGACGCGCGGGTCAGTGGTGTAGACGCCATCCACATCGGTATAGATCTGGCATTCGTCAGCCTTGAGCGCTGCCGCCAGTGCCACACCCGTGGTGTCAGAACCGCCACGCCCGAGGGTGGTGATGTTGCCTTGCTCGTCCACACCTTGGAAACCCGCTACAACTACCACGCGCCCTGCCTTCAGATCAGTACGAATTTTCTGATCATCAATCTGCAGGATGCGCGCCTTGGTGTGCGCGCTGTCGGTGAGAATGCGCACCTGGCTGCCCGTGTAGGACACCGCTGGCACGCCACGCTTGTTCAGAGCCATGGCCAATAGCGCAATGGTCACCTGCTCGCCCGTGGACACAATCACATCCAGCTCACGTGGCAACGGCTGTTGATCCCCGCTGATAGCCTTGGCCAGGTCGATCAGGCGATTGGTCTCGCCGCTCATGGCTGACAGCACCACTACCAGGTCATCGCCGGCATCGCGGAATTTCTTAACCTTGTCGGCGACCTGCTCGATTCTTTCTACAGAGCCGACCGAGGTGCCTCCAAATTTCTGTACGATCAAAGCCATTTCCAAGCCGCCTCAGCCCGTAAAGGGGCGCCTAATATCCAATCCACCCGCACTGAACAAGCCCGTGACTAGACCACGGGCCGATTAACAGTGCCTTAAATACCTGCCTCGACAAACGGCACGGTCAAGGCCAGGGCCGCGTCCAGGGCACCGGCGTCTACACCACCGCCTTGTGCCATGTCCGGACGACCACCGCCCTTGCCGCCCACTGCCGCAGCGGCTTGCTTCATCAAATCACCGGCCTTGAGTTGGCCAGTCAGGTCTTTGGTTACACCGGCAACCAGAACGACCTTATCCTCATGGACACTGCCGAGCAGGATCACTGCGCGGCCGAGCTTGTTCTTCAACTGATCGACCAAGGCCAACAACGCCTTGCCGTCCTGCCCGTCCAGGCGCGCCGCCAGAACTTTCACATCCTTGACGTCAACCGCCGAGGCCGACAGATCATCGCCCGCAGCACTGGCCGCCTTGGCCTGCAACTGCTCCAGTTGCTTCTCCAGCGCACGGTTACGCTCCAGCACGGCAGACAGTTTGTCGATCAGATTGTCACGGCTGCCCTTGACCAGGCTGGCCGCTTCCTTGAGTTGCTCTTCGGCGGCATTGAGGTAAGCCAGGGCCGCAGCACCGGTCACCGCCTCGATACGACGCACACCGGACGCCACACCGCCTTCGCTGATGATTTTCAGCAGGCCGATATCGCCGGTACGGTTAGCGTGGATACCACCACACAACTCGACCGAGAAGCTACCACCCATGCTCAGCACGCGAACTTCGTCGCCGTACTTCTCGCCAAACAACGCCATGGCGCCCTTGGCCTTGGCGGTTTCGATGTCGGTTTCTTCAGTTTCTACCGGCGTGTTCCTGCGCACCTCGGCATTGACAATATCTTCCAGCGCCTTGATCTGCTCAGGCTTGATTGCTTCAAAGTGGCTGAAGTCAAACCGCAGGCGCTGGCTGTCGACCAACGAGCCCTTTTGCTGAACATGCTCGCCCAGCACTTGACGCAAGGCAGCGTGGAGCAAGTGAGTGGCCGAGTGGTTCAACGCAGTTGCGTGCCGTACGTCGGCATCGACCTGGGTATCCACTGGCGCGCCGACGGTCAGGCTGCCCAGCACCAACACACCGTGATGCAGGAAAGCACCGCCGGTCTTGGTGGTGTCGCGCACCTCGAAACGGCCGGACGTCGAGCTGAGGAAACCACAATCACCAATCTGGCCACCTGACTCGGCGTAGAACGGGGTCTGGTCCAGCACCACCACGGCTTCTTCGCCTTCGCTCAATACATCGACCGACTTGCCGTCTTTATAGATGGCAACGATCTTGGCCGAGCCGGCGGTAGCCTTGTAGCCGATGAACTCGGTGGGCACGTCAACCTTGACCAGCGTGTTGTAGTCCAGGCCAAAGGAGCTGGCGGAACGCGCACGCACACGCTGGGCTTCCATCTCACGCTCAAACCCGGCTTCATCGATGGTCAGCTCGCGTTCACGGGCGATATCGGCGGTCAGGTCCATCGGGAAACCGTAGGTGTCGTAAAGCTTGAACACCACGTCGCCCGGTACCACAGAGCCTTTGAGCTCAGCCAGGTCCTGCTCGAGAATCTTCAGGCCGTGCTCCAGTGTCTTGGAGAACTGCTCCTCCTCGGCCTTGAGTACGCGCTCGATATTACTCTGCTGCTGCTTGAGCTCCGGGAAGGCATCGCCCATCT
This sequence comes from Pseudomonas sp. OST1909, assembly GCF_015277575.1. Taxonomy (NCBI): domain Bacteria; kingdom Pseudomonadati; phylum Pseudomonadota; class Gammaproteobacteria; order Pseudomonadales; family Pseudomonadaceae; genus Pseudomonas; species Pseudomonas sp. OST1909. The sequence goes on from NZ_CP063780.1 coordinate 4,973,285, forward strand.
CGGCAACCAGTGCAGCCACGATTTTGTAGAAGAAGCTGCCGGTGGCACCCAGCTTGTTACCGTGACGGCAGGCACGACGGATGATGCGACGCAGCACGTAGCCACGCCCTTCATTGGACGGCAACACACCATCGGCAATCAGGAAGCCACAGGAACGAATATGGTCCGATACCACCTTGAGCGACGACTGGCCTTCATTGGTGCAACCAATGGCCGCAGCCGAAGCGCTCAGCAGGTTGGTGAACAGGTCGATTTCATAGTTGGAATGAACGTGCTGCATGACCGCACTGATCCGCTCCAGGCCCATGCCGGTGTCCACCGACGGCGCCGGCAGCGGATGCAACACGCCATCGGCGGTGCGATTGAACTGCATGAACACGTTGTTCCAGATTTCGATGTAGCGGTCACCGTCTTCATCCGGCGAGCCCGGTGGGCCACCCCAGATGTCCGCACCGTGATCGTAGAAGATCTCGGTGCAAGGGCCGCACGGGCCGGTATCGCCCATGGTCCAGAAGTTATCGGAAGCGTAAGGTGCACCCTTGTTGTCGCCGATGCGAATCATGCGCTCGGCAGGTACACCGATTTGCTGGGTCCAGATGTCATAGGCTTCGTCGTCCGTCGCGTAGACGGTAACCCAGAGTTTTTCCTTGGGCAGTTTCAGCACGCCGGTCAGGAAGGTCCAGGCGAAGGTAATCGCATCCTTCTTGAAATAGTCGCCGAAGCTGAAGTTACCCAGCATTTCGAAGAACGTGTGGTGACGCGCGGTGTAACCGACGTTTTCCAGGTCGCTGTTCTTGCCGCCGGCGCGTACGCACTTCTGGCTGCTGGTGGCGCGAGTATAGGCGCGCTTTTCCTGGCCCAGGAAACAGTCCTTGAACTGGTTCATCCCCGCGTTAGTGAACAGCAGGGTGGGGTCATTGCCTGGGATCAAGGAGCTGGAGGCTACACGGGTGTGACCTTGCTCTTCGAAGAAGCGAAGGAAGGCTTCACGGATTTCTGCGCTTTTCATTAGGTTCTTCCACGGAGGCTGCGGCCAAAGGCCAGTGCGCAACATCATCAGACGGAGCGACGGCAAAGGGCCGCATTATATCGGCCCTTCGCCGGTGGTACAGCGTGTTTATGTGATAGAAACAGTCAATTAGACGGTCTGCACTGTCATTTCTGCGAAAATGCGACGAATGTCTGCACGACTTGCTCGATCTGTGCCCGGCTGACATCCAGATGGGTGACCATACGCAGGCGCGGCGCGGCACTCAACTTGATCCCGCGCTCTGCGGCGAAGGCTTTCAACGCCTGCGCCTGGTCGCCAATTTGCACATAGACCATGTTGGTCTGCACCGGCTCCACCGTGTAACCGACCTTGCGCAGCTCATCACCCAGCCACTGCGCGTTGGCGTGGTCCTCGGCCAGGCGCTGTACCTGATGATCCAGGGCATACAGCCCCGCTGCCGCCAACGAACCGGCCTGGCGCATTGCGCCACCGACCATCTTGCGCAGGCGCCGGGCCTTGGCGATCAACGCCGTGGAACCGCACAGCACCGAGCCGACCGGTGCGCCAAGGCCCTTGGACAGGCACACCGACACCGAATCGAAATGCTTGGCGATGTCACGCGCATCCACCCCCAGCTTGACCGCTGCGTTGTAGATCCGCGCCCCGTCCAGGTGCAAGGCCAGGCCATGCTCACGGGTAAACGCACGCGCCTTGGCCAGGTACTCCATCGGCAGGACCTTGCCTTGCATGGTGTTTTCCAGCGCCAGCAAGCGCGTGCGGGCAAAGTGGAAATCGTCAGGCTTGATCGCCGCCAGCACGTGGTGAAGGTCCAGGGAACCGTCCGCTTGCACTTCCAGCGGCTGCGGCTGGATCGAACCCAGCACGGCCGCCCCGCCGCCTTCGTATTTGTAGGTATGGGCCTGCTGGCCGACGATATATTCCTCGCCGCGCTCACAGTGGGCCATCAATGCCAGCAAATTGCTCATGGTGCCAGTGGGCACGAACAGCGCGGCGGCGAAGCCCAGACGCTGGGCCAGTTCTGCCTCCAGCTTGTTGACGCTGGGGTCTTCGCCATAGACGTCATCACCGCTGACGGCGCCGGCCATCGCGTCGAGCATACCGGGGGTGGGTTGGGTCACGGTGTCGCTGCGCAGGTCAATCACGGTCATGAAGGGGGCCTCTAACGGAATGGATAAGTCCTTTCGTGTGTGATTACTGCGGGCAAAGCCACGCAATATCAAGCCCCCACTGCATTCAATCGAATACCAACCAAACAAACCGATATAGCTTATCGATACGGCAGTCGTGCAGTTTTTGAAAAACCGTGTTAAAAACTCTCCGCCGCCAGGGTTCTGGCGGCAACGTTCTCAGGGCGGGGTGCAATTCCCCACCGGCGGTAATTGCACGCAATGTGCATAGCCCGCGAGCGCTTGGCGTCTCGAACTGCTCCGGCAGGACGGCGACAAGGTCAGCAGACCCGGTGTGATCCCGGGGCCGACGGTCATAGTCCGGATGAAGAGAGAACGGGATTGGCACCTAAGGGCCGCGCACCAGGCGTGCTTGCGTACCCTTAAATCCCATTCGATTCATAACGCCCTGTTTTTTTCTTAAACAGGAGTCAGAACATGCAACCCACCGCAATCGACAGCAAAAGCAAAAACCATCACGGCGAGCGCGTCGCGTTTATCCAGGCCTGCTGGCACAAGGATATCGTCGACCAATCGCGCAAAGGCTTTCTTGCCGAAATGATCGCCCAGGGCTATCAGGAGTCAGACATCGACTTCTTTGAAGTCGGCGGTGCCTTTGAATTGCCCCTGCACGCCAAGTTGCTGGCCAAGACCGGTCGCTATGCCGGCATCGTCGCCGCCGCGCTGGTGGTGGATGGTGGCATCTACCGGCACGAATTCGTCGCCCAGTCAGTGGTCAGCGGTTTGATGCAGGTTCAACTGGAAACTGAAGTGCCGGTGTTCTCGGTGTCCCTGACGCCGCATCACTTCCACGCCGGCAGCGAGCACACCACGTTCTTCTATGAGCACTTTGTGCACAAGGGTCAGGAAGCTGCGCGCACCTGCGCCGATACTCTGCATAAAGTACGGGCGATCCGTCGCAGTGAAGAGCAGCACAAACGAGCCGTTTAAGCGCAAGAAAATCTGCCCCGCCCATTTTCGATTGGCGGGGCATTTTTTTGCCTGAACAGATAGCATTTCAACATGTGAAAAAGCCTGCCCAAGGCGTCCTACTCCCTCCGTGCATATCTACCGTTTTGGCAACACGCGTATCTGGTTTAGTTAAAGCGCAGACCTCATTGGGTCTCTCTTAACCTAAACGATCAGGTATTGAATCATGACCAAAACGATAGAGAGTGAAGGCACTTCGGCCTCCACATTCCCGCGACCACGCTCACCCGACCTGGAGGCCAGTTCACAGGCATGGGATGCACAAGTTCACAAAGGCGTCGACGGCGAGCGACACTCGCAACATGTGCGCCAAGTCCCCTATGACAACCCCGCCGGTGACGGCGTAATCGAAATCCATCCGATCTTCAAGGACGAAAACGTCGTTATCGAACGGCAGATCTTTAGCCCCAGCCAACTCGATCAATTGTGGTTCACCACTTCCGACAAGCCTGACACTATCAGCATCAGGTCGCTCGCACATCTGCATAGCGCGTTGCATTCATCAGTGAACCAGCCGACGATTTTAAAACCTCGTCGACCTATCGAACTTCCGCGCTTACCGTCCCTGGCCATGCGTATCAACGAGACGGTTTACTTGATCCGTCTTGCCCCACTCCAGACACTGATGTTGATCACTCAGGGTGGCGATGACCGCATTCACATCGATGATGACGTGACAACCCATATCACTGTCCGCAGCGGTGATGGCAAGGATCGAATCCTCAGCGCAGGTCATTTCACACGCATAGATACCGGCCCAGGGGACGATTTAGTCACTATTCTCGACGGCAACAGTCATGTTGAGGCCGGCGATGGCGATGACGAGGTGCATGTTCACAAACGCAGTTACACCTTCATTTACGGAGGGCCTGGCAACGACATACTCAGTGGTGATGGCGATACGTTTATCGACGGTGGAGACGGCCAGGACCATATTATCGGCGGCGAAGGGCACAACATTCTCAGTGGTGCCGAGGACGGCGACCGAATTGAGGCAGGCCGCGGAACAAACGTTATCTATACCGGCCGCGGGCTTGACGACGTCACTCGGCTAAAGGCTAAAGACACCACTTACTACAGCCAGAACACCACACTCACCGCTGACTGTGCCGTGATGACGCACGCCGACACACCGCAAATACCCGCCTCTAATGAATTCGCCTCCCACATTGTCCACAGTGAGCCTGGCGGCTTGTTGCATACCGGAGTTGAGGTACAGGGTAGCCCTTCATTTATCAGCCGGGTGAATGACGATCTACGCCTGCTGCTCTGTTCGCCTACCGGCAAGCGACTCCTGGCTGAACTCACCCGCGCAGAGCGCAAAAGCGGGCGACCGATCATCATCCATGAGCTGATTGATCGTAACAACAGCGAGTTCATTCCAGACCCAGACACCGCCCCAGACGCCTTGATGAAGGGGGACAAACCGGGCACACCCTCTTACGGTGGAGATATCTGGTACAACACAGGCGTTCTATTTAAAGCAACCCCGAGCATCATTAGCCTGTTTCACGAGTTGTGCCACGCCTACTACTACGTTACTGGCATGGTGGAAAGCGGGCTCAGCGAAGAAAATTATCCACGCAGCCGCAATCGAAAAGTGTCCAATGCGGAGGTGCAAGCCACAGGCTTACCCATCGTGCCTGTAGCGACAACGTCTGCCGATGCGGATGACAATTCAGCGCCCTCGGCCCCGCCTGCGCCCTTCGAGCCCCCGCTGTTCAGTGAAAACAGGTTACGCCAGGAGCTAGGACTTCCACTGCGCCAGCATTACAACCTGATGTAACTAGACCAGCTCCTTACCATCGCTCGGCACGACCAATATGCCTGCGCGCAATCCGTTCTTCACTTTCGGGTTGGGAAAGATAATGCGCGCCCCCTCTTCTTCGATCACCCAGCGTGTCTTGGCCACGTCTTCGGCAAGCAGGTACCCCTTGGGCAACGACGAGAAGTTTTCCACGTCCGCCGGCAGGTGCATCACGAAGGCGTCGCTGTGCTTGATCACTTCGCGTGCAACGGCGAAGAGTTGCAGGCCGTCCAGGCTGCCGGTCTCAGGCTCGTTGCCCTCGATGATCTGCTTCAAACGCGCTTCCAGGCGCGACACATCCACGCCCTCGTTCTGCCCGAACGGGCGCGCCTTGCCCAACTCCAGGGTGAAAGCCTCGGCGCCGAGTTGCTCGTAGGTGAACGCGGTGAAGGTAATCGAGGTTTTGTTCTGCAGAAGTACCGCCTGCATGCCGGCAGCGTTCAGGCGCTCCAGCTCTCGGCGTGAATGCTGTCGGTCTTCCTTCCACGGGTACAACGCAAACTGCTCGATTTTCGAACCACGAATCGCGGTATGCAGGTCGTAATGCAGGCGCGAGCGGCCAGGCAGGCTGAAAAAGCTGCGGGCCAATTGCTCAAGCTCGGCGGCGCGCATGGCCTCGGGGCCGATGTTTTGTTCATGCCGGCCGTTGAACAGCCGGTTGATGTCCAGTTCGAGATAACGCTCGCCGCGGCGCATGGCCTCGGGATTGCCGAACAGAAACAGAATACGGGAGCGGGGTTTGATTTCCCCACGGGCGATGCAATGCAACAGGCGGTCGAGCAGTTCGATCGGCGCGGTTTCGTTGCCATGGATGCCGGACGACAGCAGCAAGTCACTGCCGTTGTCCAAAGCTTCAGGAGGACGTACTTCAAGCGCGCCCTCGCTGAGCCAGCGCATCTGCACGCCGTCGACAGTCAGTTGAATTTTTTGCGCCGGTTCGCGACCGGCGAGGGTCAGTTCAAGCAGTTTGCCGAGGGCGAGCATAAGCAGCTTCCTTAGTGGTTGCAGCCAGGACCATGGACGTGATCGTCGTCATCACCCTCAACGTCGGCCGGTTCCATTTCCAGTTGCAGGCTCATCAGGTTGGTCGCCAAGGGACGCATCAGCAGGTTGGCGTACTCGGCGTCGCCCTCTTCGACGTCCACACCAATCAGCAGTTGGCCACGGCCGTCGTGCTGGATCCAGATCTCCTTGCCCTGCCAGACCACGGCAACGCGGGTGCAGGAAGTTTCAAGCTGGGTGCCGTCGGTGTCTTCAAGGATCAGCTTCAGGGTGTCGGTCATAAATAAAATATCTCAGCCGTATGGCGTTAATTGATCTGGAAAGGATAAACCGAGCCCAGTTTAAGGATTTGCGTCAGTTCATCCAGTGCCGTCCGGCACTCAAGCAGCAACTGCGGGTCAGCCAGGTCGGTTTCGCGCAGGCTGTCGCGGTAGTGCTTGCCAACCCATTGGGTCAGGGTTTCGTACAGCGGCGCGGTCATGATAACGCCTGGGTTCACCGCCGCCAGTTCGGTTTCGTTCAAGGCGACGCGCAAACGCAGGCACGCCGGGCCGCCGCCGTTCTGCATACTTTGCTTGAGGTCGAACACTTTGACTTCGCGGATCAGCCCCCCGGAGCTGGTCAGGCCCTGCAGGTAATGCCACACACGCTCGTTGGCACGGCATTCTTCCGGCACGATCAGCAGCATCGAGCCGTCAGCGCGGGTCAGTAACTGGCTGTTGAACAGGTAGGAACGCACCGCGTCTTCGACACTGACCTGGGCACGGGGCACACAGACGGACTGGAAGTCAGCGCCCAGCTTGCCCAACTTGCCGTGCAGTTCAGCGAGCATCTGTTCGGTATTGAGGAATGCATCCTCGTGATAGAACAGCACTTCACCGTTGCCCACTGCAATCACATCGTTGTGGAACACGCCTGCGTCGATCACCGCCGGGTTCTGCTGGGCGTAGACCACGCCGTCATCTTTCAAACCGTGCAGGCGCGCAACGGCCTGGGAGGCTTCGAGGGTCTGGCGTGCCGGGTACTTCTGCGGGGCCGGGTAACGGGGGTCGAAGGCACTGCGGCCAAACACGAAAAACTCGACGCCCGCCTCACCGTACTCACGGCAGAAACGCGTGTGGTTGGCTGCGCCTTCATCACCAAATTGCGCCACCGCCGGCAACGCGGCGTGGTGAGCGAAGTGCTTGCCGTCAGCGAACATCGCCCCCAGCACGCGGCTGGTGGTGGGGTGTTCGATGCTGCGGTGGTACTTGCAGTTGAGGTTGGCGGCGGTGAAATGCACGCGGCCGTCTGCGGTGTCGGCGCTTGGGCTGACCGTGGCCGCGTTGGCTACCCACATGCTGGATGCCGAGCAACTGGCTACCAGCAACGGCATGGCCTGCTTGGCCGCCTGCTGGATCACCTGGGCGTCGGTGCCGTTGAAACCCAAGTTGCGCAAGGCGGCCACATCCGGGCGCTCCTGGGGCGCCAATACGCCTTGCACAAAGCCCATGTCCATCAGGGCTTTCATTTTCTGCAGGCCCTGCAACGCCGCTTCCTTCGGGTTGGAAGACTGCTGGCTGTTGCTTTGGGAGGCGACGTTGCCAAAGGACAAACCGCCGTAGTTATGGGTCGGCCCCACTAGACCGTCAAAATTGACTTCACAGGATTTCATCGGCGAGGCTCCACGAACATCTGTTTTTATAGGCATCAAATTACTTGAACACACCACAGTTCAAATGTGGGAGGGGGGCTTGCTCACGATAGCAGGGTGTCAGTTGACTAATCAGGTGACTGACACACCGCCATCGGGCGCAAGCCCCCTCCTACATTCAGATCAGTGTAATGCCGGGGGTTAGCGTGGCTGGAACCACCAGGCTCGGCGTTTCCAGCGACGCCACCGGATACGCACAATAATCGGCCGCGTAATACGCACTGGCCCGATGGTTACCCGAGGCCCCTACCCCGCCAAACGGTGCGGTACTGGCGGCGCCGGTCAACTGCTTGTTCCAGTTGACGATACCGGCACGGCTTTCCAGCCAGAACTGCTGGTAACGCGCTTCGCTATCCGACAACAGGCCAGCGGCCAGGCCGTATTGGGTGTTGTTGGCCTCTGCGATTGCCTCGGCGAAATCCGCGTAGCGAATCACCTGCAACAGCGGGCCGAACAGTTCTTCGTCTTCGCGCTCGGTTACGCCGGTCACGTCGATGATGCCTGGGGTCAGCAATGCGGCCTGATCCTGTGGTTGGGTCATTTCCAGCAGCGCTACGGCGCCATTGGCCAACATCAATTCCTGGGCGTCCATCAAGGCTTTCGCCGCGCCAAGGGAGATTACCGAGCCCATGAACGGCGGCGGTTGCTGGTCGAACGCACCGACTTCAATCGTTGCGCTCACCGCCACCAGCCGCGCCAGCAATGCATCGCCCCAGGCGCCTTCCGGTACCAACAAGCGACGGGCGCAGGTGCAACGCTGACCAGCCGAGATAAACGCAGACTGGATGATGGTGTAGACCGCCGCATCCACATCGGCCACTTCATCCACGACCAGCGGGTTGTTGCCGCCCATTTCCAGAGCGAGGATTTTGTCCGGGCGCCCCGAAAACTGCTGATGCAGATGATTGCCGGTGCGGCTGGAGCCGGTGAAGAACAAGCCGTCTATGCCGGGGTTGGCGGCCAGGGCGATGCCGGTTTCCCGCGCGCCTTGCAGCAGGTTCAACACGCCCGCCGGCAGGCCGGCTTCGACCCAGCATTGCACGGTCAGCTCGGCAACTTTCGGGGTCAGCTCGCTGGGTTTGAACAGCACGGTATTACCCGCCAGCAAGGCCGGGACGATATGGCCGTTGGGCAAATGCCCCGGAAAGTTGTACGGGCCGAACACCGCCACCACGCCGTGAGGCTTGTGACGCAATACCGCGGTGGCATCACCCAATGGGCCGCTCTTTTCGCCGGTGCGCTCACGATAACTCTGCACCGAGATGGCGATCTTGTTGGCCATGCTGGTGACTTCGGTAGCCGATTCCCACAAAGGCTTACCGGTTTCCTCACCAATGCAGCGGGCGATTTCATCGACACGGCTTTTCAGGGTGTTGGCAAAGGCTTCCAGCACGCTGATGCGTTCTTCCAACGGCAGACGAGCCCACGCAGGGAATGCCTGGCGTGCCGCCTGCACGGCGGACTCGACCTGCTCGGCGGTGGCGCCGTTGCCGGCCCACAATACCTGCTGGGTTACCGGGTTGCGCGATTCGAACAGCTCCCCCTGGCCAGCCAGCCAGCTACCTGCGATATACAGCGAATTCATTACTTGGACTCCCGAGCAGCGGACAACGGTACGGCACGCACTTGATCACCCACCACCAGTTGCAGGCGCTTGGCGGTCTGCGGATCGACCACCAGGGTACCTGCCGCCAGCCGGGCCGGAGCAGCAGTGATACGGCACTCCTCGCGCTTGCGGTTATGGATCAGGAACGGCGTGGCGTCGTCCCCCGGCGTGCCAATGGCCAACACCAGCGACTGGCTGTCGCGCACCGCACGGATTTTGCTGGTTTCACACTCCACCGCCGGGCCCGCATCGAAGATATCGACATAGCCCTGATAGCTGAACCCTTCGCTCTTGAGCATGCTCAGGGCCGGCTCGGTGTCCGGATGGACCTTGCCGATCACGTTGCGCGCATCCTCGGACAGGAAGCAGCTGTACAGCGGAAACTTCGGCATCAGCTCGGCGATAAACGCCTTGTTGCCCACACCGGTAAGGTAGTCGGCCTGGCTGAACTCCATTTTGAAGAAGTGTCGACCCAGGCTTTCCCAGAACGGCGAACGCCCGGCGTCGTTGGATACGCCGCGCATCTCGGCAATGATCTTGTTGCCGAACAATTGCGGGAACTCCGCGATAAACAACATGCGCGCCTTGGCCAACATGCGGCCGTTAAGACCGTTGCGATAATCGGCATGCAAAAACAACGAGCACAATTCGGAATTGCCGGTGAGGTCGTTGGCCAGAAACAGCGTCGGAATCTCGCGGTAGATATTCAGCTCCTGAGAGGCGCTGACGGTCAGCCCGACCCGGAAGTTGTACCAGGGCTCACGCAGGCCCACGGCACCGGCAATGGCAGAAATGCCGACCACGCGGCCTTCATCGTTTTCCAGCACGAACAGGTAGTCGGCATCGCCGCGCCCGGCTTCGCCGCGAAAGGTTTTTTCCGCCCAGCCAACCCGGTGGGTCAGGCGCTCTTCGTTGGCCGGCAAGGTGGTCAGGCCGGTGCCGGTGCTGCGCGCCAGATCAATCAGGGCCGGTAAATCGCTGCTGCGTACGGGACGAACGATCATGCTATCTCCTCGAACGGGCCGCTGTTGTCAGCCACCCGCGAAACTCTGTTTTTATACCGCTACCAAACGCACGCTCGCGCCTTCGCCAACGCCCAGGGCTTCGGCCGCCGCCAGGTCCAGGGTTACTGGCTTGCCTGGCGCATAGTCCAGCTCCAGCATCACCGCGCGGTAATCCTGCAACTGCGCGTTACTCACCAGGTACTGGCGACCGACGCCCTTGACCATCTCGCCGATCTTCACCGGTACCACGCGGCTCTGGGCGATCGAGCGAATACCCGAAACCCGTGCGTGCAGCGTTGGGCCACCGTCGAAGATGTCGATGTAGTGGTCGGTCTCGAAACCTTCGCGCATCAGGATGTCGAAGGTGATCTGCGCACGCGGGTGCACCTGGCCCATGGCTTCCTGGGCTTCGTCCGGCAACAGCGGCACGTAGATCGGGTAATGCGGCATCAGCTCGGCGAGGAAGGTGCGGCTTTTCAGCCCGCACAGGCGCTCGGCGGCGGCATAGTTGAGGTCGAAGAAGTTGCGACCGATGGCGTCCCAGAACGGCGAATCACCGTTTTCGTCGCTGTAGCCGACAATCTCGGTTACCACCGAATCGGCAAAGCGCTCGGGGTGGCTGGCAACGAACAACAGGCGGCCACGGGAGTTGAGTTCCGACCAGGGCGATCCGACCAATTCCGGCACCACGTAGAAACTGGTGAGCAGGCTGTTACCGGTCAGGTCATGGCACTGGGAAAGCACGTGGATCTTGTTATGGATCTTCAGCTCTCGGGAGGCGTGCACGAAGGTTTCGTTACGGAAACTGTAGAACGGTTCGGAGTAGCCGGCTGAAGCAACGATGGCCGAGCAGCCGGCGAGCTTGCCGGTATCGGTGTCTTCGAGCACGAAGAAATAGCTCTCTTCACCGTTGAAGCTTACCTCGGCCGCGAAAGAAGCTTCGCTGGCGGCGATCTTGTCGCTCAGGCGTTCAACATCGTCCGGCAAGGAAGTAACACCAATCGGGCTGTCTGCAGCCAGACGCTGTACCTCGCCCAGATCAGCCATTTGCGCGGGGCGCATCACCAGCATGGTGTTACTCCTTAACTCGAAAAACTCATGGAAAAAAATACCGGACAGGTCAGGAACAACACTGTTCCTAATGTGGGAGGGGGCAAGCCCCCTCGCACATTTGATCCGGTCCGGCAGATAGATTTGTATCAGGCTTGGGTCAACGTCTTCACAGCACGCTCAAAACGATCCAGGCCTTCGTTGATGTCCGCCTCTTCCACTACCAGGCTCGGCGCAAAACGCACCACGTCCGGGCCAGCTTGCAGGATCATCAGGTTCTCTTTTTCGGCCGCGTTGAACACGTCCTTGGCCTTGCCTTTGAAGGCATCGCTGAGCACGCAACCGATCAACAGGCCCATGCCACGCACCTCGGTGAAGATGCCGTATTGCTTGCCGATCTGCTCCAGGCGCGCCTTGAACACGTCATGCTTGGCGTTAACACCGGCCAACACTTCTGGCGTGTTGATCACGTCGATCACCGCTTCGGCCACTGCGCACGCCAGCGGGTTGCCGCCGTAGGTGGTGCCGTGGGTGCCGACCACCAGGTGCTTGGCCAAGTCTTCACGGGTAAGCATCGCCGCAATCGGGAAACCGCCGCCCAGGCTCTTGGCGCTGGTGAGGATGTCCGGCGTCACACCGTAATGCTGGTAGGCAAACAGGTGGCCGCTGCGGCCCATGCCGGTTTGCACTTCGTCGAACACCAGCAGCGCATCGTTCGCGTCGCACAGTTCGCGGGCACCTTGCAGGTAAGCCAGTTCAGCCGGCAGTACACCGCCTTCGCCCTGGATCGGTTCCAGCACCACGGCGCAGGTCTTGCCCGACACAGCAGCTTTCAGCGCTGCCAGGTCGTTATAAGGAACGTGGGTGATGCCGGTGATTTTAGGCCCGAAACCATCGGAGTACTTGGACTGGCCGCCGACGTTGACGGTGAACAGGGTACGGCCGTGGAAGCTGTTCAGCGCGGCGATGATCTCGTATTTCTCGCTGCCGAAACGGTCAAAGGCCACACGACGGGCCAGCTTGAACGCGGCCTCGTTGGCTTCAGCGCCGGAGTTGCAGAAGAACACACGCTCGGCAAAGGTTGCGTCGATCAGCTTATGGGCCAGGCGCAGGGCCGGCTCATTGGTGAAGACGTTGGACACATGCCACAACTTGTTGGCCTGTTCAGTCAGTGCACCGACCAGCGCCGGGTGGGCGTGGCCCAATACGTTGACCGCGATGCCGCCGGCAAAGTCGATCAGCTCACGACCTGCTTGATCCCACACGCGCGAACCTTGGCCACGCACAGGGATAAAGGCGGCAGGTGCATAGTTAGGCACCATTACTTGGTCGAAATCGGCACGTTGCACCGGGGCTTGCTCAACGGACATCGGAGTCTCCTGAAGAGGAACGCCTGCCTGGAACTGGCGGGCGATGCAGGGATTGTAAGGACAGTTTTCAGCGCCACCTTGTCGCCAAGCGACAACTTCTTATAGCGCCAACCCCGGTTTTACGCGGGTTTACGGCAATGCGACATATTGCGTCGCAATGGCGCAGTGTAAACGCTGCGCCATTTGAGAGGCAGAGGTACGACGCGCTGATTTTTCCTCACGCCCTTAACTATCTGTGACCTTTGTGCCCCTCAAGCTTGCTGTGATGACGGTGACGTTATTCACTGAAGGATCAGCCACGTGCACACACCTACGTTAACGCCTATCAACCTAGCCCTTACAGATGCAGCACGCAGAGTGCCCGCCGGGGCCTACACCAACCTTCCGAAATGGCTTGGAAACGCCTCATGCGATAAGCGCCAAGCCTTGAAAAACATCAAGCTTGAATTCGCCGATTGGTATGGCGAAGCCGATCGCTCGCAACATGCGCCCCTCAAAAATGCAGTGCAGACCAGTTGGGAGGCGCAAAACCAAGTCGATGCGGCCCTGGCAACGCTCAAGTCGCCGCAAGCATTTGCGGCCCCGTTACTGCAACAAGCCCTCAAAAAGCAGTTTGGCGTTGAGTCCGATGTCAGCACCACCTATCTGCGCCTGTATACCCCTCGGACCCTGCCCGGGCTCCCCATCGAGACGGGCGCCGACTCCTGGACCGTGTCACTGGTGGAGGCGGCGCTGCACAACTTCGATGCGGATGAAAGCAAACCAGCGGCGCATACCACAGAGTCGACCTACCTCATCCAATCGCCCGTCACAGAGCAGCCCGACACTCTGACCCCGGACAGCGAAACAACGGCGTGTACTGCAAAGTCGAACGGCATCACCCAATCGTCCCTCACTGGACCGTTCGACACGCTGCCTCAGATGCGCGACAAAATCAGCATCGCGCAATTCATCGAGCTGTGCCGCAAGCTGGATATCGGCAAGGAATATCAAAGCTACCTGAAGCAGTTTTTCGGGTTCAACGACGCCGTTCTCAAAGCCCGGTTGCGCGATAAGGTCATCAAAAGCCTGAAAGCCGAAGCGCAAGCCAGCCTTCAGATGGCACTTCTGAAAAAGGATGTGACACGCCCGGACTTTTATACACTTAGCCGCTTTCTAAAAGACTTTAACGGCGAGCTCGATGGCAAAACGCTGCTCAGCCATGACCTTAGCCTGATGAACGCGCCACTGACCGGCATTGCACTGCTCGCCCCCGACCTGGAGTTACACCGAAGCGCAGTCCCGGTGGTGGCCTATATTCCCGGCGATCCGCAGTCCCCCCTCAAGTATTACGCCAACGGCACAATATTCATGCAGGACCTGGCAAACAAGCTGCGCAGCGCCGACTACCAGGCGTTTTTCAGCCGTTTCGTCAACCATGAACATCGAGGCTACTTCTTCGCCGACCTCAACAACCGCTTGTCAGAAGTGGTGTGGCACGAGCAGGTCGCCGGCGACCCACGCCCCACCTGGCGCGACGAGCCGGTGACCAAACCCAACCTGCAATTTTACGCGACAAAAATCACTGGCGACCTGTACGAGCATCTGTATGAGAACAAGCTCAACAAACTGCTCAATGACGCACGGGTGACAGCTATACCCACCGCCGACGCCGATAGCAACGCACGATGGAAGCGCTGGGGTATTGCGCAAAAAATCGGTGAAGCCATTCTTGAAATCGCCGCGTTCATCGCCGCGCCCTTCATTCCACCGCTGGGGTTGGCGATGCTCGGCTATACCGCCTATCAAATGCTCGATGATGCTTTCGAAGGCATCATCGATTGGGCCGAAGGGCTCAAGAAGCAGGCATTCGGGCATCTGATGTCTTTCCTTGAACAAATGATTCAACTGGGCATGTTTGTGGTCGGCATACCAATTGCCAGAGACCTGCTGCGACAGGCGCTACCGAAGGAGGTGTGGGACTTTTTTGACTCGCTCCTGCCGGTCACCACCACCGGCAAAACCCGCCTGTGGAAGCCAGATCTGGCGCCCTACGCCCATGACATTCAACTCGTCGCCGGGTCACGCCCCGACCCGCAGGGATTGCATGCCCATGAAGACAAACAGATCCTGCCACTCGATGGGCTGCATTTTTCTGTCGAGCAACAGTCGGGCAACGCCTACCTTGCGCATCCCACCCGTGCGCATGCCTACCGTCCGCAGATAATCGGCAATGGCAAGGGCGCCTGGCTGACACCACTGGATCGCCCACTGACGTGGGATCGCACCACCCTGCTGCGCCGCCTCGGCCCGCCGGCCGACACCATCAGTGAGGCGGGCCTTGAACAAGCCTATCGCATCAGCGGAACCGACGAAGGCGTCCTGCGCAAAACGTACATGGACCGCCAACCGCCGCCCCCACTGCTGGTAGACACACTCAAGCGCATAAAGATTGATGAGCAGTTACAAGACTTCATCGACCAGATGAACAGTGACGCCCCCCTGGTTTATCAAAAAGCCGACCCCCAGACCCAATTGTGGCTACTGAGCCAGACCCATCTGTGGCCCGAATCCAAGACGCTGCGGTTTCTCAATGCAAAAGGTGAAACTGTCTGGGAGCATAAAGGCCGGGAAAACGCCGCCGTGGCGCAAATACACGAAGCCCAGATGCACAATGGCGACCTGCTGAAAACCCTGCTGGAAACCTTGGACGAGTCAGAGCGCAAAACCTTGCTTGAGGAAGAGTTCGGCACTACTCCCCAAATGCACGTGCGCACCGCCACACTGCGCAAACGCTTGGCACGCCAAGCCCAAGACAAACGTGCCTCCATGTTTGACTCGCGCTATCGAAAAGCTGAAACAACCGATAACGCACGCCTGCAAAAAATCATCGACACCACCGATGGCCTGCCAACGAGTGTTGCCGAAGAAGTATTACGCGGCGCCACCGGCCAAGAGCTGCTGGATATCGATCAAGGCCGCGTGCCCAGACCGGTGATTGATCGCGCACGCTGGGCCGCCCATGAGGCGCGAATCAGCCGGGCCCATGAAGGGCTGTACATGGACGCCCTGCAAAGCAGCGATACACATCGACTCGCCCTGCATTCGCTGGAAAACCTGCCGGGATGGTCGCCACAGGTACGCCTGGTAGTCACCGATTTCAGCCGTACCGGCGAGGTACGAGATGCTATCGGTAGCCCCCAAGCGCCGATCCAACGCATTCTCGTGGCTGTCGACGGTGGTTACATCCCCGAAGACGGCAAGGGCACCCTGTTTGGAGAAACCGACTTCTACACTGCCGTCCTCCAGGCGCTGCCTGACGCGCAGCGCGATGCACTGGGCATTCATATCGGCCAAGGCCCGCTGCTGAGGCAAACCTTGCGTCAGCACACATTGACGCGTGAAGCGCTTGGCGCGCTGCTGGCCGAGCACCCCGTGCGCAAACCCTTTTACGACCCGACGCTGATGCGCCTGCCCGGCGGCATGGAGGGCTACGGTGCCACCCCGGCAACCCCAGGTAACAGCCTGGAGGCTCAGTTATTACATGAGCTATACCCCCGCCTGCTCCCGACACAAGTGAGCGGTGCACTGAACTTCCTGCGAACTCTGCCCGGCTCTCCCCTACGAACGCTTCAATCCATGAAGATGGAGTTTTCACAGTTCGAAAATCGCCTTTCGGCCTGGTATTTCAACACCCCGCAAACCCTTATTGATACCCAAGTCCCACTCCCTCCCTCGAGAATCGCGGATGAGCAACTCATTCGCGGGGAATGGACACGCCAGCTGATCAGCGCCTGGCGTCATGAACTGCCCCCGGACCCTGGCTTCAGAGAAGGCCACCTATTGCAGCTCGACGCCGTATATGGCGAGCTCCCGACACTGAATATGCGCTTCATTCACATTTCCAACCTGAAACTGGCGGGCTACCACACCACCCGAGGCGCACCCGACTTCCTGACTCACTTCCCCAACCTGCGCACGCTGGAGATTAGCGATATTGCCCTCAACACAATCCCCTCTGAGGTCATAGGGCTTCCCCATCTCAACAGCCTGACGATGCGCAATTGCAACCTCAACCTGACCGCTCAAAACCGTGCAGACCTTGCCACATTGACCGGGCTTCGACATCTGGACCTCTCTAACAACCCCCAACTGTCACTCAGCCCCGACCTTAGGCGCATGGCCAACTTGCAGACGCTGAACCTGAGCCACACCAACATCTCCCTGATCCCCGAAGGCTTGATCGGTCGCCCTCTTTTGACGAGTGCCAACCTCAGCAACAACTACTTGAGCAGACTGCCCGCCAACCTCTTCAACGTGTCCAAAGCAACCGCCAGAACGATTAATTTGTCAGGCAATGAACTCTCCCGCACGGCACGGGAGCACATCAAAAGCTATTGCCAGAGGACCAGCGAACATTTTGGTGCAGACGCCCTTCCTACCGAACGTTCGCTGGCCCAGGCGCTCTACCCCACCTTCACCGTCGATAAGGCCAACAACTTTATTTACCGGCTGCCCGGTGGCCTGGATGACTCAATGGCAATACTTGTACGCCTGAAAGCAGACTACGAGAGCCTGCAAGCAGGCTTGGGAGAATGGGTGGCAAACGTCCCTGAACAGCACTCGGGCGCCCCCCTGGACGAGGACACTCGGGCACGACAACAAATCCTTCGAGACCAGTTCAAGACGTTACTGGAGGAAGGCTGGCGACGGGAAACCAGCCAGGATTTAGCACATGTGCCACCGGCAAACTTCCATCAAATGAAATTAACGACGCCACTGCTCGGCGATCTACCGGTACCGAGGGCCAATTTCGACCATATTTCAAAGCTGGAACTCGAGGGAGAGGACACCACATCAATCCCCGAGGGATTTCTCGAACGTTTTCCCAACCTGGAGAGCCTGTTTATCCACCGGTATACATTGCAAGACATTCCCCCGGGCGTATTCAAATTACCGAAGCTAAAGGCACTCAACCTGACGCAAAGCAATATCCGATTGACACCAACGAGCGCCGCAGAATTGAGCGACCTGCACAATCTTGAATACCTGGTTCTGAGTCACAACCCCAACTTGGGAATCGCCCCCGACGTCAGCAAAATGTCCAGGTTAGAAACCTTGATGATCGAAAACGCCGGCCTTACCGAGCCCCCTCACCAGCTGTTCAACCTGCCACGGCTCGATGCCCTGAACTTGAGCAACAACCGAATGACCGAGCTTCCCGACGACCTGTTTGAATTAGACGCGGACATGGCTGACGGCTTCAATCTCAGCGGCAACCCCTTCTTGCCAGAAACGATAGCCAAACTGCGCCGTTACTACCGTCGTACGGCCGTGGACTTTGGCGTGCCTGAAGCCCGACAGCCCCCTCCAACACTCGACGACACTCCGTCCGAAGAAGAGGGGGATGAATAGAAAATGCTCAACCGCACTCAAGCGCCTGACGGGCGCCCACTGGAATGCGCAAATACGGTAGACCAGGCATTACAAATGCCTGCAGGACGTCAAGGCGTTCGCCACGCCTCTGCTTGAACAGGCCCTGAAAGCCAACTTCGGCCTGGAGCTGGATGTCGAGGCCACCTATTTGCGCCTGTGTATTGCCCTCAACATCCCATGGTTCCCGATACGTTCGGGCGCCACACGTACCTGGACCGTCTCGCTGCTTGACGCCGCCTTGCATAACTTCGAACACAAAAATTGGCTGTGCTGTATCTGAGCAACGCGGCACTGAGCGAAGTTCCAGAGGGCGTATTTGGCCTGGATCAACTGCAAACGCTGGACCTGAGCAATAACGCGATCCGGGAGATACCACAGGACTTGCTGGAGACGTCAGCAACCTTCAATGGCGACAGCGACTTGAGCGGCAACCCACTGTCGGCGCAAAGCATGGAGCGCTTGCGTCAGTACTACCAACGCACAGGTGTGGACTTCCAGGTCGCGGCCGCCACCGTGGACTCCCAAGGCACGCCGCTGGTAGCAGCTCTGCCAGTACCAGAAGAAGACTAACTGTTTAATCAGCCGCGCTCTGAGGGCACCGACGACAACTCGAAGGGGCTGCTGCTGCGCCGCTGGTTGCGGTCTTCGCGCGGCGTGGCGCCAAAGAAATTGCGGTAAGCGCTGGAGAAATGCGGCCCCGAGGAGAAGCCGCACGACAGGCCGATCTGGATGATCGACTTGCTGGTTTGCATCAACATCTGGCGCGCCTTGTTCAGGCGCAGTTCCAGGTAGTACTGGCTGGGGACGCGATTGAGGTATTGCTTGAAGATCCGTTCCAGTTGTCGTCGCGACACGCACACGTGCTGGGCGATCTCGTCGGTGGTCAGCGGCTCTTCGATATTGGCTTCCATCAACAGCACCGCCTGGGTCAGCTTGGGATGGCTGGAGCCCAGGCGGTTTTGCAGTGGAATACGTTGGCGCTCACCGCCTTCGCGGATGCGCTCCACCACCAATTCCTCGGACACAGCACCGGCCAACTCCGCGCCGTGATCGCGGGCCAGCACCGCCAGCAGCAGGTCGAGTACCGACATGCCGCCACAAGCGGTCAGGCGATCACGGTCCCAGTCGAACAAATGGCTGGTGGCGATGACCTTGGGGAAGCGCTCGGCAAAATCGTCCTGCCAGCGCCAATGCACGGCAGCGCGATAACCATCCAACAGACCAAGCTGGGCCAACGGGTACACACCCGCCGATAACCCACCGATCACGCACCCAGCCCGAACCAGCTGCTTGAGCGCAGTGCTGAGCTGCGACGCGATGACGGTAGGCGGTTCATCCGCCAACAGGAACAGTTTCTGAAAGCCTTCCAACTTGCCGGCCCACGGCTCGCCCGGCAACTGCCAGGCCCCCTCGGTTTGCGGCTCGGCCTGCAGAAAAGACAACTCGTAGACCACATCCGGATGCACCCGCTGAGCAACGCGCAAGGCCTCCTCAGCCAGCGCAAGCGTGAGTGCTTTTGTGCTGGGCCAAATCAGGAAACCAATTTTGTGGGCGGTCATGGAGTGCTATCCGGAGCGAAAACAGTGAAAGAAGCCGTGGGCCAATGCTAGCCCGTAATCAACTACAAATCCCAAAACAAACAGAGATCAAAAGTGGGAGCTGGCTTGCCTGCGATGACGGTGGGTCAGTTAACACATCATTGACTGATGCATCGCTATCGCAGGCAAGCCAGCTCCCACAGGAGATCGGGGCTAACCTCAAGACTGCGGAGCATGCACTATCCCGGTGCACAAAAGCAGCCTTGACTATTTCAAACTGCCAGAGAGGAACTGCTGCAACCGTTCGGACTGCGGGTTCACCAGCACTTCCCGCGGATTACCACGCTCTTCAACAATGCCTTTGTGCAAAAACACCAACTGGTTCGACACTTCACGGGCAAAGCCCATTTCGTGGGTCACCACTACCATGGTGCGGCCTTCCTGGGCCAGGTCCTGCATGACCTTGAGCACTTCGCCCACCAGCTCCGGATCCAGCGCCGAAGTAGGCTCATCGAACAGCATTACCTCGGGCTCCATCGCCAGCGCACGGGCAATCGCCACACGCTGCTGTTCGCCACCGGACATGTGGCCCGGGAACGCGTCCTTACGATGGCCCACGCCGACCTTGGCCAGGTAATGCTCGGCCTTTTCACGGGCTTCTTTCTTCGACATGCCCAGCACGTGCACCGGGGCTTCCATCACGTTTTCAAGCGCGGTCATATGCGACCACAGGTTGAAATGCTGGAACACCATGGACAGGCGTGAACGCATACGTTGCAGTTGCTTGGGGTCGGCAGCCTTCATGGCGCCATCCTTGTTGGCCACCAGTTTCAGCTCTTCGTTATTGAGCAGAATCTTGCCGGCGTGGGGCTGCTCCAGCAGGTTGATGCAGCGCAAAAAGGTACTTTTGCCCGAACCGCTGGAACCGATGATGCTGATCACATCACCGGCCGCTGCGGCCAAGGACACACCTTTGAGCACTTCATGACTGCCATAGCGTTTATGCAGGTCTTGGACTTCAAGCTTGTACATGCGGTCGGTTCTCACAAAAACAGGTGGTCAGTCGTTGAGCAAGCGCCCGTGACGCAGCGCTTCGCGCCCCGCCACCTTGGCCAGCCAGAAACCCGCTTGGGCATAACGTAGCCGTTCAACGGCAAACAACACCCCCGAGGTGCCCGCACAAATGGTGCTTACGCGGTCGGTCAGGGGGTCAATCACTTCAAAAATCTCGTCGCCGGTTTCTACCCAGTCGCCAGCTTTACGCAGGTAACTGATCACTCCGGCATGGGGGGCGAACAGCAACTCGGTGCCTTCGAAGGGCATGCCTTCACAAGGTTCATGTTGCGGTGCGGGCCATTGGCCCCTGATCAAGCCCTGTTCGGCGAGGAATGCCAGAATGCCTTCGGCGTGGAAGATCGCTTCATCACGGCCTGTGTCGGCCTGGCCGCCCAATTCCAGCGTTGTCGCCAGACAGGCCAGCGGAATCTGCGCCTCGGGGAACAGGCGCGACAAACGCAACCACGGCAACGAGCACGCCTCGTCAAACGAACTGCCGCCGGAATCTTCCGCCAGCAGGCCGACCTGCACATTCAAATGCGCTGACAGCGACCGCCACTGCGGCCAGTGCTGCGGCAAAGCGTACATGTGCAGCGCGGCTTCGGCATCGCAATGCAGGTCCAGCACTACATCGGCGGTGCAGGCATGGCTCAGCAGAATGCGCTGCATGCCTTGCAACTGGCTGCTCGGCTCGGGCAAGGCGGTGAGCGTATCGCTCATGGCCTGGCGAATCATGCGCACATTGGCGTGCGGGTCATCGCTCAGTTTGTCTTGCAGCAATGCAGCGACCGGCTCGCTCAACTCAACGAAGTCGCGATTGAAGTTCTTGCCGCTGCCCACTTCGAAACGCCCCTGGTGGCTGCCTTGCAACAGCTGGCCAAGGCCCATCGGGTTGGCCACCGGCACCAGCTCGATCACGCCGTTGAGGGCGCCCTGCTGTTCCAGCTCGGTGAGGCGTTTTTTCAGTTCCCATGCGGCACGCATACCCGGCAACTCATCAGCGTGCAGGCTGGCCTGGATATAGGCCTTGCGCTCGCCGCTGCCGAAGCGAAATACGCTCAGTTGGCGCTCACAGCCCAGGTGCCCCCAGGGCAGCAGATGATCGATACGTTCCATATCAGTGCTTCCGTGGAGCCAGATAGCTCAGCCAGCGGCGCTCGGCCAACTTGAACAGGCGCACCAGAATGAAGGTCAGGCACAGGTAGAACACGCCGGCGGTGATATAGGCTTCGAACGGCAGGTAATACTGGGCATTGACCGTACGCGCGGCACCGGTGATGTCGATCAGCGTGACGATGGACGCCAGGCTGGTGGTCTGCAGCATCATGATCACTTCGTTGCTGTACTGCGGCAGCGCACGACGCAGGGCCGACGGCAACAGGATGCGGCGGTATAGCTTGTAGCGCGACATGCCCATGGCCTTGGCCGCCTCGATCTCACCGTTAGGCGTGGCCTTGAGGCTGCCGGCGATAATCTCGGCGGTGTAGGCGCTGGTGTTGATCGCAAACGCCAGGCACGCACAGAACGTCGCGCTGGACAGCAGCGGCCACAGGAAGCTCTCGCGCACCACTTCGAACTGGGCCAGGCCGTAGTAGATCAAAAACAGCTGCACCAGCATCGGCGTGCCGCGGATCACATAGGTGTAGAGCCAGGCCACACCATTGACGACCGGCTGCTTGGACACCCGCATCAAGCCCAGGGGCAAGGCCGCAAGCAGGCCGAAGAACAGCGAGATGGCGAGCAGTTTCAGGGTGGTCAGCAGGCCGCCAAGGTACAGCGGCATGGCCTCCCAGATGACGTTGTAGTCGAAGATCATAGATCAGCCGCCCTTACGCCTACCGAGTAGCGCTTCTCAAGGTAACGCAAGGCCAGCAACGACACGCTGGTGATCACCAGGTACATCGCCGCCACTGCGAGGAAGAAGGTAAAAGGTTCGCGGGTGGCATCTGCCGCCTGCTTGGCCTTGAACATCATGTCTTGCAAACCCACCACCGAAATCAGCGCGGTGGCCTTGGTCAATACCAGCCAGTTGTTGGTAAACCCGGGGATCGCCAGCCGAATCATCTGCGGCACCATCACCCGGAAAAACACCTGGAAGCTGCTCATGCCATACGCCAGGCCGGCTTCAGCCTGGCCCTTGGGAATGGCCATGAAGGCGCCACGGAAAGTTTCCGAAAGGTAGGCGCCAAAGATGAAACCCAATGTGCCAATACCGGCGGCCAAGGGGTTCAAGTCGATATAGTCGTCAAAGCCCAATAGCGGCGCGACGCGGTTGAGCAAGTCCTGGCCGCCATAGAAAATCAGCAAAATCAGCACCAGGTCGGGGATCCCGCGGATCACCGTGGAGTACAGGTCACCCAGCCAGGCCAACCAGCGCACCGGCGACAGGCGTAACGCGACCCCGATCAGACCCAGAACAATGGCCAAGGCCATGGACGACAAGGCGAGCTGAAGCGTCAACCATGCGCCATCGAGGATAACGGCCCCGTAGCCTTTCAACATGATTCAGGTCCTCGAAAAGGGGGATGAAAAAATGGCGCAAACTTCAGGATGACTGGTGCTTGCGCCATTTCGGACAGACAGCTGCGACTATTTACTTGGCATCAGCGCCGTAAATATCGAAATCGAAGTATTTGTCTTGGATTTTCTTGTATTCGCCGTTGGCACGGATCGCGGTAATCGCTGCGTTGATGCGGTCAAGGTTTTCCTTGTCGCCTTTGCGCACTGCGATACCAATACCGTCGCCGAAGTATTTGGCTTCGGTGAACGACGGGCCTACAAACGCGTAGCCTTTGCCGGCGTCGGTTTTCAGGAAGCCGTCCTGCAGCAGGGTAGCGTCAGCCACGGTACCGTCGAGACGACCGGCGGCCACGTCCAGGTAGATTTCGTTCTGGGTGCTGTAACCCTTGATATCCGCACCTTTTGGCGCCAGGACTTCACGGGCGAAACGGTCGTGGATCGAACCGCGCTGCACACCGATCTTCTTGCCCTTCAACTCATCCAGGCTGTCGCTGACGGTGGTGCCTTCCTTCATCACCAGACGCGCTGGGGACAGGTAGTAGCGAGTGGTGAAGTCCACGGACTTCTTGCGGTCCTCGGTGATGGACATGGACGACAGGATCGCGTCGATCTTGCGCACTTTCAGCGCAGGGATCAGGCCGTCGAACTCTTGCTCGACCCAAGTGCACTTGACGTCCATCTGCTTGCACAGCGCATTGCCGATGTCGTAGTCAAACCCGACGATGCTGCCGTCCGGTGCCTTCGAAGCAAATGGAGGGTAAGCCGCTTCGATACCAATTTTCAGTGGCTTGCCTTCGGCGAAAGCCTGCATGGACAGCACGGACAGCGCCAGGGCGCCCAACAGCACGAGTTTCTTCATCTTGGGACTCCATCGGTATAGGGCAAAAACAGCAGTATGAGCCATGGCCCACGATGCGCGAAGGTGTAACCGAATAGCGGGGCTGCGTCCTGCGCGGGCAACACCTGCGACGACGAGCGAGTGATCGGCATTCTAACGACAGGCCGGAAGCCGATATTTCCTCAATGCGACAACTATTTACAGAAGCACTGAGAAAGCGGTTCCAGCTCATTGACAGCCTCTGAGTTTTATGCAGAGACAAAAGATATTAAACCTGATGATGCTGCAAATTGCGGGCCTATTATTCGCAAACCCTTCTAGCACGGCAAGTGTGGCGTTTAATCTAATTTATCAGGGGGTCTAAAACGCGGTTTTCAGGGGCGCGAGCGTGGTCCATTGCCTCAGGTTTGGGGGCGGGGTTACACATTTGCACCAGCCGGTAACATTCTGAAACGTCCCACAGCAAAAACCGATATTTATTGGCTTGGTGGTTGAAGTGCGCTCCAAATGTGGGAGGGGGCTTGCTCCCGATAGCGGCGGGTCAGCCAGTATATTTGGCACAGACCTGATGCTATCGGGAGCAAGCCCCCTCCCACTGGATATCTGGTGATTGTTAGATCCCGTAGAAAAGCCCCATCCGGCTTAAACCGGATGGGGCTTTATTTGACTATCCGCGCTTACGCGACGTTCATGGTCTTGTGCGTCTCAATCAAATGCGCCACCACACTTGGATCCGCCAGGGTGGAAATATCCCCCAGCCCATCGTATTCAGCCGTAGCGATCTTGCGCAAAATGCGGCGCATGATTTTCCCCGACCGTGTCTTAGGCAGCCCCGGCGCCCACTGGATCACATCCGGTGAAGCAATCGGGCCGATTTCCTTGCGCACCCAGTTTTTCAGCTCCAGGCGCAGCGCTTCGTTGGGCTCTTCGCCATTCTTGAGCGTGACATACACATAGATGCCCTGCCCCTTGATGTCGTGCGGCACACCCACCACCGCCGCTTCGGCGACTTTAGGGTGGGCAACCATGGCGCTTTCAATCTCGGCAGTGCCCATGCGGTGGCCGGACACGTTCAACACGTCATCCACACGACCGGTGATCCACCAGTAGCCATCTTCATCGCGACGGGCGCCATCGCCAGTGAAGTACATGCCGCGGAAGGTCTTGAAATAGGTATCGACAAAACGGTCATGGTCGCCGTACAGGGTACGCGCCTGGCCAGGCCACGAATCGAGGATCACCAGATTGCCTTCGGCAGCGCCTTCAATAATGTTACCGAGGTTGTCCACCAGCGCCGGCACTACACCAAAGAAGGGCCGCGCGGCCGAGCCTGGCTTGAGCGCGTGGGCGCCCGGCAATGGGCTCATCAGGGTCGCGCCGGTTTCAGTCTGCCACCAGGTATCGACAATCGGGCATCGGGATTGGCCGACATTCTTGTAGTACCAGTCCCAGGCTTCCGGGTTGATCGGCTCGCCCACCGAACCGAGCAGGCGCAGGCTGCTGCCGTCGGCGCCTTCGCAGGCGGCAGTGCCGGAGGCCATCATGGCGCGGATCGCAGTGGGTGCGGTGTAGAGGATGTTGACCTTGTGCTTGTCGACGATCTTCGCCACCCGGGTGATGTCCGGGTAGTTCGGCACGCCTTCGAACAGCAGCGTAGTCGCGCCATTGGCCAACGGGCCGTAGACGATATAGGTATGGCCGGTGACCCAGCCGACATCCGCGGTGCACCAGTAGATTTCGCCCGGGCGGTAGTCGAACACACGCTCGTGGGTCAGGGCGGCATACAGCAAGTAGCCGCCGGTGGTGTGCTGCACGCCTTTAGGCTTGCCGGTGGAACCGGAGGTGTAGAGGATGAATAGCGCTTCTTCGGCGCCCATCTCTTTTGGCGCACACACGGTGCCCGCCACTTTCATCAAGTCTTCGTACCAGATGTCGCGATGCTGGTTCCACTTGATCGCGCCATTGGTGCGCTTGCACACGATAACCTTCTGGATGCTGCTGGTTTCCGGGTTGGTCAGGGCGTCGTCGACGTTAGCCTTAAGCGGAATCTTCTTACCGGCGCGGATGCCTTCGTCAGCGGTGATCACCACTTTCGACTTACAGTCGATAATGCGACCGGCCAGGGCTTCCGGGGAAAAACCGCCGAACACCACCGAATGGATCGCACCGATGCGGGTACAGGCCAACATGGCGACCACGGCTTCGGGAATCATCGGCATATAGATAGTCACCACGTCACCGCGGTGCACATCCTGGCCACGCAAGGCGTTGGCGAACTTGCAGACTTCCTCATGCAGCTCGCGGTAGGTGATATTGCGGCTCTCGGCGGGGTCATCGCCCTCCCAGATGATCGCGATCTGGTCACCACGTTCGGCAAGGTGACGGTCCAGGCAGTTGTAGGAAACGTTCAAGGTGCCATCGGCAAACCATTTGATGTCGACATGGTGGTCGTCGAACGAGGTCTGCTTCACCGCGGTGAAAGGCTTGACCCAGTCAAGGCGCTTGGCTTGCTCACGCCAGAAGCCATCGGGGTTGACCACCGACTGCTGGTACATGGCCTTGTAGGTCGCCTCGTCGGTCAGCGTGTTGGCTGCTACTTCGGGGCGAACAGGGTACAGGGAAGCCGCACTCATCTTTCTTACCTCGGTGACAATAGTTGTTGTTGTATGGCCCCTGTTGTAGCCGGGGTGGACCTATAGAACCATTCGACGATGGTAGTAACAAGACCCTACAAATTGCCCTGCTATGCCTGCTTGCTGCTCTGGCCCGCGGTCTGCGGTGAGTTGCGGGTAACTGAAAAAACTTTGATCGACCGATTGTTACAAAAACCGCCAAAGGTGTTTATCAAAAGCACGGGTATATGAATATAACGCGCAGGCTTAGAATCACTTCCGCCAACCAAGGCACTGTGATTAACAACGTAACAGCCCCCACGAAGGCACGTTAATCCGAACTTCCCAACTTTTAAGTTACACACGCGGCCTCACAAGGGCCCCGTGCCCCCTTTCGCCCTGAAGAAGGTAATGAAGAAATGAAAGCTCTATTAGTTATGGCCCTCAGCAGCTTGTGCGCAACCGCCGCCCTGGCCGACGAAGCCCCGACTGAGCTGGCCGGCCACAACGCCCCGATTGTTGAGGATTACACCTACAGCACTCACTTGGATGTGGCTAAAGTATTGTCCATGAGCAGTATTCCGGAAGTCTGTGAAGTTGTTCCGGTAAAGATGGAATATGAAGACTCCCAAGGTCAACGACACATCCTCAACTATCAAGTGATGGGCAATGGTTGCTCTAACGGATAACAACTTGGTTATTTAGATTCAACCCGGATCTTGGTCGCCGCAAGAAATCAATCTTGCGGCCAAGAACCCACCTCGAATACACCGCAAATCAAATGTGGGAGCTGGCTTGCCTGCGATGGCGGTTTCAGCCACGACGTCCCATACAGCCCTTCTCACCTGCTCCCTCCCCTCCCCATAAAATTTCTCCCAACACCCGCCAGAAATTTCCATCCCCAGCAAAGCCTTGCAAACACTCGCTCTGGCCGAAAACCACGTCATTTTGGCGCGCTCAAGTGACCATCCGCCGCAACACAAACCCAAATTTTTCCCTATAATGCGCGGGTAAATCGGGCCTGCAATATCCCTTTACACTGGGACGAAGAGCCAGACCTGAGGCATCCCGCGCGAGCTTGCACCTACCGCTGCGCACCTCAAGCCTCACGCAGAGCACCCGTAGCCCTATTCCGTTTAATGCGTGCGCTAGCTGCAACAAACGATTCCTTAAGATCCACCGCGGCCCAAGGGCCGTGTGAACACCCAACCATCCGGTTTCACACGGGCACCTTTGAGCCCTCACGCAGGAGACGACACGTCATGCTGAGCTGGGACGAATTCGACAAAGAAGAAGAAGGCGAAGTAGCCACCAAAGGCGCCAACGCCGGCCACGCCACCGAAGCCAACATGGACCGCCTCGACGGTGCCGGCGCCGCTGCCGCCATCGAAGCCCGCGCCGTCACCGCCAGTGATTCGGCCGCCATCGTGCGCGCCAAGGCCGCCCTGGACAAACTCGACGTCGCCGAAGGCCTCGCCGAGCTGGAAGGCTCCGCCGCCCGCGTCGCCGTTGACGAAAAGCGCATGATCAACTGCCGCGCCGACCTCAACCAACTCGTGCCTTTCAAGTACGACTGGGCCTGGCAGAAATACCTCGACGGCTGCGCCAACCACTGGATGCCGCAAGAGGTCAACATGACCGCCGACATCGCCCTGTGGAAAAACCCCGAAGGCCTGACCGACGACGAACGCCGCATCGTCATGCGCAATCTGGGCTTCTTCTCCACCGCCGACTCCCTGGTCGCCAATAACCTGGTGCTGGCCGTGTACCGCCTGATCACCAACCCGGAGTGCCGCCAGTACATCCTGCGCCAGGCCTTCGAAGAAGCGATCCACACCCACGCCTACCAGTACTGCATCGAATCGCTGGCCATGGATGAAGGCGAGATCTTCAACATGTACCACGAGATTCCATCGGTCGCCAAAAAGGCAGCCTGGGGCCTCAAGTACACCCGCTCGATCTCCGATCCGAAGTTCGAAACCGGCACCGTCGAGACCGACAAGGAACTGCTGCGTAACCTGGTCGCCTACTACTGCGTACTGGAAGGCATCTTCTTCTACTGCGGCTTCACCCAGATCCTGTCCATGGGTCGTCGCAACAAGATGACTGGCGTGGCCGAGCAGTTCCAGTACATCCTGCGCGATGAGTCGATGCACCTGAACTTCGGTATCGATGTGATCAACCAGATCAAAATCGAAAACCCGCACTTGTGGGATGCCGAGATGAAGGAAGAAGCGACCCAGATGATTTTGCAGGGCACGCAGCTGGAGATTGAATATGCGCGCGACACCATGCCTCGCGGTGTTCTGGGTATGAACGCGGCGATGATGGAGGATTACCTCAAGTTCATCGCCAACCGTCGCCTGTCGCAGATTGGCTTGAAGGAAGAGTACCCAGGCACCACCAACCCGTTCCCGTGGATGAGCGAGATCATGGACTTGAAGAAAGAGAAAAACTTCTTCGAGACCCGTGTGATCGAGTACCAGACCGGCGGCGCGCTGAGCTGGGATTGATCCCTAAGCCAAGCAACACGATGAAGCCCTGACTTGTTCAGGGCTTTTTTATGCACGGTGAATTGCCACTTTTTGAAGCATATCGCGTCAAGCACCTTGCCCAGAAGGGTTCGGATCGCATCACCAATGCTGTAGCCTTGTGCCGCAATTGCCATCAGTGTTCTCATCGGGCACGGGAGCAGACTCCTGCTGTCACAGCTGATGCACGCTTAAAACTATTAGATAGGACCGAGGCCAACCCGTGAACCCAGAAATGCTCGAAGCCGGCCCCGCAGACGCCAAAGTACTTTCCGTCTTTGACTTCGACGGCACCCTCACCCACCACGACAGTTTCGTGCCCTTCCTCAAGTTTGCCTTTGGCCCCGGTGAGTTTTATGGCCGGATGGTCAAGCTGGCAGTGCCTGGGCTGCGCTTTTTGGTGCGGCAGATCAGCCGGGATGAGTTGAAGGCGCAGTTGATCCGCACCTTTATGACCGGTGTTGAGAAGACGTGGGTGCAACAGAAGGCCGAGGAGTATTGCCAGCGCAATTGGGCGCGGTTGATGCGCCCGGCGGGGGTGTTGTCGGTGGAGCAGGAGTTGGGCTCAGGGGCGGTGGTGACGCTGTGTTCGGCGTCGCCGGCGTTGGTGTTGCAGCCGTTTGCCAATCGCCTTGGGATCAAGTTGATTGGGACTGAGCTTGAGGTGGTCGACGGGGTGTTGACCGGCAAGCTCACCGGGAATAATTGCCGTTGTGAGAACAAGGTACTGCGGCTTGAGGCGGTGTATGGGGATTTGGGCGAGTATCGGCTGCGGGCCTGGGGCGATACGCGGGGGGATAGGGAATTGTTGGCGGCGGCGCAGGATGCGCATTTTCGGCACTTTCATGCGAAGAAGAAAAAGCGGGCTCGGTTGCAGCGGTGATGCGGGTGGGTGGGAATCGACTGGGAACAAAGTCGATCCCATCGCAGCCTCGCTGGGGCTCGACAGCTCCCACATTTGATCCGTGCATCTCAGTGGAATGGTGTTTACGTCGTGGTTTTGAGGCCTACGCCGAGAGCCGTTGCAGACGCTTTTACCGTCAGGCTTCTTGAGCGGACGACGCGTTGCAGGTTCTTGCTGATATTTACACAGGATCCGGCTATTAATAGCCAAATCCCCACGGACCGATGCCCATGAAATTCGACACGGCCTACAGCCTGGCTCTCGATGACAAGTTGTCGATCTATGACGTACGAGAGCTGAATTTCGACGAAACCACCGACTTCGATTCCGACAAGGACCGCTTCCTCTGCCCCAACGACGCGTGCCGCGCAGCGTTCGATGCCGGCAATGTGTTGAGCACCTTCAACGCCAAGAACGTCAATTACCTGCGCACCCCACACTTCAAGAACAAACCCGGCACCCGGCATATCGAAGGCTGTCGCTATGCCAGCAGCCAAAAGACTGCGACCGGTGAAAGTGACGACGAGCGCGAGGACAACTTCCCATCGGAATTGGTACTGACACGCCGTCAGTACGAACGTAAAACACCTGCTGCCGGCATCGATGGAGGCGCCCCACAAGAGCCAACGAAAACGCCTTCAAATCGCGTTGAGAAATCCCATGTCAGCAGCGACACAACCCCGGACAAAACCAGTGTGTTCGCCCATCCGGTGGAATGCTATGTGTCGAACATCGATGACAAGGACAAGCTCAAGGCCATGCCCTTGAAGATTGGTGAGCACGCGGCGACTTACTGGTCGTTCTTCAAGAAAATCGAATACCTGCAAGACAACAAGGGCCTGATCTACTGGGGCAAGATCAAGGAAATCAAAGACTACACAAGCAGCTTTCGCATCGACTTCGAAAAGAAGGTGTGGCTCGATAAAAAGCCCTATTCAGTCAATGTATACCTGAGCAAAAAGCTCATCGAAAGCTACCGCAAGCGCACGGTTTTCCTGGAGCAGATCAAGGCGGCGGCCAGCAGCGAGCGACCGCTGTATTGTTTCTTCTACGGAGTGACACCGGAACTCAAGCAGGTGCCCAGCAAGAAAAACCCCGAGCAAACGTTCGGGGTATTCAGTGCGAATATCGAGAACCTGGATCACCTGATTATCCGGGAGGCGTCGGGGATGGAATAACCGGGCGTTGAAACCGCGACGAAAAAATCCAGATGATGAGCGGTATAAACAACTGTACAAAAACACAGTATAGTTGCGCCTCCCCCGTCGAACCTGGAGAACCCCCATGTCCTCTCTGGCAATGAGCTCTTTCGTAGAACAGCAGATCGTGCTGCACCAATTCACCGCCAAACACTGCGCACAGGCTCGCGTTATGCTGGGCTGGAGCCGCGAACATCTGGCTCGCCAGGCGGGCGTGGCGGTAGAGGCGATTCAACAATTGGAGGCCCACGGCGAAGTCGACGATGAAACCCGCTTGATCCTGGCGTTTTGCCTGGAGGCGCAAGGGCTGGTGTTCTTCCCGGGGTTTGCGCCGGGGTGGGGCATGAGTGTACGCCGGTTTGACACCGTAACCGCCGAGCCCACAGCACCAGGCCTCATTTCTCGGTTGATGGGTTCAACAACGGCGTCAGTTGATTCACCAACTCCTCAACCGAATGGTGCGTAGCGTCCAGCCGGATCACCGGGCAGCTCAACGGCTTCAACCAGGTTTCATGCCGACGCAGGCTACGTAGGCTGTGATTGCCAGTATCGTAGCGTGCGGCCCAGGTGAGAAAGGCGACGCTGTTTTGATGGCGGCTGCCACCTTCCAGGATCTGCTCCCCGTAGCGCTGCGCTTCTCGCAGACGCAGGCGTTGCAGGCGCACTTGCGGTTCCACGCGCAGGAACACCACATGGGTGAATAGCGGGATCATCGCGTCGCCCCAGCCGCAGAGTGACCCCGACAATACCCAGCCTTGATGGCCGGCGGTGTGTTCCTGCAGCAGGTGGAGGCGTTCGTCCCGGGGCCGGGAGATGGAAAAGGGTTCGAGGGTTTGCTGCCAGTAATAGAAATCGGAGTCGAAACAGGCAATATTCAGGTGCTCGGCCAATACCTTGCCCAAGGTAGTGCAACCGGTGCCCGCTGCGCCGAGGATATGAATTCTGTATGCCATGGCGTCCCTCCATGGCATTGAGTGTAAACCGTGAAGTTTCAGGCCGGCAGGTTCAGTGCCCGACACTCCTTTTGCGACGCAAAATGACCTGACCGATCAAAGCCCAGGCTTGGTTGCCGTTTGTGCGGCCTGCTCATATCCGTGGGCCACCGCCAACAACGTGGGCTCGCTCCAACGGGTGCCGAAGAAGTGGGCCGCCGTGGGTAAACCGTCTTCGTTCGTGCCGGAGGGCACGGTGATACCTGGGTAGCCGGCCGCTGCTACGCCGAAGTAACTGTTGGTATCAAAATCCGACACTATGGCGTCCAGTTTGTAACTCTTGATCGGCTCATCCACGCTGCTGCGAAAATCCTCGATCAGTTTTTCCCACGCCGTTTCGCGCTGTTCTGGCGCCAGTGTGGAGGCATTGATCTGCTTGAGCAGGGGCTGATGATCGGTATCCGTGCCGTCACGGTCTTCGTTGAACTTGATCAGCTCAGCCAGTGACTTGACTGGCAATCCCGTGCGCTTGGCCAAATAGCCATTCAACTCTTCCTTTACATCCGATAACAACAGTTCTTCATAGCGTGACTCATCTGCCATACGCAGGTTAATCGGCACTAAAACCGCCCCTTGTGCCTCAAGCACCTCCAGTGCTTTGCTGAATTGCGCACTATTTTCCACAGCCTGAACTTCACCGTTTGCAGAAAACGTCGCGGGATATCCAATACGCTTGCCCTTCAACGCACCAGGTACCAATAGCTGCGTGTAATCAACCCCTTCGGGAGCGCCCACGCTCGCCGGATCGTGAGGGTCGCGGCCAGACATGGCGTTGAGCATCAGCGCCGCATCGAACACCGACCGTGCCATCGGGCCCGGTGTGTCCTGGTGCTGGCTAGCCGGGATAATGCCATTGCGGTCCAACAAACCGACGCTCGGCTTGAGCCCAACCACACCATTGAATGCAGCGGGCACGATGATCGAGCCGTTGGTTTCGGCCCCCACCGCCAAGGGTGCCAACCCTGCGGCGACGGCTGCGGCAGAGCCGGAACTGGAACCACCCACCTGCGCGTCCGGATGATGTGGGTTGCGAGTCTGACCACCGCGGGTGCTCCAGCCATCGGGAGCGCCGCGAAAACCGGCCAGCTCCGTCATGTTGGTTTTACCGAGAATCACGGCGCCCTGGCTGATCAGGTATTCAACTAATGGAGCGTTTTTACACGCCGCCTCCCCTACCAGAGCAAAGGCACCTGCGCTGGTTTGCATGCCCGCGGTTTCAATGGTGTCTTTGAGCAAGACAGGTATTCCGTGCAGTGGTCCGCGCACTTTGCCATTGGCCCGTTCCTGGTCCAGCGCGCGGGCGCTTTCAAGCGCTTGCGGGTTGAGTTCAATAACAGAACTCAGTTGCGGATCCAGCGTGCGAATGCGCTCCTGCAAATAATTGACCAGCCCTTGCGAGGTGATGCCCCCCGGTCGCGACATCTGCTCAGCCAGTTCGCGCACACTGGCATATTCCGTCCCGGCGGGGATCGGTTTTGAAATCGCTGGCGACGATTGAACAGGTAAAGTGTTATGCGAGTAGTTAACAAAAAAACTTACACCAGAGCCGATACCAAACATGAAACATCTCCTGCGAGAGGAAGAAATGGCGAAGGATCCTCGTTGATCCAGGCGCCAGTCTAAAAACTCCCCTCCCGCCAAGAAGCACGACATAGTTAGTTCATCCCGTGGGATTGTTCAGCACCTTCTGTACTCCCAGACGTCGAGCACTGCGGTACCCCAGTACGAGTGCCGTAAGGGAATCCTTCGACCACCGCGCACCGTAGAACCACAACACTGCACCATCCTCAAGCGGTTCGTTAAGCCTTGGGTAGCCACTCCAGCATGCGTCGTGGAAGGCGACGTTCTGGCTATCGGCCACCAGAGCGTCCAGTTGGTACGCGTGCACAAGCTCATCGATTTCATTGCCGCCAGGGCGCGGGTCATCGGCGTGGCGCGCAGGCACCGGCACCAAGTTGGTTCCGGCCCGGCACAGAACATCCAACGCGCGCAAGAATGTCACCCCGTGTTCGATCGGTGTTTGATCATGCCCCCACCGCTGGGCGAACCCCACGCGCCTGCCGCTCAACGTCGAGGCAGCGCTGAAAGTGCTGTTGTTCTGTACCAGCGGCACCTCGACCATCACCGGCCCTGAGGGCTCCAGGCCGCTCAAGGCAATCAACGACAAAGAGGGATCGCGCGTAGGTTTCAGGGGAAGAGCCGGTGCGTTATAGCCGGGGATTGGTATGCTGGTGGCCGAAGCAGGATCGGCACCAAAAGCGATGCTGCGTGAGTTTGCAGGGCCAGCAGCAGGATGGATACTCGCAGTGGGCTCCTCAAGCCCAGGCGCCAGTTGCTTGGCTGGGCACGCCATGCCGACTCGCCAATACTTACTACATTTACTTTCCATCGGAACTACCCCGAAAATAGATTCTCGGAGATCATCGCACCCTTGACTGGCGCCTGTCGCAGCCTTGAAACAGCTTGAAAAATCCTTTTTCCGCGGCCGTTGCTGTCAGCTGGCGAGGCGCTCCTGCGTACCCTCAGTCTCCACCTCCAACCACCACGCATGGCCGCGCTCGGGCTGGTTCAAGCGAAACGCCTGCCCCATCGCCGGGGTGGTGATCGATACATTGCGCTCCCAGGCCAGGGCCATGATGCGGTCGAAGGGTTCGTGCCAGGCATGGAATGCCAGATCGAAGGTGCCGTTGTGAATCGGCAACAACCAGCGCCCTTTGAGATCGATATGCGCCTGCAAGGTTTGCTCCGGTTGCATGTGCACATGGGGCCAATCGACGTTGTAGGCGCCGGTCTCCATCAAAGTCAGGTCAAACGGGCCGTACTGCTCGCCAATGCGCTTGAAACCATCGAAATAGCCAGTGTCGCCACTGAAGAAGATGCGCCGCGCATCGTCGATCATCACCCAGGAACACCACAGGGTCTGGTTGCTATCAAACAGGCCACGCCCGGAGAAGTGCTGTGCCGGGGTGGCGATAAAACGGATGCCATCGACCTCCGTGCCCTGCCACCAATCCAGCTGACGGACTTTATTGGCGTCGACCCCCCATTTGACCAACGTATCGCCCACGCCCAGGGGTGCCAAAAAGTAGCGTGTCTTGTCAGCCAGTTGCACCACAGCCTCGCGATCAAGATGGTCGTAATGGTTGTGGGAAAGAATCACCGCCTCCAGCGGTGGCAACGCTTCAAGGCTGATAGGTGGGGCGTGGAAACGCTTGGGGCCTGCCCAACTGAACGGTGACGCGCGCTCGGCGAATACCGGGTCGGTGACCCAGAATTTACCACGCATCTTCAGCAGTACCGTCGAATGCCCAAGGCGGAACACCGTGTGGTCGGGTGCCGCCAACAACTGCTCGCGGGTCAATGGCTGCACCGGAATCGGTCCCACTGGCCGCGTAGTGCGTGGTTTGTTGAACAACATGTTCCAGAAAATGCGCAAGGTTTTGCCAAAACCGCTGTGTTGCACCGGGGCGTCATTGGTGAAGTGCCCCTGGTCCTGCCCGGCAGGCTGGAGCGCTGCAGGCGCAGGGTCGACACGGGTTGAAATCGTGGCCATTACCGAGTGACTCCTACAGTACGAAGAAGAATTACACTGCACAGTGTAGTTTCTAGATTGCAACAAAATCCGGAGCAAGTAAACTGCTGAGTGTAATTTCCTGATTGAGTCGAATGCCATCCATGACTGCCCCCAAGCGCCTCACCGAGCGTAAACGCGACGCCATCGTGGCGGCGGCGATTGCCGAATTTCGCGAGAACGGTTTCGAGGTCACCAGCATGGACAGAGTTGCCGCCACCGCCGGCGTTTCCAAGCGCACGGTGTACAACCACTTTCCCAGCAAGGAAGAGCTGTTCGCCGAGATCCTGAGCCAACTGTGGGCCAGTAGCGTTGCCCAACTGGACGTGAACTACGCCAGCGACCAGCCGCTGCGCGATCAACTGCGCAAGTTGCTGGAAGCAAAAATGAAGATGATGTCGGACGCCAACTTCCTCGACCTGGCGCGCGTGGCCATTGCTGCCACCATCCATTCGCCCGAACGTGCGCAAGATATGGTCAATCGCCTCAGCGCACGGGAAGAAGGTTTTACCCAATGGGTGCGCGCCGCCCAGGAAGACGGCCGCCTCAACTGTACCGATCCAGCTTTCGCGGCTCACCAGATCCAGAGCCTGCTCAAGGCCTTTGCCTTCTGGCCGCAAATCACGCTCGGCCAGCCCACCCTCGATGTGGCCGCCCAGGCCAACGTCATCGAATCTGCAATCGACCTGTTCCTCGCCGGCTACGAAGTGCGCACCCCACCCCTGTATTAGGACCTGTTGCCGGGGCGACATTAAAGGTCGCTTTTGGCGCATTCACCCGCTGTTTTGCGCAAATGGCCTGAAAGGACACTGATTATTCCTACGGGAATAATCGACAATATTGGCCGCTATTATCCGATCATCGACGCCGACCGTTGACGCACGCTGTCGCATCTGCAAAAAACAGCTGACCCAGGACACTATGGAAAACAGACGAGGCAAAGGGCTTTCATTTGCCAGACGTATCTACAAGCCAAGGATCATCGGCCTGGGTATCGGTAGCATCAGCGTAATCGGCGCGTTGTATCCCTTGTCAATGCCAGGCTGGGTATGGGCGTTGTTGTTGTTCAATGGCCTTGCCTGGCCGCACGTGGCTTATCTGATCTCGACCCATTCGCCGTTTCCCTATCAGGCCGAACGGCGCAATCTGCTGTATGACTCATTGTCGGGCGGTTTCTGGGCAGCGGCCACCCAGTTTTCGCCACTGACGGCCGTCACCATTCTGTCGATGATGGCCATGAATAACGTCGCTGCCGGTGGCACACACTTGCTCCTGCATGGGCTGCTCGCACAAGCCGCCGGCATCGCGATAGCCTGGAGCCTGTTCGGGGTCAAGTTCGATTCCAGCGTCAGCCTTTCCGAGGTCTACACCTGCTTGCCGATGCTGACGCTCTACCCGATGGCCATCGGCATGGTCTGTTATCAGTTGGCAATCAAACTGTCGCAACATAAACGCGCCCTCAGCGCCCTGAGCCGTATCGACAGCCTGACCGGCCTACTCAACCATGGCTCATGGAAAGACCTGCTGAACCTCAAGTTCCATAAGTGTCAACAGCAACAAAGCCAGGCGACCATTGC
Source organism: Pseudomonas sp. OST1909 (assembly GCF_015277575.1). NCBI lineage: Bacteria > Pseudomonadati > Pseudomonadota > Gammaproteobacteria > Pseudomonadales > Pseudomonadaceae > Pseudomonas > Pseudomonas sp. OST1909. Next base: position 5,010,738 of record NZ_CP063780.1, read on the forward strand.
CCTGATCGATATCGACCACTTCAAGCGCATCAACGATATGCACGGCCATACCGTCGGGGATGCGGTACTGCGCCAGTTGAGCCAGGAATTACGCCAGCACCTGCGCGAAGAAGACCTCGCCGGCCGCTACGGAGGTGACGAGTTCTGTGTGATCCTTCCGAAAATGCCCTTGCAAGATGCTGCAGGACTCATGGAACAGATGCGCGAAAAATTCAGTAACTACCGCACTGCGCAGATCCCCGAATTACGCGTGAGCCTGAGCATCGGCCTGGCGGATTTTCAACCGGCCTTCAAGGATGCGGTCATGTGGCTCAACGCTGCGGATCGCGCGCTGTACGCTGCCAAGAACAGCGGCCGCAACCGCGTCAGGACCAGCGATCGGAGATCGCCTGTTCAGCCGCAGTTGTCTGATAACACCTCGTCCGAATCTTCGTCGGCGAGCCTGCCGCAATAGCATAATGCCGCCATTGGTCGGCTACCCGAAAATGCCCCTGCTCAAGCAGCGAACTTCTGGACCGGCCGATCACTCTGAACCCCTTGTTCCACCCCCTCTGTCAGCATCAGGAAGCTGGCAATGAGCAAGTCAACCGTAAGGCCTGGGGCCCTACGGGGTCAGGCGCAAATACATGGATACCGCATATGCTTGCATGCCCGAGCCCTCTAACATGCTATTTAACACCCACAAGAAAACCATCAGCACCCTGCAACACAGCATTGCCCAACAGGCCAGCCTGCTGGATGCCATCGAGCGCTCCATGGCCGTCATCGAATTCGACCTGCAAGGCACTGTGCTGCGGGCCAATGAGAACTTCTTCAAGACCATGGGTTACCGCGCAGAACAGGTCCTGGGCCAGTCCCACCGGATGTTCTGCACCCCGGCGTTCACCCGCAGCGCCGAGTACAACCAACTGTGGACGCAGCTGCGCAACGGCCAATTTCAGTCAGGCACCTTTGAGCGGGTGGGTGCCAACGGTGATTCGGTGTGGCTGGAAGCCAGCTACAACCCGGTACGCGATGAAGCCGGTCACGTGACCAAAGTGGTGAAGTACGCCATGGATGTCACCCCGCGCCTGCAAGCTGAAAGTGAAGCCAACGCCAAGCTGCAAGCCATCGACCGCGCCATGGCGATGATCGAGTTCAACCTCGATGGCACCATTATCACAGCCAACGCAAACTTCCTGCAGCGCATGGGGTACAGCCTGGCGCAGATCCAGGGCAAGCATCACCGCCTGTTCTGCACACCCGAACTGGCCAACAGTGCAGCCTACAGCGAGTTCTGGAAACGCTTGAACCAGGGCGAGCTGTTCAATGGCCAGTTCGAGCGGGTGGATAAAAACGGCCAGGTGGTGTGGCTGGAAGCCAACTACAACCCGGTGTACGACGCCAGCGGGCGCCTGTGCAAAGTGGTGAAGTTCGCCTCCGATGTTACCGCCCGGGTACAACAACATGCCACCGAGGCACAGAGCGCGGCCCAGGCTTATCACCTGTCATTGAGCACCCAGGAGATGGCCGAAAAAGGCGCCGAGGTGATCCAGAAAACCGCCACCGGTATGCGCGAAATTGCTCGGGATATCGACACATCCTCGCAACTGATCGCCAAGCTCGGCGAGCGCTCGCAGCAGATCACCGCCATCGTCAACACCATTCGCGGCATCGCCGACCAGACCAACCTGCTGGCTCTCAACGCCGCCATCGAAGCCGCACGCGCCGGCGAGCAAGGCCGTGGCTTTGCCGTGGTTGCCGATGAAGTGCGGCAGCTGGCGGCGCGCACCAGCGGCTCCACCGCCGAAATTTCCGGCATGATCGCCATGATCCAGGACGAAACCCGCCAAGCCATCGACAGCATGGACGCCACCCGCGACCGTGCCGCCCACGGCGTAGAACTGGCCAACCAGGCGGGCACAGTGATCCTGCAGATTCGCGAAGGCACCGGCGAAGCGGTCCAGGCGGTGAGCGCGTTCGCCAACGACCGGGGCAATCGCTGACCGGTTCTTCATGTCGGTGGCTGGTGGGCTCGGTCTATAGTGTTGGTTGTCTTTACGCTAAGCACTCGAGCCCGCCATGACCCCAGACAAACCCGAATCCGCCCCCACTGACCACTTGCGTTTCCACCGTGGTCACGCGCACCTGGCGCCGACCTTTGGCAACGACACCTTTGCCCTCAAAGCCGAGGCCTTCGCACGCTTTTTTGGTACCCCGACCTTTCTGGGCGCACAAACCGCGATCGTCGTGTTGTGGGTGGTGCTGAATATGACCGGCGTCACCCACTTCGACGTCTACCCGTTCATCCTGCTCAACCTGGCCTTCAGCCTGCAATCGGCTTATGCCGCGCCGCTGATCCTGCTGGCCCAGACGCGCCAGGCTGCGCGGGATAAAGCTCAGTCCGACGCCGACGCACAGCATCGCGAAGCCCTCGCCACCGCCAACACCGAACGCCAGGCCCAGGCGGCCCAGACCACCAAGCAATTGATGGAACTGCTGGAGCAGAATACCCGGCTGACGGAAATGACCAAGCAACTGACCGAGCGCATCGAGACCCTGACGTGCGAAATGCATGCACAGTTTGTGCGTAAAGCCTAATCTCGCAGCCCGCGCACATGCCGCCCCAGTTCATCAAACAGCGTCACCACCGAGCGCAACGCCCGGCAATCAGGCCGCGTCAACAGCCACAGCGCGGTGTCGTACCCTACCAATGCAGGGCTCAGTGCTTGCAAGCCTTCGCCCATTAGAAAATCCGGCAACGCCGCCACACCCAGCCCGGCGCGCACCAGTTCAGTCACCGACTGCATGCTGTTGCAGCAATAACTGGGACGCACGCCTGGCAATTGTTCACGGCGCCAGACTACCGTGGGGTGGTCGGGCAAAAAGTCGTCCGGAGCGATCCAGGCCAGGTCGGCCAGCGCCTGGCCTGCATGCCGATGAGCATAGTCGGCACTGGCATACACTTGGTACGCCACAGTCCCCAGGCAACGTCCGACCAGATGCTCCGGCGGTTTGCTGGTCAGGCGCAGGGCAATATCCGCATCACGACGGCTGAGGTTGGCGAAGTCATTGGACGTGCTCAGTTCCAGGACCAGTGCTGGATAGGCCGGCATGAACTGCGCCAGGGCCGGCAGCAGTAACCCTTGCAACACCGAGTCGGTGCAGGTCAAGCGCACGGTGCCGCTGATCACTTCTCCACCCTGCTCCACACCAATGCGCGCTGCCTCCAATGCGAGTTCTGCGCGTTCGGCCTGTTGCGCCAGGTTGCTCGCCAGGCTGGTGGGCAAGTATCCGGCGCGGCTTTTTTCAAATAAGGTCTGGCCCAGGGCCGACTCCAACCGCCGCACCGCACGGAACACCGTGGACACGTCCACCCGCAGCAACGCTGCCGCCCGCGCCAGGGTGCCGCCACGCACCAGGGCAAGGATCAATGACAGGTCGGGGTAGTCAAGTTGATAGTGCGTGGCTGCATTGAGCATGTGCGTAAATGCCAATATTGATTGCGCAAACGCCAATTTATAGTGGGTATCAGCACACCACAAGCCATGGGACATACACGATGACAGCCCCCGCCCTGCACCTCGCCCTGATCGGCGACTACAATCCTGATGTGATCGCCCACCGGGCTATCCCGCTGGCGCTACAGCGGGCCGCTGCCGCCCTGGGTCTGAGCGCCCAGGTACAATGGCTCGACACCGACACACTCACCTGCACCTCTGCCCTGCACGGTTTTGACGGCTTCTGGTGCGTCCCCGCCAGCCCCTACCGCGACACCGAGGGCGCGCTGCGGGCAATCCGTTTTGCTCGCGAGCAAAGACGCCCTTTTCTCGGCACATGCGGTGGTTTTCAACATGCTGTATTGGAATATGCCCGCAACGTACTGGGTTGGGCCGATGCAGAGCATGGCGAGTTGGCTCCAGACGCTGAACGCGCCGTCATCACGCCACTGAGCTGCTCCCTGGTAGAAGTGAACGACACCGTGCGCCTGGCCCCTTACACCCGTATTGCCCAAGCCTACGCCAGCGTGGATATCCACGAAGGCTATCGATGCCGCTACGGCATCAACCCCACGTTTGCTGGTGCACTGCTTGAAGGCAACCTGATTCCCACCGGCCACGATTCAGCGGGCGATCTGCGCGCCGTGGAGTTGCTCGACCATCCGTTCTTCGTCGCCACCCTGTTCCAGCCTGAACGCGCTGCGCTGAACGGCATCACCCCGCCCTTGGCACTGGCCCTGCTCAAGGCGTGTCGAGGGGCATTGGTATGATCGCCAAGACACCGGCCCTGCCTTATTACGCGGTGATTTTCAGCTCACTGCGTACCGATGGCGACCAGGGTTATGGCGAGGCCGCCTCGCGGATGCTGGCACTGGCGGCGGAACAACCTGGGTTTCTCGGGGTGGAGTCCGCGCGAGAAGATGGGTTGGGGATCACAGTGTCCTACTGGACCAGCGAAGCGGCGATCCTGGCCTGGAAACAGCAGGCCGAGCATCGGCAGGCGCGTGAGCGAGGGCGGGCCACTTGGTACACCGCGTTTCACACGCGGGTATGCAAGGTAGAGCGGGCGTACACCTACCCTCGTTGAAACACTAACCCTCATTTGCCCCTCACCGACCAGAAAAAAGCTGCGGGCTAGCTCACCAAACTGCGCAACGCACTGATCTGCGGGATCTCCACCCGGCGCATATACACCCGCAACGGTTCGGTGATGTTGATGCGGTCATCGATGTTCTGGTCCAGCAGCAACTGTATGCGTTCGCGGCACAGGGTCATGGTGTGGTCGGCGGCCGGTAGCCAGACGAATTCGGCAGTGGGGATGATGCCGTCATCGGCCACGTCCATGCCGAAGGCATCTTCGCTGAAACGCACGATGTACTGGCCGGTCTTGCGATTGAGGCCGACAAAACCCTGGAGTTGGTCGGCGGCCTGGCAGATAAGTTCTGAAGTGATGCGCATGGTAAACCTCACTGAAAAGTCCCATCGGGACTGGAAAGATGGTTTACACGCGTGGCAAAAAATACTGCCCTCTGACGGGGCAGCTATGGCCAAGAATACTGCAATGCAGCACAAAAAAACCGACAAAATTGGCTCGCGCGCACGTTAATGTCGGTTTGGTGATAGCGCCTTTCGCAATCAATTGTTAAAAAGGACACCTTCTCAAAGTTACCTCCACGAAAGGACTTCGCATATGCCTGTCACGTTTACCAAGAGCGCCTTGCTGCTGGCGTTGATGCTCGGCCTTGGCCAGGCACAGGCTGCCGACCCGGTCAGCCCGGCTGAATTGGCGACAAACGAAGGCATACCCTACCCTGCCGTGATCGCTCACCGTGGCGCCTCCTACGACGCACCTGAATCCACCGCCGCCGCCTACAAGGTGGCACGCGACCTGGGGGCCGACTACCTGGAACTGGACCTGCAACGCAGCAAGGACGGCGTGCTGTTTGCCCTGCACGACAACAACCTGCAGCGCACCACCGACGTGGCCACCAAGTTCCCCGAGCGCAAAGACGCGCCTGCCAACGAGTTCACCTGGAAAGAACTGCAAACCCTCGACGCCGGCAGCTGGTTCAACGCCGCCTACCCGGACCGCGCGCGCCCAGGCTTCGTTGGCCTGAAGATCCTGAGCCTGGACGACATCATCAAGATCGCCGAAGGCAACCCCTCGCACAAACCCGGCCTGTACATCGAAACCAAGGAGCCCAAGCAGTTCCCGGGGATCGAAGCCGACCTGAAAAACAAGCTGCTGGACAAGGGCTGGCTGAGTTCCGCCGGCTCCAAGCTGGGCAAAAGCAACACCGGCGTCGGCCAAGGCCGTGGCCGCGTGGTGCTGCAAACCTTTGAAGTTGCAAGCCTGCAAGAGTTGCAGAAAGAAATGCCCAACACCCCGAAGATCCTGCTGTTGTGGGTCGGCGAAGGCAGCATCGAACCCAAATCCAAAGTCACCTTCGCCGAATCCGGTGAACCGACCAAGGCCGCCTACTACGCCAAGCAAGAACCGAAGGACGCCGCCGAATTTGAAAAATGGGTCGACCAGGCCAAAAGCCTTGGCGCCATCGGCACCGGCCCGTCGGCTGAGCTGACCGACCACGGCGACCAGAGCTACACCGATCTGGTGAAACCTGAAATGAACAAGCTGACCCACGACAAGGGCCTGTTGGTGCATGTATACACCGTGGATGAGCCGGTGGATTTCGAGAAAGTCATGAAGGCCGGCGTCGATGGCATCTTCACCAACCGTGCCGCCGAGCTGCTGAAGTTCTACAAACGCTGGCCGTCTTCCAGCGTTCAGGACCTGCTCAACGACCATAAGTACTAAGGGCGTTGGTGTCAGTGAGCCATTAAGGATGAGTTAAGTTGCGCCGGTTAATCTGGCGCCACTTAAACAGCTCAACCCAAGAAGGACACACACCATGAAAACCTTGACCGCTTTGTTCGCCGCCACTGCCTTGACCCTGACTGCCGGCCTGGCGCAGGCGGATGTTCGTCCAGACCAGATTCCTAGCCTGCTCAAGTCTGGCGCCGTGATGCCTTTCGACAAACTCAACGCTGCCGCATTGGACAAGCACGCGGGCGCCACTATCAATGATACCGAGTTGGACCACAACAATAGCGGCGTCCTGGTCTACGAAGTTGAACTGACCGACACTGCCGGCAAGCAATTCGAAGTGAAGCTCGACGCCAAAACTGGCGCAGTGCTCGCAGACAAGCTCGACACTTGAGTCGAATCTCCCAAAAAACGCGCCACCTTCGGGTGGCGCGTTTTTTTATGCGCGACACCCAACCGTCACATAACCGTCATCCCACCTTGCAATGATTCGCGCCTGAGTGCCTGTGAAACTTCCTACAGGCCCTTTCTCTGCGAGCCGCCATGAACCACAGCATCGACCACGCCCATCAGGACCCCGACCTGTTTGGCCTGCTTTACGGTTTCCGCTTTCGCCCCGGCGAAAAAGGCCAGCAAATTGACTCAGCCACCGCCCTCGCCGCCTTGCAGCAACCACAAGATCCGGAAGAGTTTCTGTGGCTGCACTTGAACCTCGCCCACGCTGCGTGCGAGCGCTGGATGCAGGCGCATTTGTCGCTGCCGGAAGAGTTTTTTGAAGCTTTGCATGAGGGCTCACGCTCTACACGCATCGAGCATGTGGACTCGGCCTTGTTGGCGGTGGTCAACGATGTGGTGTTCAACTTCAGCAGCATGGTGTCGTCGGATATTTCCACGCTGTGGGTGTGCGCGCGCAGCCGCTTGCTGATCAGTGCGCGCCTGCAACCACTGCATTCGGTAGACAAATTGCGCTCGTCGGTAAAAGCCGGTGAACACTTTCGCTCGCCTCTGGAACTGCTGGTGCATTTACTGCGCGACCAAGGCGAAGTGCTGACCCAGATCGTGCGCAAGACCAGTATCAGCGTCGACCATATCGAAGATCAGTTGCTGTCCTCACGCCTGTCTACCAACCGCGCCGAACTGGGCGCTGCACGCCGCGTATTGGTGCGCCTGCAACGCCTGCTGGCGCTGGAGCCAGGCTCGTTGTTACGCCTGCTCAACCGTCCGCCGCACTGGCTGCAAAAGGAAGACGTGAAGGAGTTGCGCAAATCCACCGAGGAGTTTGCGTTGATCATCAACGACCTGACGGCCCTGGGCGAACGCATCAAGCTGTTGCAGGAGGAAATCGCCGCCAACCTCAATGAGCAAAGCAACCGCACGTTATTCACCCTTACTGTGGTGACAGTGCTGGCGTTGCCGATCAATATCATTGCCGGTTTTTTTGGCATGAACGTGGGTGGAGTGCCGCTGTCACAGGACCCGGAAGGCTTCTGGATATTAGTGGCGCTGGTGGCGACCTTTACCTTGATTGCCGGGCGGTGGGCCTTCCGAAAACGCAAAGACTACTGACCTGAAATGCGGTCAAAACGTGGGAGGGGGCTTGCTCCCGATAGCGGTAGTCAGTCAATAATTTATTAACTGACACTCCGCCATCGGGAGCAAGCCCCCTCCCACATTGGTTCTTCTGCGTTTGGTAGACCGGCGGTGCACTCGATTTCCGAAAACACTGACCTGCCGCAGCATCGCTGTAATATTTTGCAATGATCATTAAGGCCATCCTCCTCACACTGGATGCTCCGGCATGGCCACCCCTTCCCTGACTGCCTCCCCCCACGCTTCACCCTCCTCCCAACCCCGGCTGGACACAAAACCAGGCTTGTTGACGGTGATCATGTTCTTCGCCGTACTTGCCATGGGTCTGTTGTTCACCGCTTACAGCCTGATGCACGATATGCACGAAATGGGCGCCCAGCTCACTACCTGGACGCCGTTCCTGTTGCTCGGCGTGGCGCTGTTAATCGCCCTGGGGTTTGAATTCGTCAACGGCTTCCATGACACCGCCAATGCGGTGGCGACGGTGATCTACACCAACTCGCTGCCACCGCATTTTGCGGTGGTGTGGTCGGGCTTCTTCAACTTCCTCGGCGTGTTGCTTTCCAGTGGCGCGGTGGCATTCGGCATCATCGCCTTGCTGCCGGTGGAGCTGATTTTGCAGGTGGGATCATCGGCCGGGTTCGCCATGATTTTCGCCCTGTTGATCGCCGCGATCCTGTGGAACCTGGGCACCTGGTGGCTGGGGCTGCCGGCCTCGTCGTCCCACACCCTGATCGGCTCGATCATCGGCGTAGGCGTGGCCAATGCTCTGATGCACGGACGTGACGGCACCAGCGGTGTGGATTGGAGCCAGGCGATCAAGATCGGTTATGCCTTGTTGCTGTCGCCGCTGATTGGCTTTGCGTTTGCCGCCTTGCTGTTGCTGGCCCTGCGCGCCTTTGTCAAAAACCGTGCGCTGTATAAGGCGCCCAAAGGCGACACGCCGCCGCCCTGGTGGATTCGCGGGATGCTGATTGTTACTTGCACCGGCGTGTCGTTCGCCCACGGTTCCAACGATGGGCAAAAGGGCATGGGCCTGATCATGCTGATCCTGGTGGGCACCTTGCCGATGGCCTACGCGCTGAACCGCACCATGCCTGCCGATCAGTCGCTGCAATTTGCCGCCGTCGCAGAAGTGACCCAGGCTGCTTTGGTCAAAGCAGCGCCGCAGCCGGCACCGGGCGATTCACGTGCCACCTTGTCGGCCTACGTTCGCACCAAAGAGGCCACGCCGGAACTGGTGCCCGCACTCGCCGCCATCACCGGCCATATCGGCGAAGAAGTGAAAAGCTATGGTTCCCTCGCCGCCGTACCGGCCGAAGCCGTCGGCAACGTGCGTAACGACATGTACCTGACCAGCGAAACCATTCGCCTGATGGACAAAGGCAAGGTCGGCAACTTCGACGCCGACACCCAGGGCAAGCTGCAACTGTTCAAGCAACAGATCGACAACGCCACGCGCTTTATCCCGCTGTGGGTGAAGATCGCCGTGGCCATTGCCCTTGGCCTGGGCACCATGGTCGGCTGGAAGCGCATCGTGGTGACGGTGGGCGAAAAAATCGGCAAGACTCACCTGACTTACGCTCAAGGCGCTTCGGCCGAAACGGTGGCGATGCTGACCATCGGCGCGGCGGATATGTTCGGGCTGCCGGTGTCGACCACCCATGTATTGTCCTCGGGTGTAGCCGGGACCATGGTCGCCAATGGCGGGGGGTTGCAGATGAAGACCATCCGCAATTTGTTGATGGCGTGGGTGTTGACCTTGCCGGCGGCGATATTGCTGTCGGGTAGCCTCTACTGGCTTTTTACCCAATTGTTCTGACACACAGAAAATCAAAATGTGGGAGCAAGCCCCCTCCCACATTCGGTTTTGTGTTTCTTCAGGGTGTGAAGAGTCCGGCCATGGCCTTCAGGCGCTTTTTGTAGACCCGCCGCGCCTCCAGCGCTTGCTCCAATGTCACCGCCACGAACCCCGCTCGCTGATTGGGCTGCATCTGCCCGATCAAGTCCAGGTCGGCGCTGATCACCGTGCCGATCATCGCGTAGCCACCGCCCGACACCGCATCGCGATGCAGCACAATCGGTTCCAACCCCGCCGGTACCTGAATCGAACCAATCGGGTAGCAACTGTCGACGATGTTGGAGGGGTCGGAGCCCGCGCCAAACGGCTGTTCCCGCGGCTGGAAGCTCAATGCGCTGCCGCCCTTGAAGCGATAGCCGATGCGATCAGCCTCGGAGCCCACCGTCCACGGCTCGGCAAAAAAGCTGCTTTTTGCCGCGTCGGTCAAGCGCTCGTAGTACAGCCCCGGCACTACGCGCAACGTGACATCACCGCCCACCGAACGACGCAACGCCATCGGCAAGCTGTTGCCCGCACGCCCCGCACCGCTGGCCGTGCCGATAGGCAACAGATCGCCCTCCTGCAAGCGCCGCCCGTGAAACCCACCGAGAGCACCAAGGGTGTAGGTGGAGCGGCTGCCAAGCACCAACGGCACGTCGATGCCCCCGGCAACGGCGAGGTAAGTCCGCGCGCCGGCCACGGGAAACTCGAAGCGCAGCACCTGCCCGGCACGCACGCTAAAGGCGGTGTCCTGATGCACCACTTCACCGTCCAGGCGCGGCGACATCAAGGCGCCGCTCAGCGCTATAAGCGCGTCTTGCTGGAACTCCAGCTCAGGCCCGATCAGCGTGCATTCCAGGCCAGCCGCGCCCACGGGATTGCCGACCAGATGGTTGGCTGCACTCAGCGCGTATTGGTCCAGCGCCCCCGATGGCGGAATGCCCAGGTGGTAATAGCCTTCGCGGCCCAGGTCCTGCACGGAGGTGGCGAGGCCGGGTTTGAGCACCTTGATCATGCCAGCGCCTCCTGCAGGGTTTGCGGATAGCCAATGGGATCGGCGAGAAAGGCATCGAGGGAAAATTCCACCGGGCGAATGCGCAAGTCGAAACGCCCGGCTTCCACTTCGGTGACGGCCAGGTCGTAAGCCTCCCGGCCCATCGGCTTGAACTGCACGATGTCGCCAGGACGGAAGAACACCATGTGCTCCTTGAGGTAGGCCAACTGCTGCTGCGGGTCGTAGATCGGTGCCGGGGTCACGCCGAACATCTGGTAACCGCCGGCACCGCGAACCGAATAGATACACCCAAAGCAGCCGCCATGGCCCAGGGTCAGTTTCGGCGTGTCGGTGCGCGGCCGCAGGTACTTGGGCACCTGCAATTGCCGTTCGCGCTCGACCATCTGGAACATGAACGGCAGCCCCGCGACAAAGCCGACCATCGACACAAACCAGGGTGCGCCACTGTGGGCGGCGATAAACGCGTCCACATCGGCCAGGCCGTTGATACGGGCGGCGTATTCAAGGTCAGTGCCGCCGGGGTCCTGGTGGCGGTCACGAAAACGCATCAGGGTTTCGTGGGTCCAGGGGTCGTTATAGAGCACCGGGATCTCGATGATGCGCGTGTGCAGCGTGCGCTCGGCCACCGCCTGGGCTTCGGCGCTTTGCACCGCGTCGAGCAGCACGTGAGGCGCGATGCGGTCGGGGTCGAAGCGAATCTGGAAGGATGCATTGGCCAGGCACACATCCAGCACGCCTTCCAGCGCCAGGCGTTCCACGGCGCGGGTCACCGCCATGCCCTTGAAAAAAGCCTCCAGGGACATGCTGTCGCTGACCTCGGCAAACAGGTGTTCATCACCGCCGAAGCTGTAGCGGATGGGGGACGTTTCAGCCATGTCTGTTCCTCTTGGAATCATTGTAGAAAGGCAGGCAAAAAAGTGAGGTAAGGCTCTTATTGGGGGGGCCGGACTTCGATACCGGCCTGATCCAACGCTTCGCGGGTGGCTTGCACCAAGTCCAGGGCGCCAGGGGTATCGCTGTGCAGGCAGATGGAATCGAATTCAATCACCAGGTCTTCGCCTTCCACGGTACGTACCCGCCCGCTCTGACAAGCGCGCAGGACACGGGCTGCAACGGTAGCAGCGTCCAGTGCACGCACATTGCGGGTGAACACGATGGAGCCGCTCAGATCGTACTCACGGTCGGCATAGAACTCGCGCACGACCGGCTGTCCCAGTTCCCTGGCAATGCGCCAGATCACCGAATTGGGCATGCAGTACAGCAACAGCGTCGGCTCGATGATTTGCAGGTTTTGCACCAATAGCCGCGCAGCCTCTTCATCGCGGGCCAGGTGCATGTAGAGCGCGCCGTGGGGCTTGATGTGTTGCAAGGTCACGCCTTGGGCACGAGCCATTTCACGCAGCGCGCCAAGTTGGTAGAGCATATCGTCCACCAGCTCCTGGGCCGATGCATGGATATGCCGACGACCGAAGCCCACCAGGTCGCGAAAACCCGGGTGAGCGCCGATGGCCACGCCCAATTGCTTGGCGCGCTCGACAGTGCGGCGCATGGTGCCAGGGTCGCCGGCGTGAAAGCCGGTGGCGATATTGGCCGAGCTGATGTGAGCCATCAGCTCTGCGTCGACGCCGTCGCCGATAGTCCAGGGGCCGAAGCTTTCGCCCATATCCGAATTGAAATCCACTGCCCGCATCAAGGTTGCTCCGCCATAAGTGATGCCAGGAAAGTAGGCTGGGGCTTGACCCCTTGGGAAGATCTATTATCAGATGATCCATCTTCTGAAAATCAGATACCGACCATGTCCCTTACCTTGCGCCAGGTTCGCTACTTCGTCGCCACCGCTGAAATCGGCCAGATTTCCCAGGCGGCGATTCACCTGAACATTTCCCAGTCGGCGGTGACCACGGCGATCAAGGAGCTGGAAGCCATGCTCGGCGTACAGTTGTTCGTGCGCTCGGCCCAGGGCATGAACCTCACCGACGCCGGTCGGCATTTTCTCAACCGCGCCTATGTGATTGTGCGCAGCGTAGAAGACGCCCTGAACAGCCCGCTGCCGGATTACCGCGCCAGCGGCGTGTTGCGGGTGGCGGCGAGCTACACCGTGCTGGGTTATTTCCTGCCGCACCATTTGCAGCGCATGGAGCATTGGCATCCGGACGTGACCATCGAGGTGTTCGAGCAGGAACGTCAGGCCATCGAACAGGGCCTGCTCGATGGCCAGTTCGACATGGCCGTGGTGCTTACCGCCAACCTCACCCACGCGGATATCGTCTCTGAAATCCTGTTCAACTCCGAACGCCGCCTGTGGCTGCCCAGCCATCACCCATTGTGTGAACGCGGCGCCGTCAGCCTGGCGGACGTGGCGCAAGAGCCCTACATCCTGCTGACCGTCGATGAAGCCGAACACAGTGCCATGCGCTATTGGGAACAGGCCGGGCAAACCCCCAGGGTGCGGCTGCGCACCAGCTCGGTGGAAGCGGTGCGCAGCATGGTTGCCAATGGCAGCGGCGTGGCGATTCTGTCGGACCTGGTGCACCGGCCCTGGTCGCTGGAAGGCAAGCGCATCGAAACCCTGACCGTCACCGACCCGGTCACGCCCATGAGCGTCGGCCTGGCCTGGCACCGCGAGCGCGCGTTTACCCCGGCGATGCAAGCCTTCCGCGATTACTTCCACGATGCGTTCCTGGCGCCGCAGCAGTTGTCGGCGCGCCGTTAAAGGTGGGCTTGCAGGGTGGCGGTCAACCAGTCCATGAACACCCGCACCCGCAGCGGTAAATGCCGCTGGCCGGCGTACAGTAAATACACGTCCAGAGGCGGTGCCTGGTAATCCGGCAGCACGGCTACCAACTCGCCACTGGCCAATAAATCGCGAATCCCGAGTTGGGGCACTTGGGTAATGCCAAAACCTGCCAGGCACGCCGACTGATACGCATCGGTGCTGTTGACGGTCACCCTTCCTGCCATCGGCAACCGTTGCACCTTGTTGCCCACCAGGTACTCGAACCCTGCCGAGCGTGCGCCCAGGGGCCGCACGTAATGCACCAATTGGTGATTCGCCAGGTCAGCCAATGTCGCAGGCATGCCGTAACGGTGCAGATACGCCGGGCTCACGCAGTTGACCATCGGCATGCTGCACACCCGTCGCGCCACCACTGTTTGGTCTGGCTGGGCACCGACGCGCACGACGCAATCAAATCCTTCGGCGATCAGGTCCACCTGGCGGTCCGAGCCGCTGATCTCGATGTCGATCAGGGGATGGCGCGTCATGAACGTGGGCAAATTCGGCACGATCAAACCCCGCGCCATGACATTGGGCATATCCACCCGTATGCGCCCGGCCAGTTGGGTTTCATCCTGGCGAAACAACCCTTCCAGTTCTTCCATATGCGCCAGCAGATCCTTGCTGCGCTCATACAACACACGCCCGTCTTGGGTCGCCTGCACCTTGCGCGTGGTGCGTTGCAACAGCCGTGCGCCGAGCAACTCCTCCAACGCCTGCACATGCTCGGATACCGTAGAGCGTGGCAAACCCAGGCTTTGGCCGGCCTGGGTAAAACTCGATAACTCAGTGACGCGTACGAAGGTGCGCAGCAGCTCAAGCTTGTTCATTGGATTGTTCGCCTTATCCGGCCAGTGATTCCGATATCAGCCTGTTTATCACGTCATGACCGGACAAATACACTCAGTTCCACTAACTATCACTGAGGACTGCACCATGACCCGTAAAATCGCACTCATCACCGGCGCTAGCCGTGGCCTGGGCAAAAGCGCTGCGCTGCACCTGGCTGCGCAAGGCGTAGATATTATCGGCACCTACCACAGCGCCGCAGGCGAGGCCCAAGCCGTAGTTGCCCAAGTGGAGGCATTGGGTGGCCGCGCCGCCATGCTGCAACTGGACGTCAGCCAAAGCGCAAGCTTCGATGGGTTCGTCGGCCAGGTCGGCGCGCTGCTCAAGGATGTTTTCGCTCAGGATCATTTCAACTTTCTGATCAATAACGCAGGCATCGCTGCCCACGCCAGCTTCGCCGAGACCACCGAAGCCCAGTTCGACCAGTTGGTGGCGATCCACGTCAAGGCGCCGTTTTTTCTCACGCAAAAACTGCTGCCGTTGATCAGCGATGGCGGACGCATCATCAACATTTCCAGCGGCCTGGCGCGGTTCAGCCTGCCGGGGTATGCAGCCTATGCGTCGATGAAGGGAGCGGTCGAAGTGCTGTCGCGCTACCAGGCCAAAGAGCTGGGCCCACGCGGTATTACCGTGAACACCCTGGCACCGGGCGCGATTGCCACCGACTTCGGCGGCGGCGCGGTGCGCGACAACAGCGATGTGAATGCCATGGTCGCCAATAACACGGCCCTGGGCCGCGCCGGTTTGCCGGACGACATTGGCGGTGCGATTTCGACATTGCTGGCCGATGGCAGCCATTGGATCACCGGCCAGCGGATCGAGGCGTCGGGCGGGATGTTCCTGTAGGCGCCCACCTACAGGGCTACTGGGGTTTTACCGACGATTTTCTCGCGCAACACGTCATAACCCCAGTGGTACACATAGGTGTACGGCAGGAAGAACAGCAGCACACCAATGTCGAGGATGAACGCCTCCAACAGGCTGATCTTCATCAAGGTCGCAATCAACGGCACTGCCAGCAGGATCAGGCCGCCCTCGAACAGCAGCGCGTGCAGCACCCGGGTCCAGCCACTGTTGGCCAGTTGCAGGTGTGTTTTGAGGCGGTCGAACAGGCTGTTGAAAACCACGTTCCAGCTCAGGGCCAACAGGCTGATGCCCAGGGTCACTGCGCCCATCTCCAGTGCCGGCCTGCCGGTGATCCAAACCAGCAGCGGCGTACAGATCAACAAGGCCAACCCTTCAAAACCCAGGGCTTGGAAAACACGTTCAGTAATCGACTTGGTAGGGTTCATGACCCGGCTCCGTGAATGACGATGGTTGCCATGATCAGGTTTTGTCTCGATACTTCATAACCAATAACCATCGACCAAGGCGATAGTATGGCCTCCCACGAAGTGCTTCAGGCGTTTGTCCAGGCCGCCACCCAAGGCTCGTTTTCCGCCGCTGCGCGCAAGCTGGGCAAAAGCCAGTCGACTGTCAGCGCGGCGGTGGCCAGCCTTGAGATTGACCTGGACGTTGTGCTGTTTGATCGCAGCAGCCGCAAACCCACCTTGACTGCGGCGGGACAGGTACTGCTGCAACGGGCCGAACAGGTGCTGGAGGCCAGCAGTCGCCTGGAGTTGGCCGCCAGTCAGCTATCCCAAGGGTTGGAGCCGAAGTTGAGTATCGCCATGTCCGATACTTACCAATCGGATCGATTCGAAATCGCCCTCACAGCCTTCGAGCAACGCTATCCGGACCTTGAGCTGGAATGCCTGATCGCCGAATGCGAAGACCTGATCGCGCTGGTACAAAGCGGCCGGGCACAGATTGCGTTTATCGAGAAACAAGAGATTTACCCGCCGGATCTGACCTTCTCCTGCGTGGAAGAACGTACTGAAATCGCGCTGTTCGTTTCGCCTGAACACCCGTTGGCTGGCCTGGACAGGGTGCTCCCGCACGTCTTGCAGCAACACCGGGAGCTGCGGCTGGCGAGCATCATCAACCCCAATGAAAGCCGCAGCACTCAGCGTGTGTGGTCGGCACCGAGTTACCTGATGTTGATGGAGATGGCGCAACTGGGTTTTGGCTGGGCACCGATTCCACGCTGGCTGGTGGAACGTTTTGGCGGCAATCAGTTGGTCGAACTCAAGGTTCGCAGTTGGCCGCGCTCGGTGGCGGTGGATGCTCTATGGTCGCGCCAACACCCACCGGGGCCTGCTGGGAGTTGGTTGCTGGGCAAGATGCTCGACTGAGCCCCTCCCATATTTGGATAGTCATTGTCTGGGGGAATTGAGTTCGGCGAGGCGGCGCATGATGAAGCGCTTTTCCGGGGTTTGTTGGGTCAGCGACAGAGCTTTTTCGTAAGCTGCACGGGCCTCTTCAACCCGTCCCAACTGCCGGCAAAACTCCCCGCGGGCCGAATGCGCCAAGTGGTAATCGTGCAAGTCACCGCGTTGCAAAATGCCCTCCACCAGCGCCAAACCCGCCAGTGCCCCCTGCTCCATCGCCACCGCAACTGCCCGGTTCAATTCGATCACCGGCGAGGGTACCGCTCTGAGCAGTACATCGTAGAGCCCGATAATCTGTCGCCAATCGGTTTCCCCTGCGTTAAGCGCCTCGGCGTGCACCGCCGCAATCGCCGCCTGCAAGCAATACGGCCCGAAGCGCCGGGTGCTCAGCGCCTGCTCCACCAGGTTGCAGCCTTCAGCTATCAACGATGTATCCCACAGCCCACGGTCCTGAGCATCCAGCAGCACCAGTTCGCCGTTGGCCGAGGTGCGTGCGGGCCTTCGCGACTCATGCAACAGCATCAACGCCAACAAGCCCATCACCTCCGGCTCCGGCAGCAATTGCATCAGCAAACGGCACAGGCGAATGGCCTCCAGGGTCAAGTCTTCACAGGTCAGGTCCGCCCCAGTGGAGGCCGTGTAGCCCTCGTTGAACACCAGGTAAATCACGCGCAACACGCTGTCCAATCGCTCGGGCAATTCGGCTCGGGACGGCACTTGGTAAGGAATTTTCGCATCGCGGATCTTGCCCTTGGCGCGCACGATGCGCTGGGCGATGGTGGCAGGTGTGGCCAGGAACGCATGGGCGATTTGCTCGGTGCTGAGGTCGCAGATCTCACGCAGGGTCAGCGCGGCCTGGGCATCGGGAGCCAGCGCCGGATGGCAGCAGGTGAAGATCAGGCGCAGGCGGTCATCTTCCACGTCGTCATCGCTCCAGTCAGCTGCCTGCAGCGTGTCGGCCTGCTCTTGCAGCAACGGGGTAAACCGCGCCTGGCGGCGCAGGCGGTCGATGGCTTTGAAGCGGCCGGTCGATACCAGCCAGGCCCGTGGGTTATCCGGTATGCCGTCCTCGGGCCAGCGCTGCACGGCGACAAAAAACGCCTCGTGCAACGCCTCCTCGGCCAGGTCGAAATCACCCAGCACGCGAATCAGCGTGGCAAGCACACGCCGTGACTCGCTGCGGTAGATGTCTTCGACCTGACCACTGAGCGTCATTGCGGCACGTTCAGTTCGCGCACCGGGCGTACTTCCACACTGCCGACTCGGGCCGCCGGAATGTCACCCGCCACCTGGATAGCTTCGTTAAGGTCCCTGGCGTCGATCAGGTAGAACCCGGCGAGCTGCTCTTTGGTTTCGGCAAACGGCCCGTCGGTGATCGACAACTTGCCATTGCGCATACGCACGGTGGTGGCGGTGGCCACCGGCTCCAGCGGCTCGGCGGCCAGCATCCGCCCGCTGGCCTGGATGGCCTGCGCATAGGCGAGACACTCCGAGTCGTGGGGGCTGTCGGGCGAGGTGTGCAGCACCTGTTCGTCGCTGTAGATCAGGCACAGGTATTTCATGGCGTTCTCCGTGTTCGGATGACTGACTATAGTTCGCGGCGCTCAGGGTTCCAGATCGAACAGTGCCGTGCCGCTTTGCATATCAAAGGGCGCCGACCAGTGTTCATGCACCACCTTCCATTGGCCATTGATGCGCTGGTACCCGGCGGTCACGCGCATCCAGCAGGCTTTCACCTCACCATCGGGCCCGGCACCGCCGCAGTGGGCCAGCCAGTGAGCGAATGCGCTGTCTGGCGCTTCGACGATATGCAGTTCATGAAACTCGAAGATACCGGGGCCGGGGCAATGCTTCATGCATTCTTCCCAGTGCGCGCGGTAGGCCGCCCTGCCTTTGAATTGTAAAGCGGTTACGGCATCGAACGAGACGATATCGTCGGCGTAAAAGCTGACAATCTTGTCGATATCGCGACTGACAACGGCGTGTTTCCATTGCTCGATCAGGTGGTTGATGGCAGTGCTCATGGCGATGACTCCTTGGGGTGGAAAATCACGTAGGACACCCTTAGTCGAATGGCCGTCGCACCAATCGACACACCTCGGAAAAATAATTTCCCATACGTCAAACCCGATAAACTGCACCCTTATTTGCAACCGTTCGGATAGCCCGATGCAAACCCGCCTTGTTGCCTACGAGGCGCTCAACCCTGTGCAACAACAGCAAGTGAGCGCCATCGAAGTTCATCCTGAACAATTGCCGTTTTGCGGGGATATGTACTGCGCCCTTAATACCTTGCTGGCCAACCCAAGCCCTGGGGTCAAGGGCTTTGCGTTTTTAGCCAACGACATTCCCGTCGCCTTCCTCCTGCTCAAGCGCCCACCGTGCCTGCCCCATTGGGCCGATGAACACAGCGCCACGCTGCATGCGTTGCAAGTAGATCGGCATCGGCAAGGGCGCGGGTTCGGCAAAGCGTGTTTGCAGGCGCTGCCGGCCATGGCGCTTGAGACGTGGCCGCAGATCAAAGGGTTGGAGTTGTCTGTGGACACGCACAACCTGGCGGCGATGGGGCTGTATCTCGGGGCGGGATGGGTGGACAGCGGCGAGGCCTACAAGGGACGGGTCGGGTATGAGCGCCGGTTGCGCTGGATATTCAGTTCATAACGGTAATGTCACGTAAACAGGACTTTCACGCGTGCCTGTCGTGTTTACGTGACATCGAATGCGCAGTCAGCCCCGCTCTCCAACCGGTAGCCAGACTTCCACCGTCCCCGTGCCCTTCTTCCCATCGAAATCCGCGCTATAGCGCTCGAAATCCGCCCCCATCACCTTGTAGCCCGAATGCGGCAGCCATTCGAACATGATGCGTTCGTAGGTTTGCTCAAGTGCCTGCACCGGCCCGTAATGCGCGAACACGGCATAGTTGAGCGGCGGGATTTCGATGAACTCGAAATTGCTGGGCACATCGCCCTTGGCCGGGACTTCAACCCCCGCCATGTAATCGAATTCGCCTTGATGGGGGTTGTGGCATACCCCATAGGTCACCCCACCCACGCGCTTCTTGATGTCCTTGATACAGGTGTCGAACAACTCCCACAACCGTGGGATATCACCCACGGTGGCCTTCGAATACCGCCCTTGCACACCGGCGATCACCAGCGCTTTGCCGGCTTCCATGCGTGGCTCCAACGGTTGTTTTGTCTGCTGATCCATACGAACAGTCTCCTTCTTATGAGGGAACAAACCCGCAACGAGTATAGGGGCATATCCGCGCCACACTCCATGTAGAAATTTTTCCTACGCATCTGGACAACTTGCCATCATCGCCCGTATTGTCTGCCTCGCAGGCCACCGCAGTGGCCGACGTCGCTCGGACGGTTCCGGGCGCTTACGTACTCTCGAGGCAACAATGGCCGACCAAGGTTCGCCGCGCCGCTTTGCGCGCATAGATCGACTCCCCCCTTACGTTTTCAATATCACTGCCGAGCTGAAGATGGCTGCGCGTCGGCGCGGCGAAGACATCATCGACTTGAGCATGGGTAACCCCGACGGCGCCACACCACCGCACATCGTGGAAAAAATGGTCACCGTCGCCCAGCGTGAAGACACCCACGGCTACTCCACCTCCAAAGGCATTCCACGCCTGCGCCGGGCGATTTCGCGCTGGTACAAGGACCGTTATGAAGTGGATATCGACCCCGAGTCGGAAGCCATCGTCACCATCGGTTCCAAAGAGGGTCTGGCGCACCTGATGCTGGCCACCCTGGACCAGGGCGATACTGTGCTGGTGCCCAACCCCAGCTACCCGATTCACATCTACGGTGCGGTGATTGCCGGTGCCCAGGTACGTTCAGTGCCGCTGGTGCCAGGCGTGGACTTTTTCGCCGAGCTGGAACGGGCAATTCGCGGCTCGATCCCCAAGCCAAAGATGATGATCCTGGGCTTCCCGTCCAACCCCACTGCGCAGTGCGTGGAGCTGGATTTCTTCGAGCGAGTGATCGCCCTGGCCAAGCAATACGACGTGCTGGTGGTGCACGACCTGGCCTACGCCGATATCGTCTACGACGGCTGGAAAGCCCCCTCGATCATGCAGGTACCCGGCGCCAAGGACATCGCGGTGGAGTTTTTCACCCTGTCCAAGAGCTACAACATGGCCGGCTGGCGCATCGGGTTCATGGTGGGCAACCCCGAACTGGTCAACGCCCTGGCGCGGATCAAGAGCTACCACGACTACGGCACCTTCACCCCGCTGCAAGTCGCAGCGATTGCTGCGCTGGAAGGCGATCAGCAGTGCGTCAAAGACATCGCCGAGCAGTACCGCCAGCGCCGCAATGTGCTGGTCAAGGGCTTGCATGAGCTGGGCTGGATGGTGGAGAACCCCAAGGCGTCGATGTACGTCTGGGCAAAAATCCCCGAACAGTATGCCGCCATGGGCTCGCTGGAATTTGCCAAGAAGTTGCTGCTGGAGGCGAAGGTGTGTGTGTCGCCTGGGATCGGTTTTGGCGAGTATGGCGATGATCACGTACGCTTTGCGCTGATCGAGAACCAGGACCGGATTCGCCAGGCGGTGCGCGGGATTCGCGGGATGTTCAGGGCGGATGGGTTGGTCAGCAAAGCCTGACCTGATCCACCTGAAGAAAGCCAATCAATGTGGGAGCTGGCTTGCCTGCGATAGCGGTGTTGGATTCACCATCGCCATCGCAGGCAAGCCAGCTCCCACATGTGTTTTGCGGTGCCTGTTACACCACCAACGACAGCAACATGATGAAGATCAGCGCCACGATCGACAGGATGGTCTCCATCGCCGTCCAGGTCTTGAACGTCTCGGCCACGGTCATGTTGAAGTACTGCTTGACCAGCCAGAACCCGGCATCGTTGACGTGCGACAGGATCAACGAACCCGCGCCCGTCGCCAGCACCAGCAACTCGCGGTTGACGCCCGGGATCATGCCGACCACCGGCACCACAATGCCTGCACCGGTAATGGTCGCGACCGTCGCTGAACCGGTGGCGATACGAATCACCGCCGCCACCAGCCACGCCAGCAGGATCGGGTTGATCTGTGCGTTCACTGCCATATGGCCGATCACGTCACCCACGCCGCTGGTCACCAGCATCTGCTTGAAGCCACCACCGGCACCGATGATCAGGATGATCGCGGCGGTCGGCGCCAGGCTGGCGTCGAGCAGCTTGAGGATCTGCTTGGAATGGATGCCCTGGCGATGGCCAAAGGTGTACAGCGACAGCAGCAATGCCAGCAGCAAGGCGGTGATCGGGTGACCGATCATGTCCATCCAGTTGCGCACCACGTTGCCTTCGGCAAAGGCGATGTCGGCGAAGGTTTTGAGCAGCATCAGGAACACCGGCAAGAGCACGGTGACCAGGGTGATGCCAAAGCTTGGCAGCGACTTGTTATCCGTCTCGCGGGCCAGTTGATCCACCAGTTCCTGGGACGGGTTGCCCGGAATGTACTTGGCGATAAACGTACCGAAGATCGGGCCGGCGATGATGGCGGTCGGCAGTGCGACGATCAGGCCGTACAGAATGGTCTTGCCGATGTCCGCGCCGAACACGCCAATCGCCAGCAGCGGGCCCGGGTGCGGTGGCACCAGGCCGTGTACCGCCGACAGGCCGGCCAGCAGCGGGATGCCGATCTTGATCAGCGATACACCGGTACGCCGTGCCACGATGAACACCAGCGGGATCAGCAGCACAAAGCCGATTTCAAAGAACAGCGGGATGCCCACCAGGAACGCGGCGAACATCATGGCCCACTGGACCTTCTCTTTGCCGAAGGCGCGGATCAGGGTCTGGGCGATCTGATCGGCACCGCCGGATTCGGCCATCATCTTGCCGAGCATCGTGCCCAGCGCGAGGATAATGCCAACAAAGCCGAGCACGCCGCCGAAACCGTCCTGGAACGCCTTGATGATCTTGTCCACGGGCATGCCCGAGGTCAGGCCCAGGAAACCGGCCGCGATGATCAGTGCAATGAACGGGTGCACCTTGAACTTGGTGATCAGTACGATCAACCCGATGATAGTGACTACTGCATCTAGCAGCAGGTAAGACTCGTGGGACATGCCAAACATGGGGGGTCTCTCCTGTTTGTTGTTGTTATTAAAGCGGGTGTTGAATTTTCTGCCGGGGATAGCGCTATCTTTTCCGGCAAAAAATTAATGAGTAGGTTCAAAGCCGTGCTTGCGCCACCAGGCGTTGGTCTGCTCGGCCAGCTCCTCGACGCTGTCTTCACTGGCATTGAGGGCCAGGGTCAGCGGTTCGCCCTTGGGCGATTCGAGGGTGGCGAACTGGCTGTCGATCAGGCTTGCCGGCATGAAATGGCCGGGGCGGTGGGACACGCGGTCGGCGGCCACTTCGCGGGTCAGCTCCAGGAACACAAAGCCCAGGCCCGGCGCGGCTTCGCGCAAGTGGTCGCGGTATTTCTTTTTCAGGGCTGAACAGGTGAGCACAGGATGCTCGCCCGCTGTGAGCGACCGGCGCAGTTCATCGCACAGGATGTCGAGCCAGCCGGCGCGGTCGTCGTCGTTAAGGGGGTAGCCGGCGCTCATCTTTTCGATGTTGGCGGCGGGGTGAAAGCTGTCGCCTTCAATGGCAGTGGCGCCGTTCAGGCGGCACAGGGCTTCGCTGACGCTGGACTTGCCACAGCCGGAAACACCCATGATGACCAGGGCGGTAACAGGTTGACTCATGAAACACCTCAGGACGCAGATAGCGCTACCTTTGCACAGCATAAGGCTAGTGCAAAAACAGGCTTTTCCCGCGCCGACTTGTCATTTTTATGGAGTGACGCGTGCATCTGCTCCAATCATTCGAACCGGATCAGGCAACCCTGGGTTCAATAATTTGCAGCCCTTTGGAGACAGCGCTACCTTAGTGCCTCGATTTTTGTTTGGCAAGCCGCCTGATGACCTCCAAGAACGATAAAAATACCCGCACGACGGGCCGCCCTACCCTCAATGAAGTTGCACGCCTGGCCGGGGTCAGCCCAATCACCGCCTCCCGCGCCCTGCGCGGTATCAGCACCGTGGCCACCGAACTGGTGGAAAAAGTCCAGCAGGCCGCCGCCGAACTCAGCTACGTGGTCAACCCCGCCGCCCGTGCCCTGGCGTCGGCCCAGAGCCAATCGGTGGTGGTGCTGGTGCCGTCGCTGTCCAACCTGTTGTTTATCGAAACACTGGAAGCCATCCATCAGGTACTGCGGCCCAAGGGCTTTGAAGTGCTGATCGGCAACTCCCATTATTCGCGCGATGAAGAAGAAAACCTGCTGCGCAACTACATGGCCTACCAGCCACGGGGTTTGCTGCTGACCGGGTTCGACCGCACCGAAAGCGCGCGACGAATGGTCGAGGCCAGCAATGTCCCGTGCGTGTACATGATGGATCTGGACCCCAATGCCGGGGTGAACTGCGTGGGCTTCTCACAGTTGGCCGCAGGCGAAACGGCGGCGGCGCATTTGCTGTCCCGTGGGCGCAAGCGCCTGGCCTACATCGGCGCGCAGTTGGATCAGCGCACGTTGTTGCGCGGTGAAGGTTTCCGCCGCGCCTTGCAGCAGGCGGGTATGTACGATCCGGCACTGGAGCTTTTGACACCCCGCCCCTCCTCCGTGGGCCTGGGCGGCGAACTGTTCCTGCAATTGCTGGCAGCGCATCCGGATGTGGATGCGATCTTCTTCGGCAACGACGACCTGGCCCAGGGCGCCCTGCTCGAAGCCCTGCGCCACGGCATCAAGGTGCCGGAGCGAGTCGCGGTGCTGGGCTTCAACGACTTGCCCGCGTCGTCATTCATGGTGCCGCGCCTAAGCAGCATCAGCACGCCACGCGAGGCGATTGGTCGACGTGCGGCGGAGCATTTGCTGACGATCATGGCGGGCAACAAGATTGCCAAACCGGTGGTGGATATGGGGTTTGAGTTGCAGGTGCGCGAGAGTACGTAGGACGGCTGTAGGAAGCGGCTGACATCGCGGCAAGTGCCTTGCTGCTTGACCTGTCCGATGACCTCACCGGCAAGCACCGTGATGTAGCGCTGGCCATGCATCAATTGAGCGAGCTGAGTGTATTGCTGGTAGGCAAAGCCATGAACCAACAAGTACCGCTGGCCTAGTAGTAAGGGGAGGCTCGGCCCAATAAGCACGTCAGCCTGATGTAAAGCAGCCTCCCTGTATCTGTCGACTCAGAGGACAGACAAACGTCGACCAAATCACCAGCGCCTTTCAACCGGCGGTTTTCAACGTACGCTTACCGCTCATCGGTCGCTCCAGAGAACTGTCATAAATGACAGTAGACCTGCATGGTGTATGCGGCCTAAATATCAGGGGCAGCCCCCTCGCATACTCATTGCCCTCAAGGAGACTCATTATGAATTTACCCAATAAAATCACTGGCTTCCTGAAAGAGACTAACGAGAGTTTTGATTCTCACAACATTCTCCACCTGAATACATTCCCTGGCACAAAAAACACCACACTGGCATTCATACAAAACAGCCATTTTATTGCATTCGAAATAGACAAGAGCTTCACACCAGGCCGCTATAAACTTTCCCATTCCAAGAAGGAGGAGCATGTTCAAGTTATTTATAACGTGCCTAACCCTAACGGGGGTTCGGATCCATATCCGGCCATCTCGGGAACATTTGAAATTGTCAGCAACGAAGATAATATCCTTGAAGCAAAATTTGCCTTCATAGCCGCCAAAGCCGACGACCGAGAAAAAATTATTACCGTCGAACGCGGTGAGTACTACATTAAAAATTTCAATGCGACTCCATAACCGCTTACACATCCGTCCACCTCAAGGCAGCACTGCGCATAGTCAGGCAAGTGCCTGCCTTTTCTGATCACTGCCTATCCTCGCTATAGCTCCCAAACGTCTGGTAAATTGGCCCCTGGCACTCATGATCGCAGGGAAGCTCAATGGCACACTCACTGAAAATCCTGGGCCGCACCTCCTCCATCAACGTGCGCAAAGTGTTGTGGACCTGCCAGGAACTGGGTATCGACTACGTGCGTGAAGACTGGGGCATCGGCTTCAAGCCCACGCAGTCCACCGAGTTCCTCGCCCTGAACCCCAACGCCCAGATCCCGGTCTTGATCGACGACCACGGCGTGCTGTGGGAATCCAACACCATCTGCCGCTACCTTGTCGGCCTGTACCAACGCCACGACCTGCTGCCTGTCGAACCCGCCCCCCGGGCGCGTGTCGAGCAATGGATCGACTGGCAAGCCGTGGAACTCAATCGCGCCTGGAGCGACGCTTTCACCGCATTGGTACGCAACAACCCCGACGGTCTCGACGCAGCGCAAATCGCCGCCGCAGTGCAGCTCTGGAACGACAAGATGGGCATTCTCGAACAACAACTGGCCAGGACCGGTGCCTATGTGGCCGGGGAGGAATTCACCCTCGCCGATATCCTCATCGGCCTCTCGGTACACCGCTGGCAGGCAACGCCCATGCAGCGTCCACCCTACCCCGCCATTGCCGCCTACTATCAGCGGCTCAGCCAGCACGCCGGCTTCAAGACCTTTGCCCTCGACGGCCACAACTAAGCACAGGGATCACCACGTGAACGGACTCAACGTACTACTCACCGGCGCCTGCGGCAGAATCGGCAAGACATTTTTCCAGGCCTCGAAAGATCGCTACTGCTTCACGCTCACTGACCGCATCGCGCCGGATTTCGACCTGGGTGAACACCGCTTCGTACACGCCGACCTCAGCGATAAATCCAGCCTGGCGACCCTGCTCGAAGGCATCGATGTGATCGTGCATCTGTCGGGCATCCCCCATGCCAGCGCCTCGTTCGACGAACTGCTGCCCAATAACATCCTCGCCACCACCTACCTGTTCGAAGCCGCCGTGGCCGCCGGCGTGCAGCGTCTGGTATTTGCCAGCAGCGCGCAAACCATCGAAGGCTACCCGGTGGATCGCCAGATCACCCCCGGTATGCCGGTGATGCCCGCCAACCTGTATGGCGTAAGCAAATGCTACGGCGAGGCCCTGTGTGGCTACTACGCAGCCAAGACGCCGCTGTCGACCATCGCCCTGCGTATCGGTGCCTTTGAACTCTCCGAAACCCACGACCTGAACAACGCCCGCGACCTCAGCGCCTGGCTCAGCCCGCGGGATGCCGTGCAACTGCTGCAACGCTCAGTGGAAGCCGTCGGCGTGAAGCACCTGATCGCCCACGGTATTTCCAACAACCGCTTCAAGCGTCTGGATTTGAGCGAAACCACACGTGTGCTGGGCTATCAACCGCTGGATGATGCGTTCCAGGTATTTGAAATCCCCATCACTTACTGAGTTTTCACCATGCCCGCCCAATCCACCACCGACGGCCTCGACCCACTCCGCGCCGCGCATATCAGCGCACGCATTGATCGCCTGCCCGCCGTGGCCACCGTGTGGCGCCTGGTGGCGCTGCTGTCCATCGGCGGTTTTTTCGAGCTGTATGACCTGTTCCAGACCGCCTATATCAGCCCCGGGCTGATCAGCGACGGCATTTTCCATACCGGCAGCCAGGGCGTGTTTGGTTTTTCGGACCAGGCCGCGTTCGCCTCGGCGACCTTCCTCGGCCTGTTCCTCGGCGCCAGCCTGCTCAGCCCCATCGCCGACCGCTTCGGACGCCGGGCAATCTTCACCTTTGCATTGATCTGGTACACCGTCGCCACGGTGCTGATGGGTAT
The DNA here is from genome assembly GCF_015277575.1 of Pseudomonas sp. OST1909. Taxonomy (NCBI): domain Bacteria; kingdom Pseudomonadati; phylum Pseudomonadota; class Gammaproteobacteria; order Pseudomonadales; family Pseudomonadaceae; genus Pseudomonas; species Pseudomonas sp. OST1909. The sequence goes on from NZ_CP063780.1 coordinate 5,038,083, forward strand.
TCAAACCTCCGCCCTGGGCATCATCTGCATGCGCTTTGTGGTGGGCATAGGCCTGGGCATCGAACTGGTGACCATCGACGCCTACCTCTCGGAACTGGTGCCCAAGCGCATGCGCAGTTCGGCGTTTGCCTTCGCGTTTTTTATCCAGTTTCTATCGGTGCCGGCTGTGGCCTTGATGTCGTGGTGGCTGGTGCCCCAGGCGCCGTTCGGCATCTCCGGCTGGCGCTGGGTGGTGTTGAGCAGCGCAGTGTTTGCGCTGTTTATCTGGCAACTGCGCAAGCGCCTGCCGGAATCACCCCGCTGGCTGGCGCAGAAAGGCCGCTTCGAAGAAGCCGGTGCGATCATGGACAAACTGGAAGTACGCTGCCTGAAAGATCACGGCAAGCCCTTGGATGAGCCGCAACCCGAAGCCATCAGCGTTCAGGGCAGCGGGCGTTTCGCCGATATCTGGCAACCGCCCTACCGGCGCCGCGCCTTGATGCTGATCGTGTTCCATGTGTTCCAGGCCATCGGTTTTTTCGGCTTTGGCAATTGGTTGCCGGCACTGCTGTCGGGCCAGGGCGTGAGCGTGACGCACAGCTTGATGTACGCCTTTATCATCACCCTCGCCTACCCGCTGGGGCCGTTGCTGTTTGTGAAGGTGGCCAACCGCTTTGAAAACAAATGGCAGATCGTTGGCTCGGCCATGGGCGCCGTGATATTCGGTAGCCTGTTCGCCCTGCAAACCACCGCGCTGGGGCTGGTGTTCTGCGGGGTGATGATCACCTTCTGCAATGCCTGGCTGAGTTTTAGTTACCACTCCTACCAGAGCGAATTGTTCCCCACCAATATCCGCGCACGGGCGGTGGGGTTCTGCTATTCGTTCAGCCGCTTGTCTACGGTGTTCAGCAGTTTGCTGATCGGTTTCATCCTCGAACACTTAGGCACGCCGGGGGTGTTGGCATTTATCGCCAGCAGCATGTTGATCGTGATGATCACCATCAGTTGGTTCGGGCCGCGTACGCGTAATCTGGCGTTGGAAAATATTGCCCATTGACCACCGTCGGCGCTCGATACCGTCCGTCAGTGGAGTGACTCTACTGTCAACTTTGACAGTAGATCGTAATGCCCCATTGCCGCTTTACTGATGACCAGGCGTTCCCGTGGTGGGCCGCCATTGGAAGGTAACCCGGATTGAACATGGACCAGAGCGAACACGCTTCAGCAGGATGGCTTAAATCCACAGGGTTCGAAGGTGAAATAGATACCAGCAACGTCGTGTATCGCCAATCCAGTACCGGACGCTGGATCGCCCTGGATGGACGCCAGCCCAGTCAGGGTGGCGACTTTATTGGCATTCAAATCGACTTTCCCAAGGATCAGCCCCCAGGTCCGATTACCGTGCCTCAACCTTGGCCAAGAGACGTTAACGTCAGCTATTTCCGAGAAACAGCCTTCGGCCATCGCACCTCCTACCGTGCAAAGAGCGGCACGCTTGACTTGCGCAGCTATGACGGGAATACAGGCTATGCAGCCGGCACTTTCGAAATCACTGCTGATGTCGAAGGCACGGACCATTCGTTCAATGGCTCGTTTGATATTCGCACCGTACAAAACAGCTAGCCAGCGGCAACGATTGGTCTCTACGCGGTCATCGCTTGCCGCCTGAAGCGTCCGCCTACCCGCCGCTACTGTGTTGGATCGTCGGCACACTTTTTGCTCCAGCTGTCGCACCGACCATTTGCACAGGTGACCGATCATGCTGGTTAACAACAACACTCAAGCCATATCGACCGTCCAGCAACTCAAGCGCCCCGACATGGACCCCGCCAACGCCGCCGCCAGCGCGCTTTACAGCGGTGCCCTGCAAGTTGCGCAGCAAAGCGTCACGCTACCGGCAGCGCAGAAGGCGCTGGACAAGGCCGGCGACCGTATCGACGAGGCCTTCGCCAAGACCCGTGTGCAACTGCAAGCCACGGCGCCCAATAGCGATGTACCGGCAAGCAACGCTGCCGGGTCAGCACGCAGTGAGTTCACCGACTACATGACCAAGACCCCGGCCGAGCGCATCCGCGACCAGTTGCTCAAAGAACGGGGCCTGACCCTGGAGGAACTGAACGCCCTGCCGGTGGAGGAACAAAACGCGTTTGCCAAGCAAGTGTCCGAGCGGCTCCAGCAGCAGCAACAGCAACAGGTAGCGGCGAAGACGGCTGACCCGCAGGCACAGGCAGTCAAAGAAACCCTGGCTGCAATCTAAGGCCATCCCCTGTAGGAGCGAGCTTGCTCGCGAAGGTCGTCAACGATGACGCGCACATCCAGAATGAACGCGGCGTTCTTGAGTTTTTCGCGAGCAAGCTCGCTCCTACAGACGGCTTTGCTGCTATTGCAGTTGCAGCGTCGAATTGAACTGACTGATTGCATCCACCACATGCCGCGAGCCTTCCTGGATCTCCAGGATCACCTGCCCCGCTTCGTTGGCCAGTTCCACCCCAAGCCCCGTGCGGCTCAAGCTCGACTGCATGCTCGTCACCGCACTCAATGACAGGTCGTGGTTCTTGCGCACCACCTCCACTATCTCCACCGTCGCCTGGCTGGTGCGGGCCGCGAGGCTGCGCACTTCATCGGCCACCACTGCGAACCCACGTCCATGCTCACCAGCCCGCGCCGCTTCAATCGCGGCGTTGAGCGCCAGCATATTGGTTTGTTCGGCAATGCTGCGGATGGTCTGCACGATGGCGCCGATGATGTCGGACTGTTTGTTGACCGCATCGATGCTGTGGGCAGCCTGGTTCAAGTCGCTGGAGATGGCCTCGATAATCTGTACCGTTTGCTGCACCACCTGCGAGCCCTTGCGGGCGCAGGCGTCGTTTTGTACGGAGGTGGCGTGGGCCGAATCAGCGGCGGTGCGCAGGGTGGTGACCTGGTCGGTGATGTCGCTGGCAAATTTCACCACTTTGTACAGACGCCCATTGGTATCGAAGATCGGGTTGTAGGACGCCTCCAGAAACAGGGTCTTGCCGTATTTGTTTTTACGCTCGAAGCGATGGGAGTGGTATTCGCCACGATTGAGTGAGGCCCAAAAGGCTTTGTAGGCCGGCGACTCCACTTCATTGCGATGACAGAACATGCTGTGGTGCTGACCGATGATTTCCTCACGTGAATACTGCACGGTGCGCAGGAAATTGTCGTTGGCGTTGAGGATCTGACCCTGTGGGGTGAACTCGATCACTGCCATGGAGCGGCTGATGGCGTCGATCAGGCTTTGGTTCTCGTGTTCATGGTGTACTCGCGCGGAAATATCCGACGCCACCTTGATCACACTGCGCACCTGATGGTCGCTGTCCAGCACCGGCATGTAGCTAGCTTCAAGCCATACCTCTTCACCGCGCTTGTTCAAACGCATGAAGGTGCCGCTGAGCGCTTCGCCCCGCGCCAGGTCGCGCCATAATTTGCTGTATTCGTCGGTGTGGGTGTAGGCCTCATCGCAAAAAATGCGGTGATGTTTACCGCGGATCTCATCGACGCTGTAACCCATGCTCTTGCAGAAATTTTCGTTGGCTTCGAGGATCACGCCTGTGCGATCAAACTCGATCATCGCCATGGAACGGCTGATGGCTGCGAGCTTGGCATTGGCTTCGGTGAGAGCACAGGAAAAACGCTGGATTTCTTGCAGGTCGGATTTGTGCTGGCGGTTGAACATGGTCAGATCACCCTTGAGTCCCGGCGCCTGAACGGCGCATTCCATTCTTGTGTTGGTAAACCTTCACGGGGAAATAACCATTCAAAACGCTTTATAGGCCAAGCATCATTAACGGTCCCGGGTGAGCATAGACAGGGGTTGGCGCTATGCAAGGCCACTAATCAGCCAGCATTGCCAGCAGGGCGCTGGCGGCGCGCACCCCATGTTCTGAAATGCGCTCAATCGATGAAAGGGGGCTTATTCGGGCTTGAAGACAATCTGCTGCACGTCGACCTTTTTCGGGATCAGGCCGTTGGCGAAAAACAGGTCGGCCGTGCGCTGCTGGTTGGCGATGTCGATCGCCTGTAACGGACGGATCGGCGCGGGCGAGCGATGCTCGAAGTAGCTTTTGACCACCGCCGGTGGCAGGCCAAGGGTGCCGGCCATCAACGCGATGCTTTCATCGGGTTGGTCGAGTGACAGGCGCTGCGCCTTGCCGAGGGTCTGAATAATGGCGGTAATGGCCTGGGGATGTTGCTGGGCGAACGGGCCGTTGACCACAAAGAAACTGCCTGCCGGGTTAAGACCCTGACCATCACCCAGCACGCGAGCGGAGCCGTCGACCACCGCGGCCGAGTAGTACGGGTCCCAAACTACCCAGGCATCAACCTTGCCTTGTTCGAAGGCGGCACGGCCGTCGGAAGGCGACAGGTACACCACGTTCACGTCCTTCCATTGCAAACCGGCGCGCAGCAGGCTCTTGAGGAACAGGTTGTGTGCACTGGAGCCCTTGAGCAACGCCACGCGCTTGCCCTTGAGCTCGGCGACGTTCTGCACCGTGCTGGCCTTGGGCACCAGCACCGCTTCGGTCTTGCCCTCATTGGGCTCGACGGCGAAGTACTGCAAGTCGATGCCAGCCGCCTGGGCAAAGATCGGCGGAATGTCACCAATATTACCGATGTCCAGGCTGCCCGCATTGAGTGCCTCGATCAGCGGCGGGCCACCAAGGAATTCGGTCCATTGCACCTGGGTACCGGGCAGCGCAGCTTCGAAGAGCTTGTGCTCACGGGCGAGCACCATGCTCACCGAACTTTTCTGGTAGCCGATGCGCAGGGTGGCAGGTTCGGCGGCGAGCGCAGGCTGGGCCAGGACGGTGAGCGCCAGCAGCGAACCCCCAAGCAGGTTTTTCAGTTTTTTCATGGATTGCCTCATGGTCGTGATCGTGAGCGGGTTGGCCGTGTGCAGTGAGTCAGACGTGGCATTCATTCCAGGCGCAACCGCAGGCGGCCGTTAAGGGCGCGGGCCATGTAATCACTGACCGAGCGCTGGGAAATTCCCAGTTCGGCGGCGATCGCGGGGTACGTCAGGCCATTGAGTCGGGACAACAGGAACGTCGCCTTGACCTGGCCCGGCAAGCCGTCGAGCCACTGGTCGACGGCTTGCAGCGACTCGCACATCTGGGCCAGGTTTTCGGGGGACGGCACGCTGAAGGCTTCATCGTTATCCAGGGCATCGAGATAGGCGCGCTCCAGGTCACGTCGCCGCCACAGCTGATACATCAGGCGCAGGGCAATCGTGGTGAGCAAGGCACGGGGCTGGCGGATCGGGACGCCGTCGAGTGCGGTCAGGAGCTGGACAAAGGTGTCGGCGGCGATGTCTTCGGCGTGTGCACGGGAATCGAGGTGACGATACAAGCGGCTGCACAGCCAGGCGTAATGGCGGTGGAACAATGCGCCTACGTAAGCGCGATGAGAGGTGTCGGCGCCGGACATAGTGGCTCCTTTTGAGTAGGTTGCGCGTTATGTCCGGTGTTCCGGTGAAGCGATCCTAGCAAGGCCGCTTATTCTTTAATAATACTTAAAATGCATTTTTATATAACCTTATTCTAGCACTGTGTAACCAACACTGGCGGCCTGCCGTTGGTAATCCAACAGCACCTGATAGTCCTCTTCAGCGGCGGGGAGTACCGCGTGCACACCGAGGGTTTCCACTACCTGCGGCAAATCCTGCAATGCCAGGTTCATCGCCTCGCGGACCCGTTCCACCTGCACACCGCTCAAGCCTCGTGGGCCGATATAGGGCAAGGTGGGGCTCGGTGCGCTGCGGGTAACGATGCGCAAACCCGCGACTTCCTGGGGTGCGAAACGCATCAGGTAGTCGTAGGTCACGCTGTCGATTGCGGCAAGGTCAGCGCGATCTTCGCGCAGCCAGCGCAGGCTCTCACGGTGGGCACCGCTGATGGCGACGCTGGCAAAAAAACGCCCGTCACGCTGCAACGGTGCCAGGCAGTGGCGCAGCAGGTTCATGCCGCTGTTGGAATCGTGGCCGTTGATCACCCCACGGCTGTTATAGAACTGCGCCAGGGTGATGCGCGGGTTGTCAGCGCGGCTCAGCAACAGGCTGCAGTGTTCGCCATTGCTGCTATGGGGCAGCTCGTAGCGGGGGCGACCGATGACGCGAACCTGGCCACGCAGCTGGGTCATCAACGGGTAGCCGCAGGTTTGGGTGACGAGCAATTCAGGCGCCAGCCACAGGCCGGGCAAGTCGAGGTGGTCGGCGTTGAGCCGACGCAGGCCCAGGCGTTCAATGCTGCGCACAAGCCACTGTTGATTGGCTTGCTCGACGGGCTCCGGGGCGACATACATGCGCAACTCGGCATAGTGCTCACTCATGGGCATCTCTCAGGCAAAAGGGTGCCGGGGGCTGTCGATGGCCTTGAGGCCGTGGCGGCTGATCAACTGGCCGTAGCCCTGCACCAGGAACCCACCGCTGCGCGCGAGCCACTGTTCGCGACGGGCACGATATACCCTGGGCAGCAAGAACCAGGGAAGTTTGGGCAGGTCGTGGTGCACCAGGTGCAGGTTGTTGTTTAGGAACAGCCATCGCCAGGCCCAGGACGCTTCGTTGAGCACCGTGCGTTGTTCCGGCCGGGGGTGGGGGCGGTGTTCATAGTAGGAACGGATCGACGCCAGCGACAAGGCCGGCACGCTGACCAGCAGCAGGTAATGCCACACCGGCAAGACACTGTTATGGGCGATAAACCCCAGCATCAACAGGGTCACGGCGCCGTGGGCCAGCCACATCGGCCAAACCTCTGGCAGGCGTTGCCATTGATCGCGCAGTAAGCGGCTGATGGCCAGGGGTGCCGCCAGCAGCAAGCGACCGACTACAGTCTTGGTCAGCCAATGCACGCTGCGTTGCAGGCGCGAGCTGGCGTCCCACTGCTGTTGGTTAAGGTAGCGGCTTTCCGGGTCGATGCCGGGCAGGGTCAGGTCTTCGTCGTGGTGATGCAACAGGTGGCTGTCACGGTACAGGGTGTAGGGGTACCAAACGGCAAACGGCGCGTAACCGAGCAGTTTGTTCACCCACGGCAAACGAGTGGGATGGCCGTGTAGCAACTCGTGTTGCAGCGACAGCCAGAGGGTCACCAACGGGATCAGCAACAAGGTGCTGCACCACAGCCCCAGCCAGTGGCTGGCAAGCAACACACCGAACCAGCCGGCATACACGCCGAGCAACAGCAACCAGGTCGGCCATTCGGTTCTTGCGGCAAAGGTCGTCGCCAGGGCTTCGATTTCCCGGCGGTGGGTCAGATCAAGGTAGTTGGCCATCGGCAGCTCAGAGCAGGTGTTTCCTGCTCTGTGCAATGAGGCGGGAAAATCTTGCAGATTGTTTGGTTCTAAGCTTGTAACTCAGTGACCGAACAGGCCGGCTTCGGATTTCTTGGTCTTCTTGTCGGCGCGTTTTTCATCCGCGGTTTTTGCCGGCTTTTTCTTCGCGGCTTTCTTTGAATCCATACCTTTGGCCATGATGCGTGCTCCACTAACAGGGGATGTAGCACTGGGTATACCACCTATTGATCGACAGAAGGCGCTTATAATCCCCGGCCCTGACAATGCTGGCCCAACAACCATGCCCGACCTGCACATCGAAACGCTGGCAGAGCCCCTCTGGCCACTGCTGAACAAGTTTTACCGCAGCCACAACTCTTCGATGAGGGCCCTCAAGGGCGGCCGTTTGTGGGTAGCTCGCGACGGCGAGATCGTGGCCGGCTTGTGCTTGAGCCCGGTGGTGGGTGGGCAGTGGCTGACGGGGGTGTTTGTCGACCCGGCCTATCGCGGCCAGGGGTTGGCGGCACGCTTGATTGAGCAGGCGGTAGCCGGAGTGGAGGGTACGGTGTGGCTGCTGTGCCATCCGGATCTGGAGGGGTTGTATCAGCGTATGGGGTTCAGTCAGGACACGCTGCTGCCGCAGTCCCTCAGCGAGCGGTTGGTGCGCTACAAACGGAACAAGCCGATGATTGCGATGGGGTTCTCAGTCACCTGAATGATGCCGGGCAAAAATGTGGGAGGGGGCTTGCTCCCGATGGCGGAGTATCCGTCGCTGAAATGTCGACCGGTCCACCGCTATCGGGAGCAAGCCCCCTCCCACATTGGGACCTCAGGTAGCCTGGTGTTTATTCGTCAGCTGTCGGATCCAATTCCGGGAACATCACTTCGATAAACCCGAACTTGCTGAAATCGGTGATCCGCGACGGGTACAGCCGACCGATCAAATGGTCGCACTCATGCTGCACCACCCGCGCATGAAAGCCGTCGGCAAAACGCACAATCGGCTCGCCCTTGGGATCGAAACCTTCGTAGCGGATCTGCTGGTAACGGTTCACGGCGCCGCGCAAACCGGGCACCGACAGGCAGCCTTCGAAGCCCTCTTCCAGCACCGGGCTCAGGGGCGTGATAAGCGGGTTGATCAGGATGGTCTGCGGTACCGGCGGCGCCTCCGGATAGCGCTCGCTGGCTTCGAAACCAAAGATCACCAGTTGCAGGTCGACACCAATCTGCGGTGCAGCCAGGCCAACACCGCCCACATGTTCCATGGTCTGGAACATGTCGTCGATCAGTTGCCACAACTCGGGGCTGTCGAACATTTCCGGCGGCACCGGCGGAGCGATACGCAGCAGGCGCTCGTCGCCCATTTTCAGGATTTCACGGATCATCGTGGCACTTCTTCAGGGGTGGGCTTGGAGTGGTCCCGGCCTAGGCCCGAGACGTGCTGTTTTTCATCGGTATGACCGGGTTCGTCAAACTCCTTTTCACCTGGGTCCTTGCCTTCGGCTGACATGTGTTCGATCACGGCATTCATCTCCGCACCCAGCAGTAACACGGCGGCGGAAATATAGAAGTACAGGAGCAGGACAATGATCGCGCCGATGCTGCCATACATGGCGTTGTAGTCGGCGAAGGTTTTGACGTAATAACCAAAGCCCAGGGAAGCCACAATCCACACCACCACGGCCAACACCGAGCCTGGGGTAATGAAGCGGAATTTCTGCTCGACGTCCGGCATCACGTAATACATGAGTGCCACGGCGAACATCAGCAGGATCACGATCAATGGCCAGCGCAGGATGGTCCACAGGGTGACGACGAACTCCTGCATGCCGATCTGCCCGGCCAGCCATTCCATGACCTGCGGGCCAAGCACCATCAGCGCAGCGGCGGCCAGCAACATGCCGGCAATGCCGACGGTGTAGAAAATCGACAGCGGAAAACGCTTCCAGATCGGCCGGCCTTCGACCACGTCGTACGCGGCGTTCATCGCGCTCATCATCAAACGTACGCCCGCAGAGGCGGTCCACAGCGCGATGACGATACCTACCGAGAGCAAGCCACCCTTGGACTGTTGCAACTGGTCGATGACCGGGTTGACCTGCTCCAGCGCCTGGGGCGGCAACACCAGCTCCGACTGCAAGCGCAGCCAGGTGAAGAAGTCCGGCAGATGCAGGAAACCGATCAGGGCAATCAGGAACAGCAGGAAGGGAAACAACGAGAACAGCATCTGATAGGCCAGTGCCGAGGCGTAGGTAGGCATCTCGTCATCGACGAATTCCGTGACGGTGCGTATCAGCACCTTATGCAGCTTGAGACCATCGAGTACCGGAAAAATCATAGCGTCTCCTTTCGCCGCAAAGAGGTTGAGTTCGTGGGCGACTCAGGGGCCGTTTTCTACATCAAAGTAGCCCATTTGGCGACTTTGAAACAATTTCCAAAATTTAGTTGCAACAGTTCACACAAAAACGGCCATCCGTGGATGGCCGCCATACTGCTGGGCAAAACCAGCAGAACGCCTTATTCGGTGGCTTTTTTCACCGCGTCCTTGGTTTTCCCGACTGCTTGCTGCGCTTCACCTTTTTTCTCTTGGATCACGCCTTCTGCACGCAGTTTGTCGTTGTCCGTGACTTTGCCGATACCCTGCTTGATGTTGCCGACCGCTTCGTTCGCCAAACCTTTTGCCTTATCCGATGTGCTGCTCATGGTATTTCTCCTGGAACAATCGAGGGTTTTGGTCATTACGTAGAGGTTGACCCAGGACGCTTCGGCAGAGTTTCAATTATTTTCGCGAGGCATTTTATCGCCTGCCGCAGGTTTGGCTTTATGTTTTGCGGCCAACCCACGAGAATGCCCGGCACATTCAGGCTGCAACGCTGAATAACAGATCCCGTAGGAAGGTTATGAAACTCAATAAAGCACAGGCTATCGCCCGCAGAAACCAGGAACTGGGCGGTGCCGTACTCGGCGTCAACAACTGCCATTTCACCGACCTGGACCACAAGCGCAATATCTGGTGGTTCGACCTGCCCGTTGCGCGGATTGCCGTGGGCCAGTACGAGTGGATCCATCTGCTGATGCATAACGCCGAGACGGACCAGTTGTTGCACCTGAAAGTGCCGACTGTGTTTCTGCGCGAAAAGCTGGAAGGGTTGGTGGTACGCAATGCGGGCAAGCGCAAGCCGGAGATTACCCTGGAACTGAGTGCCGACAAGGACTCGTTCCTCAAGGATGTGCGCCCGGCGGGTGCCGGCGTGAGCTTTGCCCAGTTCACTCTGTAACCATCGCCCCTAACCGGCGAGAGCGTGACTGCTATACCAGCAGTCACACTCTCGCGCACTTTCAGGCGGTTGCCACTGACCGGCCGGCAATACGCTGAGCCAGGGCGATGGCGAACAGGCAAAACAGCGACATGACCAGTATCCCCATCATCAGCCCCATGGCGGTGCTGGTGTGCCCCTCAGAGAAAAAGAACAGCGCCAGTGCTGCACCCGCCATCTTGATCGCGCCTTGCAGCGCACTCCCGGTACCGGCATGTTTTGCCTGGCCATGCAGACTGATCCCCAACAACAAGGGTGAGGACAGGCCACAGCCGAGAGCGACCAAAAAGCCATACGCCACCAGCGCCGGGGCCGTGACCAACTTGAATGCCTGGAGAACCAGCGGAGCGAGCGCCGCCAACACCGTCAGCGCCACCAAGGACGTCATCAGGATGCGCTCAGGCGAGTAACGATTCAAAAACCGCTTGGTCAGGTAAGAACCCAAGACGATACCCGCAGAGTAGCCAACGAACAGCAGGCCATTTTCCTGGCTCTGCAGATGGAACTGCAATTGATAGATGAATGGGCTCGCGGTGAAGTAGCCGATGGTGATCGCAAACAGTACCGCAGAGACCAGGCTGTAAACCATGAAGTTGAAGTCGCGCAGCAGCACTTTGAAACCCTCAAGCCGTTTGGAAGGCACGCCCTGCAGCGGAGCTGTTTCAACCAGTGTGGCCTTGATAAATACGGCGCCGAGCAGCGTGATCAGGGTCAATGCGTAGAAATTATATTGCCAAGGAAGTGCAGCAGTTATAAAACCACCCAGTACCGGCGCAAGCGCAGGCGAGACCTGGGACGCCATGGAGAACACCGTCAGCGATTTGGACAACTCGGTTTTATCTTTGAACGTATCGCTCAATATTGCCCGGCTTATCACGGGGCAACCGCCAGCACCGATGCCTGTTAACAAACGAAACAGATAGAGCGCCTGAATACTGTCCGCCGTCGACGTCAGGTAATTGCCCAAGGCGCCGAGGGCAAGGGAGACCATAATCACCGGTACCCGCCCTTTTCTATCGGAGATCGGCCCATACACCAACTGGGACAGTGCAAAGCCTGCCAGATAGAAGACCACCAGGTTTTGGGACTGCGCGTCAGTTACCGAAAATACCCGTGCAATCTCCGGCAAGGCGGGGTTGTACAAGTCAATGGAAAACAACCCCAATACCAGGATCAGGCAGGAGTTGGTGATCACCATTCTAGAATTCACGACAGGCTCCTTACAGTAATGGATGGTCTTTCAAGCGTGTGCCGTATTCGCTGTTGGGCGTGGTATGTCGCCCGTCGCATTTGATTTCAATCAGATGAGGGGCGGCGGTGCTCATGATGCTTTCAATACAATCTTGCAAGGCCTGTGGCGAGTCCACGCACGTCGCACTCACGCCCAGGCTCTGGGCAAACAGGCACCAGTTGTAATCGGGAATTTGCGTCAGCGCGGCTAAGTTGTCTTTGTTATTGAAGTAACTTGCCGAATAGGACCGGTTATTGAAAACGACGAAGACGATATTCAACCCATGTTTCGCGGCGGTCGATAGCTCAAGGCCCTGCATCAGCATGCAGCCATCACCGGTAATCACCATGGTTTTGCCCTCGGGGCGGGCGAAACTTGCACCGATGCCTGCCGGGATACTCCAGCCCATCGGGCCTAATGTGGTTGCCGATAAATAGGCCGCCGCCCCCCGCGCAGTCCAGTAGTGGCCGAAGAAGGATCGATGGGAGCCCGAATCGACACACACCACGCCATCACTGGGGAAAAACGCTTGCAGCACCGGGATATAGGCGGCGGGATGGTCGGCAAGATTGCCCGTAGCTTTGGCATCGACGGGGTAATGCAGCGGCACCCGTTGAAGATCATTCGACCACCTGGAGCGACTCTCCTGGCTGGCCTCCAGCTCTTGTGCGTGAACCTCGCTGACCAGCCTCAGGAAACCCTCCCCCGTCGCCACCACGCCGTGATCAATACCAAGATACCGTCCCAGATAATCTGGGTTCTCATCCACCTGGATCGCGCCAAATTGAGGCCTTAGCTCATGGGACCAGAGCATGGTGCTCCATTGAGTGGTATCGAGCCCAAGGAGAATCACACCGTCCACACCGCCCTTGAACGCCTCGATAGCGCGCTTGTTTCCCGAATAACCGTAAACGCCCAAGGCGTTGGGATGGTCCTCCGGGAACAGTCCTTTGGCGCTCAAGGTGGTCGCGACCGGAATCGAAAAGCGCTCGGAAAATGCCAGGAGCGCAGCGCCAACCTTGGAGTTTTTGCAACGTAGCCCCGCGAGAATGACGAGATTGGTCGAGCGCTTGAACACGGCCTTGATCGCCGCGCTTTTGATCTTTTCAACGGCAAGCGCTTGGTTGCTCCACGACTCCAGTACGTTGGCAGCGATATCGGCGCGGCTCGTGGATTTCTCGTACAGTGCTTCCTTGCTGACGGCCAAGTAGGTCGGGCCTTTTTCCATGCCTTTCAACAACCGCACCGATTCGCGCAAAAACGCCGACAAGGGTTGCCCTGCCTTGACCTCGAGGGCACTGCGGGTGATGGGTTTGAATACATCACACAGATTCACGCCGGTTTGGCTCCCGTCCTGCAGCACGTTTTGCATTTCCAGCGATGACGCAATCTGGCCCGACAAGAGCAAGACCGACTGGTGGTCCGTGTAAGCGGAAGCGATCCCGGTCAGCGCGTTGGTAACACCCGGCCCGCCTATCACCAGGCACACCCCGAATGTTTCACTGGCACGCGCATAGCCTTCGGCCATATAGGACGCGCCTGTTTCACACGCTGTAACCACCGGTTCAATGGCAAGCGTTGTAGAGCCATCACTGGGATAACAACGCATAAACGCATTGATCAACTTGCCAGGCACCATGAAGAAGTGCGTAACCCCCAAAGACTGAAGTTGGCGAAGAATGTAATGTGCACCGGTTTCGCCAGTACTTTGCAATTCCATTGCAAACCCCCTGTTCAGATCTCGATAAATGTGATGTTCTCGCCCTTCATCTTCAACACGGCATCTTGTGAAAAAGAAGAGGGGTAGCGCACATTGGGCATATCGGCAAAATATGGCTTGGGGCTGTTGGGCAAATAGTCCGAAACATGCAGGCTGCGCTCAGCCCGGGCACGCAGGTAGGTAATGTAGGATGCGTTATGTTTGGTCGAAGCAGAAACAGTCCATTGAATGGCCAGCTTTGTTTCCACAGGCGTCTGATCCGGCGCACTGCTGCGATGAGTTACTCGATTATCCCAAATAACCAGATCGCCGGCCTTACTCATGATCGTGCGCTCGAATTTTACCGGTTCGGCGAGCCTGATCTTGACTTCATCTTTACTGAGCTTGTGCGACCCCGGCAGTAAGGTGATGCCGCCGCCCGACACAGGATCATTATCTTGAAGATAATAAGCACACTGTAAGAATTCGGGAAATGCGCTAGGCGAAATCACTTCGTCGGGAAGAAAGTACGCATCATTGTGCCATGGTATATAAACGCTCTCGCGCACCGTAAAATTCGGTAACAGCGAAAAATCCGACTGAAAAATATCCTTTATCGCCTGAATAGCACCAGGATGGAGCAGTGCATTGACCATATCACTAAATTGCAGAAACGCCGTTGGCAACAGCGTGCTCTGCTCGGTCTCTGCCAAACTATTGACATACGTTTTACGCAACTTTTCCACCTGCTCGTTGCAGAGTACTCCTGGAATAACGACGTACCCATCCCGTTCAAGCTTTTCTCGAAAGTTCATGATCTATAATCCGTTATATAGAGGGTGACCCAGGCCACCCTCCCTTTAATTCAAAGATAGTAAGTCAGACTTCAACATGCTTGGCGGCTGTCGAGCTTTCTTCAAACGACACGCCCAGACGTTCAAATTCCTGGAAGAAATCCGGAAAGGAACAATGAACGTCCTGATAACCATCCAACTCATTAAGCTGTTGGCACCGCAAGGAAGCCACAAACAATGACATGAAAATTCGATGGTCACCCCAGGCTGACAACACTGCATCACCGGCGTAACTCGGTTCACCACGAATAACGAAGCCATCGTAGACGCCGTTTTTAAACAACGGCTGTATGTCCACACCCATTTTCACCAGCTCGGTCACCATCGCCTCAATGCGTGGCGACTTGTGCAAGCGCGTAATGGAGCCGCCGGTCACTTTGAACTCACCCTGCACATAAGCACCGATCGCCGCCAGTGTCGGCACAATATTGGGGTAATCACTCGCATCGAAATGATACTTGCCTTTTAACTCAGCCAACTTATTAACAATGCGTACTTCATTGGCAGCGTCATTGAACTCAACATTGACGCCCAGCGCCTCGGCCACTTTGAGAATCGCACGCTCGCCCTGCAAACTCTTGCTGTTCATGTTCTTGAGCGTCAACTCGCCCGGAAAGATGATGCCGGCCGCGATCAGATAGGACGATGAGGTGTAGTCACCGACGATCGTATAGTTCGCGCTGCGATAGTGGCCGGGATACACCGTAATCTGTGAATAGTCAGCGTTCACGTCATAGCTGATCCTCGCAGTGCTGAGGGTTTCCAAAGTCTGCTTGATATACGAAAGCGACAGAATTTCACCGCGGATATTCACCACCGTAGGTTGTTTGGCGAGGGGGGCGCAGAACAGAATCGCGGTGATGAATTGCGAGCTGATATTGCCCTCAATCGTACACTCTCCCCCTTTATAACCACCCCAGTTCACAATCGGGGCCTTGCCACTGTGGTTGATGCATGAAATATGAGCCCCCAGCCCTTCCAGGGCGACAAACAAAGGCTCCATGACACGCCCCCGCAGAACTTCATCGCCGGTAATAACCGCCGGCGTCGTTGTAAAGCACGTCAACGCAGCAAACACTCGAAATACCAACCCGGAGCCTAGAGCGTCGATCACCTTCTTTTCAGGCTTGATCAAGCCGCCTGTGCCAGTTACCACTAACCTGCCTGGTTGCTCCTCGATAATTGCACCAATACTACGACATGCCTTTTTCATTGTTTCGGTTTCAAGGCAACGAAGGTCATTGTAAATATAAGAAGTTCCCGAGGCGAGGCTGGCGGCAATAATTGCCCGTTGTGTTTCAGGTTTTGAGGAGGGGATGGTGGCGATAGTGCCGATCGATGAGGTAGGAAAGACTTTCAAGCGTTTTTGGGTCGACATGCATTGCTCCCTAAGACAGTAGATCCAATGTGATCGGCGAGCGGGCATTACGCTCACCGACGCGACAGAAATATCTTGTTACAACCACTAAAAACCTATCCTAGGGTTTAACGCGTTTCAAATAACAAAATGGAATAAGATTGGATCCAATCTATGACTCATTGAATTTTTTCGTTTTACTTCAATCCGTTACGGCACACAAAAAAAGCGAAACCCATAAAAAAACCGCCATCGCTGGCGGTTTAAATTTTAAAAATTCTACTATTTCATATGGCACAACGACATCTTTGGCTAACCATTAGAAGATACCCGGGTAGGCGCCGCCATCGATAAGGATGTTCTGACCGGTCACATAGGCAGCCTGATGACTGCATAAAAAAGCACACAATGCAGCGAACTCAGCCGGGTCACCAAAGCGCCCCGCCGGAATGGTTGCCAGTCGACTTTCAGCCATAGCGTTCACTGTTTTTCCTGAACGCTCTGCCGCCACTTGAAAGGTATTTTCCAATCGCTCGGTTTTGAACGCACCGGGCAGAATATTATTGATCGTGGTGTTTCTCGATGCGAAGTCTTTCTGACGCGCCAAGCCCGCCACAAAACCGGTAAGCCCGCATCGGACTGAGGTTGAAAGCCCCAATGCATCCAGGGGCGATTTAACCGCGCCGGAAGTTATATTGATTATCCGGCCGAAGCCTCGACCTGCCATGGAATCGATCACTGACTTGATGAGTTCGATAGGTGCCAACATATTGGTATCAATTGCTGCACGCCACTCTTGATCGGTCCACTCACGAAAGTTCCCAGGCTTGGGCCCCCCGGCATTATTGATCAATATATCAACTTGCGGGGCAGCATCGACCAATGCCTGGCGAATCGAAGGGTCAGTAATATCACCTACCACCGTGATGACTTCTCCCTCAGGATTTCTGAGTTTCAAGCGCTGTGCGGCAGCCTCTAAGTCAGGCGCGCCCCGTGCGTTAATCACGATGTTTACACCCTCGTCCGCAAGCGCCTGGGCACAGCTATAACCCAACCCTTTACTGGCAGCACAGACGACAGCCCATTTACCTCTAATCCCTAAGTCCATCATCACTCCTCGATCAGCCGTCAACTTGCAAGCGTCGCGTATTCAGCGAGCGTGCGTCGTTATTAGTCGATATCACACAAGCCCGTGGAGTGACAAGCCGGGCATTACGCCGCGCCAGAGGCAAAAAAATACCCCTCAGCGAGGGGTACTTTTCAATTGTGGCAAACACGCTTTACCGGGCTATTTCTTCACACCCAGCTTTTTCAGTTCTTCATCACGCAATTCACGCCGCAGGATCTTGCCGACGTTAGTTGTAGGTAACGCATCACGGAACTCAACAGCCTTGGGCACCTTGTAGCCGGTGACGTTGGCGCGCATGTGCTCCATCACCTGGTCCTTGGTGAGGGTGGCGCCTGGCTTGACCACGATGAAGATCTTGATGTGCTCTCCGGACTTCTCGTCCGGCACGCCGATGGCTGCGCACTGCAACACGCCCGGCAGGCCTGCCAGTACGTCTTCCAGTTCGTTGGGGTAGACGTTGAAGCCCGAGACCAGAATCATGTCCTTCTTGCGGTCGACAATGCGCATATAGCCGTCTGGCTGGATGATCGCGATGTCACCGGTTTTCAGCCAACCTTCGCTGTCGAGCATCTCGGCGGTGGCGTCTTCGCGCTGCCAGTAGCCCTTCATGACTTGTGGGCCCTTGACGCACAGCTCGCCGGTTTCGCCCAGCGCCAGCTCGGTACCGTCGTCGGCGATGACTTTACACACTGTGGACGGTACCGGAATGCCAATGGTGCCGATCTGGATATGCTGGATCGGGTTCACCGTGGCCACCGGGCTGGTTTCGGTCATGCCGTAGCCTTCGCAGATACCACAGCCGGTCACGGCCTTCCACCGCTCGGCGGCCGCCAATTGCAGGGCCATGCCGCCCGACAGGGTGACTTTGAGCGCGGAGAAATCGAGTTTGCGGAAGGCTTCGTTGTTGCACAGCGCCACGAACAGGGTGTTCAGGCCGACGAACCCGCTGAACTTCCACTTCGACAGTTCCTTGACCATCGCCGGCAGGTCACGCGGGTTGCTGATCAGGATGTTGTGGTTGCCGATCAGCATCATCGCCATGCAGTGAAAGGTGAAGGCATAGATGTGGTACAGCGGCAGCGGTGTGATCAGGATCTCGCAGCCTTCGTTGAGGTTGGACCCCATCAGCGCCTTGCATTGCAGCATGTTGGCGACGAGGTTGCGGTGGGTCAGCATCGCGCCCTTGGCCACACCGGTGGTACCGCCGGTATATTGCAACACTGCCACATCGCTGCTGGCCGGGCTGACATCATTCACCGGCTGGCCATGGCCCTTGGCAAGCACGTCATTGAACGTGATGGCCTGGGGCAAGTGATAGGCCGGGACCATCTTCTTCACGTACTTGAGCACGCTGTTGATCAGCAGGCGCTTGAACGGCGACAGCAGGTCGGCGACTTCAGTGACGATCACATGCTTGACGGCGGTCTTGGGCACGACTTTTTCAGCCAGGTGCGCCATGTTGGCCAGGCAAACCAGGGCCTTGGCCCCGGAATCATTGAATTGATGTTCCATTTCCCGCGCGGTGTACAGCGGGTTGGTGTTGACCACGATCAGGCCGGCACGAATGGCGCCGAACACGGCGACCGGGTATTGCAGGACGTTGGGCAGTTGCACGGCGATTCGATCGCCAGGCTTCAAGTCGGTATGCTGTTGCAGATACGCGGCAAATGCCCCGGACAATTCGTAGAGTTCACCGTAGGTGATGGTCTTGCCCAGGTTGCTGAAAGCCGGTTTGTTGGCGAAGCGCTGGCAGGACTGCTTCAGTACCGCCTGAATATTCGGATACTCGTCTGGATTGATCTGTGCAGCAATCCCGGCGGGGTACTTATCCTTCCAAAAGTCTTCATTCATGGAAGCCCACTCCTCAGCGACGCGAATTCATCATCGCATTTGATGCGATTATTATTGGTGTATGTTTTTAGGTGAATCTGGCGCTTTCAAGCAGGCCGAGACGTCACAAAGCGCGCCGAGAGTAGCAGCTTTGCCGAGGGCCGCCTAGAGCCAAAAGAGGGCCCTACAGTCATAAACATGACTCAAGAATATCCAATGGTCACTTTTAGAGCAAAAATTCTATAACGCCAGAAATGGCTCTGGAACAGGCTCTCAAGGGCGAAAAATACACTGTGTGTGGCTTGCCTGCGATAGCCATGGGTATCTACACAACTTTGGCATGGCCCTGAACCTGTGGCGAGGGAGCTTGCTCCCGTGGCGGCCTGACAGCCACCGACTCTCTAAATGATGCGACGCGATCCAAATGTGGGAGCTGGCTTGCCTGCGAAGGCGGCCTGACAGCCGACCAGGATGTTGGATCAGACCGAGTACATATCCGTTGCTGCGGTAACGGCCGCTTATGGTTTCGCTCTTACAGCGACTCACTTTTGGAGAGGCCCAAAAGTAAGCAAAAGGCCTTCGCCCCACCACTCGGCACCTCGCTCAGGCTCGGTGTGCCCCAAATCCCTGTCGAATTCCGGCCAGCGTGGTTTAACGGAGCGCCTCAGATCAAAAGCAGATCAAGAGCAAGATCAAGAGCGGCTCGCTTCGCATCGTGGTTACTGATGGTTGCTACGTCAGAGTTGTGTAGATACCCATGCTGCGATAGCGGTGGATCAGTCAATTCAACAGGTGACTGAAACACTGCTATCGCAGGCAAGCCAGCTCCCACAGTTTTGTACCCTATTTCAATTCAGGCGATGTCGCGAAGCTCACGCCGCAGAATTTTCCCCACCGGCGTCATCGGCAAAGACTCCCTCAGCACAATGTGCTTGGGCACCTTGTACCCCGTGAAGTTGGCCTTGCAGTACGCCTTCAGCTCCTCAAGGCTCACCCCTTGGGCTCGCGCTACCACGAACAGCTTCACCGCCTCCCCCGTGCGCTCGTCCGGCACGCCGATCACCGCGCAGCTGGCTACGGCCGGGTGGGCCATCACCACATCTTCGATTTCGTTGGGATAGACATTGAAGCCGGAGACGATAATCAGGTCTTTCTTGCGATCAACAATGCTGACATAGCCGTCGGTGTCGATCACGGCAATGTCACCGGTCTTGAGCCAGCCTTCAGCGTCCAGGGTTTCGGCGGTGGCCTGGGGTTGCTGCCAGTACCCCTTCATCACCTGCGGGCCCTGGATGCACAGCTCGCCACGTTCGCCCAACGGCAGTTCCTGCCCTGCATCATCAATCACCTTCATCGCCGTACCCGGCACCGGAATACCTACGGTCCCCAGGCGCGATAGACCGCCGTAAGGGTTGGTGCTGGCCACCGGTGAGGTTTCGGTGAGGCCGTAGCCTTCGCCGATGGAGCAACCGGTCAGCGCCTTCCACCGTTCCGCCGTGGCCTTGACCAGAGCGGTGCCGCCGGAGTTGGTGATCTTGAGATGGGAGAAATCCAGGCTCTTGAAATCCGGGTGGTCCATCAACGCCACAAACAGGGTGTTGAGCCCAAGCAGGCAGGAGAACCGCCACTGCTTTAGCTCCTTGATAAAGCCGCCAATGTCCCGTGGGTTGGTGATCAGCACGTTGTGGTTGCCGGACACCATCATGCACATGCAATTCGCCGTAAATGCATAGATATGGTACAGCGGCAGCGGTGCGATCATGACCTCCTGCCCTTCCTTGATCAGCGGGTGGCCGTCTTCACCCAGTTGCGACATGCACGCCCGCACCTGCTGCATGTTCGCCACCAGGTTGCCATGGGTGAGCATCGCGCCCTTGGCCAGGCCGGTGGTCCCGCCGGTGTATTGCAGCACGGCAATGTCGTCCAGGGTTACCGGATGGCGCGTCACCCCAAGGCCCGCGCCCATGCGCAACGCACGCTTGAACGACACGGCCCGTGGCAGGTGGTAGGCCGGGACCATCTTCTTCACCTTGTCGACCACAGTGTTGACCAGCCAGCCTTTGGCGGCGGGCATGAAGTCACCCATCCTGGCTTCGATCAAGTAGTCGATCTCGGTGTCGGTGCAGACCTCCTGCACCCGCGAACCGAACAGGTTGAGGTACACCAGCGCCCGCACACCTGCGTCCTTGAACTGGTGGCGCATCTCGCGAGGGGTGTACAGCGGGTTGGTATTGACCACGATCAGCCCGGCGCGCAATGCGCCGAATACCGCAACCGGATAATGCAGCACATTAGGCATTTGCACCGCGATGCGCTCGCCAGGCTTGAGGTCGGTGTGCTGTTGCAGGTAACCGGCGAACGCCGCACTTTGGCGTTCAAGCTCGGCGTAGGTCAGGGTAATGCCCATGTTGCTGAACGCCGGACGGTCGGCAAAGGTCTTGCAGGAACGCTCGAAAACTTCGATCACCGACTTGTAGGTCGTGAGGTCGATGTCATTGGGAACGCCCGCCGCGCGTTTGTCATTCCAGAAATCAGGTTGCATTATTCTTGTCCTCTTACCTGAGTGTGTCCGGCCGCTTTAAGCGTTTATAAAAAGCGGAGCTTTGGGGACGTTAGCAGCTATGAGCAAACAGGCAAATACGCTAAATCGTGTCATTGATTGTATGAATCTTGCGTCTAACGTGTAGGCAGATACCCCGCAACTCTGCGAATGAGCTATACACTCCAACGACCCTGAGCAAAGGAAGCCGCCATGACCCACAGCACCTTCTGGCTGACCGCGAATGACCACAGCCGCCTGTACGTCAACCAATGGCTGCCAGACACCCCGCCCAAGGCGGTGGTGATGCTCTCCCACGGCATGGCCGAGCACAGTGGTCGTTATGCTCGCCTGGCCGACGCCTTGTGCAGCGCCGGCTACGGGGTGTATGCGCTGGACCAGCGCGGCCATGGGCGTACTGCCGATGAGGGCACCCTGGGGCTGTACGCTGAAAAGGATGGCTGGAACAAAGTGGTCGGCGACCTGGCCAGCCTCAACCAGCATATCGGCCAGCAAAAACCGGACCTGCCGATTATTTTGCTCGGCCACAGCATGGGCAGCTACATCGCCCAGGGCTATTTGCTGCACCACAGCGCCAGCCTGCATGGCGCGATTCTCAGCGGTTCGAATTTCCAGCCGGTAGCGCTGTATAGCGCGGCACGCCTGATCGCACGTATCGAACGAATGCGCCAGGGGTTGCGCGGCCGCAGTGCGTTGATCGAGTTCCTGTCATTCGGCTCGTTCAACAAAGCGTTCAAACCCAACCGCACCGCCTGCGACTGGCTGAGCCGCGACCCGGACGAAGTCGACAAGTACATCAACGACCCGCTCTGCGGTTTTCGCTGCACCAACCAGTTGTGGATCGACCTGCTGGGCGGCTTGCAGCAAATCAGCAAAGCGTCCAATCTCGCGCAGATCGACCCGGGCCTGCCGATCCTGGTGATGGGCGGCGAATGTGATCCGGTAAGTGAAGGCAAGCGTCTCAAGGACTTGGCCCATGTCCTGCGTGAGGCCGGCTGCCAGAACATACAATTGAACCTCTACCCGCAGGCGCGGCATGAAGTATTCAACGAAACCAACCGTGATGAAGTCACCGCCGACCTTCTGAGCTGGCTGGAACAGGCGCTGACGTTGCGCAGGCCAACCCGCTGCGAATAGTTTTTGCTTTAAAATCAGCCGATTAATTACCGATAAGCCACAGGATGCACCTTTAGATGACCCAGGTAACCAACACCCCGTACGAGGCGCTCGAAGTGGGCCAGACCGCCAGCTTCAGCAAGACCGTCGAAGAGCGTGATATCCAGTTGTTTGCCGCCATGTCCGGCGACCACAACCCGGTGCACCTGGATGCCGAATACGCCAAGGCAACCATGTTCAAGGAGCGCATCGCCCACGGCATGTTCAGCGGTGCGCTGATCAGTGCGGCCGTAGCCTGCGAGCTGCCTGGGCCGGGCACGATTTATATCGGCCAGCAGATGACCTTTCAGAAACCGGTCAAGATTGGCGACACCCTTACCGTGCGCCTGGAAATCCTTGAAAAACTGCCGAAGTTTCGCGTACGCATCGCTACACGCGTATTCAACCAGCGTGATGAGTTGGTGGTAGATGGCGAGGCAGAGATTCTGGCGCCGCGCAAGCAGCAGGTGGTGACGTTGACCGAGTTGCCGCCGATCAGCATCGGCTGAGGCTGACTGCAATCTCAGCATTTACACAATACAAATGTGGGAGGGGGCTTGCCCCCGATCGCGGTGAGTCAGTCACTCAATAGGTCGACTGACTTACCGCTATCGGGAGCAAGCCGCCTCCCACAATTGTTACTGTGCAGGTCTCAGGACTGAGCACGAGCCTGGTTACGCAGGGCTTTTACCTGGTCGTGGTTGCGCTGTACGCCGTGGTACTGACGCTCCACCAGGTCACGAATACCCAGCAGGTTGTGCTTGTTGATCTTCTCGATCGCTTCACGGTAAGCCTTCAGTGCGTGGTCTTCACCGCGCTCGGCTTCGTTCAATACCGCTTCTTCATCCTTGCCAGTGACCATCGACTTCACGTCGACCCAGCCACGGTGCAGAGCACCTGCTACGCTGCCGGAATCTTCCGGATCGCCACCCAGGGCACGCACGGCGGTTTTCAATTCAGCGGCGGCAGTGGCGCAATCAGCAGAGCGCTTGGCAAACAGAGCCTTGAGTTCCGGATGCTTGATATCTTCAGCGCATTCCTTGAAACCCTTTTGGCCGTCGATGCTGGTTTCGATCAGGTCGTTCAGTACGGAGATCGATTCTTTATTGATGTCAGTCATTTTTCAATTCCTTGTACGGGTTAGAAGGGTGTCTTGGTTATTGCAGCGCCCGTGCCAGGTTTTAAAAAACAAATTTATCTATTAATTTCAATAACTTAAGAAATATTGAACCATCTGTATGTGCGTTATTTGCATGATCTGTCATTTGGCCTTCATGCAGAATGCCTGTATTTTCGAAGACCTCGCCTCAATCCCGCGAAGCTCATGAATCCTGAAAAACTCGAACTGCTGATCACCCGCGAAATGCCCTTCGGCAAATACAAGGGCCGGATCATCGCCGACCTGCCCGGCCCCTACCTGAACTGGTTTGCCCGTGAAGGTTTCCCCCATGGCGAATTGGGCGGTCTGCTGGCCTTGATGCAGGAAATCGACCACAACGGCCTGGCCGAACTGCTCGAACCACTGCGTGCCAAACACGGCAAACCCGCCCCCCGCCATTGAGAGACTCGCCATGCCAAGGAATGCCGACAACGAACGCCACTGGCACACCATCGCCCAGCGCTATGAGCTGCAACCCGGGCCGATCAACCTGGAAAACGGCTACTTCGGGCGTATGAGCCGTGCAGTGCAAGCGCAATACCTTGAGCACATCAGCTTTATCAACCGCAGCAACTCGGTACATGTGCGCCAACGTTTCGAGCAAGGTGAAAACGTCGAGATTCGCCGCACGCTGGCGGCATTGATTGACGTCGACCCCGAGTCGATCGCCTTCACGCGCAACGCTACCGAAGCCTTACAGTCGCTGATCCGCAACTACAACCGCCTGCAACCCGGCGACCAGGTGCTGATCAGCGATTTGGAGTACGACACGGTCAAGGGCGCCATGCGCTGGCTTGCCGATGTTCGCGGCGTGGAGGTGATCGAGGTGTCACACACCCACCCGGCCAGTTTCGACAGCCTGGTGCAGACGTATAACGAGGCGTTCGCGCAGTATCCGCGCCTTAAACTGATGGCCCTGACGCATGTCACTCACCGCACCGGCCTGGTGATGCCCGTTGCGGCCATCGCCCAGGCTGCGCGGGAACAGGGGATCGACGTGATCCTCGACGGCGCTCACGCCCTCGGCCAGATCGAGTTCAACCTCGCCGAACTGGGCATCCAATTTGCGGGCTTCAACCTGCACAAATGGATTGGCGCACCGCTGACGCTGGGCTTTATGTACATCGCCCCGGAGCGCCTGGCCGATATCGACCCGGACATGGGCGAGTTTCACTACCCCGCCACTGACGTGCGCGCTCGTACGTCCTACAGCACACCCAACTTCCCAGCGCTGATGACTTTGCCGCTGGTATTTGAAGAGCATCGAGACCTGGGTGGCGCGGCGGCCAAGGGCGCACGGGTCAATTACCTGCGAGATCTGTGGGTAAGCCAGGTGAGGCCATTGGCGGGGATTGAAGTGCTGACGTCGGATGATCCGCGCTTGTATTGCGGCATCACTGCATTCAAGTTCATCGGGCGCGATCAGCAGTTAATGGTGGACAGGCTGCTCAAGGAATACGACCTGTTCACCACCACGCGAACAGGAGCGGCGTTTGGCACCTGTATTCGGGTGACGCCGGGGTTGGTGACAACGGCGGCGGATATCGGCGTACTGGTCAACGCCATTACCGAGCTGAGCAAGGATTAAACTGTTTTTTGGTGAGCCGGGGGATTTTCCAGAGGCAAAAAAAAGCGGCACACCGACCAAGTGCACCGCAAAAATGCCGTTAAGCACAGCAACAACGATTCTGTAAATCCGCTCAGTCCAGCAGCGCCAGCGCCTGTGCGGTAACTTCCTGGATGCGTGCCCAGTCGCCGTTCCTGACCCACTCAGGATCAAGCATCCAGCTACCGCCCACGCACATCACGTTTTTCAACGCCATGTAGCTTTTGATATTGGCCGGGCCAACGCCGCCGGTCGGGCAGAATTTCACTTCGCCAAACGGGCCGCCCAGCGCCTTGATGGCCGCGACGCCGCCGCTGACTTCGGCCGGGAACAACTTGAAGCGGCGATAACCCAGGCCGTAGCCTTCCATGATGCCGGAGGCGTTGCTGATGCCTGGCAGCAGCGGGATCGGACTGTGTACCGAGGCTTCCAGCAGGTCGCGGGTAATGCCAGGGGTAACGATAAATTGCGAACCTGCCACTTCGGCCGCTTCGAGCATGTGACGATCAAGCACGGTACCGGCACCGGTGCACAGCTCAGGACGTTGCTCACGCAAGACCTGAATGGCCTTGAGGCCGAACTCGGAACGCAGGGTCACTTCCAACGCGGTCAAACCGCCAGCTGCCAGGGCATCGGCCAGCGGCAGGATGTCCTGCTCGCGGGCGATGGTAATCACCGGCAGGATCCGCGCCTTGGCGCAGAGGCTGTCGATCAAGGCAACTTTATCCGCCATGGACACGGTCGGTTGAGGGCTTTTCATAGCGGCTGATCCTTGGCTCATGGGCACCAGTAAATCTCGAGAGTAGGTTGCAAAAACGCGCGAATCGGCATGGCAGCAACATCGTCGCTGGCCAGCGCTGCGCTCAAGGTGGTCAATTTCGAACTGCCGGAAATCGACAGCACGGTGTAGTTGGCCGTCGCCAGCAGCGCACGACTCATGGTCAGGCGCTGGTGCGGCACGGTTGGCGCCAGCATCGGCCAGCAACGGCGAGTACCGTCGGCCTTCAGTGCTTCTGCCAGGTTGGGGCTGTTGGGGAACAGCGAGGCGGTGTGGCCGTCATCGCCCATGCCCAGCACCAGCACATCAATGCCGGGCAGTTCGGCCAGCAGGCGATCGGCCTGCTCGGCAGCGTCTTCAAGATTGGCCGTGGCGCTGTAAAGGCTGAGGAACTGGGCCTTGGCCGCCGGGCCTTGCAGCAGGTGCTTCTTCAACAAGCCGGCATTGCTGTCGGCATGCTCTACCGGCACCCAGCGTTCATCCGCAAGGGAGATGGTGACCTTGGACCAGTCCAGGCCCTGCTTGGCCAGGTTCTGGAAAAACGCCACGGGGCTGCGTCCACCGGACACCACCAGCGTCGCCTCGCCACGGGCGCTGATGGCAGCGCGCAGTTGTTCGGCCACGTCATGGGCCAGGCCATCGGCCAGCAGCGTGGGCGTACGGTACTCATGGGCAGTAACGCCCTGAGGCAGTTTCAATTCAGATATCGCCATACCACGACCTCCCATCCCGCGTAATCAGTGCAATCGAGCTCATCGGCCCCCAGGACCCCGCCGCATACGGCTTGGGCGCATCACCGGACTTTTTCCAGCCGGCGATCAACTGGTCACACCACTTCCACGCGGCTTCGATTTCATCTTTGCGAACAAACAGGTTCTGATTGCCGCGCATCACTTCCAGCAACAACCGCTCGTAGGCATCCGGGATGCGTGCGCTGCGATAGGTGTCGGAAAAATTCAGTTGCAGTGGCCCGCTGCGCAGTTGCATGCCCTTGTCCAGGCCCTGCTCCTTGGTCATCACGCGCAAGGAAATACCTTCGTCCGGTTGCAGGCGAATGATCAGCTTGTTGCTGATCTGCAGGCGCTGCTCGGGGGCGAAGATGTAGTGGGACGGTTCCTTGAAATGGATGACAATCTGCGACAGCTTTTGCGGCATACGTTTGCCAGTACGCAGGTAGAACGGCACCCCGGCCCAACGCCAGTTGCGAATATCGGCACGCAGGGCGACGAAGGTTTCGGTGTCGCTCTGGGTGTTGGAATTGTCTTCTTCCAGATAACCCGGCACGGCTTTGCCCGCACTGTAGCCGGCAATGTATTGGCCGCGTACCACCTGGGTGGTCAGGCCCTCGGGGCTGATCGGCGCCAGGGCCTTGAGCACCTTGACCTTCTCGTCGCGGATACTGTCGGCGGACAGGTCGGCCGGCGGGTCCATGGCGATCAGGCACAGCAACTGCAGCAGGTGGTTCTGGATCATGTCGCGCAGCTGGCCGGCCTTGTCGAAGTAACCCCAACGGCCTTCGATGCCGACCTGCTCGGCCACGGTGATTTCCACGTGGGAAATGTAGTTCTGGTTCCACTGGGTTTCGAACAAACTGTTGGCGAAACGCAGGGCGATCAGGTTCTGGACGGTTTCTTTGCCCAGGTAGTGGTCGATACGGTAGGTGCGGTTTTCCGGGAAAAACTGCGCCACGGCGTCGTTGACCTTGCGCGAGGATTCCAGGTCCGAACCGATGGGCTTTTCCAGGACCACGCGGGTGTTTTCCGCCAGGCCCACCTTGGACAGGTTCTCGCAGATAGCCCCGTACACCGCCGCAGGGGTGGCGAAGTAGGCGATCAGGCGTTGCTCGCTGCCGACCTTCTCGGCAAGGGCGACGTAGTCGTCAGCCTTCATGAAGTCGACATGCACGTAGGCCAGGCGCGCAAGGAAGCGCACGGCCACGGCTTCGTCGAGTTCCTTGCCGACGTATTTACGCAATTCTTTTTCGATATGGGCCAGGTGTTGCTGCTCGCTGCCGGCTTCACGGGCCAGGGCCAGGATGCGCGTATCGTCGTGCAGCAGCCCGGCGCCATCGAGTTGATAGAGGGCAGGAAATAACTTGCGCAGCGCCAGATCACCCAAGGCGCCAAACAGGGCAAAGGTGCAGGGTTCTACGGTTATCGAAGGCATGATGTTTGTTCTTTTATCAAGTTAAGCTACAAATACCTTTTTTCAAGGCATCACTCAAGGAAAAATGTAGTAATAACCACAACATTTTCCGGAAATACGCATTGCGAGTGGTGGTGTTCAGCTACCCTCAGTAGGATAGGCCACCGCGAAAAGCCAGTCGTCGATTGGTTGCCGCCCTTTATTTGCATCGTCGCCCGAAGGAAAGACTGAATGGACCGCGTGCGAAATCTTCTGGAACAGATCCGGAACCGCCTCGAAGAATTAAACAAGGCCGAGCGCAAAGTCGCTGAAGTCATCCTGCTCAACCCGCAGCAGGCTACACGCTTCTCGATCGCCGCCCTCGCCCAGGCCGCCTCGGTCAGCGAACCGACGGTCAACCGCTTCTGCCGTTCGTTCGGCGTCAGCGGTTACCCTGAACTTAAATTGCAGCTGGCGCAAAGCCTGGCCAGTGGCGCCGCGTATGTCAGCCGTGCCGTGGAGGCCGATGATAACCCCGAGGCCTACACCCAGAAGATCTTTGGCAGCGCCATCGCGTCCCTGGACAGCGCTTGCCAGGCCCTGGACCCGGCGCTGATCAGCAAAGCCGTGGATTTGTTGATCCAGGCGCGCCAGATTCACTTCTTCGGCCTGGGCGCCTCGGCGCCGGTGGCCATGGATGCGCTGCACAAATTTTTCCGCTTCAACCTGGCAGTGACCGCTCATGCGGATGTGCTGATGCAGCGCATGATCGCTTCGGTGGCGCATACCGGTGAGTTGTTTGTGATCATTTCCTACACCGGGCGTACCCGCGAGCTGGTGGAAGTGGCGCGTATCGCCCGGGAAAACGGTGCGTCGGTGCTGGGCGTAACCGCCGAGAACTCGCCTTTGGCCAAGGCCAGTACGGTAAGCCTGAACATCCCGCTGCCGGAAGACACCGACATCTATATGCCGATGACCTCGCGGATCATTCAATTGACGGTGCTGGATGTGTTGGCGACCGGCATGACGTTGCGCCGTGGGGTAGATTTCCAGCCGCATTTGCGCAAGATCAAAGAGAGCTTGAATGACAGCCGGTATCCGGTAGGGGATGAGTTCAACTAAGACTGGACCTGTGGTGGCTGCACTGGCCCCATCGGGAGCAAGCCCCCTCCCACAGTTTGATGTGTGAATACCTTCAAATGTGGGAGCTGGCTTGCCTGCGATAGCGCCATCAGCCACACCGCTAAGCTCCAGCCCGAGCCTGCAGACTCAAATGCGCCCTCTCCCCCGGCGCCAGGCTCGCCCCGGCCATCGCCGACTCCACACACACAAACCCCGACGCCTCGTTAAAGCTCACGCCCAGTAATGGCCGGCTCCCCGGATGCCACACCACCGTGTCGGCGCTGTCGCCGGTGTCGATGCACAGTTCACGCTGCCAGGCGTGGTCCTTGAGCTGTAGTTCGCCCTCATGCTGGAACACCCGCTGGCAACCGCCATCGACCCGCAGTTCACCTTCCTGCTGGCAGACCTGACGGTTGAGCTGATCATAACCTTGCGCGCCGTCGAGCCCAGACAGCGCTACCTCGTCAACGTGACCAATACGCCAGTAAGCGTGCAAAGCATGGCTCAACTGGCACGGCAACTCGTCCTGATGCTCGGTGCTCAGGCGCAGTTCCAGGGTTTCACCCAGGTGTGCGTGCAAGTCCACCTGCCAGTCGCACAATTGCAATTGCCAGTGCAGGCGCACGCCATCGTCATCGGTGCTGCTATCGAGCAGTTTCCAGTCGATCAAGCGCGCCCAGCCATGGGACGGCCATGCGTTTTCGCTGGGGTGACGGCCATACCACGGCCAGCACACCGGTACGCCACCACGGATAGCCCCGACTTGCGGCCATCTGGCGGCGCACCACAGCCACGGCTTCTGGCCCGTCGGTTGAAAGTGCAGCAATTGCGCACCCTGGCGACTGAACACCGCCTGGCACAGGGGGTGGTCGATCACCAACACATCGCGCATCTGAAAGCGCTCCCAGGCGAACACCGGCCGCTCGCGCAGGGATTTGAAAAAGCGTTGCAGCGGTTGCTCATGCATGTGCACAGGTTCCGAATATCACAGTGCAAGCCAAAAAAAAGCGGATAGCCATGGCTACCCGCAAATGCGCACAGAGAGAGGAGCTTATCGCAACAGCGTTAGAAGGTAGACTGAATTTTCAGGCCGGCGACCAAGGCGTTGTCGACTTGATCCACACCACCTGGGTGGGTGATGTATTGCAGGTTAGGGCGTACGGTCAGCCAATTGGTGACATGGAAGCCGTAGTTGATTTCGTAGTTGTATTCGGTACCTTGCAGCGGCATGTAACCGGCCTGGCTGTAGTCAGTGAAACCACCTGCCGCGTTACGCAGCTCTGCGGTTTTCTTCACGTCATCGTTGACATGGATACGGGCAAAACCGATGCCGATGTCATCCTTTGGACGCGCATCGAACGGGCCCTTGTACACAAACATCAGCGACTGATAGTTGTCGATGAAGTTGGTGTCCTTGTCGTGGAAGGTGACGTTAGCCGCAACGTTCAGACCACGGGAGGCATCACCGTTGTGGGTGGTGAGTTGCTGTTGCACCACGCCCCAGTAGCCGCTTTTGCTGTTGCGAACGCGCAGGGCATCGCCAGTGGCGCCAGCGTCGCCGCCGTTGACGTCTTCGCGCACATCATCAGCGTCAGCCGTGCTCTTGTAGTAACCCACGCGGTACTCGCCCGGCAGGCCATTGACCTTCGGCGACCACACCAATTCAACTGGCAACACGGTGCCCTTGGTGCCGCTACCGCTGAGCTTGAAGCCGTTGCCCATTTCGGTTTGCGATGGGTTCTGGTTGTACGCGCCAATTTGCGCATACAGTTCAGGCGTGATGTGGTATTTCACACGCAGAGCGGCCTGGCTGACGGGCCAGTTGTACCAGATGTTGGTGGCCCAGTTACCCACTTGCGAACCGCAGAACGCCAGGTTCTGGAACTCGCAGGGGAAGGTGTTGAAGTCTTCGCCTTCACCGAAGTAACCGGCTTTGACGTCCAGTTTGCCGTCGAGGAACTGGTGCTGGATCCACAGTTGGGTCAGACGCACCATGTGGCCACGGCCATACACTTCCTGCGATGAACTCAAGGTGCCGGCACGCGGGTCGCCAATACGGTCGTTGGAGATGTTCTCGCCATTACGATTGGTCAACTGGATCTTGGCCTGGGTGTTATCCCAGCCCCACAGTTTTTGCAGGTCCAGTGCCACGCCAAGACCAAACTGGTCAGAGTAGCGACCGGTCTTGTCGTCGTTGTAGCCACCGTGAGCGTTGTAGCCCATCTCCCCAACGTAGTCGGCCTTGATGTCGATACCTTGCTCGATCAGCTTGGTACGCTCGCCGCCCCAATCGCCGGTCATCCACTTGGAATCGGCACTGAAGGCTTCATCCGCCATCGCATTGGCGGACAAAACCAGGGCTGCTACCGCTGACAACTGGCAGATCAGCCGGGTGTTGTTGTGTTGCTTTTTCATCCCTACATCCTCGTCTTTATTGTTATTAAACTGTTTTTATCTAACGCGGGTTACATTTTTTAATTAAAACAACTGGTTATCTTCTTTTTCCTGTGGGAGCCGGGCTTGCCTGCGATGCAGGCGCCTCGGTCCTGCAGTTACAACGCGGTGACGCCATCGCGGGCAAGCCCGGCTCCCACAGATGCCCCCAGTGAGCCAGCAGTCCCCAATCGCTCACCGGTCTTGGCGTCAAACAGCAACACCTTGGCCGGGTCGAATTGCAGCGTCAGGGTCTCGCCCACCTGCGGCGCGACGTCCGGCGCCAAGCGGCAGCAGACCTTGGTGTCGTTGAGCTGCACAAACACCAGCGTGTCCGGGCCGGTCGGCTCGGTGACCTGGACTTCGGCACGAATACTCGACGAGCCGTTGCCCTCGCCCGCAGCCAGCACGATCTGCTCCGGGCGCAGGCCGAGGATCACATCACGGTCTTCAAGCCCGGCGTCGTTCATGCTCAGCGGTAGCTCGCAACGGGCCTGGCCGCTGTCCAGCAGCGCGACCAGACGACCGTCCTTGCGTTGCAGGCGCAAAGGCACGAAGTTCATCGGTGGTGAACCGATAAAGCTTGCCACAAACAGGTTCGCCGGGTCGTTATAGATTTCTTTCGGCGTGCCGAATTGTTGGATGATGCCATCCTTCATCACCGCCACCTTGTCGCCCAGGGTCATCGCTTCGATCTGGTCGTGGGTGACATAGACGGTGGTGGTTTTCAGACGCTGGTGCATCAGCTTCATTTCGGTGCGCATCTCGACGCGCAATTTGGCGTCGAGGTTGGACAGCGGTTCGTCGAACAGGTAGATCTTCGGCCGCCGCGCCAGCGCTCGGCCCATGGCCACACGCTGCTGCTGGCCACCGGACAGTTGGCCCGGCTTGCGGTTGAGCAGGTGTTCGATCTGCAGCAGCTTGGCCACGCGTGCGACTTCGGCGTCGATGTCGGCTTGCGGCATCTTGCGGATCTTCAGACCGAACTCGATGTTCTCGCGCACGCTCATGGTCGGGTACAGCGCATAGGACTGGAACACCATGGCGATGTCGCGGTCCTTGGGGCTCATGCCGCTCACGTCTTGATCACCGATCATGATCGCGCCGCCGGTGATGGTCTCAAGGCCGGCGATGCAGTTCATCAGCGTGGACTTGCCGCACCCCGAAGGGCCGACCAGGATCAGGAATTCGCCTTCCTTGATCGACAGTTCGATGTTCTTCAAGGTGTCGGGCAGGCCGGCGCCGTAGGTTTTGTTTACATTGCGAAGTTCAAGCGTAGCCATGATTACCCCTTGACCGCGCCGGCCGTGAGGCCGCGCACGAAATACTTGCCTGCGATCACATAGACCAGCAGGGTCGGCAGCCCGGCGATCATCGCCGCCGCCATATCCACGTTATATTCCTTGGCCCCGGTGCTGGTGTTGACCAGGTTGTTCAGCGCCACCGTGATGGGCTGGGAGTCGCCACTGGAGAACACCACGCCGAACAGGAAGTCGTTCCAGATCTGCGTGAACTGCCAGATCAGGCAGACCATGATGATCGGCGTCGACATCGGCAGAATGATCTGCCGGAAGATGGTGAAGAAACCCGCACCGTCCAGGCGTGCCGCCTTGATCAGCGCATCCGGGATGCTTACGTAGTAGTTACGGAAGAACAGCGTGGTGAACGCCAGGCCGTAGACCACGTGGATAAACACCAGGCCGGTGGTTGTGCTCGCCAGACCCATTTTGCCGAGGGTGAACGACGCGGGCAGCAGCACGGTCTGGAACGGCAGGAAGCAGCCGAACAGCAACAATCCAAAGAACAGTTGCGAACCTCGGAAGCGCCAGAACGACAGCACATACCCATTCAAGGCCCCGATGGCGGTGGAAATCAGCACGGCTGGAACGGTGATCTTGATCGAGTTCCAGAAGTAGCCATCCACAGTGGCCCAGGCCTTGACCCAGCCGATGCCACTGACCACGGTCGGCCAGCTCAGCAGGTTGCCGCTGCTGATGTCTTCGGGAGTCTTGAAGCTGGTGAGCAGCATCACCACCAGCGGCACCAGGTACAGCAGCACGGCGAGGATCAGCACCGCATAGATCGCGATACGACTCAGGCTGATGGCAGGTTTGGAGGCGAGACTAGTCATTACGTTTGGTCCTCAGCTCGGAGTAGAGGTACGGCACGATGATCGCGAGGATCGCACCGAGCATCAGGATTGCACTGGCCGAGCCCATGCCCATCTGGCCACGGCTGAAGGTGAACGAGTACATGAACATCGCCGGCAGATCGGACGAATAGCCCGGGCCACCCGCGGTCATCGCCGCCACCAGGTCGAAGCTCTTGATCGCAATGTGCGCCAGGATCATCACCGCACTGAAGAACACCGGACGCAGGCTTGGTAGCACCACGCTCCAATAAATGCGTGGCAGGCTGGCGCCGTCGATCTGGGCGGCGCGAATGATCGATTGATCAACCCCACGCAGGCCAGCCAGGAACATCGCCATGATAAAGCCCGAGGCTTGCCACACAGCGGCGATCACCAGGCAGTAGACCACGCGGTCGGGGTCGATCAGCCAGTCGAGACGGAAGCCTTCCCAGCCCCAATCCCGCAGAAGTTTGTCCAGGCCCATGCCCGGGTTCAGCAGCCATTTCCAGGCGGTACCGGTGACGATCATCGAGAGCGCCATCGGGTACAGGTAAATGGTGCGGATAAAGCCTTCGCGGCGGATTTTCTGGTCGAGGAAAATCGCCAGCGTCACGCCGATCACCAGGGTGATGCCAATGAACATGCCGCCGAACAGCGCCAGGTTTTTGCTCGCCACCCACCAACGGTCGTTGTCGAACAACCGCTCATACTGAGCCAGGCCCGCCCACTTGTAGCTGGGCAGGAACGTGGAAGTGGTGAACGACAGCACGAACGTCCACAGGATGTAGCCGTAAAAGCCCACCAGCACGATGAACATGCTCGGCGCCAGCACCAGTTTGGGTAGCCAGCGTTGCAGCACATCGAACGGCGAGGCCTTGCTGAACACAGCAACAGAACTCATGGGAAAATCCACTACAGGGAAAAAGGACTACAAGGTGAGTCTCTTGTCGAACGCGGTTTGTGTGGGAGCTGGCTTGTCGAATCGTCGCACCGCTGCGATGGCATCACCTCGGTGTAACCGGTACACCGAGTTGCTTGCATCGCGGGCAAGCCCGGCTCCCACAAAAATCCGCTACCAAGTGTTACTTGGCCGACTTGATCGCAGCACCCAGCTTCTTGGCGGTGTCGGCCGGGTCGGCTTTCGGGTCGTTGATGTAGTTGGTCACTACGTCAAAGAACGCACCTTGCACCGCCAGGGTAGTGGCCATGTTGTGCGCCATGCTTGGCTGCAGGCCGCCGGTCTTGGCGTCGGTCAGGAAGTCCTTGGCGGCGGTCTGGGCGCAGGAGTCGAAGCCGTAGGAATCCATCTTGGTCAGCATGTCGTTACGCACAGGGATCGAGCCCTTGTTGATGCTGAACACTTTCTGGAAGTTTTCACCCAGCACGACTTTGGCAATGTCCTGCTGACCTGCGGCAGTGCCTTTGTCTTTCTGCTTGAACACCGCCAGGGAGTCGATGTTGTAGGTGAAGGCTTTGTCGGTGCCAGGGAACGCTACGCACTCGTAGTCCTTGCCAGCGACTTTCTTGGCGGCAGTCCACTCGGACTTGGCCCAGTCACCCATGATCTGCATACCGGCCTTGCCGTTGATGACCTTGCCGGCTTCGAGGTTCCAGTCCTGGCCTTTGCCGTCCACGTCCATGTAGGTCGCGACTTTCTTCAGCTCAGTGAGGGACTTGACCATTTGCGGACCGGTCAGGGCGTCGTTATCCAGGTCGACCAGGGCTTTCTTGTAACCATCAGCCCCCATGACCGAGAGCACTACCGCTTCGAAAACGGTGCTGTCCTGCCAAGGCTGGCCGCCGTGGGCAAGCGCAATGAAGCCTGCAGCTTTGAGCTTGTCGCCGGCTGCGTAGAATTCTTCGAGGGTGGTCGGGTTCTTGGTGATACCGGCTTTCTTGAAGACTTCCGGGTTGATCCACAGCCAGTTCACACGGTGGATATTCACCGGTACGGCCACGTAGTCACCGTCGTACTTCACGGTATCGGAGACTTTCTTGTCGAGCAGGGAATCCCACTTTTCGTCTTTGGCGACGTCTTTGAGCACGTCGGTGTCGAGCAGGCCAGTGGACGCCCATTCCTGGATGTCGGGGCCTTTGATCTGGGCTACGCCCGGTGGGTTGCCGGCAACCGCACGGCTTTTCAGCACGGTCATGGCGGTGGCGCCACCGCCACCTGCAACGGCACCGTCTTTCCAGGTGAAGCCGTCTTTCTCAACTTGGGCCTTCAGGACATCCACAGCTGCTTTTTCACCACCGGAAGTCCACCAATGCACCACTTCCACCGTACCTTTGGAGTCGGCGGCAAATGCACTGAGGGGAAACAACGAGGCAATGGAAATAGCAACGGCGAGGCGATTAATCGCGTTCATCTGAGTACCTTTTCTTGTTGTTATGCATGCAAGTCTAGAGCTTGCGCTGCACGGAGTTTAAACAGGGATTTTCCAGGCGCAGGTAACAAAGGGACGCACAAATGTCACCACTTGGTGACATAACGTCCGCTGCCCAATGCACTGGCCAGGCTGGGTGCCAAGGGTAACGCAGGCAGCACCACAGCTTGCCAGGCATGGTACAGATCAGGTTTGCCGCCCCAGATTTTGCTGCTGGGTTGGTTGTGCGGGCTGAGTTCGTGGTGCCAACTGCCATGGAGCCGATCGATGAAGTGGGTTTCACAAAACTCCCAGATGCGTCGATACCAGATCTCGTAATGCAGTTCACCCGTACGTTTGAGCAGTGCCTGAGCAGCGGCGCTGGCTTCTGCGTGGGTCCAGTGCAAGCGCTCGCGTACAACCGGGCGCCGACTCCAATCCAAGGTGTAGACAATGCCCGGTGCACCATCCACGGCCCAGGCATATTCACAGGCGCTGGCAAACAGCCCTTTGGCGTCGTCAACCAACCAAGCCGGCGTATCCAGCCCGGCCTGCAGGCGCGCTGCTTCCAGGTGCAGTAGCAGCCGCGCCCATTCGAAACCGTGCCCAGGGGTGATGCCGTAGGGGCGAAACCCATCAGCGGGGTTATCTTCGTTGTAGCCCAGTAGAGGTTTCCACTGCGCGTCAAAGTGCTCGATCACCATGAACTGGTTGCTGGCGGCGTGGGTGTGGATCACCCGCTCGACGATGCGCAGCGCACGGTCCAGCCAACGGCTGTCAGCGGTGACATCGGCCAGGGCCAGGAAAGCCTCGGTGGCGTGCATGTTGCTGTTGGCGCCGCGATAGCCTTCGACACCACTCCAGTCCCGGGCGAAAGATTCAAGCATGACGCCCTCCTCCTCGCTCCAGAAGAACTGGTCGATGATATGAATGGCGTCGTTCAACAAGGTTTGCGCACCCGGCGCGCCAGCCACCACCGCAGAGCTGGCGGCCAGGGCCACGAATGCATGCAGGTACGCCGCTTTGCCGGTGTTGCCATCCAGGGCTTGAGCCGCGGCGAACCACCCACCCTGCTCACTGTCGTGCAGCGGGCCGCTGAGAGCCGTCACGCCATGCGCCATCAGCTCGGCATAACCTGGCAGCCCCATGGCATGGGCCATGGCGAAGCTGTGGGTCATACGGGCGGTGTTCATGGTTTCGGCGCGGGCATCGGCGGGCAACTGGCCTTTATCGTCGAGGTTGCCGAACCCGTCCGGCAGGCGCGATGCCTTGGCGAACGCCAACAGGCGCTGGCCTTCAGCGGCGAGCCAGGCGTGGTGGGCAGGTGCGTTCAGCCAACTGCTGGCAGGCAGTGGATGGGTGGTCATGGGTGGCCCTTATTGTTTTTTTGGGATGACCGGAGTCTAAACAAGGGCGCGGCAAGGGCAAGTAACGAAGGAGAGAAGAAATGTCACTATCCGGTGACAATCAATCTCCAAGTGAAAATCCGAAATGTGGGAGGGGGCTTGCCCCCTCCCACATTTAGATCTCATTCAAAGACCATAACTTCGTTCATTGACCCAGCGGTGTGGCCGCAGCAGGCGCATTGAGGCGCTGGTTCAGATTCTGCACCTGGCTCTGCAAGGTGGTGATATTGCGCGTGGTCTGGATGCGGAACACATCAAACTCCTTGTTGGTCGGCGCATCGACGTTGGCAGGCTGGTTTTCCTGGGCACTCTTGAGTACCAGCAAATCCTGCTCAAGACGGGCGATGGCGGCGCCTGGATTGCCCTGCTTCTTCAAGGCTGCCACATCAGTGGACAAGTCCTTGATCTCACCTTGGGCCGCCTTGAGGCTGGCGACAGCGTCGGTCAGGGCCTGCACCTGGCCTTGCAGCTTGGCATTGGCAGCCGTCAGTTCGGTGGTACTGGCGCTCATCTGGGCCAGGCGACTGTCCAGCTCGGTGGCTTGGCCGGCGACGCCCAACTGTTGCTTGCCCTGCTCCTGCAACTGGGCTTGCAACTGCTTGATCTGCAATTTCAGCGCCTCGCTGCCGTTGTTCACGCTGGCTTCGCTGGCCACGACCTTGCCGGAAATATCCTGCAGGCGCCCCGCCGCTTCCTCGCTGATGCGGGCGAAGCTTTCCTGGGTGGCGACCAGTTGCTGGCCCATCAGGGAAATCTGCTGGAAGCTCCACCAGGCCAGGCCGGCGAAAGCAATCAGCAATGCGCCTACCAACGCCCACAACGGGCCGGTGCTGGCACTTTTAACGTTGACCACTGGTGTGGTTCGCGAGCGCACCGAAGTGGCGGCAGTCGGCACGAAATCATCGTCGTCCCCGAGGTCTGCCCGCAGGCTGGGCACGTTGTCGAAGTCGTCTTTTGCATCGTTACGCATGAATCTACCTTGAATCAATGAGGTGGCTGCTCAGAGGCCGAGCGGCGCAAGTATAAACCGTGCTCCAGACGCATAGGTCGACACGCCGGCGAATTCGGTTCCCGATGTGTTGCTGGTTATGAGCTTACTTGAGGCCCGGATCCTGGGCTTTCCACCAACTGCAGAACTCATCGAGTGCGGCCCACAGGCTGACCTTGGGCTCGTAGTCCAGATAATGCCTGGCACGGCTGATGTCGAGGGTGAAATCTTTGTTCATCACCTGCATGCCCAAACGCGATAACGAAGGCTCCGGCCGCCCCGGCCACATCGCACAGAACGCCTCATTCAAGGCTGCCACGCTGTAGGACAAACCGTAAGACCGATAACGGGTCACTTGGGGCAGCTCCATTTGCCGCATCACATAATTGACCACATCCCATATAGGCACCGGTGCGCCGTTACTGATGTTGTACGCCTTGCCCAGCGCCGAACCGGGTGCGAGCAGGCTGCTGAGCAGCGCTTCATTGAGGTTGTGCACGCTGGTGAAGTCGACCTTGTTCAGGCCGTCGCCGACAATGGCCAGGCGGTTCTTGCGCTGCATCTTCAACAGCCGCGGGAAGATGCTCATGTCGCCGGCACCGGTGACAAAACGCGGGCGCAGGGCCAGCACTTCAAGACCGAACTCCTGGGCACCGAAGACCTTCTGCTCGGCCAGATATTTGGTGGCGGCATAGGGATGCTTGAAACGCTTGGGCACCTGCTCTTCGGTGATGCCTGAATGGTCGCGGCCGTCGAAGTAGATCGACGGCGACGACAGGTGCACCAGGCGCCCCACGCGCTGCTTGAGGCAGGCTTCGACCACGTTTTCAGTGACCAGCACATTGCCTTGGTGAAAGTCCTGATACTTGCCCCACAACCCGACGGCGCCGGCGCAATGCACCACGGCTTCAACGTCGCGGCACAGGTCACGCACCAGGTCGGCATCATTCAAGTCACCCTGGATAAACTCGGCACCGCGCCGGACCAGGTGTTCGACACCCTCGGCGCGTCGCCCGTTGACCCGCACATCCAGGCCCTGTTCAAGGGCAAAACGCGCAAAGCGCCCGCCGATGAAGCCGCTTGCGCCGGTGACCAGAATTTTCATGTAGTACTCCGTGTTCTTTCGTTTTTCATCGCTGTGGCCTTGACGCCCGCCATCACTTCAACGGCACCAACCAGTGGCCACAAACCTGGGCCAGATGGTCGGTCAACAAGCTCAACAGTTGCCCGCCACTGCGCCAATGATGCCAGTACAGCGGCACATCGATGGGCTTATCTGGCAATAACTCGACCAATACGCCGGTTTCCATCTGGTCGCGCACCTGTAATTCGGGCACCAGGCCCCACCCAAGACCGGCTTCCGTCAGGCGAATAAAACCTTCGGACGACGGGCATAGATGGTGCTCAAAACCTCCGTCCACCCCGAGGGAAGCCAGGTAACGGTGTTGCAGGAAATCATCCGGGCCGAACACCAGCGCCGGCGTGCGCGCCAATTGATCGGCGCGCACGCCCGCCGGAAAATGCCGGGCAATAAACGCCGGGCTGGCCAGCGCCCGATAACGCATGGCGCCCAGTAACAGACTGCGAGCACCAGCCACCGGACGCTCGCTGGCACAAATACAGGCCGCGACCTCACCGGCGCGCATACGTTTGAGGCCCACGGTCTGGTCTTCGACCACCAGGTCCAGCAGCAAGTGCTGTTCGGCGCAGAAGTCGCTGATGGCCTCGGCCCACCAGGTGGCCAGGCTGTCGGCATTCAGGGCGATGCGCAAGCGCTCGGGCATACCCTCCTCGTCCAGCGCCGGCACCTGGCTTTGCAGGTCACGCTCCAGCAAACGCACCTGCTGCACATGGTTGAGCAGGCGTCGGCCGATGTCGGTCGGGGTTGGAGGCGAGGCCCGTACCAGCACCGGTTGCCCGATACGTGCCTCCAGCAGCTTGATGCGCTGGGAGATCGCCGACTGCGACAGCCCCAGCACCTGCGCACCACGCTCGAAGCCGGCTTGTTCCACCACCGCCGCGAGGGCAGAAAGCAATTTATAGTCGAACATCAGTTTTCCTAATGAGCGATCAGCAATATTGGTTTTTCTTATACAGGCCCGACCCGCACCATAGCCAGCATCGTTTAAGCATCAACAAGGATTCCTCAGTATGTGGCAGAGCTATATGAATGGCTTGCTGGTGGCCCTCGGGCTGATCATGGCAATCGGCACCCAGAACGCGTTCGTCCTCGCGCAAAGCCTGCGCCGCGAGCATCACTTGCCCGTCGCGGCCTTGTGCGTGATCTGCGATGCGCTGCTGGTGGCCGCCGGGGTGTTCGGCCTGGCCACCGTGCTGGCACAAAGCCCGATACTGCTTGCGGTGGCACGCTGGGGCGGCGCGGCGTTTCTGCTGTGGTATGGCGCATGTGCGCTGCGCCGGGCCTGTTCGAAACAAAGCCTGGATCAGGATGCCAGTCTCAAGACCCGCTCATTGCGCGCGGTCCTGTTGAGCGCGCTGGCGGTGACCCTGCTCAACCCCCATGTGTACCTGGACACCGTGCTGCTGATCGGTTCCCTGGGCGCGCAACAAACCGAACCGGGGGCCTACGTGGCCGGTGCAGCCAGCGCTTCGTTCCTTTGGTTCACCACCCTGGCACTCGGCGCGGCGTGGCTGGCACCCTGGCTGGCACGCCCGGCCACCTGGCGCCTGCTGGACTTGCTGGTGGCGGTGATGATGTTCTCGGTGGCCTACCAATTGATCAGCGCCTGACCAATAGTTGAAAACGCGCTGGAACCTCTATCCCACACAGTTGTTGCGTGGTTATGCCGCACCCCCGGTGCTATGATCGGACCCCTGCGCCGCAAAGAGTACAAACTCCCCGGCGCATGTTTGGCCGCCCGTGATCGGCCTTGCGCTCACCGCAACTGACCTGATTAGGAGAATCATCATGGCTTTCGAATTGCCGCCGCTGCCCTACGCACACGATGCCCTGCAGCCGCACATCTCCAAGGAAACCTTGGAATACCACCACGACAAGCACCACAACACCTATGTCGTGAACCTGAACAACCTGGTGCCTGGCACCGAGTTCGAAGGCAAGACCCTGGAAGAAATCGTCAAGTCTTCCTCGGGCGGCATCTTCAACAACGCCGCTCAGGTCTGGAACCACACCTTCTACTGGAACTGCCTGGCGCCAAACGCCGGCGGCCAACCAACCGGCGCACTGGCTGAAGCCATCAACGCTGCGTTCGGTTCGTTCGACAAGTTCAAGGAAGAGTTCACCAAAACGTCCGTCGGCACCTTCGGTTCCGGTTGGGGCTGGCTGGTGAAAAAGGCTGACGGTTCCCTGGCCCTGGCCAGCACCATCGGTGCCGGCAACCCGCTGACCAGCGGCGACACCCCGCTGCTGACCTGCGACGTATGGGAACACGCCTACTACATCGACTACCGCAACGTGCGTCCAAAGTATGTGGAAGCGTTCTGGAACCTGGTCAACTGGAAGTTCGTGGCTGAGCAGTTCGAAGGCAAGACCTTCACTGCCTAAGCAGCGCGTTCAGTAAAGAGAGCCCGGCGATTGCCGGGCTTTTTTGTGCGCGCCAGGCAGACCGCCCAGAAATAGCGGAACTCAACAGTAACAATTCACCACACAAACGCCAGGAGGAATAAACCTCCTGGTTCTAATTCAATGTGGAGAATAACGATGGATCCTATTTCGATGGCAGCAGGGGTTGCAGGTGCGATCCCAATGGTCGCGGGTGTTGTTGATAAAGGGCTGGATCTGGCAAACGGTGCAATGAATGCCGGAAACAAAGTCCTGGACATGGCAAGCAAAGTCCTGGACATGGCCGGTGAAAGCTCCAAGATCGGTGGGGAAGCGCCAAAGCCCCAGGGTAAAATCGATTTTTCTTAAATCGTCACCCACTCGAAGGCGGACCTCCTCCGCCTTCTCCGCTGCAGGGCTTTGAGCCCCCTGACCTTTCCTGCGTTTATCCGGCCAAAACCTCAATTAAGCTGCGGCCCCAATGTCCCTTTGACTGCCATCCTCAGATTGCCAATACTCATGGCATATTGACGGCCACCCGCATGAGACAAGGAATGCCCCTTTGAAGCTGGAACTCAAAAACAGCTTGTCGGTGAAGTTGCTACGGGTTGTGCTGCTGTCGGCCTTGATCGTCGGCGTGGCGTTGAGCGTGGCGCAGATCGTTTTTGATGCCTACAAGACACGCCAGGCTGTGGCTGGCGATGCGCAACGCATCCTCGACATGTTTCGCGACCCTTCGACCCAGGCCGTCTACAGCCTGGACCGCGAGATGGGTATGCAGGTGATCGAAGGATTGTTCCAGGACGACGCCGTGCGCATGGCCTCCATCGGTCATCCCAACGAGACCATGCTGGCGGAAAAAAGCCGTGCGTTGCAGCAATCCCCCAGCCGCTGGCTGACCGACCTGATTCTCGGCCAGGAACG
Organism: Pseudomonas sp. OST1909; assembly: GCF_015277575.1. NCBI lineage: Bacteria > Pseudomonadati > Pseudomonadota > Gammaproteobacteria > Pseudomonadales > Pseudomonadaceae > Pseudomonas > Pseudomonas sp. OST1909. The sequence continues at coordinate 5,081,044 of NZ_CP063780.1, forward strand.
CTCCTTTACCACCGCATTGGTCGGCAAAGGCCCCTACAGCGAATATTACGGCGACCTCAGTATCACCCTGGATACCGCCACCTATGGCAGAGGTTTTCTGGTCAGCTCGGTCATCATCTTTATCTCGGGCGTATTGCGCGCCCTGGCCATGGGGCTGGTGCTGTACCTGGTGTATCACTGGATGCTGACCAAACCGCTGTCACGGATTATCCAGCACCTGACCTCGATCAACCCGGACCGCCCCAGCGCACACAAGATCCCTCAGCTCAAGGGCCACGAACGCAACGAACTGGGGCAGTGGATAAACACCGCCAACCAGTTGCTCGAATCCATCGAGCGCAATACCCACCTGCGCCACGAGGCCGAATCCAGCCTGTTGCGCATGGCTCAATATGACTTCCTGACCGGCCTGCCCAACCGCCAGAAGCTGCAGGAACAGCTGGACAAGATCCTCACTGACGCCGGCCGCAGGCAGCGCCGGGTGGCGGTGTTGTGCGTTGGGCTGGATGATTTCAAGAGCGTCAACGAACAATTCACCTACCAGGCCGGCGACAAACTGCTACTGGCCCTGGCCGATCGCCTGCGCGCCCACAGCGGACGCCTCGGCACGCTTGCCCGCTTGGGCGGCGACCAGTTCGCCCTGGTGCAGGCCGATATCGACCAGCCCTACGAAGCCGCCGAACTGGCGCAAAGCATTTTGGATGACCTGGAGGCGGAGTTCGCGTTTGAGCATGACCTGATCAGGCTGCGTGCCACCATCGGCATCACGCTGTTCCCGGAAGATGGCGACAGCACCGAGAAGTTGCTGCAAAAAGCCGAGCAGACCATGACCCTGGCCAAGAGCCGCTCGCGCAACCGCTATCAGTTCTATATCGCCAGCGTCGACAGCGAAATGCGCCGGCGCCGCGAATTGGAAAAGGACCTGCGCGATGCGCTGAGCCGCGACCAGTTCCACCTGGTGTACCAGCCGCAAATCAGCTACCGCGACCATCGCGTAGTCGGCGTAGAGGCCCTGTTGCGCTGGCAACACCCGGAACACGGCCTGGTACCGCCGGATCTGTTTATTCCGCTGGCGGAACAGAACGGCACCATCATCCCGATCGGCGAATGGGTGCTGGACCAGGCGTGCCGGCAACTGCGCGAATGGCACGATCAGGGCTTCACCACGCTGCGCATCGCCGTCAACCTGTCCACCGTGCAACTGCACCACACCGAGTTGCCGCGGGTGGTCAACAACCTGATGCAGATCTATCGCTTGCCGCCCCGCAGCCTGGAACTGGAAGTGACCGAGACCGGCCTGATGGAAGATATCAGCACCGCCGCCCAGCACCTGCTGAGCCTGCGTCGCTCCGGGGCGCTGATCGCCATTGATGACTTCGGCACCGGTTATTCATCCCTGAGCTACCTGAAAAGCTTGCCGCTGGACAAGATCAAGATCGACAAAAGCTTCGTCCAGGACCTGCAGGATGATGACGATGACGCAACGATCGTGCGCGCCATCATCCAACTGGGCAAAAGCCTGGGTATGCAGGTGATTGCCGAAGGCGTGGAGACCGCCGAACAAGAGGCGTACATCATCTCCGAAGGCTGCCATGAGGGTCAGGGTTATCACTACAGCAAACCGCTGCAGGCGCGGGAGCTGGCGGCTTATTTGAAGCAGTCCGAGCGTAATAACGCAGTGAGTCTGTGAATTAACCAACCAATACCAAATATTTCCCGCGTATAAGCCTTTACACAAAATGCAAATCTTTCGCATTATGTCGCAGCTTTTGCGCTCCCCGCGCGCCCTATTCACACTCGAAGCAGGATGTTCGCCATGATTCGTATGCCCCTGGCCACCGCCAGTCTGCTGGCCATTGCCATTTCTCTCGCCGGTTGTGGCGAAGGTAAAGACAAGGCCGCCGCGCCTCAAGCACCCGCCGCCGCCAGCACAACCGCACCGGCTGCCGGCCAGGTCGACGAAGCAGCCGCCAAGGCGGTTGTCGCGCACTACGCAGACATGGTGTTTGCGGTATACAGCGATGCCGAATCCACCGCGAAAACCCTGCAGACTGCGGTCGACACCTTCCTCGCCAACCCGAACGACGAAACCCTGAAAGCGGCCCGTACCGCCTGGATCGCCGCGCGCGTCCCGTACCTGCAAAGTGAAGTGTTCCGCTTCGGCAACACCATCATCGACGACTGGGAAGGCCAAGTGAACGCCTGGCCCCTGGACGAAGGCTTGATCGACTACGTCGACAAGTCCTACGAGCACGCCCTGGGTAACCCGGGCGCCAACGCCAACATCATTGCCAACAGCGAGATCCAGGTCGGCGAAGACAAGATCGACGTCAAGGAAATCACCCCGGAAAAACTCGCCAGCCTCAATGAGCTGGGCGGTTCCGAGGCGAACGTTGCCACCGGCTACCACGCCATCGAATTCCTGCTCTGGGGCCAGGACCTCAACGGCACCGGCCCAGGCGCGGGCAACCGTCCGGCCTCGGACTACCTGACGGGTGACGGTGCCACCGGCGGTCACAATGAGCGCCGCCGCACTTACCTGCGCGCAGTGACTCAACTGCTGGTCAGCGACCTGGAAGAAATGGTCGGCAACTGGAAACCCAACGTCGAAGACAACTACCGCGCCACCCTGGAGTCGGATCCGGCTACCGACGGCCTGCGTAAAATGCTGTTCGGCATGGGCAGCCTGTCGTTGGGCGAGCTGGCCGGCGAGCGCATGAAGGTGTCCCTGGAAGCCAATTCGCCGGAAGACGAACATGACTGCTTCAGCGATAACACCCACAATTCGCAGTTCTACGACGCCAAGGGCATCCGCAACGTTTATCTGGGTGAATACACCCGCGTTGACGGCACCAAGCTGACCGGCGCCAGCCTGTCGTCCCTGGTGGCCAAGGCCGATCCGGCTGCCGATGCCGCTCTCAAGGCGGACCTGGCGGCAACCGAAGCGAAGATCCAGGTCATGGTCGACCGCGCCAACGCCGGCGAGCACTACGACCAGTTGATCGCCGCAGGCAACGACAAGGGCAACCAGATCGTACGCGACGCGATTGCCGCCCTGGTCAAGCAGACCGGTTCGATCGAGGCCGCTGCCGGCAAGCTGGGCATCAGTGACCTGAACCCGGACAGCGCTGATCACGAGTTCTGATCCCGCGTGGGAGGGGCGGTCGCACCGCCCCTCCCACATTTTGCTGCGTATAACCTGAAGCACTCTGGTTTACATGCCCTGTACCGTCGGTAGAATGGCGCCTCTGCCCAATCACCCGAGCGAACTTCATGGCGTTGCCGACCCTACGCATCATCGGTTTCATCATCGGCATCTTCCTGATCACCCTTGCCGTCGCCATGGTCATCCCGATGGCCACCCTGGTGATCTTCGAACGCACCAGCGACCTGCCCTCATTCCTGTGGGCCAGCCTGATCACCTTTATCGCCGGGTTGGCGCTGGTCATCCCCGGTCGCCCGGAGCATGTGCACTTGCGCCCCCGGGACATGTACCTGCTGACGGTCAGCAGTTGGGTGGTGGTGTGCATCTTCGCCGCCCTGCCCTTTTTGCTGACCCAGCACATCAGCTACACCGACTCGTTCTTTGAAAGCATGTCCGGCATCACCGCCACCGGCTCCACCGTGCTGAGCGGCCTGGACAGCATGTCACCGGGCATCCTGATGTGGCGCTCGTTGCTGCACTGGCTCGGGGGTATCGGCTTTATCGGCATGGCGGTAGCGATCCTGCCACTGCTGCGTATTGGTGGTATGCGCCTGTTCCAGACCGAATCCTCGGACCGCTCGGAAAAGGTCATGCCCCGCTCGCACATGGTGGCGCGGCTGATCGTGGCGGCGTATGTGGGCATCACTATCTTCGGCAGCCTGGCCTTCTGGTGGGCCGGGATGGGCGTATTCGATGCGATCAACCACGCGATGTCGGCAATTTCCACGGGTGGGTTTTCGACCTCGGATGAGTCCCTCGCGCACTGGAAACAACCTGCGGTGCACTGGGTCGCGGTGGTGGTGATGATCCTCGGCAGCTTGCCGTTTGCCCTGTATGTGGCGACGTTGCGCGGCAACCGACGGGCGCTGATCAAGGACCAGCAGGTGCAAGGCTTGCTCGGCCTGTTAATCGTGACCTGGCTGGTACTCGGCACCTGGTATTGGTGGACCACCAACCTGCATTGGCTCGATGCCTTGCGCCATGTGGCGCTGAACGTAACGTCAGTGGTGACGACTACCGGCTTTGCGCTGGGGGACTACAGCCTGTGGGGCAACTTCTCACTGATGCTGTTCTTCTACCTGGGCTTTATCGGCGGCTGCTCGGGCTCCACCGCAGGCGGCATCAAGATCTTCCGTTTCCAGGTCGCCTATATCCTGCTCAAGGCCAACTTGAACCAACTGATCCACCCCAGAGCGGTGATCAAACAGAAGTACAACGGCCATCGCCTGGATGAAGAAATCGTGCGGTCGATTCTGACCTTTTCGTTTTTCTTCGCGATCACCATCTGCGTTATCGCCCTGGCCTTGTCACTGCTGGGCGTGGACTGGATGACCGCGCTGACCGGTGCCGCCAGCACCGTGTCCGGCGTCGGCCCGGGCCTGGGTGAAACCATCGGCCCGGCCGGTAACTTCGCCACCCTGCCGGATGCGGCCAAATGGATTCTGTCGCTGGGCATGCTGCTGGGGAGACTGGAGATCATTACCGTGTTCGTGCTGTGTATTCCGGCATTTTGGCGCCACTGACCGACGACATTTCCTGCAGCCGTGCCCGGTACTCGCCGGGCGTGGCATTGAACCAGCGGCGAAACGCGCGGAAGAAGTTGCTCGGGTCGGCGAACCCCAGCAGGTAGGCAATTTCCAGCAAGGTCATGTTCGGCTGCGCCAGGTATTGCTCGGCCAGCTCGCGGCGGGTGTCATCGAGCAAGGCCTGGAAACTGGTGCCCTCCTCCTGCAAACGTCTTTGCAAGGTACGTTGGGACAGGTGCAGTGTCTGGGCCACCGCTTCGCGCTTGGGCTCCCCCTGGGGCAGCAGGCGGCACAACACCTGTCGCGCGTTGTGGGTGACGCGACTTTCGGAGAAACGCGCCAGGTACTCACCGGCAAAACGATCGTGCAATAGCGCCATGGCCTCGTTGGCCGTGGGCAGCGGCGCATCCATGTCGGCTTGCTCGAAGATCAGCGCGTCATAGGGCGCATTGAATTGCAGCGGCGCATGGAAGGCCTGTTTGTACGGCGCCAGGTCCGCTGGTTGATCGCCCTGCAGCAGCACTTTGCGCGGTTGCAGGGTGCGCCCGGTAAGCCAGCCGCACAGCGCCAACGCGCTGGCCAGCGAGGCTTCGGCGCTTTGCCGGGTCGGCGGCAGATGATCGCCATGCACTGTCAGAATCAACGCATAGCCTTCGGGTAAGAGTCGGAAGCTCAAGTCGGCGCTTTCGGCGATGATGCGCTGGTAGCGCACCAATCGCATAAAGCCTTCAGCCAGGGTGTTGCTGGACATCAGCGCATAACCGGCCACATGGAACGAGGCCGGCCGCACCACCTTGCCCATGTTCAAGCCAATCGCCGGGTTGCCTGACACCTCCACCGCCCGCTGCCACAGGCGGGTCATGGAATCCTGGGGAAAACGCGCGTCCGGGTCACTGAGGGCGGCATAGTCCAGGCCCAGTTGCTTGAACAACGCACGGCAATCCAGGCCGTCCATTTCCAACGCCTTGACTATCCCCATCGCCCAGCTTGCAGAAGTTGTTCGTTCGCTCATGGCGTCTTCTTATTGAAAGCAGGCTCAAACGGCAGCCAGGAAGCCAAGGATACTAAAGTGGCATCTATTGTCACTGGCTGATACCAGTGATCACTCTAGACTCAAATAAGCTCCCCGCCGAACACCTGTTGGGCGGCACAACAACCAGAGGGCCGGGCACCGTGGAAAACACCAGGAAATTCAACAGCTTTGCCGAGTTTTACCCGTACTACCTGAGCGAACATGGCAATAGCACCTGCCGGCGCTTGCACTTCATCGGCACCACCCTGGTGATCGGCATCCTCGCATACGCCATCGGCCGGGGGTCACTGCTCCTGTTGCTGGCCCTGCCAATCGCAGGCTACACCTTTGCCTGGATAGGCCACTTCTTTTTCGAAAAGAACCGCCCGGCGACCTTTCAGCACCCGTTCTATAGCTTGCTGGGGGATTTCGTGATGTACCGCGACATGATCCTGGGCAAGGTACCGTTCTAGGGTGTGACCTCATGTCACTTGCGTCGCAAGCATGAAAAATTATGCATCCGCCGAGATAAAAGTCTTTTTGTCATTTACGGTGCTGTATCCTGCCAAGGCTTTTTGAGAGCGCGCAATCACCTGCGATTGAAAACAGACCTTGCGAGGAGCGACGACGATGCACGAGATACCTAATCTCCCCTTCCCAAGCCTGCACCCAACCGAGCAGCCAACACCGCAGCAGGCCAGCAACAAGCAGCCTGCGACCAAAGAAGCAAAACCAGTCGACAGCAAACGCCAAGACTGACGCCGTACCAGACCGTGTGGAAAGCGCACCTTTGAGCGCTTTCCACACTGCCTGAATCATTCGAGACGCTCATCATGACCACAACCCTTCCCGATACGCCGGACGCCGCCGTGCTCGACGCTGCCTTGCAGATGGTCGAAGTCTGGAACCGCCTCAGTGCCGACAAGCAAGCGGCACTGCTCAAGCGCTTCGGCACCCAGGAAAACGCCCTGGCAGCCCTGGTGACGACTCAATTGCTGGCTCCCGCCCACGCCTGATGCATCTTTGCTCCGAGGTTTTACATTTTTGCCGCCCTGCCCGGCCTGCGCGCCGGTATCATTAGCAGCCTATCTTTACCTGCTGCGACAGTGGACCTCTCCCATGCCAGATACCCAGCGACCCATGGCCGTCACGCTGCAAGTCGTTTCCATCGTGCTGTTTACCTTTATCGGCTACCTGAATATCGGCATCCCCCTGGCTGTATTGCCGGGCTACGTGCATAGCCAATTGGGCTATGGCGCCGTGATCGCCGGGCTGGTCATCAGCGTGCAATACCTGGCGACCCTGTTGAGCCGCCCCTATGCCGGCAAGATTATCGACAACCTGGGCAGCAAGCGCGCCGTGCTGATTGGCCTGGTGGGCTGCGGTTCAAGTGGCGTGTTCATGTTGCTGGCGGCGTGGTTCTCCAGCCTGCCGGCAGTGAGCCTGGGCAGCCTGTTGATCGGTCGACTGGTGCTGGGCAGCGCCGAAAGCCTGGTGGGGTCCGGCGCAATCGGCTGGGGCATCGGCCGCGTCGGCGCGGCGAACACCGCCAAAGTCATCTCCTGGAACGGTATTGCCAGCTACGGCGCGCTGGCGGTCGGCGCACCACTGGGGGTGCTGTTGGTCAGTCGTTTCGGGCTGTGGAGCATGGGCGTGAGCATCATTCTGCTCGCCGTGCTGGGCGTGTTGTTGGCCTGGAAAAAACAAGCCGCGCCGATTGTGCCCGGCGTACGTCTGCCGTTCATGAATGTGCTGGGCCGCGTGTTGCCACACGGTTGCGCGCTGGCGCTGGGCTCCATCGGCTTTGGCACCATCGCCACCTTTATCACCCTGTATTACACCACCCAGCACTGGGATAACGCGGTGTGGGCCTTGAGCCTGTTCGGCGCCAGTTTTATCGGCGCACGCTTGCTGTTTGGCAATTTGATCAACCGTATTGGCGGCTTTCGTGTCGCGATTGCTTGCCTGTCGGTAGAAGTCCTCGGCCTGCTGTTGCTGTGGCTGGCGCCGGATGCCCAACTGGCGCTGGCTGGCGCGGCGTTGAGCGGCTTCGGCTTTTCCCTGGTATTTCCGGCGCTGGGCGTGGAGGCGGTCAACCTGGTGCCCGCCTCCAGCCGTGGCTCGGCGGTAGGCGCCTATTCGCTGTTTATCGACTTGTCCCTGGGCATCACCGGGCCACTGGCGGGCGCCGTGGCAGCAGGTTTCGGCTTTGCATCGATCTTCCTGTTCGCCGCCCTCGCCGCCGCCGCCGGTTTGCTGCTGAGTCTGTACCTGTACCGCCAGGCACCCAAGGCCCGGGAAACGCGCGACGCCTAGAAGTCGACCTTGCCTCGCCCGGCCTTGATGCTGCCGCGCTTGGTCTTGGACTCCAGGCGGCGCTTCTTGGACCCCAGGGTGGGCTTGGTCGGACGGCGCTTTTTCTCGACCTTGGTGGCGCTCTGGATCAACTCCACCAGGCGCTCCAACGCATCGGCACGATTCTGCTCCTGGGTACGGTATTGCTGGGCCTTGAGCACCAGCACACCTTCGCTGGTAATACGGCTGTCGCGCAGCGCCAGCAGGCGCTCCTTGTAGAACTCCGGCAAGGACGAGGCTGGAATGTCAAAACGCAGGTGCACTGCGCTCGACACCTTGTTGACGTTCTGACCACCGGCGCCCTGGGCGCGGATCGCGGTCAGCTCGATCTCGGCATCGGGCAACTGTACGTTGTTGGAAATCACCAGCATGAGTAACACGGTCCTCCGGAAGAAGCCCTAGGATACGCGAATGCACCTTGGCCATCCCCTCAAACAACAAACCCGGCACAAGGCCGGGTCTGCTTAACAACATTGACGCTTACTTCACCGCAGGGACCGCCATATCCATGGACTGCTGCGCCCGCTTGTTCTTGACCCAGTAACACACGCCCATGAACGCCACCCACACCGGGATCGCGTACACCGAGCGGTCAATGCCCGGAATCATCAACATGGTGCCCAGGATAAACACCACGAACGCCACGCAGATAATGTTGCCATACGGATACCACAGCGCCTTGAACAGCGGCACCTGGCCGGTGCGGTTCATGTGCTGGCGGAACTTGAAGTGCGAGAAGCTGATCATCGCCCAGTTGATCACCAGCGTGGCCACCACCAGCGACATCAGCAGTTCCAGCGCGTTATGGGGCATCAGGTAGTTCATCAGCACCGCCACCAGGGTGATCGCTGCCGAGGCCAGGATCGAGCGCACCGGCACGCCACGCTTGTCGATCTTCGCCAGGGCCTTGGGCGCGTCGCCCTGCTCGGCCATGCCCAGCAACATACGGCTATTGCAGTAGGTGCCGCTGTTGTACACCGACAGCGCCGCCGTCAGCACCACGAAGTTGAGGATATGCGCGGCGGTATTGCTGCCCAGCATCGAGAACACCTGCACGAACGGGCTGCCACTGTAGGCATCGCCGGAGGCGTTGAGGGTCGCCAGCAGGCTGTCCCACGGCGTCAGCGACAACAGCACCACCAGAGCGCCGATGTAGAAAATCAGGATACGGTAGATCACCTGATTGATCGCCTTGGGGATCACGGTGCGTGGTTGATCGGCTTCGGCAGCGGTAAAACCGAGCATTTCCAGGCCGCCGAACGAGAACATGATGATCGCCATGGCCATCACCAACCCGCCAACACCATGGGGGAAAAACCCGCCGTGGTCCCACAGGTTGCTCACCGAGGCTTGCGGGCCGCCGCTGCCACTGACCAGCAGATAGCTGCCCAGGGCAATCATGCCAACGATTGCCACCACCTTGATGATGGCAAACCAGAACTCGGCTTCACCGAAGACCTTGACGTTGGCCAGGTTGATCACGTTGATCAGCACGAAAAAGGCCGCCGCAGACACCCAGGTCGGGATCTCCGGCCACCAGTAGTGCACGTATTTGCCGACAGCGGTCAGCTCCGACATACCCACCAGAATGTAAAGAATCCAGCAGTTCCAGCCCGACAGAAAGCCGGCGAAACCGCCCCAGTATTTGTGGGCAAAATGGCTGAACGAACCGGCTACCGGCTCCTCGACGATCATCTCGCCGAGCTGGCGCATGATCATGAAGGCGATAAAGCCGCAGATGGCATAGCCCAGGATCATCGACGGGCCGGCGGATTTGAGCACCCCGGCCGAGCCCAGGAACAGGCCGGTGCCGATGGCGCCACCGAGGGCGATCAACTGGATATGCCGATTTTTCAGGCCGCGTTTCAGCTCGCCTGAAGAGGAATGGGTTCCACTCATGAAAGGGTCTCACGCAAGGTTTGAGGATATGAATGCAGGTTGCTGCCTTGAATTACCGACTCAAGCAGCGCCGCTCAAACCCCGGCGCAGGCACCAGGAGTACAGCGTCTTTCTAACGGTCATGCGTCACCTGTTTGTTTTTATCTGTGACGAAATCGAACCCGTCCGGCTCGTGGCCAGGCGGAATGATCAGGGGGATCGAACCCTGAGGTCTTGGCCTTTTGCGTGGGTACGCAAGGGGAGTCACAGTACAACGCGGCGCATTGTACACCGCTCGACAGCTTCGGCACGCCCCAACAGAGTGCACGCGACAAACTGTCAGCTAATCCTTACAGCTACAGGTCGCCCAAGACTCTCGGGGCAAATGCGTAAACTTATCGTTACGATGCGGAAATGCTGCGTTACAGCCAGGTTTTACGGACAGCCAACGGAAAATTGTCAGTGTGAATTTTCTGAATAAACGGTTCAGCCAATTAGCTGTTTTTTCTGAATAAAAAATAGCTCGCCAAAAACAGAAGAAAAAATCCAAATGAAACCGTGTCAATAAATTTTTTGCATTTTGAAACACTCTCTTCTAGGTTCTTTCCACTTGCCCGCGAAGCCCGCGGGCAAGCCGTTCTCAATCAACGTCCTCTAGGAGATACACCATGCAAGCACTGGAAAAAGACCTGGAAACCGAACTGCAACTCGACGATTGGTTTGAAGCGCCGACCCATGAGGCCGCCGTTGAAATGATGCAAGCCGATGCCGTTGTGCCTTTCGGCACCGCGATGTGGCCTTTCTAATACCCGGCAGGCATCCGGCAGGTGCTGTGCACGGCACCTGCCCCCTTACCCAAGGCACAGAAGGACACCCGTCATGGACAAGGCCCGCGCCGTCGAACACTTTCTCTACTATCTTGCTCACCATCCGGCCCTCCAGGGCCTGAGTCGCCCCAACGTGCTGCTGGGCCATACCGAACGCTACGACGCCATCGCCCAGGCAATCACCCACGGCAGCGCCGCCCGCTTCAACTTCCAGTTGCAACGCCTGGACCTGGCTCCCAGCGAAGCCCTGGTGCAAGCCATCGAAGCCTGTGACCTGTACCTGTTTCTCTACGACTCCTCCACCCTGCCCAACCCACGCGCCGAAGGCCCGGACTTTATCCGCGCCCTGCACGGCGTGATGGCCGAGCACTGGAAGAAATCCCTGCTATTCAAGGATTATGGTGATTACTTCTACGACACCTTCAGCGTCGAGCCACAGCGTATTGCCGACCTTAACGCCACGCTGATCCGACGCATGTCCCAGGCCAATGTACTGAGCTTTACCGACAAGCACGGTTCACGTCTTGAAGCGCCGATGAGCAGCATCAAGAAGTGGACCAATATCAACGGCGTCGGCAACCACGACCTGGCCCCCGGCGAAATCGCCACCCACAGTGAAGCCATCAACGGCCAGGTGCGGTTTGTGGGTACCTTCCTCAGCACTATTCCGTTTGCGCGCAAATACGGCGTGCTGCAATCACCGCTGGAATTGTGGATCGAGAACTCGACCATTTGCAGCGTGGCCAGCGACGTGCCGGGGCTGGCGGATGATTTCAACAAGTACCTGAATGCCAACCCGTCCAACCGTCGGGTGGAGGAGCTAGGGATTGGCACCAACGAAGGGGTCAAGGATCTTTATGCGCGCAATGCCGGGTTCGAGGAGCGCCATTGCGGGCTGCACCTGGGCCTGGGCGGCGGGCAGAAAGGCAGTCATCACTTGGATTTGATCTTTGCCAGTGGGGTGTTGGCGCTGGATGACAAGCCGGTGTTTGATGGCTCCTTTGCCTTTTAAAAGATCATCAGACGTGTAGATATCCCTGTGGGAGCCAGGCTTGCCCGCGTTAGCGGTGGGTCAGTTAGCACAAAGGTGACTGGCACACCGCTATCGCAGGCAAGCCAGCTCCCACAGTTGATTGCATTTCAAATTCAGATCAAAAAAAACGCCAACCCTAGGGTTGGCGTTTTTATGCAGCGCTTAACGCATCACTGCGGCTTCTTGCGACCAAAACCAGGACGCTGCCCCGAACCTGCCGGTGCGCCACGGCGCTTGCCCGACGGCTCATCAGCTACCAGTTTCGGGCCAGGGCGCTTGTTCGCCGCCGGCTTGGCTGGACGCTTGGTACTGGCATTGTCGGCCGGGCGATCGGCTTCACCACGGTTGCTGCGACCGCCGCTTGGCGCTTCGCCACGAGCAGGGCGCGGCGTGCGTGGCGCACGATCACCTTCCTGGCGGGACGGTGCGGTTGGGCGACGCTCACCTTCGATCTGCGGCTCGCGAGAGATACGACCGCCGGTTGCCGGTGCATTCAGCGCCGGGCGAAGGGTGCGAGCCACGCGCTCGGTACGCGCAACAGGGCGCGACGATTTACGCTGCATACGCTCAAGCTTGTCTTTGCTCTTGGCATTCATCTGCGGCATGGCGACCGGCGTCAGGCCGACTTCGGCGCTGAGGATGTCGACTTCGTACTGGCTCATTTCGCGCCAGCGGCCCATCGGCAGGTCGGAGTTCAGGAACACCGGGCCGAAACGCACGCGCTTGAGGCGGCTGACCACCAGCCCCTGGGATTCCCACAGGCGACGCACTTCACGGTTACGCCCTTCCATCACCACGCAGTGGTACCAGTGGTTGAAACCTTCGCCGCCTGGCGCCTGCTTGATGTCGGTGAACTTGGCCGGGCCGTCTTCCAGCACCACGCCGGCCTTGAGGCGTTCGATCATCTCGTCATCGACTTCACCGCGTACACGCACGGCGTATTCACGGTCCATCTCGTAGGACGGGTGCATCAGGCGGTTGGCCAGTTCGCCGTCAGTGGTGAACATCAGCAAGCCGGTGGTGTTGATGTCCAGACGACCGATGTTGATCCAGCGGCCTTCCTTGGGCTTGGGCATCTTGTCGAACACGGTCGGACGGCCTTCCGGGTCGTCACGGGTGCAGATTTCGCCATCGGGCTTGTTGTACATGATCACGCGGCGCACCGATTCGGCGGCCTCTTCACGCTTGATGACCTTGCCATCAATGGTGATTGCATCGTGCAGGTCGACGCGCTGGCCGAGGGTAGCCTCGACGCCGTTGACCTTGATGCGCTTCTGGGTGATCCAGGCTTCGACGTCGCGGCGCGAGCCCACACCGATACGCGCCAGCACTTTTTGCAGCTTTTCGCCTGCTGGGCCGATTTCCTGGTCTTTCTGGTCTTGGTCATTCATCGTAAGCACCTCCCGGTGGGTCGATTCAGGCGTGGCCTGAGGGGTCTTGAAAGCGGGGCCTTGGCCGAATAGGTCGGCAAGGGGTCGCGAATCATACGCGCATGACGCGTGTTGCGCATCACAGACTAGTCGATAACGCCCAAGTCATTTGCTTTTCCGCCGACCGGTGGCACCCAGCGCCAGCAATCGCAGCTCGGCTTCAGCCAGCACCGTGCGCTTGTCGACTTTGTCGAGCTTCTTCCAGGCACGGATTTCGCGCTTGCTGCGGCCACAGCCGACGCAGATGTCGTCGCTGAACTTGCAGATGCTGATGCAGGGGTCTTTGGTGGAACTCATGTTTTCTCCCAGACAATCCAGACCAATGGAGACAATGGAGATCCAATGTGGGAGGGGGCTTGCTCCCGATAGAAGTGGATCAGTTGATGCATCTGCTGCCTGACACTGCGCTATCGGGAGCAAGCCCCCTCCCACAGTTTTTATTGCGTCAGTCTTCGAGTTGGCGGCGTTCGTTTTCGATGGCTTCGGCCAGCGCCCGGGCTTCGTCTTCTTCGTCGCTCAGCGGCGGCTGTTCCAGGGCGGCGACGGCGGCCAGCAGTTTTTCCCGGGCATCGGCGACGCCGAGGATGTCTGCTTCGACTTCGGGCTCGGGTTCAACGTTCACCTCGGTCTGCGGCTCGTCGGCAGCATCACGCAAGAGGTCGTCAAAATCAGTCTTGATCCCTTGCTCCATATCATCGAGCTCCAACAACAGCGTATGGAAGCTGGTTTCGTCCTTGGGCTCCTCCGGCTCGGCGCTGGCATCGGCCAGTTCCTGCAGGCTTTGCGGTACCGGCGCATCGTCGAAGTCGAGCACCGGCTCGGCCTCCATTTCGCGCAGTTCAGCCAGGGGCGGCAGATCGTCGAGGTTCTTCAGGTTGAAATGATCGAGGAACACCTTGGTGGTGGCGAACATCGCCGGTTTGCCGGGCACGTCGCGGTAACCCACGATGCGGATCCACTCGCGCTCCAGCAGAGTCTTGACGATATGGCTGTTGACCGCCACACCACGCACATCCTCGATTTCGCCACGGGTAATCGGCTGGCGATAGGCGATCAGCGCCATGGTTTCCAGCATTGCCCGCGAATAACGCTGCGGCCGCTCTTCCCACAAGCGCCCCACCCACGGCGAAAACTTCTCACGGATCTGCAGGCGATAACCCGACGCCACTTCGCGCAACTCAAAGGCACGGCCGTCGCAGGACTTGCGCAGGATCTCCAGCGCCTTCTTGAATACCGGCGGCTCCGGGCGTTCGGCTTCTTCAAAGAGTTCGAACAGGCGCTCCAGGGATTGCGGCTTACCCGAGGCCAGGAGAAAGGCCTCCAGCAAGGGTGCCAGTTCGCGGGGTTCAGTCAGATTCATCGATTCAGCTCGTTATTCGGCTCGCGCCCGCACGTGGATAGCCGCAAAAGGCTCATTCTGCACCAGCTCGACCAAGGATTCCTTGACCAGTTCGAGGATCGCCATAAAGGTCACCACCACACCTAGTCGGCCTTCTTCGGCGGTGAACAGTTCGACAAACGGCACAAACCCACCGCCCTTCAGGCGCTCCAGCACATCACTCATGCGCTCGCGGGTAGACAGCGCTTCGCGGCTGACCTGGTGGCTTTCAAACATATCGCCACGGCGCAGCACCTCGGCCATGGACATCAGCAATTCTTCCAGGCTCACGTCCGGCAGCAATTTGCGCGCACGGGCCTCGGGTGCGTCGAGCTTGGGCACCACCACATCACGGCCCACGCGGCTCAGGCCGTCAATGCCTTCGGCGGCGGCCTTGAAGCGTTCGTACTCCTGCAAGCGGCGGATCAGTTCGGCGCGCGGGTCATCCTCTTCGGCCTCCACCGTCTCCGAGCGCGGCAACAACATGCGCGACTTGATCTCGGCGAGCATGGCCGCCATCACCAGGTACTCGGCGGCCAACTCCAGGCGCACCGACTGCATCAGCTCGACGTAGCCCATGTACTGACGGGTGATTTCTGCCACCGGGATGTCGAGGATATTGATGTTCTGCTTGCGGATCAGGTACAGCAGCAAGTCCAGCGGGCCTTCGAAGGCTTCCAGGAAGACCTCCAGGGCATCCGGTGGAATGTACAGGTCCAGGGGCATTTCCATGACCGCCTGGCCATAGACCATGGCGAACGGCAGTTCCTGCTGGGCGCCGGCCTGGGGATCAGCGGTTTCCACGGCCGACATTCAGGCCTCGACCATAAATGGCGCCGGATCGCCACAGCCCACACGCACCACTTCAGGCTCGCCGTCAGCCAGGTTGATCACCGTCGAGGCTTTGTTGCCGCCGTAGCCGCCATCGATGATCAGGTCGACATGCTTTTCCAGCAGGCGCCGCATTTCGTAAGGGTCGTACAACGGTTCGGTTTCACCGGGCAGGATCAACGACACGCTCATCAGCGGCTCACCCAGCTCGGCCAACAGCGCCAGGGCTATCGGGTGTTCCGGCACGCGCAGGCCGATGGTGCGCTTCTTGGGGTGCAGTAAAAGGCGCGGCACTTCGCGGGTGGCATTGAGAATGAAGGTATAAGGCCCCGGCGTATGGGCCTTGAGCAGGCGGAACGTACCGGTGTCGACCTTGGCGAACAGGCCCAGTTGAGACAAGTCGCTGCAAATCAGTGCGAAGTTGTGCTTGTCGTCCAGCTGGCGCAGGCGCCTTACACGCTCGACCGCGCCCTTGTCGCCGATCTGGCAACCGATGGCGTAGGACGAATCAGTTGGATAGATCACCACGCCGCCGGCACGGATAATCTCCACGGCCTGTTTAATCAGGCGCGCCTGAGGGTTTTCCGGATGAATCTGGAAGAATTGACTCACGTGCTCTACCTGTTCAGACGGTGGCAATAATGGGGTCATGCTTGAATCGCCCCCACAACAGCGGCAGATCTTCCGGGACCTGGCGATACTCGCCAATCTCGGACCAGCCGCCTGGGCCATGAAAATCACTGCCGGCACTGACCAGCAGACCAAATTCGCGAGCAAGGATCGCCAGGCTGCCGACCTGTTCCGCCGGTTGATGCCCGTTGACCACCTCAATCGCGTGGCCACCCGCACCAATATAGTCGCTGATCAGCTTGCGGCGCTTGCTGCGGGTGAAATCGTAATGCCAGGGATGCGCCAGGCTGACCCAGGCCCCGGAAGCCCGCAAGGTCTGGACGGTGTCTTCCAGGGTCGGCCAATGCAGCTTCACATCGCCCAACTTGCCGGCCCCCAGCCATTTGCGAAAGGCTTCGGCGCGATCCTTGACATAGCCTTCGCGCACCATCCAGTCGGCAAAGTGCGGACGGGCCGGTGCGTTGCCGCTGTCACCCAGTTCCTGCTGGATGGCACGGGCGCCGTCGAGGGCGCCGGGCATACCTTTAAGGCTGAGCTTGCGGCTTATTTCTTCGGACCGCAGCCAGCGGCCATCGTGCAATTGGGCAATGGCCGCCACCAACGGCGGGGCATTCTGATCGAAACCGTAGCCAAGTACATGAATGGTGGCGCCGCCCCAGGTGCAGGACAATTCCACCCCGTTGACCAACTGCATGCCCAAAGAATGCGCGGCTACGCGGGCCTCATCGAGGCCTTCGAGGGTGTCGTGGTCGGTCAACGCCAGCACTTGCACGCCTTTTTCAAACGCACGCGCAACCAGTACCGCGGGCGCCAGGGCGCCGTCGGAGGCCGTGCTGTGGCAGTGCAAATCAACATTCACGTGGGTATGTAACCTCAAGTCAGCTGGCGCTATCGCAACCAAGGATGTTTGTTATTATGCCGCCACATCCAGCTTCTGGCTCTTACTGTGAAACAATTCATCGACTTCATCCCGCTGTTGCTGTTTTTCATCGTTACCAAACTCGACCCCAGGGTCATCGAAATCGCCGGTCACGAGCTGTCGTTCGGGGGTATCTACAGTGCCACTGCCGTACTGATCATCAGCTCCATCGTGGTCTACGGCGCCATCTTCATCTCCCAGCGCAAGCTGGAAAAAAGCCAATGGCTGACCCTTATCGCCTGCCTGGTCTTTGGCGGACTGACCCTGGCCTTCCACAGCGAAACCTTCCTTAAATGGAAAGCCCCGGTGGTCAACTGGCTGTTCGCCCTGGTCTTTATCGGCAGCCACTTCATCGGTGACCGCTTGCTGATCAAGCGGATCATGGGCCACGCGCTGACCTTGCCGGAACCGGTGTGGGTACGCCTGAACGTGGCCTGGATCGTGTTTTTCCTGTTCTGCGGTGCCGCCAACCTGTTCGTAGCCTTTACCTTCCAGGACTACTGGGTCGACTTCAAGGTGTTCGGCAGCCTGGGCATGACCGTATTGTTCCTGATCGGCCAGGGGATCTACCTGTCGCGTCACCTGCATGACACCGCGCCTACCACGCCGAAAACCGAGGACTGACATGCTCTACGCCATCATTGCCACCGATATTGCCAACTCGCTGGAAAAACGCCTGAGCGTACGCCCGGCCCACGTCGAGCGCCTTAAACAGCTGCAAGCCGAAGGCCGTATCGTACTGGCCGGCCCGCACCCGGCGGTCGACAGCAATGACCCGGGCGACGCCGGTTTCACCGGCAGCCTGATTGTCGCCGAGTTCGCCTCCCTGGCCGACGCCCAGGCCTGGGCCAAGGCCGACCCCTATGTCGCAGCAGGCGTCTACGCTGATGTGGTGATCAAGCCGTTCAAGCAAGTCCTGCCTTGAACCCGGCTGCGTCGAACCTAATCGTTTCGGCGCACTCCTAATGGCTCACGGCGTCACCGGTGGGGTCGTCGCCGTCGACAATGGCTAAATCGAGTGAGTCATGAGCGAGCTGTTACTGATAGATGATGACCAGGAGCTCTGTGAGCTGCTGACCAGTTGGTTGAGCCAGGAAGGCTTCCAGGTGCGCGCCTGCCACGATGGCCTGAGCGCCCGTAAAGCCTTGGCCGAAGCCGCCCCGGCGGCGGTGGTGCTCGACGTGATGCTGCCCGACGGCAGCGGCCTGGAACTGCTCAAGCAACTGCGCAACGACCACCCGGAACTGCCGGTGCTGATGCTCTCGGCGCGGGGCGAACCCCTGGACCGCATCCTCGGCCTGGAACTGGGCGCCGACGACTACCTGGCCAAGCCTTGCGATCCGCGCGAACTGACCGCCCGCCTGCGTGCCGTATTGCGCCGCAGCCACCCGACCGCGGTCTCGACCCAGCTTGAGCTGGGCGACCTGTGCTTCAGCCCGGTGCGCGGCGTGGTGAGTATCGATGAGCAGGAGTTCACCCTGACCGTCTCCGAAAGCCGCCTGCTCGAAGCCTTGCTGCGCCAGCCCGGCGAGCCCCTCGATAAACAGGAACTGGCGCAGATCGCCCTGGGTCGCAAGTTGACCCTTTACGATCGCAGCCTGGACATGCACGTCAGCAACCTGCGCAAAAAGATCGGCCCGCACCCGGATGGCCGGCCGCGGATCGTGGCGCTGCGCAGTCGCGGCTACTACTACAGCCTCTAAACATCACGCTTAACCCTGTGGGAGCTGGCTTGCCTGCGATAGCGGTGGGCCAGTTAGCATAACGGTGGACTGACACACCGCTATCGCAGGCAAGCCAGCTCCCACCATTGATTTCATCACCTTCAAGGGTTTTGTCAGCTCCTGTCAAACCCGTCTTTACCGAAGCTTTACTCTCCCCTGACCGCCGCTGACCTTGCTCTGCGTAACCTACTCACATCCGGACTCACCGGAATAGAGACAGGAGAATCACCATGCGCAAGACCCTTATCGCTTTGATGCTCGCCGCTGCACTGCCTACCGTCGCCATGGCCATGCCTGAAGGCCCGGGCCCGATGGGCGGTCACGAAGGCCACATGATGGGCGGCCCAGGCCACGGTGAACACGGCCCGCGTGGTAAAGGCGGCCCGTTCAGCCAGTTGGACTTGAGCAAGGAACAGCGTGAGCAGATCCGCAAGCTGATGGGTGACCAATGGCACGCTCGCAAAGACCTGACCCAAAAGTACCTGGACAAACTCCCGGCCGCTGACCAGAAAGCCATGCAGGACGAGATCGCCGCCGGCAAGCAGAAAACCCAGGCCAATATCCGCGCCGTGCTCAAGCCTGACCAGCAGAAGCAATACGACGAGATCGTCAAAAAGCAAGCCGAGCGCCGTGCCGAGTGGAAGCAATTCCAGGAATGGAAAGCCCAGCAAGCGCAAAAAGCGCAATAATGCGAACGTAATGCCTACGGCCCAGTGGTTCACACCACTGGGCTTTTCCTGTTTGAGGGTTTCCTGTGCGTTCATTGTTCTGGCGTATCCTGGCGAGTTTCTGGCTGGCCATCGCCCTGGTTGGCGGGTTGTCGATTCTGCTTGGGCATATGCTCAACCAGGACGCCTGGATTCTCAGCCGCCACCCCGGCGTCAACAACCTGGCGCAAGAGTGGACGCAACTCTACGAAGCCCAGGGTGAGGAAGCCGCCCAGGACTTGCTGCAACAGCGCAAACGCCAGTACCACATCGATGTGCAAGTGCTTAACGAGAGCGGCGAGCCGGTAGTGCGCGGTACCTTCCCGCGTCGCGCCGCCGCCTTTGAAGCCCGGCAGAATGACAGCCAGGACGGCCACCTGCCCTGGCGGCGCCTGACCGCCGAGTACACCAGCGAAAAAACCGGCGACACCTACCTGCTGATCTACCGTATTCCCCACCCGGAGTTGGAAGCGTGGCACCGCAGCAGCCTGCTGTGGCCGCTCAGTGCCCTGGCAATCACCCTGGTGGTGCTGACCCTGTTCAGCCTGCTGGTGACCTTGTCCATCACCCGCCCGCTCAGCCGTCTACGCGGCGCGGTGCATGACCTGGGGCAAACCACCTATCAACAAAACAGCCTGGCGCAACTGGCCAACAGGCGCGACGAGTTCGGTGTATTGGCCAACGATTTCAACCGCATGGGCGCGCGCCTGCAAAGCCTGATCGGTAGCCAGCGCCAGTTGCTGCGCGATGTGTCCCACGAACTGCGCTCGCCCCTGGCACGCTTGCGTATCGCCCTGGCCCTGGCCGAGCGCGCCAGCCCCGAAGAGCGGGAAAAACTCTGGCCGCGCCTGACCCGCGAATGCGACCGCCTGGAAGCCTTGATCAGCGAAATCCTGGTACTGGCGCGGGTCGACGCCGATAACGCCAGCGCCGAAGACATTGACCTCAACCCATTGCTCAAGACCCTGCAAAAGGACGCCCAACTCGGCGCACCGGAGCAAGTGGTGCACCTCAGCACCGACGTCGACCTGCGGCTCAAGGGCTGGCCGACCATGATCGAGCGCGCCGTGGATAACCTTCTGCGCAATGCCCAACGCTTCAACCCGGCCGGCCAACCGATTCAATTGCAGGCCCAGCATCAAAACGGGCGCATTCTGATCAGCGTACGCGACCACGGCCCCGGCGTTGATGCCGAGCACCTGGGCCAACTGGGCGAGCCGTTTTACCGTGCGCCGGGCCAGACTGCGCAAGGTCATGGCCTGGGCCTGGCCATTGCCCGCCGTGCTGCCGAGCGCCATGGCGGCACCCTGATCCTGGCCAATCATCCCGACGGCGGTTTTGTCGCCAGCATCGAACTGCCCTTGGTCCCAGGGGCTGCCACAGCGGTGTGATGTTCTTCTATAGTGGCCCTTCTCTTACGGAGGGCCTTAGATGACTGACCTGCTGACTCCCATCCAAGCTGCACTCGATTTACCGCACATTGCGCTGCCCGAGACCTCGGCAGGCGCGCTGCCCTCGTCCTTCGCCGTGACCGACCTGGCCGTCGCCAGCATCGGCGCCGCTGGCCAGGCTGTTGCCCAGTTGATCCAGCAACAGACCGGGCGGCTGCCCAGCGTCAGCGTGGATCGGCGTCTCGCCTCGCTGTGGTTTTCGTCGTCGATTCGCCCCGTGGGTTGGCAAGTGCCGCCGCTGTGGGACCCGGTGGCCGGTGACTACGCCAGCGCCGATGGCTGGATTCGTTTGCACACCAACGCGCCCCATCACCGTGCAGCGGCCGAGCGGGTGCTTGGGCCTGTGGCCCACCGCGCCGAGATGGCGACCAAAGTCGCTACATGGAACGCCGCAGAACTGGAACAGGCCATTGTCGACGCCGGCGGTTGTGCGGCGCAGATGCGTACGTGGCAAGCCTGGCAGCAGCATCCGCAAGGCTTGGCGGTGAATGCCGAAGAGTTGATACAGCGTCAGGTCTTCGACACTGGTATCGACAAACCCTGGCTTGGCTCACCTGCGCGCCCGCTGGCGGGTATCAAGGTGTTGGACTTGACCCGCGTATTGGCCGGCCCCGTGGCCAGTCGTTTCCTCGCCGGATTGGGTGCAGATGTACTGCGCATCGATTCGCCAACCTGGAACGAACCGGGCGTGGTACCGGAAATGACCCTGGGCAAGCGCTGTGCCCGCCTCGACCTGAAAAGCCCTGAAGGCCGGCAGGTATTCGAAGCCTTGCTCAAGGACGCTGACGTACTGTTCCATGGTTACCGCGCCGATGCACTGGAACAGCTGGGTTACACCCTCGGCGAACGGCAACACCTCGCCCCCGGGCTGATCGACGTCAGCCTCAACGCCTACGGCTGGAGTGGCCCGTGGCGCAACCGTCGCGGTTTTGACAGCCTGGTGCAGATGAGCAGCGGAATCGCCGAGGCGGGCATGGCCTGCGAGCAAGCGGATAAGCCCGTGCCGCTGCCGGTGCAGGCGCTGGATCACGCTACCGGTTACCTGATGGCCGCCAGTGCGATCCAGGCCTTGAGCGAGCGGTTTGCGTCAGGCCGGGGCGGTTCGGCGCGGTTGTCACTGGCGCGCACGGCCAAGTTGCTGGTGGACCCAGGACAGGTGCCGCAGCAGGCAGCGTTGCGCGGCGAAGACATCAATGATCAAGGCTTGGTGGTAGAGCAGACCGCCTGGGGCCAGGCCCATCGGTTACTGGCGCCGCTGAGCATCAGTGGCACGCCGTTGCAGTGGGATTTGCCGGCAGGGGAATTGGGCGCGCACCGGCCTCAGTGGTGAACTGAAGACCGCCATCGGGGGCAACCCCCCTCCCACTTTTGAATGTATTCACACATCAAATGTGGGAGGGGCTTGCCCCCGATGAGGCCAGTACAGCCCCCATCAATCCCCCCGCCCCAAAGACGTCCACAAATGCTGCGCCGCATACGCCCTCAACGGCCGCCACGCCTCGGCCCGCGCCAGCAACTGCCGTGCCGACACCGGCTCGCCTTCCAGCGCCGTCAGCGCATTGATCAAGCCAATGTCCCCCGACGCAAACGCATCCGCCTCGCGCAACTGGCGCATGGCGATGTACTGCGCGGTCCAGTCGCCAATCCCCGGCAACGCCACCAACCGTGCAACACCGTCCTTGAGACTGGCCTTGGGCTCGAAAATCCGAGGGTCATCCAACAACGCCTGGGCCACACCGGACAAGGTGCGGCCTCGCGCCTTGGGCATGCCCAGGGCCGCCAGGTCCGCCGCCGCCAGCACCTCGGGTGCCGGGAACAGGTGAGTAATACCGGCGTGGGGGGTTTGCAACGGCTGGCCATACTGCGCCACCAGCTTGCCCGCCAACCGGATCGCCGCCACCACCGTGATCTGCTGGCCCAGCACTGCGCGAATGGCCAACTCCAGGCCGTCCCATGTACCCGGCAACCGCAGCCCTGGTCGAGCCGCAACCAGTTGCGCCATCAACGGGTCCCTGGCCAATTGCAGGTTGATCACGGCGGGCACGGCGTCCAGATCAAACATCCTGCGCAGGCGCCGCTCGATCTCGGGCAGCGCGGTCGGCTCGGGAAAGTCGACCGTCACCTCCAGCCAATCCCCCGCCCCCGGCTCGACGCTGATCCAGCCATGTCGCCCGGCCACACTGATGCTGCGTCGATACACTCCGGCCACCACGGTTTCCAACCCGGTGATTGCCCGGGCCGATAAGAACGCCACCATCGCCGCCCAGTCATAAGGCGGTTGATACGCCAACCTCACAGCGACAATACCCCGCTATACAGCCCATACGCGGCTAACCCGGCGCCCGCGATCACACAACCGAAAATGCCTTTTTCAAGCGAGGTAAACAACGGGCGGCCCTGCTCCCGCTTGGCCAGGGCAAACAGGATCACACCCGGTGCATACAGCAGCGCCGACAGCAGCAGATATTTCAAACCGCCCGCATACAGCAGCCACACCGCGTAACCGAGAGCAATCAAGCCTACCAGCAGATCTTTCATGCGTCGGCGCTGAGCGCCTTGATAGGTTTCGCCACGCGCGCTCAACAGCACCGCATAGGCCGCCGACCACAGGTACGGCACCAGAATCATCGACGACGCCAGGTAGATCAGGGTGGTGTAGGTACTGGCCGAAAACAGCGTGATCACCAGAAATGCCTGGATCATCACATTGGTCAGCCACAACGCGTTAACCGGCACCTGATTGGCATTTTCCTTTTTCAGGAACGCCGGCATGGTCTTGTCATGGGCAGTGGCATAGAGGATTTCCGCGCAGAGCAACGCCCACGAAAGCAATGCCCCGAGCAGCGAAACCGCCAGGCCGAGGCTGATCAATATCGCTCCCCAGGGCCCGACAATGTGTTCCAGCACGCCCGCCAGGGACGGGTTCTGCAACTGCGCCAGTTCCGGCTGGCCCATGATGCCCAACGACAGCACATTCACCAGCACCAGCAGCGCCAGCACCCCCAGGAAACCAATCACCGTCGCGCGCCCCACATCCGAGCGTTTCTCGGCCCGCGCCGAGTACACACTGGCGCCTTCGATACCGATAAACACAAACACCGTGACCAGCATCATGTGGCGCACCTGCTCGACCACGCTGCCCATCTGCGGATTGCCCAGGCCCCAGATATCACGGGTGAAGATGTCGGCCTTGAACGCTACGGCGGCAATCACGATAAACATCAGCAGCGGCACGATCTTCGCCACGGTGGTGATCTGGTTGATGAACGCCGCTTCCTTGATCCCGCGCATCACCAGAAAATGCACCGCCCACAGCAACAGCGATGCACAACCGATGGCCAGTGGTGTATTGCCCTGACCGAACGCCGGGAAAAAGTAACCCAGGGTGCTGAACAGCAACACGAAATAGCCGACGTTGCCCATCCACGCACTGATCCAGTAGCCCCAGGCCGAGGAGAACCCCATGTAATCGCCGAAGCCGGCCTTGGCGTAGGCGTACACCCCGGAATCCAGTTCCGGTTTGCGGTTGGCCAGGGTCTGGAACACAAACGCCAGGGTCAACATGCCAACCGCGGTAATGGCCCAACCGATCAGCACTGCTCCCACTTCGGCGCGGGCTGCCATGTTTTGCGGGAGCGAGAAGATCCCGCCGCCGATCATCGAACCTACTACCAGGGCGATCAGGGCACTGAGCCGAAGTTTCTGGGCTGGTTGAGACATGCAGGTTCCTCGCAATAAATGTTTGAGCCGACCACCGCGCACTCAACTAATTCAATTTAATGACGCTAGCGCTTCATAACATATGGGTATGTAAACGCGGGAAGTTTAGGCTTATTTAGAATTTAAATACGGCAATTATGAAGCGCTCGTCAGACAACGTACAAAAAGTTTGCACATCCGCAAATACGAACTAGCGTCAACATCCATGCCCCTGACCAAATGATTAACCACATTGTAGGAGACCGCTCTAGCGAGCGCCTTTGCACAGGCCGTGTCGCCCCGCAACTGCCACCCTAAGTCGTTAATTCACAATGGAATGTGCCAATGAAGTGATCTGAGTCAGCTGTTTTATTAGCGCACGGAATTATTCTGTGATCTCTCTTCTCCTGCATTGGAGTCACGCAATGTCTGATTCTCCCGGAAAACTTAGGCTTGGTGCGCTGGTTGCACTTGTCGTGGGCTCAATGATTGGCGGCGGGATCTTTTCACTCCCGCAAAACATGGCCGCCAGTGCCGACGTAGGCGCCGTGTTGATTGGTTGGGTGATCACCGCCATCGGCATGTTGACCCTCGCATTCGTGTTCCAGACCCTCGCCAACCGCAAGCCCGATCTCGACGGCGGGGTGTACGCCTACGCCAAGGCCGGTTTCGGCGATTACATGGGGTTTTCATCAGCCTGGGGCTACTGGATCAGTGCCTGGCTGGGCAACGTCGGGTACTTCGTACTCTTGTTCAGCACCCTGGGTTACTTCTTCCCGATCTTTGGCGAAGGCAACACGCCAGCGGCGGTGATAGGTGCCTCGGTACTGCTGTGGGCGGTGCACTTTCTGGTGCTGCGCGGCATCAAGGAAGCAGCGTTCATCAACCTGGTGACCACGGTCGCCAAGGTCGTGCCGCTACTGCTGTTCGTGCTCATCGCCCTGTTCGCGTTCAAGCTGGACATCTTCACCGCTGACATCTGGGGTGTGAAAAACCCCGACCTGGGCAGTGTGATGAACCAGGTGCGCAACATGATGCTGGTCACCGTGTGGGTGTTCATCGGCATCGAAGGCGCGAGCATCTTTTCCTCCCGTGCCGAGAAACGCAGCGACGTGGGCAAGGCCACCGTGATTGGTTTTATCACTGTGCTGCTGTTCCTGATGCTGGTGAACGTGCTGTCTTTGGGGATCATGACCCAACCGGAACTGGCCAAGTTGCAGAACCCGTCGATGGCTGCCGTGCTTGAGCATGTGGTGGGCCACTGGGGTGCGGTGCTGATCAGCGTCGGCCTGATCATCTCGTTGCTGGGCGCGTTGCTGTCGTGGGTGCTTCTGTGTGCGGAGATCATGTTTGCCGCCGCCAAGGACCACACCATGCCGGAGTTCCTGCGCAAGGAAAACGCCAACCATGTGCCGGTCAACGCCCTGTGGCTGACCAACGCGATGGTGCAGATATTTTTGGTGATCACCCTGTTTTCCGCGAGCACCTACCTGTCGCTGATCTACCTCGCCACCTCGATGATCCTGGTGCCTTACCTGTGGTCGGCGGCCTACGCCCTGCTGCTGGCGGTGCGCGGCGAGACCTACGAAAACGCGCTCAAGGAGCGCAAGAAAGACCTGTTCATCGGCGCCATCGCCCTGATCTACGCGATCTGGCTGCTCTATGCCGGCGGCACCAAATACCTGCTGCTCTCCGCCCTGCTCTACGCCCCTGGCGCGATCCTGTTCGCCAAGGCCAAGCGTGAACTGGGCAAACCGATTTTCACCAACGTCGAGAAGCTGATTTTTGCCGCAGTGGTCATTGGCGCCCTGGTGGCGGCCTATGGGCTCTACGACGGCTTCCTGACTCTGTAATTGTATGTTCACTGGAGGATCTGTAATGACCACGGAAAAAGTTAAGTACGGCGTACATTCCGAAGCCGGCAAACTGCGCAAAGTCATGGTGTGCTCCCCAGGTTTGGCCCACCAGCGGCTGACCCCCAACAACTGCGACGAGCTGCTGTTCGATGACGTGCTGTGGGTGGCCCAGGCCAAACGCGACCACTTCGACTTCGTGACCAAGATGCGCGAGCGGGATATTGATGTGCTGGAAATGCACAACCTGCTCACCGATATCGTCGCCATCCCCGAAGCGCTGGACTGGATCCTGCAACGCAAGATCACCGCCAACACCGTGGGCCTGGGCCTGGTCGACGAAGTCGGCTCGTGGCTGCGTAGCCTTGAGCCGCGCAAGATCAGCGAGTTCCTGATTGGCGGTGTCTCGGCCGATGACCTGCCGAGCAGCTTTGGTGGCAAGACCATCGAGATGTTCCGCGACTTCCTCGGCCACGCCAGCTTCATCCTGCCGCCGCTGCCCAACACCCAGTTCACCCGCGACACCACCTGCTGGATCTATGGCGGCGTAACGCTCAACCCGATGTACTGGCCGGCGCGACGCCAGGAAACCCTGCTGACCTCCGCCATCTACAAGTTCCACCCGGAGTTCACCAACGCAGATTTCCAGATCTGGTACGGCGACCCCGACCAGGAGCACGGCGCTGCCACACTGGAAGGCGGCGACGTGATGCCGATTGGCAACGGCGTGGTGTTGATCGGCATGGGCGAGCGCTCGTCCCACCAAGCCATCGGCCAACTGGCGCGCAACCTGTTCAAGAACAAAGCGGTGGAGCGCGTCATCGTGGCCGGCCTGCCCAAATCCCGCGCAGCGATGCACCTGGACACCGTGTTCAGCTTCTGCGACCGCGACCTGGTCACCGTCTTCCCGGAAGTGGTCAACCAGATCGTGCCGTTCACCCTGCGCCCTGACGAAAGCAAGCCTCACGGTATCGACATTCAACGGGAGAAAACCAACTTCCTCGAAACCGTCGCCGCAGCGCTCAACCTCAAGGCCCTGCGCGTGGTCGAGACCGGCGGCAACAGCTTCGCCGCCGAACGCGAGCAGTGGGATGACGGCAACAACGTAGTGGCCGTGGAACCCGGCGTGGTGATCGGTTACGACCGCAACACCTACACCAACACCTTGCTGCGCAAGGCCGGTGTGGAAGTCATCACCATCAGCGCCGGTGAGCTCGGCCGTGGCCGTGGCGGCGGCCACTGCATGACCTGCCCGATCATCCGCGACCCTATCGACTATTAAGGAGATTCCATCATGGCTTTCAATATGCGCAACCGCAGCCTGCTGTCGCTGATGCACCACACTACTCGCGAACTGAACTACCTGCTGGACCTGTCCCGCGACCTCAAGCGCGCTAAGTACACCGGCACCGAGCGTCCGCACCTGCAAGGCAAGAACATCGCGTTGATCTTCGAAAAAACCTCGACCCGCACCCGTTGCGCCTTCGAAGTCGCGGCCCATGACCAGGGCGCCCACGTCACCTACATCGACCCGGTGTCGTCGCAGATCGGCCACAAAGAAAGCATGAAAGACACCGCCCGTGTCCTGGGCCGGATGTTCGATGCCATCGAGTACCGTGGCTTCGAACAGGAAATCGTCGAAGAGCTGGCCAAGTTCGCCGGTGTGCCGGTGTTCAACGGCCTCACTGCCGAATTCCACCCGACCCAAATGATCGCCGACACCCTGACCATGCGCGAACACAGCGACAAGCCGCTGCATGACATCAGCTACGCCTACCTCGGGGACGCCCGCTACAACATGGGCAACTCGCTGCTGATGATCGGCGCCAAGCTCGGCATGGACGTGCGCATCGGCGCGCCGAAAGCGCTGTGGCCGCACGAGGATTTCATCAAGCAATGCCAGGCGTTTGCCGAGGAAAGCGGCGCACGCATCACCATCACTGAAGACCCGAAAGAAGCAGTGAAGGGCGTGGACTTCATCCACACCGATATCTGGGTGTCCATGGGCGAGCCGGTGGAAGCGTGGGACGAGCGTATCGAGCAACTGCTGCCGTACCAGGTCAACGCCAAGATGATGAAAGCCTCGGGCAACCCCCGGGTGAAATTCATGCACTGCTTGCCGGCGTTCCATAACAGCGAAACCAAGGTCGGCAAGGACATCGCTGCGCGCTATCCGCACCTGGCCAACGGCGTGGAAGTGACCGAGGAAGTCTTCGAGTCGCCGGCCAATATCGCGTTTGAGCAGGCGGAAAACCGCATGCATACCATCAAGGCGATCCTGGTGTCGGCGTTGGCAGACATTTAATTTCCACGGTGTGAACACCGTCAGTGTGGGAGCTGGCTTGCCTGCGATAGCGGTGGGCCTGGCAACAGCAGGTCGCCTGCCAGGCCCCCATCGCAGGCAAGCCAGCTCCCACATTGACCAAGGTGTTCATGCGTTCCCTGAAAGGACATTCTCTATGCGCATCGTCGTAGCCCTGGGCGGCAATGCCCTCCTGCGCCGTGGTGAACCCATGACCGCAGACAACCAACGCGCCAATATCCGCATCGCTACCGAACAGATCGCCAAGATCCACGCCGGCAACGAGCTGGTGATCGCCCACGGCAATGGCCCGCAAGTCGGCCTGCTGTCGTTGCAGGCGGCGGCCTACACCAGCGTCTCACCCTACCCGCTGGACGTACTGGGCGCTGAAACCGAAGGCATGATCGGCTACATCATCGAACAGGAACTTGGCAACCTGCTGGACTTTGAAGTGCCGTTCGCCACTCTGCTCACCCAGGTGGAAGTGGACGCCAAGGACCCGGCCTTCCAGAACCCCACCAAGCCTATTGGCCCGGTGTATGCCAAAGCCGAGGCGGAACAACTCGCCGCCGAAAAAGGCTGGGCCATCGCCCCCGATGGCGACAAATACCGCCGTGTGGTTGCCAGCCCGCGCCCCAAACGCATCTTTGAAATCCGCCCGATCAAATGGCTGCTGGAGAAAAAAGCCATCGTGATCTGCGCCGGCGGCGGCGGCATCCCGACGATGTATGGCGAAGACGGCAAGCTGCGCGGCATTGAAGCGGTGATCGACAAAGACCTGTGCTCGTCGCTGCTGGCCGCGCAACTGGACGCCGACCTGCTGGTAATCGCCACCGACGTCAATGCCGCTTTTATCGACTTCGGCAAGCCAACCCAGAAGGCCATCAGCCAGGCCCACCCGGACGACATGGAAAAACTCGGCTTCGCCGCGGGCTCCATGGGCCCCAAGGTACAGGCAGCCTGCGAGTTCGCCCGCCAGACTGGCAAAACCGCGGTGATCGGTTCACTCTCGGACATCGAAGCCATCGTCCAGGGCAGCGCCGGCACCCGCATCAGCACGGCCACACCTGGCATCACCTATCTGTGAAGTAGAGGAGAAACGCCTATGGCTATCTTTGAACCCGGTCACTTGCACGTCGAACGTCACGCGCTCAACAAGGACGACTACAGCTACAACCTGTGCATCGACTATGAAGTCAGCCAGGACCCCAAGGAAGGCAAAGGCATGTTATTCAAACTGCACGGTTCGGTGCAGGGCAAGGACCTCAAGGAGGAGTTCTTCCTGCCCAAGGACCAGGCATTCGACTTTGCACGGCATGCAATGAACATCGCGCAGAAATACGGCATGCCGAAGGTCGCGGTGTTGAACGGTTCGATGCACAAGCAGTACGACTTGATGTTCGAGGATGTGCGGCATCAGCTGGATGTGAAATCAGGTGATCCAGTCAAACCCGAACACCTGGAGTAACCCCGCCCCCACAGCCAAAACAGATCAAGTGTGGGAGCTGGCTTGCCTGCGATAGCGGTGGATCAGTCGCCGCAAGTATTGACTGATCGTTCGCCGTCGCAGGCAACCCCCCTCCCACATTTTTGATCTCCATCACCTCTCAGGCATACTTGCCACCTCTGCTCTCCAGAATTGCCAACCGCCCCATGCGTATCCACGTCAGCTTCATCGACCGCGTCGGCATTACCCAGGAAGTCCTGGCCTTGCTCGGTGGGCGCAATCTCAACCTGGATGCGGTGGAGATGGTGCCGCCCAACGTCTATATCGACGCCCCCACCCTCAGCGCCGAGGTGCTCGAAGAGCTGCGCGATGCGTTGTTCAGCGTGCACGGCGTGCAAGCGGTGAAGGTGGTCGACATCCTCCCGGGCCAACGCCGCCACCTGCAACTGGACGCTCTGCTGGCAGCCATGACCGACCCGGTGCTGGCCCTGGACAGCGCGGGCAAGATTTTGCTGGCCAACCCGGCATTGATCGCGCTGTACGGGCGCGAACCTGCCGGCGAAAGCATCGCCGAGTTGTTCAACGACCCTGCGCTGCTGGAGACCTTGCTGGAGCATGGCTTTCGCTTGCCGTTGCGCGAGATCAGCGTCAATGGCCAGACCCTGCTGCTGGACGCCACGCCGATCACCGACGCCGGTGCCCTGCTCACCCTCTACCAGCCCAACCGCATCGGCGAACAGCTATCGGCGCTGCACCACGACCATGCTGAAGGTTTTGATGCGCTGCTGGGCGAATCCCCGGCGATCCGCACCCTCAAGGCCCGGGCACAACGGGTGGCGGCGCTGGATGCACCGCTGCTGATCCAGGGCGAAACCGGCACCGGCAAGGAGCTGGTGGCCCGCGCCTGCCACGCGATCAGCACGCGCCACAGTGCGCCGTTTTTGGCGTTGAACTGCGCGGCGCTGCCGGAAAACCTCGCCGAAAGCGAGTTGTTCGGTTACGCCCCTGGCGCCTTTACCGGCGCCCAGCGCGGTGGCAAGCCAGGGCTGATGGAACTGGCGAACCAGGGCACGGTGTTTCTCGATGAGATCGGCGAGATGTCACCGTACCTGCAAGCCAAGTTGCTGCGTTTTCTCAATGACGGCAGCTTTCGTCGGGTGGGCGGTGACCGTGAGGTGAAGGTCAATGTGCGCATCCTCAGCGCTACCCACCGCGACCTGGAAAAAATGGTCAGTGAGGGCACCTTTCGCGAAGACCTGTTCTACCGCCTCAATGTGCTTAACGTTGAAGTGCCGCCGCTGCGCGAACGCGGCCAGGACATCCTGCTGCTGGCCCGCTATTTCATGCAGCAAGCCTGCGCGCAGATCCAGCGCCCGGTCTGCCGCCTGGCGCCCGGCACTTACCCGGCGCTGCTGGGCAACCGCTGGCCGGGCAACGTGCGGCAACTGCAAAACGTGATCTTCCGCGCTGCGGCCATCTGCGAAGGAAGCCTGGTAGATATCGGCGACCTGGACATCGCCGGTACGTCGGTGGCGCGCCAGAGCGATGGCGAAGTCGACAGCCTGGAACAGGCGGTGGAAGACTTTGAGCGCGATCTGCTGGAAAAGCTCTACGCCAGCTACCCCTCGACGCGCCAGCTCGCCAGCCGCCTACAGACCTCACATACCGCAATTGCCCATCGCTTGCGCAAATACGGCATCCCCAACAAACCCTGATTCAAGTTGGAATACAAACAAATGTGGGAGCAAGCCCCCTCCCACATTTGGAGAGCATTCCAAAATTTGGTCCAGGAACGACATTCAGTGTACTGAAAGCGCTACAGCGTAACGATATCGCTACAACCCTGTTTTCTACGCGCCCTGCAAGGCTTTGATCCACATAGGCTTTTTTTAACGCACTCGACTGTAGCGAAATCGCTACACCCAAACACGCCAACGTTATAGCTATTTTCATCAAGTATCTGATTTATAAAGATTTAATAACCTTGGCCGCAATATTGCTAAGCAACTCCCCATTATTCCAATCCCGTCCACCAGACGATTCTGGCCCTGAGGAGTTTCCATGAGCGAGTTGCGTTTCACTGAAGATCACGAATGGCTGCGCGCCGAAGCCGATGGCAGCGTCACCGTGGGCATCACCGCTTTCGCGCAGAACGCGCTGGGTGATGTGGTTTTCGTGCAACTGCCGGAGTTGCAGGCTTACGACAAGGGCGCCGAAGCCTCCACCGTGGAATCGGTCAAAGCCGCCAGCGGCGTCTACATGCCGCTGGACGGTGAAGTGCTGGAAGTGAACGACAAACTCGATGGCAGCCCGGAACTGGTCAACGAAGACCCGATGGGCGAAGGCTGGTTCTTCCGCTTTAAACCCGCCGACGCCGATGCAGTGGCTAAGCTGTTGGATCAGGATGCGTACGACCGTCTGATCAAAGCCAACGCAGAAGCCTGAGGAGCGCGCCATGACCGTTAATCTGACCACCGCCAACGAATTCATCGCCCGCCACATCGGCCCGCGCCAGGAAGATGAGCAGCAAATGCTCGCCAGCCTGGGCTTTGATTCCCTCGAAGCCCTCAGCGCCAGCGTGATCCCGGAAAGCATCAAGGGTACCAGCGTGCTCGGCCTGGAAGACGGCTTGAGCGAAGCAGAGGCCCTGGCCAAGATCAAGGCCATTGCCGGAAAGAACCAACTGTTCAAGACCTACATCGGCCAGGGCTATTACAACTGCCACACGCCGTCGCCGATCCTGCGCAACCTGCTGGAAAACCCGGCCTGGTACACCGCTTACACGCCCTATCAACCCGAGATTTCCCAGGGCCGCCTGGAAGCGCTGCTCAATTTCCAGACCCTGATCAGCGACCTCACCGGCCTGCCGATTGCCAACGCTTCCCTGCTCGATGAAGCCACCGCCGCCGCCGAAGCCATGACCTTCTGCAAGCGCCTGAGCAAGAACAAAGGCAGCAACGCATTCTTCGCTTCGGTGCACAGCCACCCGCAAACCCTCGACGTACTGCGCACCCGTGCCGAGCCACTGGGCATCGACGTGGTGGTGGGCGATGAGCGCGAACTGACCGACGTCAGCCCGTTCTTCGGCGCCCTGCTGCAATACCCGGCCAGCAACGGCGATGTATTCGATTACCACGAACTGACCGAGCGCTTCCACGCCGCCAACGCACTGGTAGCCGTGGCCGCCGACCTGCTGGCCCTGACCCTGCTGACCCCGCCGGGTGAATTCGGCGCCGACGTCGCTATTGGCAGCGCACAACGCTTCGGCGTGCCGCTGGGCTTCGGTGGCCCGCACGCGGCGTACTTCTCCACCAAGGATGCGTTCAAGCGCGATATGCCAGGCCGTCTGGTCGGCGTGTCGGTAGACCGCTTCGGCAGGCCGGCCCTGCGCCTGGCCATGCAGACTCGCGAGCAACATATCCGCCGCGAGAAAGCCACCAGCAATATCTGCACCGCCCAAGTGCTGCTGGCCAATATCGCCAGCATGTACGCCGTGTACCACGGCCCCAAGGGCCTGACCCAGATCGCCCAGCGCATTCACCAGTTGACCGCGACCCTGGCCAAGGGCTTGACGGCCCTGGGCTTGAAAGTCGAGCAGCAACACTTCTTCGACACCCTGACAATCAACACCGGCACCCACACCGCCGCCCTGCATGACAAGGCCCGCGCCCAGCGCATCAACCTGCGCGTCGTGGACGCCGAGCGTGTTGGCCTGTCGGTCGACGAAACCACCACCCAGGCTGATATCCAGGCCTTGTGGGCCATCTTCGCCGACGGCAAAACCCTGCCGGCCTTCGCTGCAACCGACAGCACCCTGCCGGCCGCCCTGCTGCGCCAGTCGCCGATCCTCAGCCACCCGGTGTTCAACCGCTATCACTCCGAAACCGAGCTGATGCGCTACCTGCGCAAGCTGGCCGACAAGGACCTGGCACTGGACCGCACCATGATCCCGCTGGGTTCGTGCACCATGAAGCTCAACGCCGCCAGCGAAATGATCCCGGTGACCTGGGCCGAGTTCGGTGCCCTGCACCCTTTCGCCCCCGCCGCGCAAAGCGCCGGCTACCTGCAACTGACCACCGAACTGGAAGCCATGCTCTGCGCGGCGACCGGCTACGATGCGATCTCCTTGCAGCCCAACGCGGGTTCCCAGGGTGAATACGCAGGCCTCCTGGCCATCCGCGCCTATCACCAGAGCCGTGGCGAAGAACGTCGCGACATCTGCCTGATCCCGTCGTCGGCCCACGGCACCAATCCCGCCACCGCCAACATGGCCGGTATGCGCGTAGTGGTAACCGCTTGCGATGCGCGCGGCAACGTGGACATCGAAGACCTGCGCGCCAAGGCCATCGAACACCGTGAGCACCTCGCCGCGCTGATGATCACCTACCCGTCCACTCACGGTGTGTTCGAGGAAGGCATCCGCGAAATCTGCGCGATCATCCACGACAACGGCGGCCAGGTGTACATCGACGGCGCCAACATGAACGCGATGGTCGGCCTCTGCGCACCGGGCAAGTTCGGCGGCGACGTGTCCCACCTGAACCTGCACAAGACCTTCTGCATCCCCCATGGCGGTGGCGGCCCGGGTGTTGGCCCGATTGGCGTCAAGTCGCACCTCACGCCGTTCCTGCCCGGCCACGCGGCCATGGAACGCAAGGAAGGCGCGGTATGCGCCGCACCGTTCGGCAGCGCGAGCATTTTGCCGATCACCTGGATGTACATCAGCATGATGGGCGGCGCCGGCCTCAAGCGCGCGTCGCAGTTGGCGATCCTGAATGCCAACTACATCTCCCGTCGCCTCGAAGAGCATTACCCCGTGCTCTATACCGGCAGCAACGGCCTGGTGGCCCACGAATGCATCCTCGACCTGCGCCCGTTGAAAGACAGCAGCGGCATCAGCGTGGACGACGTGGCCAAGCGCCTGATCGATTTTGGTTTCCATGCGCCGACCATGTCGTTCCCGGTGGCCGGCACCTTGATGATCGAGCCGACCGAAAGTGAATCCAAGGAAGAACTGGACCGCTTCTGCGACGCCATGATCGCCATCCGCGAAGAGATCCGTGCAGTGGAAAACGGCACGTTGGACAAGGACGACAACCCGCTCAAGAACGCGCCGCACACCGCTGCTGAACTGGTGGGCGAATGGAGCCACCCCTACAGCCGTGAGCAAGCGGTGTACCCGGTTGCTTCGCTGATCGAAGGCAAGTACTGGCCGCCGGTTGGCCGGGTCGACAATGTGTTTGGCGATCGTAACCTCGTTTGCGCATGCCCATCGATCGAGAGCTACGCCTGATCTGACTGGAGAAACGCGGTCATTATGGGAGCTGGCTTGCCTGCGATAGCGGTGTATCAGTTGACAGCGATGTTGCCTGAGCCACCGCGATCGCGGGCAAGCCCGGCTCCCACACTGACCGAGTCGGTATTCAGAAAATAATAAGAAACCGGAGAACAACTCATGTCTTTAAGCGTGTTCGACCTGTTCAAGATTGGCATCGGCCCCTCCAGCTCCCACACCGTCGGCCCGATGCGTGCGGCGGCTCGATTCGTCGAGGGCCTCAAGCGTGACAACCTGCTGAGCGCCACCACCGGCATCAAAGTGGAACTCTATGGCTCGCTCGGCGCCACCGGCAAAGGCCACGGCAGCGACAAGGCCGTACTGCTGGGCCTGGAAGGCGAACACCCGGACACCGTCAATACCGAAACCGTGGCTGCACGCCTGGCGCAGATGCGCAGCGACGGGCGCCTCAACCTGCTCGGAGAACACAGCATTGCGTTCAACGAGAAAGAACACCTGGCGATGATTCGCAAACCCCTCGCCTACCATCCCAACGGCATGATCTTCCGCGCCTTTGACGCCGCCGGCATCCAGATTCGCAGCCGCGAGTACTACTCGGTCGGTGGTGGGTTTGTGGTGGATGAAGACGCTGCCGGCGCCGACCGGATCGTCGAAGATGCAACGCCCTTGACCTTCCCGTTCAAGCACGCCAAGGACCTGCTCGGCCATTGCACCACCTATGGGCTGTCCATCAGCCAGGTGATGCTGACCAACGAAAGCGCCTGGCGCCCGGAAGCGGAAACCCGCAGCGGCCTGTTGAAAATCTGGCAGGTCATGCAGGACTGCGTCGACGCCGGCTGTCGCAACGAAGGCATCTTGCCCGGAGGCTTGAAGGTCAAGCGCCGGGCGGCGGCGCTGCACAGGCAATTGTGCAAGAACCCCGAGTCCGCCCTGCGCGACCCGCTGTCGGTGCTGGACTGGGTCAACCTCTACGCCCTGGCGGTCAACGAAGAAAACGCCAATGGCGGGCGCGTGGTCACCGCGCCCACCAACGGTGCAGCGGGGATCGTACCGGCGGTGCTGCATTACTACATGCGGTTTATCCCGGGCGCTAACGAAGACGGCGTGGTGCGCTTCCTGCTCACCGCCGCCGCCATCGGCATCCTGTACAAGGAAAACGCCTCGATCTCGGGCGCCGAAGTCGGCTGCCAGGGTGAAGTGGGCGTGGCCTGTTCCATGGCCGCGGGCGCCCTGTGCGAAGTGCTGGGCGGCAGCGTGTCCCAAGTGGAAAACGCCGCCGAGATCGGCATGGAACACAACCTCGGCCTGACCTGCGACCCGATTGGCGGGTTGGTGCAGGTGCCGTGCATCGAGCGCAATGCCATGGGCTCGGTGAAGGCGATCAATGCCGTGCGCATGGCCCTGCGCGGCGACGGGCAGCATTTTGTATCCCTCGACAAGGTCATCCGCACCATGCGCCAGACCGGCGCCGATATGAAAAGCAAATACAAGGAAACCGCCCGTGGCGGTTTGGCGGTCAACATTATCGAGTGCTGACGCCCACAAGCGCGTCGGCACGTTTTTCAGGAGCTGAATATGTCCACCGAAACCCTGTTGAAAACCCCTCTGCACGCCCTGCACCTCGAACTGGGCGCACGCATGGTGCCCTTCGCCGGCTACGACATGCCGGTGCAGTACCCGCTGGGTGTTATGAAAGAACACCAGCACACCCGTGATCAGGCCGGGTTGTTCGACGTGTCGCACATGGGCCAGATCCGCCTGACCGGTGCCAATGCCGCCAAGGCCCTGGAAACCCTGGTGCCGGTCGACATCATCGACCTGCCGGTGGGCATGCAGCGCTACGCCATGTTCACCAACGAGCAAGGCGGCATCCTCGACGACTTGATGGTGGCCAACCTGGGCAACGACGAACTGTTCCTGGTGGTCAATGCCGCCTGCAAGGACCAGGACCTGGCACACCTGCGTCAACACATCGGCGACCAATGCACCATCGAACCGCTGTTCGAAGAACGCGCCCTGCTGGCCCTGCAAGGCCCGGCTGCGGTGAAGGTGCTGGCGCGGTTGGCACCTGAAGTCACCCGGATGACCTTTATGCAATTCGCCACCCTGCGTTTGCTGGGCGTGGACTGCTATGTCAGCCGCTCCGGCTATACCGGTGAAGACGGCTTCGAAATCTCCGTGCCGGCTGAAAATGCCGAAAGCCTCGCACGCAGCCTGCTGGCCGAAGCCGAAGTACAGGCTATCGGCCTGGGCGCCCGCGATTCGCTGCGCCTGGAAGCCGGCCTGTGCCTGTACGGCCACGACATGAACACCGACACCACCCCGATCGAAGCCAGCCTGCTGTGGGCGATCTCCAAGGCCCGGCGTGCCGATGGCCCGCGTGCCGGCGCTTTCCCCGGCGCCGACCGGATCTTCACCCAGCAACAAGCTGGCGTCAGCCGCAAGCGCGTGGGCCTGCTGCCTCAGGAGCGCACCCCGGTGCGTGAAGGTGCAGAGATTGTCGACGAACACGGCACCGTGATCGGCACCGTGTGCAGCGGCGGTTTTGGCCCGAGCCTGGGGGGCCCGCTGGCCATGGGTTACCTGGACACGGCCTTCACTGCACTGGATACCGAAGTGTCTGCGTTGGTGCGTGGGAAAAAGGTGCCACTACGTGTAAGTAAAATGCCATTTGTGCCGCAACGTTACTATCGCGGCTGAGGGATTGTTTCTATAAGTAACGCGGTTGCGTTAACGTGCACTAAACTGTAACGCAACCGCCATAAAACAGTGCATTTACGATAGTCATTTTTATAGGAATAGCCCTATAACAAGTGAACTACTCTATCGAATAAGCCAGCCGTTCAGCATTCAACAAAGTGTCATGCACCCCAGCAAAACCGGGGCCTTGCGCGGGGCTTGTTTTTTTCATATTAGTTGGCGTAGAGTTTGCTCACTGTGTTTGCATGGGTCGCTTGGAACCTGGACCTGGGCAGTAGCTGAAGTAGTTGCTACAACCCGTTCGACGTCTCTTAACTTTCCTGCAACCCAGCCCAGTACTCTTTCGTGTGAAAGGGGCTGTCATTAATTTTTAGCGTCAAAGGAAAGAAGAAAATGGCTGAGCGTCAGAGCGGTACCGTCAAGTGGTTCAACGACGAAAAAGGCTTTGGTTTTATCACTCCTGAGAGCGGCCCGGATCTGTTCGTGCATTTCCGCGCTATTCAGGGCAATGGCTTCAAGAGCCTGAAGGAAGGCCAGAAGGTCACCTTCATTTCAGTACAAGGCCAAAAAGGCCTGCAGGCTGACGAAGTACAAGCAGAAGGCTGATCCCTACTGCGACAAAAAGCCCCTGATATGACATCAGGGGCTTTTTTATGGGCGCCATTGCGTAAACTGCGTGCTTTCTCCAGAGAGCCCTGCCATGTCCAAACCCCTGTTGAGCCCCCAGGGCGAATTCCCCGCCGTTGGCCTGGGCCGTCGCCTGGCAGCGATGTTCTATGACTTCCTGTTATGCACCGCCCTGCTGATCGTCACGGCGTTCATCTACAAGCTGGTGTGGATCGCCTTCATCGGCGAAGCGAAGATGCGCACACTCACCGAGTCCGGCGCGCTGGACGGTGACCCGTTGTTGTCGACGATCCTGTTGTTTGTACTGTTTGGTTTCTTCGCCAAGTTCTGGACCCATTCGGGGCAAACCCTGGGCATGCAGGTGTGGGGCGTACGCGTGCAAAACGCCGACGGCTCGCGGATCAGCCTGTGGCAGGCGTTGCTGCGTTTTGTGGTGTCGATTGCGTCGTGGTTGTGCGTGGGGCTGGGGTTTATCTGGTCGTTGTTCGATAAACACAAACGCAGCTGGCATGACATCTATTCGGATACGCAACTGGTGCGGATCCCGAAGCAAAAGAAGTAACTCAAGCACATCGCCGATCAACTGTGGGAGCTGGCTTGCCTGCGATAGCGGAGTAACAGTCACAGGTGCTTGGCTGCAAGACCGCTATCGCAGGCAAGCCAGCTCCCACATTTTGATTTGTGTTCAGGCGTTGCCGGCCAGTTTCAACCGTGCAGCCTGGGTAAAATCCAACATCCGCTTGAGCGGCCGCACCGCCTGCGGAATCACCGACGGCTCGACGAAAATCTCGTTACTGCCCTCACGCAAACACTGCAATGTACGCTCCAGCGTATTCATCGCCATCCACGGGCAGTGCGCGCAGCTGCGGCACGCGGCGCCGTTGCCGGCGGTGGGTGCTTCGATGAAGACCTTGTCCGGACACAGCTGCTGCATCTTGTAGAAGATGCCGCGATCAGTCGCCACGATAAAGGTCTTGTTCGGCAAGCGCTGCGCCGCAGCGATCAGTTGGCTGGTGGAACCCACCGCGTCCGCCAATTCGATCACCGAAGTCGGTGACTCCGGATGCACCAGGATCGCCGCATCCGGGTACAGCGCCTTCATGTCTTCCAGCTGCTTGGACTTGAACTCTTCGTGCACGATGCAGGCACCGTCCCACAGCAGCATGTCGGCGCCGGTCTGGCGCTGGATGTAGGTGCCCAGGTGTTTGTCCGGGCCCCAGATAATGGTCTCGCCGTTGTCCATCAGGCTCTCGACGATTTCCAGCGCGCAACTGGAGGTCACCACCCAATCGGCGCGGGCTTTGACCGCGGCCGAGGTGTTGGCGTACACCACCACGGTGCGCTCGGGATGCTGATCACAAAATGCAGAAAACTCATCCACCGGGCACCCCAGGTCCAGGGAGCACGTCGCTTCCAGGGTAGGCATCAGAATGCGTTTTTCCGGGGTGAGGATCTTGGCGGTCTCCCCCATGAATCGCACACCGGCCACCAGCACGGTCTTGGCTGGGTGGGCTGCGCCGAAGCGGGCCATTTCCAGGGAGTCGGAAACACAGCCGCCAGTTTCTTCGGCCAGGGCCTGAATCACCGGGTCGCAGTAAAAGTGGGCGACCAGCACCGCGTCCTGAGCCTTGAGCTCGGCGGCGATGGCAGTACGCAAGCTTGCCTCTTCAGCAACGCTGAGAACCTTGGGCTGTTTGGCGTCGAGGTGGGCTTGAACCAGTAGGCGTTCGGAAATGTGCGTCATGTTCGCAAGACCTGCAGGCGCAGTAGCGCGAAAGTCGAGTGTACCACCGGCTCGGGAGCCCTTCGGGCGCCGCCGGACGAAGTGTTTTTGTTCATCAAGCACGGGTAAAGCTGAAGCTGCGCAAGGCTACAGAATATCCAATGGATTCAAAAGCCTAATCTGGCAACGAGGCGAGCTGCCGTCCCTTGATCGGGTCCAGCCGATTAGGCGAAGTCTTGACAACAATCCAAACCATCCCTCTGCCACTTAAACGCCTTTAAACGCAGGAATGACGGGCCTGCACACCTCAAGCTGCACCAAAAATGTGCATAAAAGCACTTAATTACGCGACCTTTCTTACGTATTGTGTGATAAATCCTACAGCGATGTAACAAACCGTCTACCACTCACTCAAGTGTGGCAAGTCCCGCTGAGTTCACTGTTTGGCTCGGGCGGATGCATCGCGTGTATTTCTACGTTTAAGGAAGTCGAGTGCCACATCAGCTCTCAACCGCACACCTGTGTTGTACCCGAAAACTGGGCATCGCCCTGCTCTGCCTGTGGGCACTGCCAGTGGCTGCCGCCGATGGCCCACAGCCCGGCCAGGAAGCCCTGCGCTTGCAGCAGCAACAGCAGCGCGATTTGCAGCAATTACAATTGGAGCAACGCCAGCGCCAAATGCAGCGCGGCAGTTTCGGCACGCAACCGGCCACGCCGGCCATGCCAAAAGAGACTGCCAAGGATGAAGGTTGCTGGCCCCTGAGCGGTACGCGTCTGGCCGGAGTTACGCTGTTCACCCGTAGCGAGCTGGACAAACACATCGAACCCTACCTGGCCCCGTGCATGGGTGTCACGCAGATCAACCGCCTGCTGGCGCAGATCACCCAGCTGTACGTCGAGGCCGGTTACATCGCCAGCCGCCCGTACCTGATCAGTGCGCCGGCCGCCGGGCAGCCGTTGGATATTCATGTCGAAGAAGGCTACCTGGAGGCCATCGAGCTGGCCGATCAGAGCCTGCCGGTGGCGCTGGGCGGGGCATTCCCCGGGATGCTCGGCAAACCGCTGAACCTGCGCGACCTGGAGCAGGGCCTGGACCAGCTCAACCGCCTGCGCTCGGTGGACCTGACCGCCGACATCGCCCCCGGCAGCACACCCGGCGCCTCACGCATCATCCTGCGCTCGCGCAGCAGTGCCTCGCGCTGGGCGCTCGGGCTTGGGGTCGATAACC
Source organism: Pseudomonas sp. OST1909 (assembly GCF_015277575.1). NCBI lineage: Bacteria > Pseudomonadati > Pseudomonadota > Gammaproteobacteria > Pseudomonadales > Pseudomonadaceae > Pseudomonas > Pseudomonas sp. OST1909. The sequence continues at coordinate 5,122,825 of NZ_CP063780.1, forward strand.
TCGGCAGCGCCGGCACCGGGCGTGATCGCAACGCCATCAGCGTGAGCCTGGACAGCCCGTTGCAAATCAACGACTCGCTCAACCTGAGCTTCAGTGACACGCTCAACCATGGGCCACGCTACAGCCGCAGCCACAGCCTGTTCTATTCCATCCCTTACGGTTACTGGACCTACAGCCTGTTCGCCAGCCATGCCGAATACCGCTCACCGTTCAAGCTCAGCCGCACGACGCTTTACAACAGTGGCCGCACCGATCAGCTCAGCCTGCGCAGCGACCGCGTGCTGTGGCGCGACCAGAGCCACCAACTGAGCGCCAACCTGCAACTGGCCTACAAGGACGTCGACAGTTACCTGCAAAAGGTTCATCTGGACATTCAGAGCCCGACGCTGACGGTGGCCGAAGCGGGCCTCAACCTGTTCTGGCTCAACAGTGCGGTGTGGAACCTGGACGTCAATTACGCCCAGGGCCTGACGTGGTTCGGCGCCGATCGGGATGCCGACCAGGTGCAAAAAAAACACCCCAAGGCGCAGTTCCACAAGTACCGCGCCAACCTCACCCAATGGCGCAACGGCCAATGGTCAGCGCAGCCGTGGCAGTGGCAAAGCCAGCTGTCGGTGCAATACAGCCCGGACGCCCTGCCCGCCATCGAACAACTGCTGATCACCGACGACTCGGCGGTGCGCGGCTACCGCGAAAACAGCACCTCCGGCGCGCTTGGCGCGGTGTGGCGCAACACCCTGCGCCTGCCGCTTAACAGCGACTTACCGGTAAAGATCACCCCGCGCCTGGGCGTGGACAACGGCTGGGTCAAGCGCGAACACGGCGCCCAGAGCCAACGCCTGAGCGGTGCCAGTGCTGGGCTCAACCTGAGCTGGAAGAACGTGCAACTGGACATCGATTACCAACGCAACCTCAACACTCCCACAGGTTTTCGCCAGGAGCCGGAGGTCTGGCTGACACGCCTGAGCCTGCAAATATGAACCACCGCTGTTTTTAGCCTGAGACAACCGCCGTACCTGACCACCACAGCAGCGTTGCAACGAACAACGCACGTCGCGGATCAGCCAACACAGAGCGAAATTATTTATGCCGACTACTTCACACAGCTTTCACCTTTCACCCCAGGGCAAACTGCGCTGGGCCATTGCCAGCCTGTTTCTGCTGCCACAGTTGGTACTGGCTGGCGGCGTGACCGTCGTCACAGGCCCAGGCGGCACGCCGCAACTGCAAGACCAGGGCGGTGTACCCATCGTCAACATTGTCGCGCCGAATGCCGGCGGCCTGTCCCATAACCAGTTTCTGGACTACAACGTCGACCGCCAGGGCCTGGTGTTGAACAACGCCTTGCAGGCCGGCCAATCCCAACTGGCCGGGCAACTGGCGGCCAACCCGCAGTTTCAGGGCCAGGCGGCGAGCGTGATCCTCAACGAAGTGATCAGCCACAATGCCTCGGCCCTCAACGGCGCCCAGGAGATTTTCGGCCAGGCCGCCGATTATGTGCTGGCCAACCCCAACGGCATTTCGGTCAATGGCGGCAGCTTCATCAACACCCCGAATGCCAACCTGGTGGTGGGCCGCCCGGAACTCAACGACGGCAAGCTGCAAGCCTTGAGCACCCGCGATGCCAACGGCCAACTGACGATCCAGGGCCAGGGCCTGCACAACCGCGAGGGCTCCATCAAGCTGATCGCGCCACGCATCGACAGCGAGGGTCGCCTCAGTGCCCGTGATCAATTGAACCTCACAGTCGGTCGCAACCAGGTGGATTTCGCCAGCGGCGAAGTACGCCAGGTCGACCCGGCCGGCAAGACCCAGGAGCAACGCATCGACGCACGCCTGTTCGGCGCGATGCAGGCCGGGCGCATCAATATCATCAGCACCGCTGAGGGGGCCGGGGTACGTGTGGGTGGTGTGCAGGTGCAAGGCACTGACGGTGTAAAGATCAGCTCGGCCGGCGACCTCGATATCAGCGGCCAAGTCCACGCCAACAGCCTCGACGCCACCCGCGCCGGGGTGCAGAGCCGCCAGGGCGACGTCGACTTGCGCAGCGCCAAGGACTTGAACCTGGCCGCCACTGACGTAGGCGGGCGCAACGTCAAGCTGGATGCCGGGCGCAACCTGACCCTCAGCAGCCTGGAAAGCCGCAAGCTTCAGGAAAAACGTGAACAGTGGGACAACAGCAACTTCCTGTTCACCTACGAAACCTACGACCGCACCACCACCGACAAGGATTCCCGCCAGCACGGCAACACGCTCGTCGCCCAACAGGACGCGGCATTGTCTTCCGGCGCCAAGGCCGACATCAAAGCCAGCCACGTCGAAGCGGGCCACGCCTTGCGCGTCAACAGCGGCGCCGACCTGCAGGTGACCGCCGCTACCGAAACCCATGAGACCCGCGACCAGGGCAACCACCGCAAGCACCTGTGGAAAGCCAACTGGGACAAATCCAGCAGCGAACAGCGCAGCATCACCAGCAGCCTCAAGGCCGGCCACACGCTGGAGCTGACCAGTAAACAGAAACTGCAATTGCAGGGCGCCGAGCTGAAAACCCCAGGGGACATCCAATTGGCAGGCCGCCAAGTGGACATCACCAGCGCCAGCCGCACCCAAAGCAGCAGCGACAACACCTACGCAGGCGACCTCACCGGCGGCAGCTTCTTCGGCAAGAACGGCGACGGCAACCAGGGCAAGACCTTGAACACCGCCAGCAAGGTGAATGCCGACGGCAAGCTGATCGTCCAGGCCGACGACGTGCGCATCAGCGGCAGCCAGGCCCGAGGCGGCAAGCAGGCCAGTGTCATCAGCGACAAAGGCTCGCTGGTGATCGACGGCGTACAAGACACCTCCCACGACAACCGCTACAGCAACGACAGCAAGTTCTTCGGCATCTCCAAGGATGAAAGCCGCAAGAACCTCAAGGACAGCACCGTGGTTGCCAGTAACCTGCGCTCGGACAGCAACCTCAAGCTGCAAAGCGCCAAGGACATCACGGTGAGTGGCTCCCAGGTGTCCGCCGCGGGTGAACTGCAAGCGAATGCCAAGGGCGATATCAAGGTCGTTGCGGAGCAGAACACCGCCCACGACACCACCAGCACCCATACCCGCGGCTTCGATGGCTACGCCAAGGAAACTGAAGGTGTCAGCCGCCAGTACCGTGCGGGCCTGAGCTATGAAGACCAGCAGCAAACCCGCCAGACCGACACCACCGGGCAGCAGGCTTCAAGCATCAACGGCGCCAGTGTGGCGATTAACGCCGGTGGTGACGTCAGCATCAGCGGCTCCAACCTCCAGGCCACCGATGGCGATGCGAGCCTGAGCGGCAAAAACGTCGAGCTGTTGGCCGCCCACGACCAGCGCACCGAAGCCGTAGACAAGACCACCACCGGCGGCAGTTTCTACTACACCGGCGGCATTGATCGGGCAGGCAATGGTGCTCAGTTCAGCCACCAGAGCAGCCACGACACCGCTGAAAAAACCACCGCGCAAACCAGCACCGTGGCCGCGACCGGCAAGCTGACCATCAATGCTGGCAACACCTTCACCAGCGAGGGTGCACAGGCCAAGGCCGGCACCGAGCTGCGCGTCAACGCGGGCCAGATCGACAACCTGGCCGCCCATTCCACCGAGACCAGTACCCACAAGCAAAACGGCTGGACCGCCGATGTCGGCGCCAATGTGGAATACAAAGGCATTACCCGCCCGATCGAAAAAGCTGTTGAAGGCGTGGCCCAGGCCAAGTTCCATCAGCCGGGTTTGCTGGACGCATTCGAACAACCCAATGTCGGGCTGGATGTGGAAGTCGGGCATACCCACAGCACCCGCACACAACAGGACAGCACCGCCGTGGTCAGCCAATTCAGTGGCGCCACGGTGCAGGTCGATAGCGTCGGCAAGTTGCAGGATGAGGGCACGCAATACCGCGCCACCGAGGGCGGGCTGACCATCAATGCCGGCGAGCATATCGCCAAGGCGGCAGCCAATACCCACAGCAGCAGCGAGCAAGGCGTGGACGCCAAGGTCGGCGTGCGGGTCTACACCACCACCGGCGAGGACGTGAATGTACGTGGCAGCGGCAGCGGCGGCAGCCGTGATGTAAGCCAAGCCAGCAGCACGGCGGTGGTCGGCAGCTACGCGGGCACCCAGGGCGTGAGCCTCCAGACCAAGGGCGATGCGAGTTATGAAGGCAGCCAGTTCAACGGCGGCCAGGCAAGCGTCAACCTCAAGACCGGCGGTGAGTTGGCGCTCAACCAGGCCAACGACACCCAGAGCAACACCAGCAGCACGTTGCGCGGTAACGCGTCATTGACCGTGGGCACAGCGCCCGGCGCCAATGGCACCAACATCAACCTCGGTGCCGGTGTGCAATTGGATAACCAGCGCCTCGACACCCAGGACAGCCAGGCCCGCGTCGCGACGCTCCAGGGCAGCGGGCCGATCCAACTCGGTAGCGGCGGCGACATGACCCTGCAAGGCACGCAGATCGGTACCGACACCGCCAAGACCGGCGATATCAGCCTCAATGCCGGCGGCAAGCTGGACCTGCAAGCCGCCACCCACCGCCACGTCAGCAACGGCAGCAACCTGGGCGGCGGCCTGACCCTTGGCGCCGGCAAAACCAGCAGCGCCGAAAGCAGCAGCAAGACCGGCAACCTCAGCGCCAATTTCAACATCGGCAAGGTGGCCGAAGATGACCAGGCCGTAGTCGTCGGGCAACTGCACAGCACCGGCAAGGTCAGCCTCGCCAGCGGTGCCGATGCAGCCGATGCCATTCACTTGCTGGGTACTCAGGTCAGCGCGGCCAGCGTCAACCTCGACGCACAAAACGGCGGCGTCCTGCAGGAGTCGGCACAGTCGACCCAGGCTCATGACAGCTGGGGCGTGACCCTGGGCGCGGGCGCCAGCGTGGGCAAGACCACCTTGGCCGACGCCGGTGAACACGAGACACCCAAGACCCAACGCGGCATCAATGCGCGGGCCAAGGTCGATGTGGATCACGTGCAAGGCACCACCCAGCACGACAGCCTGATCAAGGCCGATACCGTGGTCATCAACAGTGCCGGCGATACCCGTCTGGCGGGCGCACGCATCGACGCCGAGCAGGTGAGCGGCAAGGTGGGTGGCGACCTCGTTGTCGAAAGCCGCAAGGACCAGGTCACCAGCACCCAGGTTCATGTCGATGCCAAACTGGATGTCGAGAAAAACCAGCCTGGCGTGGTCGATAAACTCGCCAAAGCCAGCGGCCCGCTCAAGGACACCGTAAAAGCCAAGGCCGAAGGCGCGTTCGACAAGCATCGCGACAAATTGGAGAACGTGGTCGACAAGGGCACCGGGCACCTGGCTGCGGCCAAGGACAAAGTGCTCGACAGCGTGGTCAACGCCAAGGAACGCCTCGAAGAAAAACTCACCCGCAGCGCCAGTTACGACGTGAACCCCGAGCCCCGCGGCGCCTTCAGCACCCGCGTGGACAAGGCCAAGGCTTACCTGGCAGACAAGACGGATGCGCTGGGCACGCGCCTGTCGGGCTTCAAGGACAAGGTCTGGCCAAAAACCAGCGACAGCTACGTTGTCAGCGGCAAGAACACCACCGGCAGCAAGGTGGCCGATACGGCTGAAAGCGTGTTGTTCGGTGACAAGAGTGGCAACACCAACTACACCCCGACCCTGAACCTGGACGTCAGCCATGTGATCAAGGACAGCGTCGCTCAGGCGTCAGGCATTCGCGGCAGCCAGGGCGTCAGTCTGCAGGTCGGTGGTGATACGCGCCTCACGGGTGCGCGGATCAGTGCCGAGCATGGCAAGGTCGAGCTGGGCGGTTCCAGGGTCACCGCAACCACACTGGCAGGCAGCGACTACCGCGCCGATGTCGGGCTGAATGTCTCCAAATCACCGGTCAACCTCGCACTCGGGGCCAAGGACGAACTGACCCAGAAACAGGACGACGCCACGCGCAAGGATCAAGCCTTGAACCTGGGCCTTCTGCGCGCCGGTGGCCATCGAGAGAGCCAGGCCTTGCAGGCGGGGATTGATCAGGCCGTCAACTAACGCTTAAAACAGCAGAATGCTTCTGTGGCGAGGGAGCTTGCTCCCGCTGGACTGCGCAGCAGTCCTATTCTCAGGGCCGCTTCGCGCCCCAACGGGAGCAAGCTCCCTCGCCACGGAATCAGCCACTGCCTGCTCGTTCTATGTCAGTTGAACAGCGCCTGCAGGTTCTTCATCGCATCATCGGCAAAGCCTTGCAGGAACGCTTCGAACGCCGGCATATCCTCCTTGCCGCCAGTGCAGGGCTGGCCAATGATGGTCCAGGTCACCAGGCTCTGGTTCGGGCCTTGCGGCGCCACTTCCATCAGCGCCCACAGGTTGCCGATATTCAGTGAGGTGTAAATCAGTGACCAGGTCATCGTCATGGCTTGGTCGTCACGGGTGTTGAGTTGCTCAATCACCACGTTGCCGTCCTTGAACAGTTTCTTGCGGACCGAACGCACGCCCTCGCCCGTCATTTCGATATGGGACAACGCCGGAATGAATTTCGCGAACCCCGCAAAATCTCCGACGATACTCCACACGCTGCGCGCATCGCCATTCACGGTGACGCGGGCGACTACAGGATTGCCGAGCGGGTTACGGACCAGGGTATCGGGTTGTTGCATGAGAGAGCTCCTCTTTTCCGGGGGGCGGATAGTGGGCTCCAACCAAACGCAGTGGGCTGTACAAGTTCAACACCTCCTTGGCGTGGTTAAGCGTTCTTGGCTGACTGCCGTAATGCCAAGGCCGCGACACCACACAAGATCAACGCGATACAGGACACATAGAACGCATCGCTATAGGCCATCAGGTACGCCTCGCGACGCACGATGTGGATCAAGCCCTCGATAACCTGCTGTTGAGCGGGCAACAGTTGGTTGAAGATAAAGCCCTCGCTGTCAGCCATGCTGGCGCGCAGGCGTTCCTGCAAGGACGGGGAAAACAGTGTGATCGACTCCCCTACCCGCTCGGAGTGAAAGCGTTCGCGCAGGGCGACGATCTGCGTCAGGCCCGCCGTACCCACGGCACCGCCAAGGTTACGCAGCATGGAGAACAACGCCGAGGCAGAGCCGGCTTCGTCTTTGGCCAGCCCGGACACCGCCAGTACCGACAGCGCCACCATGATCAGCGGCTGTCCGATACCGCGCACCACCGTGGAAGGAATGATCACGTTAGCGGCGCTATCCACATCCAGATGCGCCCCCAGATAACACCCCAGCGCCATGATGAAAAAGCCACTGGCGACCATCAGTTTCGGATTGAGCCACTTCATCAGGCGCGGCATAAACGGCGCCAGTACCAGTTGCACCATGCCGTAGGCGATCAGGCTGATACCAATCTCCCGAGCGTTGTAACCCTGCAACTGGGAGAGGTAATTGGGCACCAGGAATACCAGGCCGAACGTGGCCCCGCCGAAGATGAACATCGCCGCGCTGGCCACTCCGAAGTTGTAGCTTTTGAGCAGGCGCAGGTTGATAAAAGCGCGGGTGCCATACAGCTGCGACAGTACGAAATACACCAGGGCAACGCCTGCGGCCAGCGACATCCACACGATGAAATCGGAGCCGAACCAATCCTTGCGCCCGCCCTCTTCCAGCACAATCTGCAAGCCCCCCAGGCCGACGATCATGGCGATGATGCCGCTCCAGTCGCCGCGCTTGAGCAGGCTCAACTGCATGGGTTTGGCATCGATGGACCACGCCACCGCCAGCAGCAAAAGAATGCCGGGAGCCAGTTGCAAGTAGAAGATCCAGCGCCAGGAATAGGCATCGGTCAGCCAGCCGCCAATGGACGGCCCGGCGGCTTGGGCGACGCTGTTGGACAGGGCGAACAGGGCCATGCCCATTGCGATCTTGCCGGGCGGCAGCTCGGTGATGATCAACTGGAATGACAACGGGATCAGCACGGCGCCGGCCGCGCCCTGGATCACCCGAATGATGATCATCACCGCAAGGTTGGGCGCCCAGGAACAGGCAATCGACGCCACCAGGAACACAAACGAGCCGACGAGCATCACCCGGCGCAGGGAGAACACCTGCACCAGCCACGCGGTGAGCGGGATCATCACGATCTCCGCGACCAGGTAGGCGGTGGAGATCCACGAGCCTTCCTCGAACGTCGCCCCCAGGGAACCCTCGATCTCCGGCAGCGCGGCGCTGGTCACGTGCACGTTCATGCCGGCCATGAAACAACCGAACAGCCCGCCGATTACCGCCACCCAGGCGCGAAAGGAGACGTTCTTTTCAGCGGCTTCAGTCATGTGCAGCGCCCTGCTCATCTGGGCGGGTGTCCACCGTGGTGATCACCGACATGCCCGGCAAAACTGGCCCGCCCTCGTCATGCTCATCAATGACGATCTTCACTGGAAAGCGCTGCACGATCTTGGTGAAGTTGCCGGTGGCGTTGTCCGACGGCAACAGTGCGAACACCGCCCCGGAAGCTGGCGAGAAACTCACCACATGGCCTTTGAGCTTGCGTCCTGAATAGCTGTCGATGCTGATGTCCACGGGTTGGCCGGCGCGCATGTCACGCAATTGGGTTTCCTTGTAGTTGGCCACCACGTAGGCCTGCTGCAAGGGCACCACTGCCAGCAGCGGCAAGCCTGGCGCGACGTACTGGCGGGTGCGCACTTTGCGCTGCCCTACCACGCCGTCGATGGGCGAGCGGATCAAGGTGTCCTCCAAGGCATGAGCCGCCAGGTTCAACTGCGCCTCGGCCTGGCTGCGCCGTGCTATCTGTTGCTGGAGCGAGGCTTGGGCCAATTGGCGTCGGGTGACGGCCACGGTCAAGCGGGTTTCCTGTTGGCGTTGCATGGCCTTGGCAATTTCCACCGCGGCATTGGCCTGGGTGTAACTGGCGGCGGCTGTTTCCAGACGCTGGGCGCTGGCGGCGTGGTCGCGCACCAACCCTTCGTAGCGGCGCTGGTCGAGGCTTGCGCGGCGCAATTCTGCGGCCACACTGCGGGCGTGAGCCTCAGCCTGGGCAACGCCGGCCTTCTGCTGGGCGATCAGGCTGTCGGTGACGTGCAGGTTGGCCTCTTGCGCCGCCACCGAGGCTTGGGTTTCGGCCAGTTGTGCGCGGGCCTGTGCCAAGCGCGCCTGGTAGTCACGGTCCTCGATGCGCACCAGCACGTCCCCGGCCTTGACGGGCTGATCGTCCTCCACCACCACCTCGGCCACATAGCCTGAGACCTTCGGGCTGATGGGAATCCAGTCGGCCCGCACATAGGCATCATCGGTCTGTTCCAGGTAGCGGCCGACCGTCATCCAGTACACGCCGAACACCACCGCAGCGATCAACAGCGCGGCGCCGCCCAGCAAGAGCAGATGCCTTTTGCGACGTTGCTTGCGCGTATGCGCCTGTTCATCCTGGACAGCACTTTTTTCATCAACGGCGATATTCATGGCTGGGTACCGGAAAAAGTGGTGTGAGCGTGGGTGGGCGCTGAAGGCTGCCAACCACCGCCAAGCGCCCGAAACAGGCTGATCTGGCGTTGCAGCAACTGGCCGTCGGCGTCGGCGCGAGTGGCCTGCAAGCGGATCAGTTCACGCTCGCTGTCCAACACATCCAGAAAGTCGATAGACCCGGCGTCGTAGTTGAATTGGGCCAACCTGTAGGCGTGGCGGCTGCTGTCCAGTGCCTGGCTCAAGGCCGCGTGGCGCTGGCGTTCGCCGTCGTATAACGCCAGGGCCTGGCGCACCTCCTTGAGGGCCTTGAGCACGCTGGCCTCGAATTGCGCCACCTCTACCTGCTCAAGCGCCCGGGCCTGCTTGACCCGCGCGCGGTTGGCGCGCCAATTGGGGAACTGCCAGGTGATCAGCGGGCCAATGCCGAACATCACCGCGCTGCTATCGCCCAGCTCATGGAATTTGTTGGCTGAGGAAGACACTGAAGCGCCGAAGGTGACCTTGGGGTACAGGTCGGCCTGGACGATATCCACTTGCAGCGTGGCCGCCTGCAACGCTCTCTCGGCCTGACGGATGTCGGGGCGGCGCGCCAATAATTGCCAGCCATCGCCCACCGGCAGTTCGGCATTGAGGTGTGGAACCACCTCACAGCTCGCAGCGCCAGCGCCTTGCTCCAAATCAGCCACGCCGGTCAGCATTGCCAGTTCGTACAGCGCAGCCTGTCGACGCGCCTCCAGCATCGGCAGCAAGGCTTGGGTTTCGCCCTGCAAGGCTTGCATACGCGTGTATTCAAGGTCCGTCACCACACCGGCCTGGCGCTGGCGATCAATCAACGCCAGGCTGCGCCCGACCACGTCCAACGAATGACGCTGGACCTTGGCACGAACACCGAGGGCACAAGCATTCACATAGGCGCGGGTGGTTTGCGCCACGACCGTGATGCGCAACAGGTCTTCGGCGTCCTGCGCCGCCGCGGCTTGCACCTGGGCTCGTTCGATCGTGCGCTGGACCTGGCCCCACACATCCACTTGATACGCCAATTCCATGCCTGGGTTGAACGCCCATTCCGACGGTGCATGGCTATCGGTGGCCTTGGCCAGGGTCTGGTCATCGGCGGTCTTGCCGTAAGCGGCACCCAATGACGCTTGGGTGGACGGCCAGCGCTCGGCATCAGCCTGCATGATCCCGGCCAGCATCGCCTGCACATGGGCCTGGGCCGCTACCAGGTCACGGTTGTGCAGCAATGCCTGCTGCACCAGCCCATCGAGCTGTGGATCGTTGTACAACTGCCACCAGCGCTCGGGTAATGCCTGGGCCGAAACACCTTGCGGCAGATGGCTCAGGGCATTGATTCGTTCGGGATGTGGCTGTGCCGGCGTATGCGCGACCCAGGATGAACAACCCGCCAACAACGCCACCGCCACGCCGAGCAGCGAGAGACGGCCATGCCGTGGGGAAAAAGAAGGCGAACCCATCGAGTAAATCCAGAAGGCCAAGTAGAGACGCAGGGTAAAAGCGCAGCGGGGTGCGCATCTCCCGAGTTCTGGACAACCATCGTTTTGATTGGGACAAGGTGCGAGGTGGCTTGGCAGTACTCGATCCAAATGTGGGAGGGGGCTTGCCCCCGATAAGCATGGGTATCTACACAACTCTGACGTAGCAACCATCAGTAACCACGATGCGAAGCGAGCCGCTCTTGATCTTGATCTGCTTTTGATCTCAGGCGCCCCGTCAAACCACGCTGGCCGGAATTCGACAGGGATTTGGGGGGTAAACCGGCAGGGATGCCGGTTTAGCCGCCCCGCGCCATGGATGGCGCGTGGCGGCGGCCCCCCAAATCCCTGTCGGATTACGGGCACACCGAGCCTGAGCGAGGTGCCGAGTGGTGGGGCGAAGGCCTTTTGCTTACTTTTGGGCGTCTCCAAAAGTGAGTCGCTGTAAGAGCGAAACCATAAGCGGCCGTTACCGCAGCAACGGATATGTACTCGGTCTGATCCAACATCCTGGTCGGCTGTCAGGCCGCCTTCGCAGGCAAGCCAGCTCCCACATTTGGATCGCGTCGCATCATTTAGATAGTCGGTGGCTGTCAGGCCGCCACGGGAGCAAGCTCCCTCGCCACAGGTTCAGGGCCATGCCAAAGTTGCGTAGAGACCTATGCCCCGATAAGGGAGTGTCAGTTAGCAAATCTGTAACTGCCCCAACGCCATCGGGGCATAGGTCTCTACACAACTCCTGGCATGGCGCTGTAGCAGGCCATCGCGGGGTTTGCTCGTCTTGGGGGAAGCGAGCTATGTCGGCAATTGCAGGAAGAGGTTGTGGGCATCATATCGTTTCTCCTTTTTAGGGCAGACCGCCAGGAGCGTTCGGCGCGTCTTGAGTGCGCAAATAACCCGCACATCAGAAAAAATGCACAAATGCATATTTTTCCTTGAAAACTTCACTGTATGAATACACAGTATCAGTAGGCCTCATCTTATGCCGATTCATCGCTACCGACGAGCAGCGCGGCGAGGCCGAGCCAGAGGGGTAATTCCCAACAATTGACCGAAATATATATCGATAAGGATATCGACTCATGACTATCGTTCTTCCACCCATCGTCGTCACTGCCACCGAGCCCGGTTACCCGGCAAATCCTGGAGGCCTGCCGTTTCCCGCGCCGAACCCGGCAGTTGTGTTCCAAGGGCAGATGCTGGAGCGCTTTGCTTATTATCGCCAGGGGTTGTGGCGCGAGATGCTAATCAAAATCGCCAACGAACAGGTCACCTGGGGAATGACAGGGGGGCCAGCGCCAGGGATCGTCCATGATTTGCAATCGGTGCCGTTTGCAGATAGCTATCTTTACTTTAATCCGGGCCTGACTTCTGGCCATGGTCTGAATTACGCCCAGCAATATTTCCAATCAGGTGGCGTAACCTCCTCTCCAGGCCTCTCGGGCGGTGACCTGACTCCGGTCGCGGCCGTTGGGCACTTTCTTTACGGCAAAGGTACTCCAACCGAAACCTCAATCAACCTATTCGGGCTGAACTCACCGAGCATCTCAAGCGCTGTGTTCAATGATGTTCTAGCCTCAGCGCCAATTGGAACGTCGCCGATTTCCATTGGCAATATTCCTTTTACGCCAGACGCCACGTCCTGGCAGCTTGCAACGTGGATAGACAATCTTTCCCTGACCTTGCAAGGCACCCTCAATAAGGGTCAAGACGGTAGTTATCAATTTAACGGCTCTGTATCCGCCGCCAACCACACCTACGATTCGATGCCTGCCGGTTTCAAAGCGGCCATCGGCGAAGCGGCTGCAAATACGCTTCAAAGCGTATTTGACGCTCATGGCGCTATGCCCTTTGAGGTCGTGATCAAAGGCGAAACCGCAGTTACCGTTACCAAAGAGCTCACACCCGATGAAAAGGCTGCCTATACAGACGCTGTCAGCTTCGTATCGACCGCCAACGAACAAATGCTTCAAAAATATGGTGCCAACTTGAGCAAAGTCGCCCAAGACATGCAGGCTGAGATCGCTGGCAAGAAAGTCAGAAGTTATGCGGAAGCAATGGCGACCTTTGAGAAAATCAGCGCTAACCCCGCTATGAAACTGAATGCGTTGGACACCCAAGCAGTGGTTGATGCGCTGAATGCACTGGATAAGGCGAGCTTTGCGGATAACATCACCCGTTTGGGCAAAGCATTCGGTGTGGTCGGTAAAGTCGTACAAGCAGAAGCCATCCGCGAGAAAACCGTTTCCGGTTTTCAAACCGGCGACTGGAAGCCTCTGATGCTTGAACTTGAAGCGATGGCAGTCGGCACAGGTGCTGGAATTTTGCTCGCCACCAGCATGGCGTTCTTCTTTCCTGTTTTTGCGTCGGCTGCCGCTGGAGTCGTCGTGGTGGCCTTGATGATGGCAGCCACCGCTGCCTATTTTGATGCAGCCAAAGTCGATGAGATCAACAACCTGATTCTTAACTAAAACAAAGGGTCCGGGCGAGCCGAGTCTTGTCCGGGCCCAGCGTGTTAGGATTAAAAATCGTACAACAGGATTTCCGAGCAATGAACAAGTCAATCAAACAGTGCATACCTCTGCCCTATTTATTCATTGCAATGACCATGGCACCTATATTTTTCATAGCTTTTTTATTTCCTGCAAAGGCCACATCCGCGCCCTATACAAATATTGAAAGCTTCATAAACACCTACCTGCTCGGCGTGGTAGGGTTTTGGTCGTCTAACTTCCCTTTCAGCTCCACAGTCATAACAAACTACATTGGCTTGTTCGGACCGATATTTGCGGTGATCTTTTTCTTGAAGGTCCGCAAGGGGATGATCATCGATGCCGATCAATATGCAAACATGACCATCAGCAAATATCTGTTCGGCCTGATAGTTTTATCGAGCTTTATCTATATGATCATATCCGTGAGCTATTTTTACCCGCATGATCTGGCGACTCACAACTTGAAATGGCGATTGTTTGGCACACACATATTCACATATGCAATATTCTCTTCGGGCGTGCTATTTATTATTTACTTTATTACCTTGATTTCATACTTCTCCTTATTATACATACCGAGACTTTTAATAAAAAAGAATAAACAGCACTAGCTTCACGCCATATAGCAAGATGACGGATAAAAGGATATTTAGTCCCGAAACAGGTGTAAGCCTATTTCGGATTGGAGACCATATCCCCTTCTCCCACTGCCACACCAATACTAGTGCCCTTTGCTGTCTTTACGGCTTTTCAGCCCCAGCAACCGCCCCCACCACCCAGACTCGGCACTTGAATCAGGTGTTGGTATCACTTTCTCATTGGGATGTAGCAAATCACCCGGATAGTGCTCATGCCCAATGCAATCGCTGTCCTCAAGCCCAAATACTTTCACGGCGGCGACCGCCTCAAAACACCAGCGGCCGAAGTAGCTTCCCATCTCAAGTGGGTGCATTACCGGATCACCATAAATGTACCACCACGGTTGCTGTTTACCGCGCCTGTTCAGCTCTGGATACCAATGCTCCACGAACGCCAGCAGTAGAGTTGCTTGCTGCGCCTGTTGCGCATCAATTGCCTTGAGCAGTCTCGCATATGGCTTGGCGTGTAGCAGCTTCTCCCCAATTTCCCGCTCTGGTTGGCGGTACGCAATGATCCGATCCAGCAGAATGTCCTGCCCCCCATCACCTATTAACGCAACCAATCGAAGCCACTGCTCATCGGGAATTTCCAGAGCAAGCGCTAGCCCCACCAGCCAGAAACAATAGATGTAATGGTTTAAATCGGTCAGTTCGAAGGTCCAGTCTCGGCAAGTCTTAAGATCATTTTCAGCGCATATTTTGTCGGACTCTCGGTTGGAAATTTCCCATGCATCCAGAACGCCGGGGAAGAATGTTGCAATCGTCGTAATATTTCCACCACTCGAGTAGCCCCGTATAGCCGCGCGCAAATTATCTTTGGCAAAGTCAAACGTAAATTGCGCTCTATATACGGGATTAGCCGAAGGCTCCGACAGAATCTTGCCGGCACGCTCAATCCATTGCAGATCTTTTGCCTCACGATCATCCCAATACTGCTTACTTCCCCAAGGTGCACGAATCATGGAAAAACTCCATTCAACGCCGCCTTTTTACAGGCGGCGCCTTTATTTACAAGGCAAACCCGGACAGTGTCCGGTGATTACCTAAGAGTTGATCAACTGCCCAACAGTCCACTGGTGTCCGCCTCGAAGCGCTTGCGGGCCTGATCAGCCGCCGGTTTGAGCAGCATGAGCAGCGCCGCCTCACTGTACAACTGAGTGACCGCCAGTTCCTTGGGGGTCGGCTCAATCGGGATCAGCACATCTTCGCTGTCTGCGTGCAGCCAGATTGCCACAACGTGCAATGCCGAGATGAACAGCACTCGCAGCTCAACGGTTTTACCTTGCAATTGCGGGGACTGTTCCGCCATTTTCAGCGCATCCACCGTCGCCGCGGCCAGGGGCCCGTGGTTGAGCGAGGCGAACTCGACATGCCCGCCTACGTCGGCCAATTGCGCATCCGCAATCGTCACGCCATCGGCAAACACCAAGTAATGCCAATCGCCGACCTCAGCGTCTTTCAGACCTTTACCGTGAGTCAAATCCTCGAGGGTGAGCGAGTAGCCACGATAGGCTTCGCTCAGCCTGATGTTGCCCGGTGCGGCGGCCGCGAATGAGTGATTGCGCCCCAGGCCCTGGGTTTGCAGCGCGGCTTGCAACGCCGGACGCAGTGTCTGTACGCCGTTTGAGGGCGCCTTTGGATAAATCAGTTGCATGATGCAGCCCTCCTCAGTTTTTTACGGTGAAGTAAGTGTTGGTCCAATTGCCGCCGCCGTTGTACGAACCGGGGAACGCGTTCAACGCACGGGTCGAGTAACCGTAGATCGAATCTGCGATCAACAAGTAGTTGCCGTTGGTCCCATAGATCACCAAAAAGTGCGCACCGCCACCGTACCAGGCACAACGCAAACCGATGGGGCGGCCCCTGTTAATCTGGTTCTGGATGGCCGACATCTGCAACGAGCCTTGATTCATGCCGTTATAGCTGCGCGTGGTTCGTAAGGCGGAATCCAGATAGCCGTAGACGTTGCACGGTCCAGGTTGGTTGCAGCAGTTGCGGTCAAGCTCGCTGCTGGCTACACCGCACTGGGTCCAGGACCCGGTGCCATAGTAGTTGCCGACCGAGGCAGAGAGCGCCGCCCAGCACCAATTGCTCTGGGTTTGTCTCTGCATGCTGAAATTGAGACTGGCGGCAGCCATTGCTTGGGGCTGTGCAGCCGCTTTGACTTCGACCAGTTGCGGATCGAGCAGATGGCCGACCAGGCAATTGGGCGGTGTGTCGCCGGTGAGTCGGGTTGTTTCAGTGGATAACATTTTTCAATCCTCCATGAATGAAAACCAGCGTCCTGCTGGTAAGCGCGTAGCGGTGTTGCTGAGCTTTCGACGTTCAAGGTGGCCCATATTTGATGGGGGCGTTGCGATCTGGCTCGAGGTAACCCTAGACGCACATATGCATATACGCAAACTCATTAATGCACTGGTGCATTTTTTTGACAAATGCCTGTGGTTTGTCTGGCGGAGTGAACCTCAAAAATCCCTCGCCACAGGTTTAGCGTCGTACCGAAGTTGTGTAGATACCTATGCCCCGATGAGGGAGTATCAGTCAGCAAATCTGTAACTGACGCACCGCCATCGGGGCAAGCCCCCCTCCCACATTTGGACCGAGGCTGACAGGGAAGCCTATCGCCAAATCAAATCACACCAATCGACAGTTACTCGGGGTGTAACCCATGGTGCGTTTGAACATTGCAGTAAACGCACTCGGGCTTTGATAGCCATGCTCCAACGCCACTTCCAGGATCGACACGCCACTGGCCAGCCGCTGCATGCTGAGCAACAAGCGCGTGCGCTTGCGCCATTCGCCATAACTCATGCCCAGTTCTTTCTGGAACAACCGAGCCAGGGTGCGTGAACTCATATTGAGTTGCGCCGCCCAATTCTCCAGTTTCGATTCCTGGGAAGGGTTGTGGATAAAGTCGGCACATAGCGCCTTGAGCCGCGGCTCATCCGGAATCGGCACATGCGCCAGCACCCGCTGCGCCCGGTCGAGCTCGGAGAAAATCAGATCGACAATCTGTAGATGGCGCAGCAACGCCGGCTCATTGTCAGGCTCATCGCCCGCGGCAACAATCAGCTCGCGCAACAACGGCGAAACCCTTATGACCTGACACTCATGCGTCAAGCCGCGATGCGCCCCCGGCGAGATCAACAAAGTGCGCATACGCACCTCGCCGGTCATGCGGATCTGATGCTCCATCGCCGGGGGCACCCACAGCGCGTGCCCGGAAGGCAGCACCCAGGTTGTCTGCTGCACCGACACCAGCATCACACCGTTGATGGCATAGACCAACTGACCCTCGTCATGTCGGTGAGCAGCCACAATGTCGCCGTGAAGATAGTTACCGGCGAGGGCCGCCAATGGGGTATGCACGTTCATTTCAGCAAGCCGCGAGCAGGTCAGGCCGGCCACTGTTGGAAGGATCCTTGGGCATCATGTCGCTTCTCCTTTTTTTGAACAGAGTGACCCATTGGGGCTCAGTAGCCACTGGGTCCAATACTAAACAAAGAAAGGGTGCGGGAAATTGCGTATTAGGGTGGGGACTGTGAAAAAACGTCGAGTAAAAATTAAAAAAACCAAAATATCGGCGAGCAAATTTCAAGAAAAAAAGATTATTGCTTTTGGGGATAACAGGGGCTCGCAAAGAGCCCCTGTTCGGGTTGAACCCTAAAACGCGTAACGCGCCTTGACCATCACCCCATCAGCATCAAACCCGCTACGCGCCTGGCGGGTATAGTTGGCGCCCACCGTCAGCGCCGACACCTGATAATTCAGGCCCAGGCTGGCCTCGTAACTGTCACGTGCGACCGAAGCGCCCGTGACGGTAAACGCCGAACCGCCCAGCACAAAACTGGAGGTTTGCGCCACGCGGTCGCCCATCAGGTCGTGATAAGCCATCAAGGTCGCTTCCGGTTGCAGGCTGCCGGTGGCCAACGGGAAGTTGCCGGCCAAGCGCACACCCGCGCCCAACTCGCCCACTTCATAGCGTTGCGAGCCGGTGCTCAGTGCCGCCGAAGAGCCCTTCTCGGTGAAGCTGTCCATGCGCACGTTGGAATAACGTGCCGCCACTCGCGGCTCTATCACGGCAGCATCCGACAGCTTGAAGCTGTAGCCGCCCAATACGCTGGCCGACAACACATTGCTGTCGTAGCTGCCCTTGGCGGTAGTACCCGCCACACGACGCTTGCTGTCATTGTCGTTATGGCCGTAGCTCAGGCTGCCGTCGACAAACCAGTTCTGCAGCGACCAGTTGCCGTACAACGACAGCGCATGGCCCTGCACGTCGGTCTTGGTACCCAGGTCCGAATGGATGTTGGAATTGAGGTAGCTGTAAGCCACACCCACCGTGGTGCTGTCGTTCAACCGACCATCCACACCCACCGCCATACCGCTGCTGTTGGCCGAATAACCGTTGTCGCCGCTACGGCCATCCTGATCCATGTTGCTGCTCAAGCCTTGCAACCACACACCCACGGCTTCGCGATTATCACGCTGGCCCGAGAGGCGATTGAGGATCGCGCCATTGACCACCGTCTGGCCCGACACGGCCACGTCCAGCGCACCACGGTTGACGTCCGGCTTGAGTTGCTCGCCCACCTGCGCCAACTGCTGCGCCGTGCCCGCGTTGGCCAGGGCCTGGAACACCGGATCATCCGTTGCCAACTGCCCGAGCACGTCATTTTTTGCTTCGTTGACCACAGTCACGACAGGGTCAGTGGCGCCCGCGCTAGTCAGCTCCTCTTGCACCTGCTGATTGCTCTTCAAGCCCACCACGGCCTTGACCGTTTGTGCATCGGCCGAGTAACTGAGCACGTCCAGCAACGACGAAGTGCTGGCAACCGACAGACCGTTGTTCTGCACACTGCTGGCTTGCAGCAAGGTGTACTCGGTGCCGCTCGGCACGGCAGTGAAATCGCCAGGGGTGGCGCTCAAGGTCACTTTTGATGCCTGGGCGAAATTCGCCGCACCGTTGACCGTCAGGTATGGCGTGGTTGGTACCACGCTGTTGGCCAGACGCATATCAATGCCTGCACCGCTGGCGACGTTGAGGTCACCGGTGAGCGCCGTGCCAGGGGCCGACAGGTTCAGAGAGCCCGAGTTGATCGACACCGGCGCGATGATGCGGCTGCCGGAAAAGTCAGCCTGGCCGGCGATGTTGATCGCGTTGACGTTGAGCACATCACCGACGATTTTGCCGCCGGTCCAGTTCAGGGTGGCGCGGTTGGCTGCGTCGATGGCAATGCCGGAATTGCTGCGGATTTCACCGGCTTGCTGGTTGATTTCGAAGACGGAAGTTTGCTCGGCTGCGTCGACGGAAATCGCCGTGCCATCGGCAGTGATCGTGCCGCGGTTGATGATGCCGCGGGAGCCGGTGGGGCTGTTTTGGGTGAAGGTGGCGCCCAGGAGATCGATCGTTTTGGCGTTTGTACCTTTGGCTTCGAGGGTGCCGGTGTTGAGGATCGAGTCGACGGTGCCTGCATAAAAAACAATACCGGAAGCATCTGCGCCGTTCACAGACAGCAAGCCACTGTTTTCAATGCGCAGCGGGCTCGTGGTGGTTTCAACTTCTATGCCCCAGGCGCGCTGGCCCTTTGCAGTGATGGTACCGGAGTTGATGATTTTTCCGCCGATATTGATCGGGTACGCTTGCGGGCCATCCACCGCCAGACCCACCACATCATCCCCCACCATCTCGATCACGCCCGTGTTAGCGACGTCGCCTGCCACTTGGGTGTTATGCAGGAACATGCCCTCGCCGCCAAACGTGCCATTGACAGCAGAGGTGCCCGGTACAATGGGGGTTGATTTGATCGTGCCCGAGTTGATGACGCTGCCGCCGATCACGGCATCACCGATTTCAAAACCTTCATAACCCCCATTGTTCATGGTGATGTTACCGGCCTGAATCAGATCACCCGTAATTGTACTGGGGGTTGAACCGTCGTTTGCAAAACCGAATGGGTCCACGGCAAACGCCCGAATGGAACGTCCGTCAGAGGTCATCACAATATCAGCACGATTGATCAGCGAACCTTGAATACTGGTATTGGAAACACTGACGCCCATCAACGCAGTAGTGCCAGACTCAGGGGTGGGCGTTTGATTGGTTGCTTCAGTCAGCCTCCCGGTGAAGGTCAGAGACTCGTTAAACGTCTCGCCCTTCCATGAGGTTTTGCCTTGACCCAGATCCACTTCAACGGCCAATGCCTGGCTGCTGATTGCACCGACCACTACGGCCAACAGTTTTTGCTTGAACGGATTTCGCTTCATTTGAAAACTCCATGTACGACAGAAAGCAACGCCACAAACCCATGGCGATTACAGATATAAAACGAACGACTACAACAAGCGCCGCTGCACCGCCTCATCCAACGTGCTGCGGGTCAGAGCTTGCACCACCTCGTGGGTGTCCTGGCGGAAAGGTACGGCAACGATCAACAACAATTGCATCCAGGTACGCAGCGACTCACTCTTGCGCACACGGCCCAGTTCTTTACCGTCCTTGTCCTTGAATACAGTCTCCAGGGTGAAGGTATTCTTCGCGGTAGAAGGGATATTGAAGACAGAGCTTTTGCTCCAGCGACAACAGGATTTGATGCAGGCGAAGAAGATGGTGAGTAAGTCAGTGTAGATCTACAACCGCGAGCGTCCGCACCTGTCTTTGAAATACAAAACGCCCGACGCGGTGCACCGGGCGCCAGGGTGAAATAGGTGTAATCCTATTTCAGGTCTAGACAATGCACCTTTACCACCAGAACTGACTTCCACTTCCCGTGAAGCTTGCGCTATTCCTTTTGCACCAATTAATTCACTCCATAGTAACGGTAAAGATCCGCATCAGGCCAAAGTTCGTCATATGCCGTTAACGTGCTTCGCAGGGCCTCGCTACGAGGGTCCTCGGAAGGATTCATCTTTGAAATTACAAATTCTTTAATTTCGGGCCACTGAAGCTCACGCATACAAAATGCCACAACTTCAAATGGCGAGTTTCCAGACATTAAGATCAATTTAAATCTATCTATAAAATCTTCTTTATAGCCAGGATGTTTTTTTACAAACTCCAAAATATTTAACAAAGACATCTCGTAGGAAATGTCTAGCTCTTCACCAAAAGCGGCTATAGCTATATCGCAAAGTTCATCAAACTCTTTAATGACGTCATTCATTTCGGCACCCAGGCACCTTTTCTTGAATTGCTAGGATCTGGCACCCATACTTTTTCTATATATCCCCCCCCACTTCAAGCCCTTTTTGAGAGAAAGCATTTTCTGCTGCGGCTTGAGCAGCCCGACCAGAGGGCTCATAGTGCCCTGATGCGGGAAAAAAGGGGACAGATTTGAATGGCACTTACTTAACCTTCTTCGGGTGTCCATTTCTCCTGACCTCGGCCCTTGCCGCCGAGCGCGTCTGCATCAGCATCGGGTAAGGCTTGGGCCTTCGTTTTATGGCGCGAGGTTCAATCCGTCCCGGCCGGTTTCCGACACGTTTTCTGGCGATCAGTTTGAGTAAATCCTGCACCCTATCGTCCTGTTCGTCGGAGCTGTACTGCTGCATCGCAAGGAATAATTGAAGGCTATGTTTAAAGCTAAGCTCGCGTGGCAAGCAATCAGCTAATAGCGCTGATTTGGCCATGATCATCCGAATCAAATTATGCGCCAGCAGATACACCCACAACTCTTTTACAGCCATGCCAGGCGTCTTGCAGCTCAACGTTTCAAGCCCCAGCGTTGTTTTGATATTGCGCAGATCCAGCTCAACATGCCAACGGTCTTTGTATAGTGATTTGAGCCCCGCTTTGGGGACTTGCTGCGGGCAGTTCAAAGTGGTCACCAGGATTTTTCCGCCGGTTTTCAGCTCACGCACTGTCAGTGTTTCAGGCGCATCGTCGTAATAAGTTTGGCTCATCCAGGAAGGTCGATTCCCAGGTTTTGTCAGCTCAACCAAATGATCTTCCGGCCCCAGCGATTGCCCGAGCCGAAAGTCGGTACTGCGCCGCCTGGCGCCATACTGCTCGAACACGCCATCGATCCCACGACGTTGCAGTTCGCACAGCAGAAAGTACGTTGCGTAGTAGGCATCGCCCAACACAATGTCGCCTCAATTCAGAGTGTCGAGCATCGTCCTGAGTAGCGTCTGTTCATCGCCACCTTTGCCTCGAAAGCGCCCCAGCGAGGCATCTAAAACAGCACCGCTGGCCAAGCAAATGATTCCTACCAAACGGCAGATGGGGAAACCCAGTCCTGCTTTCTGACCACGCGACTGCGGATAGGCAGCTTGGTTGGCCGCAGTGTCTGGCAGGGCCACTGTGGTGCCATCTACGAGGCGCACCGGACGCCCCATCCAGCGCCAGGATGGTGACGCGTTATTACTCATCGTTGATCCCGTGGAGCGCAACAATGTTGAAACCATCTCTACCGGTAACCGCGCCCGTGCTTTGCAATAAGCGCCGGTGTACACGCTGCTGGGGCTTAGCCCATCGCAGCAACGTCTGATCGAAAAATCATTCACGGCCTTCTGACAAGAACGGTCGGCATTCATGGCTTGAGCCAGAAACATCGACAGTGTTTCAGTCGGCGGGAACAAGCGTTGACGATGCTTGGGCATCACTGACTCGGCACGATGTAGCAGCGCCGGATCGGCTAGCAGCTTAAAGAACGCATCGGCATTGCTGTTTCTGGCGTGCTGCTGAATGCGCTGCTGTTGATGCCTGACGATTTGACGTCTACGATTCACGCGGGCTGTCCTTGTTCCAGTGGTGTGTGTTCGCAACTATCACCGTAGACCAAGGGCGGCCTTTTTCTATTTTTTTGTAATCAGATCAGCCGGTTAGCTGTTAAGTAAGTGCCATTCAAATCTGCCCCCTTTTTTCGCTCTTTCTTGTCAAGTAAGTGACGCTCAAATTTGCCCCATTTTTTCTTCTAGCTTCACCCCGACTCGACAATGAAGTCTTTCGCTAAAATCATCGCCTCAAAAAAACCAGAGAATGGAACTCTCAAAGTCGCGCTACTTAAGTCAGCAAAGATCTCCACCTCTAAAGCGTCCCCCCCTTTATCCTGATTAACTTGAGCAATAGGTTCACCTTTATATTGAATCTCCGCAGTTAGCCTTTTATAGCGACTATCACTAAAGCCCAGAACTTCAAAATCCGAATTACTTTCAAGTTTCATGGTTTCGCCTTAGGGTCCAAAAACCCAGAAAATGAGCCATCCTTATTGTAGCGCAGACCTCTTCCATCGGGAGCCCGGACCTCTAGCCCACCGCGACTCAAATTTGAGAATGTTGAATTTGGATTCTTGAGAACGTCATCAATAATACCGAGTGCAGTTGCATTTTGCTTTTCAATTCCACCTGTGAGTTTTGGGAACGTTCCAGTAGCTCGCTGGCCAGAAGCATGCTTTGTGAGCGCCCTAGCAGCCTCTGTCAGACCTTCCTTATTGATAGGATTTGAAGCTGCGGCAGATAGATCATCGAAAGTGCGGCCGCCGAAATTTTGCAGGGCGGAAGGCAATCCTTTTGCACCTCCCATCACAAGCCGACCTAATACAGCCGCGAGCCCCGCACCGGTGAGTTCACCGGCCATAAAATAGCCCCAAGCCTTGACGAACTCGTTAGCCGGTTGAACCCCTTCAAAACCTTGTCCTTGGGCCAGCTTCAGCTGTGCTTGAGCAATTTGGTCGTTAGTGGCACCTTTTTCCAGCATGTCCTTTGCCAGAGTAGTCGCCGCTGATCCGTATTCACTTAAGCCCGGTGGGAGATGTTCCAGAAAATTGTATTGCGTCATGTTCTGCGCAACCCACGCCCCAGTTTGCAGGCTATCCGCATCAGCATTGCTCTGTACCGATGCCGCAAGCACACCAAGCAACTGCGAGTTCATGACCAGCAAACCCTTTTTCTGGTCATCGGGCATGTCGGCGTAATTCTTGGCGAGGCTATCCAGCAATGCCTCATTCACACCCGCTGCCAGGGCCCCTGTGCGGAAATCTCCTCCAGAAGCCTCAGCTGCCAACCCGCCCATCAAGGCATGTAGCCCAATCTTGGTGATGCCACCTTCTGCAAACCGGTTCTTGGAAACATCCCCGACCAGGTTGAATCCATAAGCCGCAAATGCGTTAGCCAAACTATTCTGCAACGCGTCGCCAAGACGGGCTTCGCCCCCGAGCGCCCGATCCACTAATACTGATGTTCCGTTTTGCAGTACCTGGTTGGCCGTGAACTACCCCACGCCTTGCCAAGTGCTCAACGGACTTACGGTGGCAACTGCACCTGAGTTGGGTAGTGCAGTGGAAGTGCCGGTCTGAGTCCCGGTCCATTTGTCATAGACGCCTGCAGTCAAGCCAGCAGTAACGCCGGACACCACGTAGCCTCTCATCGCGTCGCTGGAAGTGACATCCTTTAAGACGGTGCTCAGGTTTCCACAGTTATTGATGGTGCTGATCGCGCCGTTACTCGCCATGCCAGCAAGCACGGTACTGCCCGCAGCATTGGCCCACCCGGCAGACGTGGCCGCAGTCCCAACAGCCGTAGCCCCCGCCATCGATGTCCCCGAACCAGCTGCGGCAATTGCACCGCTCGCGGCCCCCATCGTGAAGTACGTAACAATGATCGCAATGATGATTTGCGCGCCGGCGCCCAAGCCTGAATTGCTGTATTTGAAACTGTCGTGCAGTTCTTTAACCTGGCGCCAATCCACGTCCCCACGCTGCTCGGCCTCTTTTAGCCAGGCCAGTTGCGGGTCGGCTTTGACCATCACATCAATCGTCTGGCTAACCGTATTCTGATCGATCTGCTTGATGTCAATTTTCAAGCCATCGACGGCTTTAATCACCACGCTGCCTTCTGCAATCATCTGCGTCTGGCGTAGCGTCTCGTCGGTATTCCCCTTGCCCTTGGAGCTGGTCCAGGCGAGGTCGCCCTTGCTCTTGGTGTGGCTCTCGTCATGCAGATCCTTCACCGCCTCAAACGTCACCGCCCCACCGCTGACAATCGCAATATCCCCACCACTCTCAAGCTTCGCCGCCTGATACTTCTGATCCCCACCGCTCTCCAGCGTCAGATCCCCCCCAGTCTTGATCTCGCTACCGACATTCTTCACATCGGTCACTTCATCACGCTGAGTCTTCTTGCTGCCCCAACTGCCCTTCTTGCTCATGTCGTACAGCGAGTAGTGGCTGTCCTGCGCCGCCAGCATTTGCAGTTCGTTATCAGCGTGCACATAGGCTTCGTTACCCGCGCTGATCTTGCTGGCAACCAAAGTCAGGTCGGTGCCGGCGATGGCGATCAGGTCGCCGCCGGCTTTGAGTTCGGCGCTTTGCTGGGTGACGTTGTCCAGTTGGGTGGTGGTTTTGGTGCCGCCTTTTTTGCCTTTGGAGTACTCGTGTTCTTCATTGGCGGCGGCGGCCAGGGTCAGGTTTTCGCCGGCTTTGACGCTAAGGTCTTTGGCCGCGCTGACAGTGCTGGCGACTACCGCGATGTCGCGACGGGCGTCGATGGCGAGGTTGCCGCCGACGTCCACGGCGGAGGCGTGTTGCAGGATGGTTTGCTCGGTGCCTTTGACGCGGCGGCGTTGGTAGGCGTAGTCGTCCTGTTCGGTCTGGCTGGCGATCAGCACGTCCCGCCCTGCGCTCACGCTGGCGTTGCCACCGGCCTTGAGGTTGCTGCCAACGTTGAGCACATCGCGCCCGGCGTTCAGCTTGAGCGTGTCGGTAGCCTCAAAGCGTGAGGCTTCGCTGACCACGTCGTTGCGCAGTTGGTAGCCCTGGCCTTCCTGTTTGAAGGTGGTGACGGTGCGTTCGTTGATGATGTCGCCGGTCACCGCGGTGGCGCTGATGTCGCGGCCATTGATGATGCCGCCACGACTGTTGCGGATCGAGTCGGTGGCGAGCATTTCCAGGCGGTTTCCGGCTTGCATCAGGCCGCTGTTGTCGATGTTGCCGGCGACCATGTTCAGGTTGTTGGTGGCACGCAGGGTGCCGCTGTTGTGCAGGTCGCCGCCGGTGATCAGGCTCACGTCCTGGCCCTGGATCAGCGCGCCGTTGGGGGCCAGGCGGTTGTTGGCCTGGGCCAGGTAGAGCACGGGGGTCAGGACTTTCTGGCCGTTGACCTCGGCTTCTTCCATCCACACGATGTCGTGGGTCAGCGCTGCGACTTGCTCGGCGGTGAGGGACACGCCCAGTTGCAGGTTGAGCGAGTCCTTGTAGGAGATGGCGTTGTCCATCAGGTAGCGGAACAGCTGGTCATCGCTGGCGAGGCCGTTGATGTAGCGTTGGCCGGTGCGAGCCACCACGGCTTCGCGGATCAGGCGTTGCTCGTACAGGCCGTCGCCCAGGCGCTTCCAGCTGGCATCGGGGTTGTAACCCAGTTTCCCGAGCAGGTAGTCGGAGCTCATGAACTGCTTGAGGTCGGTGAGCGCCGGGTTGGTTTCGATCAGGTATTTGTGGCTGTTATCCACCGGGGCAATGTCTGGCAGGCCTTGCACGCGGGTGATCGAGGGGGAGCGATTGTCCAGAGCCAGCGGGCCCTGGCCGTTGACTGCGCCGCTGACGGGCTGACTGTCGAGGTTGAAACCGCGTTCTTGCACGGCGGTGTAGTCGAGGTTTTTTTCGCTACGACCACTTAGAGTTGTTACAAGGACAGCTTGGCGACTTGCACCCTTTCATGCCGCAGGCTTATAGTCCGCCGGTCGCCCACATGGCGATTCAGGTTTGGCGACCTGACGGTAGAGAATGCGCAAGCTGATGGCTTTTTTGCAGCCACTTGCGCGCCTGCAAAGTCGTCTTATGACGGCTGTGCGCGGGAGACCTTCGGGTCTGCCGGTTTTCTCTACTGCCGGTTCGCCAACCTGCGTACAGCTGTCACCCATTCGTTTGGCGACGTTTGAGTGGTGGCATCAATCACTTAAGTAGAGAGTTTGAAAATGACCCGATACATCCCCCTGACAGGCCACGATTCAACCATCCCCGCGCTGGTGATCGACACCCAAGCTCCCCTTGATGTTCTCTATGATGCAGCCGCCTACCGTATTCGTGCGGTGACTCAATTTTTGGAAAACTTGGCGTTTCGGGAGCAGATTAGTAGTGATGCGGTTGTGCTTCACGATTTTGCATTGCTGCTGGCCATCCCTCTGAGGGATGGGTGTGATTTGTTGGATGTAATTAGTCGAAAAATGAGTTCGCAGAATTCATAAATAAAAAAGGGCGGTTTTCAACCGCCCGCTTGACTAAGCTCAAGCTTGCCAAGCAAAAAAACTCAATTATTAAAGAGCAATAATACGCCAAGGAAAACAACGGGCCAGGCTCCTTAAAAACCCTCATGCGTACATGCCCTGCTCTCTGACCCCGGTGGGATTTCAATACCTAGCCATTGCGGTATTTCAATGTTGCCTTCCACTATTTATAAGGCGTCGGCTTCCACGCTGCGGACATTTCGAGGCTGTATTACACGGCCTATACACTCGCTGTCTAAGCTTCGCAGTGCCGGTTACCCGAGCGCCACACAAACTCGCTTCCGGTAGATGGCTGGTCCTTGCCGGACGGGGTTAGTACCCGCTCGGTTTCTTACGCCATTTCATGACAGCTTGCGCCGTCAATTCCAGGCGACCACGCTTTGTCTGGCGCACATAAATCCGTCCCCTTTTCCTTTCATCCCATTTCCCCACCGATAGCACAAATACTAGTGCCTTTTTTTGTCTTTACGACTTTTCAGCCATGACAACACCCAAATACCCGCACCTACTGGAACCCCGCAGTAAGCAGCGACTTTCAGAGAGGCATTGATAACGCCAGCCTCAAGCGCCCAATGACCCAGCTTGAAATATGCAATCGTCGCCACAAGTAAATTACCGACAATACCCACCATAAAAAAAACCAGAAAAAAATACACAACTAGCGTACCCAATAGGTACCAACCTACCGTTTTTGGCTTCATTTATTACTTCCCATATTAGATACACCACCGCTGACAATTTCAGACAATACAGAACCTGTCGCAGCTCCTGAGGTTTCGCTCGCAGTATTTCCTATTAATGGTTTCAACTGCCCTGTGATCACATTTCCGGATTTATAACCTATTGCAGTACCTAGCACAGAGCCCAGCAACGAATACTTCGCATCCTCGCCCTTGATTACACTGCCCAAATAAGCGCCGCTCAATCCGTATCCTTGAGTCAGCCAGAACCCCTTCCCTTGCGTTAATCCTCCAACCGTCGCGGCGATGGATACATCGGTGTAGTTAACGTCCTTACCCGTCGATAGCTGATAGCCGAAATTTGCACCGCCGGAAATCAAGGCACCCGCTACCAGCCCTCCTATCCCTACAGCAGGTGCTTCAACTGCCGCCAGGGGCAGACCAACACCGATTGACCATGCTTGTACAAGTCCATTGGCAGGCATTGGCCCATCAAAACCATCGCCCCTCAGGTGCGAACTCATTGCAGCGGTAGCCTGGTCTGGCGTTCCACCCTCTTTAAGCACTTTTTCACCTGCACTCACAGCCCCCGCAATGGCGGGCCCACCAATATGAAACTCATCATTATATTTTTTTGCGTTTCCGGCTACCCAGCTAGCGGTTGCAGGATCACCGTTGACTAGAGCACCCGCCAAAACGCCGACGAGTTGAGCGGTGCCTACCCGGAACTGGGTATCCGTGGCAAACCGGGAGTCCAGGTAGTTACCCAGTTTTTCCGTTGCCAAAGCTGTCAATCCTTCTGAGGCGGCGCCGGCTAAAGCCCCGGTCTTGAAGTCTCCACCTTTAGCGCTTGATAACGCTCCTCCCAATACAGCATGCATCAAGACTTTTTGTGCCGACCCTGGGGTTATTTTCAGGTACTCAGCCAAATCGCCCACCTGCTTGTTGCCAAAGGCTGCCGTCAGGTCCAGCCCTTCGGAAACTGCGGCTGCGCCAAGATTGTCCTTCAAGCTACCGCCGTTAATCGCCGTATTGATGCTGCCGGCTACCAAAGCGTGGGTAGTGCTGCGCAGCACATTGTCACTGACCGTGTTCCAGTCCAGCATGCTCTTGCTATAACCAGGGTTATTGACCCCGTCCGCGTTAAGAATCAACGCCCCGTCGGTATTCCAACCACCGACAGCGGTGTCTATTCCGGCCAGGACTCCGCTAGTGACCACTTGCGTCGCGTAACCCTTGATCGCATCTTTACTGGTGGCCGCTTTCAGTCCCGCACCAATATCACCGCCGCCATTGATTGTCCCAACCGCAAAGTTGCTAGCCATAGCCCCCGCGAGGGGCCCCAGGTAGATGCTGGCGACAATCGAAATAATCAGCGCGGGTGCGGCACCTAATCCCGATTGCTTATAGTCCCAGCTGTCGTGGATCTCCTTGACCATTCGCCAATCAACTTGCCCATTGGCTTCAGCTACTTTGATCCAGGCAAGCTGAGGCTCGGCTTGAACCATTGCATCAATCGTCTGGCTGACAGTTTTTTGGTCAATCTGCTTGAGGTCTATATTGATCTTACCGGCGGCGCGAATAGCGAGTTGCCCCTGCCCCACCATCAAGGTCTGACGTAATGTCTCGTCAGTACTGCCTTCACCTTTGGCACTGTTCCACGCCATATCGCTCTTACTCTTTTCGTGACTTTCCTGCCGCGAGTCTTTAACCGCCTCAAATGTCACCGAGCCACCGCTGACAATCGCAATGTCCCCCCCACTCTGGAGCTTTGCCGCTTGAAACAGCTGATTACTGCCACTTTCGAGCATCATGCTCGAACCGGCTTTGATCTCGCTGCCCACATGGGTGACCTGGGTCACCTCATCACGCTGAGTTTTCTTGCTACCCCAACTGCCCTTTTTATTCATGTCATACAACGAGTAATGACTGTCTTGCGCGGCCAACAGCTTCAGCTCCTCACCCGCCTGAATATAGGCTTCGTTGCCGGCGCTGATTTTGCTGGCAACCAGGGTCAGGTCGGTACCTGCAATAGCCACCAAGTTACCGCCAGCGTTTAGCTGAGCGGTTTGCTGGGTCACGTTGTCCAGTTGGGTCGTGGTTTTAGTATTGCCTTTTTTGCCTTTCGAATACTCGTGTTGCTCATTGGCCGCAGAAATAAGCGACACGTTTTCACCCGCTTCAACGCTCAGGTTCTTGGCAGCACTAACGGTGCTGGCAATAACCGCAATATCGCGCCGGGCCTCAATGGCCATGTGGCCGCCAACCTCCACCGTCGACGCATGTTGCATTGTGGTTTGCTCGGTGCCGCTGATGCGGCGGCGTTGGTAGGCGTAGTCGTCCTGTTCGGTCTGGCTGGCGATCACCACGTCACGCCCTGCGGTCACGCTGGCGTTGCCACCGGCTTTCAGGTTGCTGCCGAGATTGAGCACGTCGCGGCCCGCGTTCAGCTTGAGCGTGTCGGTGGCTTCGAAGCGTGAGGCTTCGCTGGCCACGTCGTTGCGCAGTTGATAGCCCTCGCCTTCTTGCTTGAAGGTGGTGACCGTGCGCTCGTTGATAATGTCGCCGGTCACGGCAGTGGCGCTGATGTCGCGACCATTGACGATGCCGCCACGGCTGTTGCGGATCGAGTCGGTGGCGAGCATTTCCAGGCGATTGCCGGCTTGCATCAGGCCGCTGTTGTCGATGTTGCCCGCGACCATGTTCAGGTTGTTGGTGGCACGCAGGGTGCCGCTGTTGTGCAAGTCGCCGCCGGTGACCAGGCTCACGTCCTGGCCCTGGATCAGTGCGCCGTTGGGGGCCAGACGGTTGTTGGCCTGGGCCAGGTAGAGCACCGGGGTGAGGACTTTCTGGCCGTTGACCTCGGCTTCTTCCATCCACACGATGTCGTGGGTCAGCGCCGCCACTTGCTCGGCGGTCAGCGATACGCCGAGTTGCAGGTTGAGCGAGTCCTTGTTTGAATCATTTTTGAGGACGTAATGCCGTGTTCCCGAGCTTCGGACTTTTCCCACGACCTGCCGAGGTTGAGCCATAGGAAGTAACTTGGCTAGGATTCGCCGTCGCAGTAAATCCTGTGGCTGGGTGTCGCAACCTGAAGTAGTCTGAGGCGCGGTAGCGCCATAGCTCTGTAGCAGGCGCTTTTTTTATGCCTGCTTACCGCATCTATGGTGGACCGTGTGAGGCGGGCTTTTGCCCGGCCGGTACCCTCGGACACCGGTTTGCGACCCTCGCACGGTCCACCACCCACTCGTGTCGCAACGATGGTGGTGGTCCCTTAACTGTCTGAGGATCGAGTGGATGTTTTCTACAAATCGAAACTGTCGAGTTATTGAAATAAAAGTCGTGATGAGGTGTTCGCGCTCTGCCGTTGACGCTCATTCAATGTGTGGTGCATTGGAGTGCCGCTCATGAACACGCAAATAGATGATAATGATTTGCCTACCAGTGTTTTCAATGTGAGGTCAGACTTGAGCTCCGAAGAAGCATTAGTGAATGCGAGTGAGCTTTTGGCTTCGGCATCAGCTATGGCGAATGAACAAGCGTTTTCCTCAAGCGGATCACAGCGACTTCAAACCTTTGGTTTGGCCCAGCTAATCGAAAGCGCGCACCTTCTAGTGAACGATGCTTTGAAAAAAACAAACCCAGTAACCCTCTGATTATTAATAGAGAAAAATAGATGAGGGTAGGTTACCCAATTTTACTCGAAAATCATGGCCTGCCCCATCTATCACTCAAACTTAATCAATTGAATCACTTACAAAAAATGGTTTTTTATAGACCATCCGTCTTGGTTAACCATAAAGCTAGCAGCCCCCTCAAAAAAAAAGAAAAAAATAAAACCACGTTATTAAAGAGCGAACCGCCAACAGACCAATCAAATAAAACCATCCCCCCTTCCCCCTCAAAAGGGATGCAGAAAGGATGCAAAAACACCGGCGCAAAGCCGGTGTCAGTGGAGTAAGCTTAAGAGAACTCTATCTTACACTCTGACAGAGGAATGGAGCGACCATCGCTAATAACAAATTGATCATCCTCGATTCGAGCCAGCAGCAACCCGAGACCCTCGGCACCGACCTTAATATCCTTTCTCCAACCGTTAATATCTCCGTGATATATGACAGCGTGAAATAGTGGGCCACCTAACGGCGTAATGCTACACCCTGCTTCATTGATCCCACCACTAGTTGCGTTCGTAGGATCGGCGAAGCATGTGATATTTTTAAATTGCTTTCGGAATTTATTTTTCCCATCATCAGAGAAATACATAGCCTCCCTGGTGGCTGCACCATCCGTCCCAGGGATGACTCTAGCATCAGACCTTTCGAGCTTCCCACCTAAAATCTTCTCTAACTCATCTATCTGATTAGCCAACACATCACCTCAGTTTTTTACTGGCGTAATTACAAACTTAAAGTTTTTAACACCTGACTCACTAAATATTTTTGAGTAATGACTAGCCAACTCTGGACTATTCGTATGATAGATAACGCCACCCTCGAAGCCGGATGAGTATTTTTTTGCCTGATCTACCATTTTGGTCTGTTCAGCAGCCGACCAAGGCTTTGAGCCCACTGAGCTAGCAGGATTTCGGAGCGAGCTCCTCCAGTCCTCTACAAACTTAGCTTCAACAGCAGTCCGTTGCCCATTAACAATAGTCACATTATCAGCGACACCATTAACACGCTGCCCATTGACAATAGTTGTGTACTGGCGCTCCGCATACGGGACATTACCATATACGTCTCGAAGTGCACCCTCGTAGCTTTGTGCTTTATCAATTGCACGCTTCCCAGTCACGAC
Organism: Pseudomonas sp. OST1909; assembly: GCF_015277575.1. Taxonomy (NCBI): domain Bacteria; kingdom Pseudomonadati; phylum Pseudomonadota; class Gammaproteobacteria; order Pseudomonadales; family Pseudomonadaceae; genus Pseudomonas; species Pseudomonas sp. OST1909. The sequence continues at coordinate 5,155,578 of NZ_CP063780.1, forward strand.
AACAGGACTGGTTGTCTCTAGGGCCGTTGCTGCGCCTTTTGCAGCGACGCCACCTCCACTCGGCCTCATTCCTCCAAGTGATGCGCCTAGCAGTGTACCAGCAGCAGCGTCCCAGAATGAAGACTGGTCGCCATCCCGCAATGCCGCCAGTTCCGTGGCTATCGTTAAAGTCGCAGTGGTGTTATTGCTGATGATAATTGCCGCAATCGTAGTGGCTTCACTGGTATGACCTTGTGCATAGAGCGATTTGGCCAACTCACGCAGCTTGGGCTCATCCGCGATTAAACGATTTGATGCTGCATCGCATGCGGCGGGAGCAGCTTGGCAAACCGATCGCAGCTCCCCGTTTCTAGCTTCGTCAAGTTGCGCGTAGCGGGCACGAACCTCATTTTTCTCAGCCTCGGTTTTCTTACTAGCGACCTCCTCAGTCATCTCCTCCACTTCTTGGTGGAACAGATAGTTATACTGCGTTGCATTACCCGCCACCCATGCCCCAGTTTGCAGGCTCTGCGCATCCGCATTGCTCTGTACCGATGCCGCAAGCACACCAAGCAACTGCGAGTTCATGACCAGCAAACCTTTCTTCTGGTCATCGGGCATGTCCGCGTAGTTCTTGGCGAGGCTATCCAGCAATGCCTCATTCACACCCGCTGCCAGAGCGCCTGTGCGGAAATCTCCTCCAGAAGCCTCAGCTGCCAACCCGCCCATCAAGGCATGTAGCCCAATCTTGGTAATGCCACCTTCTGCAAACCGGTTCTTGGAAATATCCCCAACCAGGTTGAATCCATAAGCCGCAAATGCGTTAGCCAAACTACTCTGCAACGCGTCGCCAAGACGGGCTTCGCCCCCGAGCGCCCGATCCACCAATAGGGATGTTCCGTTTTGCAGTACTTGGTTGGCGGTGAACTGCCCCACGCCTTGCCAGGTGCTCAACGGACTTACGGTGGCTACTGCACCTGAGTTGGGGAGTGCAGTGGAAGTGCCCGTCTGAGTGCCGGTCCATTTGTCATAGACACCTGCAGTCAAGCCCGCAGTGACGCCGGACACCACGTAGCCTTTCATCGCGTCGCTGGAAGTGACATCCTTTAAGACGGTGCTCAGGTTTCCACGGTTATTGATGGCGCTGATCGCACCGTTACTCGCCATGCCAGCAAGCACGGTACTGCCCGCAGCATTGGCCCATCCGGCAGACGTGGCCGCAGTCCCAACAGCCGTGGCACTCGCCATCGATGTCCCCGAACCCGCTGCGGCAATTGCACCGCTGGCGGCCCCCATCGTGAAGTACGTAACGATGATCGCAATGATGATTTGCGCGCCGGCGCCCAAGCATGAATTGCTGTATTTGAAACTGTCGTGCAGTTCTTTAACCTGGCGCCAATCCACGTCCCCGCGCTGCTCGACCTCTTTTAGCCAGGCCAGTTGCGGGTCGGCCTTGACCATCACATCAATCGTCTGGCTAACCGTATTTTGATCGATCTGCTTGATGTCAATTTTCAAGCCATCGACGGCTTTAATCACGACGCTGCCTTCTGCAATCATCTGCGTCTGGCGTAGCGTCTCGTCGGTATTCCCCTTGCCCTTGGAACTGGTCCAGGCGAGGTCGCCCTTACTCTTGGTGTGGCTCTCGTCGTGCAGATCCTTCACCGCCTCAAACGTCACCGCCCCACCACTGACAATCGCAATATCCCCACTGCTCTCAAGCTTCGCCGCCTGATACTTCTGATCCCCACCACTCTCCAGCGTCAAATCACCCCCAGTCTTGACCTCACTGCCGACATTCTTCACATCGGTCACTTCATCACGCTGAGTCTTCTTGCTGCCCCAACTGCCCTTCTTGCTCATGTCGTACAGCGAGTAGTGGCTGTCCTGCGCCGCCAGCATTTGCAGTTCGTTATCAGCGTGCACATAGGCTTCATTGCCCGCGCTGATTTTGCTGGCGACTAGCGTGAGGTCGGTGCCAGCGATGGCGATCAGGTCGCCGCCGGCTTTGAGTTCGGCGCTTTGTTGCGTGACGTCGTCCAGTTGAGTAGTGGTTTTGGTGCCGCCTTTTTTACCTTTGGAGTAGTCGTGTTGTTCGTTGGCGGCGGCGGCCAGGGTCAGGTTTTCGCCGGCTTTGACGCTGAGGTCTTTGGCGGCGCTGACGGTGCTGGCGACCACGGCGATGTCGCGGCGGGCGTCGATGGCGAGGTTGCCGCCCACGTCCACGGCGGAGGCGTGTTGCAGGATGGTTTGCTCGGTGCCGCTGATGCGGCGGCGTTGGTAGGCGTAGTCGTCCTGTTCGGTCTGGCTGGCGATCACCACGTCACGCCCTGCGGTCACGCTGGCGTTGCCACCGGCTTTCAGGTTGCTGCCGAGATTGAGCACGTCGCGGCCCGCGTTCAGCTTGAGCGTGTCGGTGGCTTCGAAGCGGGAGGCTTCGCTGGCCACGTCGTTGCGCAGTTGGTAGCCCTGGCCTTCCTGTTTGAAGGTGGTGACGGTGCGCTCGTTGATGATGTCGCCGGTCACGGCGGTGGCGCTGATGTCGCGGCCATTGACGATGCCGCCACGGCTGTTGCGGATCGAGTCGGTGGCGAGCATTTCCAGGCGATTGCCGGCTTGCATCAGGCCGCTGTTGTCGATGTTGCCTGCGACCATGTTCAGGTTGTTGGTGGCCCGCAGGGTGCCGCTGTTGTGCAGGTCGCCGCCGGTGATCAGGCTCACGTCCTGGCCCTGGATCAGCGCGCCGTTGGGGGCCAGGCGGTTGTTGGCCTGGGCCAGGTAGAGCACGGGAGTCAGGACTTTTTGGCCGTTGACCTCGGCTTCTTCCATCCACACGATGTCGTGGGTCAGCGCCGCGACTTGCTCGGCAGTGAGGGACACGCCCAGTTGCAGGTTGAGCGAGTCCTTGTAAGAGATGGCGTTGTCCATCAGGTAGCGGAACAGCGCGTCATCGCTGGCAAGGCCGTTGATGTAGCGTTGGCCGGTACGGGCCACCACGGCTTCGCGGATCAGGCGTTGTTCGTACAGTCCATCGCCCAGGCGTTTCCAGCTGGCATCGGGGTTGTAGCCGAGTTTGCCGAGAAGGTAGTCGGAGCTCATGAACTGCTTGAGGTCGGTGAGCGCCGGGTTGGTTTCGATCAGGTATTTGTGGCTGTTATCCACCGGGGCGATGTCTGGCAGGCCTTGCACGCGGGTGATCGAGGGTGCGCGGCTGTCCAAAGCCAGTGGACCCTGGCCGTTGACTGCACCGCTGACGGGCTGGCCGTCGAGGTTGAAACCGCGTTCTTGCACGGCGGTGTAGTCGAGGTTTTTTTCGCTACGACCACTTAGAGTTGTTACAAGGACAGCTTGGCGACTTGCACCCTTTCATGCCGCAGGCTTATAGTCCGCCGGTCGCCCACATGGCGATTCAGGTTTGGCGACCTGACGGTAGAGAATGCGCAAGCTGATGGCTTTTTTGCAGCCACTTGCGCGCCTGCAAAGTCGTCTTATGACGGCTGTGCGCGGGAGACCTTCGGGTCTGCCGGTTTTCTCTACTGCCGGTTCGCCAACCTGCGTACAGCTGTCACCCATTCGTTTGGCGACGTTTGAGTGATGGCATTAATCACTTAAGTAGAGAGTTTTAAAATGACCCGATACATGCCCCTGACAGGCCACGATTCAACCATCCCCGCGCTGCTCATCGACACGCAAGCACCTCTAGATGTTCTCTACGATGCCGCTGCTTACCGTATTCGTGCAGTGACTCAATTTCTGGAAAACCTGGCGTTTCGAGAAGAGATCAGCAGCGATGCGGTTGTGCTTCATGACTTTGCGTTGTTACTAGCTATTCCATTGCGTGATGGTTGTGATTTGATGGATGTTATTGGGCGAAAACTGAGTTCGCAAGCCTCATAAATAAACATGGGCGGCTTATAGCCGCCCTATCTGGTTGAGTTTAGAGTCCCCATACACAAGAAAACAAAGCCAAATATTAAAGAGCGAGATTTCACAAAAAACAAACTATTCGTCTAACCTCCATTATCGCCCTAGAAAAATTGTGATCTGACCCCGTCCTCCCTGAAACCAAAGAAACATGCAGGAAATCATGAACAATAAGCAGATAAACGAAACAAGCAAGTTCCTAAGTTACATCTTGCGTCATGAGCCTCACGCTATCGGATTGCAACTCGATTCAGAAGGCTGGGCAGAAATCAACTCTTTGATCATCGGCGCAGCGAAAGAAGGCCGGATACTTGACCAAGCAATAATTCAGACCGTAGTCAATAGCAGTGATAAGAAACGCTTTACCCTCTCCGACGATGGCCAGCGTATTCGAGCTGCACAGGGACATTCAGCGTCAGACGTAAACCTCCAACACATAGAGAAAGAACCGCCAGAATTCCTCTACCATGGCACTGCAACACGCTTTCTTGAATCTATTCTTCAGCAAGGATTGATTGCAGGTTCACGCCACCATGTGCATTTATCGCAGGAGTTTCTGACGGCTATAGTTGTCGGACAGCGCTACGGTAAACCAGTGGTTCTGAAAATTGAATCCCTGAAGATGTACCAACAGGGATTTAAACTTTTTCAGGCTGAAAACAATGTTTGGCTAACTGAAGCGGTTCCCGTTAATTTTATTTCAATACAAAATCAACTACCCGATAGCTCATTGGATAAAAACACATCTACAGCCAGCACATGAAAAGTAAGATTTTCTGACAAAAACTGAATACTGAAATGCCTCACCTTAGGCGGTTCGTGACTCGATACGGAACGCCAGGCTTTCAGGTTATTTCTTACCAACTCGGAATCTATAAACTCGGTCAACTTACCCAGCCGAAACTCACTTGGACCACCATCAAACACAAAAATAGCCCCCCCAGGGAATGGCTCCCGAATAAAGCATCGCACAGACTTGAACGCAAGCTCCCGCCTTAAATTCAGTACAACCTCTTCGCTATCAACTACAACCTCCTTCTCATACTCAATATCAAGTATCACGTCCGAGCCAACGGAACGGAATGATACTCTTGACTCACCATAACCTGGCAGCCACTCATATGGATCTAGTATTAATTTTGGCTGACTTATTTTCATGGACGCACCGACTTTAATTGCTCTGCGCCTGTCGGCGGCAATTTGTTATTTTTTAACTGATCTGCTGCCAAATCATTGAATGTCTTACCTGGGTAAGCCTCAACACCTGTCTGATTTCGCCCGAACCACTCACTTCGAGGGATAGCTGCCTGCTCAAGTGCGGTAGAAGTTCGCGTATTCAAAATAAGGCGACCCCCATTCATATCTACATAATCAACGGGAAGCTGATTCGGCTTAATTGTCCCAGCCCTCAAAGCGCCCGCTAAGTCATCAACTGTTCTGATCGGTGTGCCAGCCAGCTCTGAGTATACCTTTTGTCCATCCTCACTAAAGGAACGATCAGACTTGATTTTATTTTGAGCAAAATTTGCTTCTGTTAACGTCCCTCTCTCCGCAGTAGCAAGGGTACCTGCACCTTTTGCACCGCCGGTTTCCGCTTTAACCTTACTCCAGTACGCCTCTGATTTACCAGCCTGCGCACCTGCTGTCTCACCCTCTCGAAGCGTAGGTTGCCTAGGACGCACGCCTCCAGCAACACCACCAGCTATGCCTGCAATATAAGGTTCATAGGTGTTAACCAACGTATGGAGCTTATCCAGATTCTCATACGCCCTAGCCTCCAATGTCTGCTTGTAGTTAAAACACACATCTGTTTGGCAGTTGAGCGATTTAAGCGCAAACAAACCACCTTCGAGCGTTGTTATCTGAGACTTTGCCCACGCCGGGCCAGCGGTTTTCATGGCCTCTTCATAATTTCCGAGGCTGATATCGTCGTACTTACCTGCCTTCCACGTTTTCTGCTGGCATGTCACGTCTTTCCCGCAGATATTCATATCTGCTACAAAATCGGCGGCATCTTCATGATTTAAGCTGTTGTAATTGGTGGCATTCTGAGCAGCCCATGCGGCAACTTGAAGATTTTTCGTGTCAGCGCCACCATCAACAACTGCTGCTGCAGCGACACCAATCAGTTGAGCGGCGGTGGTTAGAAGGACGTCCCGCTTCTCAGGGCTTATATCGGTAGCCAAGCGGCGTAGCTGGTTTGCCAGTGCTTCGTTAGCTCCGGCGGCGATAGCCCCGCTAACAAAATCTCCTCCGGCCACCTCCGCGATAAATCCACCAACGAGCGCGTGGGTAGCTACTTTTTCGATACTGCCCGTCTTCAAACCTATTTCACCAACTGCGTTAAAGCTGGTGGCCGCCAATGTGTTGAATAAAACGCTGGTGAGTGCATCACCCAAATCGGCATCCTGCCCCAGCGCTTTTTTAAGCACGGCCGAGGTGCCGTTCTGTAGCGTCTGGTTGGCCGCAAACTGCCCTACGCCCTTCAGCGTATTAAGTTGTAAGTCGATTTTTCCGGAAGCTTGAGTCGTTTTACTTCCCGTCCAACCGTCAAAATATGCCGCCGTGAAACCTGCTGTGAGGCCAGATACTGCGTATCCCTTCATCGCATCAGACGAAGTGACGTCTTTAAATACCGCGCCGAGGTTGCCGCGATTATTAACCGCACTCACCGTGGCATTAGTCGCAGCACCTGCGGCAATAGCGCCCGTGCCAGCCGCGACGCCAATACCAGCCCCTGCGGTGGTCATTGCCCCCATGGCTGCAGGTCCAACAAATGCAGCCATCACAATCGCAATAATGATCTGCGACGCAGGCCCCAACCCCGAGTTGCTGTACTTGAAGCTGTCATGAATCTCCTTGACCTGCCTCCAGTCCACATCCCCACGCGCTTCGGCGTCTTTGATCCACGCCAGTTGCGGATCAGCCTTGACCATCGCATCAATGGATTGGCTGACGGTTTGCTGGTTGACCTGCCTGACGTCGATCTTCAGGCCTTCCACCGCCTTGATCGCGATATTGCCTTCGGCCAGCATCTGCGTCTGGCGCAGGGTTTCATCGGTATTACCCTTACCTTTTGATGCTGTCCAGAACGCATCACCCTTGCTCTTGGTGTGGCTCTCGTCATGCAGATCCTTCACCGCCTCAAACTCGACCGCCCCTCCACTGACAATCGCAATATCCCCACCACTCTCAAGCTTCGCCGCCTGATACTTCTGATCCCCACCGCTCTCCAGCGTCAGATCCCCCCCAGTCTTGATCTCGCTCCCGACATTCTTCACATCGGTCACTTCATCACGCTGAGTCTTCTTGCTGCCCCAACTGCCCTTCTTGCTCATGTCGTACAGCGAGTAGTGGCTGTCTTGCGCCGCCAGCATTTGCAGTTCGTTATCCGCATGCACATAGGCTTCATTGCCCGCGCTGATTTTGCTGGCGACTAGCGTGAGGTCGGTGCCGGCAATGGCGATCAGGTCGCCGCCGGCTTTGAGTTCGGCGCTTTGTTGGGTGACGTCGTCCAGTTGAGTGGTGGTTTTGGTGCCGCCTTTTTTGCCTTTGGAGTAGTCGTGTTGTTCGTTGGCGGCAGCAGCCAGGGTCAGATTTTCTCCGGCTTTGACGCTGAGGTCTTTGGCGGCGCTGACGGTGCTGGCGACCACGGCGATGTCGCGGCGGGCATCGATGGCGAGGTTGCCGCCCACGTCCACGGCGGAGGCGTGTTGCAGGATGGTTTGCTCGGTGCCGCTGATGCGTCGGCGTTGGTAGGCGTAGTCGTCCTGTTCGGTCTGGCTGGCGATCAGTACGTCACGCCCGGCGGTGACACTGGCGTTGCCACCGGCCTTGAGGTTACTGCCGAGGTTGAGCACGTCGCGGCCGGCGTTCAGTTTGAGCGTGTCGGTGGCTTCGAAACGGGAGGCTTCGCTGGCCACGTCGTTGCGCAGTTGGTAGCCCTGGCCTTCCTGTTTGAAGGTGGTGACGGTACGTTCGTTGATGATGTCGCCGGTCACGGCGTTGGCGCTGATGTCGCGGCCATTGATGATGCCGCCACGGCTGTTGCGGATCGAGTCGGTCGCGAGCATTTCCAGGCGGTTGCCCGCTTGCATCAGGCCGCTGTTGTCGATGTTGCCCGCGACCATGTTCAGGTTGTTGGTGGCCCGCAGGGTGCCGCTGTTGTGCAGGTCGCCGCCGGTGATCAGGCTCACGTCCTGGCCCTGGATCAGCGCGCCGTTGGGGGCCAGGCGGTTGTTGGCCTGGGCCAGGTAGAGCACGGGGGTCAGGACTTTCTGGCCGTTGACCTCGGCTTCTTCCATCCACACGATGTCGTGGGTCAGCGCCGCGACTTGCTCGGCGGTGAGGGATACGCCCAGTTGCAGGTTGAGCGAATCCTTGTAGGAGATGGCGTTGTCCATCAGGTAGCGGAACAGCTGGTCATCGCTGGCGATGCCGTTGATGTAGCGCTGGCCGGTGCGGGCCACCACGGCTTCGCGGATCAGGCGTTGCTCGTACAGGCCGTCGCCCAGGCGCTTCCAGCTGGCATCGGGGTTGTAACCCAGTTTCCCGAGCAGGTAGTCGGAGCTCATGAACTGCTTGAGGTCGGTGAGCGCCGGGTTGGTTTCGATCAGGTATTTGTGACTGTTATCTACCGGAGTAATGTCCGGCAGGCCTTGCACGCGGGTGATCGAGGGGGAGCGATTGTCCAGAGCCAGCGGGCCCTGGCCGTTGACTGCACCGCTGACGGGCTGGCCGTCGAGGTTGAAACCGCGTTCTTGCACGGCGGTGTAGTCGAGGGTTTTTTCGCGGTCGGCGGCGGTGATGACACGCCCGTTGACGCTGAAGTCCCCGGTGGCGGTGTCCGCTTTACTCGCTGCGCCGCCTTTCGCTGCCTGGCCGCTGAGACGGAACAGGCCGTTCTGGCTGGTCGGCAAACTGAAGCCGGGCAAGGTCACCGGGTTGACCTGGCGTTGGGCCAGGTCTGGCGGCAGTTGTGCGGTGATTGCCGGTTTTACCGTGGAGGCAAATACGTCGGAGTTGGTGTTGCGGTTGGCCGCCGGGGTGTCGATGTTGGTAGCGTTCGGGCGGATGACGCTGTTGTTGATTTCTTTGGTTGCGTTAACGGTGACCGATCCGGCTGCCTGGATCACCGCTTGGGCGATCACGCTGCCAGAGGTGGGCACGGTGTAGTCGATAGGTGATGTGAAGTAGGTATCCGAGAACCTCGTCTTCTCAATGAACTGGTCGAACGTGTACTGACCCGGCTTATAGTCACTTGAGCTGGGATCGTTGCTACGGTTGAACTGTTCGACTTCGCTCATCAGCAATGAGTAAGCCGAACGGTTACGCGTGTAGTAGGCGTAACCGAAATTACGCTGCTCACCGCCGGCAGCGCCGGTGTTGTTCAGCACGTCGGTGTTGATCAGGATGTTTTTAGCGGCCGATACCGAGCTGTAGAGGTTATCGAACGTCTGGCTGCCTACCGTGAGATCACCACCGGCATTGATGAACGCGGAGGCGGAGCTGCCTTTGATGACGTCCTCATAGGTTTCGACGCCGCTGAAACTCAGTTCGCAGCCTTTACCTTTGCAGTAATCGTTGCCGTAAACACCGATGCTCCCGGAAACCAGGCTTTTCTCCGTGGTGAACTGGTCGCGGCGGTTGCTCAGGGTATCCGTCAGCAATCGCATGTTGCCGTCGCTTTCCAAGGTACCGGAGACGTTTTCAATCAGTGCACTGCGCCCATTGGCATCATCGCGTGCGATGTCGAGGCCACCCAGGCTGTAGACATCACCAAAACGGTTGCTGAAGTCGTTGACGCGCAAGGTCATGTCCTTGCCGCTGAACAACAGGCCTTTTTCATTGAGCAGATGCGTGGCGTTAAGGCGGACATTCTCGGAGCCGCCCAGGGTGCCGTAATTGTTCAGGGCGCCAGCGTTGACCGTCAGGTCGCCTACCGAGGTCACGCGACCACGATTGGTCAGGACGTTGGTGCTCGTGACCTGGGTGATTGCACCACCACCAATACGAGCATTCTCACCCAGGTCCATGTTGGCGGCGGCGAGGGTCATGTCGCCCAGGCTGCTGACCCGGCCGTTGCCGCTGTAGCCGCCGGTGAGGGTCAACTTGAGGGTGCCGTCACTGGCCAACAGGCCGTCGTTGGTCCAGGTGTCGCCGGTGCCGGTCAGGCTTTGTGCGCCGAGCAATTGGCCGCTGGCGGTCTGGGTGAATTGGCCAATGTCCAAGTTCAGTCGTCCGGCCTGGATCACACTGCTGTTGGTCCAGCTTGCTGCCTTGATATCCAGTTGGCCGTTGGTGACGAAACTGCCACCGGCACGGGTGACCTGGTCGGAGGTCAGGTCAAACGTGCCAGTGCCGGTATGCACGATGCGCCCACCGTTGTTGTCCAGGCTGGCGGTTTGCAGGTTGAGGGTTTCGTTGGCGCTTTCCAGCGCGCCGAAGCGGTTATCGAACAGGCCCGTGGTACGAATATCGGTGGTGCCAACCCGGCCCATGGCGCGCAGGTTGCCGCTGACGTTGTTGATGGTTTGCGCGGCGAGGCGCAGGGTGTCGTCGCTTTCAATCAGGCCATAGCTGTTGCTCAGCGTGCCCGTCAGGCCGAAATCAATTGCGCGGGCGCCGACCTTGCCACCATTACCGACCTCAGTGCCCTGGTTATCGAAGTTCGCGGCCGTGACTTTGAGCAAGGTGTCGGCATACACACCGCCGCCCTGGTTATTCAGGGTGGTGGTGACGATCTGGCTGTCACCGCCAAGGGCCGACAGATGCCCCAACTGGTTGAGCAGGCCGCCTTTGGCTTCAATGTTCAACGACTGTGCCTGGGTGATGCCGCTGCCGTTATCGAACAGGCCGGTGACCAGTTTGATCCAGCCTTTGCTGCTGTTGAGGATGCCACCTGCGGTATTGGCGACGCTGGCGGTTTCCAGGTCCAGGTTGCCACTGAGGCTGTCGACGCGGCCGCCCTGGTTATTCAGGGCGCCACTGAGGCGCAGGCGGTTATCGGTCTGGCTTTGCAGCGTGCCTTGATAGTTGGTGAGGGCGCGAGCGGTAAGGTCGAGCTTGCCCTTCTGGCTGAACATCAGACCGTCTTGCTGGTTGTGAACGTCACCGGCCAACAGCTTGATGACCAGGTCTTTCTGGCTGGCGAGCGTGCCTTTGGCGCTGTTATCCAGGTCGCCGTTGGCAAGGGTCAGGTCGAGTCGATCCTGGCTGACCAGTTGGCCGCCACGGTTATCCAGGCTGGCGGCGTTCAGCAACAAGGCTGCTCCACTGGCCAGACGGGCGTTGTTGGCGTTGATCAACGCACCACTGAGGGTGCCTTCCAGGGTGCCCTGGCTGATCAGTTGTCCGCCGCTGTTGTCCAGGCTTTGACCGATCATGGAGATATTGGCCGCGCTGATCTGGCCGCCACGGTTGAGGATTTCACTCTGGGCGTTGTTGAAGTCCAGCTGTTGACCGGCGGAAATCAAGCCGTTGTTGCCGTTGTCCAGGCGACCGGCAACGGTGAGGCCAACATCGGCCTGGCCGGAGATGATCCCCTGATCATTGTTCAGGCTGCCCACGATGAGCGTTTGTTTGCCCAGGCTGACCAGGGCACCCGCCGCGTGGTTATCCAATACACCGGTGAGGTCAGTGTGCAGGGTGCCACTCTTGCTCGACAACGTGCCCTCGGCGCTGTTGTCGAGGCTATTGCCGACCACCGTCAGACCGTTCCATCCGGAGATCAAGCCCTTGTTGGCGTTGAACACTGTATCCGCTTCAAGACGCAATTGATCAGCGCTGAGGATGACCCCACGATCACCGTTATCGATGCGTTTGGCAGCTACGGTGAACGCCGTCTGACTGGAGATTTCGCCTTGTTCGCGGTTGGTCAGGTTGGCCAGGCGCGCGAAGGTCAACGGGCCTTTGGCACTGATCAAGCCTGCGCTGTTATCGAGATTGCCGCCTTGCAGGTCGAGGGTTACGGCGCGTTCGCCGATCAAGCGGCCCTGACGCTGGATCAGCTGTTGGACGATGAGCTTCAAGTCGCCCTTGGCTGAGATTTCGCCATCCAGGCTTGAGTCGACTGTTTGCCCGGTCAGGGTCAGGTCCGCCTGGCTGTTGATCAACCCGGCAGTGTTATCGAGGTTGGCAGTGATCAGGTTCAGCGCCTGTTGACTGCCGATCACACCCGCGCGGTTATCCACATTGGCGGCAGTGACGGTCTGGCTACCGTCGCTGACGATGCGACCGCCCTGGTGATTGTCCAGCGCGCCGGTGTTGAGCGTCTGTAGCGTGCCGGCCGAGAGGCTGCCCTTGTCGCTGTTGTTCAAGGAGCCTGAGGTGGTAGTCAAAACCGTAGCGGCGGATATCTGCCCCTGGTTATGGTTATCCAGCGCGCCGGTGACCTTCAGGTCCAGCGCACCACGGCTGGCGAGCGCGCCACGGGCCTGGTTGTCCAGGCTGTCGGCTGCCACTTGCAGAACGCTCTTGGCGGACAGTACACCTTCCACGCTGTTATCCAGCGCCTTGGCGATACGTACCTGCAGGCTGTCGCCACTGATGACTTTGCCGCCGCGGTTATTCAGCGCATCGGCCATCAACAGGAATGACTGGCTGCTGGAGATTTCACCGCCCTGACTGTTGTCGACGTTGCCCAGGTTGTTCAGCAGCAGTTGGCCCGGTGTCGCGATCAGGCCGTGGTCGCGGTTGATCAGTTGCCCATGGTTCAAGTCCAGTTCGATGTTGGTGTTGCTGACCAGCTCACCACGGTCATGCTGATCCAGCCCACTCAGGGTTGCCTTGACCGTTGACTTGGCGAAGATCGACCCTTGCTGGCTGTTGTCCAGTTGCCCTGCGTTGAGGGTAATACCAGCGTCACTGCTGATACTGCCGCGCTGGCTGTTATTCAGGCCGGCACTGCGTACATCAACCTGCTGCTTGGCGCTGATCACACCGCCCTGGCTGTTGTTGAGCGCAGCGCTGACCAGCGTGGCTGTGCCATCGGCGAGTAGTTTGCCTGCCTGGTTGTTCAACTGGCCCTGAGTGGTGATCGACAACGCATTGGCTGCGGACAAAATGCCGCCCAGGCTGTTGTCCAGCGTACCGGCCTGGACGGTTAACGCGCCCTCGCTGAGTAGCGTGCCCTGCCCTTGGTTAAGCAGGTCGCCGGTCAGGGTGATGTCCAGGTCTTTTTGGCTGGTGACACGGCCACCCTGGCTGTTGTCCAGTTGCGCGCCGTTCAACACAAGGCTCTCACGCCCCGCCAGCAAGCCTTTGCTCTGGTTGAGCAGGCGTTGGACCGTGAGCGTCAGGCCGCTGTCGCCGATGACCTTGCCGGTGGTGTTGTTCAGTTGATCAGCGATCACCAGCACCTTTGCCTGGCTGGATATCTCGCCTTGCTGGTTAAGGATGGTCTGGCTGCGCAGGTCCACGCCGTGGGTGGCAGCGATAAGGCCGCCGTTGCGGTTATCCAGGGACGTGCCGGTCAGGTTCAGCGCACCGTCGCTGACGAGTTCGCCCGCTTGTTGATTGAGCACACCGACCGTTGCCTGCAAGTCGCCCTTGGCGCTGATGCGACCGGCGCCGTTTTCGAGCTGGTTGGCGTTGAGGGTCAGCGCACCATCGCTGCCCAACTTGCCGCCGTTGCTGTTGTTCAACTGATTCAGTTGCACGTGCGCTGCGGCCTTGGTGCTGATCACGCCGGCCAGGCTGTTATCCAGATCGCCGCCGGTGAGGGTCAGCGCGCCGTCGGCAATGACCAGGCCACCCTGGTTGATCAGGCTGTCGCCGTGCAGCGCCAGGGTAGTTTTGCTGGACACCAGGCCGCCCCGGCTGTTGTTCAACTGCCCTGCGGCTATTTGTTGAGCCCCCTGGCTGACGAGGTTGCCTTCATTACGATTGTCCAGCAGCCCGGCGACCGTCAGGTTCATCACGCCCTGGCTGGCAACGGAACCTTTGTCGCGGTTATCCAGGCTGGCAGACTGTACCGTCAGGCTGGTGGCGGAGAAAATCCCCAGACGGTTATCGATGGCACCGCTGGCGGTCACGTTGAGGTTGCTGCCCAGCAATTTGCCCGAACGGTTGTCCAGGGTCGTGGCGATCACGGTAGTCTGATCGGCAGAGACTTCACCCGCCTGGTTGCTCAATTGCCCGGCGGTTACACGGGCCTGCGCCTGGCTGGCGACCAGGCCGTTATCGTTAGTCAGTTGGCCGGCGTTGAGCGCCAGGTTCTTGAGGCCGATCACGCGACCGCTCTGGTTATCCAGTGCAGCGGTTACCGTAACGTCGGTGCTGTTTTCACTGTGCAGCAGACCGTTGGTGCGGTTATCCAGGCCGGTGGCCGTGACCTTGAGCGAGTCCTTCCCCAATACACGACCGCCACGGTTGTCGAGTTGGCCGGCGTTAACCACGGCGCCTATACCGCTCAATGTGCCACCTTGATTGTTCAAGGTTTGGTTGGCTGTCGCGGTGAGGGTTCGGCTGGCAACCACGCTGCCGCTATTGCTCAGGTTCGCCGCGTGCAGGCTGACATCGCCACTGGCATTACGGCTTTCATCGGCGTTGACACCGGCTTCGATGATGCCGCTGTTGACCACCGTGCCACCGCTGGTAATGGTGATACTGTCGCGGGCCGCCAGGCTTTTCTGGTTGTTCAGGCCCGCTGTGGTTTGCAGATCGATTCGCGTGCCGGCATACACAGCCCCAGCAGCGTCTAATTGACCGGCCTTGACCACCACCGCTTCGCTGGCTTTGGCATTGGCCATGCTCAAGCGTCCATTGGCATCGAGCTGAATATCCCCCCCACTGGCCATCAACGCACCGTCGAGCTTCACGCCCACACCGGCTTCAGTCCCCACCAGCTTGATCGCCCCGGCATACATCCCACCCAACGCCGTCGAGTCAATCGCCAGCTCCGGCCTGGCGCTACCGTCATCGGCCCGTGCAGTGGCACTCAAGGTCTGCGCATTAACATCATTGCGCCCGGCAACCACGCTCAAGTTGCGCGCATTGATCTGCGCATTGATCCTGGCCGAGCGGGTGATGATTTCGAAGCGGTCGACGTTGCTGGCGTTCAAGCCCTGGCCGTCGATAGTTACGGCACCGCCATCGACCTGATAGCGATCCAGGCGGCCGTTATCGAGGATGGGTTTGCCAGTGGTCAGGGTAACGTTGGGGGTGTTGATGAAGCCGCAGCCACTGCAGGTGATGCCGTAGGGGTTGGCGACGATGACCTTTGCCGACTGGCCCGCCACTTCGGTGTAGCCGCGCAATTGGCTCGGGCTGCCACCGTTGACTTCGTTGAGGATGATATTGGCAGCGCGGCCCTGCAGGTTCGGGTTGCCGAGGATGATGCCGCCCAGTTGCGTCGATTGGGTACGGTCGGTGGCGTTGTTGAGAATCACGCCATTGGCGCCGACGTTGTAGTCCTTGAACTGGTTGTGGGACAGGCCCGCGCCATTTGGGGTGGCGATATTCACCACCGGCACGCCATTGCCCGCCGCGCCCACGGTGGTGCCGGGCGCGCTGACCACGATGCCTTCGGCCTGGGCCAGCAGCGGCTGCCAGAACAGCGCATTGGCCAGGATCAGCGCCAGGCCACGTTTGGGCAGGCCGAGGAACGCGTCACGGCTTTTCAGGGCAGCAGATGGCTGGCGAACCAGGAAGGCAAATTGGCGAACATCCATTTCAAATTCTCGTTGCAACTGGGCGTTGAATTACAGGAAGAAATCCATGCGGAAGTAGATCGGTGCTTCACGCTCAAGCAGCGCGGCCGGTCGTTCCAGCGAGTGGGCAAAGGTCACGCTGGTACTGACGTGTTTGCCGCGGGCGAACAGCTCAAGGGAGTTGCTTGAGACGCGGCCGTGCACTTCGCCGTTGTAGCGGCCATTGCGGATCACGCCCTGGTCGTAGCCCACGCTGGCGCCGTATTCACCGAACACCGGGCGCAGCCAGCCGAGCGTCACCGGGCGGCTCCAGCGCAGGTCATTGCGCCAGTAGCCGCCACTGTCGCCGGTCAGCTGCTGATCCTTGTAGCCGCGTACCGACGCCGAACCGCCGAGGCTCATGCGCTGAGGACTGAACAGCACGTCTTCACTGCGTTGGCCGGTGGCCAGGCTGGTAAAACTGAACGACTCGCCCCATAGCGTGAACGGTTGCAGGTAGCTGACGGTGGCGGTGTATTTGCGGTAGCGGGAGTTGGCCAGTCGATTGCCGTTCTGATCGCGCTCATGTTGGGCCTGGGCATCAAGCAAACCAATGCCGTCCTGCATACCGAGGTCAATGTTGACAAAAGCACTGCCAACTCGCCGACCGTGGTTGATGCCCCACTGCAACTCGCTGAGCCGATTGCTGCTGACGGCCAAGCGGCTGTCTTCGATGTAATTGTTGGTACGCAGGTGGGACAGGCCGACGTTGAGCGAGGTTTTGCTCACGGCATCACGGTGGATCACCCGCTCAGCGCGCAACTGATGGTTTTCACTGTCCCCGGTTTGCTTGAAGTCGAAACCATCGCCCTGGACGACCGAACGGTAGTCGCTCTGGTTGTAGCTGTAGCTGAAGTTCCACCAGCCCCAGGGCACGTTGTAATACAGCATGGCGTTTTTTGAGGTTTTCTGGTGATCGCTGACTGCGTCATGGCCGCCGCGCAGAATCAGCTGATCGGCCAGGCCCAGCGGGCTGTCCCATTCAAAGCCGGTGCCCCATTGCTGTTCGCCGGTGCTTTTCTGGCCATCGTTGTTACGCGACAGGCTGGCGCGCCATGGCTTTTGCGGGTTGTTTTTGACCAATACCGAGCTGCCGCCGACGGCATCGCCCGGGGTCAGTTCCATTTGGGCTTGATTGGACGGCAAACGGTTGAGTTGATCGACAGCCTGCTCGATTTCTCGCAGGTTCAATATCTCGCCGCTTTTGCCGGGAAAGGCCATGGCCAGCTCGCGGTCCGACAACTTGCCGGTGTCGGCGCCCTTCAGGCCTTCAAGCTTGCCTTCCACCACCAGGACTTGCAGATGCCCTTTGGACATATCCTGCTGCGGCAAGTAGGCGCGGCTGGTCACCAGGCCTTTGTCGATGTAGTAGTTGGTGATGTCTTTGAGCAGGGCATTGAGTTGTGCAACGCCCAGGCACTGACCGGCGTACGGTTTGAGTAGACGCTCGCGTTCAGCGGCAGGCAGGTGGTCGGCACCCTGGAGTTCAATGGTTTGGATCGGGAAGCAACGGCTGTCCACCGGGGCTACGGGCGCTTCGGGCCGGGCCTCTTTGCCAGGCAGTTCCTTGAGCTGCTCAAGGCGGCGCTGTTGGTCTTCCAGCAGGCGGTTTTGCCGCTCGCGGATCAGGTCCTGATCACCGGGGAGGGTTGCCGCCATTACGCTGTGGGAAACGAGACAGGCAAGCAGGGCAATACTCAGTGAATACCGAGTCCGTGGCAGCTGGGAAGACATGTTCGATCCATCGAATTTACGAAGGGTGGCAAATTAACATCGACCACCTTTCTCGCCAATAATCTGACCAAACTTTAGGAAAAGCCCTAAAAAACACGTAACCACCTAATCTTTAACGAAAAAAATCAAACAGAAACAGATCTCGCTTGAAGTTTCTGGTTGTTTTCCGACCAGCGGTATCAGGTTTGATACACATTGAAGACGCACACGAACGACCGGACTATTCGGTCAACGCCGATCCGCGTATGAGTTTTTGATCTAAGGAATGTTTGGACGACAACGGAAATCTGAGCAGACGCTGACCCAAGGTCGACTCGGCCAGGCCAAATGAAAGGCAAAAAAAAACCCGGAAATCCTCACTTGCGTGGGCCTTCCGGATTTTCTAAACCGCCAAAAATGGTGGGTCGTGTGGGATTCGAACCTACGACCAATTGGTTAAAAGCCAACTGCTCTACCAACTGAGCTAACGACCCGCTGTGTGGTGGCGCGTATAATACTGATTTCTAAGGATTATTCAACACCTTATTTGAAATAAATCAGAAAAAACGCATTTGAACGGTAATTCGGTGGGCAGAACGTCTCTCGCAGCAGCCGGATCAGCGCCCCGGCTCGTCGTTCCACAGGTACTTATGCAGCTGCAATTGCAGGCGTACCGGCAGGTTGTCCGCCACTACCCAGTCAGCCAGGTCGCGAGCGTTGAGGTCATGGTGGCTGGGCGAGAACAGCACCTCGCCCGCGCGGCGCTCCAGGCCATACTGGATCAGTTTGGAAGTCGCCCAGTCATAATCGTCACGGGAACAGATGACGAACTTGACCTGATCGTTGGCCGTCAACAAGTCGATGTTCTCGTAGCGGTTGCGGTGGGCTTCCTTGGAGTCGGGGGTCTTGAGGTCGACCACCCGGCTTACACGCGGATCGACAGCGGAAATGTCCAAGGCGCCACTGGTTTCCAGTGAGACCTCGTAACCGGCGTCACACAGCTGCTTGAGCAAGGGAATGGCATTGGGTTGCGCCAACGGCTCACCGCCCGTCACGCAGACGTAGCGCGGCCGGTAGCCGGCAACCTGCTCCAGGATATCGTCGAGGGTGCGCACGGTGCCGCCGCTGAAGGCGTAGGCGCTGTCGCAGTATTGGCAACGCAATGGGCAGCCGGTGAGTCGTACGAATACGGTGGGCAGGCCAGCAGTGCGCGTTTCACCCTGCAACGAGTAAAAGACTTCGGTAATACGTAATGTGTCTTGCATAGTCGCCACGGGCGTAACAGCTAAACAGGCTGTCCGCCTCCGTCAGGCACTTCAAGGGATTGCGCCAACGCGCCAACCCCAGGAAGCGTGTTTCATAAAAGGGTGTGGATTCTAACGAAAAAACCCGCGCCAGGCGCGGGTTTCTTCTAAACGGGCGGTATTGCTTACAAGCGTTGCAGATCGCGCTGGGCCAACTGCGCGGCGGAGGTACCCGGATACTGGGCAACCACCTGCTGCAGAATGCCTTTGACCTTGTCGGTGTGACCTAGGCGGCGCTCTACGTCAGCAAGCTTGTACAACGAGTCCGGCACCTTGGCGTGCTTGGGGTACAGCTGGCTGACCTTGGCAAAAGCCTGGCCTGCCCCCTGCAAATCACCCTTTGCCAGGTTGACCTCACCCAACCAGTACTGAGCATTGCCCGCGTACTGGCTGTTGGGGTACTTGCGCAGGAATGCGGTAAAGGCCTGGCTGGCCTTATCGAAATCCTTGGCTTTGATCAGGTCGAAGGCTGCATCGTAATACAGCTTTTCCTTCGCCGGATCACCCGGTTCACTGCTGGCGGCAGGGGCAGCCGCGGCGGCCCCAGCTGCAGCACCACCGGCAGCAGCGCTTGGCGCGCCACCGGCAGCAGAATTATCAGGAGTAGCGGCAGGTGCAACGCCGGCTCCAATACGACGATCAAGATCCTGGTATCGCTCCAGGCCTTCTTGCTTGAGCTGGTTCACCTGGTTCTGCAGCACTTCAATGGCGCCTTGTTGCTGCGACAATTGATCCTGCATGCGTTGCAGCTGGTTGAACAGCTCGCCCTGTGCCGAGGGAGCGGACGTAGCC
Source organism: Pseudomonas sp. OST1909 (assembly GCF_015277575.1). NCBI lineage: Bacteria > Pseudomonadati > Pseudomonadota > Gammaproteobacteria > Pseudomonadales > Pseudomonadaceae > Pseudomonas > Pseudomonas sp. OST1909. The sequence goes on from NZ_CP063780.1 coordinate 5,174,980, forward strand.
GCTCCCCCCGCATAGGCGCCGTTCGTGCCATAACCTGCTGGCGGATAACTGCTCCCGCTATTGTTATAGCCTGAGTTGCTATCCGTTACAGGAACCGCAGCCCACACCGCAAGCGGGGCGAGGCTGAGAGCCAATACAGTCAGAGCACGACGGCACGTTCGCATGACGAATTACTTACGCAGTTCGACGCGACGGTTCTGAGCCCACGACTGTTCGTCGTTGCCAGTTGCAACTGGACGCTCTTTACCGTAGGAAACCAGTTCCAGTTGGCCTGGAGCAACACCTTGCAGTACCAGGTAGCGCTGAACGGCTTTCGCACGACGCTCGCCCAGTGCCATGTTGTACTCACGAGTACCACGGGCGTCAGTGTTACCTTCCAGAACAACGCGAGCGCCGTTAGCTTTCAGGTCCTTGGCGTGAACGTCCAGAGCGCGCATGGCTTCTGGCTTCAGGTCCGAACTGTCGTATTCGAAGTAGAAAGTGGTGATAGCGCGCAGAGCAGCTTCTTCGCTCAGGGAGCCGTCGACCGCACCAGTGTTAGCGCCGTAACCAGCGTTTGGATCAACAGCTGCGCCTTCACCGGCATTGTCGCCGCCTTTAGAGGAGCAACCAACGGCTACGGACAGAGCCAGAGCCAGAGCAGCAAACTTACCAAACTTCAGCATTTCCATCGTGAAACTCCTAATGAACCCCAGTGTGTTAAGTACTTCTTTTTGTAGCGCCGCGTCAGTTCAGGTAAGGGGACCAGGATGGTTCTCTGACTTCGCCTTGTGCGGTAGGAAGTGGGAGCCTTACGCGTCCATTGATGGACACGAGCATCAAGACTCCCCGGCCCTGCTGGCGGGTGGCGTAGATTACCATGGTGCCGTTGGGCGCAACAGTGGCTGACTCATCAAGGTTGGTATCTGTAAGGATTTTAACGGTTCCGCGCTGCAAATCCTGGGCCGCAACCCGGAAATTAGTGAAACCATCCTGACGGTGAATCATCACCAACGTCTTTTCATCGGCCGAAAGCTTGGGGTTGGCGTTGTAGTTACCGATAAAGGTCACACGCTCAGCACCGCCACCGTTCACGTTTGCCTTGTAGACCTGAGGCTTGCCGCCACGGTCGGAGGTGAAGTAGATGGTCGAACCATCCTTACCCCAGAACGGTTCGGTGTTGATGCCCGGGCCGCTGGTCACGCGACTCAGTTGGCGCGAGGCCATGTTCATCACGTAGATATCCGGGTTGCCGTCCTTGGACAGCACGAAAGCCAGGCGCGAACCATCCGGCGACCAGGCTGGCGCACCGTTGAGGCCTTCAAAGTTGGTGATCTGCTCGCGACGACCCGTATCAATGTGCTGCACAAAGATGCGCGGGCGACGCTGTTCGAACGATACGTAGGCAATACGCTTGCCGTCCGGCGCGAAGCGCGGCGACAGGATTGGCTCACGGGACTGCAGCAAGGTCACTGCACGTGCACCGTCGTAGTCCGAACGCTGCAGGGTGTAGCGGGTGTTGTCTACAGAGAAACGCTCAGCCGTGACATACAGCAGGCGCGTCGAGAACGCCCCTTTGATACCGGTGAGCTTTTCAAACGACTGGTCCGAGATGTAGTGGGCCATGTCGCGCAGTTGCTCGGCGGTACCCGATACGCTGCCGGTCAATACCTGCTGCTCGGTGGCCACGTTGAACAAGGTGTACTGGATCTGCAGGCGACCACCGGCCGGCGTGATGTTGCCGACCATCACGTACTGCGCGCCCACGGCTTTCCAGTCACGGAACACGACTTCGCTGGCCTGGTTGGGCTGGCTGATCATGTTGCCTTTGGGAATCGGCGCGTAGTAACCGGAGTTACGCAGGTCGTCGCTGACGATCTGGGCCATGTCGTCCGGCAGCACGCTGCCGCCCTGCCAACCGAACGGTACTACCGCAATCGGTGTGGCCCGATCACTGCCGCTGGTTACCAGGATGTTCTTTTCATCCGCCGCCGCTATCCCTGCCATACAGCAAATAACGACAAGCATTCCTCGAAGAAGGTTTCTCACAAGGCTAGATCCTCAGGTGTGAATGTCATCTTGAATGAACGATAGGGAGCGAAGTCACTTGGTTTCATTCCCTGCATCTCGGTCAACCGGCCAATATTCTTGACCGCGGCAACCGCTGAACTGTCGAACGTACCGTCACCACTGGACTTGGCCACGCTGACCGAAGTCACCGTACCGTCCGGCAACATGCCGATCTGCAGCACTACTGTCATGCCTTTGCGTGCCGAAGGTGGACGTGTCCAGCCTTCCGCTGCCCGCGCCCGAATCAGGTCGTCGAAACTACCCGCGACTTCATCACCACGTTCATCGGCCAGGGCTTGCTGACGCTGCGGCGTGTCGGAAAGCAAATCTGCCAGGGCCTGGGCCTTTTTCTCTTCGGCGGATTTGCGTGCTGCTTCCTGGGCCTTTTTCTTGGAGGCATCGGCGGCAGCTTTCTTCTTCGCTTCGTCGGCGACTTTCTTCTTCGCCTCGTCTGCTTCAGCTTTTTTCTTGGCGTCTTCGGCGGCTTTCTTCTTCGCGTCTTCGACTATCTTTTTCTTGGCTTCTTCAGCGGCCTTTTTCTTGGCCTCTTCCTCGGCAGCCTTCTTGGCTTCTTCTTCAGATTTCTTCTTGGCTATATCAGCCAATTGTTTCTCTTCGGCCTTTTTGGCTTCGGCAGCTTTCTCGGCTTTCTTGGCTTCATCAGCCTTTTTCGCCTCGTCGGCTTTCTTGGCTTCGTCGGCCTTTTTCGATTCCTCGGCCTTTTGAGCCGCCTCTTCTTTCTTTTGTTCCGCAGCAGCCTTCACCGCTTCCTGCTCGACCTTCTTCTGTTCCATCTGCTCGACTTCAGTCTGGCGCGCAGCCGACTTCTGGGCTTCACCCGCAATCTTCTGATTGGTCTGGGTGGTGGCCTGGCTTTTCGATTTCAGCTGATACAGGGTCGCCTGCACGATCGGCTTGGCTGGCGGCAGGTCCGGGGTCATGGCAAAGCTGACGAACAGCATGCCGAACACCAGGACGTGCAGGGCTATCGCCCACACGCCAGGCCAGAAGTAGCTTTCCGAGGCGGACGGCTCTCGCTGTTGCTGCATCAGGGCGCCTCGGTAATCAAGCCAACGTTACCGACGCCGGCTTTCTGCAGCCCGCCCATGGCACCCATGACGGAGCCGTAGTCGACCGATTTGTCGCCGCGGATAAATACCTGGGTGTGCTTGCCGCCTTCGTTGCCGGAGCGAATGATCTTGGTCACCGCATCGGTCATCGCCGGCAAGGTCAGGGCCTTGTCCTGCTGCTTCTGGGTGTCGACTTCGCTGCCAAGGTTCCAGTAATAGGTCTTGTCAGCCTTGATCGAAATGGTCAGGACCTGCGTGTTGTTGTCCTGCGGCAAGGCTTCACTGGAAACCTTGGGCAGATCAACCTTCACGCCCTGGTTGAGCATCGGCGCGGTCACCATGAAGATCACCAGCAGCACCAGCATCACGTCGATGTAGGGCACTACGTTCATCTCGGCGACCGGCTTGCGCTTTTTGCGAGCTCGAGCGATTAAAGCCATTGGGAATTACCTGCTTATTCTTCGCTGGTGTGCACTTTACGGTGCAGGATCGCCTGGAATTCATCGGCGAAGGTGTAGTAACGGCCGATCAAGGTTTCGCTGGTTGCGGCAAAACGGTTGTAGGCGATTACTGCGGGGATAGCGGCGAACAGGCCGATCGCGGTGGCGATCAGGGCTTCGGCAATACCCGGGGCCACGGTGGCCAGTGTGGCTTGCTGGGCCTGGGCCAGGCCGCGGAAGGAGTTCATGATCCCCCATACGGTACCGAACAGGCCGATGTACGGGCTGACGGAACCGACGGTGGCAAGGAACGGCAGGCCCTGCTCAAGTTTCTCTTCTTCGCGGGAGATGGCCACGCGCATGGCGCGGGCCACGCCTTCCATCACCGCTTCAGGGTCGACACCCGGCTGCTGGCGCAGGCGCGAGAATTCCTTGAAACCGGCACGGAAGATCTGCTCGACGCCCGAATCCGGATCCGGGTTGCTGCCGGCCTGGCGGTACAGCTTGGACAGGTCGATACCCGACCAGAAGCGCTCTTCAAAGCTCTCCAGGGCACGTCGACCGGCGCGCAGCATGTTGCTGCGCTGAAAAATCATAACCCAAGAGGTAACCGATGCGGCTACCAGGGTCAGCATGACCAGTTGAACCACAACACTGGCATTGCTGACCAGGCTCCACATGGAGGAATGGTCGACGACGGTAGGTTCCACGCTAAATCTCCTGCTTTGATTGTTGACCCGCGCCGCTCACGGCGGCAAAGGCCGCGCGTAGAGTTTCGGGAATGGCCCGAGGTTTCAAGCTGTTGGTGCGCACACACGCCACCAGGAACTGCCCCTCACAGAGCAGCGTTGCATCCGTGGCCCGCCTGACCTGCTGTTTGAAGCGCAGGCTGGCACGGTTCAATTCGATTACTTCAGCGCTGACCAGCAGCTCGTCGTCCAGTCGCGCCGGTGCGTGATAACGCGCCTCGCTGGAATGCACGACGAATAACAGGTCCTCCCCTGCCAGCGTGGATTGGGCAAAGCCCAGCTCCCGTAGCCGCTCGGTTCGAGCCCGCTCCATGAATTTCAGGTAGTTGACGTAATACACGATGCCGCCGGCATCGGTGTCCTCGTAATAAACGCGACAGCGATGTGCGAACGACTGATCCCCGTTTTGCGCGCGCATACTCTAGTGCTTACTCCTCAGGTTGCCAATCCGGCTGGACAACTGTTTTTTCATTCCTGAACGCTTTTGCAGTGACTCAAATGACGACGCCAGACACTGGGACAGCACAAAGCTCGGATAAATCGTCCGGCGTCAGCTTTTTAATCGTCCACTGCATCAAGGAATTCGTCTACCGCAGGCATCTCGCCCAATCGTGACGGAATGTTTAGCCCAAAGTGCAAATAGGCATGGCGCGTCACCACCCGGCCCCTCGGTGTACGCATGATATAGCCTTGCTGGATCAGGTACGGCTCCAGCACATCCTCAATGGTATGGCGCTCTTCACTGATAGCCGCCGCCAGGCTGTCCACGCCGACCGGGCCACCGTCGAACTTCTCGATCATGGTCAAGAGTAGACGTCGGTCCTGGTGATCGAAGCCGTGCTCGTCCACGTCCAGCAGGTTCAAGGCCAGGTCCGCGACCGCCTTGGTGATGTGCCCTTTGGCACGCACTTCGGCAAAATCGCGCACGCGGCGCAGCAAGCGGTTGGCGATACGTGGCGTGCCGCGGGCGCGCCGGGCGATTTCAAAGGCGCCTTCCGGGTCCAGGGGCAAGCCAAGGATGCTCGCCGAACGGCTGACGATGGTCGCCAGATCAGCGGTGCTATAGAACTCCAGACGTTGAACAATGCCGAAACGGTCTCGCAGCGGGTTTGTCAGCATACCCGCACGCGTGGTCGCGCCCACCAGGGTGAAAGGTGGCAGGTCGAGCTTGATCGAACGGGCTGCCGGGCCTTCGCCGATCATGATGTCGAGCTGGAAGTCCTCCATCGCCGGGTACAGCACTTCTTCGACAATCGGTGATAACCGATGGATCTCGTCGATAAACAGTACGTCATGGGGTTCAAGATTGGTCAGCAGCGCCGCCAGGTCACCGGGACGCTCCAGCACCGGGCCGGAGGTGGACTTGATCGACACGCCCATTTCCTGGGCGATGATATTGGCCAGGGTAGTCTTGCCCAACCCCGGCGGGCCGAAGATCAGGGTGTGGTCCAGGGACTCACTGCGCCCGCGCGCGGCCTGGATAAACAGCTCCATCTGCTCGCGCACGGTAGGCTGGCCGATGTATTCGGCCAGGCTCAGGGGGCGGATGGCCCGGTCCTGGACTTCTTCACGGTCACGCGGGCCGGTGGCCGCGATCAGACGATCAGCTTCAATCACTTAAATCATTCCCTTCAGGGCTCGGCGGATCATGTCTTCGCTGCTCAGGTTCTTGTCCTTGATGGCCGATACCGCCTTGCTGGCTTCCTGAGGCTTGTAGCCCAGGGAGATCAACGCACTGACGGCATCGCTTTCGGCGCTGGCGATCTGGCCTGCCGGCATATCCGGCTGGTTCGGTACCAGGGCGAACATGCTCGGCACCACTTCCCAGGCCTTGAAGCGGTCCTTGAGCTCCACCAACAGGCGCTCGGCGGTTTTCTTGCCCACTCCCGGCACCTTGGTCAGGGCCGAGGTATCCTGGGCGGATACCGCACGCACCAATTCATCCACTTCCAGGCTCGACATCAAGGCCAGGGCCAATTTGGGCCCCACGCCATTGAGACGAATCAGCTCGCGGAAGAAATCGCGGTCGCGCTTGCCGATGAAACCATAGAGCAGTTGCGCGTCTTCACGCACCACCAAATGCGTGTGCAAGGTTATCGGCTCGCCGACCGACGGCAAGCGGTACAACGTGGTCATGGGCACTTCCAGCTCATAACCCAACCCATTCACATCCAGAATCAGGTGCGGCGGCTGTTTTTCGGCCAGGGTGCCGCGCAAGCGTCCAATCACGGTTCAGATCCTTAAAGCTTGGGGGTCAGATCAGGGCCTGACCGCAAATAACCAATGCGCTGATGCTATCAGAGACGCAGCCGCCCGCCACGACTACGTGCCGTTCCCAAGCCGTGAGGCAGCAGGCTGGAACGGGTATGTGCATGGCAAATGGCGATGGCCAGGGCGTCAGAGGCGTCGATCTGCGGTTTTGAAGTGAGCTTGAGCATGTGCATGACCATCATCTGCACCTGTTCCTTGTTGGCTGCACCGGTGCCGACCACGGCCTGTTTGACCTGGGTCGCGGTGTATTCAGCGATCTCCATGCCCTCCTCGGCACCCGCCACGATGGCAGCGCCACGGGCCTGGCCGAGCTTGAGCGCCGAATCGGCGTTCTTGGCCATGAAGACTTTTTCGATGCCCATGGTGACCGGGCCGTAGGTCTGGATGACTTCACGTACGCCGCGATAGACGATCTGCAGCCGCTCGGCCAATTCCCCCGCGCCGGTGCGGATGCAGCCCGAGGCAACATAGATGCAGCCGCGCGGGGTCTGCTGCACCACGCCAAAACCGGTGATGCGCGAACCGGGGTCGATACCTAGGATTAAAGTCATAACGCCTGCGGGTTGGATTTACAACGGTATGTGCCAGGCACACATTTGTGTAACAGCATAGAACCCCTGTGGGAGCTGGCTTGCCTGCGATGCGGGCACCTCGGTACTTCTGTCAAATCGAGGTGATGCTATCGCAGGCAAGCCAGCTCCCACATCGGGTCTCATCGTGCTTAGGCAAGCTGTTCGGCCACAGACTCAGGGATGTCGGCATTCGAATACACATTCTGCACATCATCCAGATCTTCAAGCATATCCAGCATCTTCAACACCTTCTGCGCCCCCTCCAGGTCCAGCTCGGCACTGGTGGTCGGCAGCATCACGATTTCCGCGTCGGTGCCGCTGAAACCAGCGGCTTGCAGGGCATTACGCACGGCGTAGAAGCTGGCGAACGAGGTAAACACATCGATAGAGCCGTCTTCGTTGGTGACCACGTCGTCGGCGTCCGCCTCCATCGCGGCTTCCATCAGCGCGTCTTCATCGATGCCAGGCGCGAAGGTGATCTGCCCTTTGCGTTCGAACAGGTAGGCCACCGAACCATCCGTGCCGAGGTTGCCACCGCATTTGCTGAACGCGTGGCGCACGGCTGCGGCGGTGCGGTTGCGGTTATCGGTCATGCACTCGACCATCACCGCCACGCCGCCCGGGCCGTAGCCTTCATAGGTCAGTTCGACCATATCGTCGGTGTCGGCCGCACCGGCACCACGAGCCACGGCGCGGTCAATGATGTCGCGGCTCATGTTGGCACCCAGCGCCTTGTCCAGCGCCAGGCGCAGACGCGGGTTGGAGCCCGGGTCACCGCCGCCCTGACGGGCTGCGACGGTCAGTTCGCGAATCCACTTGGTGAAGATCTTGCCCTTCTTGGCATCCTGACGCTCTTTGCGGTGCTTGATGTTCGCCCACTTGGAATGGCCAGCCATAACACAACTCCGAAATTCTCTAGAAACCTTATCAATCCCGCTCCCGGCGGGATTTCCCTCTTTTAAACGCAAAGGCGCATCCGAAGATGCGCCTTTTTGACTGCGTACAACCTTATCGCGCTTTCACGCTGCAGCCTTACTCAGCCTTCGGCGTCTCGCGCAGACGGATGTGCAGTTCGCGCAAGGCCTTGGCATCCACCACACCCGGGGCCTGGGTCATGACGTCCGCAGCGCTCTGGGTTTTCGGGAAGGCAATCACTTCACGGATCGACTGGGCGCCGGTCATCAGCATCACCAGACGGTCCAGGCCGAACGCCAAACCACCGTGCGGTGGCGCGCCGTATTTCAGGGCGTCGAGCAGGAAGCCGAACTTCTCTTCCTGTTCCGCTTCGTTGATGCCCAGCAGGCGGAACACCGCTTGTTGCATCTCTTTGCGGTGGATACGGATCGAACCGCCACCCAGCTCAGTACCGTTGAGCACCATGTCGTAGGCACGGGACAGTGCGCCTGCCGGGTTCGCTTCCAACTCCTGCGGGGAGCACTTCGGCGCGGTGAACGGATGGTGCAACGCGCTGAAGCTGCCGTCGTCGTTCTCTTCGAACATCGGGAAGTCGACGACCCACATCGGTGCCCATTCGCAGGTCAGCAGGTTCAGGTCGTGACCGAGCTTGATACGCAGCGCGCCCAGGGCTTCGCTGACGATCTTGGCCTTGTCGGCGCCGAAGAACACGATGTCGCCGTCAACGGCGCCGACGCGATCGAGGATCGTGTTCAGGTTGGCTTCAGGGATGTTTTTCACGATCGGCGATTGCAGGCCGTCAACGCCGTTGGCACGCTCGTTGACCTTGATGTAGGCCAGGCCCTTGGCACCGTAGATGCCGACGAACTTGGTGTAGTCGTCGATCTGCTTGCGCGGCATGCTCGCGCCGCCAGGTACGCGCAGGGCAGCAATGCGGCATTTAGGGTCGTTGGCCGGGCCGCTGAACACCTTGAAGTCGACATCCTTGAGCTGGTCGGCCACGTCCACCAGCTCCAGCGGGTTACGCAGGTCTGGCTTGTCGGAACCGTAGCGGCGCATGGCTTCTTCGAAGGTCATGTGCGGGAATTCGCCGAACTCCAGGTCCAGCACTTCCTTGAACAGGTTGCGGATCATCTGCTCGGTCAGGCCCATGATCTCTTTTTCATCGAGGAAGCTGGTCTCGATGTCGATCTGGGTGAATTCCGGCTGGCGGTCAGCGCGCAGGTCTTCGTCACGGAAGCACTTGGCGATCTGGTAGTAACGGTCGAAGCCGGCCACCATCAGCAGTTGCTTGAACAGCTGCGGCGATTGCGGCAAGGCGAAGAAGCTGCCGGCGTGGGTACGGCTAGGCACCAGGTAGTCGCGCGCGCCTTCCGGGGTGGCCCGGGTGAGGATCGGCGTTTCGACGTCGAGGAAGCCGTTCTCGTCCAGGAAGCGACGGATGCTGGTGGTCATGCGCGAACGCAGGCGCAGCTTCTCGGCCATTTCCGGACGACGCAGGTCCAGGAAGCGGTAGCGCAGGCGGGTTTCTTCGCCCACGTCGGAGTATTCGTTGAGTGGGAACGGCGGGGTTTCCGACTCGTTCAGCACTTCCAGCTCATAGCCCAGCACTTCAATGCCGCCGGACGCCATGTTCTTGTTCACGGCACCGGCCGGACGCAGGCGTACCTTGCCGGTGATCTTGACGACGTATTCGCTGCGCACCCGGTCGGCGGCGGCGAAGCTCTCGGCGCGGTCCGGGTCGAACACTACCTGGGCCAGACCATCGCGATCACGGATATCGAGGAAGATCACCCCGCCGTGGTCGCGGCGACGGTGAACCCATCCGCAAAGGGTGATTTCCTGACCTTCCAGGGTCTCGTTCAGTTGGCCGCAATAGTGGCTGCGCATCATGGTCGTGGTTTCACTTCTCGTAATTCGAAATTCGGTGGCAGGCCCGCCTCGTCACCGTACATTAAAGCAGGGGACGGATAATGCAGGAGCCTGCGCGTAGAGTTCAACTCAGTCTGCTTTGTCGCCGCCGGCCAGGTTCTTCTTGGCACCGGTCTTGAAATCAGTCTCATACCAGCCGCTGCCGCTCAGGCGGAAGCCCGGCATGGACAACATCTTCTTCAACTCAGGTGCCTGGCAGGCAGGGCAATCGACCAGCGGCGCTGCGCTGATCTTCTGAATGGCTTCCAACTGGTGACCACAGGAAGCGCATTGATAGTCGTACATGGGCATGGAGATGTCTCGGCGATCAGATCGTTACAGCGCCACGCCCTGCCCTGTGCATAAAGCCCCGGCATGCGCAGCAAAGCGCGGGATTATATCTGGTAAATCGACACAGCGCAGCCGGCTTTCTGCCCCGGGGCCGGCCCACAAGGATGAAGGCCGGGCCCAGGGCCGCCGAGCTACGACGCGAAGGTGCCCTCAGCGGCGGGAGCAACCCGGCCCTTGAGCACGTGAACCACGCACACCACCCTCACCAGCCCACTGAAGTTCTTCACGCCTCCGTAACGCAGATGCACTTCCCGATCGACATAGGACAACAAGGCACTGACCGAACAGGCATTGATCCTGGCGATCTCCGTCAGGATGTTCCAGTAGATCTGCTCAAGCCGCAGGCAGGTCGAAAACCCATTGAGCCTGACCGACCGCGACAACGGCTTGGCCAGTCCCATATCGAACCCTTTTGCAAAAGGGTCGACCTTTATCTTGTGAAAACCACAGGTTTCCATCACTCCTTTACCCATTCCACGTGACATACACCCGACACTCCATTGCCAAACAGCAGCCAATGGGCTTCTCCCATTGAACGATGGGCCTATAAAACAGCACCCAGCGTGCAGCAGCCAGAAGACGGGGAGTCGTTAGTCGTAGGACAACGCCAGGAAGCGCAGGGAAACAAGCAGGCAGCGCTGAAACAGCGCCGCCCGGGTTCGACAGTTACTGGTTTTCGAGCAGCGAACGCAGCATCCACGCGGTTTTCTCGTGTACCTGCATACGCTGGGTCAACAGGTCGGCCGTCGGCTCATCGCTGACCTTGTCGAGCAGCGGGAAGATGCCTCGGGCGGTACGCGTAACCGCTTCCTGACCGGCCACCAGTTGCTTGATCATCTCTTCGGCGCTCGGCACGCCCTCTTCTTCCTTGATCGAAGACAGACGGGCGTAGATCGAATAGGCGCCCGGTGCCGGGAAACCCAGGGCACGGATGCGCTCGGCAATGGAGTCCACCGCCAGCGCCAATTCGTTGTACTGCTCCTCGAACATCAAGTGCAGCGTACGAAACATGGGGCCTGTGACGTTCCAATGGAAGTTGTGGGTCTTCAGATACAGAACATAGGTATCGGACAGCAGTCGTGAAAGTCCGTCGACGATGGACTTACGGTCTTCTTCACTGATACCAATATCGATTGCCATGTTTTTCCCCTTCAATTGACGAGTATTCATTGATCAGGTGCAGGACCACTCTAGCAAGAGAGCGAGCCGCATGCAGCCCGTCACACCCAGGCGACCTGCGGCAAATCGCCCCGCATCGCTTGCAACTCGCGAATTGGCAAGCCTTTTTAGCCGTAGGAACGGTCTCGCAATGCCCGCCCAAAAATCCTGCACCTGTCTAGGACAAGCGTTTGCCGCATAAATGCCGTTGCCGTCGCAACACCCCGAAATGCTTGATTTGAGTAGGCACAGCCTTTGCTGTTAAATAGACGCCGTGTGGCTGCCGTTTATTTCTGCGGCACTTCACATAGGCTGATACCCGCGCACGTGCTCAACGCCTCCCATTGTTCAGAAGCGAACCGTGCCAGTCAGCTCTTCCTTGTGATCCGTCTTAACGTGAGTTAATCAAAATGTTGAAAATCGTCCACCTGCTAACGGGCGTTGCAGCTTTGCTGCTGTCCTTTATCCCGAGCCTGCAGCCTGAAAGCCTGCCCTACCTGCAACAACATGACGCTCTGTACCTGGCCTTGTTCGGCCTTCTTAACCTGACGCTCGCACCGGTAATCCCTTACTGGAACAAAGGCACGCGTCATCAACTGCAAAACCTGGTCAGTGCGCTGCTGGTGCTGACTGTTGTTGTTCAAACCCTCACCCTTTTGGCGCCTATGCCTGAAGTGGGTGGCCATCCGGCTATCCTGCTCAGCCTGGTGATTGCTGTGGTTGCCATTGTTCTTCACCTGGCCATCAGCTTCTACCGTTCGTCTCCGGCGGCCGCGTCGCAAAACTACGACATGACCAACCGGGATACCGGTACCGTCAAGTGGTTCAACACCTCCAAAGGCTTCGGCTTCATTTCCCGCGATTCGGGCGACGATATCTTCGTCCACTTCCGGGCTATCCGTGGCGAAGGCCATCGCGTGCTGGTCGAAGGCCAGCGCGTGGAGTTCTCGGTGATGAACCGTGACAAGGGCCTGCAAGCCGAAGACGTCATCGCTGCCCTGCCGCGTCGCTGATCCCAAGCCTTCGCAGCAAAAAAACCGCGATCCGGCGTTGGCTGGATCGCGGTTTTTTATGGCCTGTGCATTTCAATAGTGCGGCGGCGGTGCTTCTTCTTCAGATGACTCGAACTGACCGCCCATTTCTTCCTGGCGCTTGAGCAAGGCCATCATTTGCAATTGCAGGCGTTCAACCGCCCGCTGCTGTGTGACCAGGATGTCGTTGAGGGTCTCGATGGTGTCGTCCTGGAAGGCCAGGCGGCTTTCCAGGTCGGTAACGCGCTCTTGCAGGTCCATGATTCAGTCCTGGGTAAAGATGAAGTCGGCAGGCAACAGCGCACGCAATCGAGCGCGAATCGCCGCCACTTGCTCTTGGGTATAGGGCCGGGCCGGGTGCTTGCCCCACACCGGTGCCGGCCAGGCGGCGTCATCGCGTTTGCGCACAATCACATGCACGTGTAATTGGCTGACGACGTTACCCAGCGCACCGATGTTCATCTTGTCAGCGGCCAGCCCCTCGTTAAGCAGTTGCGCCAGGGCCGTTGTTTCTTGCCACAAGGTTTGTTGATCTGCGACATCCAGTTGAAACACTTCGCTGATACCGTCGATGCGTGGCACCAGAATGAACCAGGGGTAATTGGCGTCATTGGACATTAGCAGGCGACAGAGCGGGAAGTCCCCAATGGCCAAGGTGTCTTGTTGCAGGCGTTGATCTAAGGCGAACACGTGGACACTCCGTTCGGCAGGTCGGGACAGGCGCCCAGCATACCTTTGAACGCCCAAGGCTTCACGGCCAATCCTGGCACTGTTGAGGCAGGCGGGTAAAAAATGCACCTTTTGGAGGCAGAAAAACAGTTGATCTACGCTAGACCGGGCCTTTACGGCACGCACCAAAATGACCCATTCGTGCGTCAAAGGGATCCGCCAATTACCCACTGATGGGGGTGAACCGGTAACGTTTTACCCAAGTGAAGGTTTTGCGGGGCACCCGACAGTGGTAACACCCTGAACGTCAAGCCCAAACCAAACGGCGTAAAAGGCCCGTGCTTATGCGGTTTTTACATTCCCATCACGTTTTTCACGAAAAAATGACATTCGGTCGCAGGTTTGAGCACGCTTGTTGCATTCACCCCCGTATCGTCGGCAACGGCACCCGTCTGGAAGCAGGTGTTTCGCGATAAAAGTAGTGGCGTTTCAGTGTGTATCAAGGAAGTGTTCAAACTTTGAAAGAAGTCTGAAAACAGCATTGAAGTTGTCAGCCTGGATACATTTTGGGCTGTGAATTTGCGACATGGATCTAGCGATTTACGACAGCCTCGTAAAGAAGCTGAAAGGATAATTGAGTAAGTATCGTCAATAGAGCCTGCGTGAGATAACTTTGCGCCGGCACAAAAAGAAAGAGCCGCCCAGATAAAAATACAGGTGGGACGGCAGTACTCTTCCTAAAACCAAAGGAGCAAATCACGATGCGCGTGATGAAGTGGAGCATGATCGCCCTGGCTGTTTCAGCAGGCACCTCGCAGTTCGCAATGGCGTCCGCCCAGGACGATTCCAAGGGCTTTGTTGAAGACAGTACTTTCAGCATCAATACTCGCGCTCTGTACTTCAGCCGCGACTTCCGTAATGAGCCAGGGGGCGGTTACAGCACCGTCAACGGCAAGCGTAAAAGCCGCGCCGAAGAAACCGGCCTGGGCTTCAATGCCCTGTACGAATCGGGCTTCACCCAGGGCACCATCGGTGTCGGTGTGGACGTGATCGGCCTGATGGGCCTCAAGCTCGACAGCGGCAAGGGTCGCGCCGGCACGGGTCTGTTCCCTACCGGTTCCGACGGTCGCTCCCAGGACGACTACTCCAAAGGCGGCGGCGCGGTTAAGTTCCGCATCTCCAATACCGTGTTGAAAGTGGGTGACCAATACACCACCGCACCGGTGTTCGCCTCTGATGACAGCCGTCTGTTGCCGGAGCTGCCACAAGGTATCTCGATCACCAGCAACGAGATCAAGGGCCTGAAGCTTGAGGGCGGCCACTTCACCTCAAGCGTCGCGCAGGCGCAGACCTACCACGACAGCCTGGGCCTGACCAAAACCGACTTTGTCGGCGGCGTCTATGCCTTCACTCCAGAAGTCACCGGTAGCCTGTACTACGCGAAAACCGAAGATTACTTCCGCAAGTACTACAGCAACCTGAACTGGACCCACGCCCTGAGCGATGACCAGTCGTTCGCGCTGGACTTCAACATCTACGACACCAAGAGCGATGGCGCCGGCCTGCAACGTGCAGAGAAGGATGGCGTGACCAAGCTCGACAACCGCGCGTTCAGCTTGCAGGGTGCCTACACCATCGGCGCACACACCTTCACCCTGGCAGCCCAGAAGGTTACCGGTGACGGCGACTACGGCTACGGCGTAGACGGCGGCGGCACGGTGTTCCTGGCCAACTCCATCGCCCGTTCCGACTTCAACGCCGAAGGCGAGAAGTCCTACCAGGCGCGCTATGACATCAACATGGCAACCTTCGGCATTCCTGGCCTGAGCTTCATGACGCGTTACGTTACCGGTAGCGGCGCCAACACCGGCACTACCAGCAACGGCAAAGAATGGGAACGCGACATCGAAGCCAAGTACGTGATCCAGAGCGGCCCGGCAAAAAACCTGAGCCTGCGCCTGCGTCAAGCGACTTATCGTTCCGGGGATGGCGTGTACTACGGTTCGCCGTCGATCGACGAGCTGCGTCTGATCGCGAACTACCCGCTGAACATCTTGTAATTGCCGGTTTAATTACAACGATGGCTTGAGGCTTCGGCCTTAAACAAAAAGCCGCTCCTCTGTTTAAACAGGGAGCGGCTTTTTTATTGCAGTTTTATTTCAATCAGCAAAACAACTAGCAAGCTAAGTAACTAGTTTATCAAAGCTGACCTTTCGGCCAACTTCGATAGCAGTACGCCAAGTTATTTCGGCGCACTTTCCTGCATCACGCGAATAACCCGTTGTGGGAACGGAATATCAATCCCTGCCGCTTTCAAACGGTCACGTGCCAGTTCATTAAACATAAACACCACGTCCCAATAATCCGGGGTATTGGTCCAGCAGCGCAGCGAAACGGTGATGGAGCTGTCGCCCAGGGTCGATACCACCGCTACAGGCGCAGGATCAGCCAGCACGCGTGGGTCTTTGGCCAGCTCCAGCAACACTTCACGGGCTTTTTGCAGGTCGGCCTCATAGTCCACGCCTACATCAAACACTACTTTGCGGGTTGGCTGGCGGTTGGTGTTGGTGATGATGCCATTGGACAGGATGCCGTTCGGCACGATCACTGTCTTGTTGTCGCCGGTGCGGATCACGGTGTGGAAGATCTGGATGCTATCGACGGTACCCGAGGTGCCCTGGGCTTCGATCCAGTCACCGATGCGGAACGGACGGAACAGCAGAATCAGCACACCACCAGCGAAGTTCGCCAGGCTGCCCTGCAATGCCAGGCCGATCGCCAGGGTTGCCGCACCGATGGCAGCGACGAACGAGGTGGTTGCCACGCCGATCATCGAGGCCACGCTGACGATCAGCATGACTTTCAGCGCAATGTTCGCCAGGCTGGTGACGAAGTGCTGCAGCGCCAGGTCGGCGTTGCGCACGGCCAGCAAACGGCCTACACGATGGGTAAAGACATTGATCAGCCACCAGCCAATGGCCAGGGTGATCACTGCCAGTAATACCCGGCTGCCATATTCCATGATCATGGGGATCCAAGACTGGGAGGTCTTGATCAGGTGATCCATTTCAGCGTTCAAATCCATCTACTTTCTCCTGTGGTGCGGCGATAGGGCTCTATTGACTGCCTGAAAACGCAATTGAGCCCCGAAGGGCTCAATTGTAGGCACTGATTCTGGGGCGTGGGACGTCAAAAACACCCACAGGTTCCCCAAAGTGCCATCAGTCGCGGAAGTTATTGAACTGCAGCGGCATATCGAAAGTCTTGGCACGCAGGGCCGCAATAGCCTCTTGCAGATCATCGCGCTTCTTGCCGGTGACGCGAACCTGCTCGCCCTGAATGGCGGCCTGGACCTTGAGCTTGGCGTCCTTGATGTGGGCGACGATCTTCTTCGCCAGTTCCTTGTCGATGCCTTCCTTGAGCACGGCTTCCTGCTTCATCAGCTTGCCGGAAGCATAGGCGTCCTTGACTTCAAGGCACTGCACGTCGATCTTGCGCTTGACCAGGGCCAGCTTGAGGATCTCGATCATCGCTTCCAGCTGGAAATCGGCTTCAGCGGTCAGGTTGACGGTCAGTTCCTTTTCCTTGAATTCGAAGCTGCCCTTGCCTTTCAGGTCATAGCGACGGTCCAGTTCCTTGACGGCGTTCTCGACGGCGTTGGTGACTTCGTGTTTGTCCAGTTCAGATACCACGTCGAACGAAGGCATGTGATTTCTCCAATATAAGGGGCAGGCTCAGTAGAGATGGAGCGCGCCCGAGCTAAAATGCCGGGGCATTATAGCGGTTCTTTCGCGCCGTTCACCGCTGGCGACCTTATGGAGCACACACTGATGTCGACCCCCTGGCATATTCTTGGCGCCGGCAGCCTGGGCACCCTCTGGGCCACGCGATTGGCGCGCGCCGGCGTGCCTGTCAGGCTGATTCTTCGTAACCAGGCGCGCCTGGCCAGCTATCGCGCCAGCCAAGGGCTGACCCTGGTGGAACGCGGTGTGGAACAGACTTATCCGGTCATCGGCGAAACGCCTGACAGCCCGGAGCCGATTCGGCGTCTGCTAGTAGCATGCAAAGCCTACGACGCTCAAAGCGCCATCGCCCAGTTGCAGCATCGGCTGGCGCCGGACGCCGAATTGATCCTGCTGCAAAACGGCCTCGGCAGCCAGGACGCGGTGGCTGCGCAATGGCCGTCGGCGCGCTGCATCTTTGCCTCCAGTACTGAAGGTGCATTTCGCGATGGCGATTGGCGCGTGGTATTCGCCGGCCATGGCTACACTTGGCTGGGTGACGCGAGCCATCCCACCCCACCGCTGTGGCTGGATGATCTGCAAGCGGCGGGCATCCCCCATGAATGGGCCACCGATATCCTGACGCGCCTGTGGCGCAAGCTCGCGCTCAATTGCGCCATCAATCCACTGACCGTGCTGTACCACTGCCGCAACGGCGGTTTGAGCGCCCACCACTGCGAGGTCGCCACGCTCTGCGCCGAACTGGCCGAACTGCTGGAGCGCTGCGGCCAGCCTGCGGCTGCACAGGACTTGCACAGCGAAGTCGAGCGAGTGATCCAGGCCACCGCCGCCAACTATTCCTCCATGTACCAGGACGTCGCCAACGCCCGACGTACCGAGATCAGCTACCTGCTGGGCTACGCTTGCCAGGCCGCGGCCCGCCATCAGTTGGCAGTACCGCATCTGCAACAGGTGCATGCGCGCCTGGTGACGCATTTGCTCGCACGCGGATTGGCCAGCGACTGAGGCACGCGCTACCCTGCCTACCTGTCTATCACCTGGGAAAACCCTGATGCCATTGCGCCAGCGTCTTGAAAATCTACCGGTAGGGCAGAAACTGCTGGCGGCCCTGCTAGTACTGTTGACCACCGTATTGCTGGTGGCCAACCTGACGTTTATCAGCGCTGCTTACTGGATCTCCCAGGAAAGCATGGCCCCCCAGGCCTTGCAGGCCATCGGTCGGCTGGTGTCCAACCCGTCGCTTGCCGCACAGGCTCTTGAATCCCCGGCCAAGGCCGAGGCACTGCTCAACGAACTGACCAGCTATTCACCGTTGCGCGCCGCCGCCCTGTATGACGGCGAAGGCAACCGCCTGGCGCAGATGCAACACGGCGACCGCCTGCACCTGCCGGACCACTACCGGCATATTGAAGCGTGGCGTGTTACCGAGTTTCGCAGCAACCAGGTCATCACCCTGCCCCGTGGCAACCAGCCTTCCGGGCATTTGCTGCTGGTGGCCACAAGTGAGCTGCCGGTGGCCTTCTATACCGGCACGCTGACCGCGAGCCTGGGCATCCTGATTTTCAGTGTGTTGCTGTGGCTGGTCATCGCCCGGCAGATCAAACGCCTGATTACCCGCCCCATCCATGAACTGGAAGAGCTTTCGCGCCAGGTCACCCGCGAAGAGAACTACGCCCTGCGCGCAGGGCCTGGCAACCATGATGAAATCGGCAGCCTGGCCGAAGCTTTCAACACCATGCTGTCGCGTATCGAAGCCCGCGAGCAGCAACTCAAGCGCGCCCGCGACGACTCCCAGGCCGCCTACGACCAGGCCCAGGGTTTGGCCGAAGAAACCCGGCATACCAACCGCAAGCTCGAACTGGAAGTTCAGGTGCGCAGCAAGATCGAGAAAAAACTCACCGGTTTCCAGAACTACCTCAACAGCATCATCGACTCGATGCCCTCGGCGCTGATCGCCCTGGATGAACAGCTCTACGTCACTCAGTGGAACCAGGAAGCCACTGCCCTTTCCGGCACGCGCCTGGACGAAGCTCTGAACCAGCCGATCTTTCTGGCCTTCCAGCCGCTCAAGCCGTACCTGCCACAAATCAAGGCAACGGTAGAGCAACACTCGGTGGAGCGGATAGAACGGGTCACCTGGATCAAGGACGACGAGCCCAAGCATTACGCCCTGACGTTCTATCCGTTGATGGGCGGTGCCGGGCGCGGCGTGGTGATCCGGATCGACGACATCACCCAGCGCCTGTCCCTGGAAGAAATGATGGTGCAATCTGAGAAGATGCTTTCGGTCGGCGGCCTCGCGGCCGGTATGGCCCATGAGATCAACAACCCTCTGGGCGCCATCCTGCATAACGTGCAGAACATTCGCCGCCGACTGTCCCCCGACCTGCCCAAGAACCTGGAGCTCGCCGAACAAGTGGGGATTGAACTGGACACGGTCAATCGCTACCTGCAAGGCCGCGAAGTCCCGCAGTTGCTCGACGGCATCCAGCAAGCTGGCGCCCGCGCCGCGAAAATCGTCACCCACATGCTCAGCTTCAGCCGGCGCAGTAATCGTCAGATGGCCCCCTGCGACTTGCCGGCCTTGATCGACCAGGCTGTGGAAATTGCCGGCAACGATTTCGACCTCACCATCGGCTTCGACTTCAAGGGCCAAGCGATCATCCGCCAGTTCGACCCGCAACTGGGCCCCGTGCCCGGCACCGCCAACGAGCTGGAACAAGTGCTGCTCAATTTGCTGAAGAACGCCGCCCAGGCCATTCACCTGCGTGAAGACGACAGCGAACCGGGGCGCATTATCCTGCGCACCCGCCTCAACCCGCCGTGGGCAGAAATCCAGGTGGAAGACAACGGCATCGGCATGAGCGAAAACGTGCGCAAACGCACGTTCGAGCCGTTCTTCACCACCAAGGAAATCGGTCAGGGCACCGGGCTTGGGCTGTCGGTGTCGTATTTCATCATTACCAACAACCACAAGGGCCAGATGGAAGTGCATTCCACCCTGGGCCAGGGCACGTGCTTTACCTTGCGCCTGCCGCTTGCCGGCAGCCAATTGCCCCCCACTGAACTTACCCAACTGGAGCACTGACCATGGGCTTTCGCCTGTCGAAGATCTACACCCGTACCGGCGACAAGGGCGAGACCGGCCTCGGCGACGGCCGCCGCGTACCCAAGGACCACCCACGCGTGGAGGCGATTGGCGAGGTGGATACGCTGAACAGCCAGTTGGGCTTGCTGCTGGCCAACCTTGAAGAGCAAAGCGGCAAGCACCCGGCGCTAATGGATGTGATTGAGGTGCTCACACCTTGCCAACATCGCCTGTTCGACCTGGGCGGCGAGCTGGCGATGCCGGTGTACAAGGCATTGAATGCGGCGGAAGTGGATCGGCTGGAAGCGGCGATTGATCGCTGGAATGAGGAGGTTGGGCCGCTGGAGAACTTCATCCTGCCTGGCGGCTCGGCGTTGATCGCCCAAGCCCATGTGTGTCGTAGCCTGGCGCGCAGTGCGGAGCGGCGGTGTCAGCACCTGAATGCGCTGGAGCCGCTGGAGGGGGTGGGATTGGCGTATATCAATCGGTTGTCGGACTTGCTGTTTGTGGCGGCCAGGGTGATTGCCCGGCGCCAAGGTGTTGCTGAAGTGTTGTGGCAGGCCGCTGCCAAGCCACACTGAGATTGATCGAGTGACTGGCAAGACCTCATCGGGAGCAAGCCCCCTCCCACATTTTGAATTGTGAATACATTCAAGTGTGGGAGGGGCTTGCTCCCGATAGGGCCCATCAGCGCAACATCAAACCTGCGGCCAGAACGCCCGAATCCCAGCCACGCCTTGCGCCCCGGCTTCCCAGGCCTGCTCCCGCTGCGCAGGCCCAACCCCGCCCAGCAGAAACACCGGCTTACTGAAGCCGGCGATCAACTCAGCCGCCTGCTCCCAACCTAAAGGCTGCGCATCCGGATGCGTCTGGGTCGGCTGTACCGGCGACAGCGTGACAAAGTCCACGTCCATCATCTCTGCCAGTGCCAGCTCTTCGGCGTTGTGGCAAGAAGCCGCCAACCAGCGATCCTTCGGCAGCGGTCGGCCTTTGCTCGCATACTTACGCAGTTGCGCCGAGGTCATGTGCCAGCCGGCGGAAGGGAAATCCCCCAGCCATTCGAACGGCCCCTTGAGCATCAGTTGTGCCTTGCCGGCACACAGGCCCACCGCGTCCACCGCCAGATCGCGGTATTTGGGGTCATAACCGTTGGGCGCACGCAGTTGAACCAGCTTGATGCCACCGGCGATGGCCTGCTGGATACCGCGCAACAACATCGGGGTTTCCAGCTCACCGGGGGTGATCAGGTACTCGGCGGGCAGGCGCGCAGCAGCAACAATCGGCGCATTCGCCGCCGGGAACTCGTAGTTGAGCAAGTCCCGCGGCGACACCCATTCCAACGGCTGCCCTTCGGCCCCATGAGGCTCGCCGGTAAAAGCCGAGACTTCCCAGACATCCAGCAATACCTGCTTGTCCGGGTAGTCGTGCTGCACCTTGATCAGCGGCCGCGCCGTGGTGACCTGGATGCCCAGCTCTTCCTGCAATTCACGGGACAAGGCCGTGGCGACCGACTCATCGGCCTCCACCTTGCCTCCGGGAAATTCCCAGAGGCCGCCTTGATGCTGGGTATCGGCACGGCGCGCCAACAGGATCCTGCCGTCGACACCGCGGATCACCGCTGCTGCTACATGCACTCGTTTCACCACCAGTTTCCTCTTGGTATCAGGTACGGTATTCCGCGTTGATCTTCACGTATTCGTGGGACAGGTCGGTAGTCCAGATGGTTTCGCTGCACTCGCCGCGGCCCAGTTCGATGCGGATGGTGATTTCTTCCTGCTGCATCACCGCCGAGCCTTGGGCTTCGGTGTAGGTTTCGGCACGAGCACCGCGGCTGGCGATGCATACGTCGCCCAGGAACACGTCGATCTTGCTCACGTCCAGGTCCGGCACGCCGGCACGGCCAACGGCGGCCAGGATACGCCCCCAGTTAGGGTCCGATGCAAACAGTGCGGTCTTGATCAGCGGTGAGTGAGCCACGGTGTAACCCACATCCAGGCATTCCTGATGGTTGCCGCCGCCATTGACTTCAACCGTGACGAACTTGGTCGCGCCCTCGCCGTCGCGCACGATGGCCTGGGCCACCTCCATGCACACTTCAAACACGGCCTGTTTCAACGCCGCGAACAGCGGGCCTTCGGTGGACGTGATTTCCGGCAAGTTGGCCTGGCCAGTGGCGATCAGCATGCAGCAGTCGTTGGTGGAGGTGTCGCCGTCGATGGTGATGCGGTTGAACGACTTGTTGGCGCCATCGAGCATCAGGCGCTGCAGCACATCGCGGGAGACTTTGGCGTCGGTGGCGATATAACCGAGCATGGTGGCCATGTTCGGACGGATCATGCCTGCGCCCTTGCTGATACCGGTCACGGTGACGGTCACGCCGTCATGCACGAACTGGCGGCTCGCGCCTTTTGGCAAGGTGTCGGTGGTCATGATGCCGGTGGCCGCAGCCGCCCAGTTATCCACAGACAGGTCATCCAGCGCAGCCTGAAGGGCGCCTTCGATTTTTTCCACTGGCAGCGGCTCACCGATCACGCCGGTGGAGTACGGCAGCACTTGGCTGGCGTCCACGCCGGCCAGTTGCGCCAGCTTGGCGCAGGTGCGCGCAGCCGCCACCAGGCCAGGCTCGCCGGTGCCGGCGTTGGCGTTGCCGGTATTGGTCAGCAGGTAGCGAATCGACCCGGCCACCCGCTGCTTGGCCAGGATCACTGGCGCGGCGCAAAAGGCGTTGAGGGTGAATACACCTGCCACGGTCGAGCCTTCGGCACAGCGCATCACTACCACATCCTTGCGCCCCGGGCGCTTGATGCCGGCCGAAGCGATACCGAGTTCAAAACCGGCGACCGGGTGCAATGTGGGCAAAGGACCAAGACCAACAGCCATGTATGCGCTCCTTGAATATAGATGATGTCTGTGCCGTCGCTATCGACGGTGGGAATTAATGGCAAAACGCCGCGACGGCTGGTGCCGGTCGCGGCGCGGGGGTGTTGCAGCGTCAGGCGAAAATCTTATTCGATCTGGCCGTGGCAGTGTTTGTATTTCTTGCCCGAACCGCAGAAGCACAGCTCGTTGCGGCCCAGTTTCTGATCATTGCGAACCGGGCTTTGAGCCAGGGCCACGTCGACCTCTTCACCCAACGCTTCAGGCGCTTCCAGGCCCGGAGCCTCGTCATGCTGGAACTGCATGCGCGCAGCCAGTGCCTCGGCTTCCTGACGCAGGCGTGCCTCTTCCTCGATCGGGTCTTCGCGACGCACCTGAACGTGGGACAGCACGCGAATCGAATCGCGCTTGATCGAATCCAGCAGCTCGGAGAACAGCGTGAACGACTCGCGCTTGTACTCCTGCTTCGGGTTCTTCTGGGCGTAACCGCGCAGGTGGATGCCGTGACGCAGGTGGTCCATGGTCGACAGGTGGTCTTTCCACAGGTCGTCCAGCACGCGCAGCACGATTTGCTTCTCGAAGGTGCGCAATGCTTCGGCACTCGCCTGCTCTTCTTTCTCGTTGTACGCGGCCAGCAGTTCGGCCATCAGTTTTTCGCGCAGGGTTTCTTCGTACAGGTGGTCGTCTTCGTCCAGCCATTGCTGAACCGGCAAGTCGACACCGAAGTCGCTCTTCAACGCGGCTTCCAGGCCGGCAACATCCCACTGCTCAGGCAGGGACTGTGGCGGGATATGGGCGCTGACGGTAGCGTTGAGCACGTCCTGACGGAAGTCAGCGATGGTCTCGCCAATATTGTCGGCGGCCAGCAACGTGTTACGCATGTGATAAATCACTTTACGCTGTTCGTTGTTGACGTCATCGAACTCGAGCAGTTGCTTGCGAATGTCGAAGTTGCGGCCTTCGACCTTGCGCTGGGCTTTCTCGATGGCGTTGGTCACCATGCGGTGCTCGATTGCTTCACCGGACTGCATGCCCAGGGCCTTCATGAAGTTCTTCACCCGATCGGAGGCGAAGATGCGCATCAGGCTGTCTTCCAGCGACAGGTAGAAACGGCTGGAACCGGCGTCACCCTGACGGCCGGCACGGCCACGCAGCTGGTTGTCGATACGGCGCGATTCGTGACGCTCGGAGGCGATCACCTGCAAGCCACCGGATTCCAGCACGGCCTGGTGGCGCTTCTGCCAGTCAGCCTTGATCTGGGCGATCTGCTCAGGGGTCGGGTTGTCGAGCGAGGCCACTTCCACTTCCCAGTTACCGCCCAACAGGATGTCGGTACCACGACCGGCCATGTTGGTGGCGATGGTCAGTGCGCCTGGGCGACCGGCCTGGGCGATGATCTCGGCTTCTTTTTCGTGGAACTTGGCGTTGAGTACCTTGTGCTCGATGCCTTCCTTGTTGAGCAGGTTGGACACGTGCTCGGAGGTCTCGATGGTGGCGGTACCCACCAGGATCGGGCGGCCCTTGGCCATGCCATCCTTGATGTCATTGATGATCGCCGCGTATTTCTCTTCGGCAGTCAGGAACACCAGGTCGTTGTAGTCTTTACGCGCCAACGGTTTGTTCGGCGGGATGACCATCACGGCCAGGTTGTAGATCTGGTGGAACTCGAACGCTTCGGTGTCGGCCGTACCGGTCATGCCGGACAGTTTGTTGTACAGACGGAAGTAGTTCTGGAAGGTGGTGGACGCCAACGTCTGGCTTTCGGCCTGGATGTTGAGGTGCTCCTTCGCTTCGATGGCCTGGTGCAGGCCTTCGGACAGACGGCGACCGGGCATGGTACGACCGGTGTGTTCGTCAACCAGCACGACCTGGCCGTCCTGCACGATGTATTCGACGTTGCGATGGAACAGCTTGTGGGCGCGCAGGCCAGCATACACGTGGGTCAACAGGCCCAGGTTGTGCGCCGAGTACAGGCTTTCACCCTCGGCCAGCTCGCCGATCTGGGTCAGCATCTCTTCGACGAACTGGTGACCGGCTTCGTTGAGTTCGACCTGGCGGGTCTTCTCGTCGATGGTGAAGTGACCTTCTTTGGTCACCACGCCTTCGACTTCCTCGATGTGCTGCTCCAGGCGCGGGATCAACTTGTTGATCTCGGTGTACAGGCGCGAGCTGTCTTCGGCCTGGCCGGAGATGATCAGCGGCGTACGGGCTTCGTCGATGAGGATGGAGTCGACTTCGTCGATCACGGCAAAGTTGAGTTCACGCTGGAATTTTTCTTCCATGCTGAACGCCATGTTGTCGCGCAGGTAGTCGAAACCGAATTCGTTGTTGGTGCCGTAGGTGATATCGGCGGCGTAGGCAGCGCGCTTCTCTTCCGGCGGTTGGAACGGCGTTACCACGCCGACGGTCAGGCCGAGGAATTCATACAGCGGGCGCATCCAGTTGGCGTCCCGGCGGGCCAGGTAGTCGTTCACCGTCACAACGTGCACGCCCTTGCCGGACAGTGCGTTGAGGTAAACGCCCAGGGTTGCCACCAGGGTCTTGCCTTCACCGGTACGCATTTCGGCAATCATGCCTTCATGCAAGGTCATGCCGCCGATCAACTGGACGTCGAAGTGGCGCATGCCCATAACGCGCTTACCGGCTTCGCGGGCGACCGCGAAGGCTTCGGGCAGCAGCTTGTCGAGGGTTTCACCTTTGGCTATGCGGGCCTTGAACTCTTGGGTCTTGGCGCGCAATTGCTCGTCCGACAGAGCAACCATCTGCTCCTCGAAGGCATTGACCAGCTGCACCGTCTTGAGCATGCGTTTGACTTCGCGCTCATTCTTGCTTCCAAAAAGTTTCTTTAACAAAGGCGCAAACATATCGGCAGGTTCTTCCACACATAGGGATGGAGGGCGCACCGTGAGTGGCCCGAGCAGCCCTCACGGCCGCATTGCGAACGCGCATTCTACCCGGAATCGTGGGTGAGGAAAGTAACGTTGTTTCCCGATGCAGGCGCGGCGCTATGAGAGGGCTTGTTTAAAATAAGGGCTTTTGCGCGAACTTCAACCCATAGAGCGCAGAAGTTACTTATTGATTTCATGGGTAAAGCCCAGCCAACGCATGGCTGCGGGGCGTACCGGCGCTTTCTGGTAAGATAACCGCTCTGTTACCTAAGGTGTCTAAACATGGCATTTCGCCCTCTTACAGCCCGCGCTCCCGGCGTGTTGCTTCGCGAAGCCAAGCCGTTGAAAGCCATCTTTGGCCATGCGCAACGCTTGGGCCGTTTGCAGCGCCTGCTTGAAAGCCAGTTGCAACCGGCCGCACGTGAGCATTGTCATGTGGCGTCCTGGCGAGAAGGCAATCTGCTATTAATTGTCACTGATGGCCATTGGGCCACACGCTTGCGCTATCAGCAAAAACGCTTGCAGCGCCAGTTGATGGTCTTTGATGAGTTCGCCGGTTTGACGCGCATTCAGTTCAAGGTACAGCCGCCCACCGTGCCGCAAGGCGCAGTGGGGCATACGATGGACCTGTCGGAAAATGCGGCCGAAACCCTCCAGGCAACCGCCGAAGGGATCAGCGACCCAGGCTTGCGCGCAGCCCTGGAACGGCTGGCCGCCCATGCCCGGCCCAAAGCCTGAACACTACTTGCGTTTGCTGCCGCCCAGCAACGAGCCCAACAGGCCACGCACCAACTGGCGCCCCATTTGATTGGCCGCCTGCTGCATGGCTGACTTCAGCGCCTTGCCGGCAGTAGTCCCCAGGAATGCACCGGCCTTGTCGGTAAAGCTCGGTTCTTCGGCGGTCGGTGCGGTTTCCTCGGTGGGCCCAAGTTCCTTGCGAGCCATCAGCACTTCATAGGCCGACTCCCGGTCAACCGGCTTGTCATAGCGGCCCAACAGCGGCGAACTGGCGACCAATGCCGCACGCTCTGCTGCGCTGAGCGGTCCGATCCGCGATTGCGGCGGAGCAACCAGTACGCGCTGGACGACTTCCGGGGTGCCCTTTTCCTGCAAGGTTCCCACCAACGCCTCACCCGTCCCCAACTCTGTGAGCACCGATAAGGTATCGAAGGTCCGGTTGGGCCGGAAACCGTCGGCCACCGCCCGCAGGGATTTCTGCTCTTTGGCGGTGAACGCACGCAAACCATGCTGAATGCGCAAACCCAGTTGCGCCAGCACCGTATCCGGCAAGTCGCCCGGCGATTGGGTGACAAAGTACACGCCGACGCCTTTGGAGCGGATCAAGCGTACGACTTGCTCCAGACGTTCCTGCAAGGCTTTTGGCGTATCCGCGAACAGCAAATGCGCCTCGTCGAAAAACAGCGCCAGCAGCGGTTTGTCGGCATCGCCACGCTCCGGCAATTGCTCGAACAACTCTGCCAGCAGCCACAACAGGAAGGTCGCGTAGACCTTCGGCGCTTCATGCACGAGCCGGCTGGCATCGAGCAGATGAATGCGCCCGCGGCCATCGCTGGCCGGTTGCAGAATATCTTCCAGTTGCAGGGCCGGCTCGCCAAACAAGGCTTCGGCGCCCTGCTGCTCCAGCACCGCCAGGCGCCGCAACAGCGCCTGGCTGGAACCGGTGGTCATCAACGCCGCGTCGTCACCCAGCAGCTCCGGGTGATAGCGCAGGTGATTGAGCAGTGCCTTGAGATCCTTGAGGTCCAGCAGCAACAGACCTTCGCGGTCGGCCACCTTGAAGGTCGCATAGAGCGCCGATTGCTGGCTGTCAGTCAGCTCCAACAAGCTGCCGAGCAGCAACGGGCCCATTTCGCTGATGGTGGTGCGCAGCGGATGACCGGACTGCCCGTGGATATCCCACAGGGTGACCGGATACGCCTGGGCCGTGTAATCCAGGAACGGCATACCGGCAATGCGCTCGGCCACTTTGCCCTGAGGGTTGGCGGCGGCGCCCAGGCCACAGAGGTCGCCCTTGATGTCGGCGGCGAACACCGCCACGCCCGCATCACTGAAGGCTTCGGCCAGGCGCTGCAAGGTGACGGTCTTGCCGGTGCCGGTGGCGCCGGCGATCAACCCGTGACGGTTGGCCAGGCGCATGGACTGGGCGATGGGCTGGCCGTCAAGGCCGGCACCGATAAGCAGTTGTGTGGAGTCAGGCATTTCGTCACCTATGGTTAATCTTTAGTGCCGCGAGGTCGATATAGACGGATGTAAGCCCGACAAAGACTAAAAAATGGTCAGATAATTCCGATATGGACCAACGGAGCTATCACCAGAAATACCACACCTTTTTTAACGCTGCCATTTTGCGCCTCCCCTATAGGACGCGCCTCGGATATTAAGACCTTAGCGGACCCTACAAGCCATGAATAAAAATCTGCGCTTCAGCCACAAGATCCTGCTTGCAGCCTCCCTTATCGTCATCGCCGCCTTCGCGTTGTTTACCCTTTACAACGACTACCTGCAGCGCAATGCGATTCGTGACGACCTCAATAACTACCTGCACGAAATGGGCGACGTTACCGCCAGCAATATCCAGACCTGGCTCACCGGGCGTATCGCCCTGGTGGAAAACGCTGCGCAAAACATTGCCATCAACCCTGAACCGTCCGTGGTTGCCGGCCTGCTGGAACAGAAAGCGCTGACGTCTTCGTTCATGGCGACCTACGTGGGTGACAGCCAGGGCACCTTCACCATTCGCCCAGACACCAAGATGCCCGACGGTTTCGACCCGCGTGTTCGCCCCTGGTACAAAGGCGCCCAGGCCAGCAATGGCTCAACCCTGACCGAACCTTATATAGACGCGGCCACCGGGCAACTGATCATCTCCGTGGCCACCCCCAGCGCCAAGGGCGGCCAAAGTGTCGGTGTGGTAGGCGGCGACCTGAGCCTGCAAACCCTGGTGGATAACATTGGCGCGCTGGATTTTGGCGGCATGGGCTATGCCTTCCTGGTCAGTGCCGACGGCAAGGTGCTGGTGCATCCGGACAAAAACCTGGTGATGAAGACCCTGGCTGACGTGTATCCAAAGGACACGCCGAAGATCAGCAGCGACTTCAGCGAAGTACAAGCCAACGGCAAAACCAACATCGTGACGTTTACCCCGATCAAGGGTCTGCCATCGGTGAACTGGTACCTGGGTGTTTCGGTGGATAAAGCCAAGTCGTTCGCCATGCTCAGTGAGTTCCGCACATCAGCCGTGATCGCCACGATTATCGCGGTGGTGATCATCATCGCCTTGCTGGGCATGTTGATCCGCGTGCTGCTGCAACCGCTGCACCTGATGACCCGGGCCATGCAGGACATCGCCGACGGCGAGGGCGACCTGACCCGGCGCCTGATCATCCAGAACAACGATGAGTTCGGCACCCTGGGTACGGCCTTCAACCGCTTCGTCGAGCGCATCCACACCTCGATTCGCGAAGTGTCGTCAGCCACCGAGCAGGTCAATGAAGTGGCGCTGCGCGTGGTCAGCGCCTCCAACTCGTCGATGGTCAACTCCGACGAACAGGCCAACCGCACCAACAGCGTCGCCGCCGCCATCAACCAACTCGGTGCCGCCGCCCAAGAGATCGCGCGCAACGCTGCGCAAGCCTCCAATCAGGCCAGCGACGCCCGACATTTGGCTGAAGACGGCCAGCAAGTGGTTGAGCGCAATATCAAGGCAATGACGCAGTTATCGAGCATGATCAGCGCCTCCAGCAGCAATATCGAAGCACTTAACAACAAGACAGTGAATATCGGCCAGATCCTCGAAGTGATCACCAGCATCTCCCAGCAAACCAACCTGCTGGCGCTCAACGCCGCTATCGAAGCGGCGCGCGCCGGGGAAGCCGGGCGTGGCTTTGCGGTAGTGGCCGATGAAGTGCGCAACCTGGCCCATCGCACTCAGGAATCGGCGCAACAGGTGCAAACGATGATCGAGGAGCTACAAGTGGGCGCGCGCGATTCGGTCAGTACCATGAGTGAAAGCCAGCGTCACAGCCTGGACAGCGTGGAAATCGCCAACTTGGCCGGTGAGCGCTTGAACAGCGTGACCCAGCGCATTGGCGAGATCGACGGTATGAACCAGTCGGTCGCCACCGCCACTGAAGAACAGACCTCGGTAGTGGAGTCGATCAACATGGACATCACCGAGATCAACACCCTCAATCAGGAAGGGGTGGAAAACCTGCAATCGACGCTGCGCGCCTGCTCGGATCTGGAACAACAGGCCTCGCGCCTGAAGCAATTGGTGGGTAGCTTCCGGATCTGAGGTCCCCCACCTTAATCCACCTGTAGGAGCGAGCTTGCTCGCTCCTACACAGTGCATTTGTCCGCTCCCGCCACCTTCATCCTGCGAATCTAAACCGAACATCTATCCTTACCTCAGGTCCATCTAGGGAGAGCAATGGATCGGAGGGATGTTCATCGTGCATATCGCTGACATAACCATGTTCTACGCCCCGGCAAGCGGTGGCGTACGCACTTACCTCGATGCCAAGCATCGACGTCTGGCGCTCAAGCCCGGGATTCGCCATAGCCTGTTGATCCCCGGCGCGCACTTGAGCGAACAGGACGGGATCTTCAAAGTGCCGGCGCCTGCCCTGCCCTTCGGCAAGGGTTATCGCTTCCCCCTTCGCTTGGCGCCCTGGCGAAATGTCCTGCACGACTTACAGCCCGATCTGATCGAAGTCGGCGATCCGTACCTGACCGCCTGGGCCGCGCTGGACGCCCGACGTCAGTTGGATGTGCCGGTCATCGGCTTCTACCACTCCGACCTGCCGCTGCTGGTGAGCAACCGCATGGGTCCCTGGTTTACTCCCAACGTTGAAGCCTATGTCAGCAAACTCTATGGGAATTTTGACCGGGTGCTCGCCCCCAGCCAGGTAATGGCCGAAAAACTCAGTGGACTCGGGGTAAAAAACGTCTTCGTCCAACCTCTGGGGGTTGACCTGCACACCTTCACCCCGGATGTGCGCGACCCCGGCCTGCGCGCCGAACTGGGGATTGGCGAGGATACGCGGCTGTTGATCTTCGCCGGACGCGGTTCCAAGGAGAAGAACCTGCCGGTACTGCTCAACTGCATGAAGCGCCTGGGCGAGGGCTACCACTTGTTGCTGGTGGGCTCCGGTATGCCAGCCAGCGTGCCGGACAATGTCACTGTGATAGATGGTTTCCGCCCCGCCCACCATGTTGCCCGCCTGATGGCCAGCGCCGACGCCTTGTTGCATGGCGGCGACCAGGAAACCTTCGGCCTGGTGATTCTGGAAGCCATGGCCAGTGGCATCCCGGTCGTCGCCGTCGCGGCCGGGGCCTTTACCGAGATTGTCGATGAGCGCTGTGGCCTGCTGTGTGCCCCCAACGACCCCAAGGCGATGGCCGATTCGGTGCGCGAACTGTTCAGCACCGACAGCCGGCGTTTGGGCGCCCAGGCTCGGCGCCATGTCGAGCAGCATTACGCGTGGGACACGGTGGTCGACAGCCTGCTGGGGCATTACCACGCGGTGCTGGGCAGTCACAAGCCGATGCTCGCCCATGGCTGAACCTGCGCTGATGCTGGTGCTGCACGACGTGGCACCGAGCACCTGGGCCGACTACCGGCCTTTTGTCGAGGCCGTCGATGCCTTGGGCAACGTGCCCATCACCTGGCTGGTGGTGCCAGACTTCCATCACCATGATGCCCTGGCAGCCCACCGCGATTTTCGCCAACTGCTCGACAGCCGCATCGCCAAGGGCGACGAACTCGCCTTGCACGGCTATTACCACTGCGACGACCAACCTGCGCCGCGTTCGCCGAAAGAGTGGTTCATGCGGCGCATCTACACCCATGAAGGCGAGTTTTACCAGTTGTCCGAGGCCGAGGCGTTGCGGCGTCTTACTGCCGGCATCGAAATATTCCAGCGCAATGACTGGCCGTTGCACGGCTTTGTCGCCCCGGCCTGGTTGATGAGCGAAGGCACCCGCCAGGCGTTGCGCCAGTTACCGCTTTGCTACACCAGCGACCCGCAGCATCTTTATCGCCTGCCTGACTTCACCCCTATCGATGCCCCGGGTCTGGTCTGGAGCGCCCGCAGCGCCTGGCGCCGCAGGCTGTCCAAAGTGCTCAGCGACCGGCGCGAACAGCGCTGGCGCGAGGCCCCGTTGATCCGATTGGGATTGCACCCGGTGGACATGCGCCACGAGTTTTCCCGTCGTTATTGGCTGCAAACCCTGCAACGCCTGCTCAACGCGGGTCGTCGCCCCCACACCAAGGCCGCCTGGCTGAAGACGCAGTCATGGGCCGACTGATCTGGCTGCTGTTGGCCCTCTTGGTCGCACTGTTGATACCCGTATGGCTGGGCGGCGGCGAAACGGTTACGCGCCTGCGGCAGTTTCCCTTACCCCAACTAGTGGGGATGTTTGCCATGATTATCGGCTGCTGGCTGATCAACAGCCTGCGTCTGCGCCTGTTGCTGGGCGAGCAAGGCAGCCAACTGGGACGGCTCAAAAGCCTGGGGGCAGTGATATCGACCGAGTTCGCCATGTGCGCCACGCCCGGCGGCAGCGGCGGACCGCTGACCCTGATGGCGTTGCTGGCGCGCAATGGCATACGCCCTGCCCGTGCGAGCGCGGTATTCGCCATGGACCAGTTGAGCGATTTGCTGTTTTTTCTGTGCGCCTTGGCGGGAATCGTTTTGTATGCGCTGTTCCATAGCCTCAACCCGCGCCTGGAATGGTTGCTGGGGCTCAGTGTCATATCGATGATCGGCGGGATCATCAGTGGCCTGGCGGTGGTGCGTTTTCATCGTCGGCTGATTCGCCTGGCCGGCGCGATGCTCAAGGCCATTAGGGTAAGGGCCCCCGCCCGTCGGCGCTGGGCTCGCAGGTTGCTGCGTTTTCTCGCGGCGTTCACTGCCACACTGAAATTACCCTGGCCCTTGTTGCTCGGAGTGTTCGCGCTGACCAGCCTGCATTGGTTGTTGCGCTACAGCGTGTTGTACCTGGCGCTGCGCGGTTTGGGCGGGGATGTGCAGTGGGCCTTGAGCTTCCTGATCCAGATGCTGTCCCTGACGGCGGGGCAGTTCAGTCTGTTGCCGGGCGGGGCGGGAGCAGCAGAGCTGACATCAGCGGCCTTACTGGCCCCCATGGTCGGCAAGTCCACTGCGGCAGCGGCAATCCTGATCTGGCGGGCGGTCACCTATTACTTCTATCTGCTGGCCGGCGCCCCGGTCTTTGTGCTGATGGTCGGCAAGCCGCTGCTCAAGCGTCTTTTACAGGGCCGACAGGCGGCTCGTCCTGCGCCTGCAGCTGTTCCCACAAACGGGCCGCATCGGGAAACTCAGTACCATCCTCGGCGCCCAGCGCCTGCGGGTCGTAGCGACTCAGACAACCCTCGCCCACCGTAGCGGGCGCCCTGGAGGTGGCTTTATCGAGTGGATCGGTCATAGATGCCTCCTTGATAGCAGGAATAAAAAAGGGCCTGAGGAGTTTTACTCCCAGGCCCCTGCTTATTCAACCAAACCCGAACGATCAGAACACCACGGTCTTGTTGCCGTGTACCAATACCCGATCTTCCAAGTGGTAACGCAGGCCACGGGCCAGCACCATCTTCTCGACGTCCCGGCCAAACCGCACCATGTCTTCGATGCTGTCACTGTGGCTGACACGCACCACGTCCTGCTCGATGATCGGGCCGGCGTCCAGCTCTTCGGTGACGTAGTGGCACGTCGCACCAATCAATTTCACGCCGCGCAGGGAAGCCTGGTGATACGGCTTGGCCCCAACAAACGATGGCAAGAAACTGTGATGGATATTGATCACCTTGCCGGCGTATTCGCGGCACAGTTCAGGTGGCAGGATCTGCATATAGCGCGCCAGCACCACCACATCCGCTTCGTGCTGCTTGACCAGGCGCGACACCTCGGCGAATGCCGGCTCCTTGTCCTGCGGGTTGACCGGTACGTGGTAGTACGGGATGCCATGCCACTCGACCATGCTGCGCAGGTCGTCATGGTTGGAGATCACGCAGGCGATCTCGCAGTCCAGCTCATCGCTGTGCCAACGGTGCAGCAGATCTGCCAGGCAGTGGGATTCGCGGCTGGCCATCAGCACCACGCGTTTTTTCTGTTCCGTGTCGGTGATGTGCCAGGTCATCGAAAACTCTTCAGCGATGGGCGCAAACGCCTCGCGGAAAGCTTCCAGGCCAAAGGGCAGCGTATCGGCACGAATTTCGTGACGCATGAAAAACCAACCGCTGAGATCGTCCGAGTGATGGCTCGCCTCGGTGATCCAACCATTGTGGGAAGCCAGAAAGTTACTGACCTTGGCAACGATGCCAACCCGGTCCGGGCAAGCAATCACCAGCCGAAAAGTGCGCATTAGGGGGAAACTCCAGAACTTCGCAAAGGCCGCTATTCTAGCGATTGCGCAGAAAAACTGCAGTATTCCTTGCGCCTTATTCTGCAGCCGCCTGGTGGCAACAGCCCTTAATAGCGTAAGGCTTTACCATCGCTATATGACCGTACAACGGTACGCCCAGACAGTTAGCGAAAAATTAAGGTATTTATCTTTCGACGTAACGGCTGCCAATTAACACTTTTGCATCGCTTTGCCACAAACATTCAATCTGCTTCACATAAATATCTTCTTAAATGTTTACTTGGTGAAATTGCCTGACTATTATTAGGCCACTCACCCTGTCAATCAGCGTTCTACATAAGGTAGTCCACATGTCCCTGATCAACGAATACCGCGCCACCGAAGAAGCAATCAAAGAGCTGCAAGCCCGTTTGAAGAACCTGTCCCAAGACGACAAGCTGCAAACCGAGCTGGAATTCGAAGGCAAACTGCGCACCCTGATGGGTGAATACTCCAAATCCCTGCGTGACATCATCGCGCTGCTGGATCCAGAATCGAAAGTTAAAGCGCCGCGCGGCGCTGTAAAAACTACTGGCACCAAGCGTGCTCGCAAAGTCAAGCAATACAAAAACCCGCACAACGGCGAAGTGATTGAAACCAAAGGTGGCAACCACAAAACTCTGAAAGAGTGGAAAGCCAAGTGGGGCGGTGACGTAGTTGAAGGTTGGGCGACTCTGCTGGGCTAAGCCTGGTCGGACGTTCACCCGATACGCTACACATTAAAAACGCCAGCTTGCTGGCGTTTTTTATTGTCTGAATACTCAGCAATTACCAGCCTACAGGCTCAGGCGGGCCGCTAAAGAATCGGCATACTCCTGCCATTGATCCAGCACCTGGCACTGAAATGAGGTGGCACTAAGCGCCAACTCCTTGCGCGCCTGCTTAAATGCCATCAGGGTATTCGGTGCTCCCCACTGCGGATCTGACAAACGTTGCTGACAGAAAAGTCTCCAGCGTTGTTGCTCCTCTGTATTCAAGGTTTCAGGGAAGTTACGTGCACGATAGCGAAATAATAATTCCGGCAAACGATGATCATCGAACGGCCACGATTGATGTGCTAATTGAGCGGGCTCTGCCATGCGAACTTGTTCACATAACCGGCGATCCCGATCGCCAATAAAGCCATCGTAGAGCTGCTGCTCCGGGTCTGCATTCGAGGCAAAGTCCTCCTCGGCATAAATGGCCGCCAACTTGTCGCGCCAAACTTCCTGTGCGTCAGTTAGCCGCAGCGCCCGCGCCTGATAGGTGCTCATATCCAATTGCAGACGCTCGCGATCTTGCGCACGCAACACCTTCAACGGTGCTACCACCGGGCAGCGGTTGATATGCAACAACTTGAGGGGCACCGGCAGTTCACCGTCCGCCAACTCATCACGGCGCGTATAGAGGCGCTCGCGCAAGGTCTGTGCATCCAGCTCCAGCAACCCCTGTGGGTCGAGCCCAAGGTCGCAGACGATCAACGCATTGCGGTTGCGCGGGTGCCAGGCCAGGGGCAAGACCACGCCCAGGTAATGGCGCTCGGCGGAAAAACGCCCGGAGATATGCACCATTGGTTGCAACAACCGCACCTCATCCATAACTCGCTGCTTGCTGCGCAGTTGAAATAACCACTCGTACAGCCTGGGTTGCTTTTGCCGAACCAATCGCGCCAGGGCGATGGTTGCACGCACATCAGATAACGCATCGTGTGCCTGACCATGGTCGATACCATTGGCGTGGGTCAGCCGCTCCAGCTTGAGCGTCACGCGCCCGTCCTGCTCAGGCCAGATAATACCCTCCGGCCGCAGCGCGTAGGCAGTGCGCATCACGTCGATCAAATCCCAACGGCTGTTACCGCCCTGCCACTCGCGCGCGTAAGGATCGAAAAAATTGCGGTACAGGCTGTAGCGCGTCATTTCATCGTCAAACCGCAGCGTGTTGTAACCGGCGCCGCAGGTGCCTGGCGCGGCCAACTCGGCGTGCACCCGGGTCATGAAGTCGGCTTCGGCAAGGCCCTTCTGTGCCAGGACGCCTGGCGTGATACCGGTGATCGCGCACGCAGCCGGATGGGGCAGAATATCGTCGCCGGGCTGACAATAAAGATTGATCGGCTCGCCGACCTCGTTGAGTTCGAGATCGGTGCGAATACCGGCAACCTGGAGCGGGCGATCGTTGCGCGGGTTGATGCCGGTGGTTTCATAGTCGTACCAGAAAATCGAGGTCACGGGCTATTCCTGTGCTGAAGACCGACAAAGTCTAGGCGCTGCAAGGTGTCTGGGGCCAGCGATACCTTTACTGTATAAATATCCAGTAAAACCTTGAATGGTTGCTTCCAGCGTCGACACTGCTAGCATCCGTGTCTCCTAACCGCTTTGCACTGCCAGGGATCGCAATGCCGCCAGCTCCTTTGGATACCCATTACCAAATCGAGACCCCGGAGGGGATCGACCTGCCCTTGCGCCCTGCCGGCCTGCCATCCCGGGCATTGGCCTTTGCATTCGACCTGGGTGTGCGTGGCATCATCATGGGCATCCTGCTGGTGCCCCTGGCGCTGCTGGGCAATATTGGCCTCGGGCTGGGGTCGCTTCTGCTGTTCCTGGTGAGCTGGTGGTACATGGTGCTGTTTGAAGTGCTCAACCAGGGCTGCTCGCCGGGCAAGCAGGTCATGGGCCTGCGAGTGGTGCAGGATGACGGCACCCCGATTGGCTGGTCGGCGTCGCTGATCCGCAACCTGCTGCGCTTTGTCGACATGCTGCCTTTTGGTTACTTCCTCGGTGCGATCAGCTGCCTGCAACACCCGCACTTCAAGCGTCTGGGCGATCTGG
Organism: Pseudomonas sp. OST1909; assembly: GCF_015277575.1. Classification (NCBI taxonomy): domain Bacteria; kingdom Pseudomonadati; phylum Pseudomonadota; class Gammaproteobacteria; order Pseudomonadales; family Pseudomonadaceae; genus Pseudomonas; species Pseudomonas sp. OST1909. The sequence continues at coordinate 5,212,005 of NZ_CP063780.1, forward strand.
CCGCCGGTACACTGGTGGTCTACCGCGAACTACCGCTGGTGCGCCCGCGTATCCCTCAAGCCGCCGCGCTGCGGCTGCCCTTTGCACTGGAGTTGAGCGAACAGCGGGCCATCCTCGGTTTTGCCGAGCGCCAGGCCGAGCTGTCTGCCGAACGCGTGCATGAACTGGCGGCGATCCTCGCCACGCCCCTGCAAGTGCCTCCGGCACGCGCCGTGGAGCAACTCAACGGTGTGGCCCGTGGCTTATTGGGGCCGACATGAAGCAGAGTCTTTTTGAAAGCCGCCACCAGCAGCAATGGCAAACCTTCGCGCAACAACTTGAGCAGTTGGAGCAAGGCAAAGCCAAGGCTGGCGGAGTGGCTGACTTCCCTCACCAGTATCGACGCCTGTGCCAACACCTGGCCCTGGCCCAACAGCGTGGCTACAGCAGCTACCTGGTAGACCGGCTGCAGCAACTGGCGCTGCGCGGCCATCAACAGTTGTATCGCCATCGCAGCCAACTGGCGGCCAAGATGCTGGCGTTCCTGCTCGCCGATTTCCCATGCCTGGTACGTGAACAGTGGCGCTTCGTACTGATCTCCGGTCTGCTGTTCTTCGGCAGCCTGGTGGGCATTGCACTGCTGGTCTACCTGTTCCCCGACCTTATCTACAGCATCGTCAGCGCCCAACAGGTGGCCGAGATGCAGGGCATGTACGACCCCGCCGCCAGTCGTCTGGGGCGCGCCGCCGAGCGTGCAGCCAGCGAGGACTGGATGATGTTTGGCTATTACGTGATGCACAACATCGGCATCGCCTTCCAGACGTTTGCCGCCGGCCTGTTGTTTGGCCTGGGCAGCGTGTTCTTCCTGATTTTCAACGGTTTGGTCATCGGCGCGGTCTCAGGGCACCTGACCGACATTGGCTATGGTCAAACCTTCTGGTCATTCGTCATCGGTCATGGCGCATTCGAATTGAGCGCCATTGCGCTGGCCGGTGCCGCGGGTTTGCAATTGGGTTGGTCACTGATCGCTCCCGGGCGGCTGGCACGCAGCGAAGCCTTGCGCCTGGCAGCCCACAAAAGTGTGCGGATACTTTGCGGCGTCATGGTGTTTCTGCTGATCGCGGCGTTCATCGAAGCCTATTGGTCCTCCACCACCCACATCGAGCCCTGGCTCAAATACCTGGTAGGCACCGCGCTCTGGCTGCTGGTGGCCGTTTACCTGATCTTCGCCGGACGGAATCGCCATGCGCCTGACTGACGCCAGCGTGGTGATTCGCCCGCGTACTTCCTGGGAAGCCATGGACCTGGGCGTACTGATGGCCAGGGAACATCGTTTGCTGCTGATGGGCAGTTGGGCGATGGTGAGCCTGCCGGTGTTTATCTCGCTGACCGTACTGCTGTGGAATTACCCGTCGCTGGCCATGTTTCTGTTCTGGTGGCTCAAGCCGGCCTTTGACCGCTTGCCGCTGTACATTCTTTCCAAAGCCCTGTTTGGCGACCCCCCCCGTCTCAAACAGGCCATTCGCCAGTGGCCGCAACTGCTCAAGGGGCAACTGTTCGCCAGCCTGACCTGGCGACGCCTGAGCATGAGCCGCAGCTTTACGTTGCCGGTAAGTCAACTTGAAGGCCTCGAGGGTCAGGCGCGGCAACAGCGCCTGGGGATATTGCTGCAACGTAACGCTGGTGCCGCCCGCTGGCTGACCATTATCGGCGTACACCTGGAAATCGGCCTGTGGTTCGGCGCCATGGCGCTGTTCTATTTATTCATCCCGCAGCAGCTGGAAATGGATTGGGACTGGCAACGCCTGGCACTGGCAACCAGCCCGAACGTGCTGTGGCTGGAGCACCTGGGCAATGCCTTTTACGCGCTGATCCTGGTGTTCTGGGAACCCATCTACGTTGCCTGTGGTTTCAGCCTGTACCTCAATCGTCGTACGGCTCTGGAAGCCTGGGACCTGGAGTTGGTATTCCGCCGTTTGCGTCAGCGCCTGAGCAGTGCCGCGTCGCTGTTGTTGCTGGTCGTCGGGCTGACGCTCATACCGTTCAGCCCACCCGCCATGGCCGATGAATCAACGGGCCATAAGCCACTCAATACCCAGGCTGCCAGTCAGTCCATCAAGGCACTGCTGGACAAGCCGCCCTTCAAGAACCCGGAAACCGTCACCCGTTATCGGTTTGGTGAAGAAAAAACACCGGTTAAAAGCACAGCCCGTGGCGACGGTAAATTACCCGGTTGGCTCCAGGCCTTACTCGACAATCTCAACAGCGACACCTTCAAACCCCTCGCCAAAACCCTGGAAATACTATTGTGGAGCCTGGTGATTGGTGGGCTGGCCCTGGTGGTGTGGCGTTACCGTGAGTGGCTACGCACCTTTGTCAGCCGCAGCCGGCGCGCCCGCCCTGCAACCGCCACCCCTACCCCCGCTCAGTTGTTCGGGCTGGAGCTGGGGCTCGATACATTGCCGCAAGATATCGCCAGTGCCGCCGAACAACTATGGCCCACTCAGCCAAGGCAAGCCCTTGGCCTGCTGTATCGCGGCCTGCTCAGCCGGCTACTGCATGAATTCGACCTGCCGCTCAAAAGCGCCGACACCGAAGGCCAGGTGCTGGAGCGCGTTCGACACTTGCAACAACCGCAGTTGCTGGCTTTCAGTGACGAACTGACGCGTCACTGGCAAAACCTCGCCTATGGTCATCGCCTGCCGCCCTCCTCGACCCAACAAAAGCTGTGCAGCGATTGGCGCGCTCTGTTCAATGACGGAGCCAGCCAATGAACCGGCCATTATTGTGGGTGGCACTGCTGCTGGTATGCCTGCTGGGCGTGGGTGGCTTGTACGCCTGGCACAAGGCAATCCCCTATGACGAAGTGGTGGACCGCGGCCCATCGCCGGATGCACTCGCCAATCCTTATCTGGCTGCCGAGCATTTCCTGCACCAGCAAGGCCTGGTGGTGGAACGCGCCAACGGCCTTGAACGGCTCGCGGACCTACCCGCCAAAGGTCATAGCCTGTTGCTGCTGGGGGAACGCAGCAACATGACCCCGCGCCAGGTCGAGCAACTGCTGGGTTGGACAAACGCCGGCGGGCACTTGCTGCTGGTCGCCGAGGCATTGTGGGACGAGGAGACCAGCAAGAGCGGCGACCTGCTGCTTGATCGCCTTGATATCCACCAGGCTTTGAGCGAAACCTTCGACGAACCGGCGCCTGCCCGTAAAAAGCCTGCGGCAGACTTGACCAGGCTTTATGTCGACAACGAAACCGCCCCGGCGTATTTCAGTTTTGACACCGACTTCAACCTCATCGACCCCAAACACCTGGCGCAGTTTTCCGCCAACAGCGCCCATTCAAGCCACCTGATGCAACTCAACCTGGGGCACGGCCGCGTCACTGTGATTACCGATAGCGACCTGTGGAAAACCCCGAGCATCGGTCAACACGATAACGCCTGGTTGCTGTGGTACCTGACCCAGGAGACTGACGTCACCTTGCTGTTCAACAGTGAAACGGACGATCTGTTTACCCTGTTGATTCGATATTTCCCACAAGCCCTCGTCGCCCTTGCGGCACTGGTTGCCCTGGCGCTATGGCAGGCCGCCATGCGCCAGGGCCCGATCCAGGCACCGGCGCCCAAGGCACGTCGGCAGCTCCAGGAACATTTGAAGGCCAGCGCCGATTTCCTGCTGCGCCGCAGCGGCCAGGGCACCTTGCTGCAAGCCTTGCAGCACGACATCCTGCGCGCCGCCCGGCGACGCCATCCAGGCTTTGAGCATCTCGATACAGCAGAGCAGTGGCAGGTGCTGGAACACCTGACGCGACAACCCCCTCATATCATCAGCCAGGCGCTCGAACCACTGACGCAGAAACGGCTCTCCAGCGCCGACTTCAGCCGACAGGTTGCGTGCCTGCAAACCCTCAGGAATGCCTTATGAGCGACTCTCCAATGGTCACCGCCCTGACCGCCGAGAACCTGCAACGTGCCAGCCAGCAAGCCCAGGCCCTGCGTGTGGAATTGCGCAAGGCAGTGATTGGCCAGGATCAGGTGATTGACGATGTGCTCACCGCCTTGATCGCAGGCGGCCATGTACTGCTCGAAGGCGTACCCGGGCTCGGCAAGACCTTGCTGGTACGTGCCCTGGCCCGATGCTTTGGCGGTGATTTCGCCCGTATCCAGTTCACCCCGGACCTGATGCCCAGCGATGTCACTGGCCACGCCGTGTACGACCTGCAGACCGAACAGTTCAAGCTGCGCAAGGGGCCATTGTTTACCCACCTGTTGCTGGCCGACGAAATCAATCGCGCCCCGGCCAAGACCCAGGCAGCGTTGCTCGAAGCCATGCAGGAACGCCAAGTCACCCTTGAGGGCGAGGCATTGCCCATCGGCGAGCCCTTCATGGTGCTGGCGACCCAAAACCCCATCGAGCAGGAAGGCACCTACCCGTTGCCCGAGGCCGAGTTGGACCGGTTCATGCTCAAGGTCCGCATGGACTACCCCGACGCCCAACAAGAACTGGACATGGTCCGCGAAGTGACGCGCTCATCCAGGGCAGACATGCTGGATGTACAGCCGTTGCGCACCGTGCTGCAAGCCGAGGATGTGGTGCTGATGCAGCAGATCGCCAGTGACGTGCCCCTGGATGAACAGGTGCTCGATTACGCTGTGCGCCTGGCGCGCGCCACACGCAGTTGGCCAGGACTGACCATCGGTGCCGGGCCCAGGGCCTCTATCGCCCTGGTACGCGGCGGCCGCGCCCGGGCTCTGTTGCGTGGTGCAGAATTCGTGACACCCGATGACATCAAGGGCTGTGCCCTGGCAGTGCTGCGGCATCGGGTACGCATTGCGCCGGAACTGGACATCGACGGCCTGGAGGTGGATCAGGTGCTCAAGCAGTTGCTGGATCAAGTAGCGGCGCCAAGGCAATGACACGCCCATGAAACCGACCCGTCTGCTCCTGATCTGGCTGGGTGTGCTGCTTGGCCTGAACACCCTGTTGGGCGCTTCGGTCGCGTTGCAGCTCAAGGTACCTGAAACCTTGCATTCAGTGGCCTGGGGCCTGCTCCTGGCTTTGCTGCTGCTGGCGCTGCTGGATGCCGCACGCTTGCACCGTCGCCCCACGGCCCGCGTCCACCGGAAACTGCCCGGCAGCCTGGCGCTGGGGCGCTGGGAAGAAGTGCGCCTGTGCCTGGAGCACGACTATCCTCAGCCGCTGACCGTGCAGGTATTCGATCACGTGCCCGATGGCCTGAGTGTGGATAACCTGCCTCAATCCATTGAATTGCGCCCTGGCGAGCGCGGCGAGTTGGGCTATCGCGTTCGTCCCTTGCGACGCGGGCATTTCAGCTTCAGCCGCTGCGAACTTTGGCTGCCCAGCCCATTGGGGCTGTGGTCGGCACGGCGATGCATCGAAACCCACGACGCCACCCGGGTCTACCCGGATTTCGCCCGCTTGTACGGCGCGCAGTTGCTGGGTGTGGATAACTGGCTTAGCCAGTTGGGCGTGCGCCAACATCAACGCCGGGGTTTAGGCCTGGAGTTTCATCAACTGCGCGAGTTTCGTGAAGGTGACAGCCTGCGCCAGATCGACTGGAAGGCCACCGCCCGCCAACGCACACCGATCGCCCGGGAATACCAGGACGAGCGCGACCAGCAAATTGTATTCATGCTCGATTGCGGCCAGCGCATGCGCAGCCAGGATGCCGAGTTATCTCATTTCGACCACGCCCTCAACGCCTGCCTGCTCTTGAGCTACGTCGCGCTGCGACAGGGCGACGCCGTGGGGTTGTGCACCTTTGCCAGCGACCAACCGCGTTACCTGAAGCCGGTCAAGGGCAGTGGCCAGTTGAACACTTTGCTCAATGCTGTCTACGATCTGGAGGCCACCCGAAACACCGCCGACTATGAGGCTGCCGCCCATCAATTGCTGGCACGCCAAAAACGCCGGGCACTGGTGATCATCGTCACAAACCTGCGGGATGAGGATGATGAAGCGCTGATGAGCGCCGTCAAACGAATCGGTAGGCGACACCGCGTACTGGTAGCCAGCCTGCGAGAGGAAATCCTCGATCAACTGCGCCAGGCCCCTGTGCAAACATTGCCCGAAGCACTGGCCTACAGTGGCACCGTCGATTACCTCAACAGTCGAAACCAGCTCCATGATCGCTTGAGCGCTCATGGGCTTTCAGTATTGGACACGTTGCCTTCAGAAATGGGCGCCACGCTGGTGACGCGCTACCTGGGATGGAAAAAAGCCGGGGTTTTCTAACTGCTGTGTTCAGACGGAGGCCTGTTGAGGGTCAAAGCTGAAGTACTGCAACAGGGCATCAATCAATTGCCCGTACTCTTCGGGTGCATTCTGCACCCGGAACCCGGAGTCATAGTGCTGAGGATTGACATCCTCATGACTCCATAAACAGGTCGCTGTGAGATCAATCGTCTGAAATTCGCCTTGTGCCGTTGGTACTTTCAGGCACAGCTCAAAATCCACATTGATCATCATGGGTAATTGGCTGATCAACATCAGCCCGTTTTCAGACACATTGCCCAAAAAACCGATTGGTTTGTCGGTGATACGGTTGAACACCTGCAAAAAATAAGGCAATTGATGCCGTTCGATCCGTCGCGCAGTAAACATGATGAAAGTCGCCATCCAATAGCCAAGAGTCTGACTGTGCCAGTGATTCGGAACGAGCAACCGCTCGCTCTCCCTGGATCCCGGTTTGACAACAGGTACCGCTCTTCACCAGACGGCTGCCGAACCCGGGCCTTGCATCCGTTCAAATGGAAACCTATACAAACAGACCTCCAAAGAATAGCCCAAGACTGGCGACGGGCCAGCTATGAAATGACAAATATCATTACAAAGACGCGGGCCGTGGTTTTACAGCGCTCCCGCCTTGGTAATGCCCCAGCTGCTGCAAGGTATCGAGCCGGGCGCGAGCGCGGTAGGCGTACTCGCTCGACGGGTATTGACTGATGATGAACTGATAGGTTTGTGCGGCATCGACAAACAGTTTCTGCCGCTCCAGGCACTGCCCGCGCAACATCGAAACCTCCGGTTGCACATAGCGACGGGTACGGCTTTCGCGATCGACCTGGGACAACTCCAGGGTGACACGTGCGCAGTCGCCCACCCCATAGGCACGGTAGGCGTTGTTCAAATGGTGGTCCATCGACCAGCGGGTACAGCCGACAACACTGACGGCCAGGGCAGCAACAAGCAAAATTCGCATGGGGGTTCTCCTGTCTTGTGCAGTGTATCGACCCCCGGGCGAAAATCTTCAAGGCTGTTTACCCATCCAACTGCAGCAAAAACAAAGGCAATCGTCGATAAGTAGTGCAAACGAACAATGACTACAACGAAAGAGCATAGTAGCCTTCCCCAGCGCTTGAACTCAGGAGTCTGTGCATGTCCGTCCGTCGTACCAAAATCGTCGCCACCCTTGGCCCGGCCAGCAACTCGCCGGAAGTCCTCGAACAGCTGATTCTGGCTGGTTTGGACGTCGCCCGTCTGAACTTCTCCCACGGCACCCCGGACGAGCACAAGGCTCGCGCCAAGCTGGTGCGTGACCTGGCCGCCAAGCATGGCCGCTTCGTCGCATTGCTGGGTGACCTGCAAGGCCCGAAAATCCGTATCGCCAAATTCGCCAACAAGCGGATCGAGCTGAAGATCGGTGACAAGTTCACCTTCTCCACCAGCCACCCGCTGACCGAAGGCACCCAGGACGTTGTCGGTATCGACTACCCCGACCTGGTCAAGGATTGCGGCGTCGGTGACGAACTGCTGCTGGACGACGGTCGCGTAGTCATGCGCGTCGACACTGCGACCCCGACCGAGCTGCACTGCACCGTGATCATCGGCGGCCCGCTGTCCGACCATAAAGGCATCAACCGCCGCGGTGGCGGCCTGACAGCACCGGCCCTGACTGAAAAAGACAAGGCCGACATCAAGCTCGCCGCCGAAATGGAAGTCGACTACCTCGCGGTGTCCTTCCCTCGCGACGCCGCCGACATGGAATACGCCCGTAAACTGCGCGACGAAGCCGGCGGTACCGCCTGGCTGGTAGCGAAGATCGAACGTGCCGAAGCCGTGGCCGACGACGAAACCCTCGACGGTCTGATCAAGGCTTCCGACGCCGTGATGGTTGCCCGTGGCGACCTGGGCGTGGAAATCGGTGACGCCGAGCTGATCGGTATCCAGAAGAAGATCATCCTGCACGCACGCCGCCACAACAAGGCGGTGATCGTCGCGACCCAGATGATGGAGTCGATGATCCAGAACCCGATGCCGACCCGCGCCGAAGTGTCCGACGTGGCCAACGCCGTGCTCGACTACACCGACGCCGTGATGCTCTCGGCTGAAAGTGCCGCCGGCCCGTACCCGCTGGAAGCCGTCCAGGCCATGGCACGCATCTGCGTCGGCGCCGAAAAGCACCCGACCAGCAAGACCTCCAGCCACCGCATCGGCAAGGTCTTCGAAAGCTGCGACCAGAGCATCGCCCTGGCAGCCATGTACACCGCCAACCACTTCCCGGGCGTTAAAGCGATCATCGCCTTGACCGAAAGTGGCTACACGCCGTTGATCATGTCGCGCATTCGCTCCTCGGTGCCGATCTACGCGTTCACCCCGCACCGCGAAGCCCAGGCCCGCGCGGCCATGTTCCGTGGCGTATACACCATCCCGTTCGACCCGGCGTCGCTGGCACCGAACGAAGTCAGCCAGAAGGCTATCGACGAATTGGTCAAGCGCGGCGTCGTGGAGAAAGGCGACTGGGTCATCCTGACCAAGGGCGACAGCTACCACACCACCGGTGGCACCAATGGCATGAAGATCCTGCATGTGGGCGACCCACAGGTCTGAGTGACAGGCTGAAAAAACAAAAGCCCCGCCATGAGAATGGCGGGGCTTTTTGCATTTCAAATGCCGGCTCAGGTGTTAAACCGTCGGGCCTCATCGGGAGCAAGCCCCCTCCCACAGTTAATCGCGTACACCCGCAAAGCCTGTACTCGACAGTCAGCACTCAACCACGGGGCAGGAACACATCGGCCAGCAGTTGATTACGCGGCAGCCCCGCCAGAAACAAGCGCTTGGAAAAGGCTTCGACGCTGGCAGGATGCCCGCAGACCAAGGCCAGGGTTTGTCGCGAAGCAAGCCGCAGTTGCCCCAATGCCTGGGCCAACTCATCTGCAGTCCATAACTCCACCACAATGTTCTGATGCTGCGCGGCCAGCGCCGCCAGGGGTTCGGCCAGGTAGTGAGCCTGGGCATCATGGGCCAGGTGAATGACGCGGATGGCACCCTGGTGTTCCTGGCGCAGCGCTTCGCGCAATACCCCCCACAACGGACCCAGCCCAGTGCCGGAGGCCAGCAGCCACAAGGGCCGGGCTTGCCAGTCAGGGTCGTAGTGCAACGCCCCGCCGCGCAATTCGCCCAGGCGTAACGGCTCACCGACCTTGAAGTGGCGAGCAGCATCACTGAATTCCCCGGGTTGACGGCAATCGATATGAAACTCCAGGTACGGGTCCTGCTGGGGCACGCTCGCCAGGGAATAGGGGCGCGCCACCTGCCCTGCCCACAACACCAGATGCTGCCCGGCGCTGTACCGCAGGCCACGCTCAGGTTGAAGGCGCAGGCGCAGCACCGTCGGACTCAACCAATCGGCACCCTCCACCCGCGCAGGCAGGCCATCACGCAACGGATCAAACGCCTCGACCCTCAGATCAGCGCTGATCCGGCACTGACACGCCAGGCGCCACCCGTCCTGGCGTTGTGCCGAGCTCAGCGCGTCAGGCTGCTGGTCGTCGACTTCGCCCTGGCAACGCACCAGGCACGCATGGCAACTGCCGGCCCGGCAACTGTAGGGCACGGCCACACCTGCCTGATTCAAGGCATCCAGCAGGTTGCTGCCGGTGGTGACCGACCAGTGGCGTTCGCCGACGTACAGTTCAGGCATATCAGGGTCTCAAGCATAAGGAGCGCGCACAGGGAATCATGCCTGCGACAGTTTGACCATAGTCGGGTGTATCGGCCACCGTGCCGGGTTATACTGCCGCGCCTTTTTAGCGTCGCGCCTGCACCACTTTGGCGTGCCTTGGAAAGGTGGGCTCAGCCGACCGATGCAGCACTGAGCCCACCTTTATTGAATGTTCCCTTATAGAGGAGCGCGACTCATGACCGTGATCAAGCAAGACGACCTGATTCAGAGCGTTGCCGACGCCCTGCAATTCATTTCCTACTACCACCCCGTTGATTTCATCCAGGCCATGCACGAAGCCTACCTGCGCGAAGAATCGCCGGCGGCCCGTGACTCCATCGCCCAGATCCTGATCAACTCGCGCATGTGCGCCACCGGCCATCGCCCGATCTGCCAGGACACCGGTATCGTCACCGTGTTCGTGCGCGTAGGCATGGATGTGCGCTGGGACGGCGCCACCATGGGCCTGGACGACATGATCAACGAAGGCGTGCGTCGCGCCTACAACCTGCCGGAAAATGTTCTGCGTGCCTCGATCCTCGCCGACCCGGCAGGCGCGCGCAAGAACACCAAGGACAACACCCCTGCGGTGATCCACTACTCCATCGTCCCGGGTAACACCGTGGAAGTGGACGTGGCGGCCAAGGGCGGCGGTTCCGAGAACAAGTCGAAAATGGCCATGCTCAACCCGTCCGACTCGATCGTCGACTGGGTGCTCAAGACCGTTCCGACCATGGGTGCCGGCTGGTGCCCACCAGGTATGCTCGGTATCGGCATCGGCGGCACTGCCGAGAAAGCCGCGGTGATGGCCAAGGAAGTGTTGATGGAATCCATCGACATCCACGAGCTGAAAAAGCGCGGCCCGCAGAACCGTATCGAAGAGATGCGCCTGGAGCTGTTCGAGAAGGTCAACCAACTGGGCATCGGCGCCCAGGGCCTGGGTGGCCTGACCACCGTGCTCGACGTGAAGATCATGGACTACCCGACTCACGCCGCTTCCCTGCCGGTGTGCATGATCCCCAACTGCGCCGCCACCCGTCACGCGCACTTCGTGCTCGACGGTTCGGGCCCGGCGTCGCTGGAAGCGCCATCGCTGGACGCCTACCCGGAAATCGTCTGGGAAGCCGGCCCATCGGCTCGCCGCGTCAACCTCGATACCCTGACCCCGGAAGAAGTGCAGAGCTGGAAGCCGGGCGAAACCGTATTGCTCAACGGCAAGATGCTCACCGGTCGCGACGCGGCGCACAAGCGCATGGTCGAGATGCTGAACAAGGGCGAAACCCTGCCGGTGGACCTCAAGGGCCGCTTTATCTACTACGTCGGCCCGGTTGATCCGGTGCGCGAAGAAGTGGTTGGCCCAGCGGGCCCGACCACCGCGACGCGGATGGACAAGTTCACCCGTCAGATCCTCGAGCAGACCGGCCTGTTGGGCATGATCGGCAAGTCCGAGCGCGGCCCTACCGCTATCGAAGCGATCAAGGACCACAAGGCCGTGTACCTGATGGCCGTGGGCGGCGCCGCCTACCTGGTGGCCCAGGCGATCAAGAAGTCCCGCGTGGTGGCGTTCGCCGAGCTGGGCATGGAAGCCATCTACGAGTTCGACGTGAAAGACATGCCGGTCACCGTTGCAGTCGATAGCAAAGGCGAATCGGTACACATCACCGGTCCTGCCATCTGGCAGAAAAAGATCAGTGAGAGCCTGGCGGTGGAAGTGCAGTAAGCACTTTCTCCACAAGCATAAAGGCGACTGCGGCCCATGGCCCAGTCGCCTTTTTTATACCTGAAGCGATTGCCATGGCGAACGCTGTGAAATGTGGGAGCTCCCACACAAGCTCGTTCGCCACAAGATCCAGACAGCTCATGCTATGGTGCTCGCCCCTCACTGTGCCTGTTCATCATCGTATGATCGTGATCCCTCGCCCTCTGCGTCTGACGTTTTACTCGTTGCTAATCATCGCCGGCGCAGTGCTGGCCGCCGCCTTGGCCACCCGCCATGCCGAGCGCCAGGCCCTGGTGGATGAAGCCGCTCGCGCCAATCAACAGCTGGCGTTGTATGCCAACTCGCTGCATACCTTGATCGAACGCTACCGCGCCCTCCCCGCCGTGCTGGCGCTGGATTCGGAAATGATCAGCGCGCTGAAGGGCCCACTCGACAGTGCCACCCAGGATGTACTCAATCGCAAGCTCGAACGCATCAACGGCGCGGCCCAGTCCTCCACGCTGGAGCTGATGGACCGCACCGGCCTGGCCGTGGCCGCCAGCAACTGGAATTTGCCCAGCAGCTATGTCGGCCACAATTACGCGTTCCGTCCGTATTTCAGCCAGACCTTGAGCCAAGGCACCGGGCGCTTTTACGCGGTGGGGGTGACGACCGGCATTCCGGGGTATTTCCTGTCCAGCGCGGTGGTCGATGAACACGAGCAGTTCCTCGGCGCCATGGTGGTCAAGCTGGAGTTTCCCGAACTGGAACGCGAATGGGCCCAGGGCAATGACTTGCTGCTGGTCAGCGATGCACGCGGCATTGTGTTTATCGCCAACCAGCCGGGCTGGCGTTATCGCAACCTGCGGCCGCTGTCAGAGAGTGACCTGGCTGAACTCAAGGCCACCCGCCAATACGACAAGAAGCAGCTGCAACCCTTGGATACCCAGACCCTGCAGCGCTTCGACGACAACAGCCACCTGATGCGCGTCAACGGCCCGGACGGCAGCGCCAACTACATCTGGGAATCCCTGCCGCTGAAAGCCGAAGGCTGGACCCTGCACCTGCTGCGCAAACCGCAGTTCCCGTTTGAAGACCAACGCAACGCCGGCCTCGCCGCCGCCGGGTCCTGGCTGGCGCTGGTGTTTCTTGTGCTGTTCCTGAGTCAACGCTGGCGCCTGGCTCGCCTTCGCCAACGCAGCCGCGAAGAACTCGAACACTTGGTAGAAGAACGCACCCAGGCCCTGCGCACCGCCCAGGATGGCCTGGTTCAATCAGCCAAACTGGCGGCGCTGGGGCAGATGTCCGCCGCCCTTGCCCATGAGATCAATCAACCGCTGACCACCCAACGGATGCAGCTGGCCACGCTGCGGCTGTTGCTCGACCATGGCCGTGTGGACGACGCCTACAAGGCGCTCACGCCGCTGGATGACATGCTGACGCGCATGGCCGCGCTGACCGGCCACCTCAAGACCTTCGCGCGCAAAAGCCCCAGCGGCCTGCGCGAACGCCTGGATCTGGCCACCGTGGTCGACCAGTCCCTGCACTTGCTCGACGCGCGCCTGCGCGATGAGGCCATCGGCGTGGTGCTGGACCTGGCCCGCCCGGCCTGGGTACGCGGCGACGCGATCCGCCTGGAACAAGTACTGATCAACCTGCTGCGCAACGCCCTGGACGCCATGGCCGACAAGCCGCGCAAACGCCTGGAAATCCGTCTGCACGCCGATCAGCAGCTGTGGCAGTTAAGCGTCAGCGACAGCGGTGGCGGGATTGCCGAAGAACATCTGAACAACGTATTCGACCCGTTCTTCACCACCAAACCGGTGGGTGACGGGCTCGGCTTGGGCCTGGCGGTGTCCTACGCTATCGTGCATGAATTGGGCGGGCGCCTGATCGCCGGCAATCATGGGGACGGCGCAGTCTTTACCCTGACCCTGCCCGTCGCGCTGGAGACACCTGACCTATGTTGAACGCAGTGATTGTGGTGGATGACGAAGCCAGCATTCGTACGGCCGTCGAGCAGTGGCTGAGCCTGTCGGGGTTTGACGTTCAGTTGTACAGCCGTGCCGAGGAATGCCTGGCGCACCTGCCGAAGGACTTCCCCGGAGTGATCTTGAGCGATGTGCGTATGCCCGGGCTCAGTGGCCTTGAATTGCTGGCCGAGGTACAGCGGCGCGATGCCGACTTGCCGGTGATTTTACTCACCGGCCACGGCGACGTGCCAATGGCCGTCGAAGCCATGCGCGACGGCGCCTACGACTTCCTGGAAAAACCCTTCAGCCCGGATGCCCTGCTCAACAGCCTGCGCCGGGGGCTGGACAAGCGCGGCCTGATCCTGGAAAACCGTCGCCTGCACCAACAGGCCGATCACCGTGCACAACTGGAATCCAGCCTGTTGGGGGTGTCCAAGGGCCTGCAAACCCTGCGTCGCCAGGTGCTGGACCTGGCGACACTGCCGGTCAATGTGTTGATCCGTGGCGAGACCGGCAGCGGTAAAGAACTGGTTGCCCGCTGCCTGCATGATTTCGGCCCACGAGCCAAAAAGCCGTTTGTGGCGCTCAATTGCGCGGCTATCCCCGAGCAATTATTTGAAGCCGAGCTGTTCGGCCACGAAAGCGGCGCCTTCACCGGCGCCCAAGGCAAGCGTATCGGCAAGCTGGAGTACGCCCATGGCGGCACCGTGTTCCTCGACGAAATTGAAAGCATGCCCCTGGCGCAACAGGTAAAACTGCTGCGCGTGTTGCAAGAGCAGAAGTTGGAGCGATTGGGTTCCAACCAGAGCATCAATGTCGACCTGCGCATCATCGCCGCTACCAAGCCGGACCTGCTCGAAGAAGCACGCGCCGGGCGTTTTCGCGAGGACCTGGCTTATCGCCTGAACGTCGCACAACTGCGCCTGCCGCCCCTGCGCGAGCGTCGCGAAGACATTCCGTTGTTGTATGAGCATTTCGCCCAAAGCGCTGCCGAGCGTTTGGGCCGCCATCTTGAGCCATTGAGTGGGCCGCAGCTGAGTCGCCTGCTCAGCCATGACTGGCCGGGCAACGTACGTGAACTGGCCAACGTCGCCGAGCGCCAGGTGCTGGGGCTTGGCGAGCCTGAACCTGAAGGTATTGAACCTGGGCAATCGCTGGCCGCGCAGCAGGAGGCTTTCGAGGCGCATTGCCTGAAAGCCGCGCTGACCCGGCATAAAGGCGATATCAAAGCGGTGCTGGCCGAGCTGCAACTGCCGCGACGGACCCTCAATGAAAAGATGCAGCGGCATGGGTTGGTGCGGGAAATGTTCCTCTGATCCTGCTTATGTAGCGATTGCAAGGACGTCTTCGCGAGCAGCCATAAGCGGATTTCCGCTCATCCCCCAAAAATCATCGGCAACTTTCCGCTCAAAAAAACCTCGCGACCCTTCTATTCCGGGCCTTCATCCACTTGGCACAGCTTCTGCTATAGCCCAAGCCAGGCAGTGCTCAAGCACGCTCCATAAAAACAACTAGATGAAGGATCCTTCAATGGATAACTCCAACTCCCTGCCTCTGGGATCGGCGTCTGCGCCGGCAAAAGAACGCACCACTTCCAGCCGCATCAAGTCGATCTTCAGTGGATCGGTCGGCAACATGGTCGAGTGGTACGACTGGTACGTCTACGCCGCCTTCTCGCTGTACTTCGCCAAGACGTTCTTCCCCAAAGGCGACACCACCGCCCAACTGCTCAACACCGCCGCGATCTTCGCCGTGGGCTTCCTGATGCGCCCTATCGGTGGTTGGCTGATGGGCCTGTATGCCGACAAGGTCGGGCGTAAAAAAGCCCTGATGGCCTCGGTCTACCTGATGTGCTTCGGCTCGCTGCTGATTGCCCTGAGCCCTGGCTATGAACTCATCGGTATCGGTGCGCCGATCCTGCTGGTGTTTGCCCGTTTGCTGCAGGGCCTGTCGGTCGGTGGCGAATACGGCACTTCCGCCACTTACCTCAGCGAGATGGCGACCAAGGAACGTCGTGGTTTCTACTCCAGCTTCCAATACGTGACCCTGATCTCCGGCCAACTCATCGCGCTGGCGGTGCTGATCGTGCTGCAACAACTGCTGACTACCGAACAGTTGTACGCCTGGGGCTGGCGTATCCCGTTCGCCATCGGCGCCTTGTGTGCAGTGGTCGCGCTCTATCTGCGTCGTGGCATGGAAGAAACCGAGTCGTTCACCAAGAAGGAAAAGGCCAAGGAAAGCGCAATGCGCACCTTGATGCGCCACCCCAAGGAACTGATGACCGTGGTCGGCCTGACCATGGGCGGCACCCTGGCGTTCTATACCTACACCACCTATATGCAGAAATACCTGGTGAACACGGTCGGCATGAGCATCTCCGACTCCACCACCATTTCGGCAGCCACGCTGTTCCTGTTCATGTGCCTGCAGCCGATCATCGGCGGGCTTTCGGATAAAGTCGGCCGTCGCCCGATCCTGATTGCCTTCGGTGTCCTGGGTACCCTGTTCACCGTGCCGATCCTCACCACCCTGCACACCATCCAGAGCTGGTGGGGCGCGTTCTTCCTGATCATGGCGGCGCTGATCATCGTCAGCGGCTACACCTCGATCAACGCCGTGGTGAAAGCCGAACTGTTCCCCACCGAAATCCGCGCCCTGGGCGTGGGCCTGCCGTATGCGCTGACGGTGTCGATCTTCGGCGGTACCGCTGAATACATCGCGCTGTGGTTCAAGAGCATCGGTATGGAAACTGGCTACTACTGGTACGTGACCGCATGTATCGCAGTGTCGTTGATGGTCTACGTGACCATGAAAGACACCCGCAAGCACTCGCGGATTACCACGGACTAAAAAATGTGGGAGGGGACAACCCCCCTCCCACATTGGATATGATGTGGGCCCCAGAATCGAGAGCAGAACAGGTCATGTCCGACGATATCCACTTCTACGAACCCGCCAACGGCCACGGCCTGCCCCATGACCCGTTCAATGCCATCGTCGGCCCACGCCCGATTGGCTGGATCTCCTCGCACGACAGCGGAGGCCGCCTGAACCTGGCGCCTTACAGCTTCTTCAATGCATTCAACTACATCCCACCGATCATTGGGTTTTCCAGTGTGGGGCGCAAAGACAGCTTGAATAACATTGAGCAGACCGGCGAGTTTGTGTGGAACCTGGCCACTCGCCCGTTGGCCGAGCAGATGAACCAGAGTTGCGCAGCGGTCTCGGCGGATGTGAATGAGTTCGAGTTGTCCGGCCTGACGCCGGTGGCTTCGAAAGTCGTCGCTGTACCCCGCGTCGGCGAGAGCCCGGTGTCGTTTGAATGCAAAGTGACGCAGATCATCCAACTGCAACGCGCCGACAAGGAGCTGGTGCCAAGTTGGCTGGTGCTAGGCGAAGTGGTTGCGGTGCATATCGCCAAGTGGTTGCTCAAGGATGGCATCTACGACACCGCAGCCGCCGAGCCGATTTTGCGCGGCGGCGGCCCGGCGGATTACTTCCAGTTGGGCCCGCAAGCGCTGTTCAAGATGTACCGACCAGGCGCCGCAAAACCCTGACTGAAATACAGTCAAATTGTGGGAGGGGGCTTGCTCCCGATGGCTATGTATCAGCTAAAAATTTGCTGGCTGATACACCGCTATCGGGAGCAAGCCCCCTCCCACATTTGATCGGCAGCGTTCGTTAGTTGGAAGCCGTTGCCCAAGTCAGTTGACCTTCCACGTCCACGTCGACCAGGTCCTCAAGCTGCACAGTGGCCGCGTCATCGGCATCGGACGCGGTCTTGAACTTCTGCCCGTCAAGGATCTTGTGGAACTTGGGGGCGCCCATGCCATCCAGTGCCTTGACGGCGATGGCAGCGCTATAGCCACCCTCTTCTTCACGCACCAAGGCGGAAACGGCTTCGTGGTGGGCAAATTGTTTACGTGCCATGTTGCAGGTCCTGGCCAATGGAAAAGTCGGCCATTGTAAACCGGTTCAACCGGCCAGTTGCAGGTACTCGCCGTAGGCGTTGACGGCAGATGCATCGGTGAAGGTCTGGAAGTCCATGCTGCGCACGACCATGTCGTTGAGCAACTGCGTAAAAATCATCAAGGTCGGTGAGCTGAAGTAGGCACTCATGGCCTCCTCGCTGCTCCAAAAACCTGATACCAGCCATATATCAGGATCGACCTGGGAATGCTGCAACGAAAATTGCAGGCAACCTGGGGCTTGGCGACCCGGTTCGATCAAACTGCTCAAGCGTGCACCGAGTTCGGTGCTGCACCCGCTACGGGCGCGGATAAAGGCCATGTGGCTCGCGGGAATGGGGGTGGACATGTTCGACTCTCCCGTTGAGAAGTGATGCTCGGCAAGCACGGTGAGGGTGTGTTGCCACAGGATCAAAGATAGCGGCCCGGCTGAGGATGCGGTTAGTCGATTCCTGCAGGCTTATTGCACAATCCTGCGAGAAACATAGAGAGGACGTTTGGCCCCCGGGATTTATTCCATGCACCGGTCCAGTGTTTCAGGGAGATGACAGGCGGCCTGCTTGCCTGATTCACTACCTATCGCAGGATCAGGCAAGGATCCTGCAGAATCGACGTAACACTTTTTGAAAAGCTGCCGCTAAGCTGAGCCCATCAAAGCAGCGTGTAGAGGACGCCCCATGTCGTCGCCCGAACCAAAGCCCATCCCCGTCGATGCCGAGATGGAGAAACAACGCGCCGAGCTGGCCAGTATCGTGCACCGCCACACCTGGGAAGATGGCTCCTACGGCACGGCGATCACCTCGCTGTATCTGAACCGCCACAACACGCCACGGGATTTCATGCCGGTGCTGGTGGAACCTGCGCTGTGCATCCTCGCCAGCGGCAGCAAGGAAGTGCGCCTGGCCGACGAAATCTTTGCCTACGACCCGCTCAATTATCTGGTGTTCTCGGTCGCCATGCCGGTAGCCGGCAGAATCATCGATGCCACCCCGCAAGACCCCAACCTGTCGGTCCGCATCAATATCGATCCGGCCCAGCTCACCGCGCTGATTGCCGAAGCCGGGCCTATGGGTGTGCCGTCGCGTCCCACCTCTCGCGGCATGTATGTGGACCGCATCGACACCCCGTTGCTCGACGCTGTGCTGCGCCTGGCCCGCCTGCTGGACACGCCCAAAGACATCGCCATGCTCGCGCCGTTGATCAACCGTGAAATTCTCTATCGCTTGCTGCGGGGCCCACAGGGTTATCGCCTGTATGAAATTGCCGTGGCCAACAGCCAGAGCCATCGCGTCAGCCAGGCGATCAAATGGCTGAACGGCAACTATGAACAGCCACTGCGCATCGACGACCTGGCCAAGGAAGTGAACCTGAGCGTCTCGACCTTGCACCATCGCTTCAAGGCGATTACGGCCATGAGCCCGCTGCAATATCAGAAGCAGCTGCGCTTGCAGGAAGCCCGGCGCTTGATGATTGCCGAAGGGCTGGAAGCCTCGGCCGCAGGGTATCGGGTGGGGTATGAAAGCCCGTCGCAATTCAGCCGGGAATACAGCCGATTGTTTGGGGCGCCGCCGCTGCGCGACCTGGCCCGGTTGCGCCAAAGCATCTGATGTACGCAGAGCAAAATGTGGGAGCCGGCTTGCCTGCGATGGCGGTGTGTCAGTCACTAATGAGTCAACTGAACCACCGCTATCGCAGGCAAGCCAGCTCCCACATTTGAGCTCAGGTGTTTGTTAGTCCAAGGTTCTTGGTAGTTGCAGGGTGACGCGCAGTCCGCCTTCGCGCAGGTTCTGCAAACTCACTTCACCGCCATGGCTATGGGCAATGTTGCGCGCGATCCCCAGCCCCAGGCCATACCCCTGCTGCTGGCCGGCCAGGCGAAAGTGCGGTTCAAATACCTGCTCCAGACGCTGCTCCGGCACACCGGGGCCTTCGTCATCCACATGCAGGACGAACTGCACACCATCATCTTCGATATGCAGATGTGCGTTCTGCCCGTACTTCAAGGCGTTGTCGATCAGGTTGCCGATGCAACGCTTGAGCGCCAGCGGCTTGCCCGGGTAGGCCGCCAGGGCCGCGCCATCAAGGGTTACCCGCCCATTGCCGTTGGGTGCCAGGTAAGGTTCCACCAGGCATTCGAGTACGTGGTTGAGGTCCACCGGCTGGATGTTTTCGTGGATGTCGGTGTCTTTCACGCATTGCAGCGCGCCTTTGACCAGCAGTTCCAGCTCATCCAGGTCGCGGCCGAATTTGGTTTGCAGGTTCTCGTCTTCGAGCAATTCCACACGCAACCGCAGGCGGGTAATCGGGGTGCGCAAGTCGTGGGAAATTGCGCTGAACAACTGGCTGCGTTCGGTCAGGTAACGGCTGATGCGTTCGCGCATTGCGTTGAATGCGCGGCCCACTTCCACCACTTCACTGCCGCCGCCTTCGGCTACCGGTTCTACATCGGCGCCCAGCGACATATCCCGCGCCGCCCGCGCCAGGCGCTTGAGCGGCCGGCTTTGCCAATGCACCAGCAAACCGATAAAGAGCAGCAAAAAACCACTGGTCAGCACGATAAACCACACCTGCTGGGACGGCAGACCCTGTTCTTCAAGGCTGGTGTACGGCTCTGGCAACAGCGAGGCGATGTACAGCCATTCGCCGGGAGCCAGTTGAATCTGGGTGACCAGCACTGGCGGGTTTACCGGTTCCAGGGTCAATGCGTAATGGGCCCAGGAGCGTGGCAGTTCGTCGAGCTTGAGGCCGGCATTGAAGATGCGCAGGTCTTCGGCGCTGACGAACTCCACCGAGATATGCACATCGGCGCCCAGGGTTTGGCGTAGCACCTCATCGACCGCCTCCAGCACCGCTTGCTTGCGTGGCGTCTGCGGCAGGATCGCCATGTCCAGCGGGCGATCATTGAGGGTCACTACAAAGCGGGTACCGCCCATGCTGCGCAACTGATCAAGGACCAAAGGCCGATAGGCCACCGGCAGCGAACGAAAATAACTCACGCTGGCGGTCATCGAGTGCGCCAGGCTGCGGGCGCTGGTCACCAGGCCCTCAAGCTGGGTGGCGCGCAATTGCGACACCCAGATCACGCTGGACAGCGCCTGGGCGAACAGCACGGCGAGCAAGGTCAGCAGTAACATGCGCCCCAGCAACGAACGTGGCACCGGAAAGCGGCGGCGGCGCTCGGTCAAAGGTTCAGTGGGCATTGCCGGCAACCACGCTGGCTGCCAGTTGATAACCGCTGCCGCGCACGGTGCGGATCAGCCTCGGGGGTTTTTCGGTATCGCGCAGGCGTTGGCGCAGGCGGCTGACCGCCATATCGACGATACGGTCAAGCGGCATCAGGTCACGGCCGCGGGTAGCGTTGCCGATAGTATCGCGGTCGAGGATCTGTTGCGGGTGATCAAGAAACAACTTGAGCAAGGCAAAGTCCGCGCCGGAAAGGATGACCTCTTCGCCATCAACGTGAAACAAGCGGTGGCTGATCATGTCCAGGCGCCATTCATCGAAGACCAGTACATCACCGCCAGTGCTGCGCTCCTGGCCGAATTGGCAACGGCGCAGCAGCGCCTTGATCCGCGCCTGCAACTCGCGAGGGCTGAACGGCTTGCCGATATAGTCGTCAGCGCCCAGTTCCAGGCCGATCACGCGGTCGGCTTCGTCGGAACTGGCGGTGAGCATGATGATCGGTACCTGCGCCTGGCGCGGGTGCTGGCGGATCCAGCGGCACAGACTGAACCCGTCTTCATCCGGCAACATCACATCGAGGATGACCAGGTCGCACGGCGCCTCGTTCATCGCCTGGCGGAACCCCGCACCATCGGCCACGCCACGGACCTGGAAGCCGGCGCGACTGAGGTAGGTTTGCAGCAATTCGCGGATCTCCTGGTCGTCGTCGACGAGGAGAATGGATTTACTGATTACGCTCACGGGGGCCTCCTTGTTGTTATGGGGTGTTCTGTAGGGCCTCATCGGGGGCAAGCCCCCTCCCACATTTGCCTGCATTCCAAAGTTGGAACGCGGTCAAATGTGGGAGTGGGCTTGCTCGCGATGAGGCCATCACAGCCTATGCAAAAGCCTGCTCAAGCGCCACGCCAGCCCCGGTCAGCCCCGAATACGGCGCTGTCACCAACCACACCGGAATACCTTTGAAGTAGTCGCTCATGCAGCCTTTATCCGCAAAACTTTTGGCGAAACCGCTGGCGATAAAGAAGTCGGCAAACCTGGGTATCACCCCACCCACGATGTACACGCCACCGCGCCCACCGGTGGTCAAGACGTTATTGCCCGCGACCCGGCCCAGCCAGATGCTGAACTGGTCCAGCACTTCCATGGCTACCGCGTCACCGGCCAGGCCCGCTGCGGTGATGGCTTCGGGCGTGTCCAGCACCGGCTCGTGCCCGTCCACCGCACAAATAGCGCGATACAGACGCGGCAACCCGCCGCCGCTCAATACGGTCTCGGCGCTGACATGGCCGATCTCCGTGTAAATATGCTGCCACAGCTGGGTTTCCCGCGGGCTGCTCAGGGGCAGGTCGACGTGCCCGCCCTCCCCCGGCAATGCCGCGAAACGCCCGGCGCCAAGGTCCAGCAAGGTGCCAACGCCCAGGCCAGTGCCCGGGCCGATCACCACCGCTGGGCGCAACGGCTCCTGCGTGCCTTCGCAGACCACGCGGAACTCGTCGGGCTTAAGACGCGTCATGCCCAGGGCCATGGCCGAGAAATCATTGACCAGCAGCAGTTCATCCACTTGCAGGGCTTGGCAAAACGCCGTCTTGCTCAGGCGCCAGTGATTGTTGGTGAACTTGAACTCATCGCCACTCACCGGCCCGGCCACCGACAGGCACACCGCACCGATGTCCCCGATTTCCAGGCCTTCCTCTGCGAGATAGACCTTGATCGCTTCTTCAGGGCTTTGGTGATCCGCTGTGGCATGCACGCGGATCGAATGCAGCTCCTGATCTCGCCATAACGCAAAACGGGCGTTGGTACCCCCGATATCACCGACCAGCGCAAGCTTCACTTAAGCGTCTCCAAGGCAGAGGTAAAGGCGCTGGCGCCCTGCTCTGCGGAGCTTGCGGCCAAGCGCATGAATGCAAACAGCTCGCGACCTGCCCCCACGTTATTGCCCAACAGGCCCGTGGCAGGCGTGCGCGCTGCAAATACTTCGGCGTCCACTTTAAGCTCCAGGGTGCCGGTGACGCCATCGACGCGGATGATATCGCCATCCTGCACCCGCGCCAGCGGCCCGCCGCTCTGGGCTTCGGGGTTGACGTGGATCGCGGCAGGGATCTTACCCGAGGCGCCGGACATTCGCCCATCTGTTACCAACGCCACTTTGAAACCACGGTCCTGCAACACGCCGAGAAACGGGGTCATCTTGTGCAATTCCGGCATACCGTTGGAACGTGGCCCCTGAAAGCGCATCACCGCAACGAAGTCTTTTTCCAGCTGGCCCGCCTTGAAGGCGTCGGCCAGGTCTTGCTGGTCCTGGAACACCACCGCCGGCGCTTCAACCACCTGATGCTCGGGCGCGACAGCCGAAACTTTCATCACGCCACGGCCAAGGTTGCCTTCCATCACGCGCAAGCCGCCTTCCGGCGAGAACGCACGGGCCACGGGGCGCAGGATGGTTTCGTCGAGGCTCTCGATCGGGCCATCGCGCCAGACCAGCTCGCCGTCCACCAGGAACGGTTCCTGGATATAGCGGCTCAGGCCCTTGCCGGCCACGGTGTTGACGTCTTCGTGGAGCAGGCCGGCTTCGAGCAGTTCGCGGATCAGGAACGACATGCCACCCGCCGCCTGGAAGTGGTTGATGTCGGCCTTGCCGTTTGGGTACACGTGGGACAGGGTCGGCACCACCTCGGAGAGGTCGGCCATGTCTTGCCAGGTCAGGATGATGCCCGCCGACATGGCGATGGCCGGCATGTGCAGCGTATGGTTGGTGGAGCCACCCGTGGCGTTTAGCGCAACGATGGAGTTGACGATGGATTTCTCGTCGACGATCTCGCCGATCGGCGTGAAGTTGCCATTGGCCTTGGTCAAGCGCGTGACCTGGTGCGCCGCTTCGCGGGTCAACGCGTCACGCAGCGGCGTGTACGGATTGACGAATGACGCGCCCGGCAAATGCAGGCCCATCACTTCCATCAACAACTGGTTGGTGTTGGCGGTGCCGTAGAAGGTGCAGGTGCCGGGGCTGTGGTAGGACTTCATCTCCGATTCCAGCAGCTCTTCGCGGCTGGCCTTGCCCTCGGCGTAGCGCTGGCGCACATCGGCTTTCTGCTTGTTGGAGATACCCGACGGCATCGGGCCGCCCGGCACGAAGATCATCGGCAGATGGCCGTAGCGCAGCGCGCCCATCATCAGGCCGGGGACGATCTTGTCGCAGATCCCCAGCATCAGCGCGGCGTCGAACATGTTGTGGGACAGCGCTACCGCCGTGGACATGGCGATGACTTCACGGCTGAGCAGGCTCAGTTCCATGCCCGGCTCGCCCTGGGTCACACCGTCGCACATGGCGGGGGTGCCGCCGGCGAACTGGCCGACCGAGCCCACTTCACGCAGGGCTTTCTTTATTTGTTCAGGGAAATGTTCGTAGGGCTGATGCGCCGAGAGCATGTCGTTATAAGAAGAAACAATTGCCACGTTGGCGGCATTCATCATGCGCAGGCTGTTTTTGTCTTCGGTGCCGCAACCGGCTACACCGTGGGCGAAGTTGGCGCATTGCAGCTTGCCACGCATCGGACCGTCGCTGGCTGCGCCGCGGATGAGCGCAAGGTAAGCCTCGCGGGTGGCGCGGCTGCGGGCGATAAGCCGTTCGGTGACCTCAAGAACGCGGGGATGCATGTATAGAACTCCAGGCTAACGGATGTGGCGACCTGAGTGTCTATGCTGATCAAACGCCCACGGCTCATGGGATGGCAGGGGGTCGTTTGGATCATCGGACCAGTTGATTCAGGTCACTCGTTGTAGATTGAACAAAATATTGCCACTAAAAAGGCTTGTTTTCTATTTTTATGCGAATAATCTTGTAATTCTTACAACAAATCGACGACAGGCACTTTTCCAATGACTCTACGTATCGCAATCAATGGTTTTGGCCGTATCGGCCGTAATGTCCTGCGCGCACTGTATACCCAAGGCTATCGCCAGGATTTGCAGATCGTCGCCATCAATGATTTGGGCGACAGCTCGATCAACGCCCACCTGCTCAAGTACGACACCGTACACGGCACTTTCGATGCAGAGGTCGCCCACGATCAGGAAAGCCTGACCGTCAATGGTGACCGGATTGCCGTCAGTGCCATTCGCAACCCCGCCGACCTGCCGTGGGCTGCGCACAAGATCGACGTGGTGTTCGAATGCACCGGCCTGTTCACCGACCGTGACAAGGCTGCCGCCCATATTACCGCCGGCGCACGCAAGGTGATCATCTCGGCTCCGGCCAAGGGCGCGGATGCGACCGTGGTCTACGGGGTAAACCATGACATTTTGCGTCAATCCCACCAGATCATCTCCAACGCGTCGTGCACCACCAACTGCCTGGCGCCGGTCGCGCAGGTGCTGCACCGTGAGCTGGGTATCGAAAGCGGCCTGATGACCACCATTCACGCCTACACCAACGACCAGAACCTGACCGACGTCTACCACACCGACCCGTACCGCGCGCGCTCGGCCACCCAGAACATGATCCCGAGCAAAACCGGCGCGGCTGAAGCCGTTGGCCTGGTACTGCCGGAACTGGCGGGCAAGCTGACCGGCATGGCGGTGCGGGTACCGGTGATCAACGTGTCTCTGGTGGACCTGACTGTGCAGTTGAAGAAAGAAGCCACGGCCGATGAAGTCAACGCCCTGCTGAAACAGGCCAGCCAGCACTCGAAGATCCTCGGTTACAACACCCTGCCGCTGGTTTCCAGTGACTTCAACCATAACCCGCTGTCGTCGATCTTCGATGCCAATCACACCAAGGTCAGCGGCAAGTTGCTCAAGGTGCTGGCCTGGTACGACAACGAGTGGGGCTTCTCCAACCGTATGCTGGATAACTGCCTGGCGCTGTGCAACGCCGAGTAACCCCAACTGTGGGAGGGAGCAAGCCCCCTCCCACAGTTACATTTTGTCCAGAGTAGGTTCAGGGAAATAGCCACTTGCCATTTCAGTTGATGATAAGCATTATCATTCGCTGCAAATCGGTCTGGTATCACTGTGAGCCAATCTCGCTTCAACCAAGTCTTTCTCACCCAACGGGTGATTCTGCTACGCACCTTGCAGCGGATGGTGAATAACCACAGCACTGCCGAGGACCTGTTGCAGGAAACCTACCTGCGCGTCACTCGGGCCCTGAGCGAGCGGCCGATCGACCACCTTGAACCCTTTGTCTACCAGACCGCGCGCAACCTGGCGCTGGATCACCTGCGCTCGCGCCGGATCCAGGCCCGCACGTTGCAGGAAGACGTGCCGCTGGACGTGCTGCAAAGCGTTGCCGCCCCTGCCAGCACACCTGAAGAAGCCATTCAGGCCGAGCAACTGCTGGAGCATCTGAGCGTCAGCCTCGGCCAGCTGAGCGCTCGTCAGCAGCGGATTTTCATCCTCAGCCGCCTGCACGGTTGCAGCTACCAGGAGATTGCCGATCAGTTGAACGTGTCCTTGAGCACCGTACAAAAGGAACTGAAATTGATCATGGCCATCTGTGTAGGTGTGGCCGAACGGCTGGATCAGCCTTAAGCTCCATCCGACAGAGCTATCGATCCACGCTGTACGAAAAAATGAATAGAACGTGGCGAAGACCCGAGGAACACCGTGACGGACCCGAATAAACTGCGCCCCCATGCGTTGGCTCATGAGGTGCTGCAAGACACGGCCATGGACCAAGCCCTCGACTGGCTGATCGCCTTGCAGTGCCCGCAACCCGGGCAGCAGGCCGAGTTCGACGCCTGGCTGGCCGAGGACCCGGCGCATGTCCACGCGTTCAGCAAGGCCCAGGCGGCCTGGGCAGGTGCACCGGTACACAGCGCCGCCGTGGCCCTGGCGGTGCCACGCAAGCCAAGCGGTTGGCGCCGGATCAAACCGCACTGGAAGCCCTTGGCCACCGCGGCCGTGCTGTTGATCGGTCTGTTCAGCTTCAGCAACTTGCCGATGCGCTTGCAGGCCGATCACCTCACCGTGGTCGGCGAGCGCCAGCGCCTGCAACTGGACGATGGGTCCAAGGTGCTGCTCAACACCAACTCGGCATTTTCCAGCCGCATCACCGACCACCAGCGCATTGCGCGCTTGTACCAGGGCGAAGCGTTCTTCGACATAGCCCCCAGCCGCGGTCTGGCCCTGGAAATCGACGCCGGCCCCGTGCGTGCCAGCGTGCGCGACACCGCCTTCGCCGTGCGCTACCTCGATGGCGAGGCCCAGGTACAGGTGCAGCGTGGCGATGTCGACCTGAGCAACACCTTCGACGATGCCCGCGTACGCCTGAGTGCCGGGCAAAGCATCCGCATCGGCCCCAAGGGTTTCGGCCAACCGGCCAAGCTCGATGTCGGCAAGGATCTGGCCTGGGTGCAGGGTCGTCTGGTGTTCGAAAATTGCCCGCTGAGCGAAGTCCTGGCTGAACTGCGCCGCTATTACCCTGGCTGGATCGTCAACAACAATGAGCAACTGGCCAGCGTCGCCGTCACCGGCAACTATCGCCTCGACCAGCCCCTGGACGTGGTGCGCTCCCTGGCCCACATCACCTCGGCCAAGCTGTCGGAATACCCGGCGCTGGTAATCCTGAACTAAATGAGAATTATTTTTACTCGATGTTAACCGGCGATACGTCTCGTTATAGCCAATGCAACTGATTCCTATTTGGTTCAGTTCGCAACTATAAGATTCGTATCCCGGAGCGCTCTCGATGTCCTCTCGTTTCAACCGCCGGTGTTCTTCGCCCGTTTTGTCCTTGCTGACCGCTGCGATCCTGCTGGCTGGCGCGCCCGTCATGAGCGCCACCGCCGCCGAACCCGCCCCTCGCAGCCACGGTAATTACAACTTCAGCATCGAGCAGCAACCGCTGGTGTCGGCGCTCAACGCCTTTACCGCGGTGACCGGCTGGCAAGTCGGCCTGCCGGCAGAGCTGGGCCAGGGAGTGTCGTCCCCTGGCGTGCGCGGCCCGCTGTCGCCGGAAAAAGCCCTGGAGCGGTTGTTGGTGGGGACCAACCTGAGCTACCGCAAACTGGGCAATAACAGCATCGTGCTGGAGAAACGCGCCGCGGGCGGCGCCCTCGCCCTGCAACAGGTGACCATCAGCGCCACCCGTAACGAACAGGATGTGAACAGCGTACCCAGCACCGTCAGCGTGCACGACCGCGAGGAACTGGACCGCCAGAACACCAACAACATCCGCGAACTGGTGCGCTACGAGCCCGGTGTCTCCGTCGGCGGCGCCGGCACCCGCTCAGGCAACGCGGGCTATAACATCCGTGGTATCGACGGCGACCGCATCCTCACCCAGGTGGACGGCGTCGAAGTGCCCAACAACTTCTTCAACGGCCCCTACGCCAAGACCCGTCGCAACTACGTCGACCCGGAAATCGTCAAGCGCGTGGAGATCCTGCGCGGCCCGGCCTCGGCCCTGTACGGCAGCAACGCCATCGGCGGCGCGGTGAGCTATTTCACCCTCGACCCGGACGACATCATCAAGCCCGGCAAGGACGTCGGTGCCCGCCTGAAAACCGGCTACAGCTCCGCCGACGAGAGCTGGCTGACCTCCGGCACCTTCGCCGGGCGGGTACAGGACTTCGATGGCTTGCTGCACCTGAGCCAGCGCAATGGTCATGAAACCGAATCCTACGACGGCAACAACGCCACCGGCCTGGCCCGCACCGGCGCCAACCCGGAAGACGCGCGCACCACCAACGTGCTGGCCAAGCTGGGCTGGAACTATGGCGATGACAACCGCCTGGGCCTGACCTACGAGAAGTTCAAGGATGACCGCGACGTCAACCTGAAGAATGCCGTAGGCGGCCCGTTCATCGGCGGTCGAGGCATGAACCTCTACCGTGCCCGCTCGGGCAACGACACCATCACCCGCGAGCGCTTCGGCCTGGAAAACACCTTCGCCCTGGAGTCGCCGATCGCTGATCGCATCAAGACCAGCCTCAACTACCAGATCGCCAAGACCGACCAGACCACCGCCGAGATCTACCAGGCTGGTCGCCGCGTACTGCGTACCCGCGACACCCTTTACGAAGAAAAACAGTGGGTCTTCGACGCTCAACTGGACAAGGCGTTCAGCGTCGGCGAAACCGACCACCAGGTGACCTACGGCACCACCCTCAAGCAGCAGAAAGTCACCGGCTCGCGCGAAGGCTCGGCCTCGTGCCTGGCCATTGGTGGCGGCTGCACCGCCATCGGCGCGCCCAGCCCGCAAGCAAGCGATAGCGTGAAGAAGGCCAGCGACTTCCCCGACCCGACCATCAACACTTACTCGTTGTTTGCCCAGGACCAGATCAGCTGGGATAAATGGACCTTCCTGCCCGCCGTGCGGTATGACTACACCCGGCTCAAGCCCAAGCTGACCCAGGAGTTCCTCAACACCGTCAACCCAACTGGCGAATATGCCGTCGATGGCAAGGACAAAACCTGGCACCGCGTCACGCCAAAGTTCGGCCTGACCTACGCCCTGACCGATAACTACACCTGGTTCGGCCAATACGCCGAAGGCTTCCGCACCCCCTCGGCGAAGGCCCTGTATGGCCGCTTCGAAAACCTCAACATTGGCTACACCGTCGAACCCAACCCCGACCTCAAGCCGGAGACCAGCAAAGGCATCGAGACCGGGATACGCGGCAAGTTTGACGAAGGCTCCTTCGACATCGCGGTGTACTACAACAAGTACCGCGACTTTATCGACGAAGACAACGCCGTGGTCGGCGGCACCGTGGAGCAGTTCCGGGCCGTCAATATCAAGCGCGCCACCATCAAGGGCGTGGAAGCCAAGGGCCGCCTGAACCTGGATGCGTTCGGCGCGCCGAAGGGCCTGTACACCCAGGGTTCGATTGCCTACGCCCACGGTCGCAACGACGACAATGGCGAACCATTGAACAGCGTCAACCCGCTCAAGGGCGTGTTTGGCCTGGGCTACGACCAGGACAACTACGGCGGCCTGCTGAGCTGGACTCTGGTGAAGAAACAGAACCGCGTCGACAGCACCACCTTCCACGCTCCCGACGGCAGCACTGACGGCCCGTTCAAGACCCCGGGCTTCGGCATCCTCGACCTGACCGCCTACTACAAGGTCACCAACGACGTGACCATCAATGGTGGCCTCTACAACCTCACCGACAAGAAGTACTGGAACTGGGATGACGTGCGCAGTTACGACAGCGTCGGCGAAGCTGGCGTAACCGGCCCGGCCAACCTCGACCGCCTGACCCAGCCCGGACGCAACTTTGCGATCAACCTGATCTGGGACATCTGATCCACCCGCCTCACCTCGCCGGAATCCATCAGCGGCGGGGTGAGGATTTTTTACTGTGCCACGTCTTCTTGTTCGTCTAGTTGATAACAGCTCTCTTTAAGGGCACCCAGGCGCTCCCTCTTTCAAGGATTTTTTACATGACCGCTTCTCCTACCGCAGAACGCCCAAGCCTGCGCTCCCAGCGCCTGAACCAGATCACCAATGAACCGCACACCAAGCTGGATGCGTTGGTGAAGGCTCATGCGCCGTTCGAAACCCAAGCCAACTTCGCCCGCTTCGTGGTGGCCCAGTACCTGTTCCAGTCGGAACTGGTGGCGCTGTACAACGATGCCGCGCTGAACACGATCATTCCCGACCTGGCCGCCCGCTGCCGCGCCGAAGCCGCCAAGCTCGACCTGGCTGACCTGGACACCGACGTTCCGGCTCCGGTCGCCGGCGCGGTGAAAAACCCAAGCCAGGCCGAAGCCCTGGGTTGGTTGTTCGTGTCCGAAGGCTCCAAGCTGGGCGCCGCGTTTCTGATCAAGCGCGCCGTGGGCCTGGGCCTGAGCGAAACCTTCGGGGCCCGCCACCTGGGCGAACCGGCCGGTGGCCGCGCCGAAGGCTGGAAAAGCTTCACCCGCACCCTCGACAGCCTGGAGTTCAGCGCCGAAGAAGAAGCTGCGGTAGAAAAAGGCGCGATCGATGCGTTTGTGCGCTTCACCGTGTTGCTGGAACAGGCGTACGCTAGCGCCCCAGAAATGGCGTAAATGTTCCGGTAGACATCGGCTCAATGTGGGAGCAGGCAAGCCAGCTCCCACATTTGAGTGCATTTCATGGCAGATAATGTGTAAACCCTCCCACCAGAAAACTGCAGCATGACCGGCAAAACCCAATCCACCTCAAAGATCGCCCAACTTCTCTATGGCCTGCTGGCCTACGTCAGCCTGGGGATTGGCTTGGTCGCGATTGTCATACCGGGTTTGCCGACCACCGAATTCATCCTGCTGGCCGCCTGGGCCGCCACCAAAAGCTCACCGCGCTTAAGCGCCTGGCTGGAAAACCACCGCCTGTTCGGGCCGATCCTGTTCAACTGGCGCAACGGCAAGATCATTGCGCGCCGGGCCAAGGTCAGCGCCACCGTAAGCATGGTCCTGTGTGCAGTCTTGATGCTGGTGATGCTTGATCATGGCTGGCCGGTGTACCTGGCCATCGCCGGAATGAGCCTGGGCAATCTGTGGATCTGGTCCCGCCCCGAGCAGCTCGCACGGCCCGTATAACGCCCGGCGTAGGCATTTTCCTACCGCTCATCGCCTATTACTCATGAATTGATTTGTGACGCCGATGTTTCAGGAACGGCGCCGAATGGACTTGGCTCTGCTGCGTGCATACCCACAAGTCCATTCGTGAGTGAACCTATGTTCGACACCCTTTCTATCCGCTTGAAAATCGTGCTGCTGTCCGGCCTCTGCCTGCTGGGAGTGATCGCACTGGTGGTCGGCATCAATATCTACAACACCAACCAGAACGATCGGTTGGTCAGTGATTCAAGCTCACGAATGCTCACCGCCAGCGTGGAACAGCTGCTGCAAGCCAAGGCCGCTGAACAGGCCGGGCACTTGCAAAAGACCTTCGGTGAAAACCTGCTGGCGGTTACCGCCCTCGCCGACCAGATCAAGGACCTGCGTCAGCTGGGGACCAAGCGCTCCATTGAAGCCGGCGCCCTGCGCGAAGAAATCAACCAGAGCGTGAAAACCGCGTTCGAGCGCAACACCAAGGTGCTGGGCATCTGGCTGTCGTTCGAGCCCAACGGCCTGGATGGCAAGGACAGTGAATTCGTTGACGACAAGGCCCGCGTCTCCAACGAAAAAGGCCGTTTTTCCAGCTACTGGAGCCGTGCCGGCGGCGAAAGCCTGAACACCATCATGGTCGAGGATGACCTGACCAAGACCACCCTCAACCTCAGCGGCACGCCTTACAACATTTGGTATACCTGCCCACGGGACACCCGCAGCACCTGCCTGCTGGACCCGTATGAAGACACGGTGGCCGGCAAACCTGTGCTGATGACCACCATTTCCCTGCCCCTGATCGTCGATGGCAAAGTCATCGGCGTCGTGGGTGTCGACATCGCCCTCACTGCCCTGCAAGCCACCACCGATGCGGCACAAAAGGACGTGTTCAACGGTGCTGCTCACCTGGAAATCCTGTCCAGCACCGGCCTGATTGCAGCCTACAGCGGCGAACCGGCCAGGGTCGGCAAGAACCTGGTCGACACCCTCGGCGCCGAAGGCAAGGAGATCGTGCAACTGCTGGGCAATGATCGGCCCATGATCCGCGAACAGGACGACACGATTCGCGCCGTGTACCCGGTCAAGCCGATTGCCGATGCCAAATCCTGGGGTGTGGTGATCAAACTGCCTAAAAGCGTGATGCTGGCTGATAACGAAAAGCTGCAAGCCGTGCTCGACGAAGCCCAGGCTACCGGCACCGTCAAAGCCTTGCTGGTGGCAGCCGCCGCCGGCTTGCTGGGCCTGTTGCTGATCTGGCTGACCGCCACCGGCGTGACCCGTCCGATCAACAGCGTGGCGGCCATGCTCAAGGACATTGCCAGCGGCGACGGCGACCTCACCCAACGCCTGGCCTACACCAAGAAAGACGAACTGGGCGAGCTGGTGAACTGGTTCAACCGCTTCCTCGACAAGCTGCAACCGACCATCGCCCAGATCAAACAAAGCATCACCGAAGCCCGGGGTACGGCGGATCAATCCTCGGCCATTGCACGCCAGACCAGCGAAGGTATGCAGGTGCAGTTCCGTGAAATCGACCAGGTCGCCACGGCGTCGAATGAAATGAGCGCCACCGCCCACGACGTCGCCAACAGCGCCTCCAATGCCGCCAGCGCGGCACGTGGCGCCGATCAGTCGGCCCGTGAAGGCATGTCGATCATCGAGCAGAGTACCCGCGACATCACCACCCTTGCCGAGGAAGTCAGCAAAGCCGTGACCGAAGTCGAAGCCCTGGCGGTCAACAGCGAGCAGATCGGTTCAGTCCTGGAAGTGATCCGCAGCATTGCCGAACAGACCAACCTGCTGGCATTGAACGCCGCGATCGAAGCAGCACGCGCCGGCGAAAGCGGGCGTGGATTTGCGGTAGTGGCCGACGAAGTACGCAACCTGGCCAAACGCACCCAGGATTCGGTCGAGGAAATCCGCGTGGTGATCGAACGCATCCAGAGCGGTACCCGTGGGGTAGTGGCGACCATGCACTCCAGCCAGCACCAGGCCCAGAGCAATGCCGGGCAGATCCATCAGGCGGTGCAGGCGCTGGGCAAGATCAGCGACGCGGTCACGGTGATCAGCGACATGAACCTGCAAATCGCCAGCGCTGCCGAAGAGCAGAGCGCGGTGGCCGAAGAGGTCAACCGCAACGTCTCGGCGATTCGCACCGTGACCGAAACCCTCACCGGCCAGGCCACCGAGTCGGCGGCGATCAGCAGCCAGCTCAATGCCCTGGCCAGCCAGCAGATGAAGTTGATGGATCAGTTCAGGGTGTAATCGATCTCAAAGACACTGGGGTCAAAATGTGGAAACGTCGCACCGCCCCTCCCACATTTAGATCACTTTTTGTCTTGAAAGCCGGTCCAGGCCTGGACAAACGGCGTCAGGTCTTCCTTCGGTGCGGTACGCGGCGGGTTCTGCGGTGTACCCAAATAAAGGAAGCCAATCACCTCCTCATCCGCCGTCAGCCCCAACCCTTTGGCGACGTGGGCCGAGTAAGACAGTTCACCGGTGCGCCACACTGCACCAATCCCCTGGGCATACGCCGCCAGCAGGATGCCGTGGGCCGCACAGGCCGCCGCCAGCAATTGCTCGGACTTGGGCACTTTGAAGTGCTCCTGCAAACGCGCAATCACCACAACTACCAACGGCGCACGCAGCGGGCCGTTCTGCGCCTTGTCGATGACCGCTTGCGGTGCGTCGGCGTCCTGCAGCCGGGCGGCTTCGGCCAACAGCGTGCCCATTTGCTCACGGGCTGCGCCTTCTACGGTGAGGAAACGCCAAGGGCGCAATTGACCGTGATCGGGCGCCCGCATGGCGGCAGCGAACAACAGGTCGCGCTGCTCCTGGGTCGGTGCCGGGTCGAGTAAACGCGGCACGGAAACACGGTTGAGCAAAGCGTCGAGAGCCTGCATTGGCCACCTCCAGAAAAAAATGTGCGGTCATTCTAGCGGGAAAGAATCGCGATGCCACCAAACGATAATTGCTCTTATTCAAACCGCCCGGCCCTGTTAGACTTTGCGACCAGATTTTGCCCCCTCGTCCAGGAATCTCGATGTTCCGTTCGCTTTCCTACCTGTCTGCAGCGTTGCTGGCTCTATGCCTGACGGCTTGCGACGACGCCCCTCGCTTCACCAAGGCCGAGCCGGGTGAATCGCGATCCGGTGGCGCGACGACGGTAAACAAGCGCGACCAGAACGCCTTTTCCCTGCCCTCGGCCAACCTGGCACCCAGCCGTCGCCTGGATTTCAGCGTCGGTAACAGCTTCTTTCGCAACCCCTGGGTGATCGCGCCGGCCACCACCACGGCACGGGATGGCCTGGGCCCACTGTTCAATACCAACGCCTGCCAGAACTGCCATATCAAGGACGGCCGTGGCCACCCGCCGCTGCCCGATGCACCCAATGCCGTGTCGATGCTGGTGCGCCTCTCCATTCCCCTCTCCATTACAGAGCAGCCCCCCTACGCCAAGCTGATCGAACAGCTCGGCGTGGTGCCCGAGCCGGTCTACGGCGGGCAGTTGCAAGACATGGCCGTGCCTGGCGTAACGCCGGAAGGCAAGGTGCGGGTCGACTACAGCCCTGTCCAGGTCAGCTTCAAGGACGGCACCGTCGTCGAACTGCGCAAACCCGACCTGCAAATCACCCAGCTCGGCTACGGCCCGATGCACCCCGACACACGCTTCTCGGCACGCATCGCGCCGCCGATGATCGGCCTGGGCCTGCTCGAAGCGATCAGCGACGCCGATATCCTGCGCAACACCGACCCCAAGACCGCCGACAGAGACGCCATCGTCGGCCGCGCTAATTGGGTCTGGGATGACGCCCAGCATAAAACCGTACTCGGGCGTTTTGGCTGGAAAGCCGGGCAACCCAACCTCAACCAACAAAATGTTCACGCGTTTTCGGGTGATATGGGCCTCACGACCTCCCTGAGACCCTTTGATGACTGCACCGACGCCCAAGTGGCGTGCAAGCAGGCGCCAAACGGCAATGGCCCTGACGGCGAGCCGGAAGTCAGCGACAACATCCTGCGCCTGGTGCTGTTTTACACCCGCAACCTCGCAGTGCCTGCACGCCGAGGCGTCAACACGCCGCAGGTGCTGGCCGGCAAGAACCTGTTCTACGAGGCCGGCTGCCAGGGCTGTCACAAGCCGACATTCACCACGGCCGCCAACACCGCCGAACCCGAGCTGGCCAACCAGGTGATACACCCCTACAGCGACCTGTTGTTGCACGATATGGGCGAAGGCCTCGCCGACAACCGTACCGAATTCAAAGCCTCCGGCCGCGAGTGGCGCACCCCGCCGCTGTGGGGCATTGGCCTGACGCAAACCGTCAGTGGTCACACCCAGTTCTTGCATGACGGCCGCGCCCGCAACCTGCTTGAGGCCGTGCTGTGGCACGGCGGGCAAGCACAAGCGGCGCAGCAACATGTGTTGTCATTTAACGCCGAACAGCGGGCCGCGTTGCTGGCGTTCCTGAATTCTTTATAAGCTTTGCCCCACTCACAGAAGGGAGCTCGACATGTTTCGTCCCAAGTTGTTGTTCACCAGCCTCGCCGCCCTTGCCCTGGGCGCGTGCTCGCCCCAGGACCCGCAAGCAGTGACCTCGGCGGCGATCGCCAAGCAGGTGATCCTGCCGACCTACAGCCGCTGGGTTGAAGCCGACCGCCAGCTGGCCGTCAGCGCCCTGGCCTACTGCCAGGGCAAGGAAAGCCTGGACACCGCCCGCGCCGACTTCCTGCACGCACAAAAAGCCTGGGCCGAGTTGCAACCGTTGCTGATCGGCCCACTGGCCGAAGGCAACCGCGCCTGGCAGGTACAGTTCTGGCCGGACAAGAAGAACCTGGTAGGTCGCCAGGTCGAGCAACTGGTCAGCGCCCAGCCGCAGATCGATGCGGCCGCCCTGGCCAAATCGAGCGTGGTGGTGCAGGGCCTGTCGGCCTACGAATACATCCTCTACGACGCCAAGCCCGACGTTGCCGACGAAACCCAGAAAGCCCGCTACTGCCCGCTGCTGATGGCCATCGGCGAGCGTCAGAAAGCCCTGGCTGAAGAGATCCTCGCCAGCTGGAACAGCACCGACGGTATGCTCGCGCAGATGACCAAGTTTCCGAACCAGCGCTACGCTGATTCCCACGAAGCCATTGCCGATCTGCTGCGCGTGCAAGTAACCGCACTGGACACCCTGAAGAAAAAACTCGGCACGCCGATGGGCCGCCAGACCAAGGGCATCCCGCAACCCTTCCAGGCCGATGCATGGCGCAGCCAGTCCTCCCTGCAAAGCCTGGAGGCCAGCCTCGCCGCCGCCCAGACCGTATGGGTCGGTGTCGACAACAAAGGCCTGCGCGGCCTGCTGCCGAGCGATCAGAAGCCGTTGGCCGAGAAGATCGACGCCGCCTATGCTGCGTCGCTGAAACTGTTCGCCAGCAACCAGCGCTCCCTCAATGAACTGTTGAACGATGACGCCGGGCGCCAGCAACTCAACGATATCTACGACAGCCTCAATGTGGTCCATCGCCTTCACGAGGGCGAGCTGGCCAAAGCATTGGGCGTCCAACTGGGCTTCAACGCCAACGACGGTGACTGATGATGCTCAGGCGACAGGCTTTGGCGCTGGGTAGCGTGCTGCTCAGCGCCCTCACGTTGGGCGGCTGGACGCTGTTCAAAGGCAAAGACAAGGGGCCGCTGCTGCTCTCGGCACGCGATGATGCCGACGGCAAGCACTACGCTGTCGGCTATCGCCTGGACGGCAAGCCCGTCTTTGCCACCCAGGTCGGCCAGCGCTGTCACGACATCATCAACCACCCCACACGGCCAATTGCGCTGTTCGTCGCCCGTCGCCCGGGCACCGAGAGCTACCTGATCGACCTGCGCGATGGCACGCTGCTGCAAACCATCACCTCAAAGGCCAACCGGCACTTTTACGGCCATGCGGTGATCCACAAGAGCGGCGACTGGCTGTACGCCACCGAGAACGACACCTCAGATCCCGGTCGTGGGTTGTTGGGTGTGTATAAGTTCGAAGGCGAGCGGTTGGTACACAGCGGCGAGATTTCCACCCACGGCGTCGGCCCGCACCAGGTCTCCTGGATGCCCGACGGCGAAACCCTGGTGGTGGCCAACGGCGGCATTCGCACCGAAGCCGAAAGCCGCGTGGAGATGAACCTCAACGCCATGGAACCGAGCCTGGTGCTGATGCAGCGCGATGGCACCTTGATCAGCAAGGAAACGTTGGGGCAGCAAATGAACAGCGTGCGCCATATGGGGATCGCCAGCGATGGCACCATCCTCACCGGGCAGCAGTTCATGGGGCCGTCCCAGGAACGTTCCGAGTTGCTCGCAATCAAGCGCCCGGGCCAGCCTTTTATGGCGTTCCCGGTAGCCGATGAGCAACTGCAAGCGATGGGGCACTACACCGCCAGCGTGGCGGTACACAGCGAACTGCGCCTGGTAGCGCTCACGGCGCCGCGTGGCAATCGTTTCTTCATCTGGGATATGGACAGCGCCGAGCTACGCCTGGATGGGCCGTTGCCCGACTGCGCCGGTGTGGGTGCAGTGGCGGACGGGTTTGTGGTTACGTCGGGACAGGGACGTTGCCGCTTCTATGATTGTCGTCAGGAACGACTGATGGCCAAGCCATTGGAATTACCGGCGGGGTTTTGGGATAACCACCTGCACCTGATCTGAAAATTGCCCCTCTGCAGGAGCGAGCTTGCTCCTACCGTTAAAGCGTCAGGCGAAAAAAAGGGCCTCGCATCGCAAGGCCCTTTCCAGGAGTTTTACTCGTTTCAACTTTGCGGCCTCATTGCTTGAGACATCCCGAACATGAATAGCAGCAAATCATGATCAGGCCTGGCCGCCACACTTGCCTTGGCAATCCGCGGCAGCAGGCATTGCCCGCCACCGTCTACCGCACTGAGCACTTGTGTGCGAGGTTGTTCCCACGCTGCCAGGGCAAGGGCTGAAATGCCCAACGCCCCGACCAAAAACAAACCTCGTGCTATTTCTAGCTTCATCTGGTTAAACCCTTGATAGCGCTGCCAAACGCCGTCTCGTAAAAGTAGCTGAGTTTTTTCCAGTCGGTATCGTTCCACGACGAATGGCGACGCAATTGCAGCATGTCATGGGACGCCGCCCGATAAGCGGTCAAACGCTGGCGACATTTTTCAAAGTCCAGCAGGGCCACTTCCACAATCGCCGCATCAGGCTCACCGGTTACCCGCACGAAAATGTGCTTGATATACAAGCAACCGTGCTGCCAGCGGCCCTTGTGCATACGGGCCAGGGTGCCGGCCAGCTCCTGGAGCAACCGCTCGTGGACCGCCTCGCCGTACTGCTCACGGCCACCGGCGGCGTACCAGTTTTCGATCTCGTCGAAACCGTCCAGTGACGCGGTCACCAACAGGGCTTTCCATTGATGCTCCGGGTCGCGTCGCGCCTCGCAAAACACCAACTCCGGCACGCGCACATCCAGCAAACGCAGGCCCTTCAAGGCATCACGCTCACGCAGCACGGTCGGACGCCCAAATGGATGCAACCAACTGCGGTAGATGTGCCCGGTCTGACGCTTGCAATACAGCAAACGCCCATTAGGGCTGACCACTCGCTGCACACCACTTTCACCGCCACGCCGGCGATTGGGTTCTTCGACCCACTCACCCTTCTGGCGCCAGAAATAATCAAACCGCTCCTCGGGAGCTACATGACTGCCTGCTACGCACTCAACTGCCATCTGTTACCTCTTGCGCAATACATACACTCGCCACATGGCGTAGAGCGGTATGAAGTCCAGGGATTCCTGAACACGGAAACCGGCCTGCTCGAATTCTGCCTCGACAGTAGCAGCCGGTAACACAAACCGGTTTTGGTAACCTTCCTGCTCACCTCTTTTGCGACGACGTACTTCGCTGCGCTTGCGCTTCCAGGCCTTGAAATTGCCGTCCACCCACAGCGAAATAATCACGCTGTCGCGGGTAACTCGCTGAAACTCACGCAGTATTGTCAGCCTGTGCTCCGCTTCACCGATGTGGTGCATCAAGCGCATGCAGAAAATACTGTCGACGGAGTTATCTGGCAAATCGATATCAAAGGCAGATGTCTGCAAAGGGCGTACCCGTTTCACCACCTCCGCCGGTTGAGCGGTGGTGGCGATCTTCAACATCGACGCCGAATTGTCAGCCCCGATAATCACACGGTTGGGTTTTTCGGCCAGCAACGGCCAGAAACGTCCAGCGCCACAAGGCAGGTCCAGCACCAGGCCCGGCTCACCGGCCATAGCCAGTGCACCACGCGCCAGCTGCTCGTCGCGTTTGTGGGACAACCGGCGAGCCAGATTGTCCTGATGTTTGAGCAAATATTGTTGCGCGTGTTGATCGTCGTACTTTTCGGAAAATTCCAACTTGATTGGGGAAGGCATCGTACGTCTCCGGTAACTGATGCCTGCAACCTTAAGCAGCTAAACGTAATCAACAGGTCAACTCATTGTGAAAATCTTGTCCTGTCCAACTGCATACATTTCAAGACTTTACAGAAACATTCAGTAGCATCGGGCCATCTTCGCTGAAAAGCAGGCAGTCTGCATCCGCAAAACGACAGACTGAACGGTCAGCTTTTGACCTGGCTCAGCTCGACATGAAAACGGCAGCCATTGGGCTCCATCGTCGTCAGGCTCACGCTCCAGCCCTGGCTCTCGCAGATCCGTTGCACCAGCGACAGACCAAGCCCTAGCCCCTCGCCACGGTTCTCGCTGCCGCGCACAAAAGGCTCGAACATCGCTTCGCGCTTGTCTTCAGGAATGCCCACGCCAGAGTCCTCCACCACAAAACCACTCGGCTCCAGCGTGAGGCGGATAAACCCTTGCTCGGTGTAATGCAGTGCATTGCGCAACAGGTTACCCATCACTGCGTGCAGGAACGTGGTGTTGTAGCGAGTATCCAGAGGATTGCCAGGGCAGTAGATCAACTCAAGGCCTTTTTGCTCGATGGGCCCGCGCCAGATCCCCAGCAAATCTTCGGCGACCTGCGTCAGGTTGACCTGAGCCGACATGACGGCATCATCGTGTTTGGCGCGGGCCAGCATCAGGAAGGTCTGCACCAGTTCACGCATTTCCTCACAGGCCCGCGCGATTCGCTGGACCTGGTTACGGCCGCGTTGATCGATGGCGGGGTTTTCCAGCAGCAGCTCACAGGAGCTGGCCAACACCATCAAGGGCGTGCGCAGCTCATGGCTTACATCACTGGTAAACAACTGCTCACGGGACAACGCCTGCCGCAGGCGCCCCAGCGTGGCATCGAACGCCACCGCCAGCTCGCCCACTTCATCAGCTGCGTAATCCGGAGCCAAGGGCGGCGCCAGCCCTAATAACTGGTCACGATGCCGTACCTGGCGAGCCAGGCGTACTACCGGCGCCATCACCTTGCGGGCCAGCACCCAGCCGAGGAACACCGCCAGCGCCAGGCTGAGCACGAACCCCACCAGCACCACGGCAAACAGCACGCGCTCGCGCTCCTCAAAATCGCTTTGATCCTGCAGCAGCACATACCGCCGACCGTCGATCACCTCGACCATGGCGTGGTACGACAGAGACTCGCGAAATACTTCGTGGAAGCCCGGGTCCAGATGCCGAAGATCCTTGGGCAACTCGAAATCGCCTTGCCCGCCGCTGAAGTAAAACAGCTGGTCCGGCTCCGGCCGATGTCGCCAGTCTTCCATGCTGTCCATCAACAGCAGCCGTTGCAGGTCAC
The DNA here is from genome assembly GCF_015277575.1 of Pseudomonas sp. OST1909. Lineage (NCBI taxonomy): Bacteria > Pseudomonadati > Pseudomonadota > Gammaproteobacteria > Pseudomonadales > Pseudomonadaceae > Pseudomonas > Pseudomonas sp. OST1909. The sequence continues at coordinate 5,253,034 of NZ_CP063780.1, forward strand.
CGCCCAGGCCCGCCGAGATCAGCTTCTCTTCCACCAGGTGCACCGTCGCAACGATCCCCATGGCGAAGGCCCCCGCCACCAACGCACTCATCAAGGCAAAGGCGATGATGATCCGTTGGGCAAGGCTTTGTCTAAACTCCATCACGGCCCTCGGCCAAGCGATAACCCACCCCGTGCACCGTTTGCAGCAACGGCTTGGCAAAGGGCTTATCGATCACCTGGCGCAATTGGTGAACGTGGCTGCGCAGGCTGTCGCTGTCCGGGCAGTCATCGCCCCACAGGGCTTCTTCGAGAATTTCCCGGCGTAGCACGTGCGGGCTCTTCTGCATCAGCACTGCCAGCAGTTTCAGGCCCACTGGGTTGAGCTTGAGCAGGCGCCCTTCGCGGGTGACTTCCAATGTATCGAGGTCATAGTTCAGGTCGCCCACCTGCAGGGCGCGGCGGCCACCACCCTGGGCACGCCGCAACACCGCCTCGATTCGCGCGGCCAGTTCCGACAAGGCAAATGGCTTGAGCAGGTAATCATCAGCCCCGGACTTGAAGCCTTGCAGGCGGTCATCCAGTTGATCGCGTGCGGTGAGCATGATCACCGGCGTATCGCGCCGTGCGTCTTCGCGCAGGCGTTTGCACAGGGTGTAGCCATCGATGCCAGGCAGCATGATATCGAGCACGATCAGGTCGTAATGCTCGGTGGCCGCCAGGTGCAGGCCCGACAAGCCGTCCTGCGCACAGTCCACTGTGTAGCCTTTAAGACCCAGGTAATCGGCCAGGTTGGCCAGAATATCGCGGTTGTCTTCAACCAATAGAATTCGCATGGGCAGTGTCTCCGTACGCGGTAACGGCCTTGTTGGCTCACGCAGCTTAAGGCCAAGCGAGGCTCAGGGATAGAGCTGAAAGGCGCGTCGATAGGGGTTTCCAACTGTTTGTATGGTCAAACGAGTTTTTCACTATAGCTTCACAAGCTGACTACAGTTTCAGGGCGAAGATCGCCCCCCATTGATATAAGGAACTTGGACATGGGTTTTTTCAAAACAGCGCCAATGCGCTATTTGCTGTTGATAACCGGTGCCTGGTTATTGGTTTTCCTGCTCACTCGCAGCGTGCTGCTCGTGACTCACCTGAATGAAGTGGGCGGCAACTTGCTGCCGGTGTTTGGCGTGGGGCTGCTCTACGACCTGGGCTTCCTCGCCTATGCGGCCTTGCCGCTGGGCTTGTATTTGCTGCTTTGCCCACCCGCACTGTGGCGCCGCCGCGGCCACCGCTGGTTCTTGCAGGCGCTGCTGACGATCAGCCTGTTCGCCATGCTGTTCACCTCGGTGGCCGAATGGCTGTTCTGGGATGAGTTTGGGGTGCGCTTCAACTTTATCGCCGTCGATTACCTGGTGTATTCCGATGAGGTACTGAACAACCTGCTGGAGTCTTACCCGATCGGCAAGCTGCTGAGCCTGCTGGCAATGCTGGCGATCCTCATGAGCCTGGCCCTGCGCAAACCCTTCAATGCCGCCATGGCGGCGCCTTTGCCGGCACTGCGTGGCCGCTTGGTCAATGCCCTGGGCCTGTTGGTGGTCGCCGGCCTCAGCCTGCAACTGATCAGCCAGGACAGCCCACGTGCCCAGGGCGGTAACGCTTACAAGAACGAACTGGCCAGCAACGGTCCTTATCAATTCTTCGCTGCGTTCCGCAATAACGAATTGGACTACACCCAGTTCTATCAGAGCCTGCCCACCGATGTGGTCGCCCGGCAACTGCGCGCCGAACTCAGCGAGCCCAACGCGCGCTTTATCGACCCGGACCCGCTGGATATTCGCCGCGCCATCACCAACCCGGGCACACTGCGCAAGCCCAACATCGTGCTGGTCACCATCGAAAGCTTCAGCGCCAAGTACATGGGCAGCAACGGCGATCAACGCAACCTCACGCCCAACCTGGATGCATTGCGCAAACAAAGCCTGTACTTCAATAACTTCTATGCCACCGGTACACGAACCGACCGGGGCCTGGAAGCCATTACCCTGGCGATCCCACCCACGCCAGGGCGCTCGATCGTCAAGCGCATCGGCCGTGAAAGCGGGTTCGCGAGCCTCGGCCAACAACTCACGGCCATCGGTTACGACAGTGTGTTTGTCTACGGCGGTCGCGGTTACTTCGACAATATGAACGCGTTTTTCAGCGGCAACGGGTATCGGGTCGTAGACCAAAGCAGCGTGCCCGAGTCAGAAATCTCGTTCAAAAATGCCTGGGGCATGGCCGACGAAGACCTGTTCAAACAGACGCTTAAACTGGCCGACGCCGACTACGCCAAGCAACAGCCGTTCTTGCTGCAACTGATGACGACTTCCAACCATCGTCCCTATACCTACCCGGATGGGCGCATCGACATCAAATCCGGCAAGGGCCGCGATGGTGCGGTGAAATACACTGACTACGCCATCAACCAGTTCCTTGAGGCTGCACGCCAGAAACCCTGGTTCGATAACACCATTTTTGTGTTCGTCGCCGACCACACGGCCGGCAGCGCAGGCAAGGAAGACCTGCCGATCACCAACTACCAGATCCCGTTTTTTATCTATGCGCCCAAGCTGATCGACGCACGGGAGTCCGCGCAACTGGCCAGCCAGATCGATCTTGCGCCGACCTTGCTGGGCCTGATCAACCTCAGCTACGAGTCGACGTTCTTCGGCCGTAATCTGTTGCAAGACAACCCGCTGCCACCGCGAGTCGTGGTGGGCAACTACCAGCATCTGGGCTTGTTTGACGGCAAGGACCTGGCAATCCTCAGCCCGCGCCAAGGCTTGCGTCGCCACGATCAGGCCCTTGGAGAAAGCCAGGAGTTGCGCGTCGGTAGCGATGACCCATTGATCCAGCGGGCAATTACCTACTATCAGGCCGCCAGCTACGGCTACAAACAGCAACTGCTGAGCTGGAAAGCGCCCAAGGAAGAGGCGCCAGTCTTAAGCAAACGCTAATCAAAAAGCCCCGTGCAGGTGAGCACGGGGCTTTCTCACCAAGGTTCGTGATGAAATCCCCCTCCTCTTTACCGGTTTCCAAACCGCTCAATTTCTGGCTGTGCCTGGGCCTGCCTGCCGGCGCCGCAGTGGTCTTGCTGTTGCTGGAACTGACCTCATTGGACATGGACCTGGCCAGGCGCTTCTACAGCGCGGAGGCTGGCGGCTTCATCGGCCGCTATAGCTTCTTCCTTGAAGACATCCTGCATGATCGGGCCAAGCAACTGGTGATCCTGTTTTCGGTGTTGGCGATTCTGGGGCTGCTCGGCAGCTTCATTCTGCAACGACTCAAGCCTTACCGTCGCGAACTGGTCTGCCTGGTACTCTCCCTGGGATTGGCAACGGCCTTCGTGGCACCGTTGAAAACCATCACCGCCGTGCAATGCCCCTGGAGTCTCAAAGAGTTCGGCGGCCAGGAAACCTACAGCGAACTGCTCAGCCCGCGCCCACCTACCGATAAACCTGGCCGCTGTTGGCCCGGCGGACATGCAGCCACCGGGTTTGCCTTGTTCGCCTGGTTCTTCGCCCTGAGGGATCGGCGACCAAAGCTGGCGCGCTACGCTTTCATATTCGCCGTCAGCCTGGGCAGCGTGTTTTCAGTCAGCCGTATGCTGCAAGGGGCACACTTTTTTTCCCACAACGTGTGGACAGCGATTTTTTGCTGGCTGATTTGCCTGGGGTTGTATTGCCTGTTGCTGTACCGGCCTAATCGCCTTCTCCTGTAGGAGCGAGCTTGCTCGCGAAAAACGCACAGGCGCCGCGTTTATTCAGGACGCACGCGTTATCGTTGACGTTTTTCGCGAGCAAGCTCGCTCCTACAGAGGAAGGCAAGCCGTGCATAAAAAAGCCCCGCCTGCATCACTGCAGGCGGGGCTTTTTACAGCGCCGGGTGAGGCTGGCTTACATCATGCCGCCCATGCCACCCATGCCGCCCATATCTGGCATACCGCCGCCAGCTGCGCCTTCAGCCTTCGGCTTGTCAGCGATGGCAGCTTCGGTAGTCAGGATCAGGCCACCGATGGAGGCTGCCGCTTGCAGCGCGGAACGGGTCACCTTGGTAGGGTCCAGGATGCCCATTTCGATCATGTCGCCATAGACGCCAGTCGCAGCGTTGTAACCGTAGTTACCTTTGCCGTTCTTGACTTCGTTGACCACAACGCTTGGCTCGTCGCCGGAGTTGGCAGCGATCTGGCGCAGCGGTGCTTCAACGGCACGACGCAGCACAGCGATACCAACGTTCTGGTCGGCATTGTCGCCGGTCAGGTTGGTCAGGGCTTCCAGAGCACGGATCAGCGCAACGCCACCGCCAGGTACCACGCCTTCTTCAACGGCTGCACGGGTTGCGTGCAGGGCGTCTTCAACGCGGGCCTTCTTCTCTTTCATTTCAACTTCGGAGCCAGCGCCAACCTTGATCACTGCAACGCCGCCGGACAGCTTGGCCAGACGCTCTTGCAGTTTTTCACGGTCGTAGTCCGAGGAGGTTTCGGCAACCTGGGCACGGATCTGCGCGATACGGGACTCGATATCGCCTTCAACGCCAGCACCGTCAACGATGATGGTGTTTTCCTTGGAGATGGTCACGCGCTTGGCGCTGCCCAGGTTTTCCAGGGTAGCGCTTTCCAGGCTCAGGCCGATCTCTTCGGAGATAACGGTACCGCCAGTCAATACGGCGATGTCCTGCAGCATGGCCTTGCGACGGTCGCCGAAGCCTGGAGCCTTGACGGCTGCAACCTTGACGATGCCACGCATGTTGTTCACAACCAGGGTCGCCAGGGCTTCGCCTTCAACGTCTTCGGAAACGATCAGCAATGGACGGCCGGCTTTGGCAACGGCTTCCAGTACTGGCAGCATTTCGCGAATGTTGGAGATCTTTTTGTCGACCAGCAGGATCAGCGGGTTGTCCAGCTCGGCAACCATGGTCTCTGGCTTGTTGACGAAGTACGGGGACAGGTAGCCACGGTCGAACTGCATGCCTTCTACAACCGACAGTTCGTTTTCCAGGCCCGAGCCTTCTTCAACGGTGATCACGCCTTCTTTGCCGACTTTTTCCATGGCTTCGGCAATGATGTCACCGATGGAGCTGTCGGAGTTGGCGGAGATGGTGCCTACCTGAGCGATGGCCTTGGTATCGGCGCATGGCTTGGACAGGTTTTTCAGCTCGGCAACGATGGCGATGGTCGCCTTGTCGATGCCACGCTTGAGGTCCATAGGGTTCATGCCGGCAGCGACGGCCTTGTAGCCCTCGTTGACGATCGCCTGAGCCAGGACGGTAGCGGTGGTGGTGCCGTCGCCTGCGTCATCGTTGGCACGGGAGGCAACGTCTTTGACCAGCTGCGCGCCCATGTTCTCGAAACGGTCTTCCAGTTCGATTTCTTTGGCGACGGAAACGCCGTCCTTGGTGATGGTCGGAGCGCCGAAGCTCTTCTCGATGATCACGTTACGGCCTTTCGGGCCCAGGGTCGCTTTTACTGCGTCAGCCAGGACGTTGACACCGGTGAGCATTTTCTTGCGGGCGGAGTCGCCGAATTTAACTTCTTTAGCAGCCATGATCGATATTCCTTAAATACTTTGTAGTAACGGGAAAATGAGCGAGGAAATCAGTCTTCCAGTACGGCGAGAATTTCGTTCTCAGCCATGACCAGCAGGTCTTCGCCGTCGACTTTCACAGTGTTGCTGCCGGAGTAAGGGCCGAAAACAACCTTGTCACCCACTTTCACGGCCAGTGCGCGTACATCACCATTCTCCAGGGTCTTGCCTGGGCCAGCAGCGACGATCACACCGTGGTTGGCTTTTTCAGCAGCCGAACCTGGCAGAACGATCCCGCCAGCGGTTTTCTTTTCTTCTTCGCTGCGACGGATTACGACGCGGTCGTGCAGAGGACGAAGCTTCATTGTCGATCTCTCCTAATTGTGTTTTTCATCGGCCGGTATCAATTCCGGCGGGTTAAATTCCGGCGGTGCCGGTTGCGGCTCGCTTGGCGAGACGCGGAAGTCTGTCTGATGTCACCACCAGAAACCTTGCGGTGACCGTTACATAAGGGCGCATGCGCTTATTACAAGGGGGCCGGGAGGAAATTTTTTCTCAGATTGCTCGCCGGGCCAATGCAACACGGCACCCGAAGGTGCCGTGCCAGTGAAGCGGTTATTTGTTGTCGCGGTGTTCGAACTCGCCTTCGATCACGTCGCCTTCACGCCCCAGCGGTTGACGCGGGGCCGGGCCGCCACGGGGTTGCAGGTCGTCGGCAAACGCGCGTTGGCGAATCGCCGCTTCTTCGGCGCGCTGGCGCATCTTGCCGGCCAGCAGTTTGCGGGTAAACGGCAGCAGCAGGACCAGGCCGAGCACGTCGCTGATAAAGCCCGGCAGGATCAGCAGGCCACCGGCCAGGGCCATCATCAGGCCCTCAAGCATGGTCTGGGCCGGCAGTTCGCCGCGGTTCAGGCTTTCACGGGCACGCAACGCCGTGGCCAGGCCAGCCACGCGCAGCACCAGGACGCCGAGCATGGAGCCTGCGATGATCAGCAGCAGCGCCGGGAAAAACCCGATCGCACCGCTGACTTTGACGAATACGAACAGCTCCAACACCGGGAACAGCAGAAAGAGCAATAAAAAAGGGCGCATCAAATGGTTCCTCAACGCAAGAATGCCTTGCCAGTTCACCTTAGATGACGTCGCCATTGTGTGAATTCAAGCGTCGGCAGTGGTTTTTTTCGGCCATACCGCGGCGTGAGCCAATGAAACCAGGGCCTCGCGTACTTGTGTCGGTGTGTTGCAAGGCGTCTCGAAAGGCAACCAATGCAAGCTTTGGCCAATACGCAGGTGCATGCCTTCGCTGTCGATGCCGGCCAACTGCGCAGGCTCGCCAGTCGGCAAACCGCTGAGGTCGACGTAATGGGCGATGGCCTTGGTGTGATCGCTGTTCATGTGCTCGATCATGCTGCGCTCGGCCTTGCCTGCAAACGGATTGGCCAGGGTCAGCTGGTCGACCCAGTGGATCGCGCCAAACCCACCGATATAACGGTGGCGCACCGGCTTGAGCACCCAGAAATCGAAATCGTGGGCCTTGTGGTAGTTGGCCGAATCGGGGAAGTAGCGATAGTAACGCTCGGCGGCGGCTTCAATGGCTGCGCCGTCTTCCAGTTTCTCGGCCTCGGCCAGGTAGGTCAGGCGTCCCACGGCCTGCACATCATCGGCCTCGCGCTCACCCACCAGCAACGAGCACTTGGGATCTTTTTGCAGGTTATGGGTGTGCTGGGCGATGCGGCTGATCAGGATCAGCGGGCGGCCCTGCTCATCGAGGCAGTAGGGCACGACCGAGCCGAAGGGAAAACCGGGCATGGCTTTTGACTGTGTGGCCAAAGCCCCACGGTATTCCTTGAGCAACAGCTCTCGGGCGTTCTTGGCAACGTGCGCGCTCAACGTATGACTCCTCGGGTGTTCCGCCGCCCATGGCATATGGGAATGGATCTCAACACAAGGTAATCAATATCCGCGCAGGTTGCCAGAGTGGCCGACGCAGCTTTTACCAGGCCACACCAAAGCCTGCGGTGTAGCGAGTCTTGCTCAGGCTGCTCTCGGAACTGCCGCTGACCTCGTTGCGCTCGGCCTTCAAGTTGAGCGAGGCCCACTCGGTGACCTTGTAGCGCAGCCCCATTTCCGCATCCAGGGAATACTCGGACGGCCCGGCAAGCGGTTTGCCCAATTCGCCGTTGGTAAAGAACTCGACAGTCTTGCCCACCAGGTAGCGGTTGTAGTTCCACTTCATGGCCAGGGAATAGAAGTTGTCCTTGCCGCCGTCGGCGTATTCGTAGTCGGTGCGGTTGACCAGCGAACCGAGGGAGAACGCGCCCAGTTCATCGTCCCAGAACTGATAGCCAGGGCCGGTACCGACAACGCGCTGACGGGCCAGGTCTTCGACCTTGTCGCGCTTGTAGGTCAGGCGGCCCTGCCAGAACCAGTGCTCGGTGATGAAGCGGTCCAGGTTGTACTCCAGCGCCCAGTTATCGGTGGTGGTAATGTCGTCCTGGAACTCGCGGTTGTATTCGCCTTTGCCCGTATGACGCCATTGGCCGTGACGGGCCGAGGTCTTGAAGTCGATGTCGTAGTCGTTGGTGTCTTTGTCGGCACGCTTGTAGTCCAGCGCCAGGTCGACGTTGCCCTTCCACACCAGGTCTTCGATCACCGGCTTGGGCTTCATGATCTGTTGGATGCTTGCCAGGTCGACCGTCTTGGGTGCCTCGCCATTGGCCAGCACCACCTTGCCGTCATCCGACGCCTGCAACGACTTGGCCTTTTCGCCGCTGTAGGCGTCCTGCTTGACCAGCAACTCCTGATCGCTTTCCAGGGTCTTGACCTGCTTCCAGTCCACCGGGATCGAGCCCGCGTAGGTGGTTTGGATCAGCAGTTTGCCACCGTCGAAGACTTTGATCTTGCCGGTCAGCCGGTCGCCGTTTTTCAACCAGACGGTATCGGCAAGCAAGGGCGTGGAAGCACTGAAAACAGCAAGGCACAACAGGGTTCTGGACAACATAAGCAGATACGGGGCTCAGGGGTGGCAAAAAATAGGGGCGTTATAGTGTTACATGGCTAGAACTGACTCAAGGATTTATATTGAGTTCAATGCTCATCGTCATGTTTACAGACGTTTCTGACAAAACCGCGACGATCTCAACGGATATCCCCATAGTGAAGCAACCCGCCGATACGCCGCAAAGCCCCGCCGAAATGCGGCGTACCGCGCTGTACCTGACCTTGTCGCAAGTGCCCGAAGGCTGTGTGGTGAGCTACGGCGAGCTGGCTCACTTGGCGGGTCTGGGTCGTGCCGCCCGATGGGTCGGGCGCACCCTGAGCCAGTTGCCCGAAGACACCCGATTACCCTGGCATCGGGTGCTGGGCGCCGGTGGTCGGATAAGTCTGCCGGCGGGCAGCGCCTCAGGCGACGAACAACGTGCGCGTTTGCGTAGCGAAGGCGTCACTATCTTGAACAATCGTGTTGATATTCAGCGCCATGGCTGGCGTCCGGTAGAGCACAGCGGTTAGAGTGCGCGCTTTGTTTCCGCAAACCTGAGGCAGACTCCAGCCCATGCCCCGTAAAACCTGGCGCGCCGCGCTCGCCGCCTATGCCAGCCCCTCGACATTAGTGCTGTTGTTGCTCGGCTTCGCTGCCGGCATGCCTTACATGTTGGTGTTCTCGACGCTTTCCGTGTGGCTGCGCGAGGCCGGAGTGGCCCGCGAGACCATCGGCTATGCAAGCCTGATCGGTCTGGCCTACGCCTTTAAATGGGTCTGGTCGCCGCTGCTCGATCAATGGCGCTTGCCGTTGCTCGGTAAACTGGGGCGTCGTCGCTCCTGGCTGGTGCTGGCCCAATCGCTGGTGATCCTCGGATTGATCGGCATGGGTTTTTGTGACCCGCAAAAACACCTGTCCTGGTTGATCGCCATCGCGGTGATCGTCGCCTTCGCGTCGGCCACCCAAGATATCGCCGTGGATGCCTACCGCCTGGAAATCGCCGACGACAGCCGTCAGGCCGCCCTGGCGGCAAGCTACATGTCCGGCTATCGCATTGCCGCCCTGCTGGCCACGGCTGGTGCGCTGTTCTTTGCCGAAGGCTTTGGCTCCACCGGCTTCAACTATAAACACTCGGCCTGGACCGGCACCTATGTGCTGTTCGGCGTGTTGATGGTGCCGGCGTTGCTCACCACCTTCCTCATGCGTGAACCTGATGTGCCACTGCGCACCCAGTTGCAGGCCGGCCGCTACAGTTTCATGCACCAGTTGGTGTCGGTGTTTGTACTGATCGTACTGTTGGTGTCAGTGCCGGCGATGTTCACCCAGCTGTACAACACCGACTTCGCCAGCGTGCTGTTCCAGGGCGTGAGCCTGTGGGAACTGCTGATGGAAGACCGCGCGTTCCTGCGCGCCATCCTTTATATCATCCTCACCACCCTGTGCCTTTCGGCCATGGGCCGTCGGGGCCTGGCGCCGGTGCTGACGCCGGTCAACGACTTTATCCTGCGCTATCGCTGGCAGGCGCTGCTGCTGCTCGGGCTGATTGCCACGTATCGCATGTCCGACACGGTGATGGGCGTGATGGCCAACGTGTTCTATATCGACCAGGGTTTCACCAAGGACCAGATCGCCGGAGTGAGCAAGATCTTCGGCTTGATCATGACCCTGCTCGGCGCCGGCATGGGCGGCCTGTTGATTGTGCGGTTCGGGATCCTGCCAATCCTGTTCATCGGTGGCGTGGCCTCGGCCGGCACCAACCTTTTGTTCGTGATGCTCGCCGACATGGGCCCCGACCTGCAGATGCTGATCGTCACCATTTCCCTGGACAACTTCAGTTCGGGCATGGCCACCTCGGCGTTCGTGGCGTACCTGTCGAGCCTGACCAATCTCAAGTTCTCCGCTACCCAATATGCGTTGCTCAGCTCGATCATGCTGTTGTTGCCACGCCTGATCGGCGGGTATTCGGGGGTGATGGTGGAGAAGTTCGGTTATCACAACTTCTTCATGATCACTTGCCTGCTGGGGGTGCCGACGCTGCTCCTGATTGCATTGCACTGGTTCCAGGAGAACCGGCGCGCCCGGTTGAATCCGCCGCAGGAAGACTGATACGACTCGGTCAATGTGGGAGCTGGCTTGCCTGCGATAGCGATGGTGAACCCAACGCCGCTATCGCAGGCAAGCCAGCTCCCACACAAGCGACGGTTACCACAGATACGCCTCGCCACCTCACGCCTGTACTCCAGCAGCAACCGCCCGTACAATCCCAAGTCATTTCAAGTCCAAGCAACCGACAACGGCCTACCATGCGTACCAGTCAATATTTGCTCGCCACACAGAAAGAAACGCCTTCCGACGCGGTTGTGATCAGCCATCAGCTGATGCTGCGCGCCGGCATGATCCGCAAACTGGCCTCGGGCCTGTACACCTGGTTGCCCATGGGCTTGAAGGTGATGCGCAAGGTCGAAGCCATCGTTCGCGAAGAAATGAACGCTGCCGGCTCTCTGGAAGTGTTGATGCCGAGCACCCAACCGGCTGAGTTGTGGCAGGAATCCGGGCGCTGGGAAGAGTACGGCCCTGAGTTGCTGCGCTTCAAGGACCGTCATGGCCGCGATTTCTGCGCCGGCCCGACCCATGAAGAAGTCATCACCGACCTGATGCGCAACGAGTTGAGCAGCTATAAACAGTTGCCGCTGAACCTGTATCAGATCCAGACCAAATTCCGCGATGAAATCCGCCCGCGCTTCGGCTTGATGCGTGGTCGCGAATTCATCATGAAGGACGCCTATTCGTTCCACGCCGACCAGGCTTCCCTGCAAGCGACCTACGACCGCATGCACCAGGCCTACTGCAACGTATTCACGCGCCTGGGCCTGAAGTTCCGCCCGGTTGAAGCGGATAACGGCTCCATCGGCGGTGCCGGCTCCCACGAATTCCACGTGCTGGCCGAATCCGGTGAAGACGATATCGTGTTCAGCAACGGTTCCGACTACGCGGCGAACATCGAAAAAGCCGAAGCCATACCACGTGAAACCTCGCGCCCTGCTCCCACCGAGGAGCTGCGCCTGGTCGACACGCCGGACACCAAAACCATCGCGGCCCTGGTGGAGAAATTCAATCTGCCGATTGAAAAGACCATCAAGACCCTGATCGTGCGCGCTGAAGAAGAAGGCAAGCTGATCGCCCTGGTGATCCGTGGCGACCACGAGCTCAATGAAATCAAGGCCGCCAACCAGCCTGGCGTAGCCAGCCCGCTGGTCATGGCCACCGATGCCGAACTGCGCGACGCCATTGGTGCCGGTGCCGGTTCCCTCGGCCCGCTGAACCTGCCGCTGCCGATCATCATCGACCGTTCCGTCGAGCTGATGAGCGACTTTGGTATCGGCGCTAACATCGACGACAAGCACTACTTCGGCGTGAACTGGGAGCGTGACCTGCCGGTTCCGACCGTGGCCGACCTGCGCAACGTCGTAGCCGGTGACCCAAGCCCGGATGGCAAGGGCACCCTGGAAATCAAGCGCGGCATCGAAGTCGGGCACATCTTCCAGCTGGGCAACAAGTACAGCAAGGCGATGAAGTGCGAAGTGCTGGGCGAGAACGGCAAGCCGATCACCCTGGACATGGGCTGCTACGGCATTGGTGTTTCCCGCGTGGTCGCCGCTGCCATCGAGCAAAACAACGACGAGAAAGGCATCATCTGGAGTGACGCTTTGGCGCCGTTCCAGGTGGCCCTGGTGCCGTTGCGCTATGAAACCGAGCAAGTACGCGAAGCCACCGACAAGCTGTACGCCGAACTGACCGCTGCCGGTTTTGAAGTGCTGCTCGATGACCGGGACAAGAAAACCAGCCCGGGCATCAAGTTCGCCGACATGGAACTGATTGGCATCCCGCACCGGATCGTGGTCAGTGACCGTGGCCTGGCCGATGGCAATCTGGAATACAAGAGCCGGACCGAAGCGCAAGCCCAACCGTTGCCGGTGGCTGACGTGCTGTCTTTCCTTCAGGCGCGTATTCGTCGCTGAAAACCAGATCAAGAGAAGTCATGTTCAAGCGAAACACCAAAGCCCTGGGGGGCGCCGCCTTGTGCGGCGCCCTGCTGGTCAGCGGCTGCGCCAATCAGATGTCGCAACGCAGTGAGCACGAGGAGCGGGTCGAGCGTAAATTGCTCGATCACAGCCTGCAGATCGATGTAGGCGAACCCAAAGTGCTGGAGCTGCCGCAACGCCGGGTTCGCATTCATGAGCAGAAGACCTTCGAGGTCACCGAATTCGAAGTCACCCGTCGTTACGATCGCTACACGCCTTACCAGCCCTGGCGCAAACTCTATGAGATGCCGCTGGGTGCCGTGGCGTTGGTCGCGGGCGTGGGTGCCAACGTGGCGAATATCTTCGCCCTCGGCAACCTGCCCACGAGTGTGACGCGAGACTGGCTAAGCTATGGCGTGGACGGCATCAACCCGTTCATGAACGTGCAATCCCATGGCCGTGCGCAACAGAACCTGGCAGCTATCGATGAAGTCCAGCGCGACAAGCGCCTGGAGTATTCGAGCCTGCCGTGGAGCGAGCGCCCGGTACAAGTCACTGCCGGCAAGCAGACCCATGAGCTGACCACCGACCGCAACGGCATCCTGCGCCTGAACCTGTTGGACAGCCCGTTTGCCGAGCAGGACCTGAACCGCGTCACGACCTTGAAGATCAGCGTGGCAGATGGTCAGGACGATGTGCACACAGACTCGACCCTGGCGGTCAGCAACTCCCTGCGCGGCAAGTTGCTGGAAGCCCATGGCCTGATCTACGACGACCTGGAAGATGACGAAGTGAACCAGTGGGTGCACCGCGTCAAGCGCCTGTCGGAACTGGGCCTGGAAGAAGAAGCCAGCGAACTGGAACAAAGCCTGATCGAGCTGACCCGCAATGATCCGGAATTGCAGCAGGAGTTTGTGCAGGCACTGACCAAGGATGCGGGGCGGTTGGTCGCAGATCCTGGCGCACGCTGATCGCGCAATACCTGTGAAGATCAAACTGTGGGAGCTGGCTTGCCTGCGATAGCGGTGTATCAGTTAAAGCATTCTTGACTGACACTCCGCTATCGCAGGCAAGCCAGCTCCCACATTTTTTTCGGGTTTCTACCAGGAAAATTCGAGCTGTTCGTTACCGCCGCTCAGGTCCAGCAACCGCACCCCAATCCCCAGCAATCGCACCGGCTTGCCCCCACGGTTAAACGCCTGGGTCAGCAACTGCTGATAACTCTCCAGATCCCGCCCTGCCCCCGCCTGCTCCAGCGTCGTCTGGGTAAAGTCATGAAACTTCACTTTGACGAACGGCTTGCCCGCCCGGTAGCTGCTGTCGATGCGCGCCATACGCCCCGCCAGGGTTTCCATCAATTCGGGAAGTTTAGCCAGGCAGCTTGAAAGATCCGGCAAGTCCACATCGTAGGTATTTTCCACACTGATGGACTGTCGACGACTGTCGTTTTGCACCACGCGGTCATCAATCCCACGGGCCAGGCTCCAGAGTCGTTCGCCAAAACTGCCGAATTCGCGCACCAGCGCCAGTTTGTTCCACTCGCGCAGCTGCAAGCAGTCTTCGATGCCCAGGCGCGCGAGCTTATCGGCGGTGACCTTGCCAACGCCGTGCAGCTTGCTGACCCGCAGCTGCGAGACAAAGTCTTCGACCTGGTCCGGGGTAATCACAAACAGGCCGTTGGGCTTTTTCCAGTCGCTGGCAATCTTGGCCAGGAACTTGTTCGGCGCCACGCCGGCAGACACGGTGATATGCAACTGGTTGGAGACCCGCCGGCGAATGTCCTGGGCAATACGCGTGGCGCTGCCGCCAAAATGCGGGCTGTCGGAGACGTCGAGGTAGGCTTCATCCAGCGACAACGGCTCGATCAAGTCGGTGTAGTCGCGAAAGATCGTCTGGATTTCCTTCGATGCTTCTTTATAGGCATCCATGCGCGGCTTGACGATGGTCAGGTCGGGGCACAGCTTCAAGGCGTGGCGCGACGACATCGCAGAACGAACTCCATACGCACGCGCTTCGTAGTTGCAGGTAGCGATAACCCCCCGCCGGTCCGCCGAGCCGCCCACAGCCAAGGGCTTTTGCGCCAGGCTCGGGTCGTCACGCATCTCGATGGCGGCGTAGAAGCAATCACAGTCGACGTGGATGATTTTGCGCTGCGTCATATAAACGGGGTGTGAACCAACAGGTGGCCAGTATCGCATTCACCCCTGTATATAGCACCAGTAGTTTGCTTCTTCCTTCCAAGTGGTAGGAAGTTTCCCCGATGAATTTATTTTCTCAATCGAATTCAGGCTTCCGATAGAGCTGAAAGCCTCAGCCTGACTGGCCCGAAGCGCTTCACGACCCAGCCTTGGAGAGCTAACCGATTGAACCACAAGCGCTTTTGTTTGATTTACAGGTTGACACACTCGCGTTCCGCTGTAGAATGCCGACACACAGACGCGGGATGGAGCAGTCTGGTAGCTCGTCGGGCTCATAACCCGAAGGTCGTCGGTTCAAATCCGGCTCCCGCAACCAAACATCAAAAAAGGCTACTCGAAAGAGTGGCCTTTTTTGTGCGTGCCTGTTTTTCACCCCCTGCTTCTGCAAAATGCGGCCAAGGCCTTGATTTCAGAATAATTAGCGCTTATTTGCACCATCGACTCATTAACGGTTGACACCTCGCCGCTTGGCTGTAGAATGCCGCCCACAGACGCGGGATGGAGCAGTCTGGTAGCTCGTCGGGCTCATAACCCGAAGGTCGTCGGTTCAAATCCGGCTCCCGCAACCAAACATCAAAAAAGGCTACTCGAAAGAGTGGCCTTTTTTGTATCCGACGAAAAAGTTCTTCTGAAACAATGGCATGGCATCTTTCATGAAACCGTAGTCGGTTTGTAGAGTCCATCTCATTGCACGCTAGGCTCAATGCTCAAGCGCTACCCTCTACGACCAATGGCCGCAGTCGCCGCCCCCGGTGATCCGCGTTAATATTTGTAATTATTTTGTCCATAGGGATTGGTAACTTGGCCGGATACCCCCATCCTGTCGCGCACAATCCACGAGGTGATTGATGCGCGCCAACTCGTCTGAACCACAAGACACCGTCACAGCAGAACAACCGATCACGCCTACCCGCTTGCGATGGCTGGATTTGTTGAGCAAGTATCGCCAGCCCATTGGCCTGGCCGTAACGCTGCTGTTGTTTGCAATCGCCCTGATCGCCTGCCGACACCTGCTGCTGGAACTGGATCTCTACGCACTCCACGATTCGATTCTGGAAGTGCCCAAGCCAGCCTTGCTCGGTGCATTTGCAGCGGCAGTCGCAGGTTTCATTATCCTGCTCGGTTATGAATTTTCCGGCGCACGCTATGCCGGCGTGAAGTTACCCGCCAAGACCCTGGCCCTGGGCGGCTTCACCGCCTTTGCCATCGGCAACGCCATTGGCTTGTCGATGCTCTCGGGCGGTTCGGTGCGCTACCGTTTATATGCACGCCACGGCATCGGCGCATCGGAAGTGGCGCACATGACCGTGTTCGCCAGCCTGGCCCTGGGCTGCGCCCTGCCGCCACTGGCCGCATTGGCGACACTTAGCAATTTGCCGGCGGCCTCGACTTACCTGCATTTACCGCAAAGCCTGCTCGGGGGTATTTCAGGCGCCGTGTTGGTGTTGTCGGCCATGCTGTGCATCGGCATCTATCGCCGTCGCCTGCCGGAACAGCCCTACCCCGATAACCTGCTGGTCAAGGCCGGGCGTCGCACCCTGCGCCTGCCGGGCCGCCGCCTGACCTTCCTGCAGCTGATCATCACCGCCCTCGACGTGGCCGCTGCCGCTGCCGTCCTTTATATGCTGTTGCCGGAAGCACCGCCCTTCGGCCCGTTCCTGCTGGTGTACCTGCTGGCCCTGGCCGCCGGTGTGCTCAGCCATGTGCCGGGAGGCGTGGGTGTATTCGAAGCGATCCTGCTGGCGGCCTTCGCCGACAAACTCGGTGCCGCACCCCTGGCTGCCGCCTTGCTGCTGTACCGGATGATCTACGTGGTATTGCCGCTGCTGATCGCCTGTGTGTTCCTGCTGGTCAACGAGGCCCAGCGCCTGTTCCAGACCCAGCAAAGCCTGCGGGTGGCGTCGGGGCTGGCAGCGCCGGTATTGGCCGTCCTGGTTTTTTTGTCCGGCGTGGTCCTGCTGTTTTCCGGCGCCACGCCAGAGATCGACTCACGCCTGGAAAACATCGGCTTCCTGATTCCCCACCGCCTGATTGACGCCTCGCACTTCGGTGCCAGCCTGATCGGCGTGTTGTGCCTGTTGCTCGCCCAGGGCCTGCGTCGACGTTTGTCGGCGGCCTGGATGCTGACCATGGTGCTGCTGCTGGTCGGCGCCCTGCTCTCGTTGCTCAAGGGCTTCGACTGGGAAGAAGCCAGCCTGATGACCATGACCGCGGTGCTGCTGGCGATCTTTCGCCGCTCGTTCTACCGCGCCAGCCGCTTGACCGAGCTGCCGTTTTCGCCGCTTTACCTGGTGGCCAGTGTCTGTGTACTCGGCGCCTCGATCTGGCTGCTGTTGTTCGCCTATCAGGATGTGCCTTACAGCCATCAACTGTGGTGGCAGTTCACCCTCGACGCCAACGCCCCTCGCGGTTTGCGCTCGTTGCTGGGCGCTGCGGTGCTGCTGGTGATCGTATCGCTGACCTGGCTGCTGCGCACGGCGCGCCCGGTCATCCACTTGCCCACCCCGGAAGAACTGGAGCGCGCCAGCAAGATCCTGATGGCCTCGTCCCAACCCGACGGCGGCCTGGCGCTGACCGGCGACAAGGCGCTGCTGTTTCACCCCAACGATGAAGCCTTCCTGATGTACGCCCGTCGCGGGCGCAGCCTGGTGGCTCTGTACGACCCGATCGGCCCGACCCAACCGCGCGCCGAGATGATCTGGCAGTTCCGTGACCTGTGCGATATCCACCACGCAAGACCGGTGTTCTACCAGGTACGCGCCGAGAACCTGCCGTACTACATGGACATCGGCCTCACCGCGATCAAGCTGGGCGAAGAAGCCCGCGTCGACCTGAAACGCTTTGACCTGGAAGCCAAGGGCAAAGAGATGAAGGATTTGCGCTACACCTGGAACCGTGGCACCCGGGACGGCTTGTCCCTGGAAATCTTCGAACCGGGCCAGGCGCCGATGGATGAATTAAAAGTCATCTCCGATGCCTGGCTTACAGGTAAGAATGTGCGGGAAAAAGGCTTCTCCCTGGGCCGCTTCAGCGACGACTACCTCAAGCACTTTCGTATCGCGATCATTCGCTTTGAAGGGCGCCCGGTAGCCTTCGCCAACCTGCTGGAGACCTACAATCATGACCTGGCCAGCCTTGACCTGATGCGCGCCCACCCCGACGCGCCCAAGCTCACGATGGAATTCATGATGGTGGGCCTCATTCAACATTATAAGAACCACGGCTACGCCCGCTTCAGCCTCGGTATGGTGCCGCTGTCGGGCTTGCAACCGCGCCGTGGCGCACCGCTGACCCAGCGCCTGGGCTCGATGGTGTTCCGCCGTGGCGAGCAACTGTATAACTTCCAAGGTTTGCGCCGCTTCAAAGACAAGTTCCAGCCCGACTGGGAACCCCGTTACATGGCCGTGCCCGCAGGACTTGATCCGCTGGTGGCACTGGCCGATACCGCCGCCCTGATTGCGGGCGGCTTGACTGGATTGGTGAAACGCTGATGACTCGACGCTCCTGGCGGTATGTGTTGGCCTTTGTAGTGCTGCTCGCGCTGGTCGTGGCGGGTGGCTTTTGGTACTGGAACCGCCCTGCCCCGCAACCGACCCTGGAGCAATTGCCCCAGGCCGATGGCTCGGTAATGACCCGCGTCACCCCCGCCAGCACCGCCAAAGCCCGTGTGGCCGTGGCCGTGATGGCCGATGAAGCGCTGACCGATAGCCAACTGGTTGCCCTGAGCCAGGGCGGCGCGGCGCAAATCGTTCAGGTGATCCTGCCCAAGGATGACTGCAAGCTGCAGGAACAAGCGCTGCAAGGCGCCCTGGCCCAGCTCAAGGGCCCGGCGACCCTGGTCAGTGGCATCGGCCCTGGCGCTGCGCTCGCCTGGCGCTGGCTGGCCACTCAGAATGATGACAAGGCTAACGCGATCTCCGTCGGCTTTGCCCTGAAACAGGAAGGCTGCAACGACCCGCTGCCCAAGACCTCTGCCCACGGCAACTGGCTGGTGGCGTGGAACGACAATCCTGACGATGAAAGCGCCAGCTTCGTACGTGACACGCCGCGTGCAACCACCAGCATCAGCGACTACGACATTCATTACCCGCAAGTGCTGAACAACGAGCTGCGCAAGCAACTGGTCGGTTCGGACAACGGTGGCCTGGCGATTCCCGTGGTGGAAGTTCCTGCCGGGCAGGCCAAAGACACCGTGACCCTGTTCCTCTCCGGTGACGGAGGCTGGCGTGACCTGGACCGCGATGTGGCCGGCGAGATGGCGAAGATCGGCTACCCGGTGGTTGGCATCGACACCCTGCGCTACTACTGGCAGCACAAGAGCCCGGAGCAAAGCGCCAAGGACCTCACCGAGTTGATGCAACACTATCGGCAGAAGTGGGGCACCAAGCGCTTCGTGCTGACCGGTTATTCGTTCGGCGCCGATGTACTGCCGGCCATTTACAACCGTATGCCGGAAAACGAACAGCAGCGCGTCGATGCGATCATCCTGTTGGCATTTGCGCGCACTGGCAGCTTTGAAATCGAAGTGGAAGGTTGGCTGGGCAACGCCGGCAAAGAAGCCGCCACCGGCCCGGAAATGGCCAAGCTGCCACCTGAGAAGGTCGTGTGCATCTATGGTGCAGAGGAAGTCGACGAGAGTGGCTGCACCGACAAGACTGCGGTGGGGGAAGCCATGAAGCTGCCGGGCGGGCACCACTTCGATGAGAACTACCCGGCGCTGGCCAAGCGCTTGGTGGATATTATCGTCAAACACCAGGCCAAAGCCGAGTAGCTCCAGAGCTGTACACAAAACCAAATGTGGGAGGGAGCAAGCCCCCTCCCACATTTGTTTTGTATTGTCAGTAATATCTAGCGCGGTTCGATGTGGGCAATCATCAACTGCACAGTCTCATTGCCCCGAAACTCATTCACATCCAGCTTGTAAGCCAACTCCACCCAACGCACAGTCGGGTTCGGCCACACCTCGCGGTCCACGCCGAAGGCGATGCCATCAAGCTTCACTGACCCGCATTCGCTCTTGAGCACCACCTTCAGGTGCCGCTCCCCCACTACCCGCTGCTCCACCAACTGGAACACACCGTGAAACAACGGCTCCGGAAAGTGCTGCCCCCAAGGGCCGGCGTGACGCAGGGCGCGGGCCAGTTCCAGGTGAAACTCTTCCACAGCCAAAGTGCCGTCGGAGAGCAAGCGGCCGGTGAGGTCTTCTTCACGCAGCTGCCGACGCACTTCGGCATCAAAGGCTTGCGCAAACAGCGGGAAGTTCGCCTCGGGCAGGGTCAGCCCGGCGGCCATGGCGTGACCGCCGTACTTGCTGATCAGGTTGGGATGCTGGCTGGCGACAACCGCCAGCGCATCGCGGATATGAAAGCCTTGCACCGAACGCCCAGACCCCTTGAGCAGGCCGTCGCCCGCGTCAGCAAAGGCAATGGTCGGGCGGAAGTAACGTTCTTTCATGCGCGACGCGAGGATGCCGATCACCCCCTGGTGCCACTCCGGGTCGAACAGGCACAAACCGTACGGCATCGACTCCACCGGCAAGTCCTTGAGCTGGGCCAGGGCCTCGCGCTGCATGCCTTGTTCGATGGATTTACGGTCCTGGTTCATGCCGTCCAGTTGCGCGGCCATTTCCCGTGCGGCGCCAGCGTCGGTGGTGAGCAGGCATTCGATGCCCAGGCTCATGTCATCCAGGCGCCCGGCCGCGTTCAGACGCGGGCCGAGGATAAACCCCAGGTCGGTGGAGGTGATCCGAGCGTGGTCGCGCTTGGCCACTTCCAGGATCGCCTTGATGCCAGGCCGCGCCCGACCGGCACGAATGCGCTCCAGGCCTTGATGAACGAGGATGCGATTGTTGGCGTCCAGCGGCACCACGTCGGCGACGCTGCCCAACGCCACCAGATCAAGCAGTTCACCGATGTTCGGCTGGGGTTTGTTGTCATACCAACCCAGGCTGCGTAACCGCGCGCGCAGAGCCATCAACACGTAGAAGATCACGCCGACACCGGCCAGGGCCTTGCTGGGAAACGTGCAGCCCGGCTGGTTCGGATTGACGATGGCGTCGGCGGCCGGCAGTTCATCGCCGGGCAAGTGGTGGTCGGTGACCAGCACCTTCAGCCCCGCCGCTTTCGCCGCCGCCACACCTTCGACGCTGGAGATGCCGTTGTCCACGGTAATCAGCAACTGGGGCTCGCGCTGCAACGCCACCGCGACGATTTCCGGCGTCAGGCCGTAGCCGTACTCGAAACGGTTGGGCACCAGGTAATCGACATGGGCCGCCCCAAGCAAGCGCAGGCCCAGGGTACCTACGGTGCTCGCCGTGGCGCCGTCGGCGTCGAAGTCACCAACGATCAGAATGCGTTGGCGCTGCTCCAGGGCGGTCACCAGCAAGTCCACCGCCGCGTCGATCCCTTTGAGCTGCTGGTAGGGAATCAACCGCGCCAGGCTCTTGTCCAGCTCGGCTTCCGATTGCACCCCGCGCGCGGCATAGAGACGGGTCAACAGCGGCGGCAATTCACCGAGAAAAGGCAGGACGGCGGGCAATGGGCGGGGATCGATACGCATGGGGTGACGGGCGCTTCTCTTCTAATACATCGGTTAAACACAGATATTGAACGCAACAAAGATCAAGTGTGGGAGCTGGCTTGCCTGCGATGGCATCCACTCGGTGTGTCTGATGTACCGAGTGGTATGCATCGCAGGCAAGCCAGCTCCCACCTTTTCAACCGCGCTCGCCAACCAGCCATTGCAGTTGCACTTCATGCTGGCCACGGTCGTCGGTCACGAAGATCGTACCTTCGCTGATCATCACATCCCACTTGATCACCCGCGGCATGTCCTTGGCCAGGGTCTCCAACACTTCCTGGGGCACGGCAGCGATGTGCACGTTTTTCAGGTTGTTGGCCACCGGCACTACCTTGCCTTCCCACACACGCAGGCTGCCATAGGCCAGCAGGCTGGTGCGTTCGGTACGGCGCGAGCACCAGGTCAGGCGATCGGCATCCGGCTGGCCGACTTCGATCCAGTGCAGGACCCGATCATCCAGGCTTTTTTCCCACAGGGCTGGTTCGTCTACATCCGACAGGCCACGCCCGAACGCCAGCTGCTCGTTGTACCAGAGGGCGTAGGCCAGCAGGCGCACGGTCATGCGCTCTTCGGTTTCCGAAGGGTGGCGGGCAATGGTCTGTTTGACGCTCTCGTACACCGAGCGGTCGAGGTCGGTGAGGTTGAGTTCGAACTTGTAGGTCGTGGACGGCTGGGCCATGAACGGGCTTCTAAAGACAAGGAAAGGCGGCCAGTCTAACCGATGGCGAGGTCATTCAACGAATACTGCGCTGCATCCGGGCGGCTCGCCTATGTTAAAAAGCAGGACACCATCGTCCCGCGCTTGTAAGGATCCCCATGTCGCTCAACGCCAAACCACTTGCCGGCCTGAAAGTCATCGAACTGGGCACCCTGATCGCCGGCCCGTTTGCCTCACGCATTTGCGCTGAATTCGGTGCCGAGGTGATCAAGGTCGAATCCCCGGACGGCGGCGACCCGCTGCGCAAATGGCGCAAGCTGTATGAAGGCACCTCGCTGTGGTGGTTCGTACAGGCCCGTAACAAGCAGTCGCTGACCCTCAACCTCAAGCACCCCGACGGCCTGGCAATCCTCAAAAAACTATTGGCCGACGCCGACATCCTGATCGAGAACTTCCGCCCCGGCGTGCTGGAAAAACTCGGCCTGAGCTGGGAAACCCTGCACGCTCTGAACCCCAAGCTGGTGATGGTGCGCCTCTCGGGCTTCGGCCAGACCGGGCCGATGAAGGATCAGCCAGGGTTTGGTGCCGTGGGTGAATCCATGGGCGGCTTGCGCTATATCACCGGCTTCGAAGACCGCCCGCCGGTGCGCACCGGGATCTCCATCGGCGACTCGATTGCCGCGCTGTGGGCGGTGATCGGCGCGCTGATGGCGCTGCGTCATCGCGAGGTCAACGGCGGGTTGGGCCAAGTGGTGGATGTGGCGCTGTACGAAGCCATCTTCGCCATGATGGAAAGCATGATCCCCGAGTTCGATGTGTTCGGATTTATTCGCGAGCGTACCGGCAACATCATGCCCGGCATTACACCGTCTTCTATCCACACCAGCGCCGACGGCAAGCATGTGCAGATCGGCGCCAATGGCGATGCAATCTTCAAGCGCTTTATGGCGACCATCGGCCGTGACGACTTGGCGAACGACCCGCAATTGGCCAGCAACGATGGGCGTGACAGCCGCCGCGACGAGCTGTATGGCGTGATCGACCGCTGGGTCAACTCGCTGCCGCTGGAGGAGGTGATTGAGCAACTGAACAAGGCTGAAGTACCCGCCAGCCGTATCTACAGCGCCGAAGACATGCTGGGCGACCCGCAATTTCTGGCCCGGGAGATGTTCCTCAAGGCTCAGCTCCCGGACGGCAAGGACTTCAAGATGCCGGGCATCGTGCCCAAGCTTTCGGATACACCGGGCAGTTGTGAATGGGTGGGCCCGCAGCTGGGTGAACACAACAATGTGCTGCTCAATGCCCTGGGCTACGACGCGGCAGCTATTGCACGTCTGCGTGAAAATGGCGCGATCTGAGAATCTCGGGCAAAAAGAAACCCCGAGCAGTGGGGAGACAACTCGGGGTTAAACGTGGCCTTAAAAAGGCACGCACAGCAAGCGACAAACACCGGAGCACAATGATTGCTCTTGCTGTTACGGACTCTGACTGACCGCCGCGTAGGAAGGTTCCGAAGAAAAATAATGTTTCATGCGAGTGCGCCGCCACGGGTTTGGGCAGCATTGCGCAATGCAGCAATGACCGAGGGTTCCAGGCGCCCTTCGGCGATTTTCACGTCGCGAAGCAGGCAATCCGCGACATCCACCAGCGCACGCTTGTCGGACAATTGCGCGCGATCGACGTCGCGCTCGACCACAATCGCGCCGCCGGGATTCTTTACGGTTACCAGGCAGTCTTCCCGCACACCAGAAGTGGTCAGCGTAACCTGATAAGGGCTCAGTGCTTCACTGAGCAATAGGTGGATACTTTCCATCTCGATCACCACTCAATCATTCGAAAAAGGTTCGAAAAACAAAAATGTCACGAAGAGGCTGACATTCAAGTGACCCGTGCTCAAAGCAGAAAGTTCTACCTTTTGTGTAATCCACTGCTTGAGGAAAACGAGCATGCACGGAAAAGATGACAGAGAAAAAACACAGGCTCACACGCTAGAATCCCTGGATTACCTGGGAGCCTGCCTTGAGAGCTGCGTCTGAAACACCTTTGCGCGTCGTCATTGCCGACGATCATCCGATTTT
This sequence comes from Pseudomonas sp. OST1909, assembly GCF_015277575.1. NCBI lineage: Bacteria > Pseudomonadati > Pseudomonadota > Gammaproteobacteria > Pseudomonadales > Pseudomonadaceae > Pseudomonas > Pseudomonas sp. OST1909. Next base: position 5,277,080 of record NZ_CP063780.1, read on the forward strand.
CCTGATTGGCCTGCGCGCAGTGCTTGAGCGTGACCCGCACATCAGCATCGTCGGGGAGGCCAACTCGCCGCAGGCCCTCAATGCGTTGCTGCAAGACTGTGCCTGCGATGTGCTGGTGACCGACTTTATGATGCCTGCCGAGCCCCATGCCGACGGGTTGCGCCTGATTGACCAACTGCGCCGACACTACCCGGACCTGCCGATTGTGGTGGTCACCATGCTCAACAATGCCGGTTTGTTTCATTCGATTCTGACATCGGGCGTGATGGGCCTTTTGAGCAAGGCCAGCCTGGCCGATGAACTGCCGCAGGCGATTCGTCAGGTCCGCCAGCAACGCACCTACGTGGCCCAGACCATTCGCCAGGCGCTGAGCCTGGCCGGAGAAGTCGGTGCCGATCGCCTGCACTCCCAAGAACAGTTGTCACCCCGGGAGCTGGAGGTGATTCGCCTGTTGGCCACTGGCATGACGGTGGGCCAGATCGCCGCGAATCTGCATCGCAGCAAGCAGACCGTCAGTGCGCAAAAAGTCAGCGCCATGCGCAAACTGGGGCTGGCCAATGATGCCGCCCTGTTTATTTATGTGCAGGAACACGGGCTGGCCTAGCCTGGAACGCAATCCATTGCTTAAGCGCCTCGGCCTCCATCGGCCGGGCAATGAAGCAGCCTTGCAACCACGCCGCCCCCAACTCACCCACAGCGTGGTAGTCGGCAGCACTTTCAACCCCGGTAACCACCACCGCGATATCCAGACGCGCGGCCATGCTCATGGCCCCCGCCACCACAGCCGCCTTGCGATCGTCATCGGCCATTCCGCAGGCAAACGCCGGGGGGATTTTCAGTTCAGTGAAAGGCAACTCCAGCAAATGCTGCAAGCTGGTGCCGCCCATGCCGAAATCCCCGATGGATAACTGGCAACCCAGCATCCGCAGGCGCAACAAGCCAGTGAGGTGGGCACTGTCGGTTTTCAGCGTTGAGGTTTCCACCAGCTCCAGGGTGAGGCTATGGGCGGGTATGCCGTGAAGTTGCAGCAGCCCCTGCAATATCTGTGGGAAGTGTGTGCGCTCAAGCATACGTCCGGGAATGTTCACCGCCACCGGCAGCACCTGGCCGGTCTCGCCCATGACCTGGTTGGCCAGGCCAAGTGCCTGTTCCAGCACATGCCAGGTAAAGGCCTCTTCCATGCCGGCAAACTCCAACACCGGCAGGAACTCTTCGGGCAGCAGCAATTGAGCGTGCGGCAACTGCCAACGCGCCAGCGCCTCCACCCCTTGCAACACCCCGGCCTGGCTGACGATGGGTTGGTACCAGACCCTGCCGCAGGCCGCGATGGTGGCTTGGCTGACGTCCGCCGACGGTGGCAGTTGTTCCCGCGCGCTCAACCCCAGCAACTGGCGCACACGCTCCCAGGACAGCACCGCTGGCCCTGGGCGCAAGTGCCGCTGACAATCGGCCAACACCTGCCCGATCAGCGTTGCCGAGGCCGGCTTGGGCAAGCACGCCAGCACGTTGAGGCCCAATTGCCGGGCCATGTTCGCCACGCCTTCGAGCACATCGGGCTCGGCGTTGCTGAGCAGTACCAACACTTGAGCCAAACGGCGCTCGGCCAGTTCGCGGATCAACTCCAGCCCATCGCCCTGCTCCAGGTACAGATCGCAGATGGCGACATCCACCGGGCCTTTGCTGTCCAGGGACTGGCGAGCCGTTTCGACATCTTCAGCAGTCAGTACATTGAACACGCCATTGGCATTGAGCATCTGGTGCAGTGCCATCAGCTGAAACGGGTTGTCTTCGAGGATCAGGACATTGAGAGAGCGCATGGGTCATGAAGTCGGTACTGGGAAAAGTCCTTCACAGTAGCCATAAGACGCGAAGCGTCCCATAGGACGTGTCCGAAATAAGTCACCCTGTAGGAGCGAGCTTGCTCGCGAAAAACGTTAACGATAATGGGTGCTTCCTGAATAAACGCGGAGCCTGTGAGGTTTTCGCGAGCAAGCTCGCTCCTACAATGGAGCTGGCCTCTTCCCACATTTGGAACGAGGCGTATCAGCCGTCAGTCCAGATAAGGCTGCAGATCGCGACGAAACACTTTCAACACCTCAGACAACCTCAACCACGGCTCCTCAAGCTCAGCCCCACGCTGCTCCCGCGCGCATTGCTCAAGCACCACACAAGCCTTGGCCAACGGCAGCGCATCCACCAGCGAACAAATACCCTTGAGCCGATGCAGCGCCGCATTCAAGCGCGCAACATCACGCTCGGCCAATGCGCTGGCCAATACCTCATGCTCGTGATCCAGGCTTTTTGCCAGTTCTTGCAACATGCTATGCAGCACAGGCCCGTCAGCCTGGGTCATGGTACGCAGGGCCTGGATATCAAACGAACGCTGCGGCGCCACCCGCACCAGCACGCGCGTCCAATCCTCCAGAGTCACCGGCTTGACCAGCAGCTCATCCATACCCGCGTCCTCGCAGCGTCTTTGTTCATCTTTCATCGCGTTCGCCGTGCAACCGATCAACGCACAACGGGGCCGTTGTTCTTCGGTTTCGATACGCCGGACCGCCTCGCTCAAGGCATAGCCGGACATACCCGGCATCTGGCAATCGGTCACCAGCACGTCGAAACGCTGCTCACGCCAACGCTGCAACGCGGCCTCGGCCGAATCCAGAGCAATCACCTGATGCCCCAGGAACTGCAACTGCTGCGCCAGCACCAAGCGGTTGGCCGCCAAATCATCCACCACCAGCACCGACAGGCTACGCCCCGCTGGGGGCAACGCTGGCGCTGGCGTGGCCGGCACATCGTCGGTGCTGACCCGATCAAGGCGCAGGTCGATGCACACCTCGGTGCCCTCACCCACCACGCTTGCCAAGTGAATGCGACCGCCCATCAACTCCACCAATTGCTTGCAGATACTCAGGCCCAGCCCGGTGCCGCCATGTTCCGCCGCGGTCAATGCGCTCACTTGGGTAAACGGCTTGAACAACCTTGGCTGCTGTTCGGCGCTGATCCCCGGGCCGCTGTCTTCGACGCACAGGTGCAGGTATTCGGTATCAGACTCATCCCGCTGGCAGGTGACGCTGAGCCGCACCCCACCCTGCTCGGTAAACTTCAGCGCATTACCCAGCAGGTTGTGCATCACTTGGCGTAAACGCAGCGGATCGAACCAGTAATAGCCCTTGGCCGCAGGATCAAACGCCAGGGTCAAATGCAGGCCCTTTTTTTGCGCCGTGGCTTCGAACAGACGCTGGATGCCTTCGAAAAAACCCTTCAACTCGGTGGTTTGCGGAACCAGTTGCAGGTGACCGGCCTCGATCTTGGCCAGGTCCAGGCTGTCGCCCATCAGCGCGATCAGCTCACGCGCTGAACGATGGGCCACCTGTAATGCTTCAGAGACGGGCTGGCCGCTTGCCAGGCAGCGTTCCTGCTCCAGCTCGAGCAAACCGATGATGGCGGTCATGGGTGTGCGAATTTCATGACTTAGCGCAGAAAGAAATGCACTTTTGGCGTAGTTCGCTTCGTCGGCAGCCTGGCGGGCATCCATCAGTTGGTGCTCCAGGTCTTTGCGTTCGTTGATATCGATCCAGCCGCCCAGCAGCCCCTGCAAGCGGCCCTGAGCATCGAAGAACGGAACCGTCCACTGGTAAACATGAAAGCTGCCGCCGTTGAACTCCAGCTCGCGATCGACAAACAACGACTGTTGCGTGGCCAGTTGTTCCATATGGCCGGCGTGCAGGCGCGCCGCCGTGGCCTCGGGCATTACCCCACTCTCCATCAGCGTCAGCCCCTGAATCAGCTCAAGCCGGGTCGCCAGTTGCTGTTCATAGCTTTTGTTGCAGGTCACCAGCCGCCCGGCCAGGTCGCGCACAAACAGCGGGTTGGGCATGCCGTCGAGTAACGCACGTTTGAACGCCAATTGGTCATTGAGCCGCTGCTCGGCCTCCAGCCGCTGGCGAATCTGACGCTTGAGCCGGCTGTTCCACACCAGCGATACCAGCACAAACAGCAGCGCCGTGGCCACCATCCAATACGCCCAGGGCGGCACCCGTTGCCAGGCCGGTAGGGGGATCGCCACAGCGCCGATCCAGCGCAGGCGCAGTGCGCTCAACTCGGCCACCGGCAAGGCTTCCAGGGCCTTGTTCAGGATACTCAGCAGCTCAGGCTGGTCCTTGCGTACCGACAAGCAATTGGATGACCACTTGCCGTCGACACTGCGGCCAATACGCAAGCCTTCCTGGGAGTAACTCTGGACCTCCACCTCGGTCTGCAACGTGGCAGCGGCCTCGCCCCGTTGCACCAGTTCGCGGGCCTGGGCGTAATTGTCCACCAGGCGCAGCTTGATCTGCGGGTGCATCTGGCGGATGTAACTCTCCAGCACATGGCGCGCCGGCAGCGCCAGGACCTTGCCTTCCAACTGCTTCAACCCAGTCAGCGGCGTGGCATCGGCGCGTTCGACGAACACCCAGCCGGAGCCGCCAAAGCCGTGACTGAAGTCAAGCAGCGCCCTGCGCTCCTGATTCGACGCCAGGGTGGTGTTCATCTGCGCCCTGCCCGTTTCCAGCCATTCCAGGGTTTGCGCGGTGGAGTGCACCTCTTCGAAGACAAACTGCAAACCGGTCATGCGCGATATGCGGTGCAGCAGGTCGACATTCAAACCCACCCAGTGACCGTCCTTGTCCTTGAATATGTAAGGTGACATCTGCTGCGCCACCACCACGACATGGGGATGCTGCAACAGCCAGGTGCGCTCCGAGGCCGACAATTCAACGCGCTCACCCCTGAAGCCGACACCGAGCCCTGTGGTCCAGCGGCCCAGGATCTCCCGCTGCACCGACTCGTCAATGCTCGCCAAGGCGCGGTTCATCATCGCCCCCAGCAATGGGTCGGCCTGACGGGTGGCGAAAGCAAAGCCGATGGGCGCCAGCCGGCTTTGTTCCTTGATCTGCAACCCCAGGTAAGGCCGCAGCGATTTGTAGGCCCGCACAATCACTTCATTGCCGATAAACGCATCGGCATCACCTTGCTTGAGCGCTTCCAGGCCGCTGTAGAGGTTGGGCGCGAGCATGATGTGGCTATCGGGGTAGGCCGCCTGCACGTTGTGCACATTGGCGTAGCCATCGAGCAATACGACTTTCTTGCCCGCCAGGTCGTCCTCTTGAAGCTCATCGCGACGCAGCACCACCACTGACCGATCGGGCATGTAGTCCTGGGTGAACTGCAAGCCGGGCACATCGCGCTCATAGCCGTTGGCGCTGGTCAGGATATCGATGGCTCCACTGCGCAGCGCCTCGACCGCCTGGGCCCGCTCGGCAAAGCCCAGCACCTGCATCGGCACCTGCAAGCGCGCGCCGACCAGGCTCAGGTAATCGGCACTGATACCCTGGTAGCGGTTGCGGTCGCGGGTGATATCGATCGGCTGATAGTCATCAATGGAAATGCCCACCTTCAACGTCCGATGCGTCGCCAGCCACTTCTGCTCTGCGGGCGCCAGGGGCAAAGGCTCAAGCGGGATAAACGCCGGCACCAGCTTGAAGGGCAGGCTGACGGCCGCCAGGCTTACCGGTAGTTGGGTGAGCCACAGCATGCACATCAGCCGCACTGTCCATTGAATCAAAACCTGCACCGATTTGGCTTCCTTGATTGGGCGAAGGAACAAGTATGGCTCGCCAAAATAAAAAAGCCCGTCACGAGGACGGGCTTGGCCGACTGCAAAAAAGCTAACTGCCGGATGTAATCTGATCAACTGCGGGCATCAGAGCGGCTTGCCACGATTGCCATGCTGGTTGACAAACGCCTGCACCGCCTTCAGGTCGTTAGCCAACACGGTGCAGCGCTCTTCACGCGCGAACAGGTCGGCCAGGTGCTCCGGCAATTCCAGCGCCTTGCCAACACCGGCCTTCTCCACCGCTTCGGGGAATTTGACCGGGTGCGCGGTACCCAGGATCACCATCGGAATATCCAGGCTGCGGCGGCATTCGCGCGCAGCTTTCACGCCGATAGCTGTGTGGGGGTCGAGCACTTCGCCGCTCTGGGCATAGACCTCGGCAATGGTTTCGCACGTCTGCGCATCATCCACGGCCAGGGAGTCGAACAACTTGCGGGTTTCGGTCCAGCGTTCTTGTTCGACGCTGAAACCGCCACCCTGCTTGAAGCTGCTCATCAGCTCGGCCAGCGCCGCGCCATTGCGACCGTGCATGTCGAACAGCAAGCGTTCGAAGTTAGACGAGACCATGATGTCCATGGATGGCGACAGTGTGGCGTGCAGGGTTTCCTTGACGTACTGGTTGCCGCTCATGAAGCGGTGCAGGATGTCATTGCGGTTGGTAGCAACGATCAACTGATTGATCGGCAGGCCCATGTTGCGTGCCAGGTAACCGGCGAAGATGTCGCCGAAGTTTCCGGTCGGCACCGAGAACGACACCGAACGCGCCGGGCCGCCCAGTTGCAGGGAGGCGTGGAAGTAGTAGACGATCTGGGCCATGATCCGCGCCCAGTTGATCGAGTTCACCGCCACCAGGCGTGTGCCCTTGAGGAAGCTCTGGTCAGCGAAGCTGTTCTTGACCATTTCCTGGCAGTCATCGAAGTTGCCTTCGATGGCGATGTTGTGGATGTTCTCACCGAAGATGGTGGTCATCTGGCGACGTTGCACCTCCGACACGCGCTTGTGCGGGTGCAGGATGAAGATGTCGACGTTTTCGCAGTGCTTGCACCCTTCGATGGCAGCCGAACCGGTATCACCGGAGGTGGCGCCGATGATCACCACGCGCTCGCCGCGTTTTTCCAGCACGTAGTCCAGCAGGCGCCCCAGCAGTTGCAGGGCGAAGTCCTTGAACGCCAGGGTCGGGCCATGGAACAGCTCCAGCACCCACTCGTTGCCGTTCAGCTGGCGCAGAGGCGCGATGGCGCTGTGGGCAAACACGCCGTACGTCTCTTCCAGGATCTTCTTGAAGTCCGCATCCGGAATGCTGCCGGTGACGAACGGGCGCATTACCCGGAACGCCAGCTCGTGGTACGGCAGGCCGGCCCAGGAAGCGATTTCTTCCTGGGTGAAGCGTGGCAGGTTTTCCGGCACGTACAGGCCGCCGTCGGTGGCAAGGCCTGCCAGCAGGACGTCTTCGAAATTCAGGGCCGGTGCCTGGCCGCGGGTGCTGATGTAACGCATGACTGGCTCCTCTAAAACATTCTCGAACAGGGGCCGCCGAAGCTGCGGGGCCCCTGGAACAAATCGGTTAGTTCAAGTGCTCGACGCGAATGCGCACCACCGGGCCGACCACACCTTGCAGGGCTTCGAGGGCGTGGATGGCATCGTTGATATGCTGCTCGAGCACGCGATGGGTCAGCAGGATCATCGGCACCTGGCCGTTTTGCTCCTCGACTTCCTTCTGCATGATCGATTCGATGTTGATACCGCGCTCCGACAGAATGCTGGCGACCTGGGCCAGCACGCCCGGATGGTCCTGGGCCTGGATGCGCAGGTAGTAGGCGCTTTCGCAGGCTTCGATCGGCAGGATCGGGTGGGCCGACAGCGAGTCCGGCTGGAAGGCCAGGTGCGGCACGCGGTTTTCCGGGTCGCTGGTCATGGCGCGAACCACGTCCACCAGGTCGGCGATCACCGACGAAGCAGTCGGCTCCATGCCGGCACCGGCGCCGTAGAACAGGGTGGAGCCGGCGGCGTCACCATTGACCATCACCGCGTTCATCACGCCGTTGACGTTGGCAATCAGGCGGTCGGCGGGGATCAGCGTCGGGTGCACACGCAACTCGATACCGGCCGGGGTGCTGCGCGCCACGCCCAGGTGCTTGATGCGGTAGCCCAGGGCTTCGGCGTAATTCACGTCGGCGGTGGTCAGCTTGGTGATGCCTTCGGTGTAGGCTTTGTCGAACTGCAGCGGGATACCAAAGGCGATGGACGCCAGGATGGTCAACTTGTGTGCTGCGTCGATGCCTTCCACGTCAAAGGTCGGGTCGGCTTCGGCGTAGCCCAGGGCCTGGGCTTCGGCCAGTACGTCTTCGAAGGTACGGCCCTTCTCGCGCATTTCGGTGAGGATGAAGTTACCGGTGCCGTTGATGATGCCGGCCACCCAGTTGATGCGGTTGGCAGACAGGCCCTCACGGATCGCCTTGATCACCGGGATACCGCCGGCCACCGCGGCTTCGAACGCCACGATCACGCCCTTCTCGCGGGCCTTGGCGAAGATCTCGTTGCCGTGCACGGCGATCAGCGCCTTGTTGGCGGTGACCACGTGCTTGCCGTGCTCGATGGCCTTGAGCACCAGCTCGCGGGCCACGGTGTAGCCGCCTACCAGCTCGATGACGATATCGATCTCAGGGTTGGTGGCCACGGCGAACACATCGTTGGTAATCGCAATACCGGTCGTTTCGAACTGAGGCTTTGGCGAACGCGTGGCAATTTGCGCCACTTCAATCCCGCGACCTGCGCGGCGGGAAATTTCTTCAGCGTTACGCTGAAGTACGTTGAAGGTACCGCCACCGACGGTCCCTAACCCACAGATGCCTACTTTGACCGGTTTCACTGAAGAACTCCCCATGAAACGGCCGACGCTAGGTCGGCCGTGAAAACAGCCGCACAACTGCGGCTCTCAATTAATGACCCGTCGACAGTTCGGCGGGTCATGATCGTCAAAGCTCGACGATTAATGCTTACTTGGCACCCAGTGCCAGTTTGGCAACTTGCGGCGCCGGCTGGTAGCCCGGAATCACCTGGCCGTCGGCCAAAACGATGGCCGGTGTACCGTTCACACCAATAGACTGGCCCAGGGCGAACTGCTTGGAAACCGGGTTGGCGCATTTGGCCGATTTGATTTCCTTGCCGTCGACCATCTTGTCCATGGCGGCCTTCTTGTCGGCCGAGCACCATACGGCCTGCAACTGCTCGTCACCCGGCGAACCCAGGCCCTGGCGCGGGAACGCGACGTAGCGCACTTCCACACCCAGCTTGTTCAGTGCCGGTATCTCGGCGTGCAGCTTGTGGCAGTACGGGCAGGTGGTGTCGGTGAACACGGTGATGTGGGTCTTAGTCTCGCCGATGGCCGGGTACACCACGGTTTCAGCCACCGGGATGCCGTTGATCAGCTTGGACACGCCCAGGCGCTCGGCCTTCTCGGTCAGGTTGACCGGCTTGCCGTCCTTGAGCTGGAACAGGTAGCCCTGCACGATGTACTGGCCATCGGCACTGGCGTACAGCACGCGGCTGCCTTTGAGCTTGACTTCATACAGGCCGGCCATCGGGCTGGCGCTGATGCTTTCGATCGGGGTGTCGAGCGCCAGGTTGGCCAGGCTCTTGCGAATGGTCTGCTCGGCCGCATCATCGGCGACAGCAAAGGTGGAAACCAACGCAATGGCTGCGGCGGCAATAATCTGGGTCAAGCGCATGGGAACTCCTGAAGGCAGAGGCAGGGACGGGAGCAGAATACTGATCTGGAACACAACGGGTGCCGTCCCCTTTGCGAACCGGCAAAGCCTACCACAGTTGGGCGGGAGGGCAGACCGCGACAGGTAAAATGGGCCATTTCTGACGGTTTTATCCGCGCGGGTGATGCTTGGCGTGCATATCCTGCAAACGGGCGCGTGCCACATGGGTGTAGATCTGGGTTGTGGATAAGTCGCTGTGCCCGAGCAGCATCTGTACCACGCGCAAATCGGCGCCATGGTTGAGCAAATGGGTGGCGAACGCATGGCGCAGGGTGTGGGGCGACAGGGCCTTGCCGATTCCAGCCACTTTGGCCTGGTGCTTGATGCGGTGCCAGAAGGTCTGGCGGGTCATCTGCTCGCCGCGCAGGCTGGGGAACAGCACATCACTGGGGCGCCCACCGAGCAATTCGTGGCGCGCATCGCGCATGTAGCGCTCGACCCACACAATCGCCTCCTCGCCCATGGGCACCAGCCGCTCCTTGCTGCCCTTGCCCATCACGCGCAATACGCCCTGGCGCAGGTTGACCTGCTCCAGGGTCAGGCTGATCAGTTCGGTCACGCGCAGGCCGCAGGCGTAGAGCACTTCCAGCATGGCGCGATCACGTTGGCCGATGGCTTCGCTGAGATCCGGCGCAGCCAGCAAAGCCTCCACGTCAGCTTCCGACAAAGACTTGGGAAGAGGCCTGCCTAATTGCGGCATATCGACTTGCAGAGTGGGATCGGCCGTGATGAGCTTTTCCCGCAGCAGGTAGCGATAAAAGCCACGCACGCCGGAGAGAAACCGTGCGGTGGAGCGCGGCTTGTAGTTCTGCTCCAGGCGCCAGGCCAGGTGATCGAGGATCAGCTCGCGCCCGGCGTTGATCAGCTCAAGGTTTTTCTCCTGCAACCAGCCGTTGAACAGGGCCAGATCACTGCGGTAGGCCTGGCGCGTGTTGTCCGAGAGGCCTTTTTCCAGCCAGAGGGCGTCGAGGAAACGGTCGATCAAAGGGTGGTCGATGGCGGGCATGGGTACTCAAAGCGGCGCAGCATGGGAGCTGTGCGAATTATTTAGTGAACTGTGGCAAGGGCCGCTAGTCTTTCATAGCCCGCTACTTCAAGGAACAGGAAGCTTCAATGAATGAACAACAGATTTTGCTGGCCTTTGGCGGTATTGGAGTGGCGGCGCTGGGCTGCCAATGGCTGGCCTGGCGGCTCAAGCTGCCGGCGATCCTGTTTCTGTTATTGACGGGTATTTTGGCGGGGCCGGTACTGGGCTGGCTCGACCCTCAGGAGATGTTCGGCCCCCTGCTGATGCCGTTGGTGTCCCTGGCCGTAGCGCTGATCCTGTTCGAAGGCAGCCTGACCCTGCACCTTTCGGAGTGGAAGGAAATCGGCAGCGTGGTGCATCGCCTCGTCACGGTTGGCGCCCTGTCGACCTGGGCAGTGATCACCCTGGCCACTCACTGGCTGCTGGGTTTTGACTGGATGCTCGCGCTGCTGTTCGGCACGCTGACCCTGGTAACGGGCCCGACCGTGATCGTGCCGATGCTGCGCGTGGTACGCCCCAAAGCCTCCATCGCCAATATCCTGCGCTGGGAAGGCATCGTCATCGACCCGATTGGCGCGTTGCTGGCGGTGGTGGTCTACAGCTTCATCATTGCCCGGGCTTCCGGCGACGGCTTGAGCCACAGCCTGCTGACCTTTGGCGGCGTCATCCTCTGCGGCAGTTTGTTCGGGATCGCCGGCGGCTGGGTACTGGGGCAGATCATGCGCCGGCAGTGGTTGCCGGAATACCTGCATAACCTCGCGACGCTGGCCGGTGTGCTGGGCATCTTCATTGCTGCCAACCAGGTGATGCATGAGTCCGGCCTGCTGGCGGTCACGCTGATGGGGATGTGGATGGCCAATATGAAGGGCGTGGATGTCAGGCATATCCTGCACTTCAAGGAAAACCTCAGTGTGCTGCTGATTTCCGGGCTGTTCATCCTGCTGGCGGCGCGCCTGGACCTGAATGCCTTGATCGCCCTGGGGCCATTCGTGCTGATTCTGCTGGTGATCATCCAGTTTATTGCACGCCCACTGAACGTAGCGCTCTCAACCTTTGGCTCCGGACTCAACTGGCGCGAGCGCGCGCTGCTGGCCTGGATCGCGCCACGGGGCATTGTGGCGGCGGCGGTATCGGCGATCTTTGCGATTCGCCTGGACGAGGCAGGGCATGAAGGCGCGTTATTGCTGGTGCCGCTGACCTTCGCGGTGATCATCGGCACCGTGGTGCTGCAAAGTGCCACGGCGCGCCCCTTGGCGCGCCTGCTGAAAGTCGCCGAGCCTGCGCCCAGCGGTTTCCTGATCGTCGGCGCGAACGGCCCGGCGCGGGCGCTCGGCAAGGCATTGCAGCAATTGGGCAGCCGGGTGTTGCTGACGGATTCCAGCTGGGAAAATATCCGCGCCAGTCGCATGGAGGGCCTGCCGACCTACTTCGGCAACCCCGCCTCCCAACATGCCGAGTCCCATCTGGATCTGGTCGGCCTGGGGCATTTGCTCGCGCTCTCCCCGTCCGGCGAGCTGAACGCCTTGGCGACCATGCGTTTTCGCCATGATTTCGGCCATCACCTGTTCGCCCTGGCCAGCAGCCAGGAAAGCCGTCGCACCGACAAACACAAGGCCAGCCACGAACACCGCGGCCACCTGCTGGGCAGCCAACCCCTGAGCTATACCAAACTGGCCAGCCTGTTGGGCCAGGGCGCCGAACTGTATAGCACCAACCTCACCGACGGCTTTGGCTGGGAGCAGTACCAGGCGTTGCACAGGGAGCGCGCCACCTTGCTGTTTGCCCGGGACACCAGCGGCTGGGTGCATGTGGTTACGCCCGAGAGCAGCTTGAAGCCCGTGGCCGGCTGGACCCTGCTGGCGGTGATTCAACCGGAGAACGGCAGCGCCACGTAATCAGTCGGCAAACCCAGGCAATACCGGTACAGGGCGTTTGTCCGCGTCAATCGCGACAAAGCTGAACACGCCCTGGATCGCCTTTTCACGGCCATCAGCGCTCATGCTCTCGACAAACACTTCCACTTCAACCTTGAGGCTGGTGTTGCCGACTTTGATCACCCGGCCGATCAGCTCAACGATGGAGCCGGCCGGGATTGCGTGATTGAAGTCGATACGGTCGGTGGAGACCGTCACCAAAGGCAAGCGACAGAAACGCGTGGCGGCGATGAACGACACTTCGTCCATCCATGCCAGGGCGGTGCCGCCGAACAGGGTGTTGTGGTGGTTGGTGGTCGGCGGGAACACGGCCTTGGTCACGCGGGTGACGGACAGGTCGGTGCGGCGCTGGATTTCTTCGAGACGGGTGGTCATGGTCAATACCGGCAAATGGACAAATTTCAGACACAAAAAAGCAGCCCGTAGGCTGCTTTTTTCTGCATCGGGAAGCTGGACTTAAGCCAGTTTTTCCTTGATGCGAGCTGCTTTACCGGACAGGTCACGCAGGTAGTACAGCTTGGCTTTACGTACGTCACCGCGACGCTTGACGGCCATGCTGTCGATTTGCGGGCTGTAGGTCTGGAAAGTACGCTCTACGCCAACACCGTTGGAGATTTTACGAACAGTGAAAGCACTGTTCACACCACGGTTACGCTTGGCGATTACCACGCCTTCGAACGCTTGCAGACGCGAACGGTCGCCTTCCTTCACTTTCACCTGAACGACAATGGTGTCGCCCGGGGCAAAGGTAGGGATCTCTTTGGTCATCTGCTCTGCTTCGAGTGCAAGGATGATTTTGTTAGTCATGCTGTGCTCCTAAGGTAAGTCAATGGACCTACCATCGATACGTTGTTAACTATCGTCCCGCGCGAGGATGTATTCCTCGAGCAGCTTCTTCTCTTCTCCAGAAAGCGAGCGGCTTTCCAGAAGATCGGCGCGTCGTTCATAGGTCCGACCAAGGGACTGCTGTAAACGCCAACGCCGGATGTGTGCGTGATTGCCACTTAGCAATACGTCGGGAACACGCTGATCCGCATACACCTCCGGTCGGGTGTAGTGCGGGCAATCCAGCAAACCATCCGTGAAGGAATCCTCCTCCGCAGAGTCCACATGCCCTAAAGCTCCAGGCAGCAGTCGTGTAACCGCATCTATCAGGACCATTGCCGGCAGCTCGCCACCAGACAATACATAGTCCCCAATCGACCACTCTTCATCGACATGAGCTTCAATAAAACGCTCGTCAATGCCTTCATAGCGACCGGCAATCAGGATCAAACTTTCCTCATTCGCCAGTTCGCGTACCGCCGCCTGTTTCAGCTGACGGCCTTGAGGGGACAGGTAAATTACCTTCGCCTTCTCCCCGGCGGCTGCCTTGGCCTGAACCAATGCATCTTCCAGGGGCTTGATCTTCATCACCATGCCCGGGCCACCGCCAAATGGGCGATCGTCCACAGTGTGATGTCGATCCGTCGTGTAGTCTCGCGGGTTCCAACAGGTGAGCTGCAACAGCCCCTGTTTCACCGCCCGACTGGTGATGCCGTACTCGCTGATGGCGGAAAACATCTCGGGAAACAAACTGATCACTTCAATGCGCAAATTAGCCACGCTTAGAAGTCCGCGTCCCATTCCACCTTCATCTCGCCCGCTGCCAGGTCGACGGCCAACACGCATTGCTCGGTATAGGGCAACAGGCGTTCGCGATCATCCAGGCTGCCAGCGCAAGGCTTGACCACCATTACATCATTGGCGCCGGTTTCCAGAAGATGATCGATTTTCCCCAGCAATTGCCCGAGTTGATCAATAACCTTCAGACCTTCCAGCTGGTACCAGTAGTACTCGCCGTCGGCCAATTCAGGGAACAGGTTGCGCGGCACGCAGATCTCGTAACCGGCCAGAAGACGAGCTTCTTCACGATCATCAAGACCCTTGAGCTTTGCGACCAGGAACTTGTCGCTCCCGCGTCCACTGACCAGCTCGACCTGTTTCACACTCCCTTCGCGCTTGAGCGTCCAGGTTTTGTACTGCAACAGGTTTTCAGTCGGATCAGTAAAGGAATACACCTTCACTTCGCCGCGAACGCCATGAACAGAGTAAATCTTGCCGATAACGATCAAATCATCAGCAACAGCTGGCGTCGCGTTCATATTGCTCAGGCTGCGGCCTTAGCCGAGTCCTTCAACAGTTTTGCAACGCGCTCGGATGGCTGTGCGCCAACGCTCAGCCAGTAGGCTACGCGCTCTTGGTTCACGGACAGACGAACTTCTTGACCACGAGCAACAGGGTTGAAGAAACCAACCTGTTCCTTGTGCGAACCGTCACGCGGGTTGCGGCTGTCGGTTACGGTCAAGTGGTAAAACGGGCGCTTTTTGGAGCCGCCAAGGGCAAGACGGATTGTTAGCATGTGAACATCGTTCCTGTAGTCGGTGCTGCAAATCTAAATGCACAGCGGGCATAGGTGCCCGAAAGGCCGCATATTCTAAGGAATATCCGGACTTTTGCAAATGTCTTTTTCTGGCGCCTATCAGCGTGCCATTCAGATCTGCTATAGAGCCGTCGGTTAAAACGGCGAGTCAGCCCCCGCCAACGGCGGGTTTGCTGGAGATCCCACATCCCTGTGGGTCGGAGCAGGAGCTGGGCTCCCACTCGAATACTTTACATTTTCGGCATGCCGCCGCCGGGCAACATACCGCCCATGCCGCGCATCATCTTGGCCATCCCACCTTTGGCGGAGAATTTCTTCATCATCTTCTGCATCTGCTTGTGCTGCTTGATCAAGCGACCGATGTCCTGCACCTGGGTACCGGAACCCATGGCGATCCGGCGTTTGCGCGAACCGCTGATCAGCTCAGGGTCGCGGCGCTCGGCCGGGGTCATGGAGTTGATGATGGCTTCCATCTGCTTGAACTGCTTCTCTGCCGCGCCCTGGGCATTGCCCATTTGCGCCAGGTTCACACCACCGATGTTGGGCAGCTTGTCCATCAGGCCGCCGAGGCCGCCCATGTTCTTCATCTGTTGCAACTGGTCACGGAAGTCTTCGAGGTCGAAGCCCTTGCCCTTCTTCAGCTTCTTGGCCAGCTTGTCGGCCTTGTCCTTGTCGAGCGTGGCTTCGGCCTGTTCGATCAGGCTGAGCACGTCACCCATGCCGAGGATACGCGAGGCAATACGCTCGGGGTGGAACGGTTCGAGCGCGTCGCTCTTCTCGCCCATACCGATGAACTTGATCGGCTTGCCAGTAATGGCACGTACCGACAGCGCGGCACCGCCCCGGGCGTCACCGTCGACCTTGGTGAGGATCACGCCGGTCAGCGGCAGTGCGTCACCAAAGGCCTTGGCGGTGTTGGCCGCATCCTGACCGGTCATGGCATCGACCACGAACAAGGTTTCGACCGGGTTGATCGCGGCATGCAGCGCCTTGATCTCGCCCATCATCTCTTCGTCGATGTGCAGGCGACCGGCGGTATCGACGATGACCACGTCGATGAACTTGAGCTTGGCTTCTTTAATAGCCGCGTTGGCAATGTCGACCGGCTTCTGGCTCAGGTCGGACGGGAAGAAGGTCACACCCACTTCGCCCGCGAGCATTTCCAACTGCTTGATGGCCGCCGGACGGTACACGTCGGCCGACACCACCATCACGGATTTCTTCTTGCGCTCTTTAAGGAAGCGCGCCAGCTTGCCGGCGGTGGTGGTCTTACCCGCGCCTTGCAGGCCGGCCATCAATACGACGGCTGGCGGCACAGCGCTGAGGTTCAAGTCTTCGTTGGCCGCGCCCATCAGGCTTTCGAGTTCGGCCTGGACGACCTTCACGAAGGCCTGGCCCGGGGTCAGGCTGCGGGACACTTCGGTGCCGACCGCGCGCTCTTTGACCGAGTTGACGAAATCCTTCACCACCGGCAAGGCCACGTCGGCTTCCAGCAACGCCATGCGCACTTCACGCAGGGTGTCTTTAATATTGTCCTCGGTCAGCTTGGCCTTGCCGGTAACGTGGCGCAGCGTCTGCGAGAGACGGTCAGTCAAGTTTTCAAACATGCGCGATCCTTTCAGGCCCTACTCATCGAAATGCAGGTAGACCGAGGTAATGGCGGCCCAGGCTGTGGTCAATCGCTATTAAAAACAGCGCTCGCCGAGCCTGCGGCGTGGGCAGGTCGCGGATTATAGCGAAGACTGCGTCCATGCACACCCGCTGTCTGGCCCGGGAGTCTTTCTTGCAGCGCAGGTGTGTGCCAAACTCAACGCCTTTCGGGCTTGCCTACCAGGATTTATGCTCCCCTTGTCACCCAGTTTGCTACCCAGCCTCGCCGCCGCCATTCTGTATGCCGCTGCGACTCTCTATCAGGGCACTCGTCTGGCCCAAGGCGCCAAAGCGGACAAACGTCTGCTCGTCGGCCTTGGCGTGCTGGCCCTGCTGGCCCATGCCGCCAGCCTGTTCACTCACCTGATGACGCCGGTGGGCCTGGGCCTGGACTTTTTCAGCGCCGCCAGCCTGATCGCCGCGGCCGTCATCGCACTGACGCTGCTGGCCTGCTACCGCATTCCGGTCGAGAACCTGCTGGTGCTGCTATTCCCCCTGGGAATGCTGACGGTATTGCTGGCGCAATTCACCCCTACCGGCACCGTACAGGTGATCGATGAGGAGCCCGGCATCCTTGCCCATATCCTGTTGTCGATCCTCGCCTACGGCATGTTCACCATCGCGGTGTTCCAGGCCCTGCTCCTGCTGCTGCAGGATCACCAGCTCAAGCACAAGCACCCCTCAGGGCTGATCAAGAACTTCCCGCCATTGCAAACCATGGAAAGCCTGCTGTTCGGATTCCTGTGGGCCGGTTGGACCCTGCTGTCGCTGTCGCTGATTTCCGGCTGGCTGTTCGTCGAGAACCTGTTCGCCCAGCACCTGGTGCACAAGACCCTGCTGGCGTGCCTGGCCTGGGTGGTGTTCAGCGTGCTGCTGTGGGGCCGCAACCGCCTCGGCTGGCGTGGGCACAAGGCAATCCGCTGGACCCTGGCCGGGTTCTGCCTGCTGATGCTGGCCTATTTCGGCAGCAAGCTGGTTCGCGAATACATCCTGCATATCTGACGGGCAGCGATCATGGATAACTTGCCTTTGGAGCCGATGCTCGCCGTCATTGCCTTGCTGATTTTATGGGCGGCGCTGTTTACCGCCATCGAAGCAGCACAACAGCATCTGTTGGCCCTGCGCCCCGGTACCCGTCAGGGCGACAAGGCTGCCGCACGCCTGAGCTTTCCGCGCCATAGCCTGATCCTGTGCAACAGCCTGTGCCGCGCCGCCGTGGTGATCCTTTGCACGCTGCTGGCAATCTATGCCTGGGCGCAGAACGGCCCATGGCTGGGTTGGCTGATCTCTTGTGCACTGCTGCTGATTCTCGCCGACTACCTGCCTCGCATCCTGGCCACCCGCCATCCGCAAGCGGTGTTGGGTTTCGGTAACGCCCTGCTGGGCGTGCCGCTGAAAATCCTCTACCCGCTGGCCTGGCTGCTCAACGGCATCAGCCTGTTGCTGCTGCGCCCGTTCGCGCGCAAATCCGGCGTGGTGAAAAACAGTGATGAGCCGCTGCCGGACCATGACGACCAAGCCCCGCCCGAGGCCGACGAAGACCGTGCGCCCGGTATGCCCGGCATCCACGCGCTGGATAACATCACCGTCAACGACATCCTGGTGCCCCGCAGTGAAGTGGATGGCATCAACCTGGATGACTCGATCGACGAGATCATCGAGCAGCTGCGCAGTTCCCAACGCACGCGCCTGCCGGTGTTCCACAGTGATATCAACCAGGTCGAAGCGGTGCTCAACACGCGCCAGGTCCAGCATCTGCTCCCCGACGCAAGCCTGACAAAAGAGGCGCTGCTCGCTGCCTGTCACGAACCCTACTTCGTCCCGGAAAGCACGCCTCTACAGCTGCAGCTGCTTAACTTCCACAAGCAACAGCGGCGCCTGGGCATGGTAGTGGACGAATACGGCGAAGTGCTGGGCATCGTTACCCTGGAAGATATCCTGGAAGAAATCGTCGGCGAATTCGAAAGCGATCAGGCTGTGGATAACCCCCACATCGAGGCCCAGCCCGATGGCCGCTACATCATTGACGGCGCCGCTTCGATCCGCGAACTGAACAAAAGCCTGGGCTGGCACCTGCCCAGCGACGGCCCCAAGACCCTCAACGGCCTGGTGACCGAAGCGCTGGAAACCATCCCCGATTGCGCGGTGTGCCTGAAGATCGGCCGCTATCGCCTGGAAATCCTCGAAACCGAGGACAACCGGGTGAGCAAGGTGTTGATCTGGCATACCAGCCATGTGCCGGTGGCCGCCTGACCTCAGCAGGCTCAACCAGCTCCCACATTGATCCAGTTCCAGGCCATAGATCCTCACCAGCCCCTTGTTGGATCCTTAGCCCCCTTCCTATAATCCCTGCGGCTTACCCAAGCCCCGCCCGACCGCGTGCTACCCGCACTCAGCGTGTCCAGGCACCGCTTTATCATGTCCGACCGGTGTTTGCTCCCATCCCGAGCCGCCCCGCGCACAACCCTGATCCATGGGTGTTCGACCAATAATAATCCGCGTCCAAACGCGCAATGACCGTCAGGGATACTGCCATGAGCACCACCTACCAAGAGGCTGCGACCGCCGCGCCGACCAATTCGACCGCCCGCGTCGCCACGGCGAGCATCGTCGGCACCGCCATCGAGTTCTACGACTTCTATATCTACGCCACGGCTGCTGCGCTGGTGATCGGCCCGGTGTTCTTTCCCCAGAGCTCCGGTACGGCGCAGATGCTGGCGTCGTTCCTGACCTTTGGCATCGCCTTTATCGCACGCCCGCTGGGCTCGGCGCTGTTCGGCCATTTCGGCGACCGCATCGGGCGCAAATCCACTCTGGTGGCCTCGCTGCTGTTGATGGGTGTGTGCACCACCTTGATCGGCTTGCTGCCAGGCTATGACAGCATCGGCGCCTGGGCACCGATTCTGTTGTGCGTATTACGCTTCGGCCAGGGCCTGGGCCTTGGCGGGGAATGGGGCGGCGCGGCATTGCTGGCGACCGAGAACGCGCCCAAGGGCAAGCGCGCCTGGTTCGGCATGTTCCCGCAACTGGGCCCGTCGATTGGCTTTCTGGCGGCCAACGGTTTATTCCTGATCCTGGCCATGAGCCTGAATGACGAGCAGTTCCGTAGCTGGGGCTGGCGTATTCCGTTCATTCTCAGCGCCGCACTGGTGATGGTGGGCCTGTATGCACGCCTGAAGCTGCATGAAACCCCAGTGTTCGCCAACTCCGTAGCCAAAGAAGCACCGGTGAAGGTGCCACTGGTGGAACTGTTCAGCCAGCATTGGCTGCCGGTGCTACTGGGCGCTGCGTCGATGGTGGTGTGCTACGCGCTGTTCTACATCACCACGGCGTTTTCCCTGAGCTACGGCGTTTCCACACTGGGCTACAGCCGCGAGACGTTCCTCGGCTTACTGTGCTTTGCCGTGCTGTTCATGGGCTTGGCGACGCCGCTGGCAGCGCTGGCCAGTGATCGTTATGGACGTAAGCCGGTGCTGATCGTTGGGGCGATCCTGGCGATTCTCTCGGGCTTTACCATGGAGCCACTGCTGACCCACGGCTCGACCTGGGCCGTGGCGCTGTTCCTGGCGTTGGAGCTGTTTCTGATGGGTGTGACCTTCGCACCGATGGGCGCCCTGCTGCCGGAGTTGTTCCCGACGCGTGTGCGTTATACCGGTGCTTCGGCGGCGTATAACCTGGGTGGGATTGTCGGGGCGTCTGCAGCACCGTTCTTCGCGACCAAGCTGGTGGCGATGGGTGGGCTCAGCTATGTCGGTGGGTATGTGTCGGCGGCAGCGTTGTTGAGTTTGATTGCGGTGCTGTGCCTTAAAGAGACGCGGGATAATGATTTGAACAAGGTCGCCTGATAGACCGCTATCGCAGGCAAGCCAGCTCCCACATTAGAAAGCATTCACACATCAAACTATGTGAACCCAATCAAATGTGGGAGCTGGCTTGCCTGCGATAGACGCGACGCGGTTTTAGAGCTCTACAACAACAGCCTTCGAAGCGCGGGTAGCTTTAGCCCGTGCAGCCTCAATCGACTCATCCCGCGCCAGTGCCACACCCATACGGCGCTGGCCATTCACTTCCGGCTTGCCAAACAGGCGCAACGCCGTGTCCGGCTCGCTCAATGCAACGCCGAGGTTGGCAAACGCCGTCTGGGTCGACTGCCCTTCCACCAGGATCACCGCCGATGCCGAAGGCCCGAACTGACGGATCAACGGAATTGGCAAGCCCAGGATGGCGCGAGCGTGCAGCGCGAACTGCGACAGGTCCTGAGAAATCAGTGTGACCAAACCGGTGTCATGTGGGCGCGGCGACACTTCGCTGAACCACACCTGATCGCCCTTGATGAACAACTCCACACCAAACAGACCACGGCCGCCCAGGGCTTCGGTTACCGCCTTGGCAACGCGCTCGGATTCGGCCAGGGCGATCGGGCTCATGGCCTGTGGCTGCCAGGACTCCTGATAGTCGCCCTTCTCCTGACGATGGCCAACCGGCGCGCAGAAGGTGGTGCCGCCAATGTGGCGCACGGTCAGCAGGGTAATTTCGTAGTCGAAATCGATAAAGCCTTCGATAATGACTCGACCCTTACCGGCACGCCCGCCTTCCTGGGCGTAATCCCAGGCTTTCTGCACGTCATCAGTGCTGCGCAACAGGCTCTGGCCCTTGCCCGACGAACTCATCACCGGCTTGACCACGCAGGGGAAGCCCAGGTCCTGGACGGCCTTGCTGTAGTCTTCGAAGGTGTCGGCAAAGTGGTACGGCGAGGTCGGCAGGTCCAGTTCTTCGGCGGCCAGACGACGGATGCCCTCACGGTTCATGGTCAACGACGTGGCGCGGGCGGTCGGGATAACCGTGAAGCCTTCAGCCTCCAATTCCACCAGAGTGGCGGTGGCGATGGCTTCGATTTCCGGCACGATGAAGTGCGGCTTCTCCGCCTCGATGACTGCACGCAGCGCCGCACCGTCGAGCATGTTGATCACGTGGCTACGGTGCGCCACCTGCATGGCCGGCGCGTTGGCGTAGCGATCCACGGCGATCACTTCAACACCCAGGCGTTGCAGTTCGATCACCACTTCCTTGCCCAGCTCACCGCAGCCACACAGCAAAACGCGGGTCGCGGTTGGCGACAATGGAGTTCCGATTCGGGTCATCTCAGGTCCTCAGGGGAGCGGATCATGGGGGAGAAAGGCCGGCATTTTACATGAACTGTAAAAATTGGCCTCAGTTGGCGATGGTGCGGCGGCGGATGCGCCAGGCCATGATCAGCCAGACCACGGTGACACCGGCAAATTTAGACACCAACGCCGTGCCCGCCACCGCCGGTGTGAGCGCGCCGATCAAGCCGAAGAAAATAAAGGTATCGAGGGGAATACTCAGTGCCGAACTTATCCACAGGCGATCATGCAGCGGGCGTTTGGTGATGCTGAACACCAGCCAGTCGATGCACTCGGACACCGCGAACGCCGTAGCACTGGCCAGGGCGATGGACGGGTCGGAAGTGATATACGAAAGCACCAGCGCCGCCAGCATGGCGATGATCGCGCCGTGGCCGAAGCGGGTTTGCACCATGTCGCGCAGGATAAATACCAGGCCACCCCAGGCGGACCAGATGACATCCAGGTGCGGGGCGGTGGAGAAGGCGAAGTTGATCAGCACGACGCTGCTGATGTAGGCGATCAGGAAAAACATGGGGATGGACCTGTGGGTAATGCCGCACAGGGTACACAATTACAAGGATGTCGTCTGGCAGGGCCTCATCGCAGGCAAGCCAGCTCCCACATTTGAACGCATTCACACATCAAGGGTGGGAGCTGGCTTGCCTGCGATAGCGGTGGTTCAGGCACCGGATTTACCAGAAGCCATAAACACCAACCCACCCGCCACCGCCCGCTCATGACACAACCCCAACACCACCCGGCGCTCGGCGTTATCCATGCGGCTCCAACGCGTAATCTCGTCCACGCTACGCTGGCAACCGGTACAGATATCGTCCTCATCCAACGCGCAGATACTCACGCATGGCGAGGCTACAGGCCGTTCAACCGCACTCATTCTTCCTGCTCAACCAAGTCTCGGGCATAGCGCTGCGAATTATGCACATAGTGCGCGGCACTGGCTTCGAGCATGCGTTTCTGCGCCTCGGTCAGCTCACGTACCACCTTGCCCGGCGAGCCCATCACCAGCGAACCATCGGGAATTTCCTTACCTTCGCCGATCAGCGAATTGGCGCCGATGATGCAATGTTTGCCGATCTTGGCGCCGTTGAGGATCACGGCGTTGATGCCGATCAAGCTGTAGTCGTCGACGCTGCAGCCGTGCAGCATGGCGTTATGGCCGATGGTCACGCCAGTGCCGAGGGTAAGCGGATAGCCCATGTCGGTGTGCATCACGCTGCCGTCCTGCACGTTGCTGTTCTTGCCGATCAGGATCAGTTCGTTATCGCCGCGCAACACCGCGTTGAACCAGACGTTGGCGCCCTCCTCCAGCTTGACCTTGCCCACCAGCGTGGCATTGGGTGCGACCCAACTGTTGGGATGGGTCTCGACACGGGCGTCGCCCAGGCGGTATTTCATGGTTTTCCCTCACGGCTTGCCATTCATGCGATGGCTTAGATATTGATAAAACTCTTGGGCGGCTGGTGCAGGCTGATCTTGGCGTCGTCATAGAGCAGATTGATCAGCTCGACGATCATGATCGCCGTCAGGCCCCAGATCTTGTATTCGCCGAAGCGGTAGCTGGGCACATACCAACTTCGGCCCTGGTAATCGATGCGGTGGGTATGCTCGCGTGGGTCCTGTCGGAAAAACTCCAGGGGCACACTGAAGACTGCGGCGATTTCGGCGTCGTTGGCCAGGTATTCGACGTAGTCAGGGATCACGCCCACATAGGGCGTTACGCGGATGCCATGCAGGGAAATCAGCGGGCTCAACGGGCCAATGACCTCAACCAGCCCCGGCGGCAGGCCGATTTCTTCTTCGGCTTCGCGCAAGGCGGTAAAGATCAGGTCCGGGTCTTCAGGGTCACGCCGCCCGCCAGGAAAGGCCACTTCGCCACCATGGGTCGACAGGCCGCTGGCGCGCAGGGTCAGGATCAGCTCGGGTTCATCACTGCGGGTAATCGGTACCAGCACCGCGGCCTCGGGGAAACGCCCGTCAGTCTCAAGCAGGTGAGGGGTGTGATTGCTTACCCGGCGAAGTAGCTCGTCCAGCATGAGTCATCTCGGTCTGTTGGCTACCTTGCATCATGCACCAAAGCGTGAACGCGCCCAACCCCAAAACCGCAGGGCTGTCGCTAAACGACAACTTGCAGGAACGCCCGGCACCAAGCCAAGATGTGCCCATTGTTCAGGAACCCCAGCATGAATTTCTGCAGCCAGTGCGGCAAACCGGTGACCCAACGCATTCCCGAAGGCGACGCACGCCTGCGTTATGTATGCGATCACTGCTCGACCATTCATTACCAGAACCCCAATATCGTCGCCGGTACCGTACCGGTGTGGGGCGACAAAGTGTTGCTGTGCCGCCGCGCCATCGAGCCACGCCTGGGTTACTGGACCCTGCCCGCAGGCTTTATGGAAAACGGCGAGACCGTGGAACAGGCGGCCATGCGTGAAACCCTGGAAGAAGCCTGCGCCCGGGTGCGTAACCTGAACATCTATACCCTGATCGATGTGCCGCACATCAGCCAGGTGCATATTTTCTACCGCGCCGAGCTGATCGACCTGGACTTTGCCGCAGGCCCGGAAAGCCTGGAAGTGAAGCTGTTCGATGAAGCTGATATCCCTTGGTCCGAGCTGGCTTTCCGCACGGTCGGACGTACCTTAGAATGCTTTTTCGCTGACCGTCGCCAACAGGTGTACCCGGTACGTAGCGAGTCCGTGCCACCGCTGTCCAAGCCCGCCCAATAACAAGCCGGCCGATTGTCGCCAAAGGGATACCGTTTCAATGCGCTGGTTGCTTGCTCTGATCTGCCTGTCGTTCGCCACGCTGTCGCCAGCCGCAACCCAAATCACCCTGGGCGGCAAACCGGTCGAAAAAGTCCTGGTGCTCAAGTCCGCTCATCAGCTGCAATTGATCAACGACGGCAAACCGTTCAAGACCTACCGCATTTCCCTGGGCAAGAACCCCAAGGGCCACAAGCTGATCGAAGGCGACCGCCGTACCCCCGAGGGTTTCTACTGGATCGACTGGCGCAAGACCAGCGACCGCTTCAACCTGGCCATGCACATCTCCTACCCGAACATCAGCGACGCCGCCCGCGCCCGCCGCGAAGGGGTGAAACCGGGCAGCATGATCATGATCCACGGCACGCCCGACACCGAAGACTACCCGGAACAGTGGTTCCACACCCTGGACTGGACCGACGGCTGCATCGGCATGCGTAATGTGGATATGCGTGAAGTCTGGAACCTGGTCAAGGACGGCACCCTGATCGAGATCCGGCCGTAATCTCGTACCGTTCGTAAATTAATTCGAAAATAATTCCTGCCTCCAGCAGCGCCTGCCGGTGAATACCAGTTCACCGCGCGGGACAGTGCACTTGTGCGCGACACAAAGACCTCTCTAATACCACTTGATACCAAGCCCCATTAAAGAGCCCTGAAACCGGGGCTTGCACCGTTTTGGTAGCATTGACATGGTATTTAAGTGGTATTAATTTCCGGCCATTACCGGGCGACAACACTCCAATAACGCATCGGAAACCTGACAGATGAATCCCATCCTGGCCCTGCGCCCCGACGACAAGCAATCCACGCCGCTGTACCTGCAACTGGCTCGCAGCCTTGAAGCGGCGATCCATGCCGGCCAGTGGAAATCCGAGCAGGCCCTGCCCTCGGAGCGTGCGCTCAGCGAGCAGTTGAGCATCTCGCGGGTCACTGCCCGTAAAGCGCTGGAAGTGTTGCTTGCCCAAGGCCTGATCCGCCGCAGCCAGGGCTCCGGCACCTTTATCACGCCGCGCCTGGAACAACCCTTGTCGCGCTTGTCGGGGTTCAGCGAAATGCTGCGGCTCAAGGGCTTTGTGCCCACCTCCCAGTGGCTGGAGCGCGACATCACCCCGCCGACCCACGAAGAGCTGATCCGCCTGTGCCTGTCGCCTACCGACAAAGTGGCGCGCCTCAAGCGTCTGCGCAAAGCCGATGACACGGTGATGGCGATTGAAATGACCGCCATGCCCGCCTCGGTGTTGCCACACCCGCAAGCCATCGGCAATTCGCTGTACGAATACCTGGAAGGCATCGGCAAGCCCATCGTGCGCGCCCTGCAACATATCCAGGCGATCAACGCCTCGGACGAGTTCGCCAAGCTGGTCGGCATCGCCCCCGGCACCGCCATGCTGCTGATGACCCGCGTGGGCTACACCGCCGACAACACGCCGATTGAAATCACCGACACCTACTGCCGCAACGACTACTACGACTTTGTCGCAGAGCTGCGCCGTCATGACTACTCCGCCGAATTGCGAATTTAGAGAACTGCCCATGTCAGAAGACAATATCCTCACGCCCAGCGGCTGGATGCGCGGCCGCCTGGTGCACGAACACGGCAAGGTGGTTGCCATCGAAGGCACGCCTTGCGACCCGGCTGACAACGACCTGCCCTACCTGCTGCCAGGCTTTATCGACCTGCATGTACACGGCGGTGGCGGTGCCGACATCATGGAAGGGGCGCAGGCCTTCGAGACCATTACCCGCACCCACGTGCGTTTTGGGACCACCTCGCTATTGGCCACCACCATGACGGCGCCGGTGGAAGAAATCACCAGCGTCCTCGGTGAACTCGGCAGGTTCTGCGAGCAACGCCCGACAGGTAGCGCCCGGGTACTGGGCGTGCACCTGGAAGGCCCCTACATCAACCCGGGCAAACTCGGCGCCCAACCCAACTTCGCCCACACCGCATTGATGGCCGAAGTCGAAGACTACCTGCGCCTGGCGCCGATCCGAGTGATCACCATCGCCCCGGAAATTGCCGGCCATGACGGCCTGATCCGCGCCCTCAGCCAACGCGGCGTGCGCATGCAGATCGGCCACACCCTGGGCAGCTATGAAGAAGGCGTCGCCGCCCTCGCCGCCGGCGCCACCAGCTTCACCCATTTGTACAACGCCATGAGCCCGCTGCACCACCGCGAGCCGGGCATCGTCGGCGCCGCGCTGGCCCACGCCCAATACGCCGAGCTGATCCCGGACCTGCTCCACGTACACCCCGGCGCCATGCGCGTGGCCTTGCGTTCGATCCCGTGCCTGTACTGCGTCACTGACTCCACCGCCGCCGCCGGCATGCCCGACGGCGAATACAAGCTGGGCAGCCACACAGTGACCAAATGCCTGGGTGGCGTACGCCTGGCCGACGGCACCCTGGCCGGCAGCACCCTGACCATGGACCAGGCGCTGCGCAACCTGGTGAAAATCGGCCTGCCCATCAGTGAAGCCTCACAGCGCCTGTCGCAATTTCCTGCGGACTACCTGGGCCTGGAAGAACGCGGCCGCCTGCAACCGGGCAGCTATGCCGACTGCGTGCGCCTGGACCGCTCCCTGACACTCACCGACGTAATGGTCGAAGGAGAAACCATTGACTTCAAAAATGCTTGAAGAGGCCCTGGCCTCCTGCGACGCCGTCGCGGCACAACTGCAACGCCTGAACCCGCAGTTGGAAGAAATCGCCGGTCGCCTGCGTCGCCAGCCGCCGCAAGTGGCGATGACCATTGCCCGCGGCAGCTCCGACCACGCCGCCAGCTACTTCGCCTACCTGGCCATGCAGCATGTGGGCATCCCGGTGGCGTCGTTGCCAATGTCGGTGGTGACCCTGTTGCAGGCACCGATGAAAGTCAGCGGCCAGGTGGCGTTTGGGTTCTCCCAGTCGGGGCAGAGCCCGGACCTGGTCAACAGCCTGCGACTGCTGCGCAAGCGCGGCGCCCTGAGCATCTCGCTGGTGAACGCCGAAGACTCGCCGCTGGAAGCCGCCTGTGAATTCCACGTGCCACTGTGCGCCGGGCCGGAACAAAGCGTGGCCGCGACCAAGAGTTTTATCGCCACCCTCAGCGCCAGCGCGCAATTGATCGGCCACTGGAACCAGGAAACCGAGTTGCTCCAGGCCTGCCAGGCGCTGCCCGACGGTTTGCGTGAAGCCGCCCGGCAGGATTGGACCCAAGCCATCGAGGCCCTGCGCGACTGCCAGCAATTGATGGTAATCGGCCGCGGCGCCGGGTTTGCCATCGCCCAGGAAGCTGCGCTCAAGCTCAAGGAAACTTCGGCGATCCAGGCCGAAGCCTTCAGCAGCGCAGAGGTGCGCCACGGGCCGATGGCCTTGATCGACGAAAACTACCCGCTACTGGTGTTCGCCCCACGCGGCGCCGAGCAGCCCGGCCTGTTGAGCCTGGCCGCCGATATGCGCCAACGCGGCGCCCGCGTGCTGCTGGCCGCACCGGACGATATCGCCGAACGCGACCTGACCCTTAGTCGCGCCGAACATCCGAGCCTGGACCCGATCCTGACAATCCAGAGCTTCTACGTGATGGCCGCCGGCCTGGCTGAGGCACGGGGCATGAACCCGGACCAGCCGCGCCACCTGAGCAAAGTCACCCGCACGCACTAAAGCGGCGTTTTCCTGATGAGTACCGTGCCCATGCCCAACAACAATAATCCATTGACCTTAAGCGCCCCCTTGAGTGGGCCGGTGCTGGCCCTGAACAGCGTCCCCGACGAAGTGTTCGCCAGCGGCGCCATGGGCGACGGGATTGCCATCGACCCGTTGAACGATTGCCTGCACGCGCCCTGTGACGGCGTGATCATCCATGTCGCCCGCACCGGTCATGCATTGACCATCCGCGCCGACAACGGTGCCGAAGTGCTGATGCACGTGGGCATCGACACCGTGGAGCTCAATGGCGAAGGCTTTGCCTTGCTGGTGAAGGATGGCGCACGGGTGAGCGAGGGCCAGCCGTTGGTGCAGTTTGATCTGGACCGCATTGCGCGCCAGTGCAAAAGCCTGGTGAGCCTGATCATCCTGACCAACAGTGACCGCTTCGAGCTGCAACCCATCGCGAGCAAGACCGTGAAGCTCGGTGAATCACTGATGCGGATTGCCCTGCGCACATCCGCGCCGGTTCAAACCGCTGTGGATAACTCGGTCGCAGAAGTGAGCGCCACGGTACGCATCACCCATCGTGGCGGCTTGCATGCGCGCCCTGCCGCGCTGATCCGCAAGACTGCCCAGGGCTTCAGCAGCCAATCGCAGCTGCACTTCGGTGATAAGACCGCGGCTTGCGACAGCCTGATCGGCCTGATGGGGTTGGGTATTGGCGAAGGTGACGAGGTACGGGTGACCTGTCGTGGCAAGGATGGCGAGGCGGCGTTACAGGCACTGGTCGCCGCGCTGTCCGTGGCGATCCACGAGGAGCATCACGCGCCGGTCGTTGCCGCGCCACGCCGGGCGAATACCGAAGCCAATGTGCTGCAAGGCGTATGCGCGGCACCCGGTCTGGTATGTGGGCCATTGTTCCGCCTGACGGGCATCGAGCTGCCGCAGGACAGCGGCAATCATAGCGTCGACGAACAACTGCAACGCCTGAATGCCGCCCTTGACCAAGTGCGCGGCGAAATCCGCAACACGCTGGACCAGGCGCGCCAACGCAAGAATGTCGAAGAAGAAGAGATCTTCGCCGCCCACCTCGCCCTGCTGGAAGACCCGGCATTACTCGACGCAGCCACCGCCGCCATCGAACAAGGCAGCGCCGCCACCCATGCCTGGCGTGATGCGATCCAGGCCCAATGCGCCGTACTGCTGGCGTTGGGCAAGCCGCTGTTTGCCGAGCGCGCCAATGACCTGCGAGACCTTCAACAACGGGTGCTGCGTGCGTTGCTGGGTGAAGCCTGGCATTTCGAATTGCCGGCGGGGGCGATTGTCAGCGCCCATGAGCTGACGCCTTCGGACTTGCTGCAACTGAGCGCGCAACAGGCCGCGGGCATCTGCATGGCCGAAGGCGGTGCGACCTCCCATGTGGCGATTTTGGCCCGGGGCAAAGGCCTGCCGTGCCTCGTCGCCCTGGGCAATGAAGTGCTCGACGTACCCCAAGGCCAGCGGGTGGTGCTCGATGCCGCCAACGGCCGTCTGGAACTGGCGCCCAGCGATGCACGTCACGCCGAAGTTCACCAGATTCGCGAAACACAGAAATTACGACGCCAGCAGCAACAGGCCCAAGCCCGGCAACCGGCATGCACCACCGATGGCGTGACGGTTGAAGTCGCGGCGAATGTCGCCTCCAGCGCCGAAGCCCAAGTGGCGTTTGACAACGGCGCCGACGGCGTCGGCCTGCTGCGCACCGAATTCCTCTTCGTCGACCGCCGTACCGCGCCGGATGAGCAGGAACAACGCCAGGCTTATCAGGCCGTGCTGGATGCCATGGGCGACAAGTCGGTGATCATCCGCACCATCGATGTGGGCGGCGACAAGCAGCTCGACTACCTGCCGCTGCCTGTCGAGGCCAACCCGGTGCTGGGCCTGCGCGGTATTCGCATGGCCCAGGTGCGCCCGGAACTGCTCGACCAGCAACTGCGCGCCCTGTTGCAAATCTCGCCACTGGCGCGCTGCCGCATCCTGCTGCCGATGGTCAGCGAGGTGGATGAATTGCTGCAGATTCGCCAGCGCCTGGATGAACTGTGCGTGGAGCTGGAGCTGACGCAGCGCCCCGAGCTGGGCGTGATGATCGAAGTGCCCGCCGCCGCGCTGATGGCCGAGCAGTTGGCCAAACATGCTGACTTCTTGTCCATCGGCACCAATGACCTGTCCCAATACACCCTGGCCATGGACCGCGACCACGCAGGCCTGGCCGCCCGGGTCGACGCCCTGCACCCGGCACTGCTGCGGTTGATTGCCCAGACTTGCACCGGGGCGGCCAAGCATGGTCGCTGGGTCGGCGTGTGCGGTGCCTTGGCATCTGACCCACTGGCCACGCCGGTACTGGTCGGCCTGGGGGTCAGCGAACTGTCGGTAAGCCCGCCGCAGATCGGCGAAATCAAGGACCGCGTCCGCCACCTGGACGCGGCGCAATGCCGGCAACTGAGCCTTGAGCTGCTCGACCTGAGCAGCGCCAAGGCCGTTCGCCAAGCCTGTCAACACCACTGGCCGCTGAGCTGAAAACAACAAGAATAGGGAGACACGCCATGTACCAACACTTTATCGAAGGCCTGCAACGCCTGGGCCGCGCGCTGATGCTGCCGATTGCGATCCTGCCAATCGCCGGCCTCTTGCTGCGCCTGGGCGACACCGACTTGCTCAACATCGCGGTGATGCACGATGCCGGGCAGGCGATCTTCGCCAACCTGGCGCTGATCTTCGCCATCGGCATCGCCGTGGGCTTTGCCCGCGACAACAACGGCACGGCCGGCCTGGCGGGGGCGATTGGCTACCTGGTGATGATCTCCACGCTCAAGGTGATGGACACGTCCATTAACATGGGCATGCTCGCCGGTATCGCCAGTGGCCTGATGGCGGGCGGGCTGTATAACCGCTTCAAGGACATCAAGCTGCCGGAGTACCTGGCATTCTTTGGTGGGCGACGCTTTGTGCCGATTGTCACCGGTTTTTCGGCGGTGGGCCTGGGCGTGATCTTCGGCCTGATCTGGCCGCCGATCCAGCACGGCATCAACAGCTTTGGCGTGTTGCTGATGGAAAGCGGCAGTCTGGGTGCGTTCGTGTTTGGCGTGTTCAACCGCCTGCTGATCGTCACCGGATTGCACCACATCCTCAACAACATGGCGTGGTTCGTGTTCGGCACGTTTACCGACCCGGCAACCGGCGCGGTGGTGACCGGCGACCTGACCCGCTACTTTGCCGGCGACCCGAAAGGCGGCCAGTTCATGACCGGCATGTTCCCGGTGATGCTGTTCGGCCTGCCGGCTGCGTGCCTGGCGATGTACCGCAATGCGTTGCCTGAGCGGCGCAAAGTGATGGGCGGGATCTTCCTGTCCATGGCGCTGACGTCATTCTTGACCGGGGTGACCGAGCCGATTGAATTTGCCTTCATGTTCCTGGCACCGTTCCTGTACCTGATCCACGCCGTGCTGACGGGCCTGTCGATGGCTGTTACCAATATGTTGAATATCCACCTCGGCTTTACCTTCTCCGGTGGGTTTATCGACATGGTGCTGGGTTGGGGCAAGTCCACCAATGGCTGGCTGGTGGTACCGGTGGGCCTGGCCTACTCGGTGATCTACTACACGGTGTTCAGCTACTGCATCCGCCGCTTCAACCTCAAGACACCGGGGCGTGAAGATATCCAGGTGGTGCAGGCTGAAGCGATGAGTGATAACCAGCGTGCCACGGCATATATCCAGGCGCTGGGTGGTGCTGAGAATCTGCTGAGTGTGGGTGCCTGCACCACGCGGCTGCGCTTGGACATGGTGGATCGCAACAAGGCGGTGGATGCTGAACTGAAAGCACTGGGCGCCATGGCTGTAGTGCGCCCGGGTAACGGCGGTAGTTTGCAGGTGGTGGTTGGGCCGATGGCCGATAGCATTGCCGATGAAATTCGCTTGGCGATGCCGGGGTTTGTTGCCACAGCACCTGTAGCAGTTGCACCTGGGGATAAGCCCGTGACGGTGAATGTGCAAGAGGCCGAAAAATGGCTGAATGCTCTGGGTGGCCGAGGGAATGTACGCCAACTAGGAGCGGTGGCGATGACCCGGTTGCGGGTGGAGTTGGGGGATGATTCGGGGTTGTCTGAAGCTCAGCTCACTGCACTCGGTTGCCAAGGTGTGAGTCAGCTTGAGAGCGGTGTTTGGCACTTGTTGATTGGTGACAAGGCCTCTGGGCTGGGTGAGGCGTTGGAGCGGTTGGTCAGTGCCCGTGAGGTCGGCGCCAGGGTTTAGAGAGGTAGTGACTGTTCTGGCCTCATCGGGAGCAAGTCAAATCGTCGCACCGCCCCTCCCACATTTGAAGGTATTCACAATTCAAAATGTGGGAGGGGGCTTGCTCCCGATTGGCCCTCACAGGCGCCTGATCACTTCTGCTCAGGCACCTCAACTAAATCCAGCACCCGATCCACCATCAACTGAATCCCTTCCACCATCCGATGAATACCCAGCACTGCATCACGCTGGGGACCGTCGACATCAAAAGCCAGATGACCCGCCAGTGCCTGCACGGATGCCAGGTCTTGGGAGGCGTTGGCGAGCAGAGTTTCGCTGTTCAGACTGGGTAGTACGGTGAAGATCTGGTCGGACGGTGAATCACCAGCTTGGCGGGACTCGGCTTGAGATGAGATTGAACCAGTTAGCAAGTTGTCGCTGATCATCATTAAACTCCATATGGAATAGGCTCCTAGTGATTTTTCAGGCTTGCAGTCCCGGTCACTGAATTGGCAGCGACGCGAGAAGATTAGTTGTGCGAGTTCCGACGGACAACCTGAAAGGCTTGCCGGAAATCTCCGAGAACTGAAGACATCGCAGACAGCAAAAACCCGGACTAAGCCGGGTTCTTTGATAGCTATCTATACCTAGGCAGACGCCGCACGCTGTTCGGCTTCATAGTGGCGGGTCTGAAAAGGCATCAAGGTCTGAACCTTCAAACCCAGACCCTCACATAATCCCCAGGACATTGCCAGTTCGTCACGACGACTGCGCAACGCAACAGCGCCTTGGGATTTCACGTATTGCCTTGAGGCTGAGAACAGTTCAAGCGCCTTCAACGCTTCCTTTACCCGACTATCGGTCGCACACGAAAAGCGTGTGAAGCGCTCAAGCAAATAGCCTGCGCGACGAAGCTCTACCTCACTGGAGTGCTCCTGAATGAACGCCCTCACCTCGTCCACAAGATTCGTATCCGAATACCACACAGCTTTCGCTGCACTGACCAACGCAGCATCATCAGCCTGATTCAAGGGGCTTTTGACCAGTGTGTCCAAGGCGGACGAGAGGACCGGACCGTTAAAGGGCTTCGCCATCTGCAGTCTCCAGATAATCGTGCAAGATATTGGTCAGTATGGATCTGGGTGGCTCTTTGTTGCCAACATACATATCAATCGCCTGCAATGCCAGCTGACGGAGCTCAGCGGTCACTATGAAGCCAGCCCTGAGCAACGCCATGATGTCATCTACATCCTGATCAGTGGCTCTGCCCAATTTGGAGATTGCAATGTCGATAGGCGCAGCTACATGAAGATGCAGCGCAGACTCAAGAGGAAACTCTTCCAGGGGAAGACTTCGCTCCCAGTAGTCTTCGTGGAGCGGACCAAAGCTAGTGTTGTATTGGAGGTCATAGTTCAACTCCATGACACGGCCAGACTGCTCATCGAAAAACTGTTCTGGAAACTCTGCAAGCAATGTTCGTAGGCGCAGCGTGTCTTGAGTATTTGCGCAATAAATCTCCGCATCCACGTCCGTGGACACACGGTGGTGGGTATATAAATGAACAGCACAACCACCGAATACAATGACCTGGACCGCGCCCGGACTGGCGCCTTCGAGCGTCAATTCCATTTCAATGGCTCTGAACATTGAAATCAGAGCTTGCCCTAGCGCAGAGCTGGTATTGAGGCGAGGAACAACGAAATCTGGAATTTGCATATTGAATTTCAAACCGTACGCAAGATCATTGCTGGACGGGTCTTGAATTCAAGCCCCGATCACTGAGCTATCAGTGACCGATTGAGGCTAGGGAGACAGGTTCCGACGGACAACCTGAAAGGCTTATCGGAAAGTTCTGAGGCGCTTGCACCGACGCCATCGCAGGCAAGCCAGCTCCCACATGGGATTGATGTACGGTCTGACACCGGGGTCAAATGTGGGAGCTGGCTTGCCTGCGATTGGCACTTACAGCCAACAAAAAACCCGCTGACCAAACTGGCCCAGCGGGTTTCTTGTTTATGCAGCCAGCCGATTAAAAATCCGCCAACTGCCACACCTCATACGCCGGTGTCTCATACGGATGGCTAAGCTTGAGTGCAGCCACAACCGCCACAATCAACTCATCCGCCACCACCAGCTCCACCTTCCATTCCTCAACCACTTCAACCTGACCGACCTGCCCGATAAACGGCTGACTGCCGTCCAACGCGCGGAATTGGCCCTGGCCCAGCACTTGCCAGGCGCAGCTGTCGTAGTCGCCGATGCGCCCACCGCCGGCTGCGAAGACGGCGGTTTTCACCGTCTCTACATGGCTGTCGGGCACGAAGAAGGCGAGCTTGTACACGGCCTTAGTTCACCCACACGCGAGCGTTGCGGAACATGCGCATCCAGGCGCCGTCTTCGTTCCACTCTTCCGGGCGCCACGAGTTCTGCACGGCGCGGAATACACGCTCCGGGTGCGGCATCATGATGGTGACGCGACCGTCGCGGCTGGTGAGGCCGGTAATGCCGCGCGGCGAGCCGTTCGGGTTGGCCGGGTAGCTTTCGGTGACCTTGCCGTGGTTGTCGACGAAACGCAGGGCCACGGTGCCGGACAGGTCGGCTTCAAGCAGCGCTTCTTCGCTGGCGAACTCGGCATGGCCCTCACCGTGGGCGATGGCGATTGGCATACGCGAACCGGCCATGCCTTGCAGGAAGATCGAGTTGGACTCCTGCACCTGCACCATGGCGACACGGGCTTCGAACTGCTCGGAACGGTTGCGCACAAAGTGCGGCCAGAACTCGCTGCCCGGGATCAGTTCGCTGAGGTTGGACATCATCTGGCAACCGTTGCACACACCCAGGGTGAAGCTGTCGTTGCGTTCGAAGAAGCCCTGGAACGCGTCGCGAGCGCGGCTGTTGAACAGCGCCGACTTGGCCCAGCCTTCACCGGCACCCAGCACGTCGCCGTAGGAGAAACCACCGCAGGCCACCAGGCCTTTGAACTCGTTGAGATCAACGCGACCGGCGAGGATATCGCTCATGTGCACGTCAATCGCATTGAAACCGGCGCGATCGAACGCCGCGGCCATTTCCACCTGACCGTTGACGCCCTGCTCACGCAGTACGGCAACCTGTGGGCGAATGCCCTTCTTGATGTAAGGCGCGGCGATGTCCTGGTTGACGTCGAAGCTGAGCATGGTGCTCAGGCCCGGGTTGTCTTCTTCCAGGATCACGTCGAATTCCTGCTCGGCGCAGTCGGCGTTGTCGCGCAGGCGCTGGATCTGGTAGCTGGTCTCGGCCCACTGGCGTTGCAGCAGGCGGCGCTGACCGGTAAAGACCGTGTCGCCGTTGAACGAGATATTGACTTCGCCATTGTTGATCGGCTGGCCAATTACCGCCACGCATTCGGCAAGGCCGGCAGCGCTGAACTGGGCGAGTACATCCGGGGTAGCGTCCTGACGCACCTGAATCACTGCACCCAACTCTTCGTTGAACAGGATGCCGTTGATTTCCGCAGCATCCTCGGCAACGCTGTCGAGCACGATGTTCAGGCCGCAGTGGCCAGCGAAGGCCATCTCGACAACGCTGGTCAGCAAACCACCGTCGGAGCGGTCGTGGTAAGCCAGCAGGTGACCGTCGGCGTTGAGGCCCTGGATCACGGCGAAGAAGGCTTTCAGGTCTTCGGCGTCATCGACGTCCGGTGCCTGTTTGCCCAACTTGCCATGGGTCTGCGCCAGGATCGAAGCGCCCATGCGGTTCTGGCCACGGCCCAGGTCGATCAGGATCAGGTCAGTGGTGCCCTTGTCCATGCGCAGTTGCGGCGTCAGGGTCTGGCGGATGTCGGTGACCGGCGCGAAACCGGTGACGATCAGCGACAGCGGCGAGGTCACGCTCTTGTCGGTGCCATCTTCGTTCCAACGGGTGGCCATGGACATGGAGTCCTTGCCCACCGGAATGGTGATCCCCAGTTCCGGGCACAGCTCCATGCCGACGGCTTTGACGGTGTCGTACAGGCGCGCATCTTCACCGGGGTGGCCGGCAGCGGACATCCAGTTGGCCGACAGTTTGATGTCGGACAGCTTGCCGATACGCGAGGCCGCGATGTTGGTCAGGGTTTCACCAATCGCCATGCGGCCCGACGCCGGAGCGTCCAGCAGGGCCAGCGGCGTGCGCTCGCCCATGGCCATGGCTTCACCGGTGTACACGTCGAAGCTGGTGGCGGTGACGGCAACGTCGGCCACCGGCACCTGCCATGGGCCGACCATTTGGTCACGGGCCACCAGGCCAGTGATGGTGCGGTCGCCAATGGTGATCAAAAAGCTTTTGCTCGCCACGGCCGGGTGGTGCAGCACGCGCTCGATGCTGTCGGCCAGTTCCAGCGTGCTTGGGTCGAAATCATCGCCCAGTTCGTTTTCACGTACCGCCGAACGGTGCATGCGTGGGGCTTTGCCCAGCAGCACTTCCAGCGGCATGTCTACCGGGCTGTTGCCGAAGTGGCTATCGGTAACCGTCAGCTGCGGCTCGGCAGTGGCTTCGCCGACCACGGCAAACGGGCAACGCTCGCGTTCGCAGATGGCCTGGAAACGTGCGAAGTCTTCAGGGCCGACCGCCAGCACGTAGCGTTCCTGGGATTCGTTGCTCCAGATTTCGTGCGGGGCCATGCCCGGCTCGTCGTTTGGAATGTTGCGCAATTCGAAACGGCCACCGCGGTCGCCATCGTTGACCAGTTCCGGGAAGGCGTTGGACAAACCGCCAGCACCGACGTCGTGGATGAAGCTGATCGGGTTCTTGTCGCCCAATTGCCAGCAACGGTCGATGACTTCCTGGCAGCGGCGTTCCATTTCCGGGTTTTCGCGCTGTACGGAAGCAAAATCCAGGTCTGCCGAGCTGGTGCCGGTAGCCATGGAGGACGCTGCGCCGCCGCCCAGGCCGATCAACATGGCCGGGCCGCCGAGCACGATCAGCTTGGAGCCGACCAGGATCTCGCCTTTCTTGACGTGTTCTTCGCGGATGTTGCCCATGCCGCCGGCCAACATGATCGGCTTGTGATAGCCGCGCACTTCATCGCCACGCGGGGTGGTGATGGATTGTTCGAAGGTACGGAAGTAACCGGTCAGCGCCGGACGCCCGAATTCGTTGTTGAACGCGGCGCCGCCCAGGGGGCCTTCGATCATGATGTCCAGCGCGGTGACGATGCGCTCAGGCTTGCCGTACGGCACTTCCCACGGCTGTTCGAAGCCCGGAATCTGCAGGTTGGACACGGTAAAACCGGTGAGGCCCGCCTTGGGCTTGGCGCCACGACCGGTGGCGCCTTCGTCACGGATTTCGCCGCCAGACCCGGTGGCTGCGCCCGGGAATGGGGCAATCGCGGTCGGGTGGTTGTGGGTTTCAACCTTCATCAGGATGTGCACCGGCTCCTGCACCGCGCCGTACTGGCGGGTTTCCGGGTCCGGGAAGAAGCGACCGGCGACGGAGCCGACGATCACCGAGGCATTGTCCTTATAAGCCGACAAAACGCCTTCGCTGTGCATCACGTAGGTGTTCTTGATCATGCCGAACAGGCTTTTTTCCTGGCTCTGACCGTCGATATCCCAACTGGCGTTGAAGATCTTGTGACGGCAGTGCTCGGAGTTGGCCTGGGCGAACATCATCAGTTCGATGTCGTGGGGGTTGCGCTTCAAGCCGGTGAAGGCGTTGACCAGGTAGTCGATCTCGTCTTCGGCCAGGGCCAGGCCCAGCTCGGTGTTGGCCTTCTCGAGGGCGGCGCGGCCACCGCCGAGCACGTCAATCGCGGTCAGCGGCTTGGGCTCGGCGTGGCTGAACAGGCCGGCAGCCTGCTCCAGCTGGCTGACGATGATCTGGGTCATGCGGTCATGCAGGCTGCTGGCGATCAGCTCGGCTTCGGCATCGCTGAACTGGCCAGCGACGTAAAAGGCGATCCCACGCTCCAGGCGCTGGATTTTATCCAGGCCGCAGTTGCGGGCGATGTCACTGGCCTTGCTCGACCAGGGCGAGATGGTGCCGAACCGCGGCAGAACCAGGAACAAGCGGCCAGTCGGCTCTTGAACGGGAACGCTTGGGCCGTACTTCAGAAGGCGTGCCAGCACTTGCTGTTCGTCGGCGGTCAAGACGCCGGTAACGTCGGCGAAGTGAGCAAATTCAGCGTACAGGCCTGTAACAGCTGGAACCTTCTGGCTCAGTTGCTCAAGGAGTTTGCTGTGGCGAAAGGCAGAAAGGGCAGGAGCGCCGCGCAGGATCAACATCTTCGGGACAGCCTCGGGAAGGGGTGTGCTTTGAGGCCGTGCATTCTAGCGTAAACCTTCGCCAACGGCACCCGAAACGGCACCGGTGGCCGCTGCCGAACGTCAGTTGGCAGGGTTTGCACGGCATCGGCAGGAAATCCGCAGTGTCGGGGGCAGTTATTTTAACCGTCACAATGGCGCTCCAGGCCGCGTTTCTGCGGGCTGCAGCACAGTTTTAACCGCGCTAGCAGACAAGTGCAGCGCTGTCGAGATATGGCGCCACGGGCCGTTTGCGTATACTGCGCAGATGTTCTCCCCAACTGTTTTGCGCCCGCGATGGGTCAAATGGCTCATCGCCACCCTGCTCTTCCTGACGCTCAGTGCCTGTGTTGATAAGCCCAGCACGCTTGAGCGAATCAAGGAGGATGGCGTATTGCGGGTGGTCACCCGGAACAGTCCGGCCACGTATTTCCAGGACCGTAACGGTGAGACCGGGTTCGAATATGAACTGGTCAAGCGTTTTGCCGACGAGCTGGGCGTGAAGCTGGAAATCGAGACCGCCGACAACCTCGATGACCTGTTCGGTCAGTTGGGCAAACCCAACGGCCCGGTTCTGGCCGCCGCCGGCCTGGTCAGCAGCGAGCAGCGCCAGCAGCAGGTGCGTTTTTCCCACCCGTACCTGGAAGTGACCCCGCAGATCATCTATCGCAACGGCCAATCGCGCCCCACCAATGCAGCCGATCTGGCGGGCAAGAAGATCATGGTGCTCAAGGGCAGCACTCACGCCGAACAGCTTGCGGCGCTGAAGAAGCAGAACCCTGCAATCGAATACGAAGAATCCGACGCCGTTGAAGTAGTCGACCTGCTGCGCATGGTTGACGAAGGGCAGATCGACCTGACCCTGGTGGACTCCAACGAAGTCGCCATGAACCAGGTGTACTTTCCCAATGTGCGCGTGGCGTTCGACCTCGGCAATGCCAGCAACCAAAGCTGGGCCGTGGCGGCAGGCGACGACAACAGCCTGCTCAACGAAATCAACAGCTACCTGGACAAGGTCGAGAAGAACGGCACGTTGCAGCGTCTGAAAGACCGCTATTACGGACATGTCGACGTACTCGGCTATGTGGGCGCCTATACCTTTGCCCAGCATCTGCAACAACGCCTGCCCAAGTACGAGAAGCACTTTCGTGCCTATGCCAAGGCAGAAAAAGTCGATTGGCGGCTGCTGGCAGCCATCGGCTACCAGGAATCGCTGTGGCAACCGACGGTCACCTCCAAGACCGGCGTGCGCGGCCTGATGATGCTGACCCAGAACACCGCCCAAGCCATGGGCGTGTCCAACCGCCTGGACCCCAAGCAGAGCATCATGGGTGGCGCCAAGTACCTGGCCAGGATCAAGGATGAGCTGGACGACAAGATCGCCGAGCCCGACCGCACCTGGTTTGCCCTCGCCGCCTATAACGTCGGCACCGGTCATCTGGACGATGCACGTATCCTGGCCAAGAAAGAAGGCCTGAACCCGAACAAGTGGCTGGACGTGAAGAAGATGCTGCCGCGCTTGTCGCAGAAGCAGTGGTACAGCAAGACCCGCTATGGTTATGCGCGTGGCGGCGAGCCGGTGCATTTTGTGGCGAACATCCGGCGTTACTACGACATTCTTACCTGGGTGACCCAGCCGCAGCTGGAAGGCAACCAGGTGGTGGAAGGCAACCTGCATGTACCGGGTGTGGACAAGACCAAGCCGCCGCAAGACAGCCCTCAACTCTGATCACGACAGCCCGCACACCGCAAATCCCTGTGGGAGCCGGGCTTGCCCGCGATGGCGGCCTGACAGTCAAGGTATTCGGCGCCTGACACACTGCTATCGCGGGCAAGCCCGGCTCCCACATTTGATCATCGTAGCCTTATAGGCCGGTGAGCAGATGGACCACGCCGCCCGGCAGTACCATTACTGCGGGTACACCGGCAGCCTTCAACGCCGACTCATCCAACCCACCCACCTCCTTCAATTGCACCCTCACACGCGTCAGCGCCACGCGCTGCTGTGACGTGACGTTCCCCTCCCCACCCAATGCACTCAGCACCTCGGCCGACAACAGGCTCGGTGTCGGCGCGGCAACTGTCTCGGCCACCAGGTCCGGGGTCAGGGCTTTCCAGAACGCCCGCTGCAATTTCTCGAACATGCTCAGTGCTCCACGACAGATGAGGTTTCAACGGTGGCCGCGTGGTACAGGCGCAGGGCCTCACGCACTTGATGGGCTTCTTCCAGGCCCAGCACCTGGCGGGCGATGATCTGGCAGTCGTGCAGGTCCAGCTCACGCACGGTGGCCTTGATGGTCGGGATCAGCGGCACGCTGACCGACAGCTCATCCACGCCGAGCCCGATCAATACCGGCACGGCTACTGTTTCGGAGGCCAGCGCACCACATACCCCCACCCACTTGCCGTGGGCATGGGCCGCTTTGACCGTGATGTCGATCAGGCGCAGTACCGCCGGGTGGAAACTGTCGGCCTGGCTGGCCAGTCGCGGGTGGTCGCGGTCCATGGCGAGGGTGTATTGGGTCAGGTCGTTGGTGCCGATGGAGAAGAAATCCACATGGGGCGCAAACACATCCGCCATCAACGCAGCGCTGGGGACCTCGATCATGATGCCCAGCTTCGGTAACTCGGTCAGCCCAAGCGCCAACGCCTCTTCTTCGAGCATCTTGCGCGCCAGGTGCAGTTCCGACAGCAGGCTGACCATCGGCAACATGATATGCAGTCGCGCCAAGCCCGCACTGGCAAGGATCGAGCGCAGCTGTTCACGCAGCAGTTCGGGGCGCTCCAGGCACAGCCGAATACCGCGCAGGCCAAGGAACGGGTTGGTCTCGCTTTCCATCGGCACATAGGCCAAGGGTTTGTCGCCGCCCACATCCAGGGTGCGCACCACCAGGTTGCGCTCGGTGCCCAAGGCACGGGCGATGGCGCTGTAAGTGCCAGCCTGCTCTTCGGCGCTCGGGGCGCGGTTGCGGTCCAGGTAGAGGAACTCCGAACGCAGCAGGCCCACGCCTTCCCCGCCCAGGGTCAGGGACTGCTCCACTTCCTGCAACGAGGCGACATTGGCGGTGACTTCAACGTGATGCCCATCGCGGGTGACCGCCGCCCGTGAGGCCTGTGCCACCTCACGTTGCAGTCGCAGCTTTTGCTGTTGGCGAACCGCCTGCAATTGTT
Source organism: Pseudomonas sp. OST1909 (assembly GCF_015277575.1). NCBI lineage: Bacteria > Pseudomonadati > Pseudomonadota > Gammaproteobacteria > Pseudomonadales > Pseudomonadaceae > Pseudomonas > Pseudomonas sp. OST1909. Next base: position 5,318,805 of record NZ_CP063780.1, read on the forward strand.
CGATTTCAGCCAGGTCCGGCTCCAGATGCAGCTCGCCTTTGTCGGCATTGAGCAGTACCCGTTTGCCGTTGGCCAGGTCCAATACCTGGCTCGGCACCCCACAAATGGACGGCAGGCCCAGCGCGCGCGCAAGGATTGCCACATGACTGGTAGCGCCACCGGCGACCGTGACGAAGCCCAGGACTTTACCGGTATCCAGGCCGGCGGTTTGTGAGGGTGTCAGTTGCTCGGCGACCAGGATGGCGCACTCCGGCAGCTCCATGGATCGCTCGGGCACGCCCAGGATCAACTTGAGCACGCGCTGACCAACGTCGGCCAAGTCCGCTGCACGTTCAGCGAGCAGTGCCTTACCCAAGCCCTCGAAGAGTTGGGCGGTCGCCACTGTGGCGCGGTTCCAGGCAAAGGCGGCACTCTTGCCCTCGGCCAGCAGGCTATAGGCTTGTTCAAGCAGGGTTGGATCTTCGAGCAATTCCTGATGGGCGCGGAAAATTTCGGCTTGGGCACTGCCGGCCGCCTTGGCTTGCATGTCTTGCAGCGCCTCGCTTGCCGCCCGTAGGCCGCGCGCCAATGCGGCCCGCTCAAAGGTTTCTCCGGCGCCAGCTTCGGGAATATCGAGCACCGGCTCAGCCACTTGGACGAGCTGGCCGAACGCCGAGCCCGGCGATGCACAGACACCTCGCAACACGGTGGCCGAAGACGCCGGCGCGGCAGGCGTGTTGGTTTTCTCGACCGCTACCGGCAAGGTCTCGCCACAGCCGTCGAGCAACAACGCCACCAGTATCTGGATCGCCGCCTCGGCATCTTCGCCTGCCGCGCTCACCTGCACGCTGTCGCCCTGGCAGGTCTGCAGCGCCATGATCGCCACCAGGGACTTGGCATTCGCACTCTGGGTTTGCTTGTGCAGGTAAATGCTCGAGTTGAACCCTTTCGCAGCCTGGGCAAGCACCGCCGCAGGCCGGGCGTGCAAGCCATGAGCGTTGGGCACGGTCAGTGGCTTGGAAAACAGCGCGTTACCCTCCTCCTCATCCAGCTCGGCCAACACCTGCCCGGGCAATACTCGCAACAGTGGCTGGCCGGCCTCGACCAACGCCCGGTCCGCCACCAACAGCTCAAACGGCTCGCCGCTCACCACCAGCATCAAGGTCAGCAGACTGCGTGCATGGAGCGCCACATGGTCGGCATCGAACTCTATCAGCGGCTGCCCAGCCTCCACCCGCTGGCCTTCCTCGACCAGACGGGTGAAGCCCTGGCCAGCCAGGTTCACGGTGTCCAGACCGATATGCAGCAACACCTGCACGCCGTTGTCGTCGGTGACACTGACCGCATGACCGCTGTCCTGAATGTTGCTGATCACCCCGGCCAACGGCGCGCAGAGCGTCTGCGAGGTCGGGTCGATGCACAGGCCGTCGCCGATCACGCGACCGGAAAATACCGGGTCGGGTACCTGATCCAGCGCCAGCAGGACCCCGGGCAGGGGCGCCAGCAGTATCAGGGGTTTAGATGGGGTCATGACTTCACCTGTTGTTGTGTTTTTTTAAGATCATTGGGAGCTACCGAATTACTTCCACCAGTACTCGACTTGTACACCCATGTTCGAGCCATGCCGCGCAGTGCCATAGGCACCGGTATCGGATAACGCCGAACCCGCCGCCAGCTCATTGGCCGCACGCTTGGCCGCCTGGTTCCAGGACGCATAGGTGTAATACAACCGCACTTCCGGCCGAGCCCAGAATTCAGGACCTTTGGGCGACCAGGTCGGAGCGAACGTGAATTTGCTCAACTTGCGCGTGCCCCCCGTGGCGTCAACCTGATCGTGACCCAGCTCAGCGACCAGTTTGAATTGCTCGCTGATGGCATACGCCGGGCGCACGCCGAGGGAGATCCAATTCTGGTCCTGGCGCCCTGGGCGCACGTCTTTCTGGTACACCGCTTCAACTTGCCCGCCGAAACGCGGGGTCACCTGCCAGTCGAAGAACTCCACTACCCGGTAGCTTTTGCTGCTCCTGTCCAACGCGGTATTGCCGGTATAGCCCAGGCCGGTGCCTGGGCCTTCACCGTACTGGAGGGCAAACTTGTTCTTGCCCCCCAGGAATGCAGCTTGTACATGCTGCGCGGTCAGCGCCCATCCGCTGTTGGCGTCACGCCCGCCAGCCTTGGCGATGTAGCTCAAGCCAAGCTCCAGCTCGCCGCCAGGGTTGGTATTGAAACCTGCAACGTTGAAATCGTGACGGGTGGCGTATTCCTTCTGGTACAGGTTGTCCTTGCGTGACAGCGCGTAGCTGTATTTCAAGCCGCCGATCAGCACGTCCTCGATTCCCCCTCCGGTGGCGCTCTGGTTCCAGTAGTAGAAGTCGGAGATATGGATGTCGTTACGCTTGTAGTAACGCCGCCCGGCCCATAGCGAACCGCCGTTGAGGCTGGGCAGGTTGGACCATTGCGCGTACATCTGCGGCATACGCGCCGAACCATTGTTTTCGCCCTGGAATTTCAGGGCGCGGTCGTACTGGTTGTAGAGGGAAGCCATGGCATCGACGCTGAACACCGACCCGTCATCGAGGGTCAGCAGGTCCTGGCGCAATTCCAGTTCAGCGTACTGCTCGCATTCGTTGCCCAAGCGGTACTTGGTTTGCGCCCCTGGCAGTTGGAAGCATTGCTGCTTGCCACTGCCCGTCGATGTGCCTGCGCCGCTGCGCAAGTAACCGGCGAATTCCAGAGCCTGGGCGCCAAACGGCGCAGCGAGGCAAGAGGCGATAAGACCCAGCTTTATTTTTGTTTTCATGAAGCGCTCCTTTTATTTTTATTGTTTTTTCTTACTGTCTTGCGTGATGCGATTGCCCGTAGGGCGGCTCAGCCCTTGAGGTGCAGCACAAACGATTCGTAAGGGCGCAACACCACCGTGCTCGTACGCACCGGGCAGTCGGGGTAGTTGCTGATCAGCAGACGTTGTTCGCACGCCGCGTTGATCACCTGATCGGGCAGTTGGATTTCGCACGGCGTGCCGTAGAAGTTGTTGAGCACCAGCAGGCGCTCGCCCTGGCCTTCACGCAGGTAGGCCCAAACCTTGGAATGGTCTTGCAGCAGCGGGCGATAAACGCCTTGCTGGATCAGAGGTTCGCGGCGCCGCAGGGCGATCAATGCTCGGTAGTGATGCAGCACCGAGTCCGGGTCATCCAGCTGACCTTCGACATTGATGCGCGCGGCGTTGTCCGGGATGCCAATCCAGGGCTCGCCACGACTGAAACCGGCATTGGCCTGGTTGTTCCACTGCATCGGCGTACGCCCGTTGTCGCGGGACTTCTGCATGATCGCCGCCATGCTCGATGCTTCGGACTCTCCCGCATCGCGCTTGAGTCGGAAGATATTCAGGGTTTCTACATCGCGGTATTGTTCGATCCTGTCAAAGCCCGGGTTGGTCATCCCCAGTTCTTCGCCCTGGTACACGTAGGGTGTGCCCTGGAGGAAGTGCAGCGCGGTGGCAAGCATCTTGGCCGAGACCACACGATGTTCGCCGTCATCACCAAATCGCGAAACCACCCGCGGCTGGTCGTGGTTACACCAGAACAGCGCGTTCCAACCGCCACCGGCCTGCATGCCTGTCTGCCAATCAGAGAGAATCTGCTTGAGTTGCAGGAAATCGAAATCGGCCTTTACCCACTTTTGCAGGTTGGGGTAATCGACTTTCAGGTGATGGAAGTTGAAGGTCATCGACAGCTCTTTCGAGGCCGGATTCGAGTAGCGAATGCAGTGTTCCAGGCGGGTGGACGACATCTCGCCCACGTTGATCAGGTCATGGCCGTCGAAGACTTCGCGGTGCATTTGCTGCAGGTACTCGTGCACATGCGGGCCGTCGGTGTAGAAGCGGCGGCCGTCGCTGGTGTCTTCGGGGAAATCGGCGGGCTTGGAGATCAGGTTGATCACGTCCAGGCGGAACCCACCCACGCCTTTGTCACGCCAGAAGCGCATCATCTTGAACACTTCGGCGCGCACCTTGGGGTTGTCCCAATTGAGGTCGGCCTGGGTGTGGTCGAACAGGTGCAGGTAGTACTGGCCAGTCTGCGCTTCGTATTCCCAGGCCGAGCCGCCGAACTTGGACTCCCAGTTGTTCGGCTGGTCGCGCCAGATGTAGAAGTCGCGGTAAGGGTTGTCGAGGCTGCTGCGTGCCTGCTGGAACCACTCGTGCTCGATGGAGGTGTGGTTGACCACGATATCGAGCATCAGCCTGATGCCGCGCTTGGCCGCTTCGCTGATCAGCAGGTCACAGTCGGCCATGGTCCCGTAGCTGGGGTCGATGGCGTAGTAGTCGCTGATGTCGTAGCCGTTGTCGCGCTGGGGCGAGCGCAAAAACGGGGTGACCCACAGGCAATCCACGCCCAGCCAGTGCAAGTAGTCGAGCTTGTCGACGATGCCCAGCAGGTCACCGGTAGCGTTACCCGCGTGGCTGTGGAAGCTTTTGGGGTAGATCTGGTAGATCACCGAGTGTTGCCAGGTTTGCATGGTGGGTTCCTTCAGTAGAGTTGGGTGCTGGCCCGTCTGGCCTCATCGCAGGCAAGCCAGCTCCCACAGTTGAAATGCGTTCAACCTGTGGGAGCTGGCTGGCCCCCGATGGCGATTGATCAGGCGACCCGGTAACCAGGCCGAATGATCTTCATGCTCAACAGGCAAGTCAGCGCAAACGGCACGACCATCGCCACGATCATGCCGATCACAAACATCGGAATCGCACTCGGCACGATCGAGATAAACCCGGGCAAGCCACCGACGCCGATGGCCGAAGCCGTCACCTTGTTCAGCGACAGGAAAATACTGCCCAGCGCCGAGCCCAGCAGAGCGGCGTAGAACGGGAACTTGAAGCGCAGGTTCACCCCGAACATCGCCGGCTCGGTGATACCGAAATAAGCCGAAATTGCCGAGGTGGACGCCATGCTTTTGTCCCGCGCATTGCGGGTCATGTAGAACACGCCCAATGCGGCGCTGCCTTGGGCCAGGTTGGACATGACGATCATTGGCCAGATAAAGGTGCCGCCCTGGGTCGAAATAAGCTGCAGGTCGACGGCCAGGAACATGTGGTGCATACCGGTGATCACCAATGGCGCATACAGCAGGCCGAAAATCGCCCCGCCAATCATGGGTGCAATCTCAAACAGGGTGACCAGGCCTTCGGTAATCAGGATGCCGAGGTGGCGGGTGACCGGGCCGATGATCGCCAGGGCCAGCACGCCGGTAACAACGATGGTGGTGATCGGCACGACCAGCAATTGAATGGCATTCGGTACCCGCGCCCTTAGCCACTTCTCGATCACGCTCATGACGAAGGCGGCCATCAGGATCGGCAGGATCTGCCCCTGGTAACCCACCTTCTCGATCTGGAACCAGCCGAAGATATCGAAGTACGGCAGGCTCTGGCCGTCGAGGCCGGCGACCGCCTTGCCGTAGTTCCAGGCGTTGAGCAGGTCGGGGTGCACCAGCATCAGGCCCAGCACAATGCCGAGGATTTCACTGCCGCCAAAACGCTTGGCTGCCGACCAGCCCACCAACGCCGGAAGGAACACAAACGAGGTGTTGGCCATCAGGTTGATCAGGCTCCACAGGCCATCCAGGTTCGGGTAGGCCTCCAGTAGCGTCTTGCCTTCGATGAACATGCCCTTGGCGCCCATCAGGTTGTTCACGCCCATCAACAGGCCGGCGATGATCAGCGCGGGCAGGATCGGCATGAACACATCGGAAAACACCCGCACCAGACGCTGCATGGGGTTGGTCTTGTCGCCGCCGGCTTTCTTCACGTCGGCAATGGTTGAGGCGGCCAGGCCGGTCAGCTCGCGCAGGGCGGCATAGACCTTCTCCACTTCGCCGGGGCCGATCACCACCTGGAACAGGCCGCCGGTAAAGAACGAGCCCTTGACCAGATCGACCTGGTTCAACGCATTGCCGTTGACCAGGCTTGGGTCCTTGAGCGCCAGGCGCAGGCGGGTCACGCAATGGGCAGCTTGCTCAAGGTTATCGCGGCCCCCGAGGTGCTCGAGAATCTCGCGGGCAGTAGACGAATAGTCGTGGCTCATGCTCGTTTTCCACTGTGATTGTTTTTATGGGTGGCAGTCATTGGCAGCACGCCGAGGAAGGAAAAGTACTCGTCTGTACGAGTTAAATCAACAACTCGTCTGTACGAGTTACACTTTTGTTTATATGTGGGAGATTGCTGTCAGATTTTTCCCTCGCCTGCACGGCTATCCAATGGACAAACCCCACCTCTGCCACTAAGGTTCCTGCCTTGAATGCAAGCCAGGCACAGAGCCATCTCATGAGCAAATACAACCAGATCTATACGGATCTGCTTGCCAGCATCACCACCGAACGCCTGCAACGCGGTACGCGCCTGCCCTCCGAAACCGAACTGATGGACGCCTACCAGGCCAGCCGTGGCACCGTGCGACGCGCCATCGAGCAGTTGCAGGAGCGTGGCTTTGCGCAAAAAATCCATGGCAAGGGCACCTTTGTGTTGTCGCCCAACCCGATCGAGTTCCAGTTGGGCGGCATCGTCAGCTTCCACGAGACCCACGCCGACCTGGGCGATGACGTACGCACTGACGTCGTCGAGTTCACCCAGATCCCGCTGGAAGGTTCGTTGCTGCAACACATCGAAGCCGAGCCCGGCACGCTGATCACCCGCGTCAAACGCGTACGACGCATCGGTGGCAAGCGCGTGATCCTGGACATCAACCACTTCGTTGCCGACCTGATCCCCGGCCTGGACCGCTCGATTGCCGAGCAGTCGATCTACGCGTTTATCGAGCAAACGCTGGAGCTGCAGATCAGCTATGCACAGCGCACCATCGAAGCCCTGCCGCGCAGCAAGGACGACCAGGCGCACCTGGATCTCGATGGGCAGAGCCATGTGATCGTGGTGAGTAACCAGACGTTTTTGCAGGATGGAAGGCAGTTCGAGTACACCGAGTCGCGGCATACGTTGGATAAGTTTTACTTTTCGGATATTGCGCGGCGGTGAAATCTACACAGGCTTGGGTCTGACGGTTTGAAAAGCGCCCGCGCCACTCAATAGCAGCTCCCCATGCACCGGGCTCAACGGGCGACACAGAAAGCAAAACCCCGGCACGTGGCCGGGGTTTTGTCATTCAGCACTCACCTGCTATTGCAGGATCATTCCCACTCAATCGTCGCCGGCGGCTTGCTCGACACGTCATACGTCACGCGCGAAATGCCTTCGATTTCATTGATGATCCGCCCGCTGACAGTTTCCAGCAGTTCGTACGGCAGGTGTGCCCAACGCGCGGTCATGAAGTCGATCGTCTCTACGGCACGCAGCGCAACAACCCATGCGTAACGACGGCCATCGCCAACAACACCCACCGATTTCACCGGCTGGAACACCACGAACGCCTGGCTGACCTTGTGGTACCAGTCGGCCTTGCGCAGTTCTTCAATGAAGATGTGGTCGGCGCGACGCAGCAGGTCGGCGTATTCCTTTTTCACTTCACCGAGGATACGCACGCCCAGGCCCGGGCCTGGGAATGGGTGGCGGTAGACCATGTCGTACGGCAGGCCCAGTTCCAGGCCCAGACGACGGACTTCGTCCTTGAACAGTTCGCGCAGCGGTTCTACCAGCTTGAGGTTCATTTCCTCAGGCAGGCCACCCACGTTGTGGTGGGACTTGATCACGTGAGCCTTGCCGCTCTTGGCGCCGGCCGACTCGATCACGTCTGGGTAGATGGTGCCCTGGGCGAGGTACTTGATGTTGTCCAGTTTGTTGGACTGGGCATCGAAGACGTCGATGAAGGTACGACCGATGATCTTGCGCTTCTTCTCCGGGTCGGACTCGCCGGCCAGGTTGTTGAGGAACTGCTCCTCGGCGTTGGCGCGGATCACCTTGACGCCCATGTTCTCGGCGAACATGGCCATCACTTGCTCGCCTTCGTGCAGGCGCAGCAGGCCGTTGTCGACAAATACGCAGGTCAGCTGGTCGCCGATGGCCTTGTGCAGCAAGGCAGCAACTACCGAGGAGTCCACGCCGCCGGACAGGCCGAGCAACACGTTGTCGGTACCGACCTGGGCGCGCACCTGGGCGATGGCGTCTTCAGCGATTTTCGACGGGGTCCACAGGGCTTCACACTCGCATATGTCGAGGATGAAGCGCGACAGGATGCGCCCGCCTTGCTTGGTGTGGGTCACTTCCGGGTGGAACTGCACGCCGTAGTAACGACGCTCGTCGCTGAACATGCCGGCGATCGGGCAGCTTGGGGTGCTGGCCAGGATGTGGAAGTCTTCCGGCATCTTGGTGACCTTGTCACCGTGGCTCATCCAGACGTCGAGGCCGAACAGGCCGTCCGCGTCGATGTGGTCTTCGATGCCGTCCAGCAGGCGGCTCTTGCCGACCACGTCCACACGGGCATAACCGAATTCACGCAGCTCGGAGCCTTCCACCTTGCCGCCCAGTTGCTCGGCCATGGTTTGCATGCCGTAGCAGATACCGAACACCGGTACGCCCAGGTCGAATACCGCTTGCGGGCAACGCGGGCTGTTGGCTTCGTGCACGGACTCGGGGCCACCGGCGAGGATGACGCCTTTAGGGGCGAATTCGCGGATCGCTGCGTCGTCCATGTCGAACGGGTGCAGTTCGCAGTACACGCCGATTTCACGCACGCGGCGGGCGATCAGCTGGGTGTACTGGGAACCGAAATCGAGGATCAGGATGCGATGGGCGTGAATGTCGAGGGCCATGAAGTCAGTCTCGTCTAATGAATCAGAAACAACTCGGGGCTGAAAGAACAGCCCCGGTTACTTAACATTTTGCTGGAAGGCTCAACCTACACGGTAGTTTGGCGCTTCCTTGGTGATCTGCACGTCGTGGACATGGGATTCAGCCATGCCTGCGCCGGTGATCCGCACAAACTCAGGCTTGGTGCGCATTTCTTCGATGTCGGCGCTGCCGGTGTAGCCCATCGAGGAACGCAGGCCGCCCATCAGTTGATGGATGATCGCGCTCAGGGTGCCTTTGTACGGCACACGGCCTTCGATACCTTCCGGTACGAGCTTCTCGGCGCCTGCCGAGGAGTCCTGGAAGTAACGATCGGAAGAACCTTGCGCCTGGGACATGGCGCCCAGCGAACCCATGCCACGGTAAGCCTTGTACGAACGGCCCTGGAACAGTTCAATCTCGCCAGGCGCTTCTTCGGTACCGGCGAACATCGAGCCCATCATCACGCAGGAAGCACCGGCGACGATGGCCTTGGACAGGTCACCGGAGAAACGGATGCCGCCGTCGGCGATCAACGGTACGCCAGTGCCTTCAAGGGCAGCAGCGACGTTGGCGATAGCGCTGATCTGCGGCACGCCCACACCGGCGACGATACGCGTGGTGCAGATCGAGCCAGGGCCGATACCGACCTTGACGGCGTCAGCGCCAGCTTCGGCCAGAGCCTTGGCGGCAGCGCCGGTGGCGATGTTGCCGCCGATCACTTGCACGTCAGGGAAGTTCTGCTTGACCCAGCGCACGCGGTCGATCACGCCTTTGGAGTGGCCGTGGGCGGTGTCGACCACCACCACGTCAACACCGGCAGCAACCAGCGCCGAAACGCGGTCGCCCGTGTCTTTACCGGTGCCGACTGCCGCGCCAACACGCAGACGACCCTGGTCATCCTTGCTGGCCAGCGGGTAAGCCTTGGCTTTTTCGATGTCGTTGACGGTCATCATGCCCTTGAGGGCGAATTTGTCATCGACGATCAGCACGCGCTCGATGCGGTGCTTGTGCAGCAGTTCGCGCACATCGTTCTTGTCGGCGCCTTCCTTGACAGTAACGAGGCGCTCTTTAGGCGTCATCACTTCACGGACGGTGACTTCAAGGCGGTTCTCGAAACGCACGTCACGGGAAGTGACGATGCCGACCAGGTCGCCATCATGCAGCACCGGGACGCCGGAGATGTTGTGCATGCGAGTGAGTTCGAACAGGTCACGCACGGTGGTGTCGGCTTCGATGGTGATTGGATCTTTCACCACACCGGCTTCGTAACGCTTGACCTTGCGCACTTCGGCAGCTTGCTGCTCGATGGTCATGTTCTTGTGGATGATGCCGATGCCGCCTTCCTGAGCCATGGCAATGGCCAGACGGGCTTCGGTGACGGTGTCCATGGCAGCGGAAACCAGGGGAATATTCAGCTCGATGCCACGGGTTAGGCGGGTCTTGAGACTGACTTCGTTAGGAAGCACCTCGGAATAACCGGGCACTAGGAGAATGTCGTCGAATGTCAGAGCTTCTTGGCTGATACGCAGCATCGCGGGGGCTCCCGAGCGGGAAAATGGAAGCGCGCCATTATATACATGCACCCTGCCCGGCTCAATGTAAAACTCTGACAAACTTGGTAATACTGATAGAAGGATTAAAGCTCGACTTTGACCCAGCTCATTTTCTGGTCCAACCAATCGGCAAATTCGTCGATAAAGCTCTGCTTGAACCCCGCCTCCGCCCAGTTGTTGAAGATGAACCCCAGGTTGGAAAACCCGCACTCCTGCAGGAACAGAAAGCCGTTGATGTCATCTTCATGCCCACACAGCGGGCAGGTGAAGTTGTCGGTGTGACCAGGCATCCAGTCTTCCAGGCTTTCGAACAGCGCCTCGCCAACTTCCTTCAGGCATTCCGGGCAGCCGGCTTCTTCAAGGAACCCCTTGGCCGGCGTGTAGATGCAACGCTTGTAGATGATTTCCAGGCCATTGACCGGCTCGTTGAACGGCAGCGCTTCAGGGTGCAGCACCACGGCGCGGGCGCCATCGGCCAGGGCGTAGCCCATGCGGTTGCCGGTGCGCCCGCAGGTAGTGAGTTCTTCCTTGATGATGTTCTTGCGCACCAGCCAACGCACGATCGCCCGGGCGCGGGGTTCGTGGACGGGCAAGGTGGAGATTTTCGGTACAAGGATGCTTTGGGAGTTCATGGGAGTCCTGCGGTGTGGCTATTGGCTCCATCGCGGGCAAGCCCGGCTCCCACAGTTGATCGCATTCCAATGTGGGAGCCGGGCTTGCCCGCGATGACGCCCGGGAGGACGGCAGCTTAATCCCTGAAAAAATCAGGTCAAGTACTCACATACCGCCCGATCAACGCAATACCACTGGCCAATACCAACCAGGTCACCAACCGCACGAACGCCTCACGGGACAGCCGCATCGTCAGCCTGCGTCCACACCACAGCCCCAGGGCCATCGCCGGCAACAGGCAAACCGCCAACATCAATAACGGCAAATCTGCATACACGCCGGCAATCAGGAACAGACTCAAACGCACGACCGTGCTGCAACTGATCAGCGCGCTTTGCGTAGCCCGCGCCGCGTCCTTGGGCAAACGGCTGTTCAGGTAAATCGCATATAAAAAGCCGCCACTGCCGAATAGCGCACCAAACAGCCCCCCAACAGTGCCCATTGGAATCGACCAGCCCGCTGCCAGCTCAGTCGGCCGTGCCTTCACCGCCAGGCTGTAAATCGCGTAGGCGCTGATAAACAGGCCCATCAACAGCAGCAACAGGTCCGAATGCAGGTTGAGCAAAAACACCACGCCCAGGCTGCAGCCGACGGCCATGCAGGGCAGCAACCGCAACAGTTCTGGTTTGTTCACATCGCGCCGCGTTTGCAGCAGGCCGCCAAACGCCGCGACAAAGTCGAGAAGCACCAGCAACGGGATGATCTTCGACAGCGGCATAAACACAATCAGGATCGGCCCGGCGACCAAGGCCGTCCCGAACCCGGCAATGCCAAACACCACATAGGCCAGCACCACACCCAGGCCGATCACCAGCCAATCCACAGCCCCGAACGACCACTGACTCATCAACTCAACCAGGCTCATGGGTTATTCCTTGTTGGACATGGCCTTCACTTTAGCCATTGTCGACTGTTGCGACTAATATCTTCAAAGCTAGCCACTCATCTCAAAAAGGCATGACTCGTGATCTCCACGCGACAACTGCGTTACTTCGTCGAAATCGCCGAGAGCGGCAGCTTCAGTGCCGCGGCCGAACGCCTGTTTGTGGCGCAGTCGGCCTTGAGCCGGCAGATCAAGGAACTGGAAAATCAACTGCAAACCCCATTGTTCGAACGCACCGCACGCCAACCGCGGCTCACAGCGGCCGGTGAAGCGTTCTACCCACGGGCGCGCAATTTGCTGAGTGAGTTGCTCAAGGCCAGCGAAGTGGCGACCCTAGTAGGCAATGGCCAGCTTGGCACGCTGCGCCTGAGTCACTCGAGCACAGTGCCGATGAGCGGCGCGTTATTGCACGGCATCAGCACCTGGCTAGAGCGCTGCCCTGGAGTATCGGTGGATATCGCCAAGCTCTCCTCCGAAGCCCAGTTGGAGGACATCGCCGAGGGTCGCCTGGACGTTGGCCTGCTGCGCTTGCCCGTACTACGCCAGCGCGACGGCGTGCGTGTGCTGCCGTTGTACACGGAGCCGTTGGTGCTGGCGGTGCCGCCGAATCATCCGTTGGCACGCAGCGACGCGCCGGTGGAGTTGGCGCAGCTAAGGGACCAGGCGTTTATCTCGATCCCCCATCCCCAACGCGGCGGGCTGAGTTATCTGTCGGCCGAATTGTGCATGCGTGCAGGATTTTTCCCCAGGGCCGCGCGGGTGATGTCGCGCAAGACCACGCAGTTGCAATTGATCCAGGCCGGTTTCGGCATTGCCTTGTTACCAGAATCCATGCAGGACATCGCCCCCGCCAACCTGCACTTTTTACCCCTGGCCGACCCGGACTGCCACAGCACCGTGGCGCTGGCCTGCGCGCAAGTGCCGAACCCGCTGGTGGAGCAGTTCTGTCAAACCCTGCACGAATGCCTATAAACTGCCGCCATGATTAAAGATCCTTTTGCCCGACTGGGCCTGGACCGCGAAGTCCTGACAGTCAGCCAGCTCAACGGCCGCGCGCGGGTGTTGCTGGAAGACGTGTTCACCAATATCTGGGTGGAAGGCGAGATCTCCAACCTCGCCCGCCCGGCTTCCGGCCATGTGTATTTCACCCTCAAGGACAGCGGGGCCCAGGTGCGTTGCGCGCTGTTTCGCAACAACGCTGCACGCGTACGCCAGGCGTTGAAGGACGGCCTGGCGGTCAAAGTGCGTGGCAAGGTCTCGTTGTTCGAGGGGCGTGGCGACTATCAACTGATCCTCGACACCGTGGAACCTGCCGGCGATGGCGCGCTGCGCCTGGCCTTCGATGCCTTGAAGGAAAAGCTCAGCGCCGAAGGCCTGTTCAGCGCCGAGCGCAAGGTGCCGCTGCCCGCGCACCCGCGGCGTATCGGCATCATCAGTTCGCCGACCGGCGCGGTGATTCGCGACATCATCAGTGTGTTCCGCCGCCGGGCGCCGAACATTGAACTGACACTGATCCCGACTGCTGTGCAGGGCCGCGAGGCGATCCCGCAGATCGTGCGGGCGCTTAAACTCGCCGATGCCCGCGGCTTCGACGCGCTGATCCTGGCCCGTGGCGGCGGCTCACTGGAAGATCTCTGGTGCTTCAACGAAGAAGCCGTGGCCCGCGCAGTGGACGCCTGCGTCACGCCCATCGTCAGCGCCGTCGGCCATGAAACCGATGTGTCGATCAGCGACTTCGTGGCGGACGTGCGCGCTCCGACGCCCTCCGCCGCCGCCGAGCTGCTGGCACCGGACGCCAGCCATCTGGTGCGCCAGGTAGACAACCTGCATCGGCGCCTGGTGATGCTGATGCGTAACCGCCTGAGCCACAGCCGCCTGCGCCTGGAAGGTATGGCCCGGCGCCTGCGTCACCCGGGCGAGCGCTTGCGCCAGCAGGCACAACGCCTGGATGACCTGGACATGCGTATGCGCCGCGCCTTCGAGCGCAGCCTCAATACTCGTCGCGAGCGCTTGATTCGCCTGGAAACCCGCCTCGCCGGCCAGCATCCGGGCCGCCAATTGGCGCTGCTGCGCCAGCGCCTGGACAGCCTCGCCGAACGCCTGCCCCGAGCCATGCGCGAAGGTCTCAAGGCCCGACGCCTGCAACTGCAAAGCCAGGTGCAGACGTTGCAGGTAGTCAGCCCGCTGGCGACCCTGGGCCGTGGCTACAGCATCCTGCTGGATGAACGCGGCCAGGCGATTCGCAATGCCGCACAAACCCACACCGGCCAGCGTCTGACCGCGCGCCTGGGTGAAGGTCAACTGCAAGTGCGGGTGGAAGACAATCACCTGACCCCCGTCACCCTTTCGCTACTGGATTGATTGATGCCACGTCTACTGAGTTTGTTGCTGCTGTGCCTGTCCATGAATACCTACGCGGACAGCTATATCACCCGCACCTTGAACAAACCGGTGCCCGGTGGTGTGGCCGTGGTCGAACTGGGACCTGCCGCCACGGCGCCCAAAGCCACTTACCAAGGCAAACCGGTGCTGGTGGTCAAAGAACAGAACAACTGGCTAGCCATCGTCGGTATCCCGTTGACGGTCAAGCCTGGAAACGAGCGCATCAGCAGCGGCGGGCGCAATTTGCCGTTTATCGTCGGTTACAAGAAGTACCCGGAACAGCGCATCACGCTGAAGAATAAAAGCCAGGTCAACCCTGACCCGGCCCAGCTCAAGCGCATCGAAGGCGAGTTGGCGGTACAGCTCAAGGCTTACCGCAGTTTCAGCCCCACCCTGCCGAGCAACCTGGTGCTGGACAAACCGGTGAACGGCCCGTTGTCGAGCAAGTTCGGGGTGCGGCGCTTCTTCAACGGTGAAGAGCGCAACCCGCATTCGGGCCTCGACTTCGCCGTGCCGGCCGGTACGCCGATCAAGACGCCCGCGAACGGCAAGGTGATTCTGGTTGGCAATTACTTCTTCAATGGCAACACGGTGTTCGTCGACCATGGCCAGGGCTTTATCAGCATGTTCTGCCATATGTCGAAGATCGACGTGAAGGTGGGCCAGCAACTGGTGCGCGGCGCAGTAGTGGGCAAGGTCGGCTCGACGGGCCGTGCGACCGGGCCGCATATGCATTGGAATATCAGCCTGAACGATGCGCGTGTCGATCCGGCGATCTTTATCGGCGCTTTTCAGCCCTGAGCGCTGCCCAATGCCCTGGCCCCGGACATATCGCTACATTTGCAGCCGGAACCAACACACCGCTCCCCTTCACTTAACTGGCGACTTACAAGGACCGTAACGACAACATTTCGATTATGTGATGAGGTTGTTTCTATGTTTGCGCCAGCCAGCTCTACAGTCCAACGCCCTTTGGATCAACATCAATCCTTTGCCCCACCCGCCGAAACGCCCCCCCCGCAAAAAAAAAGCCAGACCGGCCCCCACGCAACGCCTTCGACGTACGCACCAGACGATCTGCCTTTACCCGACTCACCAAGTACGCCAACTGCCACAGTCCCCCCTTCACGCAATATCAGCCTCATAGAGCAACACAACGAAGCTACCCGTTCGATACAGCAGCTCTACAAAGAGCAACCGAACTTCAAGACCTTCCTGCAGCAACAACTGACCACACTGTTTCCCGACCAACCCCACCTCAATACCGCAGACCTCACCGTCAAGCATTGGCGCAAGCAAAACGACGGCAGTATAAAAACGCTGTCCGTAGACCCCCTTCTCGATGCACTAAATAAAGAAATCCAGGAACAGTTGCGTAATCCTGGGAAAAAAGCAGGTGAAGGCAACAACGTACACGCGGGCTTTTTCACGCAAGGCAGCGCCGGGGTGCCGCCCACCCAGGTCAACTCAGCACACTCATTGCACACGATTGCCCAGCGCATCATCCAATACGCGAAAGCGCAGCAGAAATTCTGGACCACACCCCGCCAAAGCTCGCAAAACCCGCAGGTACGAACCACGCCACAGAATGAGCTATTGGCCTTGCACAAACAGCAACTGGCAACCCTGGCCGCAGCGCGCGCGAACGATGGCACCTTGAGCCCGGCAAGCAAGCAACTGATCGACACAGCGCTGCAATACCCCACCTTGGCCGAACGGGAAAATGCCTTTGCTGACGGCGCCCGCCCTGGGGTGTACCCACTCACCGTGGATGACGGTAGTGAACGTGGGGCACTGTTGGCGGGTACCTTCCTCATAACCCAGACCGACGGTTCCTTCGCGACTGAGCCCACATGGCCTGACGGTCGCTCCTTGTGGCTCGACGACAGCCATGGTCCGGTGGTTCTGTATACCCCCGGCGAAGGGTTCGAGGAATTCGCCACGCCCGCTCAAGCCCGCGCGGCATTGGCCAAGCGCCTTGATCAAGGTGGGGTGGACGCCGAACTGTTGCTGCAAACGCTGCCGCTGGCGCTGCAAAACCGAGCAGAGCAGCCTTCGGGAGATGACCTGACACTGCGCGTTGAGCCTTTGACCGCAGATGTTCTGGCAGAGGGCATTCCGTGGATGCTCAAGCGCCAGCAAGAAGAAATCAATAAGCGGCTCTCCGAGACACTGACGGCCGCTACGCCAGGTAACCCACTGACCGATCCGGCGTCAACCCAAGCCATTGATGACGCCGCCGACTGGTCGTACCAGCTTGATAGCGGCAATGCACTCTTGGCCTACCACGCCAAGCTGATTGAAAAACAACAACCAGAGTGGCTGAAAAACCTGACCCCGGCTCAAGAAACCATCTTTCTGAACCTGGAACAGTCGGAGAAAAAAAGCACTGACGCGTTACTACCAAGGCTTCAAAAAATCCCCTCCCTGTCAGACTTCTCCCGCGACAGGATGAACCAGGCGATCAAGAAGCTGTATCCGACTGCGCAGATTGATGCCGATCAATTAAAGGTGCAGATAGACGAAACCACAACCCAGGACAATTCGTCCGGCTTAGTGATTGCCGACCTGGCCATGTCAATATTGGGTAACCGCATCACCAGCTCGTCAGAACAAAAACATCTTTCACTGACTGATCTGGCACTGAAAAATCCCACCGGTTTTCTTCCAAGAAGTGTCCAGAAAAAAACCACCCTCACACTGACCCTGCCGCTGGTTGACACAAAGGGCAGTCCGATTCCCGATAGCAATGGCAAGCCGATCATACTCAATGATGAACAGCTTCAAGCCCTGATCAACACTGCGGATGTGGGAGGCCAATACGACAAGCTGCTTAAAAAAGAACTGGCACCTGATGCCCCTTCGGATCTACGCGAGGCATGGAAATCCAACCTGAGTGACGCCATGGAGAAAGATGCGTTTCTTGCGCAACTCAACCCCACGGCCTATACAGAGCAGGCCACCGAAGACAAGAGCAGCAAACGCGCAGCGCAATGGGTTACGGCAATCCTGGACCACCCCAACCCCGCCGACCGCCCCAAAGTCGATGGCCAGAAGATTATCGCCAATGCCCTGCTCGACTATGGACAACCAATTCATGGAATCTTGGTGATTGGCAACAAGGTCGATTCATCATTGGTGCTGTACACACCCAAAGCGCCCGACGGCATCGCGTTTCGCGAGGTAGCGGACCAAAAAGCAATGGACGCCTTGTTGAAAAAAAACGAGTGGAAAGCCTACATCGCGGACAGAAAATCACCGATCAATAAAGACGATTTGGCCAAACGCGACGAGACTATCAGGGATATCCCCAACAATCCGTTCACCGTCCTGTCGCCCGACAAAGTCTTGGATATGGCCGTCAAAGAGATAAAGGTCATGTTCGGCGGCTCGGAACTCAAACCCATAAAGGGTAATGTTCAGGATCATCTGTATCAGCAAAATGTTCAGATGATAGTAGACAAGGCAGACCATCAATCAGTCAGCAGTGCGGAAGTGGCCAGGCAATCGTTCATCAATAAAGCCACATTTGGCGTCGAAGTGGGCATGCTATTTCTGGATTTTTTGCCAGGTATCGGCAAGGCCGCAAGAACCGGTGCTCATCTGACTAAGGCCGCCTTGGTCGCTTTGCGCGCCAACAGCAAACTTTTGCCCAAGCTCATAAGCAAACCCGGCCTGGCGCAGACGATCTATGTTGATTTCGTACTGACTACAGCAGGTATCAAGGGTGTGCGTGCCTCGCCACTACGCCCCGTCTTCAAATCGTCGACAACGGCGCGCGCGCCTGTGCCACGTCAAGAGCCCAGCACGTCGTCGGAGGCATTGCGTGCCCCATCATCAGCGAGTGCCTCCACCAGCAGTGGCGCAACCACCGTCGCAACGCGCCCCTCGACCAACGCTGCCATTCCAAACCGCGACTTGAGCGCATACAACGTGCCCAATGAGGTCATCAGCGGCCGCCCCTTGAGGCCCGACGGCACTTACAACGTGGGAGATAACTGGTACGTGCGTTTTACCGACAGTACCGGTACGAATAGGGTTTATCAGATCGACTCGGCATTCCACGCTCGCAGTGGACAGGTCAATATCATTAATCCTAATGCTCCGGCGACGGCGTCTAGAAGCAGTAGGAAAGTGGCCTCCCTGCAATCGGCAGGCAACGGGGAATGGCGCATCAATCAACTGCCTGGCGGCAGGCGCGGTAGAGAACGCAGGCAGATGCATGAATGGCCGGTGAATTACACCGACTATTTGCTCTCAGGACAACCTGATTTAACCGCTTCAGGCATTAACAGACGCTTTGTGACGCGCTGGTTCAGAGAAGGGGCGAATGAAAGCTATATCAATCAGGCCTTAGCGCCTACACCTCGTCCGAACATGCCTGCTATAACGCCAAACACATCACCGGGCGAACTGGCACGTGAGCTGCTAAGCACTTCAAACGGCATTGTATTTGGAGAGCAACACAATCAGATTGCTACCAACGTCATGCTGATAAAGAACATGCAGGCCTATGCAGATGAAGGCGTCACAACCCTTTATCTGGAAGGCGCTGAATGGAATGGCTTCACCGGTTACACAGCCGATGAAATTTCACGCATACCCCCGCAGCCCGGCAATCGTATCTATAAACCCGAAGTCCCTACGCGCGAGGATGTGCTGGTCGCCGCGCAGCAACACGGCATCAAAATCGTAGGTATCGAACATGAACATCTGACGATGCACTCAACTCGCCCCTATGACGATGACGTTGCTAACCTTCGGCATACCACTGATCGATTGCGAGAGTTCAACTACTTCGCCAGCAAAGTTATTCAGCAAACCCCGCCAGGGGAAAAGTGGATTGCGGTGGTGGGTAGAAGACATATGAACACCACCCAGGGCGTGCCCGGCATCGCTGAACAAACCGGGGCCGTCAGCGTGGGTGTATACGACGCAACGCCCGGCGCCAGCAGTCTCGCCGTCAAGCATACCGGCCCGCGTCCGGCGCCTGAAGAGCGGTTCGCTGCCAATGCAACGGTGGGAGACTACCAAGTCCACCAGAACGTTGACCCTTACCTTAAAAAGCCTTGATCCACCTGATGACGGCGCGCTGGCTGTAGCAGCGCGCTACGCCGAACACACTTGCCTGGCGTTACCACCTGTCCCTCAAGCGAGGGGACTTCGAAGCAGGTTGTTGCGCACCTCTTACAATTCCGCCAGGAACCATCCGACATCCAATATTCACTTATCCCATAACTTACACGGAGCGTAATGAGCATGACCTGACCAGTGGCAATTCGAAACCTGTGAGATTCATTCTATGTTCTCTCTTACCCAAGCTTTGGCAGCACAACTCCAACGACAAACCCTGAGCACTTCTGCAGTCACCGACTCCCCGTCTCCTCCCACGCCTTCCAGTACGACACAAGAGCTTACTCCCGCACCAACCTACGCTCCCGAAACGCCTCCCGTCCCCACATCTCCCGGCATAACCAGCGCCCAACTGCGTTACCCCAGGTTGGAGAAACACTTCAAACCCAGCAAGCAGTTAGCCTACACCGTTGAACACGGCCTCTTGACGGAAGATATGCAACGCCTGCACAACCAACAGCCGAGCTTCAAAGCGTTCATACAGGCGCAACTCGAACAAGCCTTCCCGGACGTCAGACCTCTGGACGCGGAGACGATGAGCGTCAATCGTTATCGCATTAACGGCAATGAGGTCTCACTGGAGTCGTCCGAACCTCTGATGACCGCCCTGGCCAGGATGATTCAAGCCATCCTGGCTGACCCCACTAACCAGATGCCGCCTGAACGCGACATACACATCCAATTCAATCATCGCAAAAGCCCGGACGATCTGGAATTTCCCGCCACCACCGCAAGCACATTGCAAACCATCGCGCGCAGCATCGCCATGCAGTACCCGCAGGCGATTGAGCAGTACTGGAACACCCCCAGCCCGGTTCATGAAGACCCGAGCAAGCACGAGTCGCCGCTCAATCAACTGCTGACCCTGCACAAACGCCAATTGTCGAGCCTGGCCGCCCTACGCGTCAGCGATCAAACCCTGAGCACAGACAGCAAAGCGCTGATCGACGACGCGCTGCGATACCCCACCCTGGAAGCCCGGGAAAAAAAATTCGCCAATGGTGCTCGCCTGGGCGTGTACCCCATCACGGTCGATGACAAAACCGAACGCGGCGCGATGCTGGCGGGCGCGTTCCTCATCACCAAAAGCGACGGTTCACATGCCACGTCACCTACCTGGCCGAATGGGCGCACGCTTGAGCTCAACGACACCAATGGTCCGGTCGTGCTGTACACACCCGGCGAAGGATTCGAAGAGTTTGCCACACCGGCCCAGGCACGCCAGGCACTGGCCGACCGGTTGGATCAAGGCGGCACCCACGCCGAACTATTGTTGCAAACCCTGCCACCGTTCCTGCAAAACAGACCTGACGGTTTTTCCGGCGATGACCTGATGCACAGTGTCTCGCCATCTTCCGGTGATGTGTTGGCAGAAGCCGTACCTTGGATGCTCAGGCGCCAGCAGGCAGAAATCAACGCAGGCATGAGCAAAGCACTAACCTCAGGTAACGGCGCCAACTCATTACTCGACAGCGCATCGGTCCAAGCCATAGACAATGCTGCGGACTGGTCTTATCTGCTCGATGGCAGCAATGCCATGCTGGCCAGGGACGCCAAACTGGCCGACAAAAACCAACCCGAGTGGCTGAAGAATCTGCCCCCCGTTCAGGAAGCCGGGTTTTCACATTTGGAACAGGTGCAAGAGAAAAGCCTGAATACGCTGGCGCCGCTGCTCGAAAAAATCCCGTCCCTGGGAGCCTTCTCCCGCGACAGACTGAATGCGGCCCTCAACAAGCAATACCCGGGGGCGATAGTCGATGCTGATCAATTAAAGGTGCAGGTACACACCCGCACTGGCGTCCACGGCGGACGGGGTACTGGCCAGCCCCTCTATTCCAAAAATGACCCCGTCTCTCTAACCGACTTGGCGTTGAGCAATCCCAGTGGTTTTCCAGCCATCGAGAGAGGCACTTTTACCGATGTGAAAATGACCTTGGCGCTGCTGGATACACAAGGCGAGCCCGTCCGGGACTTGGCTGGCAAACAGGTGATTCTGGACACCGAGAGCCTTAAAAAGCTGGTCAATGCCGCCGATGTCGGCGGCGAATACACCAAGCTGCTTAAACAAGAGATGGCGACTGATACCGAGGTTGGCAGCGCCGCGCAATTGCGTACGGCCTGGAAAGCCAGCCTGGAAGGCGCCATGTTCAAAGAGGCGTTTTTATCAGAACTCAATCCCGACGCCTACAAGGAACAAAACCACGAAAACACCACCACCAAGCGCGCGGCGCAGTGGGTTGATATGGTATTGGACCACCCCGACCCCGCCACACGCCCCCAGGTCGATGGAAACAACATTGTGGCCAACAGCCTTGTCCACCGTGGGCTGGTTGTGCAGGGCGTGATGGTGATCGGCAATCAGACAGACTCATCGTTGGTGCTGTATACGCCCAAGGCTCCCGACGGCATCACATTTCGCGAAGTGGCAGACCATAAAGCCCTGGATGCCCTTCTGACCAAAGGCGAGTGGGCGTCCTATATCACAAAAAGAAAATCGCCAGTCAGTAAAGATGATATCGCGCAATTCAAGGACGCCATTAAAAGCAGTGCCTACAACCCCTTGAACCTGATCTCTTCCGAATTGATTATTTCATCGTTCAAGTTAATGGGGGGTGCAACCAGCTTCAAACCAATCGAAGGCAATGTTCAGGATCACCTGTACAAACAACACGTACAAATGATGATCGACCGCGCGGATCACCAGTCCGTAAGCAGTGCTGAAGTGGCAAAGCAATCCACCCTCAACAAAATCGAGTTCGGCATTGAGGTGGCCTTGATCTTCGCGGACCTGATACCTGTGGTCGGCAAAGGTGTGTCCACAGGTGTTCGTCTGGGCAAAGCCGGTGTGACTGCGCTGCGCGTCAATAGCAGAATCTTGCCGCACTTGATCAAAAAGCCTGGCTTGGCACGGACGATCTACAGTGATTTCAGCCTGGCTGCCACAGGCATCACCAATCTTCGCGCCGCACCGATGCGGCCGGTATTCAGATCCACCGTCCAAGCCGGCCCGATCGCCACACGTTCGGGTCCCAGAGCGCTGCCGGCTCCCACCAGCCCTCCCCCTGCGGTGGCCTCCACCAGCAGCGGCGTCACCACCATTGCCACCCGCCCCTCGACCACCACCGCTCTGCCCAACCGCGACCTGAGCGCCTACACCGTGCCGAACGAAGTCATCAGCGGGCAACGCCTGAGGGCAGACGGCACTTATAACGTGGGCGACCATTGGTATGTGCGTTACACCGACAGTACCGGTACGAACAGGGTTTATCAGATCGATTCGGTGTTTCATGCGCGCAACGGGCAGGTCAGTATCGTCAACCCCAATGCCCCGCTGACGGCGCCACGCGGCAGTAGAATCGTGGCGTCCCTGCAATCGGCTGGAAACGGGGAATGGCGGTTGAGTGAATTACCAGGCGGCAGGGGCGGAAGTGGTGGCAGAAGGAACAGAACTGAGTATGTGGACCGAGTGCTCTCCGGTACAGCTACCGAAGACATTTCTACCGCGAACGCAACGACCATTACCCAAATACGGCGATGGTTCAGACGTAATACGCGAAACTTTTACAACAATCGCCTAACAAATGCGACGCCTACACGCACAATCGAGACGGTGATAACAACCAATAGAACACCTGAGGCGGCCCTACAAAACGCCCTGTCTCAACCCGGTATACGTGGCTTAGTACTTGGCGAACTGCATGACGAACCTGTGACGTTTCAACTGCTGATCGACCAGATGCAAAACTTTGCAAATAGCGGTGTAACCACCGTTTACCTCGAGAACGCGATTTTTCTGCGCAGTTATCCAGGCGTAGAAGACGCGACCCTACTGGCGTCTCATACGGATTATCTGGGGCCACGTATCTATCGCCCCGAATTCAGTGGCGGTCCAACTATGGAAGACGTCATCGCCGAAGCACAGAAGCACGGAATAAAGGTCATAGGGCTCGAGCACCCACAATTAACGTGGCATATGGATAACCTTGCAGCCTGGCAAGCTAATCCAACATGGGCAGTTGAGCGCCTACGCGAGTTCAACTACTTCGCAGCCCGTATCATGGAAGAACTCCCAGCTGGAGAAAAATATGTGGCGGTAGTAGGAAATGCGCATATGAATAATTATGACGGTGTTCCAGGTCTTGCAGAGTTGACAGGAGGGCTCGGCGTATCCGTATCACCTAGCCTAAAAGGCAGCTCAAGCCTCGCCAGTCAGCCTCCTCATACTCCCCCCCCACCATTGAAGCTCATGCACGGCACCAACATCCCTGAACCACGCGGAGACATTCACATTGACTACAACATCGACAACCTGACCGTCTGACCGTCCCATGAGAGGAACACCATGCGGCCTTACCGCCGCATGGCTACCCATTGCGCAGGAAGCACACTAAGAAGCACTAAAACAACAAAAAAAGAATAACGCCGCAATAAAAACTCAAAAAAAAGCAATAAAATAGAACTTCTCTCAATTTTATCCCACTGCTTGCCATCCTCCCATCTCGCGGTTAGGGTTGACTGCATGAAAACCTCTCACACCCTCATTCAGCTCCGCCAGCACCGCAGCCTGTGCCTCGTCAGCGCACGACTGCCAGGCTGAATCGATCTGCCTCGTCCTCAAGTTTTATCCCCAATAACAGTTCTACGGCAGGCCGCCTTTTCTCGGCCCCTACAACAAAGGATTTCCCGATGAGCATGCTCAAAGACCCATCTTCGAAGTACCGCGCGTTCCCGACCATCGACATCCCGGACCGCACCTGGCCGTCGAAGACCATCACCACCGCGCCGATCTGGTGCAGCTCCGACCTGCGTGATGGCAACCAGTCGCTGATCGAGCCTATGGACGCCGCGAAAAAACTGCGTTTCTGGAAGACCCTGGTCGCCGTCGGCGTGAAGGAAATCGAAGCCTCGTTCCCGGCCGCCTCGCAAACCGACTTCGACTTCGTGCGCACCCTGATCGAAGACAACCACATCCCCGAGGACACCACCATCCAGGTGCTGACCCAGGGCCGTGAAGACTTGATCGCACGCACCTTCGAATCCCTGCGCGGAGCCAAAAAAGCCATCGTGCACTTGTACAACGCCACGTCGCCGTCGTTCCGCCGCATCGTGTTCAACCAGGACAAGGATGGCATCAAGGCTATCGCCGTCAACGCGGCCAAGCTGTTCGTCAAATACGCCGCCCAACAGCCTGAAACCCAGTGGACCTTCGAATACTCCCCGGAGACGTTCAGCGCCACTGAGTTGGAGTTCGCCAAGGAAGTCTGCGACGCAGTGATCGAGGTGTGGAACCCGACGCCCGAGCACAAGATGATCCTCAACCTGCCGGCCACCGTTGAATGCGCCACACCGAATATCTATGCCGACCAGATCGAGTGGTTCGGTCGCCATATCAACCGTCGTGACAGTGTGATCATCAGCCTGCACACCCATAACGATCGCGGCACCGGCGTCGCCGCCACCGAACTGGGCCTGATGGCCGGTGCCGACCGCGTCGAGGGCTGCCTGTTCGGCAACGGCGAGCGTACCGGCAACGTCGACCTGGTGACCGTGGCCCTGAACATGTACACCCAGGGTCTGGACCCGCAACTGGACTTCTCCGATATCGACGGTGTGCGCAAAGTCGTTGAAGAGTGCAACCAGATCCAGGTGCACCCGCGTCATCCTTATGTGGGCGACCTGGTGCACACCGCGTTTTCCGGCTCCCACCAGGACGCTATCCGCAAAGGCTTCTCCCAGCAGAAAGACGATGCGCTGTGGGAAGTGCCGTACTTGCCGATCGACCCGGCGGACATTGGCCGCAGCTACGAAGCGGTGATTCGTGTGAACAGCCAGTCGGGCAAAGGTGGCATCGCCTACCTGCTGGAACAGGAATACGACATCAGCTTGCCGCGTCGCATGCAGATCGAATTCAGCCAGGTGGTTCAGGCCGAAACCGACCGTGTGGGCCTTGAGATGACTGCGCCGCAGATCTACGCCTTGCTGCAGCGTGAATACCTGCAAGCCAACACCCCGTACGCGCTGGTCAGCCATCGCCTGCAGGAAGAGAACGGCAACAGCTTTGTCGAGGTGGAAGTTTCCGGCAAGGGCCAGGGCGAAACCAACCTGCACTGGAAAGGCAAAGGCAACGGTGCGCTGGAAGCCTTGGTGGCCGGCCTGCCGATTGGCGTGGAGATCATGGACTACAACGAACATGCCATCGGTGCGGGCACCAATGCCAAGGCGGCCGCCTACATTGAACTGCGCGTGAACGGCGAACGTCCGGTGCATGGTGTGGGCATTGATGAAAACATCACCACCGCCAGCTTCAAGGCGCTGTTCAGTGCGCTGAACCGCTCGTTGAGCCAGTTGGAAGCCAAAGCGGCGTAATCGGCTGCTGAAATGTGAAAGGCCCCTGGGTGTGAATCCAGGGGCCTTTTTTACTTTGGGGTTATGGTGGCGCTGATGGCCCCATCGGGAGCAAGCCCCCTCCCACATTTGAATGTATTCGCAAATCAAAGTGGGAGGGGGCTTGCTCCCGATAGCGGTTTATCAGACAAACTGAAAGCTATCGGCATCCAGGTTCGCTGGAAACCTGGTGCGATAAGCAGCCAACTCCGCCGCATCCAGAATCACCTGGAACACCCCGTCCGCCTCCCCTGCACTCAGCAAGGTTTCACCCTGGAAATCCAGTACCTGGCTATCCCCGGTATACGCAAATCCTTTGCCATCCGTGCCTACCCGATTCACGGCTGCCACATAGCACAGGTTTTCAATCGCCCGCGCCGGCAACAAGCGGTTCCAATGCTGACGACGTGCACCGGGCCAATTGGCGGTGTACAGCAGCAAGTCGGTGTCCTGGGCATCGCGACTCCATACCGGGAAGCGCAGGTCGTAGCAAATCAGTGGGCGAATGCGCCAGCCCTTCAACTCAAACTGCACCTGGCGTTCGCCGGGGGTGTAGTGATCGTGCTCACCGGCCATGCGGAACAGGTGACGCTTGTCGTAATGCAGCACCTCGCCATCCGGCCTTGCCCACAACAGGCGGTTGCGGTGGCTACCGTCGGCGGCCTGGATAATCACGCTGCCAGTGATCACCGCGTTGTATCTGGTTGCCTGCGCCTGGAGCCAGTGATGGGTCGGGCCCTTTTCCGGCTCGGCGAGGGTGGCTGACTCCATGGAGAATCCGGTGGTGAACATCTCCGGCAGTATGATCAGGTCGGCGCCATTGGCCTGCTCCAGCAGCAGCTCAAAATGCTCAAGGTTAGCCTGACGGTCATGCCACACCAGGCTGGTCTGGATCAGGGCGATGTTCAGATTGGGCAGTGCACTCATATCACGCATAGCTTTTCGGCTGCTTGTTGCAGCGTCTCCTCGCGTTTGGCAAAGCACAGACGCACCAGGCGCTGGCCTTGGGGTGGGTGCTGGTAGAACACCGAGACCGGTATGGTCGCCACGCCGTGTTCGCGGGTCATCCACAAGGACATAGCAATGTCATCCAGGTCTGGGCGAATCTGTGAGTAATCCACCAGTTGGAAATAAGTGCCGCTCACCCGGGTAAAACTGAAGCGGGACGGCGCCAGCAGGTCGCAAAACATGTCGCGCTTGGCCTGGTAAAAGGCCGGCAGTTCTTCGACATGCTCCGGGTGTTCGGCCATGAAGTCAGCCAAAGCGTACTGCAAAGGGGTCACGCCGCAAAAGTTGACATATTGATGCACCTTGCGCAGTTCGGCAGTCAGGGCCGGCGGCGCGACCACGTAACCGGTTTTCCACCCGGTCACGTGATAGGTCTTGCCGAAGGAGCTGACCACGAAGGCGCGCTGATACAGCTCCTGATGGGCCAATATGCTGGCGTGGGGCACACCGTCGAACACCAGGTGTTCGTAGACCTCATCGCTGACCAGGTAGATATCACGGTCGCGGATCAGTTCGGCCAACTGGTCCAGCTCGGCGCGACTGATCAGCGCACCAGTCGGGTTATGGGGCGAGTTGATGATGATCATGCGGGTGCGCGGCGACAGCGCCGCCTTGATCTGCTCGAAGTCGAGGGCAAAACCGTCCAGGCTCAGTTGCACATGCACGCAACGACCACCGGCCAGCTCCACCGAGGGCTCATAGCTGTCGTAGCTGGGGTCGAACACGATGACTTCATCGCCACTGCGAATCACCGCCTGGATCGCGCAGAAGATCGCCTCAGTGGCGCCAGGGGTGATGGTCACCTCGCTGTCGGCATTGACTGTGGCGCCATAACTGCGAGCAATCTTGGCGGCCACCTGCTGACGCAACACGGGCAAGCCGGTCATGGGCGCGTACTGGTTGTGACCCAGAGCGATATGCTTGCCCACTGCATCGAGTAAACCTTGCGGGCCATTGAAATCCGGGAAACCCTGGGACAGGTTGAGCGCGCCGGTTTCAGCGGCGAGTTGCGACATGGTGGTGAAAATGGTCGTGCCGACATTCGGCAGCTTGCTGGTGATCATGGGAGCCCCCTTCGGGTGAGCTGCAAGTTTTAAGCTGCAAGCTGCAAGCAGGTCAAGGGGCAAACCGTCAGGCACAAAAAAGGGCTCCGAAGAAGCCCTTTCTTGCAGCTTGTAGCTTACGACTCGAAGCTGCCGTTATTTTTTATCACGGCGCTTCTTGTCGGCCTTCTTGTGGTGAGTCATCAAACGACGCTTCTTGTTCACCTGACGGTCGGTCAGTGTGTTCTTGTTGCCTTCGTATGGGTTCTCGCCACCCTTGAACTCGATACGGATCGGCGTACCGACCAGCTTCAAGACTCGGCGGTAAGTGTTTTCCAGGTAACGCACGTAGGACTTGGGCACCTTCTCGATCTGGTTACCGTGGATCACGATAATCGGCGGGTTGGCACCACCCAAGTGGGCGTAACGCAGTTTGATCCGACGGTTGTTGACCATCGGCGGTGCGTGCTCGCCCACGGCATCTTCGAGGATCTGGGTCAGACGGTTGGTCGGCCAGCGGGTGACCGCGGACTTGAACGAGTTCTGTACCGAGGCGTAGAGGTTACCCACGCCAGTACCGTGCAGTGCCGAGATAAAGTGGATATCGGCGAACTCGACGAAGAACAACCGACGCTGCAGTTCGATCTTGACGAAATCGCGCTCGCTCGGCGTCATGCCGTCCCACTTGTTGATCGCGATCACCAGGGCCCGACCGGCTTCCAGGGCAAAGCCCAGCAAATTGAGGTCGTGGTCCACCACGCCTTCGCGGGCGTCCATCACGAAGATCACCACGTTGGCGTCTTTGATCGCTTGCAGGGTTTTGACCACGGAGAACTTTTCAACTTCTTCGTGGATCTTGCCGCGCTTGCGCACACCGGCGGTGTCGATCAGCGTGTACTTCTCGTCGTTACGCTCGAACGGGATGTAGATACTGTCGCGAGTGGTGCCGGGCTGGTCGTAGACGATAACGCGGTCTTCACCGAGCATACGGTTGACCAGGGTCGACTTGCCGACGTTCGGGCGGCCGATGATAGCGATCTTGATACCGTCTTTTTCGCTCGGGCCAGGAATGCGCTTGGCTTCCTCGCCTTCAGCGACGATCTCTTCCTCGCCCTCTTCTTCCTCGACATCATCCTTGGGGAAGTCGCGCAGGGCGATTTCCAGCATCTGGGTGATGCCACGGCCGTGGGCACCCGCGACCGGGATCGCATCACCGAGGCCCATCGGGCTGAATTCGGCACGGGCCGCCTCAGGATCGATGTTGTCGATCTTGTTGGCGACCAGATAGGAACGCTTGTTGCGCTTGCGCAGGTGCTCGCCAATCATCTGGTCAGCGGCGGTATAACCCGCGCGGGCGTCCACCAGGAACAACACGACATCGGCTTCTTCAATGGCCAGCAGCGACTGCTCGGCCATTTTTTCGTCCATGCCATGCTCGTCACCGGAGATACCACCGGTGTCGACAATAATGTAGGAGCGCCCTTGCCACTTTGCCTCACCGTATTGGCGATCACGGGTCAGACCGGACAAGTCGCCGACAATGGCGTCGCGAGTCCTGGTCAGGCGGTTGAACAAGGTGGACTTGCCGACGTTAGGTCGGCCCACCAGGGCGATTACGGGAACCATGCGGCTCTCCACTTCGTTATTTCAGAAAATACAAAAGCCGCTGCAGGGCAGCGGCTGGTGCTCGGGGCAGCATCGTCAGATGCCGCATGCCCTGCAAAAGCAGGGCCGCCTGGGTGTTACCCCAAGCATGGTTCTTACTTGATGGTCAGGGCTTCCAGCTTGCCGCCGTTGCCATACACATAAAGCATGTTACCTACCACCAGCGGACGCGCACGCAGGCCGTCGCTGTCGATACGTTGGCGACCGACAAAGCGACCATCCACCTGGCTCAGCAGGTGCAGGTAACCTTCAAAGTCACCGACTGCTACGTAGCTGGAGAAGACTTCCGGCGCCGACAGTTGGCGGCGAGCCAGCGAGTCGTTGCTCCACAGTGCAGTGGTGGAACGCTCATCGACACTTTCAACGGTGCCGGAGGCCAGGCTCACGTAGACGCTGCCAAACCCTTGGGCGACACCCGCATAGCTGGAAGCATCACGCTGCCAGTTGATGCGGCCGCTTTGCAGGTCCAGCGCGGCAACACGGCCCTGATAGGTGGCCACGTAGAGGCTTTCACCCGACAGCAGCAGGCCACCGTCGATGTCCACGACGCGGTCCAGTTCGGAACGGCCTTGCGGGATAGCCACACGGGTTTCCCACGCTGGCACGCCGTTCTGGGTATCCAGGGCGACTACTTTACCGGTCGACAGGCCAGCCACAGCGAGATTGTTGGTCACAATCGGACCACTGGTACCACGCAGGGTCAACACCGCCGGGGTGCTGTCGTACAACCAGCGTTGGTCGCCAGTGGAGGCATCCAGACCGATCACGCGGTCATCCTGGGTCTGCACCACGACGATATCGCCGTTGGTCGCTGGCGCCGAGAGCACTTCACTGGTCACGCGAGCGCGCCATTTCTCTTCGCCGGTGCTGGAGTCGAGTGCGACCACATCACCTTTGAGCGTACCGATCAGCACCATGCCGTAGCCGACACCCACACCACCGGAAACCGGTAGCTCGAGGTCTTTCTTCCACTTGACGTCGCCGTTCATGCGATCCATGGCAACCACGACGCCAGTGGAATCAGTGGCCACGATGTTGTCGCCGTCGATCGCCGGCTGCAACAGGTTGTAGAGGTCGCCCTGCCCGTCACCAATGGATTGGCTCCATTGTTTTTGCAGGACCACTTCTTCCTTGAAGCTGGTCAGCTCGGCAGGCGGCAGTTCTTTTTTGCTGTTGCTGCTGCAACCCGCGGCCAAAACGGCCAGAGCCAGCAATGCTGCATGTTTCCAACGGATCACGTCACGCATCCCCTTTGGCCAAGTCGTCGAGCTTGATTTGTAAGCCACCGACCGCCGCTTCATCAGACAGCGCCGCCTTGGCTTTTTGGTACGCAGCATGGGCTTCGTCGGTACGACCCAATTGGACCAACAGGTCGCCCTTGAGCTCTTCGCGAGTGGCCACGAATGCCTTGTCAGCATCGCCGTCGAGCAGTTTGAGTGCTTCGTCAGCCTTGTTCTGTGCCGCCAATACCTGTGCCAGGCGCTGACGTGCGATTTCACCCAGGGTCGGGTTGGTCGGCTTGTCGGCAATGGCCTTCAGCTCGGTGGCTGCGTCATCCAGCTTGCCGGTATCGACCGCGACTTTCGCGACGAACAGGCTGCCGTACTGGGCGTAGGTGCTACCGCCGAATTCGTTTTTCAGCTTGCCGGCCAGGTCTGCCACCTGTGCAGGGTCAGGCTTGCCGTCCGGCGTCAGGGTAGTTTCCAGCAATTGCTGGTAAACGATCGAGGCGCCCTGGGATTGGTTGGCCTGATACTTGGTCCAGGCTTGCCAGCCGAACACCACCACTAAAGCCAGCAGGCCGCCAGTGACCAGGGGCTTGCCGTTACGCTGCCACCAGTCCTTGAACTCGGCCAGTTGCTCATCATCAGTACTCGACACCCCAATACTCCTTAATCGCTAAATTCGGCTGTTCGACAGCTTCAACCCTGCACGACGCAGGTGGCCAAGTGCGCAGCGAGCGCATCAAAGGCAACGTTCTGTTGTTCACCCTGGCCACGCAGGGGTTTGAAACCTATCACTTGCTGGGCCAACTCGTCATCGCCAAGGATGAGTGCGTACAGCGCACCGCTCTTGTCAGCCTTCTTGAACTGGCTCTTGAAGCTGCCGGCGCCGGCATTGATCTGCAGGCGCAGGTTCGGCAGTTGGTCGCGCACCTTCTCGCTCAAGGCCAGGGCGGCCAGTTCGGCAGCCTCGCCAAAAGCGCACAGGTACACGTCCACCTGACGGGAAATTTCTTCGGGAACCTGCTCCAGGGTTTCCAGCAGCAGGATCAGCCGCTCGATGCCCATGGCAAAGCCTACGCCCGGGGTCGGCTTGCCGCCCATTTGCTCGACCAGGCCGTCGTAGCGACCACCGGCACACACGGTGCCTTGGGCGCCGAGCTTGTCGGTGACCCACTCGAATACAGTCTTGCTGTAGTAGTCGAGGCCACGCACCAGCTTGGGGTTGATCACGTAGGGAATCCCCGCGGCATCCAGGCGAGCCTTGAGGCCCTCGAAGTGCACGCGGGATTCGTCGTCCAGGTAATCGGCCATTTTCGGTGCGTTGACCAATACGGCCTGGGTGTCGGCGTTCTTGGTATCCAGAACGCGCAACGGGTTGGTCTTCAGACGGCGCTGGCTGTCTTCGTCCAATTTATCCAGGTGAGCCGACAGGTATTCGACCAGGGCTTCGCGATAGCGGCCCCGGGACTCGCTGGTACCCAGGCTGTTGAGTTCGAGCTTGACCGCATCGCGGATGCCCAGTTGGCCCCACAGACGCCAGGTCAGCACGATCAGCTCGGCGTCGATGTCCGGGCCGTCAAGGTTGAAGACTTCGCAACCGATCTGGTGGAACTGGCGATAGCGGCCCTTCTGCGGGCGCTCGTGGCGGAACATCGGGCCGATGTACCAGAGCTTCTGGGTTTGGCCACCACCGGTGATGCCATGTTCCAGTACGGCGCGCACGCACGCGGCAGTGCCTTCCGGACGCAGGGTCAGGGAGTCGCCGTTGCGGTCTTCGAAGGTGTACATCTCTTTTTCGACGATGTCGGTCACTTCACCGATGGAGCGCTTGAACAGCTCGGTGAACTCGACGATCGGCATGCGGATCTGCTTGTAACCGTAGTTATCCAGCAGGCGCGCGACAGTGCTTTCGAAGTAGCGCCACAGTGGCGTCTGCTCCGGCAGGATGTCGTTCATGCCACGAATGGCTTGCAGAGACTTGCTCACATCAAATCCTTAAATTCGTTCAATCAGCCGCGAGCGATCAGCGCTGCGTCAGCGGCGACCTTCTCGGCCGCTTTCTCGCGGATCAGCTTTTCCAGCTCATCCACCAGATTGTCATTCGTTAGCTTCTGCGACGGCTTGCCGTCGATGTAAATCAAATTCGGCGTACCACCGGTCAGGCCCACATGAGCCTCTTTGGCTTCACCCGGCCCGTTGACCACACAACCGATGACTGCGACATCCAGCGGCACCAGCAGGTCTTCTAGGCGCAGCTCCAGGTCGTTCATGGTCTTCACCACGTCGAAGTTCTGCCGCGAGCAGCTCGGGCAGGCAATGAAGTTGATACCACGGGAACGCAAACGCAGGGATTTGAGAATGTCGTAGCCGACCTTCACTTCCTCTACGGGGTCTGCCGCCAGGGAGATGCGGATAGTATCGCCAATCCCTTCGGCGAGCAGCATACCGAGACCCACGGCAGATTTCACTGTGCCTGAGCGCAAACCGCCAGCTTCAGTGATACCCAAGTGCAGTGGTTGCACGATTTCCTTGGCCAGCAGGCGGTAGGCTTCTACCGCCATGAACACATCGGAGGCCTTTACGCTGACCTTGAAGTCCTGGAAATTCAGGCGTTCCAGGTGCTCAACGTGGCGCAGTGCCGACTCGACCAGCGCCGCCGGGGTAGGCTCGCCGTATTTTTTTTGCAGGTCTTTTTCCAGGGAGCCGGCGTTCACGCCAATGCGGATCGGAATCCCACGATCACGGGCGGCGTCCACCACGGCACGCACACGGTCTTCGCGACCGATGTTGCCCGGGTTGATACGCAGGCAGTCCACACCCAGCTCGGCCACGCGCAGTGCAATCTTGTAGTCGAAGTGAATGTCGGCAACCAGCGGCACCTTGACCAACTGCTTGATGCGGCCGAAAGCCTCGGCTGCATCCATGTCCGGCACGGAAACCCGCACGATGTCCACACCCGCCGCTTCCAGGCGATTGATCTGGGCTACGGTGGCGGCCACATCATTGGTGTCGCTGTTGGTCATGCTCTGCACGGCGATAGGGGCATCGCCCCCCACCGGCACAGAGCCAACCCAGATCTTGCGCGATACGCGACGTTTGATTGGAGATTCGCCGTGCATGACTATTGTCCCAACTTGAGGCGAGCGGTCTCGCCACTGGTGAACGGCGCCACGTCTACAGGCTGGCCGTTGTAGGCCACTTGCGCGCCACGGGCAAAGCCCAGACGCAGCGTCAAAGGAGGCTTGCCGCCCTGGTCAAGCGTATCTCCCTTACGCTTCAAACCGCTGAACAGCACTTTGCCGTTGCCATCGGTGACCTGCGTCCAGCAGTCAGCGATGAAGGTGATCTGAACGCGCCCGTCACCGGCGATCAACGCTGGGGTGGTCGGAGGCGACATTGCTGGCGTTGCCGGTGCGGCTGGCGCAGGCGTCGCGGGTGCGGGTGCGGGTGCGGGTGCCGCAGGAGCTTGAACCACGGGTGCTGCCGGGGTCACCGGGGCCTGTACCACCGCAGTGTCAGCAGGCGTGGTGCCCACTTGCGACGCCGGCTGCTCAGCCGTAGCCGGCACTTGCGGTGCGGCCTGCCCTTCGGCAACCGCCTGGTCTTCCGGCTCGTCCAGCGGATGAATCTGGGTGGTGCCATCGGCGCTTTCGACTTCGACGTGCTCCATGGCGTTGCTGGTCAGGTCTTTGCTGCGCTGGGAGGCCTGGTCTTGCCACCAGACGAAACCGCCGCCGACCACGGCAACCAGCAGCAACAGGCTGACAATCCGCAAAATCGTGTGGGAAACCCGCGTTGGCTCTTCGATGCGCCCAAGGCCATGGACATTGCTGCCCTGGGCATCGGTACCGGTGAACTGGTCGAATTCCTGCACCAGCACCGCCTGGTCAATACCCAGCAATTTGGCGTAGGCGCGAATATAGCCACGGGCAAAGGTGTGCCCAGGCAGCTTGTCGAACGCGCCGGCTTCCAGATTGGCCAGGGACGTGCTGGTCAAATTGAGCTTGAGGGCCACTTCCGCCAGCGACCAACCATTGCTTTCGCGGGCCTGACGCAAGGTTTCGCCTGGGTTTACGCGATTAGCTGCTACATCTTCCGGGTGCGCGGCTTTCATCATTGCTCCGACAGGTATTGCTGATATTCCGGCGTACCGGGATAGAGTCGTTCGAGTTGCTGGCCAAAACGTGCGGCCGTGTCGTGTTCTTCATGAACCGTCGCCAGGCGCACACCGAGCAATAGACTACGTGCATTTTGCCCGCTGAGCAGGCTAAAACGCTCGTAATAGTCTCGTGCCGGCACATAATGCCTGTCTTCGTAAGACAACTCAGCCATTTCGAGCAATGCCCGTGGCTGGCGACTGTTCAGATGCAGGGCTTTTTCCAGCTGCTGGCGCGCGCTGTCGCGCTGACCGAGGCGCATCGAAGTCACCCCGAGGTTCTCGAACACCCGCGAACGCTCAGGATAAAGAGTATCGGCGCTGGCTTGCTGGAAATAAGCAGCGGCTTGGTCATACCGTTTCTGCTCGAACAGGAAACTGCCATAGTTGTTCAGCAACCTGGGATCGGCAGGACGTGAAGCCAGGGCCTTGCTGAAATAGCGGTCGGCCAGCTCAGGCTCGGCCTGGGCCTGAAACACCAGAGCCAGTGCGGCGTTGGCATCAGCATCCGCGCTGTCCAGTTCAAGGGCCTTTTTCAGCGGCACCTTGGCTTGCTCGCTCATACCTTGACGCAAATACCCCAAGCCCAATTGCACATAGGCAACCCGCGCCTCATCACGGCCTTTAGTGGTGTGCAAAGGGCTGTCATGGCCCGATGAAACACAACCGGCAACGAGGCCGGCAAGCAGTAAAAGCAGCGCAAGGCGCAAGGGCATAGAGATCCTCTCTCAGATTCGATTCACAGCAATTTGCGGCAAATCTTCGGCGGCGTTAAGTTCGCGCACGGCGATATAACGTTCGCTGCGGCGGGTGCGGTCCATCACCTGCCCTACCAATTGGCCACAGGCGGCGTCGATGTCTTCACCACGGGTGGTGCGTACGGTGACGTTGTAGCCGGCCTGGTGCAGTTGATCCTGGAAACGGCGGATGGCGTTGTTGCTCGGCCGCTCGTAACCGGAATGCGGAAACGGGTTGAACGGGATCAGGTTGATCTTGCACGGGGTGTTCTTGAGCAACTCGATCATCTCGACCGCGTGCTCGACCTTGTCGTTGATGTCCTTGAGCATGGTGTACTCAATGGTCAGCACACGCTTCTCACCCAAGGTCGCCATGTAACGCTGGCAAGATTCGAGCAGCATCTTAAGCGGATACTTCTTGTTGATCGGCACCAATTGGTTACGCAATGCGTCATTCGGTGCGTGCAACGACAACGCGAGGGAGACGTCGATGTGCTTGGCCAGCTCATCGATCATCGGCACCACGCCGGAGGTCGACAGGGTCACACGGCGCTTGGAGATGCCGTAGCCCAGGTCGTCCATCATCAGGTGCATGGCCGCAATCACGTTGTCGAAGTTCAGCAGCGGCTCACCCATGCCCATCATCACCACGTTGGTGATGGCACGGTCGACGGTCGCCGGGACGCTGCCAAAGGATTTGTTGGCAATCCACACCTGGCCGATGACTTCGGCGGCGGTGAGGTTGCTATTGAAGCCTTGCTTGCCGGTGGAGCAGAAACTGCAATCCAGGGCACAGCCTGCCTGGGACGAAACGCACAAGGTGCCGCGTTTGCCCTGGGGAATGTACACGGTCTCGACGCAGCTGCCGGACGCCACACGCACCACCCATTTACGGGTGCCGTCGCTGGAGATGTCCTCGCTGACAACTTCGGGACCACGCACCTCGGCAATGGCCTTGAGCTTGTCGCGCAGGGCCTTGCTGACGTTCGTCATGGCGTCGAAATCGTCGACGCCAAAGTGGTGAATCCACTTCATTACCTGACCGGCACGGAAACGCTTCTCCCCGATTGAGTCGAAGAATTTCTCCATTTCCGGCTGAGTCAGACCCAGCAGGTTGGTTTTAACAGTCGATGTAGTCATGGATTCACCCTCACTCTTTAAGCCGATGCTTAGCGAGCGGTTACTTCAGTAGCAGCGAAAAAGTACGAGATTTCGCGAGCAGCAGCGGCTTCGGAGTCCGAACCGTGAACAGCGTTGGCGTCGATGGACTCAGCGAAGTCAGCACGAATGGTGCCGGCAGCCGCTTCTTTAGGGTTGGTAGCGCCCATCAGCTCACGGTTCAGAGCGATAGCGTTTTCGCCTTCCAGAACCTGAACAACAACAGGACCGGAGATCATGAAGGCAACCAGGTCGCCGAAGAAACCACGAGCGCTGTGCTCAGCGTAGAAGCCTTCAGCTTCAGCCTTGGACAGTTGCTTGAGTTTCGAAGCTACAACCTTCAGGCCGGCTTTTTCGAAACGAGTGGTGATCTCGCCGATGACGTTTTTTGCAACAGCGTCAGGCTTGATGATGGAGAAAGTACGTTGAACAGCCATGGTGTAACTCCAGAAACGGTAATTTACGAAAAATTAAACCCGCGAATTATACGCGGGTTATTGGGTATTGCCTAACTGCGTGAGGGAGGCGTCAGTCCTGTTCTTCTTTCCAGGCAGTCTGGATCGCTTCCAGGACCTTTTCACCACCACGATCACGCTCATCTTCGAACCCGGGCAATGCCATGACCATGTCACGCAAAGCTACAAAGTTCAGGGAGTAAGGATCCAGATCCGGGTTGCCATCGGCCAACAGGATAGCGATCTCTTGTACATCAACCCATTTAAGACTCATGACACTTCCTTGAATCAATGCGGCGCTTCGGCGGCATGGTTGAGCGAATATTTCGGGATTTCAACGGTGAGGTCTTCAGTCCCCACTTTCGCCTGGCAACTCAGACGCGACGTCGGCTCCAGCCCCCACGCCCTATCAAGATAGTCTTCTTCCAGGTCGTCAGCCTCATTGAGGCTGTCGAAACCTTTACGAATGATGCAGTGGCAAGTGGTGCAGGCATTGACGCCACCACAGGCACTTTCAATCTCGATATGGTTGTCGTGCGCGACGTCAAGCAGGGACTTGCCGGTCTCTGCCTCCACGACCATGCCATCCGGGCAGTGTTCGGCGTGCGGTAGAAAAGTGACCTGCGGCATCAGTTATTCCTCGATTTCATTCAGGTTGCGGCCCGCCAGTGCGGCTTTCACCGTCTGATCCATACGACGGGCAGCAAAGGCATCAGTCACTTGCGACAGGCGCTTGGTCTGTTGCTCGATGGCGTAACCATCGTTGCCTTTCATCAGTTCGGCCAATTCCTGCATCTGCAGGTCGATGACCATGCGCTCTTCGGCATCCAGCAGGCGCTCGCCGTCGGTTTCAAGGGCGCCCTGCACCGCTTCGAGCAGGCGCTGGGCATCCACTTGCTGCTCACGCAGTACGCGGGCAACCTTGTCGTCACCGGCATACTGGAACGAGTCCTTGAGCATCTTGGCGATTTCGCCGTCGGTCAGGCCGTAGGACGGTTTGACCTGGATGCTGGCCTCAACGCCCGAAGCCAACTCACGTGCAGCCACGCTGAGCAGGCCGTCAGCATCAACCTGGAAGGTCACGCGAATCTTCGCCGCCCCCGCCACCATGGCCGGGATGCCGCGCAATTCAAAACGCGCCAGGGAGCGGCAGTCGCTGATCAGCTCGCGCTCGCCTTGCAGCACATGAATCATCATGGCCGTCTGGCCGTCTTTGTAGGTGGTGAAATCCTGGGCGCGCGCGACGGGGATGGTGGTGTTGCGTGGAATCACCTTCTCCATCAGGCCACCCATGGTTTCCAGGCCCAGAGACAGCGGAATCACGTCGAGCAACAGCAGTTCGCCACCATCGCGCTTGTTACCAGCCAGGGTATCGGCCTGGATTGCGGCGCCAATGGCCACCACTTGATCCGGATCGATTTCAGTCAACGGCTGGCGACCAAAGGCTTCGGCAACCGCCTCACGCACACGGGGCACGCGAGTGGAGCCACCGACCATGACCACAGCGCCGACATCTTCCAGTTCAATACCGGAGTCACGCACAGCACGACGGCAAGCCTTGAGGCTGCGGGCGACCATCGGCTCGATCAGCGCGTCAAAGGCTTCGCGGGTCAGCTGTGCCGACCAATCACCATACTTGACTTCAACAGATGCAGCATCAGTCAGCGCTTCCTTGGCCGCACAGGCAGTTTGCAGCAAGTTACGCTGCGCGCCCGGGTCCAGGTCGGCAGACAAACCGGCGCTGGCGATGATCCAGCCGGCGATGGCGTGGTCGAAGTCATCGCCGCCCAGGGCGCTGTCGCCGCCGGTGGCCAGCACTTCGAAAACACCGCCGGTCAGGCGCAGGATCGAAATATCGAAGGTGCCGCCGCCCAGATCATAAATGGCGACCAGGCCTTCAGCGTGCTGATCGAGGCCGTAGGCCACAGCCGCAGCGGTCGGCTCGTTGAGCAGACGCAGTACATTCAGGCCGGCCAGTTTCGCCGCGTCCTTGGTGGCTTGACGCTGGGCGTCATCGAAATACGCCGGAACGGTGATCACCGCACCGACCAGCTCGCCGCCCAAGGTTTTTTCCGCACGCTGGCGCAGCACCTTGAGGATATCGGCCGACACTTCGACCGGGCTTTTCGGGCCCTGGACGGTGTCAATAAACGGCATATGGGATTCACCGCCGACAAAGCGGTACGGCAACTGGTCGCCCAACTGCTTGACGTCGGACAGCCCACGACCCATCAAGCGCTTGACCGACAGCACAGTGTTCAGGGGGTCCGAGGACGCGGCCAACTTGGCCGACTCCCCCACTTCGGTACGATCAGGGTGGTAACGCACGGCAGACGGCAGGATCACCTGCCCATCGGCATCGGGCAGCGGCTCGGACAGGCCGCTGCGCAAGGCAGCAACCAGGGAATTGGTGGTGCCCAGGTCAATCCCGACCGCCAGGCGACGCTGGTGCGGTTGAGGGCTTTGGCCGGGTTCGGCGATTTGCAGTAGGGCCATGGTAATCAGGTCTTATCTGTCTATCAGGCGTGCATCACGGGCAGCACTGGGTTAATCGTCGAGGCGCTCTTCTAGCTGGCGCACTTCGTAGGTGAGCTTGTCGAGGAACTGCATGCGCCGCATCAGGCGCTCGGCCTGTTCACGTTGCGCCGCATCATCCCAACAGGCCGCAAAGCTTTCGTTGAGCTCGTCCTGGGCGGTTTTCAGACGACGCTTGAAGACCGCGACACCCGCCACATCGGCTTCGTCCTGCAGATCTTCGAGCTCTTCACGCCATTGCATCTGCTGCATCAGGAAGTCCGGGTCATGCACAGTGACTTCCATCGGCAACTCACCGCCCTTCATCGCCAGCAAATAGCGCGCGCGTTTGGGAGGGCTTTTGAGCGTCTGATAGGCTTCGTTGAGGCTGGCCGATTGCTCCAGGGCCAGGCGTTGCTCACGCTCGGAAGCGTCGGCAAAGCGGTCCGGATGCACCCCACGCGCCAGTTCTCGATAGCGCGTGGCAAGCTGCTCAAGGTCCAGCCGAAAGCTCGGCTGCAGCTCGAATAAAGCGAAATGACAAGGAGTACCCACGAGTAGCCTCAGATGTTGAAGCTTTCGCCGCAGCCACATTCACCGCGCACGTTGGGGTTGTTGAACTTGAAGCCTTCGTTCAACCCTTCCTTGACGAAATCGAGTTCGGTGCCGTCCAGGTAGGTCAGGCTCTTGGGGTCGATGATCACTTTCTCGCCGTGACTTTCGAACACCTGATCCTCTTCAACCACCTCGTCGACAAACTCCAGCACGTAGGCAAGGCCGGAACAGCCCGTGGTGCGAACACCCAGACGAATCCCCTCACCTTTACCGCGCCCATTCAGGGAGCGGCGAATGTGCTGCGCTGCCGCTTCTGTCATGCTGATAGCCATCGTTGACTCCTTACTCGTCGCCAAATGCTTAGATCAAGCCTTTCTTCTGCTTGTAGTCGCGAACCGCCGCCTTGATGGCGTCTTCAGCGAGTACGGAGCAGTGGATTTTGACTGGCGGCAGTGCCAGTTCTTCGGCCAGCTGGGTGTTGCTGATGGTGACAGCCTCATCCAGAGTCTTGCCTTTCATCCATTCGGTCGCCAGGGAGCTGGAGGCGATGGCCGAACCGCAGCCATAAGTCTTGAATTTGGCGTCTTCGATAACGCCAGCATCGTTGACCTTGATCTGCAGGCGCATCACATCGCCGCACGCCGGAGCGCCGACCATGCCGGTGCCGACATCAGGATCTTCCGCGTTCATCTTGCCGACGTTGCGCGGGTTTTCGTAGTGGTCGATGACCTTTTCGCTGTAAGCCATGGTACTGAATCCTCACTCATCAGGGCCGCTCTGGAACCCTGTAGAAACGCCTGCGTTTACCGCCACGTTCCTACAGAGCTTGGGTGGCGGCTTCTATATTTAGTGTGCCGCCCACTCGATCTTGGAAATATCGACACCGTCTTTGTACATGTCCCACAGCGGCGACAGAACGCGCAGCTTGTTGACGGCTTCGCAGACCTTCTGCGCCGCGTAGTCGACTTGCTCTTCAGTGGTGAAGCGGCCGAACGTAAAGCGGATCGAGCTGTGTGCCAGTTCGTCGTTGCGGCCCAGGGCGCGCAATACATACGAAGGCTCAAGGGATGCCGAGGTACAGGCCGAACCGGACGAGACCGCCAGGTCCTTGAGCGCCATGATCAGCGACTCGCCTTCGACATAGTTGAAGCTCAAATTCAGGTTGTGCGGTACACGGGCAGTCATGCTGCCGTTGATGTACAGCTCTTCAAGGTTCTCGACCTGCTTGTAGAAGCGATCGCTCAGGGCCTTGATACGCACATTTTCGGCAGCCATGTCTTCCTTGGCCACGCGGAAGGCTTCGCCCATGCCGACGATCTGGTGGGTCGCCAGGGTGCCCGAACGCATGCCGCGCTCGTGGCCGCCACCGTGCATGGTCGCTTCGATGCGCACGCGCGGCTTGCGGCTGACGTAGAGAGCGCCGATGCCTTTAGGGCCGTAAGTCTTGTGAGCCGAGAACGACATCAGGTCGACTTTCAGCTTGGACAGGTCGATATCGACCTTGCCGGTGGACTGAGCGGCGTCGACGTGTAGCAACACACCCTTGGAGCGCGTCAGCTCGCCGATGGCGGCGATGTCGTTGATGGTGCCGATTTCGTTGTTCACGTGGATCACGGAAACCAGGATGGTGTCTTCACGCATCGCGGCTTCGATCATCGCAGGGGTGACGATACCGTCGGTGGTGGGCTCAAGGTAAGTCACCTCGAAACCTTCACGCTCCAGTTGGCGCATGGTGTCGAGGACAGCCTTGTGCTCAATCTTGGTGGTGATCAGGTGCTTGCCCTTGGTCGCGTAGAAATGCGCCGCACCCTTGATAGCCAGGTTGTCGGACTCGGTAGCACCGGACGTCCAGACGATTTCACGCGGGTCGGCGTTGACCAGATCAGCGACCTGGCGACGCGCGTTCTCAACCGCTTCCTCGGCCTTCCAGCCGAATACGTGGGAGCGGGAGGCCGGGTTGCCGAAGTTTCCGTCAACCAGCAGGCATTCGCTCATTTTTTGCGCAACACGCGGATCAACCGGGGTGGTCGCTGAGTAATCAAGGTAAATCGGCAATTTCATGGACTTTCTCCTAAATCAGGCTGGCTGGCACGCCGTTAGCTCTTCGGCTGTCACTCGACGGCGGACGCTTCGATCTTGTCCAGACGCGGCGCCTTGGTGTTGCAACGGCGCTGGTCCTGACGCTGGGCTACTTCTTGCACCTCACGGCGAGTCACAAGATCAGCCAAGCTGATACCACTCAAAAACTCATGGATCTGCAGGCTCAAGTCACACCACAAGTGGTGTGTCAGGCAGGTGTCGCCGGCGTGGCAATCACCCAAACCCTGGCATTTGGTGGCATCGACGGATTCGTTGACCGCGTCGATCACCTGGGCCACCTGGATGCCCTGCATGTCGCGGGACAATTGATAGCCACCACCTGGACCACGAACGCTGGAAACCAGATTGCTGCGGCGCAATTTGGCGAACAGCTGCTCAAGGTAGGACAGGGAAATGCCTTGGCGCTCGGAGATATCGGCCAGGGACACCGGCCCAGTTTGCGCGTGCAGGGCCAGGTCAAGCATGGCGGTCACCGCGTATCGGCCTTTTGTAGTCAGTCTCATGGACAAGTACCAAGGTGTTTCAGAATGGGAGCAAGTATGCGATTCCCGAGTATTTAAGTCAACTATAAGACCTAGTACTTTAGTCAGGAATACCCGTAAAAAGGGCGCGCGAATCATAGCAGGATGGGGTGGGATCGAACAGCAGGAACAGGGCCAGGCAGAGATCTCGAGACCAATGGAGATCAAAATGTGGGAGGGGGCTTGCTCCCGATGACTGAATGTCAGCCAATCAGGCATCAACTGACCTACCGCTATCGGGGGCAAGCCCCCTCCCACAGGAGACCTCAGCTTGCCTTGGTAGCGGCTTCATCCTTGATCTG
Source organism: Pseudomonas sp. OST1909 (assembly GCF_015277575.1). NCBI lineage: Bacteria > Pseudomonadati > Pseudomonadota > Gammaproteobacteria > Pseudomonadales > Pseudomonadaceae > Pseudomonas > Pseudomonas sp. OST1909. Next base: position 5,362,001 of record NZ_CP063780.1, read on the forward strand.
GGCGAAGTCCTCTTCGCGCAACTCAGGCAGATCCTTCGCACAGTATGGGCTGCCCAGATCCTTCAGCGCACCACACATACCGTCCAGCTTGCCGTCCACTGCTTGCAGATGATCAAGCAGCTGGCCAATGGCGCGAGCCACCGGATCGGGCATGTCTTCGCTGACGCCGTAGGCGTCGAAACCGATCTTCTCGGCCATGGCCTTGCGCTTGGCCTCCTGCTCGTCGCCGACCTCCGGCTTGACGATGATGCGACCCGGAATACCCACCACGGTGGCGCCAGCAGGTACAGCCTTGGTCACCACGGCGTTGGAACCCACCTTGGCACCGGCGCCCACGGTAAAGGGCCCCAGCACCTTGGCGCCCGCCCCCACCACTACACCATTTTCCAGGGTCGGGTGACGCTTGCCTTTATTCCATGTAGTACCGCCCAGGGTCACACCCTGGTAAAGCGTCACGTCATCACCGATCTCGGCGGTCTCGCCTATGACAATACCCATGCCATGGTCGATAAAGAAGCGACGTCCCACCTTGGCGCCCGGATGAATCTCGATGCCGGTCAACCAGCGACCGAAGTTCGACACCAGCCGGGCCAGCCATTTCCAGCCCATGCCCCACAAGGCGCCGGACAAACGGTGAATCCAGATCGCGTGCAGGCCCGGATAGCAGGTCAGCACTTCAAAGGCGTTGCGCGCCGCCGGGTCACGATGGAAAACACTCTGGATATCTTCTCGCAAACGCTCGAACATTTTTAATCCTTCCGCTTAAGAAGCTCACCACGGGCCGCTTTCTGGGTTTCCGTGAGGATGCCACGCAATATATTCATCTCCGCCCGGCTCACCGAGCTGCGACCGTACAAACGACGCAGGCGCGCCATCAAGTGCCGTGGCTTTTCAGGATCGAGGAATTCGATGGCCACCAGGGTTTGCTCCAGGTGCTCATAGAAGCGTTCGAGCTCGTCCATGGTGGCCAACTCGCCACTTTTGGTCGACGCAACCTCGTCCTTCTCCATCTTGCTCGGCTGGCCTTGAGCTGCCAGCCAGGCCATGCGCACTTCGTATGTCAACACCTGCACCGCCGCCCCGAGGTTCAGCGAGCTGAACTCAGGGTCTGAGGGGATATGCACGTGATAATGACATCGCTGCAGCTCTTCATTGGTCAGGCCGGAGTCTTCACGGCCGAACACCAGGGCGATCTCAGCGCCACCGGCAGCCTCTTCTACCACTTTGGTGCCGCATTCTCGCGGATCCAGCAGCGGCCAGGGGATACGCCGGTCACGGGCGCTGGTACCAAGCACCAGATTGCAACCAACAAGGGCATCTTCCAGAGTGGCGACGACCTGGGCTTTTTCAAGAATGTCATTGGCGCCAGACGCACGGGCATCGGCCTCGTGGTGCGGGAACACCCGCGGTTCGACCAGCACCAGGCGCGTCAGCCCCATGTTTTTCATGGCTCGCGCCACCCCGCCGATATTGCCGGGATGACTGGTATTGACCAAGACGACACGAATGTTTTGCAGCAAGGGAGGCGCTCTCGGACACGGGAAAGGGGAGCAAATCTTACAGAACAGCCTAAGGTTATGCCATGAAAGCTAACGTCGTCCTTCACCTGAGGAAAGTTTCTGCTAGAATGCCCGGCTTTCTTTAACAACCTTAGGTGACACATCCATGCAGCCCATGCTGAATATCGCGCTGCGCGCCGCCCGCAGCGCCAGTGAATTGATCTTCCGCTCCATCGAGCGCCTGGATACCATCAAGGTCGACGAAAAAGACGCCAAGGATTATGTATCCGAAGTGGATCGCGCCGCCGAACAGAAGATCATCGACGCCCTGCGCAAGGCCTACCCTACCCACGGCATCCTCGGCGAAGAAACCGGCCTGCACAAAGGTAGCGGCGAAGGCGAAGACTACCTGTGGATCATCGACCCACTGGATGGCACCACCAACTTCCTGCGCGGCATCCCGCATTTTGCCGTGAGCATCGCCTGCAAATACCGTGGCCGCCTGGAACACGCTGTTGTGCTGGATCCGGTGCGCCAGGAAGAGTTCACCGCCAGCCGTGGCCGTGGCGCCCAGCTCAATGGTCGTCGCTTGCGCGTCAGCGGTCGCACGAGCCTGGAAGGCGCCCTGCTGGGCACCGGCTTCCCGTTCCGTGACGACCAGATGGACAACCTGGAAAACTACCTGGGCATGTTCCGCGCCCTGGTTGGCCAGACCGCCGGTATCCGCCGCGCCGGTGCAGCCAGCCTGGACCTGGCCTATGTCGCCGCCGGTCGTTTCGATGCATTCTGGGAATCAGGCCTGTCCGAGTGGGACATGGCAGCAGGCGCCCTGCTGATCCAGGAAGCAGGCGGCCTGGTGAGCGATTTCACCGGTGGTCACGACTTCCTGGAGAAAGGCCACGTGGTTGCCGGCAACACCAAATGCTTCAAGGCAGTACTGACGGCGATCCAGCCGCACCTGCCGGCTTCGCTGAAGCGTTAAGCGAGCGGGCACAAAAAAGCACCCCTAGGGGTGCTTTTTTTATGCATGGGATTTGTGCCAGCCCCGTGAAACAGCAGCAATACTTATCAAATGTGGGAGGGGGCTTGCCCCCGATGGCGGTGGGTCAGCCAGCTAATCAGGTGCTGACCCACTGCCATCGGGGGCAAGCCCCCTCCCACATTTTGAACTGCACCTGGCCTTTGAATCAGTGCCAGGCCCGAAATTACTGCTGGTTCTGACCCAGGATCAGACGACCTTCTTTGTCGACTGGAATCTGGCCGCCTGGATCACGCTCCATACGCACAGTCCCTTCCTTGCCATCCAGGTTGTAACGCACGTCATAACCGACAACCTTGTCGCTGATGTCGTTAACAGTGTTACAGCGGGTTTGCGTGGTGGTGTAGGTATCACGGTTCTGCATGCCTTCCTGAACCTTGTTACCGGCGTAACCGCCACCGACCGCACCGGCCACGGTGGCCAGCTTCTTACCATTACCGCCACCGATCTGGTTACCCAACAGGCCACCCGCAAGGGCGCCGACCACGGTACCGGCGATTTGATGTTGATCCTGCACCGGACGTTGCCGGGTCACAGTGACGTCCTTGCAGACCTCACGAGGGGTTTTGATCTGGGTTTTAACCGGCTGTACCGCCAGTACTTGCGCATACTCAGGGCCGCTTTTTACCAGGCTGTAGGTGGCAACAGCACCCCCGGCAGTCACACCGACAGCACCCAATACCGCACCAACCAGCAACGACTTGTTCACGTTGAACCTCCTGACCATCACAAACGGATCGAAAGATCCGCGCTATACCCAGCCTTGGAGCAAAAAAAAAGGCGCGAGTTCAATACTCGCGCCCTTCTTGTAACAGCCGATCAACTAACGCCCATCAAGGGCGGTCGTCGACCTCCTTGCCAGTAGCAGCAGGAGGGATCAAGTCTTCGCTGTTGAGGTTCAGCCAGATCAGCACCACGTTGGCAATGTAGATCGACGAGTAGGTACCCGCCAGAACACCGATGAACAGCGCCAGCGAGAAGCCCCACAGGTTGTCGCCCCCGAAGATCATCAACGCGGCGATCGCCAGCAAGGTGGAGATCGACGTCGCCATGGTCCGCAGCAGCGTCTGGGTGGTGGAGATGTTGATATTCTCGATCAACGTCGCCTTGCGCAGCACCCGGAAGTTCTCACGAACCCGGTCGAATACCACGATGGTGTCGTTGAGCGAGTAACCAATGATCGCCAGTACGGCCGCCAATACGGTCAGGTCGAAGGTGATCTGGAAGTAGGCCAGGATACCCACGGTCACGATCACGTCGTGGATCAGCGACACAATGGCGCCGACACCGAACTTCCACTGAAAGCGGAAGGCCAGGTAGATCATGATGCCTACCAGCGCCATCAGCATGCCGAGGCCGCCCTGGTCGCGCAGTTCTTCACCCACCTGCGGGCCGACGAACTCGACGCGCTTGACCGAAGCCGGGTTGTCGCCGCCGACCTTCTGCAAGGCCTCGGCTACCTGGTGACCCAGTTGCGGGTCTTCGCCAGGCATACGCACCAGCAGGTCGGTGGTGGCACCAAAGCTCTGCACGACGGCTTCGTGATAGCCGGCCTTGACCAGCTCGTCGCGCACCAGGGTGACATCGGCCGGCTTCTCGTAGGTCAGCTCGATGAGCGTACCACCGGTGAAGTCCAGACCGTAGTTCAGGCCCTTATGGAACCAGCTGAACAACGCCAGAACGGTAAGGAGCACGGTGACGCCGAACGCAACGTTGCGAACGCCCATGAAGTTGATTGTACGTAACATGGCAGCCCCTTAAATCCACAACTTCTTGAAGTCACGCCCGCCAAAGATCAGGTTGACCATTGCGCGGGTCACCATGATGGCCGTGAACATCGAGGTAAAGATACCCAGGGACATGGTCACCGCAAAACCTTTGACCGGGCCGGTGCCCATGGCAAAGAGAATCCCGCCGACCAGCAAAGTGGTCAAGTTGGAGTCGAGAATCGCGGTAAATGCCCGGCCGAAGCCTTCGTTGATAGCACGCTGTACGGTCATGCCGGCGGCGATCTCTTCACGGATACGCGAGAAGATCAGTACGTTGGCGTCGACCGCCATACCCATGGTCAGCACGATACCGGCGATACCCGGCAAGGTCAGCGTCGCGCCCAGCAGCGACATCAGCGCCAGCAGCATCACCATGTTGCCCGCCAGTGCGACGGTGGCGATAACGCCGAAGAAGCGATAGATGGCGATGATGAACAGGGACACGAACAACATGCCCCACAGCGCCGCATCCACACCCTTGGTGATGTTGTCGGCACCCAGGCTCGGGCCGATGGTACGTTCTTCAGCGAAGTACATCGGCGCCGCCAGGCCACCGGCACGCAGCAGCAGCGCCAGCTCGGAGGACTCACCCTGGCCGTTCAGGCCAGTGATGCGGAACTGCGCACCCAGCGGCGACTGGATGGTCGCCAGGCTGATGATCTTTTTCTCTTCCTTGAAGGTCTGCACCGGCACGTCTTTCTCGACGCCGTTGACCATCTGCTTGGTATAGGTGGTAACAGGGCGCTGCTCGATGAAGATCACCGCCATGCTGCGACCGACGTTGCTGCGCGTGGCGCGGCTCATCAGTTCGCCACCGTGACCATCCAGGCGGATGTTCACTTCAGGGGTGCCGTGCTCGCCGAAACCGGCCTTGGCATCGGTCACCTGGTCACCGGTGATGATCAAGCCACGCTCGATCAACGCAGGAGGACGATTGCCCTCGCGGAACTCGAACTCTTCGGAGGTCGCACGAGTGGCACCCGGCTCAGCTGCAAGGCGGAATTCCAGGTTGGCGGTCTTACCCAGGATACGCTTGGCTTCAGCGGTGTCCTGCACGCCCGGAAGCTCAACCACGATGCGGTTGGCGCCTTGACGCTGCACGATCGGCTCGGCCACACCCAGCTCGTTGACGCGGTTACGTACCGTGGTCAAGTTCTGCTTGATGGAGTACTCGCGGATCTCGGCGATCTTGGCCGGGCTCATCGCCAGGCGCAACACAGCCTGACCATTCAAGTCGGCCGGCACGATGTCGAAGTCATTGAAATTCTTGCGGATCAGCGCACGGGCCTGCTCGCGGGACGCTTCGTCAGCAAAACCCAGCTGGATGGCACCGTTGAGCTGCGGCAAGCTGCGATAACGCAGTTTCTCTTTGCGCAGCAGGCTCTTCACGTCGCCTTCGTAGACTTTCAGACGCGCGTCGAGAGCCTTGTCCATGTCGACTTCCAGCAGGAAGTGCACACCACCGGACAAGTCCAGACCCAGCTTCATCGGGTGCGCGCCAATGCTGCGCAGCCATTGTGGCGTGGTCTGTGCCAGGTTCAATGCAACGACGTAATCGTCACCCATGACCTTGCGTACAACGTCCTTGGCCGGCAATTGGTCTTCTTGCTTGGTCAGGCGCAACAAGCCGCCTTTGGAACCAGCTGCCAAGGTTGCCGCTTTAACCTGGATGCCCGCGTCAGTCAGCGCTTTGCTCGCGCGTTCCAGATCAGCCTGATTGACCTGCAGCGAAGTGCTGGCGCCAGAGATCTGGATCGCCGGGTCATCAGGATAGAGATTGGGAGCGGAATAAATAAAACCGATCGCCAGCACCGCCAGGATCAGTACGTATTTCCACAGAGGGTATTTGTTCAGCATCACGCCGCCCGCTTATAACGCGGGGCGCCTTGCGCGCCCCGTCGATTGGTAAAGGTTGTTACTTAGATCGCTTTGAGCGTGCCCTTAGGCAGCGTGGCGGCGATGGCGCCCTTCTGGAACTTCATTTCCACGGTGTCGGAGACTTCCAGTACCACGAAAGCATCGGAAACCTTGGTGATCTTGCCGGCGATGCCGCCAGTGGTCACGACTTCGTCGCCTTTTTGCAGGCTGCCCAGCAGGTTTTTCTGCTCTTTGGCGCGCTTGGCCTGTGGACGCCAGATCATCAGGTAGAAGATGACCAGGAAGCCGACCAGGAAAATCCACTCGAAACCACCGCCCATAGGGCCGGCAGCAGCAGGCGCAGCGGCGTCAGCCATGGCGTTAGAGATAAAAAAGCTCATTTAGCACTCCAGTTGCAAATAGTGAATCTTAGGGTCGGAAAACTCAGTCCAAGGGCGGCACAGGGAGCCCGCGCTTGGCATAGAAGGCATCGACGAAGGCGGCCAATGTACCCTGTTGAATAGCCTCGCGCAAACCAGCCATCAGGACTTGGTAGTGACGCAAATTGTGGATGGTATTCAACATGCTACCCAGCATTTCCCCGCACTTGTCCAGATGATGCAGATAGGCACGGGAGAAGTTCTGGCAGGTGTAGCAGTCACAGGTGGGATCCAGCGGCGAATCATCATGGCGATGGAACGCGTTACGGATCTTGAGCACGCCTGTATCGATGAACAGATGCCCATTGCGGGCATTACGGGTTGGCATCACGCAATCGAACATGTCCACACCGCGGCGCACACCCTCTACGAGATCTTCCGGTTTGCCAACGCCCATAAGGTAACGAGGTTTGTCAGCGGGCATCAGGCCCGGCAGGTAGTCGAGCACCTTGATCATTTCGTGCTTGGGCTCGCCCACCGACAAACCGCCGATGGCCAGGCCGTCGAAGCCGATCTTGTCGAGGCCTTCCAGCGAGCGTTTACGCAGGCTTTCGTGCATCCCGCCCTGGACAATCCCGAACAGCGCCGCGGTGTTGTCGCCATGGGCATTCTTCGAGCGCTGGGCCCAACGCAGGGACAGCTCCATGGAGATGCGCGCCACGTCTTCGTCAGCCGGGTAAGGCGTGCACTCGTCGAAAATCATCACGATGTCGGAACCCAGGTCGCGCTGGACCTGCATTGACTCTTCCGGCCCCATGAACACCTTGGCACCGTCCACCGGCGAGGCGAAGGTTACGCCCTCTTCCTTGATCTTGCGCATGGCGCCCAGGCTGAATACCTGGAAACCACCGGAGTCGGTGAGGATCGGGCCTTGCCATTTCATGAAGTCATGCAGATCGCCGTGCTTTTTGATCACTTCCGTGCCCGGGCGCAGCCACAGGTGGAAGGTGTTGCCGAGGATGATCTCGGCACCGGTAGCGACGATGTCGCGCGGCAACATGCCCTTGACGGTGCCGTAGGTGCCGACCGGCATGAACGCCGGGGTCTCCACGGTGCCGCGCGGGAAGGTCAGGCGACCGCGACGGGCCTTGCCGTCGGTGGCCAACAATTCAAACGACATACGACTCATAGTTGTTCCTCTGGGCCGCGTGGCGCCGGGTTACGGGTGATAAACATCGCATCACCGTAGCTGAAAAAACGGTACTCGTTGGCAATGGCGGCCTGGTAAGCAGCCATGGTTTGCGGGTAACCGGCAAATGCCGACACCAGCATCAACAGCGTGGATTCGGGCAAATGGAAATTGGTGACCAGGCAATCGACCACATGGAATGGCCGGCCCGGGAAAATAAAGATATCAGTGTCACCACTGAACGGCTTGAGCACGCCATCACGCGCCGCACTTTCAAGCGACCGTACGCTGGTGGTGCCCACGGCCACCACTCGCCCACCGCGTGCCTTGCACGCATTGACCGCGTCCACGACGTCCTGGCTGACCTCCAGCCATTCGCTGTGCATGTGGTGGTCTTCGATGTTCTCCACACGCACCGGCTGAAACGTACCGGCCCCCACGTGCAGCGTCACATAGGCCGTCTCGACGCCCTTGGCGGCAATCGCATCCAGCAGCGGCTGGTCGAAATGCAGCCCGGCAGTCGGCGCCGCTACAGCGCCGAGGCGCTGTGAGTACACCGTTTGATAGCGCTCGCGGTCCGCGTCTTCGTCGGGGCGGTCTATATAAGGAGGCAACGGCATATGGCCGACGCGATCCAGCAATGGCAGCACTTCTTCGGCAAACTTGAGCTCGAACAAGGCATCGTGGCGCGCCACCATCTCGGCTTCGCCACCGCCATCAATGAGGATCCTCGAACCCGGTTTGGGCGACTTGCTGGAGCGCACATGGGCCAGCACACGATGGCTGTCCAGCACCCGCTCCACCAGGATTTCCAGCTTGCCGCCGGAAGCTTTCTGGCCAAACAGCCGCGCCGGAATTACCCGGGTGTTGTTGAAAACCATCAAATCGCCCGGGCGCAAATGCTCAAGCAAATCAGTGAATTGACGGTGTGCGAGGGCACCGCTGACCCCGTCCAGGGTCAACAGTCGACTGGCGCGACGCTCGGCCAAAGGGTGGCGAGCGATCAGCGAATCAGGGAGCTCAAAAGTAAAGTCAGCAACGCGCATGATGGGGTTCGTCTAGCAGGGCCGGGAAGTCTAGCGGAAATAGTGAAAATAGACCATGAAACGTGATTGACCAACGGTAATCTCATCTCTATACTTCGCCGCCATTGAGCCCTGATGGCGGAATTGGTAGACGCGGCGGATTCAAAATCCGTTTTCGAAAGGAGTGGGAGTTCGAGTCTCCCTCGGGGCACCATCTTAAAGAAAGACCTTGAAATTCAAGGTCTTTTTTTTCGCCTGTGAAAAAGTGCCGGGCGTGGCAGTGGAGGTAGCGGGACCATGGAATTGATGCTTGAAGCGGTTGCGCTGTTCGCCCTGAAGCTGGCGCATGAAACCGAGGACGGCAGCCCGCTGCTGCGCGATGATCCTGCAATGGATGGCTATGAGCGTGAAGTGTTTGGGTTGTTGGTGCGCCAGGGAAACTTGGCTGAGATCCAGTTTAAGCTCGATGAGTGCATCACCCAGGCGTTGATTGCATTGGGTGGAGCGGACAGCGTGCTCGGGCGTGAATTGCTAAAGCTGTCCACCCCTGTGCAAAACATCTCTCGCCTTGATGAGTTGATCTGCCCGCTGACCGTTCTAAAGGGCTATCTGAAAGATGTGCAATGAATCGGTGATCAGCATAACGGCCAGGTACACCATCAATACCGCCACCCCTGCATCCAGCCAACGCCAGACCGCTGGCTTGCGAAACAATACTGTCAGCCGCTGACAGCACAGCGCCAACACCACAAACCACACGAGTGATGCCGTCATGGCGCCTGTCGCGAACAGTGCCTGTTGACCCGCAGGTTTCGTGGCACCGATAGAACCAATCAGCACCACGGTATCCAGCCATGCATAAGGGTTGGCAAAGCCGAGTATGACCGCCGAGCGCAACAGCCCTCTTTGCGAGTTGCCGCCTTGAGCATCCGGCATGGACTGATCCCGGATGCAAGCCAACAGACGCTGGCCACCAAACCACAGCAGATAGGCCGCGCCGGACAACAGCAATAGCGCCATCACCTCAGGCCGACTTCCCAGTAACGACCCTAAACCCGTGACCCCGAAAGCGATCAGGAAAATATCGGCCAATACGCAAATGGCGACAACGCCCCAGATCGGCCCGCGACCGACACCTTGGCGGATCACCAGGGTGTCTTTCGGGCCTGGGGCGGCGAACAGTCCGATACCCAAGAGCAAACCTTCGATGTAAAGGGCATTGAAGTGAGGAAACATGGACTGTTCGAGCCCTCCAGGACTATTTAGCGCAGTTGAATCGGCTGATTACCGAAACCGGTATGACGAGCATTCACCGTGCTGCCCAGGTCAAGGGGTTTCTGGCGGTAAAAGGTCGTCAGCAACTGATCCGGATTGGGGTTTGCAAAGTAAATCAATGAGCTTCTGGCGACCGGTTTGCTGGGTGCAAGTACAGCATGGTAGGCGGCAGGCACGGCATGATCGGAGAGCTCTGTCAGCAAGGAGCCCGCCAGCACCGCGACCTCGTTCTCCAGAAGGCGTACAGGTTCCAACGATCGTCCCTTCATCAAGACCAGCCCTTCGCGGGTAGGCTTGATAAACGAAAGCATATGCCCGTCTTCATGAGGATCTTGAGCAAATCTACGAGAATGGTCTTTGGCCTGTGGACCGTAGACACACAACTGGATATACGATGCCGCGCGAAAGGGGGCCAAGGGTGCCACGCCAAATTCCTCGCAAATGCCATCCATCACCCCCTGGGCCAACTCGCTCATCTGTCGTTCAAAACTGCCGACTGCGTCAACGAAAGTACTTCGGGTGAATTCGAAAGCGGTTCTTTTTGAAGCGTGCGCGGGCCAGTAACAAAACCGCTCGCACAGGTCAGGGTGATCCTCGGCAAGGGAGTACTCGGCGCCAAAAGGGAAAAACCCATCCGTGTCCTGGGCAAAGGAAAATTCATCCTTGATGGCCTGGGGAATGGCCGAATACCCATCGATGATCTTTTTGTAGTCCTGCAACATCGCATCAGGAATTTGCAGAATGCCAAAGCCTGATCGGGCTATGGATTCGCAGCATGCTTTTAATCGAGACATAGCTATACCCAAAGATAGTTGTAAAGGAATGCAACACACACTAGGTTCGCAAGCATGCGAGAAACCGCGACACTGGATATAGCCAAACAGAAAGGGACTGATCCATGTCCTTCACAACGGCGCTAGCAGGTTGCGAGTGTGCAGGGCTCACTACACGCAACGGCGAGCAAGTTGTCCTTTTTGGCGAACAAGATGATGATTTTTCAAGGACGGGGATCAACGTACGGATATGAGCATCAAAACCCGCGACACACTCCGAGCACTGGTCGTAAGACGCAGCCGGGAACTGGGCAAATCCATGACAACCCTGGCCAAGGAAGCCGGTATTTCGCGTACCTATCTTTACGGATTAGCGGGTGGCATTTCACAGGATCCCTCGGTACGCACCCTGATCAAACTGGCCAAGGCGCTGCAGGTGTCCCCGCTATTGCTGTTCCGCTACTTCGCCGATTTGGCAGGCGCACCGGTCGATACCCATTCAATGGCAACCACCAACCGAGCCATCGGCCTGCATGATCTTGGCGACATTGTGGTGTTTAACGCCGACGTCACCACGCCCGACCAAACCGTCGTGCTGCCTGGCGAAACGTTTCAGAAAACCTGGGAGATCCAGAACGTCGGTACCCGCCCCTGGCGCGGTCGACGATTGGTTCGAGTAGACGGTGAATACGTCATCGCCCGTCGCACGGCTACAGGCGAGCCCCTGGAAGTGGTGATGGACAGCCACCTGCGCAGCCTTAACAACGAGGTACCGATTGCCGAAACCCTGCCCGGCCAACCGGTGCATATCACCGTAGAGTTTGGAGCGCCGAAAGAGACCTGCACGGTCACTTCGATATGGCGTATCGAAGATGAACACGGGCGCCCCTGCTATGGACCTGCATTCATCCTGCATGTGATTGTCAACGTCATGGCACGCTGAAAGCAGCCTTATTTGCGCCCTTCCACCGCCATCCGTACTGCCAACCCCATCAACACTGACCCCATCACCCAGCGCTGCACCACCTGCCACCCCGGCCGAGTCACGAAGAACACCGCGATGGAGCCGGCCATACAAGCAATCACCGCATTGACGCTGACGCTGATGAAAATCTGCAGAGAGCCCAACACCAACGATTGCAACAGCACGCTGCCATGGCCGTTCGGTTCGATGAACTGGGGCAGCAGCGACAGATACATCACCGCCACCTTGGGATTGAGCAGGTTGGTCACCACGCCCATGGTGAACAACTTGCGCGGGCTGTCCTTGGGCAAGTCCCGCACCTGAAACGGTGAACGCCCGCCCGGCTTGACCGCCTGCCACGCCAGGTACACCAGATACAGCGCCCCGCCGAACCGCAGCACGTCGTAGGCAAGCGGCACCGCCATCACCAGCGCGGTGATACCCAGCGCCGCGCACACCATATAGATCAAAAAGCCCAGCGCCACCCCGCCAAGTGAGATCAGCCCTGCGGTGCGCCCCTGGCAGATCGAGCGGGAAATCAGGTAAATCATATTCGGCCCGGGCGTGAGCACCATGCCGAGTGAAATCAGGCCATAGGCAAGCAAGCTGGACATATCGGGCATTGTTTAACTCCTGGATTTTTATGCTGCCGGCGTAAAATCCTTCGCCAGCACTGTAGTGTTACGCGCCATGCTAGAGCCTTGCAGGCTCGGCCGTTAGATACAGATCCGCGAGCAAAACGCCATACACCAGCGGCACCCTTCAACCAGGACAAGCACATGATCGACTTCAACAACAAAGGCTTCTTCAAGCTCAAACAAAACAACGAATACGCCGAACGCGTATCGGCCCTGCTGCTGGACGGCGAAGAAGTGGTCGACGCGTACAAGGCCCTGCGCGACGGCGTGGTCTTCACCACCAAGCGCATCATCGCAGTGAACGTGCAGGGGATTACCGGCAGCAAGAAGGATTTCACTTCGCTGCCGTACAAAAACATCGTGGCGTATTCAGTGGAAACGTCAGGGACGTTTGATCTGGATTCGGAGCTGGAGATTTACTTTTCGTCGCTGGGGAAGGTGAAGTTCGAGTTCACTGGGAAAACCTCGATTGTGGAGATTTCGCGGCTGATATCAAAGCACCTGCTGGCCTGAGCCTTGGGCACGAGACGTTAAGCAGGTCAGCAGCTTCCTGAGAGGTCAATTCAGCATGAACCGGAACAACCTTGACGGCATTACCGAGGGTCAATTCTCACAAAATATCGACCAGCAGACGCAATGCAGACGTAGGGAGTACGAGGGTGGGAGGTTTGTCTTGTTTGTCGAAAATCAATCCACCTTTCCTACACAGGCTAGCGAATAAAGACGATAGCCGCTTCTGATACCTGCTCTTAGGCTCACACTTCGCACAGGGAAGTGAGCTATTCATGTCAGAACGCTTTTATCCACCGACCGAAGAAGAGTTAACCAAACGACGAATCCTGACTCCGCAGCCATCGCGTGTGCCGTATTCGCCGCCTATTGATTTTTCCGAGCCATCGCCTGCCCCGACACCCGCGCCAGCCAAACCTCCCGGCTGCGTCTTCATCAAGCCCTGCCAACTGCCTGACGGCTTCACCCATTACTTCAAACCCTCTGGGTACGTTCCGTTGGAGCTGATCAAGGAGTACGGTCATTTAAGCCTGTTGGGGGGACGCGAAGTGGACACCCGAGGCGCGGTTGCCTTGCGCAAGATCGGCGGCAGTGCACTGCCCGCTGGTTTGGGGCAGCTGTCATTGCGTTCGGCGCTTTTTGAGTCGACTGCCACAATCGCCGGGGGCGTCGCAGGTGGTCTGTTGACAGGGTTGGTAGCGCTGGCCTGGCCGTCGCAACTGGGTGATAGCGCACTCTACAGCGCGGAGCAACTGCGTTCGTTACAACGGGCGCGTTCGCAGATGCGGTTGCATATCGAGCAACGCGATGACGGCACGCTCGAAGGCTACGGCTTTTACACCGGCAACAATACTGATTGGCAGATGATTGATGTGGTGCAGTTTCAAAACCGAGGCGGTCAGTTTGTGGCGGTGTTGGACGAGGGGGCGGAGCTGATTTGGACGCCCGCCGTTGATCCGGGTGACACACTAGGTATTCCAGCACTGGAGGCTGCGCCGCAAGCGCCGGTGATTTGGATCTATCCGCCAACGGAGACAGCCGCGCAGATTCTGGTGAATCCGATTTACCCGCCGCAGTATCGGGATTTCATTCTGGTGTTCCCAGTGGAGTCCGGGGTTCGACCACTGTATGTGGTAGTAAGTGTCAAGGCTGGGGATCACAAGTACCACAAAGCGCCTAACACTGAACACATAACTGGCTTTGCAAACCTGATAAAAGCAAAGCCCATGACTCCCAGACAGGGAGGTGCCGGACTGAGAGAGCGCTGGATTGAGGAAAAAGGCCGGAAAGTCTATGAATGGGATTCCCAACATGGGGAGCTAGAAGTCTATCTAGCAAGTGATGGAAGCCACGTAGGTGCGTACAACCACATAACCGGCGCGCAGCTAAAAGGGCCAAACAAGAAACGAAACATCAAAAAATATCTGTGAGGGCAACATGGGACTAAAAGTAAGGTTGGAATGGTTTAACAGAGCCACAGAAAGGCTATGCGGAACAGTAAACTCGGCGGACTTGGGGGATGACTACACCGTGATATCCAGTCTTGGGCTATCGACTGCCCGAGACGTAAATAACGGCATGTTTGAACTGCGCACGGAGTGGTTATCCATGATACAGCCATACTTTTCTCATGAGATTTCTCTTTCAGAAAGTGATTACTTCATCGCATTTGATTACGAAGTTTCAAACGAATAACAAACATTCACAGAGTTCAGACTGAGTCGTAGCAGATGAAGCCATGTGTGACTGCTGCGCTCACACCTTTAACGGTATGGTTTTCGCAGCTCACACTAGTAATTAGGGTCTATTGATGCCTGCTTCTACGCAAGAAGCCCGGCTTAGCTGTAGTTCTCGGCAGACGTATGCCAGACATCGGTCCGTTACTCCCAACCCAGTTCAAAGTGGGAGGACGCTTGCTCCCGATAGCGGAGTGTCAGCCCCAACTTCATTGACTGACTCACCGCTATCGCGACATAGGTACCGACACAACTTAGTGGTAGCCGACCGTCACCACGATGCGACGCGAGCCGCTCTTGATCTTAGGCACACCCGTCCACCATGTGCCCGTTCCGTACACGCTTTTCAAAAATGAGGCCGCCATCGGGAGCAAGCCCCCTCCCACACTTTGATCGCGTTGGCTCACTTGGGCTGGAATGTATCTAAGTACGCCAGGATATTTTCGATCTTCTGCGAATCACTGATTCCCCAGAAAATCATCCGCGTCCCACTTACCACCGATTTCGGGTCTTCGATGTAGGCCGCCAGTTTGTCCCGCGTCCAGACCACTCCCGAATTCTTCATCGCATCCGAATACTGATAGTCCGGGGTCGTACCGGCAGGTCGGCCGAGAATGCCGTTCAGCTGCGGCCCAAAACCGCCGCGCGCACCTTCACCGATGCTGTGGCAGCCGCCGCAGGTCTTGGTGAAGAGTTTGCCGCCCGCTTCGGCGTCGCCAGCTGCAAACGCGGGTGCGGCGACAACGGTGAGGGCGAAGGTCAATAACACGTACTTCATCAGGGGCTCCCTAGGGGTTATTGCCGTCAATTATGCCTGCTTGAACGGCCGCTCCCCCAGCCGTTCCACCAGGCGCACCAGATAACCGTCCGGGTCTTGCACGATGAACTGGCGCTGCCCGGCCTCTACGTCGCCCGCGCGGTACCAGGCATCCTCGACGTTACGGAACAACGGGCGGCCGATCTCCGACAGGCGCCGCAAGATAGGCGCTACGGCAGGCACGTCGATTTGCAAGTTGATGCCACGCCCAAAAGGCTGCTGCAAGGGCGCGGTCAGCCACTGCCCGGCGTGCGGCGCGTATTGTTCCAGCATGATTTGCGCACCGTGCAGGTCGAGGTAGGCAAAGCCTTCTTCAGCGCGCTGATAGGCGATGCCGAAACCCAACTGGTCAACCCAGAATGCCAGGCTGGCACCAAGGTGGGTAACGATGAGTTCTGGCACGAGGGGATTACGCTTAAACATGGCATTCCTTGGACGTCGCAGTGGCGCTTACCTTAAAGGATTATCGTGCTGACGGCGTGGGCCAAGACCACATACTGGAACCAGCCGAATGACCACCCATCGTTTAAAAAACATCCAATCGAACCTATATACCCAACCCCCACTCCACCTTACTGAACCCCTGATGGTGGAGTAAGGATCATGGTTCAGCCATCGATTTTAGTATTGGAAGACGACGAGATCATTCGGGCGTTAATGGTGGATGTGCTGGAGGATTTCGGTGCGGTGGTGACTTCATTCCCTTCGGCGGATGAAGGGATGATTTATCTGGAGCGGGGCGACGACCCTGTGGACTTGATTGTCAGTGATATTCAAATGCCCGGCCTGCTCAATGGCTACGACTTGAGCCGCGTAGTGGCTCATCGCTGGCCTGAGGTGCAGGTGGTGCTGACTTCCGGCAATACGAAGATCGCCACTCAATTGGGCAGCTCGGTGCGGTTTCTGCCTAAACCATGGAGCACCGATCACTTGCTTGAGTGCGTGCAAACGGCATTGACCCAGCAGGGACCGCCCATGCATTGATAGCGTCGCGATATCATCCGGACCGAACTCGTGGCGTGCCGTGGGGTCATTTGGAATACAGGGAGCGACTTTTCTGATCTACTGGTCAGCCTTTTCGCTTCTTGCGCTCAGCTGACGACAACGAGTTGTGTAGAATTGTCGCCCATTTTCATGCGTCATTCCTGGCCGACAGGCCCACAGTTCGAGCTCATTGAATGCACTCACAGGCCCATGACGTTGGTGCGCCATCCTTGCTGGAATCGTTGCGCACGGGCACCGGCCTGTTGCATGTCGCGTTGGAAAAGCGTTTGCCGTTTTTTTCCGAACGCCTGGATGCCCAGTGGTATCGGCGGTTGCTGCAGGCGTACTACGGTTTTTATCAACCCATGGAGGCGGCGCTGTACAACGGCGGCCTGATTCCAGATGGAATTGACATTGCATCACGTGTGAAAACGCCGACGCTGGTCAACGATCTGCGCGCTCTGGGCCTGGATAGTCACACCCTCGATGCCCTTCCCCGCTGCACCCAACTCCCCGCGCTGGACACGCCTGCCGCTTGCCTCGGCGCCCTGTATGTACTGGAAGGCGCAACGCTCGGTGGCCAGGTATTACGCCGGGAAATGGCGTCACGCCTGGCGATCGAAGCCGACAACGGCGGTGCGTTTCTCGATGTCTACGGTGCCGAGACCGGCCGGCGCTGGAAAGACTTTCTCGACTACCTGGCTCATCTGCCACTGGATGCGAGCGCTCGAGCGCGCGCAGTGATGGCTGCCCGGTCCACTTTCAGCGGCTTTGAGCAATGGCTCGAACGCCAGGAGGTACTGCTATGAAACCCGAAGATTTTGAAGAGCTGCTTGCCAACTGTGCCGACGAGCCCATCCGCTTCCCCGGGGCAATCCAGCCTCATGGCGTGTTGCTGACGCTGTCGGAGCCTGAGCTGAACATCATCCAGGTCAGTGCCAACGTCGGCACCTTGTTCGGTTACGCGCCCGAGGCCCTGTTGAATCAACCGTTGCATACGTTGATCGGCAGTGAACACGCCCAAGTGGTGCAGTCGATGGCCGAGCACAATACCTTTATCGACGCCCCACCCCTGCATGTCACGCTCAACGGTGCTCAGTTCGAAGGTTTGTTGCATCGTCATCAGAACGTGCTGGTGTTGGAGTTCGAACCCCTGCTCACGGATTTCAAACCCCAGGTAAGCAATGGTCTCACCAGCAACCTGAGCAAAATGTTGCAACGCCTGCAATCAGCCAAGACTCTGCAAGCGCTGTACGCCATCAGCGTGGATGAAATCCAGGCCATGACCGGTTATGACCGAGTGCTGATCTATCGCTTCGAAGACGAAGGCCATGGCCAGGTAATCGCTGAAGCCTCGGCGCCGGCCATGGAGTTATTCAACGGCCTGTTCTTCCCCGCGTCCGACATCCCCGAACAAGCCCGTGAGCTGTATCGCACCAACTGGCTTCGGATCATCCCGAATGCGTCCTACGAACCCGTACCGCTATTGCCAAAATTGCGCCCGGACACCGGCCAACCGCTGGACCTGAGCTTCGCTACCCTGCGCAGCGTGTCGCCGATTCACTGCCAATACATGCAGAACATGGGCGTGTTGTCGTCCATGAGTATTTCGCTGATGAAGGGCGACAAACTCTGGGGCCTGATCAGCTGCGGCAACCGCGAGCCGCTGCTGGTGCCGAACGATCTGCGTATGACCTGCCAAACCATCGGTCAGGTGCTGTCGTTGCAGATCAGTGCCATGGAAGCCTTGGAGTTAAGCCGCCAGCGAGAGGAGAAAGTCGAAACCCTGGCGTTGCTTGATCGGGCGATGAAAGCCAGCGACGACAACGTGTTCGACAGCCTGGCCCACCACGGTAAAAAACTGATGGACCTGACCTTGTCGGGCGGTGTGGCGATCATCGAAGACAAGCAGTTGCACCGTTACGGCAACTGCCCGGAACCAGCGCAAATCCGGGCGCTGCACAAGTGGCTGCAAACGCTGGGCCAGCCGGTATTTTCCAACCACAACCTGGCTTCGGTGTACCCACCGGCCGCCGAGTATCAGGCGGTGGCCAGTGGTGTGCTCGCCATGAGCCTGCCCAAGCCTGTGGATAACGGTGTGTTGTGGTTTCGCCCGGAAGTCAAAGAGAACATCAATTGGAGCGGTGACCCGAGCAAGCCGTTAAATCTGGAAAGCTCTGACACTGGCCTACGCCTTCGCCCACGCACGTCGTTTGAAATCTGGAAAGTGGAAATGGCCGGCATTTCCACCAAGTGGAGCCACGGCGACCTGTTTGCCGCCAATGACCTGCGCCGCTCGGCCCTGGAAAATGACTTGGCCCGCCAGGTGCTGCGCGAACAACAAGCGGTGCGTGCCCGTGACGAGTTGGTCGCAGTGGTTTCCCACGACCTGCGCAACCCGATGACAGTCATTTCCATGCTCTGCGGCATGATGCAGAAAGCCTTCAGCTCCGACGGCCCACACACCTCACGGCGGATTTCCTCGGCCATCGACACCATGCAACAGGCCGCCGGGCGCATGAATGTGCTGCTGGAGGACTTGCTCGACACCTCGAAAATCGAAGCCGGACGCTATGTGGTCAAGCCGGTTGCGCTGGACGTCAGCCAGATATTTGAAGAGGCATACTCGCTGCTGTCGCCACTGGCCTCGGAAAAAGGTATCGACCTGTCGTTCAACGCCGAGCCTGGCCTGCAGATCAGCGCCGACCCGGAGCGCTTGTTCCAAGTGCTGTCGAACCTGATCGGCAACGCCATCAAATTCACCCCCCGCCAGGGCAACATCGGTATCAGCGCCATGAGCAACGGCGAAGAGATCGTGTTTTCGGTACGCGATTCCGGTGAAGGCATTGCGCCGGATCATTTGCCCCATGTGTTCGACCGCTATTGGACCCAGTCCGAGAACAATCCCACCGGCAGCGGGCTGGGGCTGTATATCACCCAGGGGATTGTCCAGGCCCATGGTGGTCGGATCGAAGCCGACAGTGAATTGGGGCGCGGCAGTGAATTCAGGTTTACGGTGCCTAAGCCTGCTTGAGACACACCAAATTCCTACTAGCCAAACATATGGTTACCTATGGCCGGGAACGAAAAACCCGGCCAACTCCACTCAATCAGTGCGCACTCAAAGGGAGTATTGATGCGACAACAGTCCTCCAATTGAGTAAGGGGTTTTACCATGTTCATCGGCAATTCGTTTCACAGCTTCAGCTATAACGTCCAGCAAGGCTTAAAAGATAACCAGCCTCCAGCCAATCCCGCGCCAACTTCTTCGCCGCTTGACGGCCCCCCACAGGGGCAGGACACGCAACCAAAACCCAAAGATTCGGGTATGACCTCTCTCGGAGGAGGCAAACTGCTTTAAACCGTTACGGGTCACCGGCAACAAGTGCAGCGCACCGCGCTGCACTTGCGTTAACAAAACACTCACATCCTCTGCGTTATCCTCTCCAGTCCCATTTGGTATGAGCTGCATTTTTCATGCATCAACCCGACATCCTGCCTGCTGTCATCGCAGGTCCCCTGCTAAGGCGCCTTGAACCGCAGCGCCTGGTTATCTGGTTGGTGGGCAGTCGTGCCCTGCCACTGTGCTTGAGGCTGCAATTACCCCAGGGCGAGGCGCTGAATATCCCGCTCGATGCAACGCACTGCCAAATCGTGCCCGTCGGGCGCCATGCCGTTATCCACTTGATCGACGTAGAGCTGAGCGACGCTCTGCCTCAGGACGAGGTCATCGGTTACGACCTGATCGTCGACGGAATTGGTATTGCACAATGGGCGCCGCACTTGCTGTATGCCGACGCCACAACGCCGAGCTTCGTGCTGCATAGCCGCATCAACCACTTGGTGCATGGCTCCTGCCGTAAACCCCATCACCGTGCTGACGAAGGCTTGTTATGTGTCGATCGCCTGTTGGCGGAGGCCCGCACCCCGCTCGAACGCCCCGCCTTGCTGATGATGAGCGGCGACCAGGTCTACGCCGACGATGTCGCCGGGCCCATGCTGCGGGCCATCCATGCGCTGATCGCGCGCCTGGGCCTGTTCGACGAGTTCCTGGAGGGCGCCGTGGTGGACGACAGCGTCAGCCTCTATGGGCATCGCGCCAGCTATTACCACCGAGCCGACCTGCTTCCGGCGCTGGACAGTAACGAGACCCTGCGCGAACGCTTTTTCGGCGGCGTGAAGAAGCCGATCTTCACCAGCAGCACCGCTGACAATCACCTGGTGACCTTCGCCGAAGTCATCGCGATGTACCTGCTGGTCTGGTCGCCCACCCCGTGGACGCTGATCACACCACAACCGCCGCAACTGAGCGCGCAAGAACAACTGCGTTATGCCCGCGAACAGGTCCAGATCGATCAATTCCGCACCGGCCTGCCGGGGGTAGCCCGAGTGTTCACCCACCTGTCGACGCTGATGATCTTCGATGATCATGACATCACTGACGATTGGAACCTCAGCGCTCAGTGGGAGCAAACCGCCTACGGCCATCCCTTCTCCAAACGCATCATCGGCAATGCCTTGCTGGCGTACCTGTTATGCCAGGGCTGGGGCAACCAGCCCCAAGTGTTCGACGAGCTGCTGAGCCAGACCCAGGCACTGACTGGCCAGGCGCAGGGCAATCATCTGGAGGCTGCCGCCCAGGATGATCTGCTGGAGGCGCTGCTGAAATTCCAGCAATGGCATTACGTTTTGCCCACCACCCCTGCCCTGGTGGTACTCGATACCCGTACTCGGCGCTGGCGCAGCGAATTTACCCTCAAGCAACCTTCCGGCCTGCTGGACTGGGAAGCCTTGAGCGAACTGCAACAGGAGCTGCTCGACCATCCGTCGGCCATTATCGTCTCGCCTGCGCCGATCTTTGGCGTCAAGCTGATCGAAACGGTGCAAAAGGTCTTCAGTTGGTGCGGCTTCCCACTGCTGGTGGACGCCGAAAACTGGATGGCTCATCGCGGCGCCGCCCAAGTGATCCTGAACATCTTCCGCCACTCGCGCACGCCCGGTAACTACGTGATCCTCTCCGGCGATGTGCATTACTCGTTCGTCTACCAGGTGCTGATCCGTCATCGCAACGGCGGCCCGAGGATCTGGCAAATCACCAGCAGCGGCATCAAGAATGAGTTCCCACCGCGCTTGCTGGAATGGTTCGACCGTCTCAACCGCTGGCTGTATTCCCCACGCTCGCCGCTCAACTGGTTTACCCGCCGCCGCACCATGCAGGTAGTCCCGTATATTCCGGAGCATGCCGAGGCGGGTGAGCGGCTGTGGAATAGCGCGGGAATTGGCCAGGTGTTTTTCAATGAACAGGGCCAGCCGGATGAGATTTACCAACACAACGCGGATGGAAAGCCTCGCACAAAGATGCTGGTGCCCGAATCATAGCCAAACGCCACTATCCGAAAGCAGCACATCCGCCCTATTCAAACCGTGCAAGCCGCGAGGTAGAGTAGCGCCAGCCACGGAGTATCGGCGTCAACAATAATAACTGGCCCTAGAAGCCAGCCCTTGCAGGGAGCGCGCTGATGGACGATACACCCGGCAACGAGCCACTACGCAATGACTTTTCCGAACTCCACGCCGACCTGCTGCACGCCATCATGGAACTGGTCAGTGACGGGATCTGGGACTGGAACGCCAAGACTGGCTACGTCTACCGCAACCCCGGCTGGTACGAAATGCTCGGTTATTCCCGAGACTCGCTGGAAAACAACGTGTTCACCTGGGAAAGCGTGATCCATAGCGAGGATTACCCGCGCGTGATGGCGTTGTTTGATGACTACATCAGTCAACGCTCGCCCCTTTACCGCGCCGAATACCGCTGCCGGAAAGAAGACGGCACTTACCTGTGGATCGAGGATCGTGGCTACATCATTGCACGCAACCCCGACGGCTCAGTGGCGCGCATGGTGGGCGCGCACCGCGACATTCATACGCGTAAATGCTCCATTGAACGCCTGCAAAAACGCAACCAATCCCTTGAAGCACTGGTGGCAGAACGTACCCTTGAGCTGTCGCGGGTCAATCAACAATTGCAGATACAGCTGGACGAAAATCGTTCCCTGGCCGAGCGCGACGCGCTGACGCGCATCGCCAACCGTTATCGCCTGGAAAAATGCCTGCTGGAAGAATGCGACCGCGCCGAACGCTTTCGTGTGCCCCTGGCGCTGGTGGCGATGGACATCGATGACTTCAAGCCGGTCAATGACCGATACG
The DNA here is from genome assembly GCF_015277575.1 of Pseudomonas sp. OST1909. Lineage (NCBI taxonomy): Bacteria > Pseudomonadati > Pseudomonadota > Gammaproteobacteria > Pseudomonadales > Pseudomonadaceae > Pseudomonas > Pseudomonas sp. OST1909. The sequence continues at coordinate 5,384,666 of NZ_CP063780.1, forward strand.
GTCACGGCGTCGGTGATCAGACGCTGATAGGGGTGGCGGAGCGTCTGGAAAGCTGCGTACGCACAACTGACCTGCTGGCTCGCTGGGGCGGCGATGAGTTCATGGTGGTGCTGCCTGCAAGCAACCTGGACACGGCGAAGGAATTGGCCGAAAGGATTCGCCGTGCAATCAAACAGTCACCTATCGTCAACGAGCTCAACGTCACCCTGAGCCTGGGGATTGTAGAGCGGCGCATGGGTGAGTCCCCTGCCGCGCTGGTGGCGAGGGCTGATCGAGCGCTATATCGGTCCAAGGCGGCGGGCAAAGATGGGGTGTCGGATTAATGCAGATAAGCGCTCCTTCCGATTTGGAATGACCCGGCGACTTTATTTCGTTTGCGACAAGGCCCGGTGCGCGGCTTAGATAAACCACGCCCAGCCTTGTCGAGTAAGCGATTCATGAGCCACGCCAGCATCAGCCAATCGATTTCCATCGTCCATCCCATCAGCCTCAGCCACGGTAAAAACGCTGAGGTGTGGGACACCGCGGGCAAACGCTACATCGATTTTGTCGGCGGTATCGGCGTACTTAACCTGGGCCATTGCCATCCGGGCGTAGTGGCGGCGATTCGCGAGCAAGCAACCAGGCTTACCCACTACGCATTCAACGCCGCACCGCATACGCCCTACATCGAGTTGATGCAACGCCTGACGGCGTTTATCCCGGTGCACTACCCGGTCAGCGGCATGCTCACCAACAGTGGCGCGGAAGCGGCGGAAAATGCGTTGAAGATCGTCCGCGGCGCCACCGGGCGAACGGCGGTGATCGCCTTTGATGGAGCCTTCCACGGCCGAACCCTGGCGACCCTCAACCTCAATGGCAAGGTGGCGCCCTACAAGCAGAAGGTCGGCGTACTGCCTGGCCCGGTGTATCACCTGCCGTACCCCAGTGCCGATAACGGCGTGACATGCGCCGAAGCGCTGAAGGCGATGGACCGTCTGTTCAGCGTGGAAATCGACGTAAACGATGTGGCCTGTTTCATCATCGAGCCGGTGCAGGGCGAAGCCGGTTTCCTCGCCCTTGATATCGAGTTCGCCCAAGCCCTGCGGCGCTTTTGCGACGAGCACAACATCCTGCTGATTGTCGATGAGGTCCAGTCCGGCTTTGGTCGCACGGGGCAGCGCTTTGCCTTTTCGCGCCTGGGCATCGAACCGGATCTGTTGCTGCTCGGCAAAAGCATCGCTGGCGGCGTGCCGTTGGGTGCTGTGGTGGGGCGCAAGGCGCTGATGGACAACCTGCCCAAGGGCGGCCTCGGCGGCACCTACTCCGGCAACCCCATCGCCTGCGCGGCGGCGCTGGCTACCCTTGAGGCGATGACCGATGAACACCTGCAAGCTTGGGGGGCACAGCAGGAGGCGGCCATTGTCAGACGCCATGAAAGCTGGCGCTCACAACAACTGTCGCCCTACCTGGGCCGCCTCACCGGCGTCGGCGCCATGCGTGGTATTGAACTGGTGAATGTCGATGGCACTCCGGCCTCCAGGCAACTCACTCAGTTGCTGGGCCTGGCGCGAGACGCCGGCTTGCTGCTGATGCCCAGCGGCAAGTCGCGGCACATTGTGCGCTTGCTGGCACCGTTGACCATCGAGCCTTGGGTGCTGGAGGAAGGCCTGGATATTCTCCAGGCGTGCTTCGCGCAACTGGATCAATAGCATCACCTGCCCGAACCTGTCTTGACCTGATCCCCCACCCCGCCGAAAATGCCCGACGTTTTTGTCTCCCCGTTTACTACGCAGTGAAATTTTAATGCCTGATTCCTACACCGCAGAATCCGCCGAAGAATCCGTAACCGCCTTGCATGCCAAAGCCGAATACGAAAACGCCATCAATCTTTCACAGCATGTGCCAGCGGCCAAGATCATCAGCGAGATGGTGCTGGACGCGTTTCATACCTCCAAGGAAAGCGACCAGATCCGCGAGTTGCGCATCGCCATCCGCCAGGCCCATGACGCCTTCGACGATGACAAAGCCTACGACCTGATGGGCCAGCTCAAACAATTGAAGGACGCCGAAGCCGCCGATAACGCCGCCCTCGAAGACCTGAGCAGCAAGTTCTCGATCAGCCGCATCCTGTCCAGCTTCAAGGACGATCCCCAGTTTCAGGAACTGGTCTATGGCCTGGCCCTCAAGGTGCTGAACCAGTCGCATCAGGCCATCAGCAACCCAAGTGCCGGCAAGGGCAAGACAGCACGTGCCAAGAAAGAAGCCGAGGTGTTTGTGATCAGCAAGGATGGCATCAGCGTCACCCTGCCGCTGCGCACACCGCGCTCCAGGCTCAGCGTGGACCGCGAAGCATTCGAGTTCCTGGGGTTCAACTTCGTCGGTGAAGGCGACGAGGCCGAACTGGAAGTGGAAAGCTTCGTGGATAACGCCGGTAATGAGCAGCCGTTGAGCCGCAAAAGTGTGATTACTGCGCTGCAGCAGCAGACAGCGTTTGCCGGCTACAGCATTGCCCAGCAGTAACGCGTTACAGGCAACACCGCTGGACTAAACAAGTGGAGGCGCTAGCCCCCACTTGTTTGTAGTGTTTCAGCCTACGTGCGCGATCTGCGCGGCAAACACCTCGCGAAAGCGTTCCATCTCCTGCTGGTTGCCCACTGTCACCCGCACCCATTGCGGCCAGTTCTGCCATACGCGCCCCACCAGCACATTCTGTGCGGCCAGCCGCTCAACCACCTGCTCAGCGGGTTGCTTTACATCGATCATGAAGCAATTGCTCTGGGAAGCCGTGCAGCTAAAGCCCCGGCCTTTGAGCCAGGCGACTGTCTCATCACGCAACCTGGCATTGAGCGCTTTGCGTTGGCCCACCAACGCGGCGTCCTCCAGGCTGGCACGTGCGCCCAATAGGCTGGCAGCGGCCGGGACGTTGTCACCGCCGAACACCGCCAGCCGCTCCAGCAGCGCCGGATGACCGATTGCCAGCCCCAGACGCGCTCCGGCCATGCCGTAGATTTTCGAGAACGTACGCAGCACCAACAGATCGTCGTGGTCGTTGACCCAACTCACACAGCTGGTTGCATCGCAGAAGTCGATATACGCCTCGTCCACCACTAGCACGCTGCCTTTGGGTTTGTTCGCCAGGGCTTGGCGGATGGCCTCGGTAGGGGTCAGGGTGCCGGTGGGGTTGTTGGGGTTGCACAGGTACAACATGCCGGCCTGTGGGTCTGCCGCGAGCATGGCCGGTACATCATGGGCATGACCGGCGTCGAGGTTCACTTCATGCACCGGCGCCTTGATCGACTCGGCCGCCTGACGCACAAGTTCATAGGACGGTGTCGCCATGACCAGGCCGCGGGTTTGGCTGGTAAACGCCAGCACCGCAAAACGCAGGGCCGCCATCGAGCCGGCAAACACCGCGACGTTTTCTTCGGCAACCCCCTGCTGGTGGGCAAACTGCGCGGCCAAGGCGTACATGTCCGGGTAGGGATAGCGCCCAGACGCTGCAATCGCTCGCTGCATCGCCTCACGGGCGGCGTCTGAAGGGCCGTAGGGGCTTTCGTTGTAGTTGAGCCGTACCTTGTCGGGTTGAGCCGGCACCGGGCTGGCAACCGCCCAATCCAGCTGGCCAAGTACAGGTAACGCCGCCCCAAGAGCGAGAAGGGACCTGCGGCTGAAGCTGACCATGGTGACTACTCCTTGTCGAAGTGCGAGGGATTCGCACAGGTCGGATATAACGGTATGACGAGAAAGCAGTTGCCTGATTTAGCGGCGGGACGTATCCCTGCACTCAGTACTTTATTGTCAACGCGAGCCCATGCAACACTTGCGCTGCCGCGGGCCTGGAACTAGACGTTCTGCCGGGTATGGACTGATGACTAAATGGAAGTGGTGAGCACTTGATACACAGACGAGAAAAAACCGAGCACTTGAAGAGCAATATCAAGTACTTGATCAAAAGTCGTGGCGAAACCCAGCTTTCGTTAAGCAATGCCGCCGGCGTGACCAGGACGACCATCTACAACATCCTGGAAGGCAAGGTCGTCAAAGTGCAACAGTCGACCATTCGCAAGATCTCTGATTTCTTCGGCGTTTCGTACGAAGAAATCGAGACCGTCAACTTTGAAGCCAAGGAAGTCATCGAAAGCAATGTTTCCCCCCTGGGCAACAAGAACCCGGCGGCAGTGCCTGTGCTCAAGGAAAGCCTGCTGATGCAGAACCTGGGCAAGCGCATCGGCGAGCTGGCCACGCTTTACCCACTGACTTACTACTTCGGCAACTCCTGCAACTTGATCGGCGTTCGCCTGGAGCATGCGATTCCCGGCATCAATGAGCCGGGGGACTTGCTGATCGTGCAGAAAGGCGCATCGAGCGACGATAAAGAAAAGCTGGTGTACGACCGCGCCACCAAGAAGCTGTTCATCACCCTTGAACCCTGCGGCAACTCAGACCGCTTGTGCGTCATCGGCGATATTCTCGAGGAGCGCTTCAATGACAACCTTTGAAGGCGCCGTGGAAAACAGCAAATACAAGTTGCTGGGCTTTGAAAATGACAAGCGCCTGGCGGTGATCATGGTGATCGCCACGGGCAAGGTCGTGAAAATCAAGCTCAGTGAGGTGCTCAACAGCGAAATGATGGACAACTTCAACAAGCTGGAAATCAAGAACCTCTACAAGAAGTTCTATTCACAAGCAGGAGCACTCACCGCCTACGACATTAACGACCGCAATGAAAACTCTTGGATGATCTACATCATCCTGAACCTGTTGCTGTTCACGTTTTACATCTTCACCAGCATCGCCGCGACCAAACCGATCTACCTGGAATCCATGGGCATCATTGTGACGCCGGGCACTTTTTTGTACCCGCTGACCTTCCTGATTGTGGATCTGCTGAACGAGAACTTCGGCCTGCGCCTGGCCCGGCGAGCCATTATGTTTGCGTTTGCCAGCAATGCGATGATCATCATCCTGTTGTATGGCTCAACGTTCCTGCCGGGGCTGCCGGGCTGGAAACTCGATGGGCCGTATAACGACGTGATCCTGCAGGTGTCGTCGGTGCTGGTTGCCTCTTCGGTGTCGTTCCTGGTCTCGGAGAATATAAATTCCTATCTGCTGTGCAAGATCAAAGAGCTGACCAACTCCAGGTACCTGTACCTGCGGATTTTCTTCAGCACCTTCTTTGCGGTGATCATCGACAGTTTTCTGTTCTGCTTTATTGCCTTCTACGGCGCCATGCAGACCAGCGATATCCTGAGCATGATCTATGTGCAGATCGCGATCAAAGTCGGTTTTGCGTTCTTCAATATTCTGCCTGCCTACGGGGCACGTTCGCTGTTCAAGCGCTATCAATAATCTCGTAGGAGCGAGCAAGCTCGCTCCTACGAGGGTTACTTCAGTTGCAACTTGTGCTTGAGGCTCTGCATGACATCCGCTTTGTTTTGCAGGTAGTCATTCAAGCCCCGGGCACGCAGGTTGCACGCATCGCAGTTGCCGCAGCCGGTGCCAATGACGCCGTTGTAGCAGGTCAGCGTCTGCTCGCGCACCAGTTCCAGTTGGTTGTGGTAATCGGCCAGGGCCCAGGTTTCGGCCTTGTTCAGCCACATCAACGGGGTGTCGAGGCGCACGTCGTATTCCATGCCCAGCTTGAGGGCCTGGTTCAATGCCTTGACGAACTCGTCACGGCAATCGGGGTAGCCCGAGAAGTCGGTTTCGCACACACCGGTAATCACGGCCTCGGCCTTGACCTGGTAGGCGTAGATCGCAGCCAGGGTCAAGAACAGAATATTGCGGCCCGGTACGAAAGTGCTCGGCAGGCTTTCGCCTGAGCTGTTAACGGTCGGTACCGGAATGTTGTCACGGGTGAGGCTGCTGATCGCCAGCTCATTGAGCAGCGACACATCCATCACTTTGTGCACGGTGGCGCCCAATTGCTTGGCCAACTTGCGGGCCACTTCGATTTCCGCCACATGGCGCTGACCATAATCGAAGGTGATGCAGTGCACTTCGTCATACTGCTTCAATGCCTGGATCAGGCAGGTGGTCGAGTCCTGCCCGCCACTGAAGACCATCACGGCTTTTTTACTCATTGCATTGCTTCCTGCATTTGTAGAATTGGGGTGTAGGAGCGAGCGCGCTCACGAAAAACGTCAACGATAACGCAGCGTATCCGGTTTAGCGCAGCGCTCAATAAAAAACCCCGCGCGTCTTTCGAAGGCGGGGCTTTCTTACTGCAAGACCACTCAGTGCGCGTAGGTCAGCAACAGCTCTTTGGGTACCTGGAAATCCAGGGACATCATCACGCTGAGCGCGGTGATGGTGAAGATCGAGAACACAAAGAGCTTGCGCGCCCAGACGGTGTCGTCCACCGCCTTGTAACCGGTCCAGGCCATGTACAACCAGTACATGCCCATGGCGGCGGCTACGGCGAGGTAGCTCATGCCGGCGTAGCCACTGAAGGTCAACATCAAGGTCGCCACGAGGAAGGCCAGGATGTAGAGCAGGATGTGTTTCTTGGCCACCTGGATACCGCGCTTGACCGGCAATACCGGAATCGACGCAGCCAGGTAGTCATTGAAGCGGAAAATCGCGATGGCGTAGGAATGCGGCATCTGCCACAGGCTGAACATCACCAGCAGCACCAGCGCGGCCATGTCGAAGCTATTGGTTACAGCCACATAACCAATCACCGGCGGCATCGCCCCCGACAGGCTGCCCACCAGCGTGCCGTGAACCGACTTGCGCTTGAGGTACAGGCTGTAGAGGCCGACATAGATGACAAAACCGATCACGGCAAACAGCGCCGCCAACGGGTTGGCCACCTTGTACAACAACACTACACCCGCAACACCCAGGATGGTCGCGAAGATCAGCGCCAGCTTCAGGGAAATAAGCCCCTGGACCAGCACTCGATTCTTGGTGCGCTCCATCTTGATGTCGATGTCACGGTCGATGCAGTTGTTGAACACGCATCCGGAAGCAACCACCAGGGACGTACCGATCATCGCCGCCAGGAAGATGGCCAGATCGACATGTCCCTTGGAGGCCAGGAAGAAACCGCCCGCCACAGAAAGCACGTTACCGAAAATGATCCCCGGTTTGGTGATTTGGATAAAGTGCTTAAGCGACATCGGGTCTTACCTCACTTCGCCATCATGTAGGTGTGGATGCTGAACATGATCCACAGCGACAGACCAACCAGCAGAACGATCACCAGGCCTGCGAACACAAACGCGATCACGTTCTCGCGCTGCTCTTTGGAGCGATCCAGGTGCAGGAAGTACACCAGATGCACCAGGACCTGAATCACCGCGAACGCCAGGACGATCATCAAGGTGATCGACTTCGGCAAGGTTGGGTACATCACCAGGCCGAACGGGATCAGGGTCAGGATGACCGACAGGATGAAGCCGATGGCGTAAGACTTTACGCTGCCGTGGCTCGAATCGTGGCTGTCATGGGAGTGTGCATTAGCCATTACAGAGTCCCCATCAAGTAAACGACGGTGAATACGCAGATCCAGACCACGTCCAGGAAGTGCCAGAACAGGCTCAGGCAGCTCAGGCGGGTCTTGTTGGTGTTGGTCAGGCCGTGTTTGTTGACCTGATAGATCATCACCGCCATCCACAGCAAACCTGCGGTTACGTGCAGACCGTGGGTGCCGACCAGCGTGAAGAACGCCGACAGGAAACCGGAACGGCTAGGACCGTAGCCTTCGGAGATCAGCAGGTGGAACTCGTTGATCTCCATGCCGATAAAGCCCAGGCCGAACAGGAAGGTCAGGCCCAGCCAGGTCAGCACGCCCTTCTTGTTGCCTTTGTAGAAGGCCAACATGGCGAAGCCGTAGGTGATCGAACTGAACAACAGCAAGGCGGTTTCGCCGAGCACGTAAGGCAGTTCGAAGATGTCGTGGCCCGATGGGCCACCCGCTACGTTGTTTACCAGTACCGCGTACACCGCGAAGATCGACGCAAACAAGATGCAGTCGGTCATCAGGTAGAGCCAGAAACCGTAGACGGTTATTGGCCCCGAGTCGTGGTGATGGTCATCGTGCCCATGGTCATCGACATGGGCGTGTCCAGCATTGGTCACTAAGTTCGACATGGTTTAAGCCTGTTCCAACGAGGTTTCTACACGGTTGGCCGGAATCTTCTTCTCGGCTACCAGGCGAGCGTGCTGCTCGGCTTCGATGCGTTCGATCGTTTCGACCGGCACCATGTAGCCTTGATCATCACGGGCAGCGTGAATGATGAAGTAACCGATAGTGCCCACCAGGCTCGCGATTGCCAGCCACCAGATGTGCCAGATCATCGCGAAACCGAACACGGTCAACAGCGCACCCATCACCACGCCAGTGGCGGTGTTGTTTGGCATGTGGATCGGCTCGTAGTGCTTGGGCTTCTGGTACGCAGTACCGTCTTCCTTGGCTTCGGTGAACGCATCAATGGTGTTCGCAGTCGGGATCACAGCGAAGTTGTAGAACGGTGGTGGCGACGAGGTCGACCATTCCAGGGTGTGGCCGTTCCATGGATCGCCGGACTCGCACATGTTCTTCTTGCGATCACGCACACTGACGTACAGCTGGATCAGCTGGCAGGCGATGCCCACAGCGATCATCACCGCACCGAACATGGCAACGTACAGGTACGGTACCCACTCAGGGTTGGTGGTGGCGTTCAGACGACGGGTCATGCCCATGAAACCCAGTGCATAGAGCGGCATGAACGCGACGAAGAAGCCCGAGATCCAGAACCAGAATGCAGCCTTGCCCCAGCCTTCGTGCAGCTTGAAGCCGAACGCTTTCGGGAAGTAGAAGCTGAAACCAGCGATGTAGCCGAATACCGCACCACCGATGATCACGTTGTGGAAGTGCGCGATCACGAACAGGCTGTTGTGCAGTACGAAGTCAGCACCCGGGATGGCCAGCAGTACGCCGGTCATGCCGCCAATGGCGAATGTCACCATGAAGCCCAGGGTCCACAGGACCTGGCTGGTCATGCGCAGACGCCCGTGGTAGATGGTGAACAGCCAGTTGAATAGCTTCACCCCCGTCGGGATGGAAATCAGCATCGTCGCCAGGCCGAAGAAGGCGTTGACGCTGGCCCCCGAGCCCATGGTGAAGAAGTGGTGCAGCCACACCATGAAGCCCAGTACGGAGATCGCGCCCGATGCGTAGACCATCGAGTGGTGACCGAACAGGCGCTTGCCGGTAAAGGTCGAGATCACTTCGGAGAAGATACCGAACGCTGGCAGGATCAGGATGTACACCTCAGGGTGACCCCATGCCCAGAACAGGTTCACGTACATCATTGGATTGCCACCAAGTTCATTGGTGAAAATGTGGAAATCCAGGTAACGGTCAAGCGACAGCAGCGCCATGGTAGCGGCCAGGATCGGGAACGAAGCCACGATCAGCACGTTTGCCCAGGTGCAGGTCCAGGTGAAGATCGGCATGTCCATCAGTTTCATGCCAGGGGCGCGCATTTTCAGGACGGTGGCCAGGAAGTTGACCCCCGTCAATGTCGTCCCGAGTCCTGATAACTGTAGGGCCCAGATGTAGTAGTCCACACCCACGCCCGGACTGTATTGCAAGCCCGACAATGGCGGATACGCAACCCAACCGGTCTTGGCGAATTCGCCGACGCCCAGGGAAACGTTGATCAGCACCACGCCGGAAACCAGCAGCCAGAAGCTCAGGGAGTTCAGGAACGGGTAGGCAACGTCACGCGCACCAATCTGCAGCGGCAAGGCAAGGTTCATCAAGCCGGTGAAGAATGGCATCGCCATGAAGATGATCATGATCACACCGTGGGCGGTGAAGATCTGGTCATAGTGTTCAGGTGGCAGGTAGCCAGGCGAACCCTCGGTGGCCATGGCCAACTGGGTACGCATCATGATGGCGTCGGCAAAACCACGCAGCAGCATGACCATGGCAACGATGACGTACATGACGCCGATTTTCTTGTGGTCGACCGAGGTCAGCCACTCGGTCCACAGGTAGGACCACTTCTTGAAGTACGTAATACCCGCAACCAGTGCCAGACCACCCAGCGCGATCATGGCGATGGTCACCATCACGATCGGCTCGTGGAATGGGACCGCGTCCCAACTTAATTTACCAAACATCGTTTACTCCTCTGCCCCAGCAGTTGAATGCGCGCCTGTATCAGAACCTTCAACCGCGGCCACTTCTTTCTTCTCGTGCTTGACCGGCTTGCCTGGCTTCATACCTTCGTACTTGTCGACGATTTTCTGAAACAGGTCCGGCTCATACGCGGAGTACAAGGCGACAGGGTTGTTCTGGCTTGGTTTGGTCAGGGCGTCGTATTCAGCTTGATCAAGCTGTTTAGGTGCGGCCTTGACTGCAGCTACCCAGGCGTCGAAATCTTCCTGGCTTGTCGAGATCGCTTTGAATTTCATGCCGGTGAAACCAGCGCCGCTGTAGTTGGCGGAGATGCCTTCCATTTCGGCTTTCTGGTTGGCGATCAGGTGCAGGCGGGTCTGCATGCCTGCCATCGCGTAGATCTGGCCACCCAGTGCAGGGATGAAGAACGAGTTCATCACGGCGTCGGAGGTGATCCGGAAGTTAAGCGGGGTGTGCTCCGGGAAGCGGATCTCGTTGACGGTGGCGATACCCAGGTCCGGGTAGATGAACAGCCACTTCCAATCCAGCGCGACCACTTGGATGTTCACAGGCTTCACGTCGGATTCCAGCGGACGGTACGGGTCCAGAGCGTGGGTCGACTTATAGGTGATGTAACCCAGGGCGATAATGATGAGGATCGGGACCAGCCACACCGCGATTTCGATCTTGGTGGAGTGCGACCACTTCGGCGCGTAGGTGGCGCTGGTGTTGGACGCGCGGTATTTCCAGGCGAAGGCGAAGGTCATCACGATCACAGGCACCACAACCAGCAGCATCAGCAGGGTAGCGGTGATGATCAGGTTTCGTTCATCCAGACCGACCTGTCCTTTTGGGTCGAGCAAGGTCCACTTGCAGCCTCCCAGCATTAAAAACATGCCAAGCAGCGGCAAAAAGCCTAGTAATCGGGGGTACCTGTTTTTACTCATCTCACGACCTCTAAAGCAGCTTGCGCAATGCAGTTGGGTTTTGATCGCCAACACTTCACCCTGCCAAGGGTTGGCATTTCTCTTCGATTGAATAAGAGCCTGCCCGACACGTCATAACTGTACGTTTCACGGACCTGCAGTGAGTTCTTATTCGATTTCGTGGCTAAAGGCCTTGTTACAGACCAATTCCATTTGGTGCGGATAGTTGAAAGGCTGCCGGAACCTGGGGTCGCACAGAGCCTTCCATCTGCTCCTCGACCGCTCCAATGCTCAAATATTGAACAGCACCGGACATTCAGTGCGGGCGATTGTAGTTAGCTAGCGATGTATAAACCATGTCTTATAAAGAAATAATTTTTATCGATTCCAGCAACAATCCTTCACCAAAGTTGCAAAGATTCGCGATCTTATCGCGTTCGATTCTCAACAAAAACCACAAAAATTGCCGTGTTATTGGGCAGACTGCCACTTCCCTTACAGGCTGTAAGGGCATGACCAATGGATGCAAGTGCCCATAAACCAAGGGATTCGCAGATCCATCAAGCCTTCCGGCCTCGCGCCCGTCACGGCACGGCCAGGCCCACGAACTGACAGCACAATTTGTGCGCAGGGTGCAAATTTAAGGGTCGATTCGGCGGGTCAGAAACGTCCTGCGACAGCGTCCGTGTGACAACATGTCGCACGTTGCGCGCACCTTAAGTTGCCCCTCGTCACAGCGCTTTCACAAATCCCTACAAACAAAAACGCTCCGGCCTTCACAGGAAGGGCGGAGCGTCTTGTTGGAGCAAGGGCTCAGGCTTTGGGATGACGGTTGCGGTAGATGCACAGTGGCACCAGGATCGCCGTCAGCACGAACGCCACCAGCGCCCATTGGGCCAGGGACAGGCCGAGGATCGGCGGGTAAGGGGTGCTGCAGAAACCATCGACCTGGAACCCCAGGGGAAACACTTTGGCCAGGGGCAGATCGTCGACGATCGGTTGCAACACATCGATGCCGCAGCTGACCTGTGGAAAGAACTGGGTGTACACATGGTGGCCGGCGGCGGCCACGCCACCCAAGGCGCTGAGCACCACCAACCCTTCGAAGAAGGTCACCGCGCCTTTGGTGCGCATGGCGGCACCGATAAACGCGAAGACCGCAATCAGCAGCAAGGCATAGCGTTGCAGGATACACAGCGGGCACGGCGCTTCGCCCAGCACCACTTGCATGTACAGCGCGCCGCCAATCAGCGCCAGGCAGATAATGCCCAGCAACACCAGAAAGCGCCGCTCCCTGCCCAAACGCATGTCGTCAATCATCCCCGTCTTTCCCTTTCTCTGATTATGGTTGTGCCTGATGGCAACAAGTTTACACACAGGCAGTGGTTAAAACAGAGAGGGGTTAACAGCGGATTAATCGTGGTAAACGTAGTGATTATGCGGACGCCACCGCGGGCAAGCCCGACTCCCACAGAGAACGCATTCCAATGTGGGAGCCGGGCTTGCCCGCGATGATGCCGATACGGTCAATGGGCTAAAATCTATTCAAGCGCCGCCGCCGGGCCGAAGAACTCATAGCGCGCCTGCTTATCCGGCACACCCAGGGCATTGAGATGACGCTTGATCGCCGCCATGAAGCCCTTGGGCCCCAGGAAGTACGCATCGATATCACGGTCCTCGGGCAACCAGGCCGCCAGTTGCTCCTGATTGAGCATCCCGACCTTGTCCGCCGCCGGGCTGATACCGTCATCCTCGGCGTAGCAGTAGAAGCGCTTGAGCTGCGGGTGCTTGGCCGCCAGGGTATCCACCCAGTCACGGAACGCATGCACCCCGCCATTACGCGCACAGTGAATAAAGTGCACCGGCCGTTCGCTCGCCAGGGCTGCTTCGAGCATCGGCAGGGTTGGCGTAATGCCCACCCCGCCGCTGATCAGCACCAGCGGCTTATCGCTGGCAGCCAGGGTGAACTCGCCCGACGGTGGAAACAGGTCAACCGTTGCGCCAACGTGCATCTGGTCATGCAGGTAGTTGGACACTCGCCCGCCGGCTTCGCGCTTGACGCTGATGCGGTACATGCCGGTATCGGTGAGAGCCGACAGGGAATAGTTGCGACGCACCTCTTCTCCATCGAGGACCAACTTCAGGCCGATGTACTGGCCGGGCGCGGCAGCCAGGATCGGGCCGTTATCCACCGGGGCGAAATAGAAGGAGATGATCTCGTCACTCTCCTCCACACGCTTGACCAACAGGAATGGCCGCGCCCCCCGCCAGCCGCCGGGCGCCTGGGCTTTTTCGTCGTAGATGGCCGCTTCGGCACCGATCAGAATGTCCGCCAACTGGCCGTAGGCCGCGTCCCAGGCACTCATCACCTCAGGGGTGGCAATCTCGCTGCCCAGCACTTCGGAAATAGCCCGCAGCAAGCAGGCACCCACAATCGGGTAATGCTCCGGCAGGATCTGCAAGGCCACGTGCTTGTTGATGATCTTGGCCACCAGGTCGCCCAGTTGGTCCAACTGGTCGATATGCCGCGCATACATCAGCACGCCATTGGCCAGGGCCCGGGGCTGGTCGCCGCTGGCCTGGTGGGCCTGGTTGAACAGCGGGCGGACTTCGGGATACTCGGAGAGCATCATGCGATAGAAATGGGTGATCAACGCTTCGCCGCCGCTTTCCAGCAGGGGCACAGTGGATTTGACGATGGCACGGTCTTGGGCACTCAGCATGGCAGACTCCTGGGTCTTTTTACTCATTACCTTCAGGTAGTCAGTATTCGTGCCAATTAATAAATCGTTATTTTTCAATGGTTTAAATATTTTGTAGTCAATATGACTTCTTACAATTTATAGTCATAACGACTACAAGGAGTCATTATGACTGCAAAATCGCTGCTCACCGCCCTGCTGCCGCTGGTCGCCGACCTGTCCCGCGAATTGCCCGAAGGCGAGCGCTACCGCCGCCTGCTGCAAGCCATGCGCGCCCTGCTGCCGTGTGATGCCGCCGCGCTGCTGCGCCTGGATGGCGAATGGCTGGTGCCGCTGGCGGTGGATGGTTTGAGCGCCGATACCCTGGGCCGCCGTTTCAAGATCAGCGAACACCCGCGCTTTGAAATATTGCTCAGCAGCCCCGGCCCTACCCGCTTCGACAGCGACAGCCAATTGCCCGACCCCTATGACGGCTTGGTCGCCGGTTTGCACGGCCACCTTGAAGTCCACGACTGCATGGGCTGCCCGCTGTTTATCGACGACCAGCCCTGGGGCCTGCTGACCCTTGACGCCCTCGACAACGAACGCTTTGAACGGGTCGAACTGGACGCGCTGCAAGCCTTCGCCAGCCTGGCCGCGGCCACGGTCAATGTGGCTGAACGCATTGAGCGCCTGGCGCTACGGGCCGAAGACGAGCACCAGCGCGCCGAAATCTATCGCCAGGCCAGCGGCCAGCAGCACAAGGAAATGATCGGCCAGAGCAAAGCGCACAAACGGCTGGTCGAGGAAATCAAGCTGGTGGGCGGCAGCGACCTGACCGTGCTGATCACCGGCGAAACCGGGGTCGGCAAGGAACTGGTGGCCCAGGCGATCCATGCCGCGTCATCGCGTGCCGACAAGCCGATGATCAGCCTCAATTGCGCCGCGCTACCGGAAACCCTGGTAGAGAGCGAGCTGTTCGGCCATGTGCGCGGTGCTTTCACCGGCGCGCTGAATGAGCGACGGGGCAAATTCGAACTGGCCAACGGCGGCACGTTGTTCCTGGACGAAGTGGGTGAACTGTCATTGAGCGTGCAGGCCAAGCTGCTGCGCGTACTGCAAAGCGGCCAGTTGCAGCGCCTGGGCTCGGACAAGGAACACCAGGTGGACGTGCGCCTGATTGCCGCCACCAACCGCGACCTTGCCGAAGAGGTGCGCAATGGCCGCTACCGTGCCGATTTCTACCATCGCCTGAGCGTGTACCCGCTGCAAGTGCCGGCGCTGCGTGAGCGCGGACGGGATGTGCTGCTATTGGCAGGCTTTTTCCTCGAACAGAACCGGTCGCGCATGGGCCTGGGCAGCTTGCGCTTGACCAGTGACGCCCAGGCGGCGCTGCTGGCCTACAACTGGCCGGGCAATGTGCGCGAACTGGAACACCTGATCGGACGTAGCGCGCTCAAAGCCTTGGGCAACTGTCGCGAACGTCCGAAGATTCTCAGCCTGAGCGCCCAGGACCTGGACTTGCCTGACATCAGTGCAGCGGTGATTGAAGTACCAGTGCAAGCCGCGCCCATCGCCACTGGCGACCTGCGCCAGGCCACCGAGCACTATCAGCGCCAGATCATCAGCGCCTGCCTGGAACGTCATCAGCACAACTGGGCCGGCGCCGCCCGCGAACTGGGCCTGGACCGCGCCAACCTTGGGCGCATGGCCAAGCGCCTGGGCCTGAAATAGACCAGGCAACTCGGTTAAATGTGTTTCGCTTGGAAAACCGGGGTTACCGGCTTGGGTTTACGAAACACCAATACATTCCCCAACATCACCAGCACCAGCCCCGCCAACGCCGGCGCCGTCCACTGGTAGCCCTCGGCGAATGCGGACACATTCAACGCCACCACCGGAAACAGCACGGTGCAATATGCCGCTTTTTCCGGCCCCATGCGGCCGACCAGGGTGAGGTAGGCGGTAAACCCAATCACCGAGCCCGGGATCACCAGGTACCACAGCGCACCGATATACCGCGCGCTCCAGTCCATCTCGAAGGGAATGCCACGCACTGCGCAATAGGTCGCCAACATGGCTGCCCCATAGGCCATGCCCCAGGCATTGGTGGTCAACGGCTTGAGCCCGGCCTTCTGTTGCAGGCTCGACAGCATATTGCCCGCCGAAAAACACAGCGTTCCCAGCAGCGCCAGGCCCAGCCCGAGCAAGGTCTGCGGGCTGGCGGTATGCCCGGCCAGTTCCGGCCAGAACAGAAAGCCCAGGCCCAGCAGCCCCAGCGCGCCGCCCGTCAATACGTTACGTGCAACCCGCTGGCCGAAAAACACCCGGGCATTCAGGGCATTCCACAAGGTCGCCGTGGAAAACACCACGGCGACCAGGCCACTGGGGATCCACTGGCTGGCGGTGAGAAAGCACATGAAGTTGACGCAGAACAGGCACAGCCCTTGGGCCAGGCAAATCAGGTGCCCGCGGCGGTTCATCACCTGCAATTTGCGGCTGAGCAGCAACAGCGCGAACAGCACCAGCGCCGCCAGGCCGAAGCGATAGACAATCGACACGGGAATCGCCACCACGCCCAGTTGCCATTTGAGCGCGATCCAGGTGGTACCCCAAATCAGCACCGTGAGTAAGTACAAGAAGAGGTTCATAGCAGGCTCCGACGATTGAGCCACAGTGTTGCGGTTAATCGCCCTGAGGTTCTTGCACATTCTTGCGCTTTTGTCGGGTGACGGGCTCACAGCGCTCGCCGCCGGGAGTAGGATGCAAGGCGTCGGAGAACACACCATGCCAGAGCTGGAATCGCTGCACGTCTTTCAATCCCTCAACCGCTCGCCCCACGCACGCCTGGAAGCCTGCGCCGAGCTCGGTGACGGTTTGTCTGCGGCCGTTTGGAGCAACCACCACGATGCCCAGGACTATCAGGCGCCCAGCCATCACACCTTGTCCTGCTATATCGGCGGCGGCACTGGCACCTTTCGTCGCGACCGACCGGGTACCAAGGGCGGCCCCGACAAATTGTGCATTCTGCCGGCCGAGCACCAGTCGGCGTGGGTGATCAACGGCGAGATTCGCCTGGCCCACGTGTATTTCAGCCCGGAGCAATTTGCCCTCGGCTGCGTCACCCTGCTGGACCGCGAGCCGCGGGAATTGCAGTTGCGTGAGACGACCTTCCTTGAAGACGCCCGCCAGGCCCGGCGCTTTCACCAGCTGATTAGCCTCAACTGGCTCGAACCCGCAGAGCGCTTGCTGACCAGCAGCCTGGCCCATGAGTTGCTCAGCCACACTTTGCTCAATCAGGTCGGCGTACGCGAGGGCCTGCGCCTCAAAGGCGGGCTGGCGGCGCACCAACGGCGGCGACTGGTGGAGTACATCGACCACCATGTCGAAGAGCCCATCAGCCTCGGCCAGTTGGCATCGATGTGCGCGCTGTCGGAATACCATTTCGCCCGGATGTTCCGTCAGAGTTTCGGCGTGCCGCCCCATCAATACCTGCTGGCACGCCGTCTGGCGCGGGCGCAGACCCTGCTGCGCAGCAGCACGCTGCCCCTGGGTGAGGTGGCCTTGAGGTGCGGTTTTTCCAGCGCCAGCCATTTCAACCAGCGCTTTCGCCAGGCCTTGGGGGCCACCCCGGGCGAATACCGCCAGGCATTGCGCGCCTAGGCCATCAGGCCCAGCGTCGTCGCCTTGGTCAGCGCCTGTGCCCTGAAGATGGCGCATGAACGGGGTGGGTAGGGGGTTATTGGAAGAGTCGATGAACGCCGCGCAACTGTTGCGTAATTGGTAACAGTCCTTGTCCTGAACTGCTATTACTCATTTTGTTACAAGCGACTATTCTTACCTCGCTTTCAGGGCAAATGGCCCGCTCCCTGCTGGGGGAGAACAGCAGATTTACAACGGATTGATCCCGTATTCAGTCTGTTACCGGTGTTCACTGACGTTGATTTGTCGCTCCTTGATCCAACGTCTTACTTCGGCCGCTGCTTATGCAGCGGCCTTTTTTATGCCTGAAATAAAACGGGGCGTCATCGACGCCCCGCGAGATTCAGTGATGTTCCGGCAATGATCAGAGGCTGAACTTCTGCAAGTTGGCCATCATCTCCTTCAATGCCTCAATGTTGTCCTTGGGATGTGCAGCCCCTTCGAAATCACAGATCTGCTGCCAGTGCGCCGCCACGTCGTCCGGCGAGAAGCCCGCTTCGGGATCAAACCCCACCCCCAGGCTGCGCTCCCAACGGGTCTTGCCGATCCAGCCGCCACCCACTTCGAACAACCCTGAAGTTTCCTGGCAGGCTTCACTGCCCAAATACACCACCAACGGGCTGACCAGTTCCGGCTTGAGCCGCTCGAATACCTGGGGCGGGATCAGCCCTTCGGTCATGCGCGTACCGCCGGTAGGGGCGATGGCGTTGACCAGGATATTGTTCTTGCGCCCTTCCAGCGCCAGGGTGCGGGTCAACCCATACAGGCCCAGCTTGGCCATGCCGTAGTTTGACTGGCCGAAGTTGCCGTAGATGCCTGACGTGGAGGCGGTGAAGATCACCCGACCATAACCTTGCTCGCGCAGATGGGGCCAGGCGGCACGCGTAACCTTGTAGGCGCCTTCGACGTGCACCCGGTAAACCAGGTCCCAGTCGCCGTCGTCCATCTTGTGGAAAGTCTTGTCGCGCAGGATCCCGGCATTGTTAACCACCACGTCGATCCGGCCGAAGACATCCAGAGCGTTCTGTACGATCTTGTCACCGTCGGTGACCGAGTCATGGTTGGCCTCGGCAATGCCGCCTGCCGCGCGAATCTCGGCAACCACCCGATCGGCCGCCGAGGCGTTGGCGCCCTCGCCCTGGGTGGAGCCACCCAAGTCATTGACCAGCACTTTGGCCCCGTGCCTGGCGAACAGCAGCGCATGGGCACGGCCCAGGCCACCGCCGGCACCGGTGACGATCACGACCTTATCCTGGAACTGCACTGATTCACTCATACCGAACTCCGCTGGCGACAATGGGAATAGGCAGAGTGTCACGCACAGGGCCTTTGGTCACAATAAAAACGACCGAGGCTGAATGGTGCTCAATAAGGCATCAGGATGATGCTCGTTATAGAAGCCAGGCTCAGGAATAGACCGCTTGCGGTGACGGCTGGCCGATGCGATCACGAAATGCCTGGTAATGCCTGAGCACCTGCACCGGTGCCTCGATCTGCGGGTAATGGCCGATATCGGCCAGCAACACCGTATCGGCGTGGGGCACCAGTTGCTCAAAGCGCTCGACCATATGGCCGCCGGAAATCGGGTCCACCTCGCCGTCGATCACCCGCATCGGCACGCTGCCGTGCTGCATGGCGGCCACCCAGCGATCACGCAGGCGTCGACGCTGGGGAATGTAGGCGATCAGTTTGTGCAGGATACGCGGCCCGTCATTGCAACTGATCAGACTCCAGAAATCATCCAGAGCGCTTTCACTGGGCCGTGTTCGCGGGCCGAATATCTGGCTGAAACTGCTGGCCAGGGCATTGCGCCCATAAGCCCGGCCGATCATCCAGCCCAATGGGCTGAGCAATAATTTTTGCACCAGGGTGGGACGGTGGGTTTCCGGGAACAGCCCGCCGTTGAGAAATACGCAACTGGCCATCTGGAAGCGGCCTTCGTAATGCCGGGCAAGTAACTCCTGGGCGACGCTGTCGCCGTAGTCATGGGCCAATACATGCACAGGCTGCTCCACTCCCAGGTGTTCAAGCAACGCCTGTTGCACGTCGGCTTGCTCCAACAGGCAATAGTCGTGGCTCAGGGGCTTGGCCGAGTCACCAAAACCGAGCATGTCGCAGGCAATCACCAGATTGCGCTGGGCCAGGGGCTGCCACAGGTAATGCCAATCCCAACTGGCGGTGGGAAAACCATGAAGCAGCAGCAGCGGTGTGCCCTGCCCGGCCACCCAATACCGCAGGGTATGACCACGAAAGACGAAGTCCTGGCCGCGTTTGCGCCAGGCTCTGAGCGGTATCTCGGCGAGTGGCATCAGCTTTTATACCCGGGGTTCTGGTGGTCCAATTTGCGCAGCAGCGCCGGCCAGGCCAGCGCACCTCCCATACCTTGGGCGCTTTTTGTGACAGCCGCCACCATCGCCTTGGCGCCAGCCAGGATTTGCGGCTCGATGGCAATCAACTGCGCTGCGCCGTTTTGCGCCAGCACCTGGATCTCGCAGGCGCGCTGGAAGGTGAACATCATCAGGAAGGTATCGGCAATGGTGCCAGCACAGGTCAGCAAGCCGTGGTTATGCAGCATGAGGAAATTGTTTTGCCCAAGGTCCGCCTGCAAACGGGCTTTTTCCTCGTGGTTCAGTGCTACGCCTTCGTAGGCGTGATAGCCGAGGCTGGACAACACAAACAGCGACTGCTGACTGATGGGCAATACGCCTTGCTTTTGTGCGCAAACCGCCACACCGGCAGCGGTGTGGGTATGCAACACGCAGGTCACGTCATGGCGCACTTCGTGGATGGCGCTGTGGATGGTATAGCCCGCGGGGTTGATCTCGTAGGGGCTGTCCATTTGCTTGTTGCCGGCCTGGTCAACCTTGACCAGGCTTGAGGCGGTGATTTCGTGGAACATCAGCCCATAAGGGTTGATCAGGAAATCTTCCGTGCCCGGCACCTTGGCCGAAATATGCGTGAAGATCAGGTCATCCCAACCATGCATCGCCACCAGGCGATAACAGGCCGCCAGGTCAACGCGGGTTTGCCATTCGGCAGCACTGACCTGGGCTTTGATGTTTTCTGGCGATGATGCAGGGGCTAGGCTCACGGCAACGTCCTCCTTGGCGCACTTGTTATTGTGTCTAAGTGAGAGCCAGTCTAGTCAGACGCCGTGGCACAAGGAGTTGCCTTCGCAGCCAGCTTGATGACTGAGCGAGTCAGCCAAGAGAATAGTACAACCGCGCCCCCTTCGCTCAACCGCGCAGCGCGACGACCAGTTCAGCCAGCCAAGGCTCGGCGTCGGTTTCCGGGGTCACGCTTTCGCTGGCGTCCAGGCGCAGCATCGGCAGCACTTCACGGACGCCCAGCTCGCCGAACAGTTCGCGCATTTGCTCGCCGCCACCGCAGAACGTATCGCCATAGCTGGCGTCCCCCAGGCCGATGACCGCACCCGGCAGCCCGCGCCAGGCAGCGGGGAGCTGGTCGCGAATGCTTGAGTACAGCGGTTGCAGATTGTCGGGCAACTCGCCCATGCCGGTGGTCGAGGTCACCGCGAGGAACGCATCGGGAGCAAACGCCTGCACCTCGCCCAGGCTGGCGCGAGGGTTGTGCCAGGCTTCAAAACCAGCGTCCTTGAGGATTGTTTCCGCGTGGCGAGCGACTTCTTCAGCCGTACCGTAGACCGAGCCGGAAAGGATGGCGACTTTCATCAATCTGATCCTGTAGTTGAGTCAAAGCCTGGGATATTAGCAGTCTGTGCCGATAATTCAGCGCGCAGCGTGCAAGAATCAAGACTTGCCATAAACTTGCACCGTCAAACACAAGCCATGGACCGCTCAATGATTAACGCCAAGCTGCTGCAAATGGTCGTCAATGCCTCCAACGACGGGATCGTCGTTGCCGAGCGTGAGGGCAAGGACAAACCGCTGATCTACGTCAACCCTGCGTTCGAACGCCTGACCGGCTACACCCTGGACGAGATCCTGTATCAGGACTGCCGCTTCCTCCAGTCCGGTGACCGTGACCAGCCGGCACTGATGGCCATTCGTGACGCCCTCGATAACGGCGGCGCATGTCGCGAGATCCTGCGTAACTACCGCAAGGACGGCACGCACTTCTGGAATGAGCTGTCACTTTCGACGGTGTACAACGAGGCGGACAGGCAAACGTATTTCGTCGGTGTGCAAAAAGACGTCACCACTCAAGTCAAGGCGCAGCAGCGCGTCGCCCAGTTGGAAGCGCAGTTGGCCGAGCTTAAAAACGAGCTCGCGGCGCTCAAGGCGACGAGTGGAATTAACAAACTGTAAAAAACGCAGTCTTTAGAGCGATAATGGCTTTTTAATGCCTCAGCCTTGAGCCAGATCAATGCACCGCGACACGCTTTTGACGCAGGACGAACTGGACTTTATCCAGGACATGCAGCACAACCCGCAGCTCAATCTGCGGGATGCGTGGTCGAGCCTGACGGTTAATGGTGGCGCGCAGATTCGTGATTTGCTCACGCGGCTGGCCGCTCACGACCAGGTCACCATCCAGGCGCAGTTCGACAACCAGCAACTTACCTTCCCCCTGCGCCTGGTGGAAGATGAGTTTCATGCGGTGCATCTGCGCCTGGGCGTGCCGAGCATTTTCGAAGACGGGCCGATGATCCGCCCGTGGCGCCTGGCCCTTGAAGCGCCCGTGACGCTGGAAAACGTCAAGGGCTCCCCCAGTGCATTGTGGGTGCACGAAGTATCATTCAAAGGTGTACTGGTAGAAGTGCGCGGCCGGGCCAAACCGCCCAAAACCTTTTCCCTGTGGTTCAGCCCTTCCGGCTACGAGCGTATCGCGCTTCGCGGCACACTGGAGCGGGAAACCGCCCGAGGCCTGTTCGCTTACCGCCTGAACCAGAGTGATGCAGATGAGATCGAGCGCCTGCGCCAGTTCATTCTGCACCAGCACCGCCTGGTTCATCCCCACGTGCACGCCTGAGTTCAGGTATCCAGGCGACCGCTGAGAAACTGCTGCAAGCGGCGCTGCATCAAACGTCCGTCATTGCCCAGGCAACCTATCGATGAACCTGCCAGGCTGTGCTCGGCGAGGTCCGAGGCATCGCCAGCCAACAGCAACGGGCAATTGAGCGTCAATGCCAGGCGACTGAGCCGCGAAGGCAGTTCTGCACCGGGAGAATGGTTGGAAAACAGCACCAGGGCTTGTGGCCGAGTTCTCTCGCAGACCAGCGTCAACTCATCGAGCGGTTGGCCAACACCCAGAACTTTTACCGCGAGCTTGTCGCTGGATATCAATAAACCCGCGACCAACAGTTCCAGCTCACGGCACTCCCCGGCAATGGCGGCCAGCAACACCCTCGGCGCCGGTGAAGCACAGGCCAATTGCAGCCGTTGGGCGGTGCGCGAACGCAGGAAGTTGTCGAAAAACAGCCATTCGCTGGCTTGGCCAAAACGCCCCTGGTGACGCAGCAATTGCTGCCAGAGGGGCATCAGGATGTCCTGAAATACCACGGTGGTTGAATAAGCGCTGAAGATCTGGCCGTACAACTGCCCCAGTTCACGATCGTCAAAAGCGCTGATGGCCACCCGCAGTTGCGCCTGCCACTGCTGCCATTCCAGTTCGGTATCGCTGCGCGACGCCGTGGCCAGCTCGCCGGGCCGTTGATCGCGCGCCAGGATCTTGCCCACTTTGCTCACCGCCACGCCGCGTTCGATCCAGTCAAGAATGCGATGAACCGTGTCGATATCGGTGCTTGAGTACAGCCGATGCCCACTTTCGGTGCGAACGGGCTGAATCAAGCCATAGCGACGCTCCCAGGCACGTAATGTCACCGGGTTAACACCTGTAAGTCTTGCCACTTCACGAATTGGAAACAGCACCTCGGCGTCAGCCTGACTATCGGGTGCTGCTTCAAGAGACGGAGCTATGATTTGGGACATCAGCTGTCAGCAATATCCATATGGATTTGGATCCTATTTAACGCCCATTGAAGCCCATGATTCAAGATCTACGGCGATCCATCCGAAGTTTCTGGCGTATTTCGGCAAAACAGGAATAATCCTTGCCTGTTTTTTACGTCGCTGCAGCACCCCGCAGCCTCGTTCGTGCGCCGCTTACCCGGCCCAGCGCACTCGATACCTGGAGATACATCATGTCTACCTCCCCCGTCACCTTGATGGTTGCGCGCCGCGTCGCCAAAGGTCGCTACGAAGAATTGATGGCTTGGCTGCGCGAAGGCGAGCAATTGGCCACTGACTTCCCGGGTTACCTGGGTTCCGGCGTACTCGCCCCGCCACCCCATGATGATGAGTTCCAGATCATCTTCCGCTTCGCCGATGAGAAAACCCTGCACGCCTGGGAATTTTCCGCCTCGCGAAACGCCTGGCTAAGTCGCGGCAGCGAGCTGTTTGCCAACCCTTGCGAGCATCGTGTCAGCGGTATCGATGGCTGGTTTGGTGCCGTAGGGGCACGCCCGCCGCGCTGGAAACAGGCGGTCGCGATTTGGCTGGCGTTCTTCCCGGTGTCATTGTTGTTCAACTTCGGTCTCGGCCCGCTGCTTGGCGAGTTGGACCTGTTCAGCCGTGTACTGGTCAGCACCGCCGCCCTGACACCGCTGATGGTTTACCTCTTTATTCCGCTCTCGACGCATCTGTTGGCGAACTGGCTGCACCCCTCGCCACCGCGCAAAGTCACCGAAGCCGCCGTATGAGCACAGGGGCCGGGTCGCTGGTATAGTTTGCGTCTGCCAGCGACTTGAGCCTCCCATGATTGCAACCCACGCACCGATCCTGATCACCGGTGCCGGCCAGCGGGTCGGCCTGCATTGTGCTGAGCGCCTGTTGGATGATGGCTACTCGGTGATTTTCAGTTACCGCAGCGAACGCCCAGGTGTGCAGGCGCTACGTGAACGAGGGGCCGTCGGCGTATTTGCCGACTTTTCCGGCGAAGCCGGGATTCTTGCCTTCATCGCGCAGTTGCAAACCCATACCCAAAGCCTGCGTGCGATCATCCACAATGCTTCGGCCTGGGTCGCGGAAACACCGGGCGACGCAAGCCACGCGTTTATCGACATGTTCAGCGTACACATGCTTGCGCCGTACCTGATCAACCTGCATTGTTCACCCTTGCTGCAACGCTCTACACCTGCCGATATCGTGCATATCAGCGATGACGTGGTGCGCAAGGGCAGCCGTCAGCACATCGCCTATTGCGCCACCAAGGCCGGCCTCGACAGCCTCACGCTATCGTTTGCCGCGCAGTTCGCGCCGCTGATCAAGGTCAACGGTATCGCGCCGGCCATGGTGATGTTCAACGAAGGCGACGACGCGGCCTATCGCGCCAAGGTCCTGGCCAAGTCGGCCCTGGGCATCGAGCCCGGGCCTGAGGTGATCTACCAGAGCGTGCGTTACCTGCTGGACAACCCCTATGTCACCGGTACCACCCTGACCGTCAACGGCGGGCGGCATATCAAGTAAGCCGTTTGCGAGGATGTTGTATGACCCTTTCCCTGCCCCACCACTACCGCGAAATCCTCAAGGGCCTGGGCGAAGACCCAGAGCGCGAGGGTCTGCTCGACACGCCCAAGCGCGCCGCCAAGGCCATGCAGTACCTGTGTCATGGCTACGCGCAGAACCTGGAAGAAATCGTCAACGGCGCGCTGTTCGCCTCCGACAAT
This sequence comes from Pseudomonas sp. OST1909, assembly GCF_015277575.1. Classification (NCBI taxonomy): domain Bacteria; kingdom Pseudomonadati; phylum Pseudomonadota; class Gammaproteobacteria; order Pseudomonadales; family Pseudomonadaceae; genus Pseudomonas; species Pseudomonas sp. OST1909. The sequence continues at coordinate 5,409,722 of NZ_CP063780.1, forward strand.
GACGAGATGGTGATCCTCAAGGACATCGAGTTGTACTCGTTGTGCGAGCATCACCTGCTGCCCTTTATCGGCAAGGCGCATGTGGCCTATATTCCGACCGGCAAAGTGCTGGGCCTGTCTAAACTGGCGCGCATCGTCGACATGTTTGCCCGGCGCCTGCAGATCCAGGAAAACCTTACGCGACAAATCGCCGACGCCATCCAGGACGTGACCCAGGCCGCCGGCGTGGCGGTGGTGATCGAAGCCAAGCACATGTGCATGATGATGCGCGGCGTGGAGAAACAGAATTCAACCATGAACACCTCAGTGATGCTCGGCGCCTTCCGCGAATCGAACACCACGCGCATGGAGTTCCTGCAATTGATTGGACGGAGCAAGTAGCAATGCCACAACTTCAACCAGGCATGGCGCGCATCCGGGTCAAAGACCTGTGCCTGCGTACTTTTATCGGCATCAACGAGGACGAAATCCTCAACAAGCAGGATGTGCTGATCAACCTGACCATCCTGTATGCCGCTCAGGACGCCGTGCGCGACAACGATATCGACCACGCCTTGAACTACCGCACCATCACCAAGGCGATCATCGCCCATGTGGAAGGCAACCGCTTCGCCCTGCTGGAGCGCCTGACCCAGGAATTGCTGGACCTGGTGATGAGCAACGAATCGGTGTTGTACGCCGAGGTGGAAGTCGACAAGCCCCACGCGCTGCGCTTTGCCGAGTCGGTTTCAATAACGCTAGCTGCAAGCCGCTAGCTGCAAGCTTTAAGCTAGAAGCCATACGTATTACAACTTGCAGCTTGAAGCTTACCCGCTTGAAGCTGTCTCGAAGAGACCGCCATGAACGACCAACAACGCCTCGAACTTGAAGCCGCCGCCTTTCGCCGATTGGTGGCCCACCTGGACAGCCGCAAGGATGTGCAGAATATCGACCTGATGAACCTCGCCGGCTTCTGCCGCAACTGCCTGTCCAAGTGGTACAAGGCCGAGGCCGATGAGCGCAAGATCGAGGTCAGCCTCGATGACGCCCGTGAAGTGGTGTACGGCATGCCGTACGCCGAGTGGAAAGCCCAATACCAGCAAGAAGCCAACGCCGACCAACAGGCCGCGTTCGCCAAAGGAAAGCCCCATGACTGATCTGAACAACCTGCGCGCCAGCCTAAACAGTGGCGAACACGTCTTTGCCGACACCCTGGCCTTTATCGCCGACGGTTACGACTACCAGCCACAAGCGTTCACCAATGGCGATGTGGAAAACGCAGCCGGACAAAACGAAGGGTCGTGCAAGACCCTGGGTCTGGCCTTGCTGGAAGGCTTGAGCGATCAGGAAGCGTTGCTGGCGTTTGGCGAGCATTACCGGTCGGTGGTCGCGACGCCTGAGGGCAGTGACCATGGCAATATTCGGGCGTTGATCAAACAGGGCTTGGGCGGCGTGACGTTCACAACGCTGCCACTGACTCGAAAATCCTGAGTCAAACAACCTGTGGGAGGGGGCTTGCCCCCGATGGCGGTGTGTCAGCTACAGATAGGCTGACCGACACTCTGCTATCGGGAGCAAGCCCCCTCCCACATTTGTTTTGCGGTGTTGGCTAGATCGCGCACATAAAAAAACCGGCCTCGCAGCCGGTTTTTTCAGTTCAATGGGTTCAGAACGAAGCGTCCTTCAAACCATCGAGGTAGCGCTCGGCATCCAGGGCCGCCATGCAACCGGCGCCAGCCGAGGTAATGGCCTGGCGGTAGACGTGGTCAGCCACATCACCGGCAGCGAAGATACCTTCGATGTTGGTCGCAGTCGCATTGCCTTCACGGCCGCCCTGCACCACCAGGTAACCGTCTTTGGCTTCCAGCACGCCCTCGAACAACGAAGTGTTCGGAGTGTGGCCGATGGCAATGAACACGCCATCGACTTTCAGTTCGTCGAAGCTGCCGTCGTTGTTTTTCAGGCGAGCACCGGTCACGCCCATGTTGTCGCCCAGGACTTCATCCAGGGTGGCATTGAGCTTGAGGATAATCTTGCCTTCGGCAACACGTGCATGCAGCTTGTCGATCAGGATTTTCTCGGCGCGGAAAGTCTCACGGCGATGAACCAGGGTCACGGTGCTGGCGATGTTGGCCAGGTACAGCGCCTCTTCGACAGCTGTGTTGCCACCGCCCACAACGGCAACCGGCTTGTTGCGATAGAAGAAACCGTCGCAGGTGGCGCAGGCGGAAACGCCCTTGCCCATGAACGCTTCTTCGGACGGCAGGCCCAGGTAACGTGCGCTGGCGCCAGTGGCGATGATCAGCGCGTCGCAGGTGTACACACCGCTGTCACCGGTCAGGCTGTAAGGCTTTTTCGAGAAGTCGACCTGGTTGATATGGTCGAAGACGATCTCTGTTTCGAAGCGCTCGGCGTGCTCTTTCATACGCTCCATCAGCACCGGGCCGGTCAGGCCGTGGACATCGCCCGGCCAGTTGTCGACCTCAGTGGTGGTGGTCAACTGGCCGCCCGCCTGCATGCCAGTGATCAGCAGCGGCTTGAGATTGGCCCGGGCAGCGTAGACGGCAGCGCTGTAACCGGCAGGGCCGGAACCGAGAATAATCACTCGGGAATGACGGGTATCAGTCATGACTCACTCCTATCGACCGCCCGGACCACAGAGCGGCTGGAATAAAAAAGGACGGCGAAGCACTTGGGGAAGGCTTTAACTCGCCAGGTCCTGAAAATAATGGGTGCAGCGTATCGAGGGGGGCAAGATTAAGGAAATACGCATTAACAATCCAGCTCATAGCTACTCTCTATGCGCCTGGTCAGGTTAATCGATGCCTTTGTAACCCCGGATGTCGCCTGCCGGCCCATGCTTTCACATCGCGTGCAAAGCCGGTAAGGTCGGCGCGTTCGTCACCTTGCTCGGAGTTCTCCATGCCTGCCCCTGCTCTTTCCGGCCCGCAATACCTGCGTGAAGGTCTCAAACTGGTGTTGAGCCCCGGCTTGCGCCTGTTTGTACTGCTGCCGCTGGCGATCAACCTGGTGTTGTTCGTCGGACTGATCTATTTCGCCGGCCATCAGTTCAGCCTGTGGGTCGATAGCTTGATACCGACCTTGCCCAGCTGGCTAGGCTTTTTGAATTACTTGTTGTGGCCGCTGTTTGTCGTGCTGGTGGTGCTGATGGTGTTTTTCACCTTCACCATGCTCGCCAATATTATCGCCGCGCCGTTCAATGGGTTTCTCGCAGAGAAAGTCGAGGTGGTGGTACGTGGCACCGATGACTTTCCACCGTTCAGTTGGAGTGAGCTGATCGCCATGGTGCCCCGCACCCTGGCCCGGGAGATGCGCAAGCTGGGTTACTTCCTGCCGCGGGCCATCGGCCTGTTTATCCTGTCGTTCATTCCCGTGGTCAACCTGATCGCGGCGCCGCTGTGGTTGCTCTTTGGCGTATGGATGATGGCCATCCAGTACATCGACTACCCGGCCGACAACCACAAACTGGGCTGGAACGAGATGCTCGCCTGGCTGCGCCAGAAGCGCTGGCAGAGCATGAGCTTCGGCGGCATTGTCTATCTGGTGCTGCTGGTGCCGGTTGTCAACCTGCTGATGATGCCGGCGGCAGTCGCCGGGGCGACGTTGTTCTGGGTGCGTGAGCAAGGTGCCGAGGCGATGGCGCAGCAAGCCGTGACCCCGTCATAAATTCATCATCACACAGACACAATGGCGACATGGCCCACGGTGACACTGTGGGTCATGACGACAGCCTCGCTTCACATCACCCTTATTACCGAAACCTTCCCGCCGGAAATCAACGGCGTGGCCAATACCCTTGGCCGCCTGTGCGAGGGTTTGCGCTCGCGTGGTCATCAGGTCGAACTGGTGCGTCCACGCCAGGGTGCCGATCAGAGCCGACCGAGTGACGATCAACTGCTGCTGTGCCGCGGCTGGCCATTACCCGGTTATCCAGGGCTGCAATGGGGCCAATCGTCGATGCGCAAACTGCTCAGACGCTGGAGCCGCCAGCGCCCGGACGTGTTGTATATCGCCACCGAAGGGCCGTTGGGTTTATCCGCTCTGCGTGCGGCGCGGCGTCTGGGAATCAGTGTTGTCAGCGGCTTTCATACCAATTTCCAGCAGTATTCGAACCAGTACGGTTTGAGCCTGCTCAGTCGCATTGTCACCCATTACCTGCGCTGGTTTCACAACCGATCGAGCCTGACCCTGGTACCGAGTGCCAGTCAGCGCCTGGAACTGGAGCGTCGGCATTTTGAGCGCCTGGGGATGTTGGCCAGGGGCGTCGACAGCCAATTGTTCCACCCCGCCAAACGCGACAGCGCTCTGCGGGAAAGCTGGGCATTGAATAATGGGCAAATCGCAGTGCTGCATGTAGGGCGGCTGGCCCAGGAAAAGAACCTTGGCCTGCTCAAGCGCTGTTTCGAGACCTTGCAGAACAGATACCCATTGCGCCAGATGAAACTGATCATCGTCGGTGATGGACCACAACGAGCAATGCTGGAAAAGGACCTTCCCGAAGCAATTTTCTGCGGTGCCTTGCGCGGTGAAGAACTGGCTCGTCATTACGCGTCAGGCGATGTGTTCCTGTTCCCCAGCCTGACCGAAACCTTTGGCAACGTGGTACTGGAAGCCATGGCGTCGGGGTTGGGTGTCGTGGCCTATGACCAGGCTGCCGCCACCCAGCATATACGTCATGGATACAACGGGGTGCTGGCGATGCCGGGGGATGAAAATGCGTTTTGCGATGCCGCCAACTGGCTGCTGGAGGACGCAGAGAGTCTACGCCGTATGCGCCTCAATGCCCGTCAACACGCAAGCCGCCAGGGTTGGCCAGCGATTGTCGAACAGTTCGAACAGCAGTTGCGAGGTGTGTGTGGGGAACATTTTATCGTCCCAACACAGCCGCACGCAGGCTGAAGACTCAGCAATGACTGTAAGCCACTTCACCTGCCTGACAGACGAGCCCCCGAGTAATGGCCCAGGCGGTAGGCTTTTTCGCGCCAGAGCGCCTGAATAAGCGCCCCCCAACAGGATATTTCTGGAACGCCACAGGATTTATCACCACCCACATGACACCTGTCTTATCAGGGGTGTCTTTTACAGATCGCACCCGAGAGGCAGGCATTCATGATGGAAACTTGAGAGATAACTATGTCGACACTGATAAACGAATCCATGGTTCCACGGTACCCGACTACCGATACCTTCGGCCAGAGGCCTACGGGGCCCGACAATGGCTGGCATCGCCCACAGCAACCCCCACGCCCCGACTACGGCTGGCATCGCCCGCAGCAACCTACACGTCCCGACTATGGCTCGCATCGTCCGCAGCAACCCACACAACCCGATTATGGCTGGCATCGTCCGCAGCAACCCACACAACCCGATTATGGCTGGCATCGTCCGCAGCAACCCTCACAACCCGATTACGGCTGGCATCGTCCGCAACCCTCACAACCCGATTACGGCTCGCATCGTCCACATCAACCCACACGCCCCGACTACGGTTCGCATCGTCCACAGCAACCCACACATCCATACGACCAAACCCTGACGCAGCCAGTACGCCCCTATTGATCAGCCAACCACAGGAGATACGGAACATGTCAATTTATGGAATGGGTGTACGCAATGGCGTCAACATGCCAACCGCGCAATGGACCCAGCAGCAACAATGGCTGGATCAAGCCCGTGCTGAACCGCCAATCTACGGCCAGCCTGGCCATAAAGACGCGCTCAAGACTGATCACGGTAAAGAGTTGAATAAGCGACCAGAGTATTAATCGCTAAAGAGAAGAAACTCCCTGTGACGCTCACAGGGAGTCCAGCCTTTTACACCAGAGTGGTCAACGCGTCGCGACTGAAGGGCAAGATGTCACTTTCGCGCCCTTCACGCACCTTCACGGCCCAATCCGGGTCTACCAGCAGCGCACGCCCTACGGCCACCAGGTCGAACTCATCGTTATTGAGGCGCTCCAGCAGCTTTTCGAGGCTGGCAGGTTGCGCGACCTTGTCGGTGTTGACCATAAATTGCAGGAACTCGCCATCCAGGCCAACACTGCCCACGGTGATGGTTGGCTTACCCGTGAGCTGACGCGTCCAGCCAGCCAGGTTGAGGTCGGAGCCTTCAAACTCCGGCTCCCAGAAACGGCGAGTGGAGCAGTGGAAAATATCTACGCCGGCCTCAGCCAATGGCTTGAGGAACTCACCCAGCGCCTCAGGGGTTTGCACCAGGCGTGCGGTGTAATCCTGCTGCTTCCACTGCGAGAAACGCAGGATGATCGGAAAGTTCGGCCCTACAGCAGCACGAGTGGCCTCGATCAACTCAATGGCAAAGCGCGAACGGTTGGCCAGGCTGCCACCGTATTCGTCGGTGCGCTGGTTGCTGCCCTCCCAGAAGAATTGATCCACCAGGTAACCGTGGGCGCCATGGATTTCTACACCGTCCATGCCGATCGCCTGGGCGTCCTTGGCAGCTTGGGCGAAGGCGTTGATCACGTCCCTGATGTCCTGTTGCGTCATACCGTGCACAACCACGTTGCCGTCCTTGAGCTTTTCCATCGGGCCATAAGCAGGCACGCTGGCATCAGGCTCGGTGCCGATACGGCGCACGCTACCCACATGCCACAACTGCGGGACAATCTTGCCGCCTTCGGCGTGTACTGCGTCGACCACTTTCTTCCAGCCGGCCAGCGCGGCTTCACCGTAGAAATGCGGGACGTTGGGGTAGCCGTTGGACGCCCGGTGATCGACCACGGTGCCTTCAGTGATGATCAGGCCCACACCGGCAGCCGCACGACGACGGTAGTACTCGATGACCTTGGAGTTGGGTACACCACCCGGAGAGAACGAACGGGTCATGGGCGCCATGACCACGCGGGTCGACAGTTGCAGTCCACCGAGCTGGAAGGGTTTGAACAAGGCTTGGACAGGCATGGCGCACTCCACCAGGACGGGATTTATGACGCGGATAATATGCTGAGTGTGCAGCGCTTAGTAGCACTATTGATCTGGGTGATTAAGGGGTATGAAAGCAGTGGGTAGCTGCAAGCTTAAAGCTGCAAGAGAAGCGGTGGCGCGTCTACTTGCAGCTTAAGGCTTGGGACTTGAAGCTACACCGAAAGGTGTTCAGCTCAGGGCTTTTTCGATGGCCAGGATGATAGTCGGGTCATCCGGAGACGTGCGCGGCGAGAAACGCGCGAGCACCCGGCCATCTTTACCCAACAGGAATTTCTCGAAGTTCCAGGTGATATCCCCAGGAAACTCGGCGCCCTCGCCCGCCAGCAGGCGATACAACTGATGGCGCTCAGGACCGTTCACTTCGAGCTTGCTGCCCAGAGGAAAGGTCACGCCGTAGTTCAGGCTGCAGAACTCGCGGATCTCTTCCTCGGAGCCCGGCTCCTGGCCCGCAAACTGATTGCACGGCAACCCAAGCACCGAAAACCCCTGGTCTTTGTATTGCTGATAGAGGTTTTCCAACGCCGCGTATTGCGGGGTCAAACCACATTTGGACGCCACATTGACCACCAGCACAACCTGGCCCTTGAAGGGCGCCAGCGGTAGCTCTTGTCCGTCCAGGGCTTTGAGTTTCAGATCGTGGAAAGCACTCATGACGAACTCCAGATATCCCATATTCTTTGCATTGCAGCTCTCGGAGCTTACAACCGGCGAGTCTGCAATCATAGACGCCGGTGACAAAACTCGCCTGCAGGTTACTGAGCGGTCGGCCAAGGCAGAATCGGAATCGCCGTCACCGCGTTCTGCGGGCTGCCTTCGATCAAGCGGTCGCTGTAGACCAGATACACCAGGGTATTGCGCTTCTTGTCGAGGAAACGCACCACCTGCATGGTCTTGAACACCAGGGAGGTGCGTTCCTTGAAGACTTCATCCCCGTCCTTGAGTTCGCCCTTGAAATGGATCGGGCCAACCTGGCGGCAGGCAATCGAGGCCTCAGCGCGGTCTTCGGCCAGGCCCAGGCCGCCTTTGACGCCACCGGTCTTGGCACGCGACAGGTAGCAGGTCACACCGTCGACCTTGGGGTCGTCAAACGCTTCGACCACAATCCGGTCGTTAGGGCCGACAAACTTGAACACCGTCGAGACCTGGGCGATTTCTTCGGCCGAGGCCAGCAGTGGCATGAGCAATAACAGGCCGAGTAATCCCTTCATTACACGCATCGGGTATTCCTTTCGTTTAAACCAGGATGAGGTTATCGCGGTGCACCAGTTCCGGCTCCGCCATATAGCCCAAGAGTCCGACAATAGCGTCAGACGATTGTCCAATAATCTTCTGCGCCTCAAGGGCGCTGTAGTTGGCCAGGCCACGGGCAATCTCACGACCGTCCGGCGCGACGCACACCACCATCTCACCACGGCGGAAGCTGCCCTGCACCAGCTTGACGCCCACCGGCAGCAAGCTCTTGTTGCCTTGGGACAACGCCGACACCGCGCCCTCGTCCAGCACCAGGGTGCCACGGGTTTGCAGATGCCCGGCCAACCACTGCTTGCGCGCTGCCAGCATGCCGCGTTCCGGTGATAGCAGCGTACCGATGCGCTCACCGGCCTTGAGGCGATCCAGCACGCGCTCCAGGCGCCCACCAACGATGATGGTATGGGCACCGGAACGCGCAGCCAGGCGAGCGGCGCGCAGTTTGGTCTGCATACCGCCACGGCCCAGGGCACCGCCGACACTGCCAGCGACCGCATCCAGTGCCGGGTCATCGGCGCGGGCTTCATAGATCAACTGGGCATCGGGGTTGTTGCGCGGGTCGGCGTCGAACATGCCGTCGCGGTCGGTGAGGATCACCAACAGGTCGGCTTCCACCAGGTTGGCCACCAGCGCAGCCAGGGTGTCGTTGTCGCCGAAACGGATTTCGTCTGTTACCACGGTGTCGTTTTCATTGATGACCGGGATGACCTTGAGCTCCACCAAGGCGCGCAAGGTGCTGCGGGCGTTGAGGTAGCGCTTGCGGTCGGACAGGTCGTCGTGGGTCAGCAGGATCTGCGCCGTGTGGCGGCCGTGCTCGGCAAAGCTGGACTCCCAGGCTTGCACCAGGCCCATCTGGCCGATGGCCGCGGCGGCTTGCAGTTCGTGCATCGCGCTGGGTCGCGCGGTCCAGCCGAGGCGGCTCATCCCGGCGGCAACAGCCCCGGACGACACCAACACCAACTCGACACCGGCCTCATGCAAGGCCACCATCTGCTCGACCCAGACGCTCATGGCTGCGCGATCCAGCCCCTTGCCATCGGCCGTCAGCAACGCACTGCCGATCTTCACGACCCAGCGCTGCGCACCTGTCACTTTGCTCCGCATCATCTTCAACCTTAGAGTGAGGGCCGCGCGACCCAGCGCCGCCCATAACGTTATACCCGGATACCAAAACGCCGCTCCAGGGAGCGGCGTTCAAGTTTATCGCAACGAATCAATCGCGCACGTAAATGATTTCCGGACCGTCTTCATCATCCACGTCTTCTTCGTCCCAATCATCGTCGCCGATGTCATGGACCGACTTCACGCCGCTGCGGCGCAGGGCACGCTGGTCGTCCAGGGCCTGCAACTGGGCACGGGCTTCGTCTTCGATCTGCTGGTCAAGCTCGGCAAGCTCGGCCTTGAATACCGGGTCGGCCGCCAGGCGGTCAGCACGGTCTTCCAGGTAACGCATGATGTCGCGGGTCAGGCGTTCGGTGCCTTCTTTGGCAATGGCCGAGATCACATAGACCGGGCCTTCCCATTCCAGGCGATCGACGATTTCCTTGACGCGCTCTTCGTGCTCTTCCTCAAGGATCTGGTCGCACTTGTTCAGTACCAGCCAGCGATCACGCTCGGCCAGGGCCGGGCTGAACTTGGTCAGCTCGCTGACGATCACTTCGGCGGCATCCGCAGCGCTGGTGTCATCCAGCGGCGCCATGTCGACGAGGTGCAGCAGCAAACGGGTGCGGGACAAGTGCTTGAGGAAGCGAATGCCCAGACCAGCACCGTCGGAAGCGCCTTCGATCAGGCCAGGAATGTCGGCAACCACGAAGCTCTTCCAGCGGTCGACGCTGACCACACCCAGGTTTGGCACCAGGGTGGTGAACGGGTAGTCGGCGACCTTCGGCTTGGCGGCCGATACCGAGCGGATGAAGGTACTTTTGCCGGCGTTCGGCAGGCCCAACAGGCCCACGTCGGCGAGTACTTTCATTTCCAGCTTCAGGTCACGCTGTTCGCCCGGCTTGCCCGGCGTGGTCTGGCGCGGCGCACGGTTGGTACTGGACTTGAATCGGGTGTTACCCAGGCCGTGCCAGCCGCCCTGCACAACCATCAGTTTCTGGCCGGCCTTGGTCAGGTCGCCAATCACTTCCTGTGTCGCGGAATCGATGATCGTGGTGCCGACCGGTACGCGCAGTACCAGGTCCTCACCTTTTTTGCCGGTGCAGTCGGTGCTGCCGCCGTTGGAGCCACGCTCGGCATCGAAGTGCCGGGTGTAACGGTAGTCGACCAGGGTGTTGAGGTTTTCGTCGGCCATCATGTAGATGGAGCCGCCGTCACCGCCGTCACCGCCGTTCGGACCACCGTTTTCGATGAATTTTTCGCGACGGAAACTCATGCAACCGTTACCGCCGTCGCCTGCTTTTACTCGGATGGAAACTTCATCAACGAACTTCATAACAAAACGCCTCTCGCCGCATGGACGAGCTTAAGAAACCAAGACATAAGACTCTTGCAAAAATGAGCGCAGCGACCTCAATCAGCGACCGAAAACTTGCGCCTGAGCTCATCACAAACAGCTTTGCAAGAGACTCACTCCACAAACGAAAAAGCCCCGTCGCAAGACAGGGCTTTTCCAGCGATCTCGCAATTAAGCTGCGACAACGCTCACGTAACGGCGGTTGAACGCGCCCTTTACTTCGAACTTGATCACGCCTTCGATTTTAGCGAAGAGGGTGTGATCTTTACCCATGCCAACACCGTAACCGGCGTGGAATTGGGTGCCGCGCTGACGCACGATGATGTTGCCCGGAATGATTTTCTGGCCGCCATACATCTTCACGCCAAGGCGTTTGGCTTCTGAGTCGCGACCGTTACGGGTACTACCACCAGCTTTTTTGTGTGCCATGAGTCAATTCTCCTAGTGAGGAATTAGGCTGAAATTAAGCCTGAATACCGGTGATTTTGATCTCGGTGTACCACTGGCGGTGGCCCATACGCTTCATGTGGTGCTTACGACGACGGAACTTGATGATGCGGACTTTATCGTGACGACCTTGGGAGATCACTTCAGCCACAACGGTAGCGCCAGCAACAACTGGAGCGCCGATGTTCACGTCATCGCCATTGGCGACCAACAGAACGCGATCAAAAGTAACGGATTCGCCAGTAGCGATTTCCAGTTTTTCGATCTTCAGGTATTCACCTGGGGCGACTTTGTATTGCTTGCCACCAGTAACAATTACTGCGTACGACATGGTATTTCTCCGATAATCCTGCTCACCCAGCGCTTTATAAGAAGAGGTATTGGCTGGCATGGCTGCATGGGATGGACGTCCCGAATGCAATTGCGTAAGGCAGGTGCTGCCCAGGAAGTTCAGGGTGCGCGATTGTACGCAAGGTAAATAGGTGTTGCAAGGGGCCGCCAGTCGCCTTGAAAGCGTAACGAGCGAAGGGAAGACAAGGAAAAAACAGGCGAGGAAGCGGAGTTTACTGGTTGTAAATGAGCATTCCGAGCCTGTTTTTGACGCAGGATTACCGAGCGCAGTAGCTTTCATGGTGACTGGGCGCGCCTTGACACTGCGGGGTCAGGGTCCTAGCATGCCGCGCAACCCTTCTGGAGCGACTGTCGCTGATGCAACCCCAAGCTTTCTACCGCGCGGTCGCGGACGATTTTAGCGCCGTCGACGGCATCATCAAGCAGCAGCTGACGTCTAAAGTGCCGCTGGTCTCCAAAATTGGCGACTATATTACGTCGGCGGGCGGTAAACGCCTGCGTCCTTTATTAGTGCTGCTGTGTGGCAAGGCGCTGGGCCGCGAAGGCGATGACCTGCGCTTGCTGGCCGCGACCATCGAGTTCCTGCACACCGCCACCCTGCTACATGACGACGTGGTCGACATGTCCGGTATGCGGCGTGGCCGCGAGACCGCCAATGCCATGTGGGGCAACGCACCCAGCGTGTTGGTGGGCGACTTCCTGTACTCGCGCTCGTTTGAAATGATGGTCGAACTGGGCTCGATGCCGGTGATGAAAATTCTTTCACAGGCCACGCGCATCATCGCCGAAGGCGAAGTGTTGCAGCTGTCCAAGGTCCGCGACGCCAGCACCACCGAAGAAACCTATATGGAAGTGATTCGCGGCAAAACCGCGATGCTCTTCGAAGCCTCCACCCACAGCGCCGCCGCGCTGTGTGGCGCCACCGCGGAACAGGCCGAAGCCCTGCGTACCTTTGGCGATCACCTGGGCGTGGCGTTCCAACTGGTGGATGACCTGCTCGACTACAAGGGCGATGCCGAAACCCTGGGCAAGAACGTCGGTGATGACCTGGCCGAGGGCAAGCCAACCTTGCCGCTGATCTACACCATGCGCGAAGGCACGCCGGAACAGGCCGCCCTGGTGCGCAAGGCCATCCAGAAAGGCGGGATCGAAGACCTGGAGGCCATCCGTGCCGCCGTCGAAGCCTCCGGTTCCCTGGAGTACACCGCGCAACTGGCGCGTGACTACGTGGCGCGGGCGATCCAGTGCCTGGAAGCCTTGCCGGCCAGTGAATACCGGGATGCATTGGTGGAACTGAGTGAGTTCGCGGTGGCCCGTACTCACTGATTCCGCGTTGATTAATGTGGGAGCTGGCTTGCCTGCGATGACGGTAGTGAATTCACAATCGCTATCGCAGGCAAGCCAGCTCCCCCATTTAGATCGCATTCACCACTGACCTCCCCGCTCTCGCCGCAAAACCCTATATAATGTGCGACTTTTAGTCATCCCTGAACCTCAAGGAGCTTTAGTGAGCACGTTGCCACCCTGCCCGAAATGCAATTCCGAATACACCTACGAAGACGGCACCCAACTGGTCTGCCCGGAATGCGCCCATGAGTGGTCCGCCAATGGCGAGGCCGAAGTGGCCGGCGATGAGACCGTGAAGAAAGACTCTGTGGGCAACGTCCTGCAGGACGGCGACACCATCACCGTGATCAAGGACCTCAAGGTCAAGGGCACCTCACTGGTGGTCAAGGTCGGCACCAAGGTCAAGAACATCCGCCTGTGCGACGGAGACCACGATATCGACTGCAAGATCGACGGTATCGGCCCGATGAAACTCAAGTCCGAGTTCGTGCGCAAGGTCTGAAGCTGCTGCATCCATCCCGCGCCCGCCGCGGGATGGCGTTTCGCCCTCCTGATTGATCGAAAACAATATCCACACAAAAAAACCCGGAAACCGCCAATAGATACTTGCTATTCTACGAATAAGAATTATTCTCATTGAAACTCATCAAGGAGAACGACCATGACTTATTTGATAGATGCCTGGCTGGATCGCCCCCACCCTTACCTGCGAATCCTGCATCGGGAAACCGGCGAAGTCTGTGCGGTGCTTGAGGAAGAAGCGCTGAACGAACTACAGGACCAGGGTGACCTGGACGTCAATGGCCTGAGTTCCAGTGAGCCTGGAGTACTGAAGGAAGTGGTGAGGAATTTGTTTCTGTTCTGCTATGCCCGAGCATTGCGCCCGGCGACCGACTTGAATGGCAAGTTCCATCCATGAAGAAACTGGCAAATGCCTGTTGGGGCGAACGCGTTCGTCCCAACAGGTAACCAGCAGGTCTTACAGAACGTCGAGCAGCTCGACGTCGAATACCAGAACGCTGTGCGGCGGGATGCTGCCAACGCCTTGAGCGCCGTAAGCCAGTTCGCTCGGCACGTACAGACGCCATTTGCTGCCGGCATTCATCAGTTGCAGGGCCTCGGTCCAGCCAGCGATCACGCCGCCAACCGGGAATTCTGCAGGCTGGCCGCGCTCGTAGGAGCTGTCGAACACAGTGCCGTCGATCAAGGTGCCGTGGTAGTGGGTACGCACTTGATCTTCACGGGTCGGCTTGGCGCCGGTGCCAGCAGTCAGCACTTCAAATTGCAGGCCGGAAGCCAGGGTGGTGATGCCATCACGCTTGGCGTTTTCAGCCAGGAATGCCAGGCCGGCACCCGCAGCAGCTTCAGCCTTGGCAGCGGCTTCGGCTTGCATGATCTCGCGGATCACTTTGAAGCTGGCAGCCATTTGCTCCTGGTCAACACGGCTAGGCTGGCCTGCAAATGCGTCGGTCAGGCCGGCCAGGATTGCGTCCAGGCTCACGCCCGGTGGCGGGTTGTCGCGCAGTTGGTCGCCCAACTGACGGCCGATACCGTAGCTGACGCGGGTTTCGTCGGTGGACAGATTAACTTCGGACATGAAGAGGCTCCGCTGTAGGACAACATGGTTTCCCGTGCTGCCCAGAACTAAAAGGGCCCGCAGACTAGCACACAAGAGCGGCCCATGATCAGCCCCACCCCGGCATCGCCTTAGCGCACCAGCGACCCTTCGTCGCCCATCAATAAAAGTATTTCAGAATTATCCCATGCCGCCGATACAGCCCTACACATCTTGGCTGGCTCAAACAACAACACACCGTCCAGCAGACAGACATCACTCTTCAAGGAGCTTTCGATGAACAGCTGGTTCGGTAACATCAGCGTCAACCTCAAACTCGGCCTGGGCTTTGGCCTGGTGCTGGTCCTCACCTCGATCCTGGCGCTCACCGGCTGGACCAGCCTGGGCGGCCTGATCGACCGCAGCAACTGGATGAGCGACATCACCCAGCTCAACGCCTCGCTGACCAAGCTGCGGATCGTACGCCTGCAATACATGCTGGCCAATGGCGACGAAGCCGTGGCGCAGAATGTGCAGACCAGCCTGGATGCCTTCGCAGCTCAACAACAGAAATTGCTGGACAGCTTCAAGAGCCCGGAAAACCTCAAACTGCTCAATGACCAGAAAGCCGTCATCACTGCTTACCGCCAGTCCCTGAACAAAATGCGCGAGGCCTACCGCAATGGCAACGCTGCGCGCGACGTCATGAGCGCCAAAGCCGATGTCGCCAACGCACAAATCAATGCACTGGAAACCAGTGTGCAGCAGGCGCCCGATAGCCCGGAGCGCTTCACGCAATTTCTGGCCGTGACCCAAGCCAAGAATGAGTTCCAGCAAGCTCGCTACGAAGTGCGCGGCTATACCAATAGCCCCAACGCAGAAACCGAAGCCCGCGCTGCTGCGCAACTGGAAAAAGCCGTCGGCGGTTTGAAGGGCCTTAGCGCGGCGTTCGGTACCGGCCAGCAAAACGCATTGTCCGCACTGGAAGCCGCCCTCGGTGCCTATCGCAGCGCCGTGCAGAGCTACAAGGCAGCCAACGCCAACATCGTCACCGCCCGCGCCGAAATGACCACCCAGGGCGCCGATATCGTGACGATCAGCGACAAGCTATACGACATCCAACTGGAACGTCGCGACGCTGAAAGCACCCAGGCCCGCAGCCTGCAATTGATCAGCACCTTGCTGGCACTGCTGGTCGGCGTGATTGCCGCCTGGGTCATCACCCGTCAGATCACCCGCCCGATCCAGGACACCCTGGCGGTGGTGGAGCGCATCGCTTCAGGCGACTTGAGCCAGAACATCCAGGTGACCCGTCGTGATGAGCTGGGCGTATTGCAACAAGGCATCCAGCGCATGGGCACGACCCTGCGCGAATTGATCAGCGGCATCCGCGATGGCGTGACCCAGATCGCCAGCGCCGCTGAGGAGCTATCGGCCGTGACCGAGCAAACCAGCGCCGGTGTGAACAGCCAGAAGATCGAGACCGATCAGGTGGCCACCGCCATGCATGAAATGACCGCTACCGTGCAGGAAGTTGCGCGCAATGCCGAGCAGGCGTCCCAAGCCGCCTCCGACGCCGACGGCCAGGCCCGCGAAGGCGACAAGGTGGTGGCCGAAGCTATCGCCCAGATCGAACGCCTGGCGGCCGAAGTCGCCCGCTCCACCGACGCCATGACGCACCTGCAACAAGAGAGCAACAAGATCGGCAGCGTGATGGACGTGATCAAGGCCGTGGCCGAACAGACCAACCTGCTGGCCCTCAACGCTGCCATTGAAGCGGCGCGTGCCGGGGAAGCCGGCCGTGGCTTTGCCGTGGTCGCCGACGAAGTGCGTGGCCTGGCCCAGCGCACGCAGAAATCCACCGAAGAAATCGAAGGCCTGGTGGCCGGCTTGCAGAACGGCACCCAACAAGTCGCCAGCGTGATGAACAACAGCCGCAGCCTCACCGACAGCAGTGTCGAACTGACACGCAAGGCCGGCGTGTCACTGGAAAACATCACCCGTACGGTGTCGAATATCCAGTCGATGAACCAGCAGATTGCCGCGGCCGCCGAGCAGCAGAGCGCCGTAGCGGAAGAGATCAGCCGCAGTATCGTGAATGTGCGGGACGTGTCGGAGCAGACCGCGACTGCCAGTGATGAGACGGCCAAGTCGAGTGTGGAACTGGCTCGATTGGGTAGCCAGTTGCAGCAGATGGTCAGTCATTTCCGGGTGTAGACACCAAAAAGCCGCCTCGATCTAGACCGAGGCGGCTCCACCTCTCAGACCTTAACGGTCATCGAAGCTGTCCCGCAGGAACTTCCATACGTGATACGCACGCAGGCAGTTCACTACGAGGTTCCATGTACGTCGTGCAAACTTAGACATACTCGGCCCTCCGTGAGTTGGGCCTTACCTCCAGCGCACTTACCGGAACATGTGGGCCTTTGGATGCACACCAGTGCTCCTGTGAGGCGGCTGGGTTTATGGTCCTCCCGCGTGAATCCGGCACGGATTACTAGCCCGTGGCGGGCGGTCCAAAATTTGCGCGCGAACCCAGCCAACCTACTTCACGACGAACACAGAACGAGGGCGATACTAGCTCAGCACTCTGCTCCAAGGTGTAACGAACAACGGCCAGCTAGCCTTAAAATCTGTTGCTGTTTTTTGCAAAGTTAAACAACACAAAAGATCAATGCTGCCGTGAAAAACTCTTGTTCGTCTGGTGTTGCATAACGCCCTAAAGCAGCAGTAGTATTGTGACCACGCCAGTGCTCCTGTGAAGCCGCAACCCCAGCCACTAACTGGGTTTGCAAAAAAAACCGCCCTATCAAGGCGGTTTTTTATTGCCTGCCATTTGCCACTTAGCCCTCGCTGTCCTCGACAAACACCAAGCGATTCCCGAACGGATCCCGGATGCTCATTTCCCGCGATCCCCAAGGCGTTTCCTCGACCCCAGGCTTGGCATAGCGGTAATCCTTGCCGAGCAATTGCTGCTGGTACGCATCCACCCTTTGCGCCTGGATCCGCACCGCCGCGCCCGGCGAAGCATCGCCATGGTGCTCGGACAAATGCAACACGCACTCACCCAGCGACACTTGCAGGTACAACGGGAAATTCGCCTCGAACCGATGCTGCCAATCGACCTTGAACCCCAGGAAGTCGACGTAGAATTCCAACGCTTTGGTGTCGTCGAAAATCCGCAGGATGGGGGTGACTTTTCCTAAGTGCATGGCGACCGCTCCGTGTATGAGAACGCCCACTATAAAGACGAAAAGCCGCCACGCAAATCCCCACTGCGCGCCAGGAATCGCCCTGGCCGCTGGCCATTGGCCTGCCCATTGCTGTAGCTCAGTACGCCGTTAACCCACACACCGTCGATCCCTTCCGCTGCACGTTGCGGTGTGTTGAAATCTGCCACATCACGCACCCGCAACGGGTCGAACAACACCAGGTCGGCCCAGTACCCTTCGCGGATTTCGCCACGCTCGGATAAGCCAAAGCGCGCTGCCGACAGACCAGTCATCTTGTGCACCGCCGTGTGCAACGGGAACAAGCCGACATCGCGGCTGAAGTGCCCCAGCACCCGCGGGAACGCCCCCCACAAGCGCGGGTGGGGAAACGGATCTTCGGGCAAACCATCGGAGCCCACCATCGACAACGGATGGGCGAGGATGCGCCGCACATCGTCTTCGTCCATCCCGTAGTACACCGCTCCCGCCGGTTGCAGGCGACGGGCAGCGTCCATTAGCGAAACGCCCCACTCGGCAGCGATAGCCTGCAGATCCCGCCCACCCATTTCGGGGTGCGGCGTCGACCAGGTGATGGTGATGCGAAACGCGTCGGTCACCTGCTTGAGATCCAGAGTCGAGGAGCTGGCGGCGTAGGGGTAGCAATCGCAACCCACCGGGTGGTTTTTCGCCTCAGCCTCCAGGGCCGCCAACAACTGCGGACTACGCCCCCAGTTACCAGCACCAGCGCATTTAAGGTGGGAAATAATCACCGGCACCCTGGCATGTCGGCCGATCAGAAACGCCTCATCCATTGCCTCCAGCACCGGCTCGAACTCGCTGCGCAAATGCGTGGTGTACACCGCACCATAGGCCGTCAGTTCCTCAACGAGTTGCAACACTTCATCGGTCTCGGCGTTGAATGCGCTGGCGTAGGCCAGGCCTGTGGATAACCCCAGGGCACCGGCCTCCAGGCTCTCTTGCAACTGCACGCGCATGGCCGCGATTTCATACGGTGTGGCGGTGCGATGCAGATCATCCATATGGTTGCTGCGCAGCGCGGTGTGACCGATCAATGCCGCGACGTTGACTGCCGGATGGGCGCCTTGCACTGCGTTGCGATAATCGCTGAACCGCGG
The DNA here is from genome assembly GCF_015277575.1 of Pseudomonas sp. OST1909. Classification (NCBI taxonomy): domain Bacteria; kingdom Pseudomonadati; phylum Pseudomonadota; class Gammaproteobacteria; order Pseudomonadales; family Pseudomonadaceae; genus Pseudomonas; species Pseudomonas sp. OST1909. Next base: position 5,428,418 of record NZ_CP063780.1, read on the forward strand.
ATAACAGAACTGCTCACGGCTGCCCAACAAGTTCATTGGGTCTGGCGGGTCACTGCGCAAACTCACCGGCGAAGCGCTGATGCCACAGTTGCCGACAATCACCGTGGTCACGCCCTGGCTGAGCTTGGGCAGCATCTGCGGCTGGCGGATCACCACCGTGTCATCGTGGGTGTGTACATCGATAAAGCCCGGCGCCAATACCAGGCCATGCGCATCGATGACATGCGCGGCCTCGTCGGTGGACAGGTCACCCATCGCCTGGATACGCCCACCGCGCACGCCCACATCGGCGACAAACCCTTCGGTGTTGCTGCCATCAATGACCAGCGCCTGGCGAATCAGCGTGTCGTATTTCATATCAGTCTCCAAGCGGCAGGCTGTCAGGGCCGCCGCGGTAATCATCCAGGGCCAGCTTGATCCGGCGCAGGCGTTCCTGATTGTCGTCCGGCAAGGCCAGCGCCAGCTCGGTGGCAAGCAGGTCGATGGCCAGTAACATGCCGTAGCGGGCGGCGGTGGGTTTGTAGATAAAACTGGTCTCCGCCGGTTGCAGCGGCAGCAACACATCCGCCAGTTCGGCCAGGGGTGAGTCCGCGAGGGTGAGGGCAATAATCCGCGCGTCGTAGTTGCGCGCCAGCTTCACCACATCCAGTAATTCGGGCGTACGGCCGGTGAGGGAACAGACAATCAAGGCATGTTGCGGGCCCAGGGTCGCGGCCGTGACACGCATCATCACCGGGTCATGGCAGGCGGCAATCGGGTAGCCCAGACGCACCAGGCGCACTTGCAGTTCATCGCTGCACAGGCTGGAGGGGCCGCCCATGCCGAACGCGTGAATCATCCGCGCCTTGCCCAGCAAAGTGACCGCATCGGCAAAGCTGTGCTGGTTGAAACCGGACAAATGCTGGCGCAACGTCGCTTCGATATCGCCCAGGATTTGCCGATGAAAGGCCGACTGTTCCGGCAGCCCCGCCGGGTCCAGGAAGCGACTGCCCACGCCACTGGCCTGGGCCAGTTGCAGGCGCAAATCGCGTAAGTCACGGCAGCCGACGCTGCGGGCAAAACGCGACAAGGTCGCGGTGCTGACCTCGGCCCGCTGAGACAACGCCTCCAGGCTGGCCGAGGCGGCAAAGCCCACATCCTCAAGCATCAACTTGGCGATACGCCCTTCGCCGGCGCTGAACGAGTCCTGGCGGGCGCGGATCTGGTAGAGGATGTCCATGGAGGCTCCGGTTAGAGGGTCAGGCTCATAAAACCAGTGACAGGCCGTAGGTCAGACCGAAGGCGACCAGCGAAATCAGGGTCTCCAGTACGGTCCAGGTCTTGAAGGTCTGGATCACCGTCATATTGAAGTATTCCTTGATCAGCCAGAAGCCGCCGTCGTTAACGTGAGAAAAAATCACCGAACCCGCGCCGGTCGCCAGCACCAGCAATTCGGGGTGTGGATAACCCAGGCCCAAAGCGACGGGCGCGACCACCCCGGATGCAGTGGTCATGGCAACGGTGGCCGAGCCCGTGGCGATGCGCATCAACGCAGCGAACAGCCAGCCCATCACCAGCGGCGACAAGTGGAACGCGTGGGCCAGGCCGAGGATTTCATTGGTCACACCGGCGTCCACCAGAATGCGATTCAAACCACCGCCCGCGCCCACCAGCAAGGTGATACTGGCGGTCGGCGCCAGGCATTCGTTGGTGAACTTGAGAATCGACTCCCGGTTGAAGCCCTGGGCCAGGCCCAGGGTCCAGAAACTCACCAGGGTCGCGACCAGCAGGGCAATCACCGAGTTACCGATAAACAGCAGGAACTGATTGAAACCACTGCCCGGGGTGGAAATCACATTGGCCCAGCCGCCGATCATCATCAGTACCACCGGCAACAGGATGGTGCCCATGGTCAGTGCAAAACTGGGCAGGCGAGTACGCGGTTCGCGCTCGATAAACTGGCGTTCCAGCGGGTTCTCGGCCGGCAGGTGAATATGCGGCACGATGAACTTGGCGTAGACGGGGCCGGCGATGATCGCCGTGGGGATACCGATCAAAATCGCATACAGCACCGTCTGCCCGACCGAGGCGTTGTAGGCCAGCACCGCCATCATCGCCGCCGGATGCGGTGGCACCAGCGCGTGCACCACCGACAAGCCGGCGACCATCGGCAGGCCGACCATCAGGATCGACACGCCCACGCGCCGCGCCACGGTAAAGGCAATCGGCACCAGCAGCACAAAGCCGACCTCGAAAAACAGCGGCAGCCCCACCAGGAACGCAATGCACACCATCGCCCAGTGGGCATTACGTTCACCGAAGCGGTTGATCAGCGTACGCGCCACCTGCTCGGCGCCACCCGACTCGGCCATCATCTTGCCGAGCATGGTGCCCAGCGCCACCACCAGGGCGATATGCCCCAGGGTTTTACCGACGCCCGCCTCATACGACCCCATGATCGTGTCCGCCGGCATTCCGGCCATCAGCGCGAGGCCGATGGACACCAGCGTAATGACGATAAAGGGGTTGAGTCGGTAACGTGCAATCAGCACGATCAATGCAATGATGGCAATGGCAGCGTATGCCAATAGCCCGAAGCCCGGTAATGCGGCCATGCGGTACTCCTCGGAAAGGGTCACGTCGAATTGGTTGTGAAACTCATAAATCATTACCGAGGAGTATTTTCAATTTTCATGAAAGTAATTTTCGCCCACGGACAAGCGCTGTCGCATGGAGATATGTCCAGCGCCAGCCCATGAAAATACGGGGGATGTTCTTACATGAAGATCAGGAATGCCGGAAACTCAAGCGCCGCCCTTGAGTCATAGAATGCGCATCCACTCATGCTCAGGAAACCGCCCATGATTCGCACCACACTCGCCGCCAGCGCCCTGCTTCTCTGCTTGGGTGGCACAGCGTATGCCGCCGACAATGCCGCGTTGAAAAAATGCATGGACAGCGCCAATACCACGGCAGACATGGTCAATTGCAACGCCAAACAAGCGAAGGTTCAGGACGAGCGCTTGAACCGCGCCTACAAGACCGCCCTCGCCGCCCAGGACGGCGCGCACAAGCAGCAACTGCAAGACGTGCAGCGCCTGTGGATCAAATACCGCGATGCCAACTGCGCCTTCGCCGGCAGCGCCACCGGCGGCACCATTGATCAGGTCAACGGCTCCGGCTGCATGCTGGACATGACCCAGACCCGCGCCCAGGAGCTTGAAGACCTGGTAGGCCCCTGACTGCTGGAGCCGGTCTATTGTGGCGAGGGAGCTTGCTCCCTCGCCACAGGGGCTCACTCAGTCATGGTGAACCCTGGCGCGCTTGAGCAGCTTCTTGCAGCGCTCGGATAAATGCAGCACCCGCAGATGCTTACCGGCCTTGGTATAGCGCTCGCGCAAGGTCATCAGCGCAGCGATCGCCGAATAGTCGACAACACTCAGGTGGCGGCAATCCAGCGTCACCTGGGCCGGGTCATTGGCCGGGTCGAATTGGTTCAAGAACGGCGTGGTCGAGGCGAAGAACAAGGTGCCATGCACCCGGTAAAGCTTGCTGCCGTCGGCCTCCAGATGTTCATCGGCGTACAGCTCTCGCGCCTGCTGCCAGGCAAAATTCAACGCGGCGATGACGATACCGCACAGCACCGCGGTGGCCAGATCCGTGAACACGGTGATGATCGTCACCGCCATGATTACCAGCACATCATTGAGCGGCACCTTGTTGATCACCCGCAACGAGGCCCAGGCGAAGGTCTGCTGCGACACTACAAACATCACGCCCACCAGCGCCGCCAGCGGAATACGCTCAATCAGCGGTGACAGAAACAGAATGAACAGTAGGATCATCACGCCGGCAAACACCCCTGAGAAACGCCCGCGCCCACCGGAGCTGAGGTTGATCACGGTTTGCCCGATCATCGCGCAACCGCCCATGCCGCCAAACAGGCCCGAGACCATATTCGCTGCGCCCAGCGCCACGCTTTCGCGGTCGGGGTAGCCTCGGGTTTCGGTAATTTCGTCGGTGAGGTTGAGGGTCAGCAGGGTTTCCAGCAGGCCGACCATCGCCATCAGGAACGCGTAGGGCGCGATGATGCCGAGAGTGTCGAAGGTCCAGGGGATTTGCGGCAGGGCGAAGGTCGGCAAGCCACCGGCGATGTGCGCCATATCGCCCAGCGTACGGGTCGGCAGACCAAGCAGGTACACCGCCAGACCAACGCCAAGGATCGCCACCAACGCGGGCGGCACAGCGCGGGTCAGGCGTGGCAGCAGGTAGACAATCGCCATGGTCACCACAACCAGGCCCGCCATCACATATAAAGGCGTGCCGCTTAGCCAGCGTTCGCCGCTCTTGAAATGTTCCAGTTGCGCCAGCGCAATGATGATCGCCAGGCCATTGACGAAACCGAGCATCACCGAGTGCGGCACCATGCGCACCAGCTTGCCCAGGCGCAGCAGGCCGAAGGCGATCATGATCAACCCGCCCAGCAGTACTGTCGCCAGCAAATACTCCACACCGTGTTGCACCACCAGCGCAACAATCACCACCGCCATCGAGCCGGCTGCGCCCGAGACCATGCCCGGGCGGCCGCCGAACAAGGCAGTGAGGGTGCAGATGATAAAAGCGCCGTAGAGCCCCATCAGCGGGTTGAGGTGGGCCACCAGGGCAAAGGCGATGCATTCGGGCAGCAGCGCAAAAGACGTGGTGAGGCCGGCCAGGGCGTCGGCGCGCAGACGGGTGAGGTTCATGGAGTACCGGGGAATTGCGAGGGATAAGGCGGGGAATGGTACGGAATTGCGGCGAGTGGGGCTAGCCTCCAGGACTGAGTGGCCCCAATCGGGAGCAAGCCCCCTCCCACACTTGAATGCATTCCAAAGTTGGAAATCGGTCAAATGTGGGAGGGGGCTTGCTCCCGACAGCTACACCCAGGCCTCAAGCGAATCAGACCATCTCGTTGCGAATCCACTCCACCACCGACGTACGCTTGGGCACCCAGCCCAACAGTTCGCGGGCGTGCTTGCCGCGTACGCGACTGTTGGAGCCCAACCCGTAGTTGGCCATTTCATAGCCCCACTCGGCTTCAGCCTCGGCCAACGGCCAATCCTGCGGTTCGCCCAGGTTCAGCGCCTGGGCAATCGCCGTGGTCATGTCGATAAACGCCGCTTCGCTGCTTTCCACAAAGTAGAAAGTACCCGGGACGTTTTTGGTCAGTGCCAGCAGATACAGGGCGACCACATCCTCAATGTGCACGTTGGACCAGATGTTCTGCCCGCTGCCCACATGGCGCACTACACCGCTCTTGCGTGCCTGCTTGAGCAAGCGTGGCAATTGCACGCTGTCACGCTTTACGCCCAGGCTGTGGCCGTAGATCAGGGTGTTGCAGATCACCGCCGAATTCACACCGTCACTGGCCGCCGCGAGGATCAGGTTGTCGATCGCCACCCGCGCGGCTTTGTCGGCGGTCGGCTCAGGCAGGTTGTCTTCGAAGTAGATGACTTCACTGGCCTTGCCGCCCGACGCATCCCCAACAATGCTCGACCCGCTGGTATGCAGGAACGGCTTGTTCGAGCCTTTCAAGGCGGCCAGCAAGGTTTCCACGGCGGCGCGATGGTCGCTGCTGGCAGCGTTGATCACCGCATCAGCCTTCTGTGCCTGCTCGGTCAATACGGCTGCGTCGTCGAGGGTGCCGATCACCGGCGTAATGCCCAGGGCGGTCATTTCGGCGGCTTGCTCGGCGCTGCGCACCAGGCCGGTGACGTCATGGCCAGCGTTGACCAGGCCGGTGGCGATGGAACCGCCGATAAACCCTGCTGCACCGGTAACGAATACATTCATGGAGGTTGCTCCTGACTGGGTAAGTGATGCGCCCAGTATCGAGCCCCCACTGCTGTCGAATAAGCCCGTACGGCCCAATTCACTCTTGCGTGCAAGTCACGAATCAGCGCGCATACCGCGCCAGCTTGGCCTGAATGAACTCCAGGAAGCACTGAATGCGCAGCGCCAATTGCGAGTTGCGATAGAACACCGCGTGGATCGGCTGGCGATAACCGCTGTTGGACGCCTCCAGCATGGGCACCAGGCGGCCAGCATCGATATCGTCGACCGTCATGAAATTCGACAGGCAACAAATACCCTGCCCCTGCAGCGCCAACTGGCGCACAGTTTCGCCACTGGACGCGCTGACACTGGGCTGGATCAGCCAGCGGTCACCTTCGCCATGACGCAGCGGCCAGTGGTTGAGGGTCTCGGTGTGAGTGAAGCCCAGCAAGGTGTGATCGGCCAACTCGGCAACGGTCGTCGGCGTGCCGTACTGCTTGAGGTAGTCGGGGCTGGCCAGGATATGCAGCGGCGTGCTGCCCAGGGAGCGCGCATGAAGGGTCGAGTCGGCCAGGGTGCCGATACGAATGGCGATGTCGGTGCTTTGTTCGAGCAGGTCGATGATCAAGTCGTCGCTGTTGAGTTCCAACTGGATATCCGGGTACAAGCGGCGAAACTCGGCGATGTACGGCACGATCCCGTGCAGCATGAACGGTACTGCGGCATTGATACGCAGGCGGCCGGCCGGTTTTTTCTGGCGCGACGACAGGCGCTCTTCCAGCTCGTCCATCTGCGCCAGGATCACCTTGGCCTGCTCGAAGAAGTACTTGCCCTCTTCAGTCAGGTCCATGCGTCGCGTGGTGCGGTTGATCAGCGTGGTGTCGAGCTTGGCTTCCAGGCGCGACAGCGTGCGGCTGACCGCAGACGGCGTTTGCCCGACCTTTTCGGCAGCGGCAGAAATCGAGCCGCATTCAATCACGCTGACGAAGATCTGTAGCTCATCGGAACGGGCTTTCACGGGCGGTCCTTCATTTATCGGCTGACACAGGCACGGTCATTATTAACCAGCCAGCAACAAATGGCCTCCCAACAACGCCATGCCCGTGAAAAACCCGCGTTTGAACCACAGCGCACTGATGCGTCGGCGAACCACTTGGCCCAGCCACATCCCCAGCAATGCCGGCACCAGCGCCAACACTGACGCACCGATTTCACCACCGCCCAGGGCTCCGCGCCAGGCCAGCCCGGCGGCCAGCGCCAGTGTCGACACCGTGAACGACAGCCCCAGCGCCTGCACCAACTGATCACGGCTCAAGCCCAGCGCTTGCAGATACGGCACCGCAGGGATCACGAAAACACCGGTGGCCGAGGTGATGATGCCGGTGATCAGCCCACACAAGGGCCCCAGCCAGCGCTCGGTTCGGGGCGCGACCTTGAAGGTCGGCAGGAACAAGCCGCTCAACGCATACACCAACAACGCCGCACCCAACGCGCGGACCACCCACGGCCCACCGTCCATGCCCAGCCACACGGAGCCCAGACCGGTGCCGAAAAAAATCAGCAACAGCATCGGCCACAGGCGTTTGAGCAAGGCACTCAAATGACCGCCAAACGTCAGCTGCCAGAGATTGGTGATAGTCGAAGGAATGATCAGCAACGCCGCAGCCTGCGTCGGTAACATAGCCAGGCCGAGCATACCCATGGCTACGGTGGGCAGGCCGAGGCCGATGATGCCCTTGACCGTGCCGGCCAGCAGGAAGGTAGTGATGACCAACGCCGTCAGGGTTGGACCAAGGTTTTGGTAGAACGCTAGGAAGGTATTCATGCACCGATTGTGCAGGGCTGGAGAGAGGCTGAAAATTCGCCATATACTGAGGCAGCCTCTTGTTTTTTGTGAGGCTGATGCCGTCATCGCAGGCAAGCCAGCTCCCACACTTGAATGTATTCACAGTCAAAATGTGGGAGCGGGCTTGCTCGCGAAGGGGCCCGCCCAGTCACCGGAAACCTGCAGCCATGCACTTTGACCTGATCGACCTGCGCCTCTATCTGCACATCCTCGACAGCGGCAACATCACCGCCGGTGCGGCTCGCAGCCATTTATCCCTGGCGGCCGCCAGCGCACGCATCCGGGCAATGGAGTCTTCACTGGGCATCGCGTTTCTTGAGCGTGGCCGCCGTGGCGTCACCCCAACGCCGGCAGGCGAAGCCCTGGCTCGGCACGCTCGCCTGCTGTTGCAACAGGCCGAACACCTGCAACAGGACCTGGCCGAATACGCCAATGGCGTCAAAGGCCAGGTACGCTTGCTGTGCAATACCACCGCCCTTAGCGAGTACCTGCCTGAATTGCTCGCACACTTTTTGCGCGAGCACCCCAACCTCGATATCGACCTGCAAGAATTGCCCAGCCTGCGCATCACCCACGCCTTGCGCCAGGGCACCGCCGACCTGGGGATTATTTCCGATGCCGTGGACACCCATGGCTTGCAGACCCTGGCGTTTCGCGATGACCCACTGGTGCTGATCATGCCCCTGGACCACCCGTTGACCCGCCCGAGTTTTATCGACAGCTTGCAATACGACTACGTGGGCCTGGCGGCCAACAGCGCGCTGGCGGTTTACCTGGAAGAACAGGCACTGCACGCAGGCTTTCGCTTGCAGACGCGCATTCGCGCCGACGGTTTTGATGGGTTGATTCGCATGGTCGCCGGCGGCGCGGGCCTGGGTATCGTGCCTCAGGCAGCCCTGGAGCGCTGGCCGTCAGAACGCCGTTTCAAAGCCCACCCCCTGCAAGAGGAGTGGGCCTGCCGCTCGTTGCTGTTATGCGCACGCTCGTTCGAGCAACTGCCGGGTTACGCCAGGGCTTTGTTCGACGCCTTGGCCCTGCCCTTGCGGAAGAACCCGTAATACACCGCCGACAGAATCAACAGGAACGGCACGCCGAAGACCAAGGTCATCTTGAACGCTTCGGTGAAATAGGTGGTGATCATTACCGCCCCCATCAGCACCAACCCCAGCAGCGTACTGTAGGGAAACAGGCGCAACTGGAACGACAACTTCGCCCCGCCATGGCGCTTGCGATAGCGACGAAAGAACAGGTGCGTGAGGAAGATCATGAACCAGGTGAAGATCGCGCCAAACATCGAGATCGCCATCATCAGGGTGAATGAGCTTTCCGGGTACACCACATTCAGCAGGGTCGCCAGGGCAATGCCCGAGCTGGAAAGCAACAAGGCATTCAGCGGGATGCCGTTCTTGCTCAAGGCGCCCATGGACTTGGGTGCAAAACCTGCGCGCGACAGGCTGAACATCATGCGCGTGGTGATGTAGAGCTGGCTGTTCATCGCCGACAGCGCTGCGATCAGAATCACGAAATTCATCACCCCGGTGGCGCCCGGAATGCCGATGGTCTGCATCACCGTGACGAACGGGCTCTGGGCCTGTCCGGCCTGGTTCCACGGCACGATGGCGAGCATCAGCGCCAGGGTCAGCAGGTAGAACACCACCAGCCGTACGATGGTAGCGCGGAACGCTTTCTTCACCGCCTGCTCCGGGTCGGCGGCTTCACCGGCGGCCACGGCGATCATCTCGACGCTGAGGTAACTGAAGATCGACACGATCACCGCGATCCACATGCCACTCAAGCCATGGGGAAAAAAGCCCTCGTGGGCCGTGTAGTTCTGCACGCCGTACTGCGGGTTGCCAGAACCGAACACCACATACACCGCCAGGATGATGAAGCCGACAATGGCGCTGATCTTGATGGTCGAGAACCAGTATTCGAAGTTGCCGAAAGTCTTCACGCTGATCGCATTGAGCACAATCAATACACTGGAAAACGATACGATCCATACCCATTCCGGCACATTGACGAACCAGTACTTCATGTACATCGCCACCGCCGTAACCTCGGCCCCCACCGCCAGCACAATCGCCGCCCAATAGGCATACCGCACCAGGAACCCGGCCAGCGGGCTGATGTAGAACTCGGCATAGGCGCCAAAGGAGCCAGAGGTGGAATGGGCCACCGTCATCTCCGCCAGGCAGCCCATCAGCAGCAAGGTGATCAAGGCGCCGATGGCATAGCTCACCAGCACGCTGGGCCCGGCATAGCCAATGGCGTAGGCGCTGCCCATGAACAGCCCGGTGCCGATGGCGCCACCGATAGCGATCATGCTCATCTGGCCGGAAGTGAGCTGGCGCCTGAGGCCCAGTTCGCGGTGGGTGATTTCTGCAAAGCCGTTGTCTGGCGTGGTCACTGGAGTGCCCCTTTATTATTGTGATGGTGGCTGACGCTGAACCTGTGGGAGCTGGCTTGCCTGCGATAACGGTAGTGAATGCACCGACGCTATCGCAGGCAAGCCAGCTCCCACATTTGACCTGTGTTGCTCTTAAGTAACGCTGTTGCGAACTTTGAATTGCGCTTGGTTCCACGTGGCGTTGTCGAGGATCTCACCGAGGATTTCCACGGCGTCCCACACCTCGGTAAAGCTTGTGTACAGCGGCGTGAAACCAAAGCGCATGATCCGCGGCTCACGGTAATCGCCGATCACGCCTCGGGCGATCAGGGCCTGGATCACCGCGTAACCTTCGGGGTGTTCGAAGCTCACATGGCTGCCGCGCCGGGCGTGCTCACGCGGCGTGATCAGTTCCAGGCCATGGGCGGCGCAGCGGCTTTCGACCAACGCGATAAACAGGTCGGTCAATGCCAGGGATTTGCTGCGCAGGCTGGCCATGTCGGTCTGGGCGAAAATGTCCAGGCCGCATTCCACCATGGCCAACGAAGTGATCGGTTGGGTACCGCACAGGTAGCGCGCGATGCCGGCGCTGGGGGCGTAGCTCGACTCCATGGCGAATTGGCGGGTATGCCCGAACCAGCCCGACAACGGCTGACGCACCACATCCACCAACGCCGGATTGACCCACACAAATGCCTGAGAGCCCGGGCCGCCATTGAGGTATTTGTAGGTGCAGCCAATGGCATAATCAGCGCCGGCCTGGTGCAGGTCCACAGGCACCGCGCCCGCTGAGTGCGCCAGGTCCCAGAGGCTCAGCGCGCCACACTCGTGGCTCAGCGCAGTCAGCGCCGCCATGTCGTACATGTAGCCAGTCTTGTAGTTGACGTGGGTGAGCATCACCACCGCCACGTCTGCGTCGATGGCCTTGGGCAGTTCGGCCGGGCTGTTGACCAGGCGCAGGGAATAGCCTTGTTGCAGCAGTTCGGCCAGGCCCTCGGCGATATACAAATCGGTGGGAAAGTTATTCGCTTCGCTGACGATCACCTTGCGCGCCGGAGAGCGTTGACGCTGCACACTCAACGCCGCGCTCAGCACCTTGAACAGGTTGATCGAGGTGGTATCGGTGACCACCACTTCGTCCTCACGCGCACCGATCAACGGTGCGAGGCGATTACCCAGGCGCTGGGACAAATCTGCCCAGCCCGCGCTGTTCCAGCTGCGAATCAAGCCATTGCCCCACTCTTGGGCGATCACCTGCTGCGCCCGCTCCAGCGCTGCCACCGGGCGCGCGCCGAGGGAGTTGCCGTCGAGGTAGATCACGCCCTCGGGCAGGGCGAATTGGGCACGCAGGGGAGCCAAAGGGTCCTGGGTGTCGAGGGCTTGGCAATGGCTTCGAGTGGTCATGGGTCGTCCTGGTTTTTATAAGTGAGGATGGACCAAATAATGAACGAACTTTTAGAGAATTTTCGTGCAAAGTGGTGGGTAAACGGCTATTTAAGCTGTAGGAAATTCGAATTTAAACTCAAAACACGCGGATATCTTCCAAGCATGATTCTCGACGCCACCGACCTGCGCCTCCTGCATTTTCTGCAACAGGATGGCCGTATCAGCAACCAGGAACTGGCGGAAAAAGTCGCGCTGTCACCCTCTGCCTGCCTGCGCCGTTTGCGCTTGTTGGAGAGCGAAGGAATCATCAGCGGCTATCGCGCGGTATTGAATGCCGAACAGTTGGGGATCGAACTCGAAGCCATCGTGCACCTGTCGCTGCGCCAGGATATCGAGGACTGGCATGAGACCTTTATCAAGAAGGTGCAAGGCTGGCCGGAGGTGGCGAGCGCCTATGTGATCACCGGTGCCAGCAACTATGTGCTGCGGGTGCAGGCACGCAACCTCAAGCACTTTTCGGACTTTATCGTGAACCACCTGAACCGCACGGCGGGGGTGATGGATATCCGTTCGGAGATAGTGCTGCAGAAGATCAAGGACCGGGATGAGGTGTTGGACCTGGTCGTGCGCAAATAACACAAACACCCAAAACCAATGTGGGAGCTGGCTTGCCTGCGATAGCGGTGGAACATTCACCATCGCTATCGCAGGCAAGCCAGCTCCCACAGATCAGTCCTCGAGGGCACGTACGCGCTGCATGCGTTTCTGCTCTACCGGCGCATCAGCCACCTGCAACTCAAAGTCAAAATCAATCTGCGCAAACCGCCCTTCCACGCCAAATTCGCGCGCCAGTTGCGGATCGTCGCTGAAGCGGATCTCGGCAATCAGTTCATCGCGGGTGGCATAGGCAAAGTCATCATGCAGGTACGGGTCATCCGAGAGGTTGATCTGGGTGGTCAGGTGCCGATGCCCGGGCGCCGAGATGAAAAAGTGGATATGCGCCGGCCGTTGCCCGTGGCGCCCCAATTGGTCGAGCAACTGCTGCGTCGGCCCGGTCGGCGGGCAGCCGTAGCCCGAGGGTACGATGCTGCGAAAACGGTAGTGGCCCTGGGCATCCGTCTCGATACGTCGGCGCAGGTTGAATTCAGACTGATTCGGGTCGAACCACGAATAAGTACCGCCCGTATTGGCCTGCCACACATCGACAACCGCCCCCGCCAATGGCCCGCCCTCGGTATCGCGCACTTGCCCGCGCATGAACAACGGCACCGCGTCATCCTTGCCATCATCCAGCCGTGCCTCGTATTTGGACAGCGGCGCGCCGGCCACGTACAGCGGGCCTTCGATGGTGCGCGGTGTACCGCCGGACTTGCCCGCCTGCTCATCGGCGGCGTCCATCAACAGGTCCAGGTAATGCTCCAGGCCCAGGCCAGCGGCGAGCAGGCCGGCTTCCTGGTTTTTACCCAGATCATTGAGGTAGTTGACCGCCTTCCAGAACTCCTCGGGGGTCACTTCCAGGTCTTCGATGATGTTCACAGTGTCGCGCAGGATCCGGTAGATCAGCGCCTTGGCGCGCGGGTTGCCGGCGTCATTGAGGTTGCCGCTGGCTTCTTCGAGAAAGCGTTGGGCGTGGGCAGTCTGGGACAGGCGGATGGACATGGTGCACTCCTTATCTTGTAATTATCAGGTTGAAACCGGCTTAGCGGTCGTCCGCATGGATGGACGACGGGTGCCGGCACAGCGCATTCACTTCGATAGCCATGTAAGGAAACAATGGCAGTTGCATCAGCAGGTCATGCAGGTCCTGCACGCTGTCGACATCGAACACGCTGTAGTTGGCGTAGTGCCCGGCGATGCGCCACAGGTGGCGCCACTTGCCCTCTTGTTGCAGGTGTTGCGCCAAGGCTTTCTCTTCGGCCTTGAGGCTGTCGGCAAGCTCGGAGGGCATGTCGAGGGGCAGGTTCACAGTCATTTTTACGTGGAACAACATGGCAGGCGCCTCTTAGTGTTTGTCACGGCAAAAGAACGCCAGACGCTCTTCATCGAGCGCCAGGCCCAGGCCCGGAGCGGTGGAAACATGCAGCTGGAAATCGCGGTACACCGGTGGCTCGGCAAGGATGTCTTCGGTGAGCAACAACGGGCCGAACAGCTCGGTGCCCCACGCCAGTGTGTTCAGCGTGAGGAAGGCATGGGCCGACGCCAGGGTGCCGATACCACCTTCGAGCATGGTGCCGCCGTACAGGCCGATGCCTGCCGCCTCGCCGATCGCCGCCGTACGCAGCACGGCGCGGGGCCCACCGTTCTTGGCAATCTTGAGGGCAAACACCGAGGCCGCGCCTTCACGCGCCAGGTTGAACGCATCTTCGACACACTCGATGGACTCATCGGCCATGATCGGCACCGGGCTCGACAGGTTGAGCCGGGCCATACCGCCACGGTTGTTGCGTGAGATGGGTTGCTCGATAAGGTCGATACCGTTGTCGCCGAGCACCTTGCACGCCCGCAGCGCCACGGCCTCATCCCAGGCCTGGTTGACGTCGACACGCACACTGGCGCGCTCGCCCAGGGCTTTTTTGATCGCGATCACATGGGCCAGGTCGCGGCTGACTTCACCGGCGCCGATCTTCAATTTGAAGATGCGGTGACGGCGCAGGTCGAGCATTTTCTCGGCCTCGCTGATGTCCTGTTCGGTATTGCCGCTGGCCAGGGTCCAGGCCACCGGCAACGCGTCACGCACGCGCCCGCCCAGCAGTTCGCTGACCGGCAGGCCCAGGCGTTTGCCGAGGGCGTCGAGCAAGGCGCTTTCGATGCCGGATTTGGCAAAGGTGTTGCCGCGAATACTGCGCTCCAGGCGCAACATGGCGGCGTTGATATTGTTCGCATCCTGGCCGATCAACAGCGGCGCGAAATGGCGGTCGATGTTGACCTTGATGCTGTCGGGGCTTTCATTGCCATAGCTGAGGCCACCGATGGTGGTAGCTTCGCCGATGCCTTCAATGCCGTCGGTGCACCGCAGACGGATAATCACCAGGGTCTGGTTTTGCATGGTGTGCATCGCCAGCTTGTGCGGGCGAATGGTGGGGAGATCGACGATGAGGGTGTCGATCGACTCGATGGTGCAAATCGGCATGGCAATACCCGTTGGGTTCTTTATAGATTAGCGTCGATTCTGTTCCGCATTTTTTCGGGGTTCCAATATAGAATTGGTCTTGTGCGATACCCTCAAGGTATGAAAGGAGTCGATATGGAACTGCGTCACTTGCGCTATTTCCAGGTGCTGGGCGAGACCCTCAATTTCACCCGGGCTGCCGAACGCCTGCACATCGCCCAGCCGCCCCTGAGCCGGCAAATCCAGCAGCTGGAGGATGAACTGGGGGTGCTGCTGCTGGAGCGGAGCCGACCGTTGCGCCTGACCGAAGCCGGGCGGTTTTTCTATGAACACGCCAATGTGCTGCTCGAACAGCTGGGCACGGTTTGCGACAACACGCGGCGTATCGGCCTTGGCGAGAAGACGTGGCTGGGCATCGGCTTTGCACCCTCGACCTTGTACGGCGTGCTGCCCGAACTGATTCGCAGGCTGCGCAATCACGAGGCCCTGGAGCTGGAGTTGGGCTTGTCGGAGATGACTACGCTGCAACAGGTCGAAGCGCTCAAGGCCGGGCGCATCGATGTGGGTTTCGGGCGCATTCGCATCGACGACCCGGCCATCGTCCAGCGCGTATTGGTGGAGGATCGCCTGGTGGCCGTGCTGCCCAGCGGCCACCCCTTGCTGGGTACCCCTGCCACCCTCGCCCAGTTGGCCACCGAGCCCTTTGTGCTCTACCCAGGCAACCCGCGCCCCAGTTATGCCGACCATGTGATCGCGCTGTTCGACGCCCACGGTTTGAGCCTGAAGGTGGCGCAGTGGACCAACGAGTTGCAGACCGCCATCGGCCTGGTAGGCGCCGGTATGGGTGTGACGCTGGTACCGGCGTCGGTGCAGGTGCTGCATCGGGCGGATATCGGCTATACGCCGGTGGTGGAGGCGACTGCAACCTCGCCGATCATTCTGAGCCGACGGGTGAATGACCAGTCGCCGGGGCTGACTCATTGCCTGCAACTGGTGGAGGAGTTGATCTGAGATTCCATATGCACTGAAAATCCAATGTGGGAGGGGGCTTGCTCCCTCCCACATTTTGATCTTCATCAGGTTCAAGTAATGCGCAGGCGCTTGCGTTGCAATGTCTGGCTGGGCGACTCATCAAACAGCTTGCGGTACTCCGCCGAAAACCGCCCCAAGTGCGTAAACCCCCAACCCAACGCAATTTCAGAGATGGTTCGGATCGAGCCCTGTTCAAGAATCTCCAGGCGCACCGCCCCCAGCCGATGCTTCTTCAGATACGCCATGGGCGACAAGGCGAAGTACTTGCGAAACGCATCGAAAAGCTTGAACCGCGACACCCCGGCCGCCGCTTCCAGGTCTTCCAGGTGCAGCGCTTCACGGGCGTTGTCGTGGATGTACTGGCGCGCACGAATCAGGTAGTGCGGCAGTTTTACCCCCAACACCTCGCGCAATTCTTCAGAATAGTTATTCGGCTGGGCCAGGATCAGCCCTTTGATCAGCGAGCTTTCCAGGTCCCGGGTAAATGCGGCCTGCTCGTACAACTCGCTGCTGCATTCCAGTTCGGCGATGAAGTATCGCGCCATGCGCCACCACGAAGCCGGGGCGCCGTCCACGGCATCCATCACCGATTCAAAGCGCAGCGGCGCATCAATGGGCCGTTGCAGCAAACCTTCCAGCGACTCGCTCATCGCCGCACGGGTGATCACCACCTGCAACTTGCGACAGTCACCGGAAATCGCCAGCACCTGGTGCTCGTTGGGTGAAATGATCACGCCCTGGTCGCGGTTGGACCTGAGGCGTTCACCGTTCTTGCTCAGTTCCTGTTCGCCCACCAACGGCAGGCTCAGGCTGTAGCTGCTGAAATGCTCGGCGTCTTCGATGTCGATGGTCACGTCGGTGCCGTACTCAATCACGCCCAGGGTGGTGGCGCGGGACTTGAACACGTTGGCGCTGTGGTGAAATCGCAGGCGCTCGGGGTTAGCCGTCGCCAGGCGATGGGGCCCGCAGATACCGGACATCCAGCTGCGGGCGCCTTCGAGGTCAAAGCGTTGAATGTGAATATCGCGTGTCTGGCTACTCATCGGGCTGCACCCACGGCGGTTAGGCGTTTGCGCGCTCTGGCGGCGCGTCGTTGAACATCGACAGCAAGTTCCAAGCCACGTCGGCACCGTTGCAACCACGTGGATAGCAACCGTCGACTATGTGGATAAATTCAGGTTTTCTGCGACCGTCACCTGCAATGACAGTAGCCCATTGCGTCACCGCGCCGCACCGTGTTGGGTATTTGCTGCCCAACTTTGCGGCCCATCTTCCCCCATTAAGCGGATAGCCCACCGCCCTCTTGCAGCGCCTTAATGGCTCACCCGTTTTAGCCATTATCAAAAGGTGCCTCCCATGAGTGGTGCAAGAACCGTCGAGCAGTGGAAAACCTTTATCGAAAGCTGCCTGGACTTTCGCCCGGCAGATGAAGTGTTCCGCATCGCCCGCGACATGTTCACCGAACCCGAGTTGTTCGACCTGGAGATGGAACTGATCTTCGAGAAAAACTGGATCTATGCCTGTCACGAAAGCGAACTGGCCAATAACCACGACTTCGTGACGATGCGTGCCGGGCGCCAGCCGATGATCATCACCCGCGACGGCGAAGGCCGGCTCAACGCGCTGATCAATGCCTGCCAGCATCGCGGCACCACCCTCACTCGCGTGGGCAAGGGCAACCAGTCCACCTTCACCTGCCCGTTCCACGCCTGGTGCTACAAGAGCGATGGCCGGCTGGTCAAGGTCAAGGCGCCGGGGGAATACCCGGAAGGTTTCGACAAAGCCACCCGCGGCCTGAAAAAGGCGCGCATCGAAAGCTACAAAGGCTTTGTGTTTATCAGCCTTGACGTAAACGGCACCAACAGCCTGGAAGATTTCCTTGGCGACGCCAAAGTGTTCTTCGACATGATGGTGGCGCAATCGGCCACGGGAGAGCTGGAAGTGCTGCCGGGCAAGTCGGCCTACACCTACGACGGCAACTGGAAGCTGCAAAACGAAAACGGGCTGGACGGTTATCACGTCAGCACCGTGCACTACAACTACGTGGCCACGGTGCAGCACCGCCAGCAGGTCAATACCGAGAACGGCGCAGGCGCGAGTACAACGCTGGACTACAGCAAGCTCGGCGCCGGCGACGCGAATACCGATGACGGCTGGTTCGCCTTCAATAACGGCCACAGTGTGTTGTTCAGCGACATGCCCAACCCCAGCGTACGTTCCGGCTACGCCACCATCATGCCGCGCCTGGTGGCCGAACATGGCCAGCAAAAGGCCGAATGGATGATGCACCGCCTGCGCAACCTGAACATCTACCCCAGCCTGTTCTTTCTCGACCAGATCAGTTCGCAGCTGCGCATCATCCGCCCAGTGGCCTGGAACAAGACCGAGATCATCAGCCAATGCCTGGGGGTCAAGGGTGAATCCGACGCGGATCGCGAAAACCGCATTCGCCAGTTCGAAGATTTCTTCAACGTCTCGGGCATGGGCACGCCGGACGACCTGGTGGAGTTTCGCGAAGCCCAGCGCGGTTTCCAGGGCCGCCTGGAACGCTGGAGCGATATATCACGGGGCAGCCACCGCTGGGAGACCGGACCCACGCCCAACAGTGAAGCCATCGGCATTCAACCGGCCATGACCGGCACTGAATTCACCCACGAAGGCTTGTACGTCAACCAGCACCGCAATTGGCAACAGTTTCTGCTCAAGGGTTTGGACCAGCAGGCCCTGAGCCTGCGGGAGGTGAAGTGATGAATGCGCAATTGCAGTACCGGGTCGAGCAGTTTTTTTACCGTAAATCCGAACTGTGCGACGCCCAGGACTGGGACGCCTACGTGCAGTTGTTCGACCCCCAGAGCGAATTCCATTTGCCGCAATGGGACTCGGAACACGTCTACACCAAAGACCCAAAACGTGAGATGTCGTTGATCTACTACGCCAACCGTTCAGGCCTGGAAGACCGCGTGTTCCGCCTGCGCACAGGCAAGGCTGCCTCGGCCACGCCAATGCCGCGCACTCTGCACCTGATCAATAACCTGCGCATTTCGGAGCAGGCTGACGGCACCTTGGAGGTGCGCTTGAACTGGCACACGTTGTTCTATCGCCTGGCCACATCCGAGCAGTTCTACGGGCATGCCACGTACCACCTGAAGCCTGCGGGCGACAGCTGGCTGATCATGCGCAAGCACGCCTTGCTGCTCAACGACACCATCAACTCGGTGCTGGATTTCTATCACCTATAGGCACCGGGAGTTTTTCCAATGAATCACAAAGTGGCCTTCAGCTTTGCCGATGGCAAAACCCTGTTCTTCCCGGTGGGCGCCAATGAAATCCTGTTGGATGCAGCCCTGCGCAACGGTATCAAGATCCCGCTCGATTGCCGCGAAGGCGTGTGCGGAACCTGCCAGGGGCGTTGCGAATCCGGCGAGTACACCCAGGACTATGTCGACGAAGAAGCGCTCTCGAGCCTCGACCTGCAGCAACGCAAGATGCTCAGTTGCCAGACTCGGGTGCAGTCCGACGCCACCTTCTACTTCGACTTCGATTCAAGCCTGTGCAATGCATCCGGGCCAGTGCAGGTACGCGGTACGGTGAGCGACGTGCAGCAGGTCTCCACCAGTACGGCGATCTTGCAGGTGCAACTGGACCAGCCACTGGATTTCCTGCCCGGCCAGTACGCTCGTGTCGCGGTGCCCGGCACCGACAGTTGGCGCTCCTACTCCTTCGCCAATCGGCCGGGTAACCAACTGCAGTTCCTGGTGCGCCTGCTGCCGGATGGGGTGATGAGCAACTACCTGCGCGAACGCTGCCAGGCGGGCGACGCGATGCTGCTGGAGGCGCCATTGGGGGCGTTCTACCTCCGGCATGTCACCCGGCCGCTGGTGCTGGTGGCGGGCGGTACCGGGTTGTCGGCGTTGCTGGGTATGCTCGATGAACTGGCGGCCAACGGTTGCTCGCAACCGGTGCACCTCTACTACGGCGTGCGCAGTGCCGAGGATTTATGCGAAGCGGCGCGTATCCAGGACTACGCGAGGAAAATCCCGGGATTTCGCTACACCGAAGTACTCAGCGATGCTTCATCCGAATGGCCCGGCAAGCGCGGCTACCTCACCGAACATTTTGACCTGGCCGAATTGCGGGACAGATCGGCGGATATGTACGTGTGCGGCCCCCCTCCAATGGTCGAATCCATTCAACAATGGCTGGTGGATCAGGCACTTGATGGCGTTCAGCTGTATTACGAAAAGTTTACGCAGAGTAATATCTGACCCTCAGCAGTTCTGAGGGGCCGATGCGGCGTGCAATCACCCTTGAGAAAAACAAGTAGAAGGGAATGTTAATGGCGGATGACATGGTTAACCCGGTGGGCCTCAAGCGTGGCCTGAAGAACCGGCACATTCAGCTGATCGCCTTGGGAGGCGCGATTGGTACAGGCTTGTTCCTCGGCTCGGCCGGGGTACTCAAGTCGGCGGGGCCGTCGATGATCCTGGGCTATGCAGTGGCCGGCTTTATCGCGTTCCTGATCATGCGCCAGCTCGGCGAGATGATCGTCGAAGAGCCGGTGGCCGGCTCCTTCAGCCACTTCGCGCACAAATACTGGGGCGGCTACGCGGGTTTTCTGGCGGGTTGGAACTACTGGGTGCTCTACGTGCTGGTGGGCATGGCCGAGTTGACGGCGGTAGGCAAGTACATCCAGTTCTGGTGGCCGGAGATTCCAACCTGGGTCAGCGCGCTGGTGTTCTTTGTTGCGGTGAACCTGATCAACACCCTGAACGTGAAGTTCTTCGGTGAAGCCGAGTTCTGGTTTGCGATCATCAAGGTGGTGGCGATTGTCGGCATGATCGTGCTCGGCTGCTACCTGCTGTTCAGCGGCACTGGCGGCCCGCAAGCGTCGGTCAGCAACCTGTGGAGCCACGGCGGTTTCTTCCCCAACGGCGGCATGGGGCTGCTGATGTCCATGGCCTTCATCATGTTCTCGTTCGGCGGCCTGGAACTGGTCGGCATCACCGCCGCCGAAGCCAGCGAACCGCGCAAGGTGATCCCCAAAGCGATCAATCAGGTGGTGTACCGCATCCTGATTTTCTACGTCGGCGCGCTGACCGTGCTGTTGTCGCTGTACCCGTGGGATCAATTGCTGCAAACCCTCGGCGCGTCGGGCGATGCCTACAGCGGCAGCCCGTTTGTGCAGATCTTCTCGCTGATCGGCAACGACACCGCCGCCCACATCCTCAACTTCGTGGTGCTGACCGCGGCGTTGTCGGTGTACAACAGCGGCGTGTACTGCAACAGCCGCATGTTGTTCGGCCTGGCCGAGCAGGGTGACGCGCCCAAGGCGCTGATGAAGCTGAACAAACAAGGCGTTCCGCTGCGGGCCCTGGCGATTTCGGCGTTGGTGACGATGCTGTGCGTGGTGGTCAACTACGTCGCGCCGCACAGTGCGTTGGAGTTGCTGTTCGCGCTGGTGGTTGCTTCGTTGATGATCAACTGGGCGCTGATCAGCCTGACCCACATCAAGTTCCGCAAGGCCATGGGCGAGCAAGGCGTGACGCCGTCGTTCAAGACCTTCTGGTTCCCGTTCAGCAACTACCTGTGCCTGGCGTTCATGGTGATGATCATTGGCGTGATGCTGGCGATTCCGGGGATTCGCGAGTCGGTGTATGCGATGCCGGTGTGGGTGGGAATTATCTACATCGCCTATCGGTTTCGGATCAGAAACGGGAAAGTTGCAGTCACCCAGTAAACTCTGTGGGAGGGGGCTTGCTCCCACATTTTTAGCTGCATTCCAAATGAAAAGCCCCGCAGATGCGGGGCTTTTTTGTTTAGAGCGTGGAACGTACTCGCCAGAGTTCAGGGAACAGCACCGTGTCGAGCATCTTGCGCAAATACCCCACGCCTTCGGTGCCGCCGGTACCCGGCTGAAAGCCGATGATGCGCTCCACTGTGGTGACATGTCGGAAGCGCCATTGGCGGAACGAATCTTCCAGGTCGATAAACTTCTCGGCCAATTGATACAAGTCCCAATACCGATTCGGGTCGCGATACACCTCGCGCCACGCCGCCTCCACGGAGTCGTCATGCACTGTGGCCGCCGTCGGGTCGCGCTCGGCGCGCTGAGGGTCAATCGCCAGTCCGGCCTTGACCATCAGGTTGACCGCTTCGTCATACAGCGACGGCGTGGCAATCGCCACCTGCAATTGCTGCAGCAAATCCGGGCGATGAGCATGGGGCCGCAGCAGCGCCGGGCTTTTGTTGCCCAGGATAAATTCGATCTCGCGGTACTGGAACGACTGAAACCCCGACGACTGCCCCAGGAACGGGCGAATCGCCTTGTACTCCGACGGCGTCATGGTCGCCAGCACGGCCCAGGCGTGCACCAGTTGATCGAAGATCCGCGACACCCGCGCCAGCATCTTGAACGCTGGTGGCAGCTCACCCAGGCGCACATGTTCGCGGGCAGCCTTGAGTTCGTGAAGCATCAGCTTCATCCACAGCTCCGAGGTCTGGTGCTGGATGATGAAGAGCATTTCGTTGTGGTCTGGAGAAAGCGGGTGCTGGGCGCTGAGGACTTTGCCCAGGTCCAGGTAATCGCCATAGCTCATGGACTCGGAAAAATTCAGTTCGGCGTTATGCCATTCTTCCGGCGGTTGGTAATCAGCTGAGAAAGGACATTGGCTCATCGCGTGGGCTCCTTGAGCGGGCGGAGAATGGCGCGGACCGGGCTGGCATCGAGATGGGCAAAACGTAGCGGCAGCGCGATCAGTTCATAGTCGCCCTCCGGCACTTCATCGAGCACGATGCCTTCGAGGATCGCCATGCCATGGCGCGCCACGGCGTTGTGGGAATCCATGGTCTTGGATTGTTGCGGGTCCAGGGACGGCGTATCGATACCGATCAGGCGCACACCCAGGCCGGCGAGCAGCTCAATGGTTTGCGGGGCGATGGCAGTGAAATTCGAATCCCATTCAGTCAGTGGCGCTTGTGGATAAGTACGCAACAACACGCGCTCCGGCAGGTTATCCACACGCCCTTGCAACTGATGCGGCTGCACCAACGCGCCGCTGCCCAGGCAATGCAATACCCGGCACGGCCCCATATATACATCCAGCGAAACCTCGCCAATCGGCGCGCCATCGGCGCTGTAATGCAGCGGTGCATCCACATGGGCACCGGTGTGCGGCGACAGGGTTACGCGCCCCACATTTACCGGACACTCCGGGCCGAACTGCCACACGCGCTCTTCCTGGAACGGCGTATCGCCCGGCCAGGTCGGGGTCGCCGTGCTCAAGGGCGGGCTGATATCCCACCACGTTTTTATTGGGTTCATTGCAAGGCTCTCACTGGGTACTGGGGTGAATGATACGAGGGCCAGCTCTGAATTTTCTTGCGAATTCTGGCGTGAGATGGGAAATATTTCGCACTTACTGCGAGGAAATGGTCAGTTACTGCACAAATCTTTCGTTTAGACATGCCCCTTGTGGGAGCCGGGCTTGCCCGCGATGACGATGGCGCAGCCAGCCTCTTCATTGCCTGACACTCCGCTATCGCGGGCAAGCCCGCTCCCACAGGGATGGGGGTGATTTCCAGCTCATCACATGGCCTGCGCTTCTGGACATCCCGATGTCGAGTTCAGACCACTGGCGCAGCGCCCAAGGCCTTAGGGTTGAGCTTTCCCTTCCCTGCCTCGGAGTCATCATGTCCAAGCCCATCACCGTACTGCGCGACACCCACCCACTGCCGGTCCTGGATGCCTGCAAATGGGAAAAGCTTGAAGGCGACCCGCACACCGTCAACCTCAACGCCTATACCAGCGAAGACGGCAGCAAGATCATGGGCACCTGGATCTGCACGCCGGGTAAGTGGTACGTGGAGTACGTGAAGTGGGAATACTGCCATTTCCAGGAAGGCTACTGCGTGATCACGCCTGAAGGCATGGCGCCGATCCATCTGCGCGCTGGGGATATCTTCGTGGTGGAGCCAGGCATGAAAGGTACCTGGGAAGTAGTGGAGACCGTGCGCAAGTACTTCGTTTTTGCTTGATCCCGCCACCTGAAAAAGGGTCATCCTGGCCCTTTTTGCTTTAACCCCCTCGACCTCGCCCCTACGTCCCAACCACAAAAATCAAAAGCAAACAACAGCTTTTTTTTCGATCTGTATTTTTCGGCGAAACGCTGAAAAAAAACCCGGCATAATGCGCAAGAATCGCCTGACCACATTTATCAGCGCGCCTATACACTACTTTAGTTATAGACAGTATTAATTTTGACAGCCCCCACTACTTCGTATAATTTCATTGGAGCCTTGTTAGTATTCAGGCTCATTGGATTACAATCGCATGATAATAGGGATATTGGTAAAAGGTGCAGGAGCTCACATTATCTCAACTTTCAATCACCCTCTGTAGAAAACACCAGGAGAGTTGAATTAGAATCCCGCTGTACTGACTGCACGGTTCAAGGCTTCAATACTTCTCGTATCACTTGCTGCCCGCGGCAGTTGAGACCGCGCTTTTGTATGTAAAAGGACTAGAAAAATGCCTGATAAAACTACGCGCCTGACCATCCTCATCGACGCGCCGACCAAACAACGGCTGGAATCCTTGTCCAACGACGTTGACCTTACTATCTCTCAGGTCATTCGCAAACTGATTCGCGATCACCTCCAACAGCACGAAAACCTCGTGGCTTCACCTGTCAGAGAGCCTGCAAAGGAAGACTCTTCGATGTATTCCTGATATATAAATTCGAACATCAGCCTACGTACGGACAATAACTTCTGCCGCGAGAAAGTTTGCATTTCTTGACGTACCCAGCGTCAATTAATAATAGCCGTCGCCAAGTTATGATGCATGGAGAGTTTTGCCTGTGAAACAGCAACTGCTCGCTTGCCACACTCTTTTGAGCAAACACGCTAACGAGCTGGCTGTCTCAGCAGACGCCCCGCACACCTGCACTTTATTTTTTTCAATAAGTGATAGTACCTACCGTGCGGTGGTTTTTCATATTACCGCTGACAACTTCGAAACTGCCTGGCGATTGGGTGAGCTTGAACTCGAACGTCTCTGCTCCCACGCTCCACGCCAAGGGTCTGATAAAACCGATCGTTCATGGATCCGCGTCGAACGTGCGTTCAACGTGGCGCCAATAACCTGGGAACAGTTCAGTGAGCGCCTCAAGCGCCACAAGCGCAACTACTTCAGGCACGGCCTTGCATTCGATGCCGATATGCAGCTGGCAATCACCGAACAGGAATTGAATGCCAATGCCATCCTGTACGGCGGCAGCGACATTGCCCACGCGACCTTCAACACCAATAACTTCGTCACCTATGCCAAGCGGCGGTTCAGCGGCTCACAGGCCGCAGCCATCGTGGCAGCGCTTGCCCCCGAAACCCGCGTGTTCACCTTCAACACCATCGGTGTGTTCTGCGCCGAAGATGGCATCGCCCACCCCCTTAACAGCAGCGGGCCGCAAACCGGCTGGCGTGCCCTGGGAGTGCTCGCACCTGATGATGTTCGGGCGTGTATAAGCAGCGCATCCAGCTACCTGAGCACACAGGTGCAAGACAGCGGGCAATTTATCTACGGCTACTTCCCCTGCTTTGACCGAACCATCAAAAACTACAACACGCTGCGCCACGCAAGCACCACATACTCGATGATCGAGGCCTGGGCACTGACCGGCGATGAACAGCTCAAGGCAGCGATCGAGCGCTCGCTGAATCACCTCGCCGAGGTACTGATCAGACCCTCGTTGCTGCCCAATGGCAGCGTGGCGGCGTTTCTCATCGACACCGACAACGAGATCAAGCTGGGCGGCAATGCGGTGTGCCTGCTGGCACTGGTCAAGTACAGCGAAGTCACCGGCACTCGCCGTTTCCTGCCGCTTCTTGAAGCCCTCGCCAACGGCATGGCCTGGATGCAGGATCCTGTCAGCGGGGCGTTTGTGCACGTTTTGCATGCCCATGACCTGAGTGTCAAAGAGCCCTTCAGGATTATCTACTACGATGGCGAGGCCGCTTTCGGGTTGATCCGCCTCTATGGGCTGACCCACAACGAGCGCTGGCTGGCCGTGGTGGAAAAAGCCTTCGATTATTTCATCGAGAAAGAGCACTGGCGCGAGCATGACCATTGGCTCAGCTACTGCGTGAACGAACTGACCCGCTACCGACCTGACGAAAAATATTTTCGCTTTGGCCTGAACAACGTCGCCGGCTATCTGGGGTTCGTCCAGCAACGCATCACCACCTTTCCGACGTTGCTGGAGTTGATGATGGCAGCGCAGCAGATGCTGACACGCATCGCCCGGCAACCATCACTGCGCCACCTGCTTGAAGAGATTGATCTGCACGCGTTCTACCGCGCGCTGCATCATCGCGCCCGCTATCTGCTCAATGGCTATTTCTGGCCGGAACTGGCGATGTATTTTGCCAACCCGGCGCGCATCGCCGGGGCCTTCTTTATTCGTCATCACGCGTTCCGGGTACGGATCGACGATGTAGAACACTATCTTTCCGGGCTGATCGCTTACCACCGTTATCTGCTTGATGGTGCCCCTCAGGTCAGTTGGGTCCAGGCCGAAACCGGCGTGGATCAAGCCTGGAACGCAGATACCCTGGCGCAAGTCACCCAGGGCACGTGGGCAACCCCACCGCCGCCCGGCTGGCGCGCAACGGGGCTGACGCCCTCCATGCAGTTCTTCAAGCCGCAGCGGATCCTCAGTCGCCATCCCAGCCGGGTCGGCCCCAATGAAGCGCAATCGGCGCAACGCTGGGCCCAGGCCAAACCCGAACGTCGACCGTCAGCCTTCCTGTGTGTAGACCCCACCCCCTACCTGGGCAGTGGGCTGCCGGTATTGCAGGTTGCCGACACCAGCGAGGCCATGTTGCAGATGGGCCGCCACGCCCGGCAGCACTTCAGTGGAACAGTGTTTGGCGTGACCGGCAGTTTCGGCAAGACCACTGTGGTGGCGATGCTTGCCCAGGCGTTGAAACCCTGGGGCAACGTGGGCCAGACCGAAGCCAACGCCAACCTGCCCCACGGCATTGCCTGGAACCTGGCGAGCATGACCGAGCCGGCAGAATTCTGGGTGCTGGAAATGGCCGTTGGGCGTATGCCGATCAACTCGGCGCTGGTTCGCCCGCAGATCGCCGTCGTCACCGGCATCGCACCGGCGCACTTGGAGTATCACGGAACCCTGGAAAACCTGGCGCGCAAAAAAAGCGCGATATTCGCCTCCATGGCCCCGGGTGGTCACGCGGTACTCTGTCGCGACATGCCTTACTACGAGCTGTTCGCCGAAGCCGCCGAGGTGGCCCACTTGCACGTGGTCAGCTTCGGCGAGCACCCCGAAGCCGACCTGCGCTTGCTGGATTGGAACAGTGAAGTCCATCAAGTAAACGTCAACGCACTCCTTGCCGGGCAACCCTTGAATTTCAGTCTGAAGGCGCGCGGCAGGCATATGGTAATCAACGCGCTGGGAGTACTCGCTGCCCTGTCTGCACGCGGGCTTGCGGTCGAGCAGGCGCTGGAAACCCTGGACACTTTCATGCCCGTCGAAGGCCGCGGCAATACCTTGTCAATCGCCTGCACAGGCGGCCACTTCCAACTGATCAACGATGCCTACAACGCCAACCCTGGGTCGATGAGTGCCGCCCTGCGCTCAATGACCGATCTGCCTGCCCCACCGCAGCACCGTGTGCTGGTGCTGGGGGATATGCTCGAACTCGGGGCCGACGCCCAACGTTATCACCTGGAGATGGCCGAGCCTTTGCGGGCGGTGGCGCCACGGCATGTGGTGCTGTGCGGCCCGTTGATGCACGCGCTGTACCTGTCGTTGCGTGACGAGCTGCCAGTGCAATGGTTCGAGAATGCCAAGGCGCTGAACCAGGCACTGGCGAACGACCCGCAACCGTGGTTTCAGCCTGGCGATTGGGTCATGGTCAAGAGCTCGGGCGGGACGGGGCTGTCGCAGCTGTGTGATTGGTTGAGCTCACGCGAACAGGTGGTGCCGGCCTAGCCCGCGCACTGCGCCGCCGTCTTCAGCCCGATGTCATGGCGCAACTGGTGAAAGGCCGTCGGCACGCCTTGGGCCTTGATCAAATGCGCCTGATGCCCGGCCCGCGTCAGTGCCTGGAAGAAAGCTTCCTGCAGGGCGAACGGTGCGACCTGATCGTCCGGGCTGCCAATCACATACAACTGCCGTGCGGGTGCGACGGCGATACCATCGATGTGCCGGGCCGGGTCATAAGGGTGCAGCAACCCATTGGTGTCACGCCCAGGCCTTGAAGGCAGGCCCTTGCTCTGGCGGATCATCTGCGCCCGCTGCACCAGCGAGAAAGCACCGGAAGTCATCACCGCGCATTTCACGTCGGTACGGCCCAGCGTCAACAGTGCGGCGGCAGCCGTAGCGCCACCACTGTGCCCGAGCAACACGAACTGCCCAATGCCATAGCGCTCGCGCAACTGATCCAGCGCCCCATTGAGCACAATGAACTCCTGCGCCTGACGCCGTTGCCCGTGGTTGCCGCTGGAACCGTAGGTGCCGGGGCGCGCTACGATCACCAGGGGCACACCCGCGCGCTTGGTCAGCATCGTGGCCTGGCTGACTTTGGCGGCCAGGGTGTTGCCGGCAATCGCCTGCGGCGCACGATGCATCTCGCTCGTGCGATCACCGTGGAACATCACAATCACCACGGGCGCACGCTCCAGGGCGCCGCCAGCGAAGTAACGAATGCACGCATCGCCTCGGGCAATCTCGACCCACAGCGCCGAACCCGGCTCAGTGCAGGTGGCGCGGTCGGCGGGCGCATTCCAGCGCAGCGGGGTCGTCGCCTCATCGAACGCCTGCGCCCAGGACGTACAGACCATCGTCAGGCCGAACAGCACACCGATGCCGAACGTTCTACCCATCCTGCCTCCCTAACGTTCTCGCAACGCTTCGCGTGCCCGATTCATCGGTTTGATCAGGTAGTCGAGCACGGTTTTCTGACCGGTCTTGATGTCTACCGAGGCGATCATGCCGGGCACGATCGAGAACGTCTTGCCGGCCTTGTTTTTCAAGGTGTCGGCATCGGTGCGGATAAACACCCGATAGTAAAAAACTTCCGGTTTGACTTCGTCCTGAATGGTGTCCGGCGAAATGGTCACTACCTTGCCGTCCATGCCGCCGTAAATGGCATAGTCATAGGCCGTGATCTTGACCTTGGCCATCTGGTCGGGATGGATGAAGGCAATGTCCCTGGGCGAGACTCGCGCCTCGATCAGCAACTGTTCATCCAGCGGCACAATCTGCATCAGCCGCCCATTGGGAGGGATGACGCCGCCGATGGTCGTGACCTCGATATCCTTGACGATACCGCGCACCGGCGAGCGCAAGGTCAGGCGGGTTACCGAATCCGAACGCCCGCGCATCACCGACGACAGCGTCTGCACATCCGCGTTGACCTTGGCCAGGTCCTCACCGGCGCGCACCAGGTAATCGGAGCGCGCCTGGCTGAGTTTCAATTCCAGCTCGGCCTTCTGGCGCTTGAGGCGCAGCACCTCGACATTGCTGGCAGCCCCGACCTTGGCCAGGTTCTCGGTAATCTCCAGCTCACTGCGCACAAGCCCCAGGGAAGAGCGCACACCGGCCAGGGATTCCTCAAGGCCTTTGCGTCGGGTGTTGAACAGATCGGTCTCAGCGCTGATCAGCGCCGGGTAACGTGACAGCTCCGCTGGGAATGCCAACGGCTTGCCGTTCACTTCCGCCTGCAACCGCGCCACGCTGGCCAGGGACGCACGGTACTTGGAAGCGCTTTCATCGAAGTTGGATTCGGTCTTGGTCGGATCAAGCCTGGCCAGGACCTGCCCCTGTTTGACGATATCGCCCTCCCCCACATTCAGCTCCGTGACGATCCCGCCTTCCAGGGACTGAATGATCTGCTCGCGGGAGGTGGGAATGACCTTGCCGCTGCCGGTGGACACCTCGTCCACTTCAAACACGTAGGCCCAGGCGCCAAACGCGACAAGAATGACGGCCACCCACGCCACCACCCGTGTAGCGCGCAGCACCGTACTGTCATCCACGCCCGCGTGGGGGCGGCCGATGTGTTCGTCTTCACTGGCAAGCAGGGGGATTGTTTTCAGCGCATGGGTTTTCACTGGTTTTTCCCCTTGGGTCTGGATAGCCGTGCAATGGCGTTGTCCTTGCTGTCATCGACGATGACCTGGCCGTTGTCGACCACAATGATGCGGTTGACCAGGCTCAATACACTCATGCGGTGGGTGGCGATGATCAGCGTGCGATGGGCCGCCCAGCGATCCAGGTTCTGAATCAATTGGCGCTCGGTGGCTTCATCCAGGGACGCGGTGGGCTCGTCGAGCAAGACAATATGCGGTTGGCGAATGATCAAGCGTGACAACAGCAACGATTGGCGCTGGCCGCCAGAGAGGCCGAGCCCGCCTTCGAGGATCAGGTGGTCCATGCCGTCGGCGAATTTGCCGATGAAGTCGGCGGCGCCGGTTACCGCCAGGGCCTGGAGGATTTCCTCATCCGATGCATGCGGCGCCCCCATGATCAGGTTGTCACGCAGGGTGCCGTGGAACAGACGCGAGTTTTGCGTCATCAACCCCACATCCCGGCGCACGTCCGCCGGGTCGAGATGGCCCAGGGCAACCCCGTCGAGGCTGATGTTGCCGCTCTTGAGGTCGAGCATCCCGGCCAGGGCCTGCAGCAAGGTCGATTTGCCCGCGCCGTTACGGCCGAGAATGGCGATGCGCTCGCCCGGCTGGATCTGCAGATCCGCCACCAACAACGCCGGCACCGGCGCTTCATCGCAATACTGGAAGGCCGCCTGTTTGAGCACGTAGTGACCGCGCACCACCGGTAAATGCACGCGCTTGCTGCCTTCAGCGTGGTCCACCGGCAATTCCATGATGCGGTTCAAACTCTGCAATGCCACCTTGGCCTGCTGCCAGCGCGTGAGTACCTGAGTGATCTGCGACATCGGCGCCATCATGCGCGAGGCCAGGATCGAGGCGGCCACCAGGCTGCCGGTGGTCATATCGCTGGCCATGACCATGGGCGCCCCGAATACGACGACCACGGCAAACACCGAGCCCTGGACGTTGTTGCTCCATGCCACCAACTTATTGGTGAGCAGGCGCAGGCGCAGGCTGGCATCGCCACACGTGGCGTTGTAATGGTTCCATTGCTGCGAAAAACGCTGCTCGGCTTGCAGGGCCTTGATGTCGTCGAGGCCTTGTACGGTTTCAACTAGCATCGCGCTGCGCAACGCGCCTTCGCGCATCGACTCAGTGGCCAGCGCCGCGAGTTTTTTCTGCGCCAGCAGGCCCGGCACCACCAGAAACAGCACGGCCACCAGGGGCACAGCGACCAACGGACCGGCGATCAACCAATAGATCACCAGAAACAGCAGGAAAAACGGCAGGTCTGCCAGCGCGGTCGCCGTGCTTGAGGTGATCAGTTCACGCAATTGTTCCAATTCCTTGAGTTGGGAAATGAACGAACCGGTGGACTTGGGTCGGGCGCTGTTGCGCAGGCGGATGGCGTGCCCGAACACCAGGTCCGAGACGCGCAGGTCGGCGCGTTTGCCGAGCATGTCAGTGATGCGCACGCGGGTGATGCGCATGATGAAATCAAAGACCAGCGCCAACATCACGCCGCCGAACAGCACATACAGGGTGGGCATGGATTCGGCGGGAATAACGCGGTCGTACACCTGCATCGAAAAGAGCACGCCGGCGAGGCCAAGTACGCTGGTGACCAGGGACGCCAGCATCACGTAGCCATACGGCCGCAGGTCGCGCAGCACGATGGCACTGAACCAGTTCTTTTGGTACGGCTTGATGTAATCATCGACGCGAGTGTCGCGCACCGCGCGCATTGGCCGCAGAATCACCGTCTTGCGTGCCTGCTCAAGCAATTCGCGGCGGCCCAGACGGCTTTGCAAACCGCCATCACCGCTGTAGGCGATGCCGATGCTGTCATCCTCACCGATGAGCTCCAGCACACCGACCTGCCCATCTGCAAACTGCACCACCAGCGGCAACTGGCGTTGCATCAGGGTTGCGGCGCTAAAGTCGCCGATCACGCAATTCAACCCGGCCTGACGCGCCATACGCCGCACCACGTCTTCCACCGACGCGCTGTCGGTCCATTGGGCTGCCAGGCGCACGCTTTGCGCTGAACACTCCAGGCGGTAATGGCGGGCCACCCCCAGAATTGCCTCCAGCCATACCTCGTAATCAAAGGTCGGCGGCGGTGTGTGCTGTGGGGGCGCTGCACTCATGTCGTCATCCAGTTTCACGGCTTCATTCATGGCCGAATCTCCACACCCTGCAGGGTGCTGTTGTCCAAATGGAACGCCGTGCGAAGCCCGCCCGTGTTGTAGAGGCAATCGATATTCAGGCGACGCAGGTCTGCCGCCGTGTTTTCCCGATCCATGCGCGCCTGGTGGATTTCCTGCTCGGCATTGAGCAAGTCGAGCAACGGCCGCGTGCCCAGCTCAAGGTATTGCTGGCGATAAAGGTCACGGGTTTCGGAGATGCTGCGCTCACGAAAATCCAGGGTCGACAGACGTTGCGACAGGCTTGAGATCTGGTCGCGGGCTTCGAGCAAGCCCTGGCGAACGGCAAGCCGCGCGGCGTCGTTGGCCGCCTCGGCCGAGCGCAGCGCCTGCTGCGCCGCGGTTTTGCGCGCGGTGATTGCGCCGCCCTGGTACAGCGGCATCTTCACGTTGAGAAACACGCCATAGCGGGTGCGATCGCGGCCGCCGGGCAGGTTGCTTTCATCGTTGTTATCCAGGTAGTGCGTGATGGACGGGTCCAGCGACACCGTGGGCAAGGCCTCGGCACGCGCCTGTGCAATCAGTGCCAAGGCATCGACCCGCTGGGCCTGGGCGATCAGCAACGTGGGGGTGACGGCGGCATCGGGCACCACGCCCACGCAGGACTGTTCCAGGCTGGCAGGAAAGCCGCTGGCCACGTTCACCGGCGACTGGGCCCCCAGCAAACTGCTCAAGGCGCTGCGCCAGCGGTTGAATTGCGCGGTGAACTGCATTTGGGTGGCCATTGACGCCTCGACCCGCGAACGGGCCTGGATCAAATCGGAACGGGTGCTGGCGCCCATGTCGCTGCGTTTTTTGGCCAGTTCGGCAATCGCCGAAATTCCCTCGATCTGCTCGCGGGCCACAGTCACCAAACGTTGCGAGCGTTGCAGTTCGATCATTGCAAACGAGGTGTCGCGGGCCACTTGGTCAATCGACAACAGGATCGCCGCCTGGCTGCCGCTGACCCGCGCCAGTGCGCTGTCCACTGAGCTGGAAACCTTGCCGAAGTCATAAAGCATCTGCGACGCCGACAACGAAAACGCTCGGCTTTGGCCATTGCCACTCAAGCCGCTGTCATAGCCCGAATTGAAGCCACCGCTGACTTGCGGGTAATACCCGGACCGGGCGATGTTCACGTTCTCGTTTTGTTGGTACAGCTGGCCGATCGCCTCGGCAATCGCCGGGTGCCACTCTACGGCCAACTGAATGGCGCGCATGAGGTCGAGGTTGCTCGGTATGTTGCGCTGGGGTGCCACCGGTGCGCTGACGCCCGCTGGCCCTCCCGGTAAATTCGTGCCCAGGTTGCTGGGGCTGATGATGTTGACGGGTTCTTCATCGTCGAAAAGCGACGTGGCCATGACCGGCTCAATCCCTGGCGCGATCATTGCGACTGCCAGAACCGTGGCAGACAGTTGGTTGGCCAAACTCTTATGCCTCACTGCAAGTCACCTGACTGTTGTCAAACCGGAGGGGGACAACAACGAACCGTGACTGGCATCAGTCACGGCCCATCGCTGCAAGCTTGTTGGTAAGGAAAACCGGGCATTGCGGCCCGGTTATCGGGAAGTGGCGTTACACCACGTTGATGCCGCTTTGTACCCAAAGCTGATGGGCCTGATCTTCCGCACTGGTGTAGATCACGTACTCCAGACCGTTCTCTACTTGCGTCACACCGCCAGTCCAGTCGCCAGTCAGGTGCACACTGTCCTGATCGTCGCCCTGAATCATCAAGCGATCCGACTCAGGCCCGGTGATGGACACCAGGTCTTCCAGGCTCAACGTCAGGTCAACGGCGCTGATATCGTTCAGGTCGATACTCTGTACATCGCTGACTTTGCCGATCAGGTCGGTGAGGTTGATGGCAGCATCCCCCCCTTCCCACAGCAACCCGTTTGCACCCGCACCCGCATCGACGTGGGTGAAGTCGGTGTCATCAACCACCACCGCATCGTGGTGCTGAGCATCAACGCTGGCGGCGTCATCCGTGGTCTGATCCACCGCCCCCAGGGCTGCGGCAAAGCCGACACCCTCTGTGGCAGGCGCACCCGGGTTGGCGTCGTCCCAGACCAGGTCACGGTCTGGCGAGTCGATGCGGATGTACACGTCTGCGGTCTCTTCCTGACCCGTCGGCGTGGTGAGTTTGTAGGTGAATTTATCCACCTGGCCAATCTCATCCAGCGTCAGGCCGGCATTCGGCGTGTAGACGTATTTGCCATCGGCAAAGACGGTCAACGTGCCGTGGTCACCGACGACTTGCGCCCCCGTCTGCCCAGGCACCACATAAGCCCCGGCTACCAGCACGCTCAACACCGTCAATGGCGAGCCGAGCACATCCGGCCCGGCCAGGCTGCCAGCCAACAAGTCGCCGGTGGCGTTGGTCATTTCACCGGCCACAAATTGCGTAGTGAAGGTGGTGGTCAAGGTCTGAGCCACCGTGATGGTCGACAATGACAGCACCGAGCCTGTGGATGCGGTGACCCGATACGAACCAGCGTCCAGCCCGGTGAACGTATGCGACGACTGGGTGGTGGTCTGTTGCGTTTCCCATTGGCCTGCAATCAGTTTTTGCAGATTGACGGTGGTGGACGGCAATAGGGTCAAGCCGGAAGCGCTGACATCGACCTTCAACACAGCCGTAGAGTCGGCCGCGACGACTATGACTTGGCCCGTACCCGAGCCCGTGCCGATCGCCGGCAGGTTGTAGGTCAAGGCCGGCGCGTCGCTCTCTGTCACCAGGTTGACGATCGCTATCTGCGCCGAGCCCAGGTCATCGTTCGCTACCGGGCTGACCGTGCCTGGAGCCGATGGGTCTGTTGCGTTCCAGGTCACGTCGACACTTGGGCTGTCGATGCGCACATACAAGGTGGCGGCGGCAGAACCACCCGCACCATTGACCAAGTGGTATTCGAACGCATCCACTTTGCCGATGTTGGCGACATCGCCGTTCGGGGTGTACTTGTAGTCACCATTGGCAAAAATAGTCAGTTGACCATATTGGCCTTGCAGCACCGTGCCGGTAGTGGCGTCCGCATCGACGAATTCACCGCCGACCTCGACCTGCACCTTGACGGGCCCGCCGTTGCCCGGCACATCCGGAGTGCCTCCCACACCCGGGTCGGTGATGACGTTGCCGGAGACTTCGGGACCGGCTTCGCCAGTGAAATCAGTCAGGCTGTTGTTGGTGACGCTCAATACCGCCGTCGCCCCCGCACCGATGCTGACCAGGTTTGGGTCCAGCTGGAGGGTGAAGCGGTATTGCCCGGCCTGCAGCCCTTCGATCTCGGCAGTGGTGCTTTGACCGAACAGGCCCAACAGATCCAGCAAGCCCGAACCGTTACTGCCCTGCTGAACCGGCAACCAGCCACCCGCGCCGTCGCTCACCTCCAGGACCGCGGTGAAACCGCCTCCCAGCAGCGAAACCAGATCCGCCTGGGCAAACTGCAGATTCAGCGTGCCGCTGGAACCTTCGGCAACCGTGAACTCCTGCGCCTTGGTGTGATCGCCCAGGATGATCCCGCCAACACCCAGCAGGGTGAAGACACGCATATCAGCCAGGTTGGTGTTGGATGTAACGGGTTTGATGGTCACTTCGCTTGTGGCGAGGTCGTCGAAGGCTTCTAGGTCGGCGTCGGCATCGGCATCGGCATCGGCATCAGCGTCAGCATCGGCATCGGCATCGGCATCGGCATCGGCATCGGCATCAGCATCCGCATCCGCATCCGCATCCGCATCAGCATCAGCATCGGCGTCGGCGTCGGCGTCCGCGTCGGCATCGGCATCGGCATCGGCATCGGCATCGGCATCAGCGTCGGCGTCCGCATCGGCATCGGCATCGGCATCCGCATCGGCATCGGCATCCGCATCCGCATCGGCATCGGCGTCCGCATCGGCGTCAGCGTCAGCATCGGCGTCAGCATCGGCGTCAGCATCCGCATCAGCATCGGCGTCCGCATCAGCGTCGGCATCGGCATCAGCGTCGGCGTCGGCGTCAGCGTCAGCATCGGCGTCAGCATCCGCATCAGCATCGGCGTCGGCGTCCGCATCGGCGTCGGCATCCGCATCGGCATCCGCATCCGCATCCGCATCCGCATCCGCATCCGCATCCGCATCGGCATCGGCATCGGCGTCGGCATCAGCGTCGGCGTCGGCGTCGGCGTCCGCGTCGGCGTCCGCATCAGCGTCGGCATCGGCATCGGCGTCCGCATCAGCGTCAGCATCGGCATCGGCATCGGCGTCAGCATCCGCATCCGCATCCGCATCCGCATCCGCATCCGCATCGGCATCGGCGTCGGCGTCGGCATCAGCGTCAGCATCAGCGTCAGCGTCAGCATCGGCGTCGGCATCAGCGTCGGCGTCGGCGTCGGCGTCGGCATCAGCGTCAGCGTCAGCGTCAGCGTCAGCGTCAGCGTCGGCATCGGCATCGGCATCAGCATCAGCATCGGCATCGGCGTCAGCATCGGCATCGGCGTCCGCGTCGGCGTCGGCGTCGGCGTCGGCATCGGCATCGGCGTCCGCATCGGCATCAGCATCAGCGTCGGCATCGGCATCGGCATCGGCATCAGCATCGGCATCGGCATCGGCATCGGCATCGGCGTCAGCATCGGCATCGGCATCGGCATCGGCGTCCGCGTCCGCGTCGGTGTCATCAATATCAACGGCGACCACGTTAGTCGGGACAGACTCATTCCCTGCAAGGTCCGTCAAGGTGACGGCAAGCGTTTCACCGTTAACCTGAGGCGTGTTCAAGGTAACCTGGAAGGTCCCGTCATCCCCCACTGTCCCGGTGCCAATTACATTGCCATCGGTATCCTTTATGGTCACCGTGGCATTGGGTTCGCCTTTACCGCTGAGCGTTGCGCCGTCGGTGCTCAACGCCAGGTCGGTCGGTGCGGAAGGTGCGGTGGTATCACCCGCCACCACAGGGCTGGCAGGGGATTCATTGCCGGCAGCGTCTTTGAGAATGACGCTCAGCGTTTCGCCGTTAGTCTGCGGCGTGTTTAAGGTGACCTGGAAGCTGCCGTCATCCCCCACCGTGCCGGTGCCGATTACATTGCCATCGGCATCCTTTATGGTCACCGTGGCATTGGGTTCGCCTTTACCGCTAACGGTCGAGCCGTCAGCGCTGACCTCCAACGCTGAAGCGGCGGCAGGTGCCGTGGTGTCGCCGGCGACAACGGTTGCAGGCGGCGAGACTTGGCCCGCTGGATCTGTAAGGGTGACCTGCAGTGTTTCACCATTGGTCTGCGGCGTGTTCAGGTCGATCTGGAAGCTGCCGTCGGCCCCCACTTTGCCGGTACCAATCACATTCCCTTCGGCGTCGCTGATGGTGACAGTGGAATTGGGTTCGCCCTTGCCGCTGACGGTCAAACCGTCAGGGCTGACCTCCAACTCTGAAGCGGCGGCAGGTGCCGTGGTGTCACCGGCGACAACAGTTGCAGGCGGCGAGACTTGGCCCAAGGCATCCTTGAGGGTGACTTGCAGCGTTTCACCATTGGTTTGCGGTGTGCCCAGGCTGACCTGGAAATTACCGTCTGTGCCAACAGTGCTGGTGCCGAGCACATTACCCGCGGCATCTTTGACCGTTACCGTCGTACCGCCCTGGCCTTTACCGGTGAGGAGCGTGCCCGCACTGTTGACGGCCAGACCGCTTGCGGCTCCTGGAGCGGCGGGTGGCGAATCGTTACCACCGCCTCCGCCGCCGCCACTCATTGCTGCGGCGGCGCCGCCCACGGCGAGGAGCCCCAGCCCCCACAGCACCCAGTTCGGAACAGAACTGTCTGCGGCGATGGCGGCCACACCCAGGTCGTCGAGGGTCGAAATCTCAGTGAAGGTGAAGCCCGAATAAGGCGTGGAATAGTTGCCGAGCAACAAAGTGCCGTCTGCACCTTCCAGCACCAGTTGGTTTTTCGCACCGTCGGCGCCCACCACAAAAAAGTTCTGAACCGTGACGGTCTCACCTGACTTCAGCGTGACTACCAGATTCTGCCCGGACTGTTGAAACGACTGAACGCTTTCCGGCCCGAAGGGCAACTTTACAATGCTGGTGCCTTTGAGGCTGGTAGTTCCCAAGGCATGTTCCGTCGCCGTCCCCGTCGCCTTGTCGACAATTGTTATATTTTTCATCTCTCACCCGTTTCAATTTATGGACACACAAAGCTCAGCGCGAGCGAATGCCCACGACAGTGATTACCGTCGAGCGCTAAATTTGTTTTTGCGGTATTGGTGAACTGTTCGGACTAAGTGGCGATCACCCAACGCCCGTTTCTTCACGCAGTCGCGCGTTGATGGGCTCGGACTCGCGACTCACAGACGGCAATTGATGTGACAGGCAGGTAAGCCTGGAAGGCGCCGCCACCGGCAATGAGTGGGTACGCCCGCAAGCCCATAAATCAAGCAATCGGGAGAGATGGAGAGCCATGAGACTGGCCTTGTCGAGTCCCTGACCGGTGTGGGCCAAAGCAGCTGATCGCTCGGCAACACTCGCTGTCCGCTTCCTTTCGCTAGCCATTTCTAAGGCACCTGCACAACCTGGAAAGAGTAAAACACTGCAGTGAAAACTGTGGAGGCATACCCAACTGAAAACGCCCGCCAGCCAGATACTAGCGAGGCAATAGCCGACATCAAAGGGAAAACTAAACAGGTATTAAGCACGCCTAATTAACGATCATGCCCATCACATATATGACGCCCATCAATTATTTTTTCATCATCACACCATGATAATTAATCACTCCACATATGCGCTCTACATGATGAATCAATGATCAAAAACCGAGAAAAACCATCAAACTTTTCCAAGTTGTAATAATTTATTTCAAGGCGGTACACCCCTCAAACAGGCTCATGCGAACCAGTTAGTTGATTAGTAATAAAAACGCATATAGCTGCGAAGCTCGCGTAATGCGAGGCAGCAAAAGTTGTTAATCACGATGGGGACAGGTATTAGGGGATATATCGAGGGGGCAGGTGCACAAGGCGCCTGAAATGCTGCGAACGCATAGACAAGCCAACCTCCGAGAACCCACCAAAAGGGGGCTCTCGGAACTTGCCTTTATTGAGGTTTGCGATAGCTATTGATGATGGCAGAGAAGTCTTTACCCCCCTCCCCGCGCTGGCTCATCGACTGGTACAACTGCTGGGCCACTGCACCGAGGATCACCGGCTGATGCGCCTGGCGTGCGGCTTCTGTGGCCAGGCCCAAATCCTTGAGCATCAGGTCGGCACCAAAGCCACCGGTATAGCCACGCGATGATGGCGCGGTTTCGATCACGCCCGGCCAGGGATTATAGGTATCGGAACTCCAGCAGCGCCCGGTGGAGCTGTTGATGATGCCGGCCAGCACTTGCGTATCAATGCCGAGCGCATCGCCCAGGGCCATGGCCTCACTGACGCCGACCATGCTGATACCCAGCAGCAGGTTGTTACAGATCTTGGCGATTTGCCCGGTGCCGACATCGCCGCAGTGCACGATGTTGCGGCCCATCTGCGCCAGCACCGGTTGCAGGGTAGCGAATAATTCCGGGTTGGCGCCGACCATAAAGGTCAGCGTCCCGGCCTGGGCACCGCCGGTGCCACCGGAGACCGGTGCATCGGCCACGGCCACGCCTTGTTTCGCTGCCGCTGCCGCTACATCACGGATGGTTTGCGGATCGATGGTGCTGCAATCCACCGCTGGGACGCCTTTGCCGATGCCCGCGAGCACACCGTCGTCATTGAGCCATACGCTGCGCACGTGAGCAGCGGCCGGCAGCATGGTAATCACCAGTTCGGCGCCCTGAGCCGCATCACGCGGTGAGCTGCTGATGGTGCCGCCCAGTTCGGCGAGTTCCTTGAGTACCGCCTGGTTCAGGTCGAACAGGTTAAGCGCGTGCCCAGCCTTGATCAGGTTGCGGGCCATGGGCGCGCCCATGTTGCCCAGGCCGATAAATGCAATCTTCATGGTCGTCTCCCTGGTTTAGCGCAGGTTGATGGTGGTGTTGACGCCATCGTTGACCGTGTCGTCATCGAACCAGCGGCTGGTGACGGTTTTGGTCTGGGTGTAGAACTGCACCACTTGCTTGCCGTACGGGCCCAGGTCGCCGAGCTTGGAACCGCGCGAGCCGGTGAAGCTGAAGAACGGCACTGGCACCGGAATCGGGATGTTGATGCCGACCTGGCCCACATCGATTTCGCTCTGGAATTTACGCGCCGCCGCACCACTTTGGGTGAACAGGCCCGTGCCATTGCCGAACGGGTTGGCGTTAACCAGGGCGATGGCTTGGTCGAGGGTGTCGACTTCCAGCACTACCAGCACCGGGCCGAAGATTTCCTCGGTGTAGATGCGCATGTCGGTGGTCACGCCCGAGAACAGAGTCGGGCCGACAAAGTTACCTTGTTCGAAGCCCGGCACCTTGATATCGCGGCCATCCAGCTCCAGCTTGGCGCCTTCTTTCACGCCGCTTTCGATCAGTTCAAGGATGCGTGCCTTGGCGCGCCTGGAGATCACCGGGCCGACATCCGTGCCGGCTTCGCTGCCAGCATTGACCTTGAGCTTTTGTGCCAGGGCCTTGAGATCCGGCAGCCACTGCCTGGATGCGCCCACCAGCACCACCACCGAGGTGGCCATGCAACGCTGGCCCGCCGCGCCGAAACCGGCGCCGACCAAGGCATTGAGGGTGTGTTCACGGTTGGCATCCGGCAGCACCACAGCGTGGTTCTTGGCGCCCATCATCGACTGAACGCGCTTGCCGTGTTTGCCGGCCAGGTCGTAGACATGGGTGCCGACGGCGGTGGAACCGACGAAGGACACGGCCTTGATATCTTTATGAGTACAGAGTGCATCCACCACATCCTTACCGCCGTGCACCACGTTGAGCACACCGGCCGGTACGCCGGCTTCCAGCGCCAGTTCTACCAGCAGCATGGTCGACAACGGGTCTTGCTCGGAAGGCTTGAGGACGAAGGTGTTACCGCAGGCAATCGCCATCGGGAACATCCACAGCGGAATCATCGCCGGGAAGTTGAACGGAGTGATGCCAGCGCACACGCCGATAGGTTGGCGCAGGGTGTAGGTGTCCACGCCACCGGCCACGTTTTCGGCGAATTCGCCCATTTGCAGGGTGCCGATGGAACAGGCGTGTTCGACCACTTCCAGGCCACGGAAAATATCGCCCTCGGCATCGGCAATGGTCTTGCCCTGCTCGGCGCTGAGGACCACGGCGATACGCTTGGAATGTTCACGGATCAGGGCTTGCAGCTTGAGCATGATGCGCATCCGCGCACCGATCGGCGTCAGCTTCCAGGTCTGAAAGGCGCGATGGGCGGCGTCGATGGCAGCGTTGACTTCATCGGCAGTGGCAAACGGGACCTTGGCCAGCACTTGTTGGGTGGCCGGGTTGACGATGTCTTGCCACTCGGTGGTCTTGGATTCGACCCACTCGCCGTTGATCAGCAACTTGACCTGTTGCACGGAAATATCGGCAGATGCGTTCATGTGGTCTCCAGAATCTTGTAGTTATGCAGAGAACCAAGGCGTTGAATCGCCTTGAAGAATGAGGCGTTCGGACTGTTTTTGGAGTATAGATGTGCAAACTTCTAATAAGAACGCACATAAAAGCCGGTCCAATATGCAAAAAAACATCACCTCCCTGGGCGCCCTGAACTGGGATGACCTGAAGTTTTTCCTCGAAGTGGCGCGCACCCGCAAGGCCAGCGTGGCCGCCAAGCGCCTGGCGGTGGACTACACCACCGTGTCGCGGCGCATCAGTTCACTGGAAGTGTCGCTCGGTACGTTGCTGTTCGAGAAATCCCGGACCAGCGGCTTCGTGCTCACCACCGAGGGCCAGCGGTTGCTGGGTTATGCCGAATCCATCGAAAGCACGCTGCACATGGCCTGCGAACAGGTATCCGGCTCCGGCGTGGCGCTGTCCGGCCATGTGCGCATGGGCTGCACCGAAGGGTTCGGCAGCTTCTTCGTCACCCCGCAGTTGAGCCATTTCGTCGACACTTATCCCGCGATCTCGGTAGACATCCTGCCCCTGCCCCACTTCATCAGCCTGTCCAAGCGCGAAGCCGACATCGTCATCGCCCTGGAGCGCCCGGAACACGGGCCGTATGTGTGCTGCAAACTGTGCGACTACAAATTGCAGTTGTACGCCACCCAGGACTACCTCGACCAACACCCGCCAATCCGCAAACCTGCGGATTTGGCCGAGCATCCGTTTATCAGCTACGTGGATGACCTGGCCTTCAGCTCGGAGCTGCTGTACCTGGCCAACGTCGTGCCCGGCGCCAGCGCCAGCCTGCGCAGTACCAGCGTGATCGCGCAGTACGTGGCGGCGCAGCAGGGCCGGTCGATGGCGATATTGCCGTGCTTTCTGGCGGCGCAGGATCCGCGCTTGTTGCCGGTGCTGGGAGAGCAGATTGCGATTACGCGGCAGTTCTGGATGTATTGCCGGGAGGATTTGAGGAAGTTGAAGCGAATTACGTTGTTGTGGGATTACATCCGGGAGGTGACGGAGCAGAATCAGGGGTTGTTGATGGGGCAGACGCGGGAAATGCGGTTTGCAGACTGAATGTGGGAGCTGGCTTGCCTGCGATAGCGGTGTATCAGCAAAAGCTATATCTACCGATCAACCGCCATCGCAGGCAAGCCAGCTCCCACATATTGAATGCATTTCAGCTGGGGGAAGGTGAACCCGCTTAGTCTGCGATCACAACAATCGACACCCGGCGATTCTCGGTGCGGCCTGCCGGGGTCGTATTCGGCGCCACCGGCTCGCTGCTGCCCAAACCGCGCAGTTGGATGTTTTCTTCTTTCATACCCACGCGGGTCAGCACCTTGCCCACGCTTTTTGCACGGCGCAGGGACAGCGCCACGTTGTAGGGTTCTTTGCCGGAGGCGTCGGTGTGGCCGTCGACACGTACGCGCTCGATGCCTGCGCCTACCAGGGCCTGGCCGATGCGTTCGACGATGTCGGTGCTGGGTTTATTGAGGGTTTCGACGTCGCTGCCAAACAGGACCTTGCCGGACAGGCCGAAGGCCCAGCCCTCGTCGGTCAGCTCGAAGCCTTGCTGCTTGAGTACGGCGACTTGCGCCGGGGTGAGCCCCTTGGGCGGGGGCGTCTGGCAGCCGCTGAGGGCCAGAAAGGCAACGAGTAAGGAAATAAATAAAACGCGTGTGTTAGCGAACAAGGGAATCAACTCCTGTGTTGAACGTTGACGACGGGATGCTCCGACTCCGCCGTTTGCTGGCCGCCTGAAGACAGGCGTTTGGCCTGGTACATCGCCGCATCGGCGGCGTTGAGCAAGGTGCCGGGAGTGGCGCCATGATCGGGATAAATGGCAATGCCGATACTGAGGGAGGTCAACACCTGGGTACCGCCTGGCAGCGGAATCGGTACGTCCATGCTGGCGATGATTTTATCGGCGATGCGGTGGGCGTCTTCGGCCTTGTGCAGCGGCGCCAGCAATACCGCAAATTCATCGCCGCCCAGGCGTGCCACCAGGTCATCCTCGCGCAGTTGCGCACGCACGCGATCGGCAACAGCCACCAGCACGGCATCGCCAGCAGCGTGACCGAAGCTGTCGTTGATGTCTTTGAAGCGGTCGCTGTCGAGAAACAGCACCGCCACCCGCTCGTTGACCTTGGCGGCGCTACGCAAGGCGCGGATCAGCCGGCCTTCGAAGAACGCGCGGTTGGGCAGGCCAGTGAGGCTGTCGTGGCTGGCCTGGTGGGCCAGGGTTTCGTTTTCGCTTTGCAGGTGGCTCTGCCAAGCCTCCATCTCGCCGAGCAGGGCATTGAAGTCGCTGCCCAGGCTGTCGAGTTCGGCGATCTGCGCCGAGGGTACGCGGCGGTCAAAATCTCGCTCGCTGCGCGCGGCGTGAGCGACGGCGGCCAGGCGTTGCAGTGGCACAGTGATGCCATTTAACAGACGCCGCGACAAGTGCAATGCCACCCAGGCGCTGAGGGCGGTGCAGATCAGAATCCCGATCAGGCCGCTGAGCAAGAAGCGCAACAGGCTGCCACCGTGGCCGACCAGATGGATGCTGCCGACGGTTTGCCCTTGGCGCAGAATCGGCTGGCTGATGGGCTGTTCGAGCAGCGCGTGCGCTATTTGCAACTCGACCCGTGACAACATGCCGGTTTCCGGGCGAACCCAGCGCGCCAGCAGCTTGCCGTTGATATCGAATACTTCTGCCTGGGCCACTTCTTCGGTGGAGGCGATCAGGCTCAGGGCTTCGGTGGCCGCCGCGCTGTCGTTGAACACCACGGCCGCTTCCACGGTGTAGTTGATGGAACGGGCGATCAGGTGCAGGTTGTGCTCGGCGTAAACCCGCAGGGCAAGTACGCCGAGCAGGGTCAGGGACACACTGGCCAGGGTGACCGCCACCAGCGCCAGAATCATATGCCCGCGGGCAATCACCGAGCGCAGGGTCGGCCGCACTTTATCGCGGCTCATGAGCCAGGCGCTCGACGGCGAGACAACTGCAACACACTGGGATGGATACGCACGCCGCTGCGGGCGACGGAATCCAGGTTGACCTCGAACGACACCTGCTCATCGCTGACGCGCAGGCAGAACAGGCTGCCCACCGTGCATTGGTCGCCCCCTTCGCTAATGCTGAGTACAGGGTGGCCAATCAATGAGGTAAACAGGCGGTTGCGTTCGTCGGGGGTGATTTTGCCGATGTAGACGGCATCGCAGGCATTGACGATATCCGGATGATCGACCAGCAGGCGCCGTACCAGCACTGGACGACCGGTGGCCTGGGTGGTGCCTTTGACCAGGTCATCGGTGTACTGAGTCGGCCCGACGATGCACAGCCGTAATTGCGCAGGCTCCACCGGCCATCGCGCATAGCTGAGAATGCCCAGAACGACCTGGGTGACCGCCTGGGCGCGCTGCTCGGCAAGGCTCGGCGTCTGCGCCCAGACGCGCGGTGCGAGCAGGCACAGAACCGCCACCAGCAACATCCGTCTCCAGCTCAAACTGCGCTCTGTGGGCGAGACAGCCACGTTCATGCAGCACTTCTCTCAGGTATTTTCCAGGGTGATGCCGCAACGATAGCACAGCGGCG
The DNA here is from genome assembly GCF_015277575.1 of Pseudomonas sp. OST1909. Taxonomy (NCBI): domain Bacteria; kingdom Pseudomonadati; phylum Pseudomonadota; class Gammaproteobacteria; order Pseudomonadales; family Pseudomonadaceae; genus Pseudomonas; species Pseudomonas sp. OST1909. Next base: position 5,473,355 of record NZ_CP063780.1, read on the forward strand.
GGAAACCCCACGCCGCACGCCAGGCATGGGGCCTACTATTTTTTCAGAAAAATCAGACATCTGAATCAGAAATATTTCATGACCTATCAGTCAGTTTTTCAGGCATGGCGTCCAACTCCAGCATCAGCCCGCTCAAACGCTTGACCTTGCGCCGTACCGCCTCCTCAAACACCCCACCGCGTGGCTCGATCAAGCTGAACCAGCGCTTGGCGCGGGTAATACCGGTATAGATCAACTCTTTGGTCAGCACCGGGTTCAAAGCGTCCGGAAGGATCAGCGCCGTATGGGTGAACTCCGAGCCCTGGGATTTGTGCACGGTCATCGCATACACGGTTTCAACATCATTCAAGCGGCTGGGCAGCACAAAACGTACGCCGCCTTGGCCATCGTTACGTGGGAAGGCCACCCGCAGCACGTGGGGGCCGCCCTCGCTTTCGGGCAATTTCAGCGCGATGCCAATGTCGCCGTTCATCAGGCCCAGGCCGTAATCGTTGCGGGTCATCAGCACCGGTCGACCTTCGTACCACTGCTCGTCACCTTCGATCAGACGTACTTTACGCAACGCCGCAGTGATGCGCAGGTTGAGCCCTTCGACCCCCCAAGGGCCTTTTCGCACGGCGCACAACAGCTGAAACGCGTCGAAGGCGTGCAGCAATTGTTGCGCCCAATCGGTCCAGGCTGGATCGTCACGCGGGGTGTCGGCAGCGGGGCGTGCCGATTGCAGCAGGTTCAGGTAGTAGCGGTAACCCTGAGCGCCATCGCCCTGCCCGTCCAGGACCAAGCGCTCAAGGGCATGGTCATGCTCGCCCTTGAGGCTGACGCAGAACAGGTCTTCGTGACGGCCTGCGGCTAACAGCTGGCGGGCCTCTTCGGCGTTTTGCTGGTTGACCCAACGCGCCAGTTGGCCAATGCCGCTGCCCTCACCGAAGCGGCGCGAATAGCGCAGCATCACCACTTGCTGGGCCAGCGGATGGCTGCCATTGAGGTCTGCTTGCAGGCCACTGGTGCTGAGGTCTTCACCGCTGACGGCTTGCAGCCAGTGGCGGGTCTGCGGGCTGTACCAGCCGGCTTCGGCATCACGGCACAAATCGCCGAGAACGGCCCCCGCTTCTACCGAGGCCAGTTGGTCCTTGTCGCCCAGCAATACCAGGCGTGCGTGGGGCGGCAGGGCGTCGAGCAGGTTGGCCATCATTTCCAGGTCGATCATCGAGGCTTCGTCCACCACCAGCACATCCAAAGGCAGCAGGTTACCCAGGTGATGACGGAAGTGCCGGGTGCCCGGACGGCTGCCCAACAAACGGTGGACCGTGGTGACCTGGGTCGGGATTTTTTCCCGCACGTTGTCGGGCACTGTCAGCGACAGCACTTGCTGGCTGATGGATTCGGTCAGGCGCGCAGCGGCTTTACCGGTGGGCGCAGCCAGGCGAATGCGCAACGGGCTGCCGGATTCCACGGCGGGCGCCTGCAACAGCGCGAGCAGGCGTACCACGGTGGTGGTCTTGCCGGTACCGGGGCCGCCGGTGACGATGCTGAAGGCGCCGCGGGTCGCCAGGGCGCAGGCGAGCTTTTGCCAGTCAATCACCCCATCGGGCGCCGGTTGGTCGAACAGGCGATTGAGACGTCGCGGCAGATCGGCGGCGGCCTCTTCCACGTTGGCAAGGCGCAGGCGCAGGGCGTGGTCGATGCGCCGCTCGTAAGTCCAATAACGGCGCAGGTACAGACGCTTGCCGGACAACACCAACGGGCGGCTGCGGGCCTCCTCGCTGCCATCGACGGCCAGCGCGACCAACGGGCTTGAAGCCAGGGCATGGCACCAATGCGCGCCATCCAGGCCGTGCAGCAACTGCGAGGGTAGCAGCATGGCGCCGGTGTGCAGGTCGCCTTCGGGCGGCAATGACAGGGCGAAATCAGGCGCCTTGAGGGTTTCGAACACATCCAGGCAGACGTGGCCATGGCCCAGTTGATGGCTGGTCAAGGCCGCCGCCAGCAGCACCAGGGGATCGGCCTTTGGGTCCAGCTCGTACAGGAAGCCGACGAAGGCTTTGTCCAAGGCCCTCAGCCAACCCCGCTCGACCCAACGCGCAAGCAACTGCAGCAGGTCGGCGGCACGATCGAGGGGCAAAAGCGCCTCCAGCGGTAACGGCGACAGGCTCATAAGAGCACTCCTTGTTCCCAGGCGGGCTCAACCTTGGGTGGGATGGGCTTGCCCTGGAACAACAGGTCCAGGCTTTCGATCAACTCACGGGGCGGGCGGGTGAAATACGCGCCCTGGCTCACTGACTGGCTACCGCGCAGGAACAGGTACAGGGCACCGCCGACGTGCTGGTCATAATCGTAATGCGGCAGGCGCGCCTTGAGTTGGCGGTGCAGGGCCAGCAGGTAAAGTACGTATTGCAGGTCGTACCGATGCTCGAGGATCGAGTGTTCCATGGCGTCCTGGGTGTAGGCCGAGTCGTCAGGGCCGAGCCAATTGGATTTGTAGTCCGCCACGTAGTAACGACCATCGTGCTCGAACGTCAGGTCGATAAAGCCTTTGAACATGCCGTTGAGCAACACCGGTTCGGCGGCCACACGGGACACGCCGCCATGGGTGTGCTGGCACACCAGTTTGTCGAGGGCGAGTACGTCGACGGTGTGACTGGCAAACCAGAATTCCATCTCGATCTGGTACTGCTGCAGGCCGCTGAGGGTGAAGCGGTCGTTGTACAGGGGCAGTGGCGTTTGCAGCAGATGCTCCAGCCAGCCGCTGAGGGTGACGATCCAGCCTTCCCAGTTGCGGCGGTTACAGCGTGCGCCCACAGCTTTTTCGATGGCCTCGGGGGCCACGTTGAAACCTTCTTCACCGGCCCACTCCAACAAGCCGTGAAGGAAGGTGCCTGGGTTAGGGCCGCGTGGGAAACGGTGAATATCCCCGCCGGAGGCGACCGTTTCCCGAGGGGCATCGGGGTCGAGGCGTTCGTCATCGAACAGCTTCTGGGCCTGTGGGCTTTCGGGGGCTTCGAGGTTGGCGGCGCTCATGCTGTCGCCAATGCGCAAGGCGCTGTAGGAGGCAATCCACCAGTTTTCCGCGGCCTTGCGTGCAGGCAGCAATGGCGCGAGCAGGGCCGCTTGATTACGCGGCGGGTGGAAAAGGACGTCTTGGGCGTCCGGCACAAGGTCATAACGGATTGCCGCACAGTCTTGCTGCAAATCCAGCAACCAGCGCGCCAGAGCCGCTGATTCGCCCAACGACGCGCCGGCACCGAGCAAATAGCCCAATGCAGACAGGTGCAAGACCGAGCCGCTGTTATTGCCGCGCTTGAGGTCGGCAATACCCAACCAGCACGCGTGTTTGGCGCGGGTCAAGGCCACGTAGAACAAACGCAGGTCTTCGGCCAGGCGCTCGTCATCGGCTAGGGCGATCAGCTCGGCCGTTGGCCGCAGGCTCACCTGGGACTTGCCGTGTTCATCGTGGTAATGCAGCGGCAAGCGACTGCCATCCACCGGTTTGGCCGAGCAGATGAAGGGCAAGAACACCAGGTCGTATTCCAGGCCCTTGGATTTGTGGATGGTCACCACCTTGACCAGTTGCTCATCGCTTTCCAGACGCAGGATCTGTTCTTCACCGGCCTGGCCCGACAGTGCCAGGTGTTCGGCCAGGTGGCGGATCAACGCCTGTTCACCATCGAGTTCCGACGCGGCTTGTTGCAGCAACTCACTGAGGTGCAACAGGTTGGTCAGCACGCGCTCGCCATCACTGCGGGCGATAAGGGTTTGCGGCAGCTTGAAGTCGTGGAGCAGGCGACGCAGCATCGGCAGCACGCCTTGGGTGCGCCAGATTGCGCGGTAGCCACGGAACTGCATCACGCGTGATTCCCACGCCAATTCGTCCTGGTTCAGACGCTCCAGCTCCGCCAGGGACAGGTTCAAGGTGACGCAGGCCAGGGCGGCGCGCAGCGGGCGCTCGACATCCGGCTCGGCGCAGGCCTTGAGCCAGGCCAGCAGGTCGTGAGCTTCCTGGGCGGCGAAAACCGAGTCCTTATCCGACAGGTACACACTGCGCACGCCACGGCTGGCCAACTCAGCGCGCACGGCCTGGGCTTCCTTGCCGTCACGTACGAGGATGGCGATGTCTGACGGCAATACGCCCTTGAGACTGCCCTCTTTTACAAAACCTGCTGTGCCTTGCTGCCCACCATTGAGCAACGCGACGATCTGTGTGGCGCAGGCCGCAGCCAAGTGCTGACGGTAAACCGCGGTGGAAATCGGCTGGTCGGTAGGCAGGTGCCACAGGTTCATGGCCGGCAACGGTTGGCCGTCAACCTGCAGGTGCTCGCTGCGGCCCTGGGACAGCACCGGGTGAAACGGCACCGGGTTCTCGCCGTTCGGCTCGCGGAACAGGAACGCACCACGGCCGGTTTCCGCACGCTGGAACACGTGGTTTACCGCTTCGACCATCGCATGGCTGGAGCGGAAGTTGGTGCCCAGGGTGTGATGGCGGCCGGTGGTGGACTGCCGGGCGCGCAGGTAGGTGTAGATGTCGGCACCGCGAAAGGCGTAGATCGCCTGCTTCGGGTCGCCGATCAAGAACAGGCCACTGTCCAGGTGGTTTTCGTCGATGCGGTAGATGCTGTCGAAGATGCTGTATTGCACCGGGTCGGTGTCTTGAAATTCATCAATCAGTGCCACCGGGAATTGCTCACGGATCACACTGGCCAGGCGCTCGCCACCGTCTGCCTGAAGGGCCGCGTTGAGGCGGATCAGCATGTCGTCGAAGCCCATTTCAGCGCGGCGACGCTTCTCTTCTTCGAAGCGTTTACCCACCCAGCCGGCAGCATGTTGCAATACCGCTGCGTCTGGCGTTGGCAAGGCGTCAAGGCTGGCTTTGAGGCCGGCCATCGCCTCGATCCCCGGGTGCTGCGGCGGTTCGCCCTTCCAGGCTTCGGCCATGCCCTCGGGCGTCAGGCGCGTGAAGCCGGTACCGATGTCCAATTGCTCCAGGGTTTCATCGGCGGCCCAGGCGCTGATCTTTTCGAACCAGGGTTCGAAGTAGCGCGCTTGCATCTTGCGCCCATCGACCGTTTTGGCGGCGACGGCTTGCAGGCAGATATCGCGCAGCTCGGCGGCCCATTGTTGCCAGGGTGCCTTGAGGGTCGTCAGCGCGGCGCGACGCTCTTGCAAACAAGCGTTGATCAGTTCGGCCGGCTCGCGACTTTCGTCGGTGGGCCGCTCGCTGCCGAACAGCGCACGCACCCTTGGCATCAGCGCCGCGGGGCCGCCCCAATTGTTGCGCACCCAGTTGAGCGCATCGTCGTGCATCGGGTAGCAGAACAATCGCCAGTAATCGCGCAGCACTTCGCCCAGCAGGTCGCTATGGTCAGTTTCCAGGGTCTGGGTGAACAGGCTGCCACTGTCGAACGCATGTTCACGCAACATACGCTGGCACCAGCTGTGGATAGTCGAGACCGCCGCTTCATCCATCCATTGCGCGGCGATGTCCAGGCGGTTGGCGCAGGCCGGCCATTGCTGCGGGGCGTATTGCTCGCGCAGGTCGGCGATCAACGCATCGGGCTGTTCGATTTCGTCGCGAAAGAAGCGCGCAGCTTCGGCCAGGCGGATGCGGATGCGTTCACGCAGCTCCTTGGTGGCCGCATCGGTGAACGTGACGACGAGAATTTGCGGCGGCAGCAGTTCGCGGCCGAAGCCGGACTCATCACCACCATGGCCGAGCACCAGGCGCAGGTATAACGCAGAGATGGTGAAGGTCTTGCCAGTGCCGGCACTGGCTTCAATCAACTGGCTGCCTTTAAGCGGGAATGCCAGGGCCAAGGGTTTGCCGATCATGCGCTGGCCTCCGCGCTGGAAAGCGATCGCCATGGTGCGTTGATGAGCGGACGATACAGGGTTTCGCACCAGCCTTCGAATTCCTCACTGGCGACCAACGCCGCGTAGTCGGGAAATTGCCGCGTGAGAGCAGGCGTTTCGCGGCGTTCGCCGTCAGTGGTGATGCCATCGCCTTCGTAAGCTTTGCTGGCCGCGGCTTGGGCCTTGGCGGGGTCAGTTTGGCCGAGCCAGGCGAAAGCGGTTTTTACTGCAACGGGCAGCGGTGTGCTCATACCGGTGTGCCAAGCCAGCAGCAGGTTGCCGAGGATTTCCTGGGCAGTAGGTTTATCCAACGGCTCGAGCAGCAAGGTGTCGTCACTTGCTACCAGGCCGGTACTCAATGGCAGGCCACAGGCGCAGGCCACCACATGGTTGACCCAAGGGCGGATCAAGCGATGCCACTTGCGTGTCTTGATCGAGCCAATGCTGTTGGGGATGGTGGTAACGCTTAACAGGCCGCCATCGCTGCGGCGATGCAAGCCGCTGATCCAGCCTTCCAACTGAATGCCTCGATACTCAAAACTGATAGGTTCAGCGCCGGTATGTGGGGTCGGCCACAGCGCCAGGAGCTGTTGATAGCGCTGCACCAGGTCAGGCAACGGCTCGATCAACTCCTTACGCAGGCACTCACCGAAACCGACCATCGGCAACAGGCCACTGCCTTGCAAACGCAGGGCTTGGGCGTGGAGGGCCTGGTCAAGGTGTTCGGGGTGGGTCAGTGCAGCATTTAGCAGGCTGTCGCTGAGGCTATAGCGTTGAAGCGCGTCGAGGACGAAGGGTTCTTCGTCAGCCAGAGGCACTTCTGCGGCCTCGAAGAATACTTTCAGACGCTGGCTGAAGAAATGTTTGACCGGGTTGCGCAAGAAGTCCTGCAACTGGCCGAGACTGAGGGGTTCTTCCTGTTGATGCTGCACCAGTACATTCGTTGGGGGCATGACATCCCGCGCTTCATGCAGTAATTGCCATTCGCGGGCGTAGCTGAACAGTGGATCGCCCTCATGGAAGTAGCGGGCGCTGAAGGGTTGGAGCGGGTGTTCCTGGGTCATTGCGTCGATCAGCGGCTTATCGCTGCCGGCGTGCTGCCAGCCGCTGGCGAGGTGGTCGCGCAACTGGCCGATCAATACCGAGGCAGGGCGATCGCTGTTATCGCGGATGCTGCGGCCTACCCAGCTGATATACAACTGGTCGCGGGCCGAGAGCAGCGCTTCGAGTAATAGGTAGCGGTCGTCTTCGCGGCGCGAACGGTCACCGGGACGGTAGTCGCTGCCCATCAGGTCGAAGTCCAGCGGCGGTTGTGCTCGTGGATAGTCGCCGTCGTTCATGCCGAGCAGGCAGACCAGTCTGAACGGGATCGCACGCATGGGCATCAGAGTACAAAAATTGACAGCTCCGGCGAGAAAGCGCTGGGACAGGCGGCCCTGATCCAATCCGGCCAGCCAAGCCTCACGGACGACCGTAAGCGGTAACTCGTCCTGCAAGCCAACGGATTCGCAGGTTTCCAGCCAGGTCTCTCTCAGTTGCTCAAGCTGGCCCAAGAGGTAGTCATCGTGTTCGCTGCTGGGCAGGAAGAACAGCTGCATCAAGCGTTGCAATCGCTCGCCCCACACCAGGGGAGCAGCCGGTTGTGATAACGCCTGATGGGCATCATTCAAGGCATCGAGCAGGGCGACCAGCGGGCCGATCAATGCCGCATCGAGGCCGCCGATTTCGTCGTAGGGCTCAATGCCTTCACAGGCCATGCCAGTGCCGACTGCATAGCCCAGCAACATACGGCGCAGGCCGAATCGCCAGCTGTTTTGTTCCAGATCTGTGGGTAGACCCAAACCGACACGTTGTTCGGCGTTCAGCCCCCAGCGGATACCGGCGCCTTCGATCCAACGATGCAGGGTAGGCAGGTCGCGCTCTTTGATAGCAAAACGCTCACGCAGGGCGGGAACGTCGAGCAGGTCGAGGATTTCACTGACGGGGAAACGACTGTCGGGAAGCTTGAGCAGATGTTCGACGGCGATCAGTAGAGGATCGCGGCCGCGTTGGCCTTGGTCTGTCAGGGTATAGGGGATGAAGCGTGGGTCATTTCGCTCAAGCTGGCCGAAGACCGCGCGGATGTGCGGCGCGTAGCTGTCGACGTCGGGAACCATGACGATGATGTCCCGAGGGCGCAACGTTGGATCGGCGCTGAAGCGTTGGAGCAATTGGTCGTGGAGGATTTCCACTTCGCGCTGGGCGCTGTGGGCGATGTGGAACCGGATGGACGTATCATGCTCCAGATCAACAGCGGGCCACAGTTTGCGGGTTTCATTCAGCGGGCGCAGTTCGAGGATATCGTCCTGGAGCTGGTTGAGCAGCGTGTTGGGTTCGCTGTCGCTGAACAGATCGATGCGCCCATCGCGAAATGCGGCGCGGTAGCTGTTGGGGTCATCGTAGCTGTCCAACAAACTGATGTAATCACGGCCCTGCTTGCCCCAGGCTGCCAGTAGCGGATGGGCGTGCTGGTGCAGGGTTTGGGGATCGATAGTGACCGGCATACCGGCTTTGCGCGCCTGGCGCTTGTATTCGTTACGCAGTAAATCCTTGTCGGCGACGATGTCGGACCAATGATGGCGGCAAGGGTTATGCACACAGAGCAGGACCTGGCTGAAACGGGCCAGACCAGCGAGGGCTTCAAGTGCTTGAGCCGGCAGTGATGAAATGCCGAACACAATCACCCGGGAAGGCAAGCCGGGCGGCGCTTGCTCAAGGCTGTTGATGCGCTCGATGAAGCGCTGGTGAACGCCGGCTCGGCTTTCAGCCATGCCCTCCTCTCCTACATCCAGCAGCAGCGCACGCCATAACTCGGCTTGCCAGCAGTTGGCAGGGTTGAGGGGCTTGGATTCGCCTCGACCATTGCGCAGTTGGTGCCGACCTGCGGCCCAGTCTTCCAGCCAATCAGCGCGGTAGACCTGGTATTGGTCGAACAAATCGGCCAAGCGCTCGGCAAGTTGGTAGCGTTTGCGCAGGTCGGTGTCTTGAGTCAGGAAGCGCTGTAGGGGCTCAAAATGCGGCTGGCCAATCAGTTCGGGTAACAGGCGCATAAGACGCCAGGTCAGCGGGGCTTTATCGAGCAGGGACTTGGGTGGAATTTCATCACGGCCCAGGACCATGCGGTAGAGCTGCCACATAAAGCTGCCAGGCAGTTGCACGTCGATTGCTGCGGCAATGCCGCAGCCGCCCATATCATCTTCTTGCGGATCTTCAGCCAAGGCCAGCTTGAGCCATTGGGCGATGCCGTTGCTTTGTACCAACGCGATTTCGTTTTCCAAAGGTGCCAGTGGATAACGGCGCATCCAGCTGACCACCAGGCTGCGCAGTTCGTCCAGGCGGTTACCGTGAACCACCATGAATCCAGGGCTGAGGGACGTTGCGTCCGGCATAACGGCTTCCTTGGGAAAAGCAAAATCGAGGGGTGGACTTTAGCACTGTGGTGCATGGGGCGGACACAGCCTGACAGGCGTGCGCGGATAGAGTGGACACTTTTCGACCGCCCAAAACAAAACCCCTGTTTGCGTTAGCAAACAGGGGTTCTGGAATTTAATCTTGACGATGACCTACTCTCACATGGGGAAACCCCACACTACCATCGGCGATGCATCGTTTCACTGCTGAGTTCGGGATGGGATCAGGTGGTTCCAATGCTCTATGGTCGTCAAGAAATTCGGGTACTGAGTCGCGACCAGTTGGTCTCGCTTCAGCAAATTGGGTATGTGACAACTTTCGGTGTTTTGTGAGCGTCGAACTTTCGGTTCATCTTCGTCTTCACACACCGCAATCTGATGCTCTTTCGAGAAACAAATTGCTTGGGTGTTATATGGTCAAGCCTCACGGGCAATTAGTATTGGTTAGCTCAACGCCTCACAGCGCTTACACACCCAACCTATCAACGTCGTAGTCTTCGACGGCCCTTCAGGGAACTCAAGGTTCCAGTGAGATCTCATCTTGAGGCTAGTTTCCCGCTTAGATGCTTTCAGCGGTTATCTATTCCGAACATAGCTACCCGGCAATGCCACTGGCGTGACAACCGGAACACCAGAGGTTCGTCCACTCCGGTCCTCTCGTACTAGGAGCAGCCCCTCTCAAATCTCAAACGTCCACGGCAGATAGGGACCGAACTGTCTCACGACGTTCTAAACCCAGCTCGCGTACCACTTTAAATGGCGAACAGCCATACCCTTGGGACCGGCTTCAGCCCCAGGATGTGATGAGCCGACATCGAGGTGCCAAACACCGCCGTCGATATGAACTCTTGGGCGGTATCAGCCTGTTATCCCCGGAGTACCTTTTATCCGTTGAGCGATGGCCCTTCCATACAGAACCACCGGATCACTAAGACCTACTTTCGTACCTGCTCGACGTGTCTGTCTCGCAGTCAAGCGCGCTTTTGCCTTTATACTCTACGACCGATTTCCGACCGGTCTGAGCGCACCTTCGTACTCCTCCGTTACTCTTTAGGAGGAGACCGCCCCAGTCAAACTACCCACCATACACTGTCCTCGATCCGGATAACGGACCTGAGTTAGAACCTCAAAGTTGCCAGGGTGGTATTTCAAGGTTGGCTCCACGCAGACTGGCGTCCACGCTTCAAAGCCTCCCACCTATCCTACACAAGCAAATTCAAAGTCCAGTGCAAAGCTATAGTAAAGGTTCACGGGGTCTTTCCGTCTAGCCGCGGATACACTGCATCTTCACAGCGATTTCAATTTCACTGAGTCTCGGGTGGAGACAGCGCCGCCATCGTTACGCCATTCGTGCAGGTCGGAACTTACCCGACAAGGAATTTCGCTACCTTAGGACCGTTATAGTTACGGCCGCCGTTTACCGGGGCTTCGATCAAGAGCTTCGCGTTAGCTAACCCCATCAATTAACCTTCCGGCACCGGGCAGGCGTCACACCCTATACGTCCACTTTCGTGTTTGCAGAGTGCTGTGTTTTTAATAAACAGTCGCAGCGGCCTGGTATCTTCGACCGGCATGAGCTTACGGAGCAAGTCCTTCACCCTCACCGGCGCACCTTCTCCCGAAGTTACGGTGCCATTTTGCCTAGTTCCTTCACCCGAGTTCTCTCAAGCGCCTTGGTATTCTCTACCCAACCACCTGTGTCGGTTTGGGGTACGGTTCCTGGTTACCTGAAGCTTAGAAGCTTTTCTTGGAAGCATGGCATCAACCACTTCGTTAACTAAAAGTTAACTCGTCATCAGCTCTCGGCCTTAGAATCCCGGATTTACCTAAGATTCCAGCCTACCACCTTAAACTTGGACAACCAACGCCAAGCTGGCCTAGCCTTCTCCGTCCCTCCATCGCAATAACCAGAAGTACAGGAATATTAACCTGTTTTCCATCGACTACGCTTTTCAGCCTCGCCTTAGGGACCGACTAACCCTGCGTCGATTAACGTTGCGCAGGAAACCTTGGTCTTTCGGCGTGGGTGTTTTTCACACCCATTGTCGTTACTCATGTCAGCATTCGCACTTCTGATACCTCCAGCAAGCTTCTCAACTCACCTTCACAGGCTTACAGAACGCTCCTCTACCGCATCACTTACGTGATACCCGTAGCTTCGGTGTATGGTTTGAGCCCCGTTACATCTTCCGCGCAGGCCGACTCGACTAGTGAGCTATTACGCTTTCTTTAAAGGGTGGCTGCTTCTAAGCCAACCTCCTAGCTGTCTAAGCCTTCCCACATCGTTTCCCACTTAACCATAACTTTGGGACCTTAGCTGACGGTCTGGGTTGTTTCCCTTTTCACGACGGACGTTAGCACCCGCCGTGTGTCTCCCATGCTCGGCACTTGTAGGTATTCGGAGTTTGCATCGGTTTGGTAAGTCGGGATGACCCCCTAGCCGAAACAGTGCTCTACCCCCTACAGTGATACATGAGGCGCTACCTAAATAGCTTTCGAGGAGAACCAGCTATCTCCGAGCTTGATTAGCCTTTCACTCCGATCCACAGGTCATCCGCTAACTTTTCAACGGTAGTCGGTTCGGTCCTCCAGTTAGTGTTACCCAACCTTCAACCTGCCCATGGATAGATCGCCCGGTTTCGGGTCTATTCCCAGCGACTAGACGCCCTATTAAGACTCGCTTTCGCTACGCCTCCCCTATTCGGTTAAGCTCGCCACTGAAAATAAGTCGCTGACCCATTATACAAAAGGTACGCAGTCACCCAACAAAGTGGGCTCCCACTGCTTGTACGCATACGGTTTCAGGATCTATTTCACTCCCCTCTCCGGGGTTCTTTTCGCCTTTCCCTCACGGTACTAGTTCACTATCGGTCAGTCAGTAGTATTTAGCCTTGGAGGATGGTCCCCCCATATTCAGACAAAGTTTCTCGTGCTCCGTCCTACTCGATTTCATGACTAAGAGATTTTCGCGTACAGGGCTATCACCCACTATGGCCGCACTTTCCAGAGCGTTCCGCTAATCTCAAAGCCACTTAAGGGCTAGTCCCCGTTCGCTCGCCACTACTAAGGGAATCTCGGTTGATTTCTTTTCCTCAGGGTACTTAGATGTTTCAGTTCCCCTGGTTCGCCTCTTGCACCTATGTATTCAGTACAAGATAACCATCTTATGATGGCTGGGTTCCCCCATTCAGACATCTCCGGATCAAAGTCTGTTTGCCGACTCCCCGAAGCTTTTCGCAGGCTACCACGTCTTTCATCGCCTCTGACTGCCAAGGCATCCACCGTATGCGCTTCTTCACTTGACCATATAACCCCAAGCAATCTGGTTATACTGTGAAGACAACATTCGCCGAAAATTCGAATTTCTCGATTAAGAGAACTCACAAATTTTACCTTAGCCTGATCCGTTACCAGTGAAAGTAACGTTCAGTCTATCTTTCTATCACATACCCAAATTTTTAAAGAACGAACTAGTCAAAGACTAGAAATCAACATTCACCATCACAACGATGGAATGCTCATTTCTAAGCTTTATACAAACAGAAGCAGTAGTGGTGGAGCCAAACGGGATCGAACCGTTGACCTCCTGCGTGCAAGGCAGGCGCTCTCCCAGCTGAGCTATGGCCCCGTATTTCTACAGGCGTTTCCCACACAAAATTGGTGGGTCTGGGCAGATTCGAACTGCCGACCTCACCCTTATCAGGGGTGCGCTCTAACCAACTGAGCTACAGACCCAATTTCGGGCTGCTTCTTTCGTCTTCTTCAATGAATCAAGCAATTCGTGTGGGAACTTATGGAGCAGCTGATGTCGTCGATTAAGGAGGTGATCCAGCCGCAGGTTCCCCTACGGCTACCTTGTTACGACTTCACCCCAGTCATGAATCACACCGTGGTAACCGTCCTCCCGAAGGTTAGACTAGCTACTTCTGGTGCAACCCACTCCCATGGTGTGACGGGCGGTGTGTACAAGGCCCGGGAACGTATTCACCGCGACATTCTGATTCGCGATTACTAGCGATTCCGACTTCACGCAGTCGAGTTGCAGACTGCGATCCGGACTACGATCGGTTTTGTGGGATTAGCTCCACCTCGCGGCTTGGCAACCCTCTGTACCGACCATTGTAGCACGTGTGTAGCCCAGGCCGTAAGGGCCATGATGACTTGACGTCATCCCCACCTTCCTCCGGTTTGTCACCGGCAGTCTCCTTAGAGTGCCCACCATGACGTGCTGGTAACTAAGGACAAGGGTTGCGCTCGTTACGGGACTTAACCCAACATCTCACGACACGAGCTGACGACAGCCATGCAGCACCTGTCTCAATGTTCCCGAAGGCACCAATCTATCTCTAGAAAGTTCATTGGATGTCAAGGCCTGGTAAGGTTCTTCGCGTTGCTTCGAATTAAACCACATGCTCCACCGCTTGTGCGGGCCCCCGTCAATTCATTTGAGTTTTAACCTTGCGGCCGTACTCCCCAGGCGGTCAACTTAATGCGTTAGCTGCGCCACTAAAAGCTCAAGGCTTCCAACGGCTAGTTGACATCGTTTACGGCGTGGACTACCAGGGTATCTAATCCTGTTTGCTCCCCACGCTTTCGCACCTCAGTGTCAGTATTAGTCCAGGTGGTCGCCTTCGCCACTGGTGTTCCTTCCTATATCTACGCATTTCACCGCTACACAGGAAATTCCACCACCCTCTACCATACTCTAGTCAGTCAGTTTTGAATGCAGTTCCCAGGTTGAGCCCGGGGATTTCACATCCAACTTAACAAACCACCTACGCGCGCTTTACGCCCAGTAATTCCGATTAACGCTTGCACCCTCTGTATTACCGCGGCTGCTGGCACAGAGTTAGCCGGTGCTTATTCTGTCGGTAACGTCAAAATTGCAGAGTATTAATCTACAACCCTTCCTCCCAACTTAAAGTGCTTTACAATCCGAAGACCTTCTTCACACACGCGGCATGGCTGGATCAGGCTTTCGCCCATTGTCCAATATTCCCCACTGCTGCCTCCCGTAGGAGTCTGGACCGTGTCTCAGTTCCAGTGTGACTGATCATCCTCTCAGACCAGTTACGGATCGTCGCCTTGGTGAGCCATTACCCCACCAACTAGCTAATCCGACCTAGGCTCATCTGATAGCGCAAGGCCCGAAGGTCCCCTGCTTTCTCCCGTAGGACGTATGCGGTATTAGCGTCCGTTTCCGAACGTTATCCCCCACTACCAGGCAGATTCCTAGGCATTACTCACCCGTCCGCCGCTCTCAAGAGAAGCAAGCTTCTCTCTACCGCTCGACTTGCATGTGTTAGGCCTGCCGCCAGCGTTCAATCTGAGCCATGATCAAACTCTTCAGTTCAAACATCTTTGGGTTTTTAAGAAACCCTAAACTTGGCTCAGCAATCGTTGGTTACATCTTTGATTTCTCGCGGAGTAACTTGTGATGCTGATAATCTTGTTGACTATCAGTCTGACTCCACAAGCACCCACACGAATTGCTTGATTCAGTTGTTAAAGAGCGGTTGGTTAAGATCTTTCGTCTCAACCGAGGCGCGCATTCTACAGCAGCCTCATTTGCTGTCAAGTGATTATTTTCAGAAGCTTTCGAAGATTTCTTCAACAACTTCAACCACTTGCGCTTAAGATCTCTCCGAAGCGGGAGGCGAATTCTACAGCGTTACACGCTGCTGTCAACACCTCTTTTTCAACTTCCTTTTGGCTTCGATGAACTGAAGCAACTTGCTATCGAAAACCACGTAACTCATTGTTTACCAAGGAGTTTTCCGTTTCGACTGCGCCGGAAGTGGGGCGAATTATAGGCTTCCAGAATCTGCCGTCAAGGGTTAATTACACTTTTGTGGCAGGAGGGGTCTTTTTAGCAATAAGGCGAGGGATTCGGCGCATCACCGGTGGCACCCGCAATAGAAGAAGCAGCGCACCAATGGAAGCGTAAACAGCCCACTCCTTCAGATCAGCCCGAACTATCCAGAGCATGTGCAGCAAACCCAGGCCCAGGATCACATAGGTCAAGCGATGCAACTTCTTCCAGCGGCTACCCAACCGACGCTGGCTATAGCGGTTGGATGTGGCAGCCAGCACCAATAGAGCCATAAACCCCAGCGCCCCCACAATTATGTAGGGCCGCTTGCGCAGTTCTACGCCGAGCTGCGACCAATCGAGCCCAAGGACGAACACGCAGTATGCCGCCAAATGCAGTACTACATAGGCGAAGCACCACAGCCCCAACTGCCGGCGTACCGCGATCCATCCTGCCCAACCGCTCAACTTCTGCAGCGGCGTCATCCCAAGCGTGATCAGCAGCAGGATCAACGTACCCAGCCCCAGGCGATCAACCAGCACTTTGCCCGGATCAGGCCCCAGGGCGAAACTCCATGCTTCATATAACCAGAGCAATGGCCAAACCGCCGCAGCTGTAAAGACTCCAATGCGCCAGATTTGAAAGCGCATCAGTAGTTCTTCCGCAGATCGAGACCTGTATATAAAGACGCGACCTCATCCGCGTAGCCATTGAACATCTGCGTATCGCGCACGTTCGGGCTGAACAGGCCACTGGGTAGACGTCGCTCCCGCGCCTGGGTCCACCGCGGATGATCGACCGTAGGGTTCACATTTGCGTAGAACCCATACTCATCAGCCGCAATGCTCTGCCAGGTGGTTTTCGGCTGCTCGCTGACAAGGCTGATCCGCACGATGGATTTGACACTTTTGAAGCCGTACTTCCACGGCACCACCAAGCGCAACGGCGCACCATTCTGATTAGGCAGCTCGCGCCCATACATACCTACGGCGAGAATCGCCAGCGGGTTCATCGCTTCGTCCAGACGCAGCCCTTCTACATAAGGCCAGTCAATCAAGCCGAAACTGGAGCGCTGCCCAGGCATGCTCTTCGGGTCCTGGAGGGTTTCAAAACGGATGTACTTCGCTTTGGAGGTAGGTTCAACCTGCTTGAGCAAGGCCGAGATCGGGAAACCGATCCACGGAATCACCATCGACCAGGCTTCAACGCAGCGCAATCGATAGATCCGTTCTTCCAGCTCATAGGGTTTCATGAAGTCTTCCAAGGCATAACGCCCAGGCTTGGCCACCTCACCATCGATCACAACACTCCACGGCTCGGTCTTGAGCGAACCTGCATTCGCCGCCGGGTCGCCCTTGTCGGTACCGAACTCATAAAAGTTGTTGTAGTGGGTTGCATCCTTGAACGGCGTGATCGCCTCGTCCTTGACCGTCACCGCCTGCCATTTCGTACCAGGAAGCTTCTCGGCAAACCAGTTGGGCGCCCTGCCCGCTTCGACATCGGCATAACGCGCCGCATCGCCCGCACGGGCCCAACGCGGCAAGCTACTGGCGGCAATACCGGCCAGCGCACCACCGAGCAAACTGCGACGAGAGAAATAGAGGGATTCAGGCGTGACATCCGATTCATGGCAATCGGACGCTTTGGGTAGTTTGATTAACATGGCAACTCCGCAGCATTGGAGAACTGATGCACCAATAGACTGCGGAGTATGGGGGAAATTACATTAAGGCAATGTTTTGTCCCGGCGCAGATGCAGCAAATACTGAATCGGACCAGAAGCGGCATAAACCAGGAACGCCAGCAGCAGAATCCGCGGCGGATCACTGAACACCACAGCAAACACAAGCACCACCACAAGGATCGCCACGAAAGGCACGCGCCCTTTGAGGTCCAGCTCCTTGAAGCTGTTGTACTTGATATTGCTGACCATCAGCATCCCGGCCGCCGCAACCATCAACGCTACCAGGAACGACATCTTCGACCCCTGGATACCGTAATCACTGAACGCCCAGACGATACCCGCCACGACGCCGGCGGCTGCCGGGCTGGCAAGCCCGATGAAGTAACGCTTGTCGGCAGTGCCCACCTGCGTATTGAAACGTGCCAGCCGCAACGCGGCACCGGCGACATAGATGAAGGCAACCATCCAGCCGACCTTGCCCATGTCACCCAATGCCCAGGCAAAAGCCAGCAGCGCAGGGGCGACACCAAAGGCAACCATGTCCGACAGCGAGTCGTACTCGGCACCGAAGGCACTTTGGGTGTTGGTCATACGCGCCACGCGACCATCCAGGCCGTCGAGCACCATGGCCACGAAAATTGCAATGGCGGCAAAACCGAAGTATTTGCTGGCACTCGCGGCATCACCGGCCGCCAGCGCACTCTGGGCGCTCATGGAATTGATGATGGAATAGAAGCCGGCAAACAGGTTTGCCGTGGTAAACAGGTTGGGCAGCAGATAGATGCCACGATGCCGGACCTTGCGGCCTTCGGCGTCATGCCCTTCTTCGACATGTTCATCGATCGGCAGCATGCTTTCGGCGTCGGAAGCCTGATTTGGCTCTTCGGGACGTTCGCTCATGGACTTTACCTTGCAACGGTGTGAAAAAATTCGACAGATACTTGCGGCGAGTGTTCGCCCGCAAACGATGCAGCTTTATACCAGAACCGACCCCTCAAACGAAAAAACGCGGCCTAAGCCGCGTTTTCCCTTGATGCGTACGACTTAGTTCTTGGCTTTGTCAACGATCTTGTTGGCACCGATCCACGGCATCATGGAGCGCAGTTGCTCGCCGATGACTTCGATACCGTGAGCGGCGTTGTTACGGCGCTTGGCGGTCATCGAAGGGTAGCCGGTAGCGCCTTCGCTGATGAACATTTTGGCGTATTCGCCGTCCTGAATACGTTTCAGGGCGTTGCGCATGGCCTGGCGGGACTCGGCGTTGATCACTTCCGGACCGGTCACGTACTCGCCGTACTCGGCGTTGTTGGAGATCGAGTAGTTCATGTTGGCGATACCGCCTTCGTACATGAGGTCAACGATCAGCTTCAGTTCGTGCAGGCATTCGAAGTAGGCCATTTCCGGCGCATAGCCAGCTTCAACCAAGGTTTCGAAACCGGCCTTGACCAGCTCAACGGTACCACCGCACAGAACGGCTTGCTCGCCGAACAGGTCGGTTTCAGTCTCGTCCTTGAACGTGGTTTCGATGATGCCGGTACGACCGCCACCGACGCCAGCAGCGTAGGACAGTGCAACGTTCTTGGCGTTGCCCGACGCGTCCTGGTAGATCGCGATCAGGTCAGGGATACCACCGCCTTTGACGAACTCGGAACGCACGGTGTGGCCCGGCGCTTTCGGCGCGATCATGATCACGTCGAGGTCAGCGCGCGGCACAACCTGGTTGTAGTGAATCGCGAAACCGTGGGAGAAGGCCAGGGTAGCGCCCTTCTTGATGTTCGGCTCGATTTCGTTCTTGTACAGCGAGGACTGGAACTCGTCCGGGGTCAGGATCATGACCAGGTCGGCAGCCGCTACGGCGGAAGCAACGTCGGTCACTTTCAGGCCGTGGGCTTCAGCCTTGGCAACAGTAGCCGAACCTTTGCGCAGGCCAACGGTGACGTCCACGCCGGAATCTTTCAGGTTGCACGCTTGTGCGTGGCCCTGGGAACCGTAGCCGATGATGGCGACTTTCTTGCCCTGGATGATCGACAGGTCACAATCTTTATCGTAATAAACTTTCATGAGGTTCCTCTATATATCCAGGCCGTAAGGCCATTCGCTAATTTGGGTTAGATGCTGAGTACTTTGTCGCCACGGGCAATCCCGGTGACACCACTGCGTACGGTTTCCAGAATCGAGGCCGTCCCGATCGACTGGATGAAGCTGTCCAGCTTGTCGCTTGTACCGGTCAGTTGAACGGTATAAACGCTGGCGCTCACATCGACGATCTGCCCGCGATAAATATCGGTAGTGCGCTTGATCTCGGCACGCTGGGCACCCGTGGCCTTGACCTTGACCAGCATCAGTTCGCGCTCGATGTGGGCGCTTTCCGACAGGTCGACCAGCTTGACCACTTCGATCAGCTTGTTGAGGTTCTTGGTGATCTGCTCGATCACCTCATCGTGACCAACAGTGGTCAACGTCAGGCGCGACAGGGTCGGGTCTTCGGTCGGCGCCACGGTCAGGCTTTCGATGTTGTAGTTGCGTTGCGAAAACAGGCCGACAACACGGGACAAGGCGCCGGGCTCGTTCTCCAGAAGCAGGGAGATAATATGCCGCATGATTAAGTACGCTCCGTCTTGTTCAGCCACATGTCGCGCATGGAGCCGTCTTTGATTTGCATCGGATAGACGTGCTCGCTGGTATCGACCTGAATATCGATGAACACCAGGCGGTCTTTCATGGCGAACGCTTCTTCCATCTTCGGCTTCAGATCTTTCAAATCAGTGATGCGAATGCCGACGTGGCCATAGGCTTCAACCAACTTGATGAAATCCGGCAACGATTCCATGTAGGAATGGGAGTGACGGCTACCGTAGCTCATGTCCTGCCATTGACGAACCATGCCGAGCACGCCGTTGTTCAAGCAGACGATCTTCACTGGAAGACCGTATTGCAGGCACGTCGACAGCTCCTGGATGTTCATCTGGATGCTGCCTTCGCCGGTGACGCAGGCAACGTCGGCATCCGGGAAGCTCAGTTTCACACCCATGGCCGCAGGGAAACCAAAGCCCATCGTGCCCAGGCCACCGGAGTTGATCCAGCGGTTAGGCTTGTCGAACTTGTAGTACTGCGCCGCGAACATCTGGTGCTGGCCCACGTCGGAGGTTACAAAGGCGTCGCCCTTGGTCACTTCGCACAGGGTTTCGATCACGGTTTGTGGCTTGATGATGCTGCCGTCGCCCTTGTCATAAGGGAACAGGCCGCGATCACCACGCCATTCGTCAATCTGCTTCCACCAGCTGGCAACGGATTCCTTGTTCGGCGCCTCGCCGATGTCCTTGAGCGCTGCGACCATTTCGGTCAACACACTCTCCACCGGCCCCACGATCGGCACATCGGCCTTGATGGTCTTGGAGATGGACGCCGGGTCGATGTCGATATGGATGATCTTGGCATTCGGGCAAAATTTGCTCGCACCATTGATCAC
The DNA here is from genome assembly GCF_015277575.1 of Pseudomonas sp. OST1909. NCBI lineage: Bacteria > Pseudomonadati > Pseudomonadota > Gammaproteobacteria > Pseudomonadales > Pseudomonadaceae > Pseudomonas > Pseudomonas sp. OST1909. The sequence goes on from NZ_CP063780.1 coordinate 5,493,613, forward strand.
ACGGTCATCGAACCGCGCGCCCACGGCCAGGATCACGTCAGCGTGGTGCATGGTCAGGTTGGCGGTGTAGCTGCCGTGCATACCGAGCATACCGACGAACTGGCGGTCCGTACCGGGGAATGCGCCGAGGCCCATCAGGGTGTTGGTCACCGGCAGGTTGAGCAGCTTGGCCAGTTCGGTCAGCGGAGCGGAACCGCCGCCCAGAATCACGCCACCGCCGGAGTACAACACGGGGCGCTTGGCCGCCAGGAGCATTTCTGCCGCCTTGCGGATTTGCCCCGAGTGCCCGCGGACGGCCGGGCTGTAGGAACGCAGCTTGGCTTTCTTGGGGAAGATGTATTCGAATTTTTCGGCCGGGTTGGTCATGTCTTTCGGGATATCGACCACCACAGGGCCCGGGCGACCGGACTGTGCGAGGTAGAACGCCTTTTTCATGACTTCCGGGATTTCCGACGCGTGCTTGATCATGAAGCTGTGTTTCACGATCGGGCGGGAAATACCGATCATGTCGGTTTCCTGGAAAGCGTCAGTGCCGACCATGGTGCTTGGCACCTGGCCAGAAATGATCACCATCGGGATGGAGTCCATATACGCAGTCGCAATACCGGTAATGGCATTGGTTGCGCCTGGGCCAGACGTTACCAGTACCACACCGGCTTTACCGGTGGCACGGGCGTAACCGTCAGCCATATGGGTCGCGGCCTGTTCGTGGCGAACCAGGATGTGGGTAACAGCCGGTTCCTTGAACAGTGCGTCGTAGACATGCAGCAGAGCACCACCTGGGTACCCGTAGATATAGTCGACGCCTTCGTCACGCAAAAAGCGGACGAGCATCTCACCGCCAGATAAAAGCTCCACGTTGTTCACCTCTAAAACGCCAGAATACCGTCCGTTAAAAACCGACGGGTCTTAATAGGTTTACTTCTCAACAGAGCATGAGCGACGGTGGTCGCCGACTACGTCAGCACTGACTGAGCAAGTATTGGGATCGTCCCAAGTGTTGCGGGCTTTTCCCACCCAGCGCGAGGTAACGCGTTGCGGGTGTTACAGGTCGGCGCGGGTGTGCGCCTCATGATCTGCTGAGCGGGCCTGCTTCTGGCAGTCCCGATACAGCGGACTTTGGATTCTTCTGTTTCAGGCCCTTCAAGTCAAGCAATAATTGCGCTTTTTTCCAACTAAGCGCATGAGAACGTAGAAGAAAGGGCTTTGAGGAGGGATAAAACTCGCCTGAATGTCGTCAAGCGGTAGAAATGTGCGCAAGACTGCCGAAAAACCCGGCAGTCAGGCAATTAACGAGCGTCGACGATCAATTGATCGAACTTTTTCAGCGCGTTACGCAAGCCGAGGCTCTGTAACGGTCGGTCGGCATAGACCATCTCGGCCATTTCCAGGATCCCCGATGCATTCGGCAAGGGCAGGTCCTGTTCAAGGATCTGCTTCATGCGTACCAGGAAGATCCATTGCAGCCACTGGTGGAAGTCCAGGGTATCGACTGAAAAGGGTTCGACACTGCTGAGCGCTTCAGCACCGGGGGACTCTTCATCCCACCAGCCCTGCACGCGCAGTTCTCGCTCGATCAGCAATAGCTGTTCGGCAATCGCTGGGAAACGTGCATCCATCAGAGGCTGACCTTGGCTTTCTGTCGCGACTGGGCGGCACCCGCTGCATCGCCCTGGGCGGCACGCGCATCACCGATCAAGGCCCAAAGGCTGGCTTGCAGGTCTGGACGGCCATTGGCCAGGCTCAGGCCACGGCGAGCGAATTGCTCGGCCTGGGGCGCATCGCCCTGGGCCATGCGCACCTGGGCCAGGCGATACAGCACTTGTGGCTCACGCGGCGCCACGCGCTGGGCACGTTCAAGGCTCGACGAGGCGCCATTCAAATCGCCACCCGCCTGCTGCTGCTGAGCGGTGGTGAGCAGCGCCAGCACCGGGCCATCGAGTTGTTCGTCAGCCGACAACCCGCCCGCATTGGACGATGACGGAATACCGCTCAGCGTCGAAGGCATGTTGTAGGTGCCCTGGTTGACCGGCGCGGTTTGAATCGGCGTGGCGTTAACCGGCCCGGAAGTGCTCGGGCCTGGGGTCCATGGCTCGGCACTGATAGGCGCCGAGGTTGCAGCACCACTGCCGGGCACCATCACCACGACGCCGGAGTCCTGGGGAATTGCCTGGGTTGCAGCTTGGGCAGGCCGCTTGACCACGGTCTGGCGGAAGCCGCCATTGGCCGAAATGCGGTCGTTATTGGAGACGGACGTGCTTGAGTCCACCACAGGGATGGAGCCGCGCTGCACGCTGGAGCAACCGCCGAGCAAAGCCAGAGCCGTAATTGCTGGAATCCACAACTTGTTCACTTGAAACCCTCTTTGCTTAATTCATCCAGCCCTTGACCCAATCCATCACCGAATCCGCGTCAGCAGGGGCACTGCCACCGCACGCAGGGCCGGGTGGTGGTTCGCTGCCGCGAATATACGGCATCTGCACCGCCCCCGGACAGTTGGCATCAGAGCCCTGGCCGGTGTGCGGATCAATCCAGGCCTGCACGATATTGTCCGGCTGGGGCATGTTGAGCGGCAACGGGTCAGCCTTGCGCATGAAACTGGTCCATACCTGCAGTGCGCCGGTCGCACCGGTAAACGGCGTCTTGCCGTTATCGTCACGCCCCAGCCACACCACGGCCAATACATCCTGGCCGAAACCCGCAAACCAGCTGTCACGCGAGTCGTTACTGGTACCGGTCTTGCCCGCCAGCGTCAGGTTCGACGGCAGCACGCTGTACACCGAGCGCCCTGTACCCTCACGCATCACACGCTGCATGGCGTTCTGGATCAGGTAGATAGAGCCCGCGTCAAAACGCTGCTGGATCTGGAACGGGTAGCGCTTGAGCGGTTCGCCTTCGGCGGTCAGCACACTGCGGATCCCGCGCATCGGTGTATTGAAGCCACCGTTGGCGAGGGTCTGGTACATGGTCGCCACTTCCATCGGGGTCATGGCCGCAGCGCCCAGAAGCATGGACGGGAATGCAGGGAACTCACGCTCCACCCCCAGTCGCGCAATGGTTTTCAGGACATTTGGCACACCGACCTCAAGCCCCAGGCGCGAGGTGGAAATATTGTAGGAATGCGCCAGCCCCTGATACAGGAACACCGTGCCGTGGGAACGGCGATCGAAGTTCTTCGGCGTCCATACCTGGCCATTCGCGCCTTTGACCGACAACGGGTCATCCGACAGCCAACTGGTCAGCGTGTACTTGCTGGGTTTTTCCAACGCACTCAAGTAGACCGCAGGCTTGACCAGCGAGCCAATCGGCCGCACGGCGTCCAGTGCGCGGTTGAAGCCGGCGAAACTGGCCTGGCGGCTGCCGATCATGGCCTGGACTTCACCGGTTTCCGGGTTGGTCACGACCATGGCGGCTTCGACTTCATCCGAGCCTTTACGGCCGGTCAGGCGTTTGAAGGTGTCGTTGACGGACGCCTCGGCCTTCATCTGCAGGATCGGGTCGAAGCTGGTGAAAATCCGCAAGCCCTCTTCGGTCAAGTCTTCGTCGCGGTAGTCTTCACGTAACTGGCGCTTGACCAGATCGATAAAGCCGGGGAACGAGCTATCAGCCAACTTGCCGCGAGTGGTCACACCCAACGGCATTTTCTTCGCGGCGGCCACTTGCTCAGCCGTGGCGACACCCTGCTGCTCCAATACATCGAGTACCAGGTTGCGACGTTCGAGCGCACGCTCCGGGTTGCGACGCGGATTGTAATAGGACGGCCCCTTGACCATGCCCACCAGCAGCGCGACCTGATGCAACTTCAACTCGGATAACGGTTGCCCAAAGAAGAACTGGCTGGCCAAACCGAAACCGTGCACCGCGCGCTGGCCATCCTGACCGACGAAGACCTCGTTGAGGTACGCCTCAAGGATTTCCTGCTTGCTGTAATGCAGCTCCAGCAACATCGCCATCATGGCTTCGGTGAGTTTACGGGTGAGACTGCGCTCGTTGGTCAGGTAGAAGTTCTTGACCAATTGTTGCGTGAGCGTACTGCCGCCCTGGGTCATCTTGCCACCGGAGGTGTTGACCCAGACAGCGCGGGCAATCGACTTCGGCGAAACGCCCCAATGGCTGTAGAAATCGCGGTCTTCGACCGCCACAAGGGTTTCCAGCAAATAAGGCGGTACCTGATCAAGCTTGATCAGGATGCGATCTTCAAGGTTTTTCGGATAAATACCGCCAATCATCAACGGTTCCAGGCGCACTACCGGCAGCTTGGAGCCATTGAGCGAGGACAATTCAGCCACATAGTCGCCGGAGAAACGCACGCGTACCGGCTGGGCTTTTTCCAGGCCTTCGTAGAACTGGAACCCACGGGTATTCAGGTCGACGGTGTTGCCGCTGACGGCTGCGGCGCCGGGGCCATTACTCACAGGTTCGCGGCGATAGCCCAGTGCGTCGAGCTCGGTAAGGAAGTCTTCCTTGCTCAGCTTCTGGCCGGAGAACAGTTCCAGCGGGCGTGCATACACCTTGGCCGGAATCGTCCAGCGCTTGCCGGAGAATTTTTCCTGCACCACGGCATCGAGGTACACCGCAAAGCCGGCGACCACCACAAGGCCAACCAGGCCCAGCTTGAGCGCCCAGCCCAACCAGGGGCGCAAGCTGCGGGAAGGAGGTTTTTTACGGGAACGGGGAGATCGGGTTCGAGTCATGGCGGCGGATTATACGCACTTTATTGATGATCAACATGAGCCGGACAGCGGTTTGCACGACTGGCATCAGCAGCCATAATGGCCACCATGATTTCTCCCAGACTTTGAAGGATCGCCCGTGAGCCAGTCCCTGATCGCAGCCCTGCAAAACCCGGCTTTATACCCTCATCCGGTTGAAGCATTTCAAGTCATCGAGACCCATATTTCCTGGGTGGTTCTGACAGGTCCCTATGCTTACAAATTGAAGAAACCGATGAACTTCGGATTTCTGGATTTCACCGACCTGGAAAAACGTGGCCACTTCTGCAATGAGGAGCTGCGTCTCAACCAGCGCTTGACCAAAGATTTGTATCTTGAAGTGTTGCCGATTACCGGCACTGCCGACGCGCCGCAGTTGGGCGGCGACGGCCCGGTCATCGAGTACGCACTGAAAATGCGCCAGTTCCCGCAAAGCCAGATGCTCAGCACCCTGCAAGCCAACAGCGAACTGACCAACGCCCACATCGACGAGATGGCCAGGCAGATTGCGCACTTTCACCTCACTGCCCCCAAGGTCCCGCAAGAGCACCCGGCCGGCACGCCGGATGAAGTCATGGCGCCGGTACGCCAGAACTTCGACCAGATTCGCCCGTTCCTCAGCGACAAAGCCGACCTGACTCAACTTGAGGCCCTGCAAGCCTGGGCCGAAAGCAGCTTCGAGCGCCTCAAGCCACTGCTTGAACAACGCAAGCTCGATGGTTTCACTCGCGAATGCCACGGTGACATCCACCTGGGCAACGCCACCCTGATTGACGGCCACGTCGTGATCTTCGACTGCATCGAGTTCAACGAGCCTTTCCGCTTTACCGATGTTTACGCCGATACCGCCTTCCTCGCCATGGACCTTGAAGACCGTGGGCTCAAGTCTCTGGCGCGCCGCTTCATCAGCCAGTACCTGGAACTGACCGGCGACTATCAAGGCCTGGAAGTGCTGAATTTCTATAAAGCCTACCGTGCGCTGGTACGTGCAAAGGTTGCGCTGTTCAGTATGCCGAGCGAGGCAAGCCCGGTGCAGCGCGCCACTACCCTGCGCCAGTACCGCAACTACGCCAACCTGGCGGAAAGCTACAGCACCATTCCGTCGCGCTTTCTGGCAATCACCCATGGTGTTTCAGCGGTGGGCAAGAGCCATGTAGCCATGCGCCTGGTCGAGGCCCTGGGCGCCGTACGCCTGCGTTCGGATGTGGAGCGCAAGCGTCTGTTTGGCGAGCAGCAGGTCGAAAACGCGCCACAGGCCGGCATCTACAATCAGGACGCCAGCATTGCCACCTATACACGCTTGAACGAAATTGCCGAGACCGTACTGCGCGCCGGTTACCCGGTGGTGCTGGATGCGACCTTCTTGAAACGCGCTCAACGTGATGCGGCAGCCCAGATCGCCGAAGCCACCGGCGCGCCATTCCTGATCCTCGATTGCAACGCACCTCAAGCGGTTATCAGCAGTTGGCTGGCACAACGTCAGGCGGATCAAAACGATCCGTCCGACGCAACGCTGAGCGTTATCCAAGAGCAGCAAGCCAGTCGTGAGCCGTTGACGGCGCAAGAGCTGTTGCTGAGCAAGCGCGTGGAAACCAATGAAAGCGGAACGCTGGATGCGTTGGTCGCGCATATTCGCCAGCGCCTCCCGGGCTTGTAAGCAATATTTCCTGGTCGCGTCGCCCACATGGCGCACGACCCGGCAATATAGCCACTATAATGACATCACCACCTAACAGGAGTCGCTATCGTGAGTCAGCCCAAGCTTCTTGATACCCCGCTCTATGCGCTCCTGCACAAGGATGACATCCGCGGATTCAACCAGCAGCGCCCTCAAGACGGCACCATCGACATGCGCGGTGGCGACTTCCGAGGGCTGGACCTGCGAGATCTGAACGCCGCAGGTGTTGACTTCACCGACGCCTATTTTCGCTCTGCCGACTTGCGCGGCCTGGATTTACGCGACTGCTCGCTGGAAGGCGCCAGCCTGGCCCACGCGCAGATTTCCGGCACTTACTTCCCACCCGAGCTCACGGCTGACGAGATCCTGATGTCAGTCAACTTCGGCACTCGCCTGCGCTACCGCACCAAGTAATCCACCTTCTGAACCCCGGCGTCGCCTCAAGCGTGCCGGGCGTTTCACGCCTGCCCGTCAGCTAAAGCATCGCCACATTCTTATAAGCTTTTCAGCCGTTCCTGCCCAAAGAACTGCGTTTTTCCTACTGAGCGCTACACTCATTTTCAGGCTGCCTGGTCACGATACCCACCGCACCATTCGGCCGTCGCAAGGAGGCTTGATGAACGATGAGCTGCAACACCTGAAAAACCTCGGCAAGACATCAGCGCAGTGGCTGCATGCGGTGGGTATCCACAGCGCGTCTGACTTGCGCCGCCTGGGCGCGGTCGATGCTTACCGAGCCGTACGGACTCGCGGCTTCCGAGCTTCGAAAGTTCTGCTGTACGCCATTGAAGGCGCATTGATGGATGTGCACTGGAACGACCTCCCATCTGAACGCAAGGAGGCGCTGAACCGCCAGTTGGATGCCCTGTCAGCGCGGCAGAAAAACTAGATCGGCCCTCAAGCCCAATGTTTACAAGTATTACAAACGAGCGTTTGAGAAAAACTGGATGAGCAGATAAAACAATAGTTGACTCTCAAATGAGAATCGTTATGATTATCACAACTGGTCGCGAGATCAGCCGATAACTGAAAGACCATTGGTTCGGACTCTCAGATTATCTCCTCATCAGGCTAATCACGGTTATTTGACCCGGCTCTTGCCGGGTCTTTTTTTGCCTGCAAATTACTGATTTCAGCGCGCAATGATCAGCGGATGCCCCCGCTCCGGATGCGGTTGTACCAGCACATCCAGACCAAATACAGCCTTGAGTGGCTCAGGTTGCAGGACTGTTGCGGGCCTATCCAGAGCATGAGGGCGTCCGCCTTCCAGCAGCAGGATCCGGTCGCAGTAACGCGCCGCCAGGTTCAAGTCATGCAGGATAACCAGCACCGCAGCCCCCTTGTCGGCAAAGCTGCGAATCGCCTGCAAGGTGGTGTGCTGGTGCAGGGGATCGAGCATCGACGTTGGCTCGTCCAACAACAACGTTTGCCCCGCCTCACCTGGCCATAACTGCGCCAACACCCGCGCCAGGTGCACCCTTTGTCGCTCGCCGCCCGACAAGGCCAGGTAACTGCGGCCACTCAGGTGGCCCACATCGGCCGCGTGCAGCGCCGCGCGGATAATTTGATCGTCGCGCACTCGCCCGGTCTGATGAGGCAAGCGTCCCATGCCCACCACCTCTTCGACACGAAAGGCGAAGTCCAGGGTGGAAGTCTGTGGCAACACCGCCAGACGCTGGGCACGTTGCACCCCTCCCAGACTCTTCAATTCTTGCTGGTCCAACCAGATCTTGCCCTCGTCAGGCGACAACTCCCCGCACAGCGCTCCGAGCAAGGTACTTTTGCCCGCACCATTGGGCCCCAGCACACCCAACACTTCGCCCGGCAGCAGGTCCAAGGTGACATCGGACAACACGGTTTTACCACCGCGCCGAATCTGCAACGCTTCTACCCGCAGCATCAGGCGCGCCCTCGTAACAATAAATAGAGGAAAAATGGCGCACCGATAAATGCAGTGACAATACCGATCGGCAGTTCCGCCGGCGCCAACGCCAAGCGCGCCACCAGGTCGGCAAACAACAGCAGGCTCGCCCCCGCCAGCACTGACGCCGGTAACAACACCCGATGATCCGGCCCCGCCAGCAGCCGCACCAGATGTGGCACCACCAAACCGACAAAACCAATCATGCCCGCAGCCGCCACGGCTGCGCCAACGCCTAGGGCCGTGCAGAACACTAACTCGCGCTTGAGCCGTTCAACATCAATGCCCAGATGATTGGCCTCCGACTCACCCAGCAGCAATGCGTTCAGCGCTTTCGCCCGGCGCGGCAACCACAGCGCCACGCCAGCGCTTACCAACAGCAACGGCCACAACCGCGAATAGCTCGCGCCGTTGAGGCTGCCCAGGTTCCAGAACGTCAGGGTGCGCAAGGTGGCATCGTCGGCCAGATAGGTAAACAGCCCCACCGTTGAGCTGGCCAGTGCCGTCAGCGCGATACCTGCAAGCAGCATCGTCGCGACATTGGTCTGGCCATTGCGACGCCCCAACCGGTAGACCAGTGCGGTAACGCCCAGCCCCCCCAGAAATGCGCACAGCGACAACAAATAGGGACCGAACGCATCCGGCAGCCCACCGAAGAACGAACCGCCGACAATCGCCACCGCTGCCCCCAACGCCGCACCGCTGGACACACCCACCAACCCAGGATCGGCCAGCGGGTTGCGAAACAACCCCTGCATCGCCACGCCCGACAACGCAAGGACACCGCCGACGGCCAGCCCCAAGAGGGTCCGCGGCAGGCGAATCTGCCCCAGGATCAATTCAGCCTGCTCCAACCCCGCCGCCTCAATCGGCACACCCAGTAGCCTTAACGCGGCTCTGAGCGTATCAATCAACGGCAAGCTGACCGGTCCGAGGGCCAATGAAAGCCAGATCGCCAACACACACAGCAGCGACAGGCCAATAAACAGTGTCTTGGGCTTAAGCAGCGTGGTCATGGGGCCGATTTAGTCTGGGACGGATAAAAACCAGCGGACAGTTTCACCAGGTTTTCTGGCAATCGCGGCCCCAGGCCACCCACCAGCAAGGTCGGATCCAGCTCAAACACTCGCCCACGCTTGGCTGCCGGTGTCGACGCGAGAATCGGGTTTTCCTTGAACAAGGCTGCGCGCGCCGCATCACCGGTCAGCGCGCGATCGGCAAACACCAGCACATCAGGACTCAACCCCGCCAAAGACTCGACTGAAAAGGGCTTATAGCCCGAGTGCGTGGCCAGGTTACGACCGCCGGCCTGCTGCAATATCCAATCGGCGGCCGTGTCCTTACCCGCGATCAGCGGCTTGCCACCGGCATGGCCCAGCAACAACAGCACGCCCGGAGCCTTTTGCGCCGCCTGGGCCTTGGTCACCCAGCTTTTTTGCTGCTCCAGCGCCTGCCCGTATTTGGCAAACAGTGCGTCTGCCCGGGTCTCACTGCCCAGCAGTTTTCCCAAGTGTTCAAGGTTGCCCTTCAATGTCGACAGATCCGGCCGGGCCGAAAACATCTCGACCTGCACGCCGGCATTGCGAATCTGCGCCAGTACCGGCGGCGGCCCCATTTCCTCAGTGCCCACAAGGATTTGCGGGCGCAGGCTGAGAATGCCTTCAGCCGACAGCTGCCGCTGGTAGCCAATGCTCGGCAACGCCTTGAGCGACTGCGGATGCTGGCTGGTGGTGTCGACCCCGACCAATTTCGATTCGCCGCCCAAAGCCGTCACCCATTCTGATAGCGCCCCTCCTGCACTGACCCAGCGTTGTGGCAGTTCAGAGGCGTGTGCCCCGTGGTTGACCAGCAATGAGACAACAAGCGCAATAGCGCTGGTACTCAGGCGCATAACAGGGTTTCCTTCCTAGGGCAGGGCCATTCAGGCACTCATCAATGTGACAGAACATTGCTGCCGGACATCGTATTAAGCACCCAGTCAGCTGACGGGCGAAGCGGCCATTTGATAATTGTTTGCATTTGAACGTCAAGGCACTTAAGGATTGAAATGAAGTTTCTCTGCCCCTCAAGCGACCTCGCACCCAACAGCAGCCGCGGTTTTGATATCGATGGCCATAAACTGCTGGCCGTGCGCCGAGACGGCATTGCCTACTTTTATCGCAACCGCTGCCCCCATCGCGGCATCCCGCTGGAATGGCAGCCCGACCGCTTCCTCGACGCCAGCGCCAGCCTGATCCAATGCGCCACCCATGGCGCCCTGTTCCTGATCGAGAACGGCGAGTGCATCGCCGGCCCGTGCGCAGGCCAAAGTCTCACCGCCCTGCCCGGCCATGAGGATGAACAAGGCTTGTGGGTAGAACTCTAGTCGCCCAACAACACTTTCAGTCGACGCTCGACATACATCTCTTGCGGTGTGACCCGCACGCCGTAAGCCAGCACCTCCACACCCGCGGCCTTGGCCTCGCGTAACGCCGCAGCGTAACCGGCGTCAATTTCCACCGCTGGGCGAACCGCATCGATGCCCGACAAATTCACGCAATACAACTGCACCGCCCGCACACCTTCACGCGCCAGGTGAGCCAGTTCGCGCAAGTGCTTGGCACCGCGCTGCGTCACTGCATCAGGAAAAGCCGCCACCGAGGTTGCGTCAAAACCCAGGGTGACGCTTTTGACCTCCACGAAGGCGGCGCCCTGTGGGTAATCCAGGCGAAAGTCAATGCGGCTCTTCTCCTGACCGTAAGGCACTTCACGCTTGAGCGCCGTAAAGCCATTGAGTTCAGTGATCACGCCAGCCAGCAGCGCCTCTTCAACCAGCTGATTGGCCCGCGCGGTGTTGACGCACGCCAGCCGGCCCTGAGGCGTTTCGGCAATTTCCCAGGTGCCTGGCAACTTGCGCTTGGGGTCCGAGGACCGGCTGAACCAGACCTGACCACCTTCGACCATGCAATTGAGCATCGAGCCGGTGTTCGGGCAATGGATGGTGAGCAACTCGCCGGTAACGGTTTCGATATCGGTGAGAAAACGCTTGTAGCGGCGGATCAGCCGCCCTTCTTCAAGAGGAGGATAAAAGCGCATCAGCCTTGCCAGCTCCGCAGGCCACGAGCGATGCGTTCCACCGCATCTTGCAGCCGGTCAATATTTTGCGTGTAGGCAAAACGCACATGGTGGCCCGCTTGATAACGACCGAAATCCAGCCCGGGCGTAAAAGCCACGTGCTCGGTCTCCAGAAAGTGACGGCAGAACGCGAAGGCATCGCCGCCGAACGCGCTGATATCGGCATACAAATAGAACGCCCCTTCCGGCTCCACGGCGATACCGAATCCAAGCTCACGCAAGGCCGGCAGCAGAAAGTCACGACGCCGGCCGAATTCGGCGCGGCGCTCTTCAAGAATGCTCAGGGTCTGCGGGGTAAAACAGGCCAAGGCAGCGTACTGGGCCATGCTCGGCGCACTGATGTAGAGGTTCTGCGCCAGTTTCTCCAATTCGCTGATCGCAGCAGGAGGCGCTATCAGCCAACCGAGGCGCCAGCCGGTCATGCCGAAATACTTCGAAAAACTATTCAAGACGAAGGCGTCATCGTCGACTTCCAGCACGCTGGCGGCATCGGTGCCGTAGGTGAGGCCGTGGTAGATCTCGTCCACTACCAAGTGGCCGTTACGCGCTTTGACTGCACTCGACAAGCCTGCCAGTTCGTCCCTTGTGAGGACTGTGCCGGTAGGATTGGCCGGGGACGCAACCAGCGCGCCCACGCTGTCCTGATCCCAATGCCTGGCGACCAGATCGGCGGTCAACTGATAGCGGACCTCAGGCCCTACCGGCACCAATTGCGCCGCGCCCTCTACCAATCGCAGAAAGTGTCGATTGCAGGGGTAGCCTGGGTCAGCCAGCAGCCAGTGCTTGCCAGGGTCGACCAGCAAGCTGCTGGCCAACAGCAACGCGCCGGAGCCACCGGGCGTAATCAGGATACGCTCGGGATCGACGCTCAAGCCGTAGCGCTGCTGGTAAAACCCGCTGATGGCCTCGCGCAACTCGGGCACCCCACGGGCAGCCGTGTAGCGCGTCTTGCCATTGGCCAACGCAGCCTGGCCGGCCTGGATGATCGGCTCGGCGGTGGTAAAGTCCGGTTCGCCGATTTCCAGATGGATCACGTCGTGGCCGGCAGCCTGCAGTTCATTGGCGCGTGCCAGCAACGCCATGACATGAAAAGGTTCGATGGCGCGACTGCGCGCACTGTAGGGCTGAGCCATTAGCCTTCCTTAACGGTGAGGACAAAATCAGGATTCTACCGAACCCTCGCGGTAAAACATGCTCTATTGCCTGATTGGGGCTGCAAGTGCACCCTGCGCACGCTCGTAAAACAGCTAAAATCAACATTCGAGGCGATACATACCCAGTCATGGCGGGCTGCTGCAGTTTGCAACCCCTTTGCCCTGGAGCTCGACAACCGGGAGTAGCGCACCCTGAATCTATCTGGTAAGTTCGCCCGCTTGCAGCCGCAGGGCCGGCAGGTGTCGGTGACGTTGCAATCCTGCGCAATGGATTAGAAGAGTGAGAGGCGGTCTATTCATGTCCACCCAAGCAAAGCAACAGAGCATCAGCGGTTTCCAGCCCTACGTTGAATCCAAGGGCGAGGAATACATGGGCAAGCCCATGCGCGAGCACTTCTCCAAAATCCTGAAGCAGTGGAAGCAGGACTTGATGCAGGAAGTCGACCGCACGGTTGACCATATGAAGGACGAAGCAGCCAACTTCCCGGACCCGGCAGACCGTGCCAGCCAGGAAGAGGAATTCGCCCTTGAACTGCGCGCTCGTGATCGCGAACGCAAGTTGATCAAGAAGATCGACAAGACCCTGCAATTGATCGAAGACGAAGAGTATGGCTGGTGCGAATCCTGCGGCGTCGAGATCGGTATTCGCCGCCTCGAAGCCCGCCCGACTGCGGACCTGTGCGTAGACTGCAAGACCTTGGCTGAAATCAAGGAAAAACAGGTCGGCAAGTAACCCTGCCGAGCTGAACGAATGGGGCGTGCAAACGCCCCATTTTTGTTTCTGGCGTTTACCGGTTTTGCAGTAGTATCCGCCCATGACAGCCTCTACCTATATCGGGCGTTTCGCCCCCACGCCCAGCGGCCATTTGCACTTCGGTTCCCTGGTTGCCGCCCTCGCCTCCTACCTCGACGCACGCGCCCAACATGGCCGCTGGTTGATGCGCATGGAAGACCTTGACCCTCCCCGTGAAGAGCCCGGCGCCCAGGCAGCGATCCTGCATGCCCTGGAACGCTACGGCTTTGAGTGGGATGGCGAGCTGGTTCGGCAGAGCGAGCGGCATGACGCCTACGCCAAAGTGCTGAATGACCTGTTCAACCATGGCCTGGCCTATGCCTGCACATGCTCGCGCAAGCAACTGGAACCCTACAACGGGATTTACCCAGGCTTGTGCCGCAATGCCGGCCACGACCAGCAGGATGCTGCCATCCGTCTGCGTGTACCCGAACTGGAATACCACTTTACCGACCGCGTGCAGGGCGAGTTCCGACAGCATCTGGGCCGCGACGCCGGCGACTTCATCATCCGGCGCCGCGACGGCCTCTACGCCTATCAGTTGGCCGTGGTCCTCGACGATGCCTGGCAAGGGGTTACCGATATCGTGCGCGGCGCGGACCTGCTGGACTCCACACCGCGCCAGCTTTACCTGCAAGAACTGCTCGGCCTGCGCCAGCCACGTTACCTGCATGTACCGCTGATTGTGCAACCGGACGGCAACAAACTGGGCAAATCCTACCGTTCCCCACCATTGACCACCGACCAGGCCACGCCCTTGCTGCTTCGCGCACTGCGCGCCCTCGGCCAGCCAGCCGGTAACGAACTGCTTTACGCAAGCCCACGAGAACTGCTGGATTGGGGCATTACGCACTGGGACGCGACGCAGATCCCGCGCACACTCACGCTGGCCGAAGCGCAATTGAGTTGAAGGCGCTTGCAGGTTGCCCGCCATCCGTTACCATCGCCGCAGATTTTTAATCAGAGGCCAATATGTACATCTATCGATTGGTCCTGTTGCTGGTCGTCGGGATCTACCTGTTCTCCCCCGCCATCATGGATTGGTGGATCGACGCCACGGGTGCCTGGTATCGCCCTTATCTGCTGTGGCTGATCCTGATCGTCGTGACCTTCATCCTGCAGAGCCAAAAAGATGCCGATGAGCTTTAGCCTCACCCAGATGCTGCTGATCAGCGCCGCCTACCTGGCTGCGTTGTTCGGCGTGGCCTGGATCAGTGAGCGCGGAATGATTCCGCGGGCGATCATTCGCCATCCGCTGACCTACACCTTGTCCCTGGGCGTGTACGCCAGCGCCTGGGCGTTCTACGGTACGGTGGGCCTGGCCTATCAGTACGGCTACGGTTTTCTGTCCAGTTACCTGGGGGTGTCCGGTGCGTTCCTGCTGGCGCCGGTGTTGCTGTACCCGATCCTGAAAATCACTCGTACCTACCAGTTATCATCCCTGGCGGACCTGTTTGCCTTCCGCTTTCGCAGTACCTGGGCCGGTGCGCTGACCACGATTTTCATGCTGATCGGCGTACTGCCGTTGCTGGCCCTGCAGATTCAAGCAGTGGCAGACTCCATCAGCATCCTGACCCGCGAACCCGTGCAACACCGTGTTGCCCTGGCTTTCTGTGCACTGATCAGCCTGTTCACAATTTTCTTCGGCTCGCGCCATATTGCTACCCGCGAGAAACACGAAGGCTTGGTGTTCGCAATTGCCTTTGAGTCGGTCATCAAGCTGATCGCCATCGGCGGCGTCGGCCTGTATGCGCTCTACGGCGTATTTGACGGCCCGCAACAGCTGGAGCTGTGGCTGCTGCAAAACCAGACTGCCCTCGCCGCCCTGCACACACCCTTGCAGGAAGGCCCGTGGCGCACGCTGCTGTTGGTGTTCTTCGCCTCGGCGATCGTAATGCCGCACATGTACCACATGACCTTCACCGAAAACCTCAACCCACGCTCACTGGTGAGTGCGAGCTGGGGCTTGCCGCTGTTTCTGTTACTGATGAGCCTGGCGGTGCCGTTGATCCTGTGGGCCGGCCTGAAACTGGGAGCCACCACCAACCCTGAGTATTTCACCCTGGGCATCGGCATTGCCGCCAACAGCCCGGCGTTGGCACTGCTGGCATATGTTGGCGGTTTGTCGGCGGCCAGTGGATTGATCATTGTCACCACGCTGGCACTCTCGGGCATGGCACTCAACCACTTGGTGCTGCCGCTGTACCAGCCGCCGGCTGAAGGCAATATCTACCGCTGGTTGAAATGGACCCGCCGTGCGCTGATCGTCGCGATCATTACCGCCGGCTACGGGTTCTACCTGCTGCTCGGCGCCGGGCAAGACCTGGCCAACCTTGGCATTGTCGCGTTTGTCGCCACCTTGCAGTTCCTGCCGGGGGTGTTGTCGGTGCTGTACTGGCCGACCGCCAACCGCCGTGGTTTTATCGCCGGGCTGCTGGCGGGGATCCTGGTGTGGATCGTCACCATGTTGCTACCACTGGTCGGCAACTTGCAGGGCTTCTACATCCCGTTGCTGAACATGATTTACGTGCTCGACGACACCAGTTGGCACATGGCGGCTATTGCCTCGCTGGCCGCCAACGTACTGATGTTCACTTTGATCTCACTGTTCACCAACGCCAGCGCCGAAGAAACCAGCGCCGCCGAAGCCTGCGCAGTGGACAACGTGCGTCGCCCGCAACGCCGCGAGCTGCACGCAGCCTCGCCCCAGGAGTTTGCCACGCAACTGGCCAAGCCTCTGGGCGCCAAGGCGGCGCAAAAGGAGGTCGAGCAAGCACTGCGTGACCTCTACCTGCCGTTCGACGAGCGTCGCCCCTATGCCCTGCGCCGTCTGCGTGACCGTATCGAGGCCAACCTCTCCGGCCTGATGGGCCCCAGCGTGTCCCAGGACATGGTCGAAACCTTCCTGCCCTACAAGGCGGGCGGCGAAAACTACGTGACCGAAGACATTCATTTCATCGAAAGCCGGCTGGAGGATTACCACTCGCGCCTCACCGGCCTGGCCGCCGAACTCGATGCCTTGCGCCGTTATCACCGCCAGACCTTGCAGGAACTGCCGATGGGTGTCTGTTCCCTGGCCAAGGACCAGGAAATCCTGATGTGGAACAAGGCCATGGAAGAACTCACCGGCATCGCCGCGCAGCGGGTAGTGGGCTCGCGCCTCAATACCCTGGCCGATCCGTGGAAAGAACTGCTTCAGGGGTTTATCAACCTGCCCGACGAGCATTTGCACAAGCAGCACCTGGCCCTCGACGGCCAGACCCGCTGGCTCAACCTGCACAAAGCCGCCATTGATGAGCCCCTGGCCCCCGGTAACAGCGGCCTGGTTTTGCTGGTGGAAGACCTCACCGACACACAGATGCTCGAAGACAAGCTGGTGCATTCCGAGCGCCTGGCCAGTATTGGTCGTCTCGCAGCCGGCGTGGCCCACGAAATCGGCAACCCGATCACCGGTATCGCCTGCCTGGCGCAGAACCTGCGCGAAGAGCGCGAGGAAGACGGTGAAATCACCGAAATCAGCGGGCAGATCCTTGAACAGACCAAGCGTGTTTCGCGCATTGTGCAGTCGCTGATGAGCTTCGCCCACTCCGGCGCGCATCAAAACCAGGACGAAGCGGTATGCCTGGCCGAGGTCGCGCAGGACGCCATTGGGCTTCTGGCCTTGAATCGGCGCAATTTCGAAGTACAGTTCTTTAATCTGTGTGATCCGGAACATTGGGTCGATGGCGACTCGCAACGCCTGGCCCAAGTGCTGATCAACCTGCTGTCCAACGCACGCGATGCATCGCCGGCCGGCAGTGCTGTGCGCGTCAAGAGCGAGGCTTTCGAGCACACGGTCGACCTGATCGTGGAGGACGAAGGCAGCGGCATCCCACAGAACATCATGGACCGATTGTTCGAACCCTTCTTCACCACCAAGGACCCCGGTGAAGGTACCGGTCTGGGCCTTGCACTGGTCTATTCCATCGTTGAAGAGCATTATGGACAAATCACCATCGACAGCCCGGCTGACACCGAAAGCCAACGCGGCACCCGTATCCGGGTGACCTTGCCGCGTCATGTCGAAGCGACGTCCGCTGTGAACTGAGACCGTCGAGAGAATTGAATCAATGCCGCACATTTTGATCGTCGAAGACGAAACCATTATCCGCTCTGCCTTGCGTCGCCTGCTTGAACGAAATCAGTACCAGGTCAGCGAAGCCGGCTCGGTGCAGGAAGCCCAGGAGCGGTTCAGCATCCCCACGTTCGACCTGATTGTCAGCGACCTGCGCCTGCCTGGAGCCCCGGGCACCGAGCTGATCAAGCTGGGCCAAGGCACCCCGGTGCTGATCATGACCAGCTACGCCAGCCTGCGCTCGGCGGTCGACTCGATGAAGATGGGCGCGGTGGACTATATCGCCAAGCCTTTCGATCACGATGAGATGCTCCAGGCCGTGGCCCGCATCCTGCGTGACCGTCAGTCGGCCAGCAGCGCGCCTGCCGAACAACGCCCAGCCGGTAAAGCGACCAACGGCGCCGACAAACCTGGTGTGGACAACAGCAATGGCGAGATCGGCATCATCGGCTCCTGCCCGCCGATGCAGGATCTGTACAGCAAGATCCGCAAGGTGGCGCCGACCGATTCCAATGTATTGATCCAGGGCGAGTCGGGCACCGGCAAGGAGCTGGTAGCCCGCGCCCTGCACAACCTGTCCAAGCGCGCCAAGGCACCGATGATCTCGGTGAACTGTGCGGCAATCCCTGAATCGCTGATCGAGTCCGAACTGTTCGGTCACGAGAAAGGCGCGTTCACCGGCGCCAGCGCCGGGCGTGCCGGCCTGGTTGAAGCGGCGGACGGCGGCACCTTGTTCCTCGATGAAATCGGCGAGCTGCCACTGGAAGCCCAGGCGCGCTTGTTGCGGGTGTTGCAGGAAGGCGAGATTCGCCGAGTCGGTTCGGTGCAATCGCAAAAGGTTGATGTGCGGCTTATTGCAGCGACGCACCGTGACCTCAAGAGCCTGGCCAAGATCGGCCAGTTCCGTGAAGACTTGTATTACCGCCTGCACGTGATCGCCCTCAAATTGCCAGCCCTGCGCGAGCGCGGCGCCGACGTCAACGAGATCGCCAGTGCGTTCCTGTTACGCCAGAGCGCACGCATCAACCGTACCGACCTGAAGTTTGCCGCGGACGCCGAGCAGGCAATCCGGCATTACTCGTGGCCGGGTAACGTGCGGGAATTGGAGAACGCCGTGGAGCGCGCGGTGATCCTGTCGGAAAGCCCGGAGATTTCCGCCGAGCTTTTGGGCATCGATATCGAGCTCAGTGACCTGGAAGACGATGACTTCATCGGCCTGGCCCCACAACAGGGCGGCGGTAGCAATACCAGTCATGAGCCGACGGAGGATTTGTCACTGGAAGACTACTTCCAGCATTTCGTCCTGGAACATCAGGACCATATGACCGAGACCGAACTGGCCCGCAAACTGGGTGTGAGTCGCAAGTGCCTGTGGGAACGGCGCCAGCGCCTGGGCATTCCGCGGCGCAAGACCGGGGTTGCCAGCGAGAGTTGAGGGGGCGCCCCCACAGGTAACACCTGCAGATGTGAAAAAACTGTTACCGCTGACTTTTCACGTAACAAAAGCCGGGGCTTACGGTAACGAAGCCCCGGCTTTTTTTTGCCCCCTAAAACTGCAAAACCACCTCAACCCCCTGATTTTGCTGGCCGGCACAAAAGTTGGCACGCACCCTGCTATATGCTTAGTACAAAAACAATAACAAGCTTTGTACAAGACAATAAAAATAAGACGAATCGACTCACGCATAACAAAAACAACACGGCGGAGGCGCAGCTAACTGATTCTTTTGGAGAGGCGTTGCATTTGGGGCTTGCCCCGCAACCAGGCCGAGAACAACAAAAACTGCCCTGAGGCAGAGCCTGAACTGGTTGGATCGTAGATCAGCAACACAGCGACCAAAGCAATCCGTTTGCTCTTGACTCTCGATTGGGAGTGTCATGAAGGTGAAGCTTCATGGCGAGGGCGATCAACAAAAACAAGAAGCCCGAAATCAATAATAAAAATAGAGCACGCAACTACTTCTGGGGGAGCTTCGGCTCCCCTTGTAGTTTCCGGGATTTGCCCCCAAAACGCTTATGGCGCAATGCCTGTAGCTTGTTCCTACACCATCCCCTGACTAAATGCTAGAATCCCCGCCCATCATGCGGTCATTCTTCGTTATGGCCGAACATTCCTTCAAACAGTGCATCCCATGCTGAAGAAGTTGTTCCAGTCATTCCGTTCTCCCTTGCGTCGTACGCAACACAAACGCAGCACGCCTGAAGTGCTCAACAGCAGCCAGCATTCGTTGCAGCGCGCTCAATTCAGCCGTTATGCAGTGAACATCGTCGAACGTTTGCAGAACGCCGGCTACCAGGCTTACCTGGTGGGTGGTTGCGTACGCGACATGCTGCTCAATATCACGCCCAAGGATTTCGACGTAGCCACCAGTGCCACGCCTGAACAAGTGCGCGCCGAGTTTCGTAACGCACGAATCATCGGCCGGCGTTTCAAGCTGGTGCATATCCATTTTGGTCGCGAAATCATCGAGGTCGCGACCTTCCGCGCCGGTCACCCGCAAAACGATGACGAAGAAGACACCAATCAGTCTTCCCGCAACGAGAGCGGGCGCATCCTGCGCGATAACGTCTACGGCACCCTGGAGGAGGACGCGCAACGTCGCGACTTCACCATCAATGCCCTTTATTACGATCCGGTCAGCGAGCGCATCCTCGATTACGCCAATGGCGTACACGACATTCGCAATAACCTGATCCGCCTGATCGGTGACCCGACCCAGCGCTATCAGGAAGATCCGGTGCGTATGCTGCGCGCCGTGCGGTTCGCGGCCAAACTCAACTTCGGTATCGAGAAGCACACGGCCGCGCCGATTCGCGAGCTGGCGCCCATGCTGCGGGAAATCCCCTCGGCACGCCTGTTCGAAGAGGTGCTCAAGTTGTTCCTCTCCGGGTATGCCGCCGACACCTTCGAAATGCTCGTCGACCTGCAGTTGTTCGACCCGCTGTTCCCGGCCAGTGCCGAGGCGCTGGAATACAACCCGACGTACACCCACACGCTAATCAGCGAAGCGTTGGTCAATACCGACCTGCGCATCAAGCAGAACAAACCGGTAACCCCGGCATTCCTGTTTGCCGCCCTGCTGTGGCCAGCGCTGCCCAAGCGCGTACTGCGCCTGCAGGACCGTGGCATGCCGCCGATCCCGGCCATGCAGGAAGCCGCTCACGAACTGATCGCCGAGCAGTGCCAACGCATCGCCATCCCGAAACGCTTCACCATGCCGATCCGCGAAATCTGGGACATGCAGGAACGTTTGCCGCGTCGCAGCGGTAAGCGTGCTGACCTGCTGCTGGACAACCCGCGTTTCCGTGCCGGCTACGACTTCCTGCTGCTGCGCGAAAGCGCCGGTGAGCAGACCGATGGCCTGGGCGAATGGTGGACTGACTATCAGGACGCCAATGACAGCCAGCGCCGCGAAATGATTCGTGAGCTTGGCAGCAAAGGCGATGGTGCCGGTGAAGGGCCGAAAAAGCGTCGCCGCAGCGGCAGTAAGCGTAAACGCAGCAGTGCCGATGCCTCGGGCGCCGCGGGCGAATAAACGTGGAACGTATCTACATCGGCATGGGCAGCAACCTGGCTGCCCCGCAACAGCAATTGCGCAGCGCGATCGAGGCGCTGGCGCAACTGCCTGGCACCCACCTCGCTGGTGTGTCCGCCTTCTATCAAAGTGACTCCCTGCTCCCGGGCCAACCGCGCTACACCAACGCGGTTGCGGCACTGGACAGCAGCCTGGCGCCGTTGGACCTGCTCGACGCACTGCAAACCATCGAGAATGACCAGGGCCGCGAACGGCTTGAGCGCTGGGGCCCACGCACACTGGATCTGGATATCTTGCTGTTCGGTGATCGCCTGATCGACGAACCGCGCCTCAAGGTGCCGCACTACCAGATGCATCTGCGCGCCTTTGTGCTGTATCCGCTGGCTGAACTGGCGTCAGCCGACCTGCAACTGCCTGACGGCCAACGCTTGAGCGCCCTGCTCACAGCCTGCCCATTCGTCGGCCTGGAACGCTTACCGCAAGAATGACTCGGTCAATGTGGGAGCTGGCTTGCCTGCGATACAAGCGACTCGGTGTATCAGCCACACCGCGTGGATGCCATCGCAGGCAAGCCAGCTTCCACATTTGATCTCCTCTGCCGTAAAACCGCGCACAAGTTGCGCAATGGCGTCAGTAACAGCGGTAACACCGCCATCGTAACAATGCGGTAACACATCCAATTGACTTCCCGTGTCCTCCTCACGACTATAGGCGTCCCGCTGCCGCCAACCCGGCGCTACAGGGCGCAATCCAGGCCTTATAAGCACTGCTTTCAAGACAGTGCGCCTGTATAAACGAAGACTCACGCGCGTTACTCGCTGTTTCCAAGCGCCTGAACGAGGACCCTTTTCATGCCAGACATTACCCTGACCACCTTGCAGAGCCTCAAGCTCAAGGGTGAAAAAATCACCATGCTGACCTGCTATGACGCCACCTTCGCCAACGCCTGTTGCCAGGCCGGGGTTGAAGTGCTGTTAGTGGGCGACTCCCTGGGCATGGTTCTTCAAGGGAATGACAGCACCTTGCCCGTGACCACGGATGAACTTGCCTACCACACCGCCAGCGTCAAGCGTGGCAACGACGGCGCCTTGATCATCGCCGACCTGCCGTTCATGGGGTACGCCACGCTTGAGCAAACCTTCCAGAACGCCGGCAAGCTGATGCAGGCCGGCGCCCATATGGTCAAAGTCGAAGGCGCCGTGTGGCTGGCCGAGTCGATCCGGCTGCTGGCTGAACGCGGTGTACCGGTATGTGCACACATGGGCCTGACCCCGCAGTCGGTGAACATCCTCGGCGGCTACAAGGTACAGGGTCGCAATGAAGCCCAGGCACGCCAGATGCGTGCCGATGCCATCGCCCTGGAACAAGCCGGTGCCGCGATGATTGTGCTGGAGTGCGTCCCCAGCGAACTGGCCGCAGAAATCACCCAGGCCGTCAAAGTGCCGGTAATCGGCATTGGCGCCGGCTCCGCCACCGATGGCCAGGTGCTGGTCCTGCACGACATGCTCGGCCTGTCGATTAGCGGTCACGTGCCCAAGTTCGTGAAGAACTTCATGGCCGGCCAGGACAGCATTCACGCAGCCCTGAGCGCTTACGTCAGCGAAGTCAAGAATGTGACTTTCCCAGGCGTTGAACACGGATTCTCGGCATGAACACCGTTAAAACCGTCCGCGAACTGCGGGCTGCCGTGACCCACGCCCGCAGCGCCGGCAAACGCATCGGCTTTGTGCCTACCATGGGCAACCTGCATAGCGGCCATGCCACCCTGGTGACCAAGGCCGCGCAGCAGGCGGATTTCGTGGTGGCGAGCATTTTCGTCAATCCACTGCAATTCGGTGCCGGCGAAGATCTGGATAAATACCCGCGCACATTGGCCGCCGACCAGGAAAAACTCCTGCAGGCGGGCTGCAACCTGCTGTTCGCGCCCACTGTCGAGGAAATGTACCCCGATGGCATGAACGGCCAGACCCGCGTCAGCGTGCCACAAGTGTCCGAAGGCTTGTGCGGCGCCAGCCGCCCAGGGCATTTCGAAGGCGTGGCCACGGTGGTCAGCAAGTTGTTCAACATGGTCCAGCCCGACATGGCCGTATTTGGCCAGAAGGACTACCAACAGTTGGCAGTCATTCGCGCCATGGTCAGCGATCTGAACATGCCGATCCAGATTATCGGTGAACCCACCGTGCGTGCAGCGGACGGCCTCGCGCTGTCATCACGCAACGGTTACCTCACCGAGGAACAACGTGCGATCGCGCCGGTGCTGTACCGCGCGCTCAGCCAGATCGCCACGGCCATCCAAGACGGTGATCATGATTTCGCCAAGCTTCGCGCCGAGCAAATCCAGCAGATTGAAGCCGCAGGGCTACGCATGGACTACCTGGAAGTGCGCCAAGGCGTAAATTTGCGCCCGGCCACGGCTGAAGATCGGGATGTGGTGATCCTGGTCGCCGCTTATCTGGGCGCCACGCGCCTGATCGATAACCTGCACCTGAACCTCGCCTGACCCCACTTTACCCTCCACCTGTTGCCCCGACGGCTGTGCCGGTATAAAAAAGTACCGGCCACAGCGCAGACAAAGCCAAGACATATCCACACGCTAGGTTTAATGTAATCGCCCTGCGCTATGGTTAGCGCTGTCTGGAACCCAGTCGTTGAGACAAGAATGGATGTTCCGGGCTTTTAAGTGTCCTAAAGGCAGTCCCTGTAATAAAAGGAAACCCGCAGCGATGGCGTACTACCGCACCCCTCACGACGTTACCGCTCTGCCCGCCTGGCAAGCGCTTGTTCAACATCGCCAAGCCATGCAGGATTTCAGCATGCGCGAAGCGTTCAATGCCGACCCTCAGCGCTTTTCCCAATTTACCTTGAGCAGCTGCGGACTTTTCCTCGATTACTCGAAAAACCTGATCACCAGCGAAACCCGCGACCTGCTGGTGGACCTGGCCAAGGAAGTGAACCTTAAAGGCGCGATTGATGCGCTGTACGCCGGCGAGCCCGTCAACTCTTCCGAAGGCCGCCCGGCGCTGCATACCGCCCTGCGCCGCCCGGTGGGTGACAAGCTGTCGGTCAACGGCGTGAACATCATGCCGGACGTGCACAAGGTGCTGAACCAGATCACTGACCTGGTCGGCCGCATCCACGACGGCCTGTGGCGTGGCTACACCGAAAAGCCGATCACCGACGTGGTGAACATCGGCATCGGTGGTTCGTTCCTCGGTCCGGAACTGGTCTCCGAGGCTCTGCTGTCCTACGCCCACAAAGGCGTGCGTTGCCACTACCTGGCGAATATCGACGGCAGCGAGTTCCACGAGCTGACCATGAAGCTGCGCGCCGAGACTACGCTGTTCATTGTCTCGTCCAAATCCTTCAACACCCTTGAAACCCTGAAGAACGCCCAGGCCGCCCGCGCCTGGTACCTGGCCCAGGGTGGCTCGGAAGCTGAGCTGTATCGCCACTTCATCGCCGTTTCGAGCAACAACGCGGCGGCCGTGGCCTTTGGCATTCGCGAAGAGAACATCTTCCCGATGTGGGATTGGGTAGGCGGGCGTTACTCGCTGTGGTCTGCGATTGGCTTGCCAATTGCCCTGGCCATCGGCATGTCCAACTTCAAGGAACTGCTGTCGGGTGCCTACACCATGGACCAGCACTTCCTGAACGCGCCGTTCGAAGCCAACATGCCTGTGCTGCTGGGTTTGCTGGGCGTGTGGTACGGCAACTTCTGGGGCGCGCAGAGCCATGCGATCCTGCCGTACGACCATTACCTGCGTAACATCACCAAGCATTTGCAACAGCTGGACATGGAATCCAACGGCAAGAGCGTGCGCCAGGACGGCACGCCAGTGTCCACCGATACAGGCCCGGTGATCTGGGGCGGCGTAGGCTGCAACGGGCAGCACGCTTACCACCAGCTGCTGCACCAAGGGACGCAACTGATCCCGGCCGACTTCATCGTGCCGATCGTCAGCTTCAACCCGGTCTCCGATCACCACCAGTGGCTATACGCCAACTGCCTGTCCCAGAGCCAGGCACTGATGCTCGGCAAGACCCGCGGCGAAGCCGAAGCCGAGCTGCGTGAAAAGGGCCTGCCGGAAGCGGAAGTGCAGAAGCTGGCACCGCACAAGGTGATCCCGGGCAACCGTCCGAGCAACACCATCGTGGTCGAACGCATCAGCCCGCGTCGCCTCGGTGCGCTGGTGGCGATGTATGAGCACAAGGTGTTCGTGCAGAGCGTGGTCTGGGGCATCAACGCTTTTGACCAATGGGGCGTTGAACTGGGCAAGGAACTGGGCAAAGGCGTTTACAACCGCCTGACGGGCGCCGAAGAAACCTCAGCCGAGGACGCTTCGACCCAGGGCCTGATCAACTACTTCCGCGGTCGTCACCGCGGCTGATGCTGATCACTCAAGGCCAACGTCTGTTTGGACGTTGGCCTTGAACCCTCCCACCACAGGGTGCATCTTTATCACTTGTCGCAAAAACAAGAATAAGGATCGCTCATGTTCGATATCAGCACGTTTCCCACCGCCGATGCCGTCCGCCGGGCTGCGCAACTCAGTCAAGAGGACTATCAGCGCCTCTATCGCCAATCCATCGAGCAGCCGGACACTTTTTGGGCCGAACAGGCCAAGGCCTTTCTGGACTGGATAACACCGTGGCACACCGTCCAGCAGTCAGACATCAATACCGGTGCCGCCCAATGGTTTGCCGGCGGCCAACTGAACGTCAGCTACAACTGCATTGACCGTCACCTGGCGCAACGCGCCGATCAGCCGGCCTTCATCTGGGAGGGCGACGATCCGTCAAAATCCTCCACGATCACTTACCGCCAACTGCATCAAAACGTCAGCCGCCTGGCCAATGTGCTGAAAAACCGTGGCGTGAAAAAAGGCGACCGCGTGTGCATCTACATGCCGATGATCCCGGAAGCGGCCTACGCCATGCTGGCCTGCACGCGAATTGGCGCGGTGCACTCAGTGGTGTTTGGCGGGTTTTCGCCTGACGCCCTGCGTGACCGTATTCTCGATGCCGACTGCCGCACCGTGATAACCGCCGACGAAGGCGTGCGCGGCGGCAAGCCCGTGGCGCTGAAACAGAATGTCGATAAAGCCCTGGCCAGTTGCCCGAACGTCAGCACGGTGCTGGTGGTCGAGCGCACCGGAGCCAGCGTGAACTGGAACGAGGGCCGCGACCTCAAGTACCAAGCGGCCCTGGACGCCGCCAGCGACAACTGCCCACCCGAGCCGATGGACGCCGAGGATCCGCTGTTCATCCTCTACACCTCCGGCAGCACCGGCAAACCCAAGGGCGTGCTGCACACCACTGGCGGCTACCTGCTGCAAGCGGCGATGACCTTCAAGTACGTACTCGACTACCAAGAGGGCGAAGTGTTCTGGTGCACCGCCGATGTGGGCTGGGTCACCGGGCATAGCTACATCGTCTACGGTCCGCTGGCCAATGGCGCCACTTCGCTGATGTTCGAGGGCGTACCGAGTTATCCGGACAGCTCGCGCTTCTGGCAGGTGATCGATAAACATCAGGTGAATATTTTCTACACCGCGCCCACCGCTTTGCGCGCCCTGATGCGTGAAGGCCACGGTCCATTGGAGAGCACCTCCCGCGCCAGCCTGCGCCTGCTGGGCAGTGTCGGTGAGCCGATCAACCCGGAAGCCTGGGACTGGTACTTCAAGGCGGTGGGCGAACAGCGCTGCCCCATCGTCGATACCTGGTGGCAAACCGAAACCGGCGGCATCATGCTCAGCCCGCTGGTCAGCGCCCAGCGCATCAAGCCGGGCTGCGCGACACAGCCGATGTTCGGCGTACAACCGGTGCTGCTCGATGAGCAGGGCAAGGAAATCAGCGGCGCCGGCAGTGGCGTGCTGGCGATCAAGGCCAGCTGGCCGGGGCAGATTCGCAGCGTCTACGGCGACCCGCAGCGCATGGTCGACACCTACTTCAAGCCCTATCCCGGCTACTACTTCACCGGCGACGGCGCGCGCCGCGATGAAGACGGCGACTACTGGATCACCGGTCGCATCGATGATGTGATCAACGTATCCGGCCATCGCATCGGCACCGCCGAGGTCGAGAGTGCCCTGGTGCTGCATGACCAGGTCGCTGAAGCCGCTGTGGTCGGCTATCCCCATGACGTCAAGGGCCAGGGCATCTATGCCTTTGTAACGCCAATGAACGGCGTCGAGCCCAGCGATGCGCTGAAAAAGCACTTGCTGGACCTGGTCAGCAAGGAAATTGGCAGCTTTGCCAAACCGGAACTGATCCAGTGGGCGCCTGCCCTGCCGAAAACCCGCTCCGGAAAGATCATGCGGCGCATCTTGCGCAAGATCGCCTGCAACGAACTGGACAGCCTGGGCGATACCTCAACCCTGGCTGACCCAAGCGTCGTAGACGGGTTGATCGACAAACGCCTGAACCGATAGCGCTCAGGATAATCCCCGGCCTGTGCAGGCCGGGGTTAACTGTTAAACTCCGCGCCCCGATTTTCTTATTTTTCTGCAAGCAAGGCGCGCTTCATGACCCCCCTGAATCAGGCGCTGCGCGCCGCCCTCGATCACCGCCAAGACCTGATCAACGAACTGCACGCCCAGGGTACGGACTGCTACCGGCTATTCCACGGCAGCCAGGAAGGCGCCGGCGGCTTGACCATCGACCGCTACGGCCCGCAATTGCTGGTGCAGAGCTTCCATCAGTCGCTGGACAGCGCAGACCTTCTGGACCTGCATCAGCTGATCAACCAATACATAGGCCTGGAATTGCTGCTGGTGTACAACGACCGTGCCCGAGGCAACTCGCGTATCGATCGTGAAGATACGGTATACCGCGCAGAGCCTGCGGCGCTGGAAGACCTGGTCGGCCACGAGTGGGGCCTCAGCTACCGTGTGCGGGGGCGCCATGCCGGGCAGGACCCGTTGCTGTTCCTCGACCTGCGTAACACCCGTGGCTGGGTGAAGGATCACAGCGCCGGCAAAAGCGTGCTGAACCTGTTCGCCTACACCTGCGGCGTGGGCTTGAGCGCGGCCGCCGGCGGCGCACGCGAAGTGTGCAACTTGGATTTTGCCGAGGGCAACCTGGCGGTTGGGCGTGAAAACGGCCTGCTCAACCCACAATTGCCGAGCATGGAATTCGTACAGTCCGATTACTTCCCGGCCATTCGCCAACTGGCGGGCCTGCCGATCACCCAGCGTCCCGGCCAAAAACTGCCGAGCTATCCGCGCCTGGAGCAGCGCCAGTACGACCTGGTCCTGCTTGATCCGCCCGCCTGGGCCAAGAGCGCGTTCGGCACCGTCGACCTGCTGCGCGACTATCAGAGCTTGCTCAAGCCAGCGCTGCTGACCACCGCTGACAATGGCGTACTGATCTGTTGTAACAACCTGGCCAAAGTCAGCATGGATGACTGGCGTGAACAGGTGCTGCGTTGCGCAGAAAAAGCCGGTCGCCCAGTGCGCGACTGGCAGGTCATGACACCCGGGGCGGACTTTCCTTCCACGGATCAGCAGCCTCCGTTAAAGACCTTGATCCTGCATTTGTAGGAAGTTTCCCAGCGGCCACTGTTCTTCGGAACCGAATTACCGTGCCATACTCCAAGGCACTCTCGTTCGACACAGATGGCGTCACCCATGCCCAAAGGATTGATCCGCGCCGCAGGCGCCTTGTTGACCGCCCTGGCTTTGTACAGCTTGCTGGGCTTTCTGATTTTACCCGGCATCGCTCTTCGCATTGCCAACCAACAGTTGGCGAATTACGCCACGGTGCCGGCGCGAATCGAGCGCATCGAGCTCAACCCGTTCAGCCTGGAACTCACGCTGTGGGGCCTGAAGATCGGTGAGCCGGGCAAAGAACAAGTGGGCTTCCAGCGCTTTTACGCCAACCTGCAGGCCGACAGTCTCTGGACCCGCGCCCTGCACCTGGCCGATGTGCAACTGGACCAGCCCAAGACCGAACTGCTGTTCGACAAATCCGGCCAGTTGAACCTGGCGCAGTTGTTCAAACTGCCGCCGAGCGAACCGACTCCCGCAGATCCCGATGCCAAACCGTTCCCGCTGCGTATCGACAGCATCAAACTGGCGGGCGGCAATCTGCACTTCAGAGATCTGCGCCCCAGCGAACCTATCGAATTCCTCTACGACAAACTCGACTTCGAGCTGAAAAACCTCAGCACCCTGCCCGAAGACAACGCCGACATGACCCTGGTGGCCGCTGGCCCTGACGGCGGGCAGATCCACTGGAAAGGGAATGTCAGCCTGGTACCGATCACCTCCGAAGGTACCTTGAAGGTCACCGACGGCAAGATGAAAGCCTGGTGGCCGTATGTACGTGACGCTTTGCCGCTGGTGCTGGAAGACGGCGTGCTTAACTTCAGCACCGACTATAAGTTCAGCCTGGCCAAAGAGACCGAACTGAACTTGACCAACACCGCCGCCAGCATTGCGCCCTTCGCGATCAAGGCGCCGGATGGCCGGCCATTGGTACGCCTGGAACGCCTGGATGTCAGCGAAACCACGGTGGACCTGGCCAAGCAGCAAGTAGTTGTCGGCAAAATCCGCAGCAACAAGCTGGAAACCTGGGCCGCTCTTGAAGCCGATGGCCAACTCGACTGGCAGAAACTGTTCGCCAGCCAGCCAGGCAAGCCAGCACCAGCACCAGCACCAGCCAACGCCGACACGCCTGAACCTCAACCGGCAGCGCCAAGCAAACCCTGGCAAGTGATGCTCAAGGATGTGCAACTGCGTAACTATCAGGTACATCTGGCCGACCGCCAGGCCAAACCTGCGGTGGCGCTGGAACTGGGCCCGTTGAATGTCGACATGCAGAACTTCGACAGCCTCAACCAAAGCCCCTTCACCTTGAAGGTCGATAGTGGCGTGGGCAAGCAAGGCAAGATCCAGGCAACCGGCGAGGTTAACCTCAACCCGGTCAGCGCCAAGCTGAAAGTGAATACCCAGGACATCGACCTGCGGGTGGCCCAGTCGTATATCAGCCCATTTATTCGCCTGGAACTGCGCAGCGGCATGTTGGGCAGCAACCTGGATGTGAACCTCAAGAGCACCGAGCCGTTGGCCCTGCAAATCACCGGCCGCGCTCAGGTCGATCAGTTGCATACCCTGGACACCCTCAAGACCCGCGACTTCCTCAAGTGGCAGCGCCTGGTACTGGAGGGTGTGAACTATCAGCACGGTCAGAGCCTGTCGATCGACAAGGTCAACCTGCTGCAGCCGTATGCACGCTTCATGATCAACGACGATCGCACCACCAACATCGATGACTTGCTGATTCCCCAGCCTGCCGACAGTGGTGCCAAATCAGCCGCCAAGCCGGCGGCCAGCAAAGACAAACCCTTGGGCATCCACATCGGGCAGATCGCAATTAACGATGGTTCGGCCAACTTTGCCGACTTTAGCCTCACGCCCAACTTCGCCACCGCGATTCAACAGCTCAACGGCCAGATTGGCACCATCGATAGTCGCCAGGCCAAACCGGCCAGCGTCGATATCAAGGGTAAGGTAGACCGTTACGCCCCGGTGACCATCAAGGGCAGCGTGAACCCGTTTGATCCGATGGCAGCCCTGGATATCGCAACCAGCTTCAAACGTGTCGAGTTGACCAACCTGACACCTTACTCGGGCAAGTTCGCAGGCTTCCGTATCCGCAAGGGCCGGCTGAATCTCGACTTGCACTACGTGATCACCAAGGGCCAGTTGAAGGCCGAAAACAAAGTGGTGGTCGAACAGTTGCAACTGGGTGAGAAAGTCGACAGCTCCGATGCGGTGGACTTGCCGATTCGCCTGGCCATCGCCCTGCTCAAGGACAGCGACGGCAAGATCTCGATCGAACTGCCGGTCAGTGGCGACCTGAACAACCCGCAATTCAGCGTGATGCCGATTGTGTGGCAGACCCTGCGTAACCTCGTCGTCCGCGCAGCGACGGCGCCCTTCAAGTTTATTGGCGGGCTGGTGACGGGTGGCGGCTCTGAAGACTTGGGTAATGTTTCGTTCGCCGCGGGCTCCAGTGAGCTGAACAAAGATGCCGAGGGCGCGCTGAATACCTTGGCCAAGGCATTGAAAGAGCGCCCTACCCTGCGCCTGGAAATCGAAGGCACGGCTGCTGCCAGCAGCGACGGGCCGTTCCTGGCGGCACAGCGACTGGAACGTGAATACCAGTACAACTA
This sequence comes from Pseudomonas sp. OST1909, assembly GCF_015277575.1. Classification (NCBI taxonomy): domain Bacteria; kingdom Pseudomonadati; phylum Pseudomonadota; class Gammaproteobacteria; order Pseudomonadales; family Pseudomonadaceae; genus Pseudomonas; species Pseudomonas sp. OST1909. The sequence goes on from NZ_CP063780.1 coordinate 5,524,812, forward strand.
CTACAAGATCCTCCAGCGCCGTGGCGACAAAGTCCCGGCCCAAGCTTCGTTGCTTGAAGTGCCCGAGAAAGAAAAAGCACCGTTGCTGGAAGGTATCTACCGCACCCGTCTTAAACAGCAACCTCCCGCCGAATGGAAAGACCTGGGCAGCGATGAGCGCTCGGCGAAGCTCAAAGAGGGTGTGATCAAGTTCTGGAGCGGCAGTGATGTGCTGCTGCGCCAACTGGGCCAGGAGCGCGCCAGTACCATCAAGGATTACTTGGTGGACAAGGGCCAGTTGGAAGACGACCGGGTGTACTTCATTGATGCGCAGCTGGGGCAGGCGGAGAAAGATGGTCGCGTCATCACCCCAATGCATCTGGATGCTGAGTAACTTCTGAGCAACGCCTATCCTAATGTGGGAGCTGGCTTGCCTGCGATAGCACCACCTCGGTGCAACTGAATGACTGAGGTGCCAGCATCGCTGGCTAGCCAGCTCCCACATTTTTGGGGGGGCTGGCAGTTTTTGTTTCAACCCCAAAATAGAACAGGCCCCGACACAAGTGCCGGGGCCTGTAATGACCACATCCGTGTGGTCGGTCGCATGAACTCCAGAGGTGCATCGGGTGGATAACTAGCTCACCCTAAGCCGCCGCTATATCGTCAGACGAAACCTTGAACGTTACTCTGCTTTCAGGCCGTCGGCCGATACAGCTTTAACGCCTTTGATTTTCTTGGTGATGGCAACCGCAGTTTCTTTCTGCGATGCAGTCACAGCAGTCGGGGACGACAGGGAAACTACACCTTTGTTGGTCTCGACCTTGATATCAGTGCCAGGAATACCTTTTTCGGTAACCAGGTCAGCCTTCACTTTGGTGGTGATCCAAGTGTCGCTGGTGGTTTCTTTGGCATCAGCAGCCGCACCTTTGGTTTTGTCGATGCCGTCAGCTTTGACAGCGCCGCCAGCCAGCAGGCCGTCAGCCGAAACAGCACTCACACCTTTGATTTTCTTGGTGATGGCTACAGCAGTCGCTTTCTGCGAGTCCGAGATAGCTACGTCCGAAGATAGGGAAACCACACCTTTGTTGGTTTCTACCTTGATGTCGGAGCCTGGGATGCCTTTTTCAGTCAGCAGGTCTGCTTTGACTTTGGTGGTGATCCAGGTATCCGAGGTGGACTCTTTAGCCTTGGTCATTTCGCCAGCTGCCAGGGTCATTGGCGCCTGGGTTGGCTGAGCGAAGGCGGCGTTAGCCATGGCCAGGGTCAGAGCGGTAGCAGTTGCGGTAGCGAGAGCGAACTTCTTCATACGAGTAACTCCTGTTTTATTAAAAGTCTGCAGCGTGTGAACCTTGATGCGGCAGCGTTAACAGGGATAGTGCAGGCGGCGTGCCAAGTGGGATAACAGGACAAAATCGTTATAAAACAACAAGTTAAAAAACAGCGCGCTTTTCGAAATCGTGCAAGTTGCATGAAGCAGGTCGTGCCTGCGTGCAAGTTGCGGTTTTTTGCAGGCGACTAAACAACTGATTTTAGGGGAATTTCCTTCTCCCACAAAAAAGGGACTCCGAAGAGTCCCTTTTTTTCAGCTAGAACGCGGGGTGATTAAACGCCCGAAGCCTTGGCTGCTGCTACGTCCTTGATGGACAGCTTGATACGGCCGCGGTTGTCCACGTCCAGTACCAGCACTTCCACTTCCTGGCCTTCTTTGAGAATGTCGGTCACTTTCTCAACACGAGCGTCGCTCAGCATGGAGATGTGAACCAGACCGTCTTTGCCCGGCAGGATGTTGACGAATGCGCCGAAGTCGACGATGCGCTCAACCTTGCCGACGTAGATCTTGCCGATCTCGGCCTCAGCGGTAATGCCCAGGACGCGCTGGCGTGCAGCTTCAGCCGCTTCCTTGGTTTCGCCGAAGATCTTGATCGAGCCGTCGTCTTCGATGTCGATCGAAGCCTTGGTCTCTTCACAGATCGCACGGATGGTCGCGCCGCCTTTACCGATAACATCACGGATTTTGTCGGTGTCGATTTTCATCGCGATCATGGTCGGAGCGTTTTCCGACAGTTCGGTACGCGACTGGCCAATGATCTGGTTCATCTGGCCGAGGATGTTCAGGCGCGCTTCCAGGGCTTGGCCCAGAGCGATTTCCATGATCTCTTCGGTGATGCCCTTGATCTTGATGTCCATCTGCAGCGCGGTTACGCCTTTAGCGGTACCGGCTACTTTGAAGTCCATGTCGCCCAGGTGGTCTTCGTCACCCAGGATGTCGGTCAGGATGGCGAACTTCTCGCCTTCTTTAACCAGGCCCATGGCGATACCGGCAACCGGCGCCTTCATCGGCACACCAGCGTCCATCAGCGCCAGGGAAGCACCACAAACGGAGGCCATCGAGCTGGAACCGTTGGATTCAGTGATTTCCGACACGACACGGATGGTGTACGGGAACACGTCGGCAGCCGGTAACATCGCTGCAATCGAACGACGGGCCAGACGGCCGTGACCGATTTCGCGACGACCAGCACCACCCATGCGGCCACACTCGCCTACCGAGAACGGAGGGAAGTTGTAGTGCAGCATGAACGGGTCTTTTTTCTCGCCTTCCAGGGTGTCCAGCAGCTGTGCGTCACGGGCAGTACCCAGAGTCGCGACGACCAGGGCCTGGGTTTCACCACGGGTGAACAGCGCCGAACCGTGAGTCTTGGGCAGCACGCCGACTTCGATGTTCAGCGGGCGCACGGTGCGAGTGTCGCGACCGTCGATACGTGGCTTGCCGTTAACGATGTTTTCGCGAACGGTGCGGTATTCGATTTCACCGAATGCAGCCTTGACGTCGCTGGCAGAAGGCTGGCCTTCTTCACCGGACAACTTGGCGACAACCTGGTCCTTCAGCTCGCCCAGGCGAGCGTAACGGTCGGCCTTGACGGTGATGGTGTAGGCGTCGGAGATGGCAGCGCCGAACTCGGAGCGGATAGCGCCCAGCAGGTCGGTAGCTTCCGGAGCAGCAGCCCAGGTCCAGGTTGGCTTGGCAGCTTCGGCAGCCAATTCCTTGACCGCGTTGATTACCACCTGGAACTCGTCGTGAGCAAACAGTACGGCGCCCAGCATCTGGTCTTCGGTCAGCTCTTTGGCTTCCGACTCAACCATCAATACGGCTTCGGAGGTACCGGCAACGACCATGTCCAGGCTCGAAGCTTTCTGCTGCTCGTAGGATGGGTTCAGCAGGTAACCTGTGCTTTCGTGGAAAGCAACGCGAGCGGCGCCGATTGGGCCATCAAACGGAATACCGGAGATAGCCAGCGCAGCCGAAGTACCGATCATCGCAGCGATGTCCGGATCGGTCTTTTTGCTGGTGGAAACGACGGTGCAGACAACCTGCACTTCGTTCATGAAGCCTTCCGGGAACAGCGGACGGATCGGACGGTCGATCAGTCGGGAGGTCAGGGTTTCTTTCTCGGAAGGACGGCCTTCGCGCTTGAAGAACCCGCCAGGGATCTTACCGGCAGCGTAAGTCTTTTCCTGGTAGTGAACGGACAGAGGGAAGAAGCCCTTGCTCGGGTCAGCGGTCTTGGCGCCAACCACGGTCACCAGTACGGTAACGTCGTCGTCAACGGTAACCAGCACTGCGCCAGAGGCTTGACGGGCGATACGGCCTGTCTCGAGGGTAACGGTCGACTGACCGAACTGGAATTTTTTGATAACCGGGTTCACGGTGTCCTACCTTCTTTGTGGCTCTTGGGGGAACTTGTCTTCTTGCGAAATTCTTGGGCAATGTCGGGAATCGGCCCGACCCTCGTCCAGGGTAAAACGTGTATCCAGATAAAACTTGAGGCTGGGAGCCTACCATGGGCCAGCGGGAATCCCACTGGCACACGGCAGACAACCAACCTCTAGCGCAATCGCTGATTAGCGACGCAGACCCAGGCGACCGATCAGAGCCTGATAACGACCCAGATCCTTGCCTTTCAGGTAGTCCAGCAGCTTACGGCGCTGGTTTACCATGCGGATCAGACCACGACGGGAGTGGTGGTCTTTACCGTTGGCCTTGAAGTGACCTTGCAGTTTGTTGATGTTGTGGGTCAGCAGTGCAACTTGCACTTCTGGCGAACCAGTGTCACCAACAGCTTGCTGATAGTCAGCTACGATTTGTGCTTTTTCTTGAACGTCGAGAGCCATGAGGCAATCCTTTTTTCAGGAAACCACCCAAGGGGTGATCTCAATAGGCCGAGGGCATACCCCCGTATCTATAAATGAGAAGTGACCATGCCTATTAACAGCCACCCTCGTTCGGTCATTCTGACCGAATCAGTCGACGCGGCGCGATGCGCCCGTCTTCGCTCACTTCACCGATACCGATAAAGCGACCGTTATGATCCTGTACTCGCACCATGCCGAACTTCGGGGCATCCGGGGCGCGTACCGGCTGGCCGTTGAGCCAGTAGAACGCGCTGTGCTCCGAGAAGTGCAGCAATGGCCAATCCAGCAAACCGCTGTCCGATGGCATCAGGAAGCGATCAACCGCTTCGTTGCCGCCTTCGGCGTGCACCGCTTCCAGCTCTTCCAGCGTGACCGTCTGGGCCAGGGTGAAAGGGCCGGCCTGGGTACGTCGCAGTTCAGCTACATAAGCACCGCAGCCCAGCTTCTCACCAATATCTTCCACGAGGGTACGGATATAGGTGCCTTTGCTGCAGTCCACCGCCAATCGAGCAGTGTCACCTTCACAAGCGAGCAATTCCAGCCGGGCAATAGTAACAGAACGCGGTTCGCGCTCCACCACTTCGCCCGCACGTGCCAGCTTATAAAGAGGTTGCCCATCCCGCTTGAGCGCCGAGTACATCGGCGGTATCTGACTGATTTGCCCACGAAAAGCAGGTAATGCAGCTTCGATATCCGCACGACCAACGGTCACGTCGCGAACCTGCAAAACATCACCTTCGGCGTCTGCCGTGGTGGTTGTCTTGCCCAGTTGCATGAGGGTTTCATAACCCTTGTCCGAATCAAGCAGGTACTGCGAGAACTTGGTGGCCTCACCAAAGCACAACGGCAGAACGCCGGTGGCCAGTGGATCCAGGCTGCCGGTGTGTCCCGCCTTCTCGGCGTTAAGCAGCCAGCGGACCTTCTGCAGCGCTGCATTGGAGGTGAAACCAATGGGCTTGTCGAGCAGAATGATGCCACTGACGTTGCGACGGATACGTTTGACCTGAGCCACCGCTTACTCCTTGGCGTCTTCAGGTGTGGACGGATGCTGGCTGTCTTCAGCCACGGCGCGCTCGATCAAGGCCGAGAGGTGCGCGCCACGCACGACGCTTTCGTCGTAATGGAAGTGCAACTGCGGAACGCTGCGCAGCTTCATTTCGCGGGCCAACTGCATCCGCAGGAAACCTGCGGCGGAGTTGAGCACCTTGATGCTTTGCGCGATTTCTTCGCTGTTGTCCTGCCCCATCACGGTGATGAAGATTTTGGCATGACCCACGTCACGGCTCACTTCAACGGCGGTGATGGTGACCAGGCCAACGCGCGGGTCTTTGACTTCGCGACGGATCAGTTGAGCCAGCTCACGCTGCATCTGATCGCCGATACGCTGGGTACGGCTGTATTCTTTTGCCATGTCTTGTTACCTGTTACTGCCACACGGTGAAACCCGTGGGGTCTGAAAGCGGCAAACGCCCGGCCTGACAAAAGCCAGACCGGGCGTTGCGTTTAGAGTCCGGACACGGCGCGGGGCAAGTACATGCCCACGCGCTGTGTGGCTCCTGAAGTGCGCGAGTTAGAGGCTGCGAGCAACCTGAACCTTCTCGAAGACTTCGATCTTGTCGCCAACCTTGACGTCGTTGTAGCTCTTGACGCCGATACCGCATTCCATGCCGGCACGTACTTCGGCAGCGTCATCCTTGAAGCGGCGCAGGGATTCCAGCTCGCCTTCGAAGATAACGATGTCTTCACGCAGTACACGGATCGGACGGTTACGGTACACGGTGCCTTCGACAACCATGCAACCGGCGATCGCGCCGAATTTCGGCGAGCGGAACACATCACGCACCTCGGCGATACCCAGGATGTTCTCCCGGACGTCGCTGCCAAGCATACCGGTAAGGGCTTTCTTGACGTCTTCGATGATGTCGTAGATGACGTTGTAGTAACGCATGTCCAGGCCTTCCTGCTCGACGATCTTGCGAGCGCCAGCATCGGCACGCACGTTGAAGCCGAACAGTACAGCGTTGGAAGCCAGTGCCAGGTTGGCGTCGGATTCGGTGATACCACCGACACCGCCACCGACAACACGCACTTGCACTTCGTCGTTACCCAGGCCGTTCAAGGCGCCGTTCAACGCTTCGAGGGAACCACGGACGTCGGATTTGAGGACGATGTTAAGCGTCTTCTTCTCTTCCTGGCCCATGTTCTCGAAGATGTTTTCCAGCTTGCCGGCGTGAGCACGGGCCAGCTTGACTTCGCGGAACTTGCCTTGACGGAACAGAGCCACTTCACGGGCTTTCTTCTCGTCGGCAACTACGCTCATCTCGTCGCCAGCGTCCGGCGTACCGTCCAGGCCGAGGATCTCGACCGGGATAGCAGGACCTGCTTCCTTGATTGGCTTGCCGTTCTCGTCGAGCATGGCACGTACACGGCCGTAGTTCGAACCGACCAGCACCATGTCGCCTTGGCGCAGGGTACCGTCTTGAACCAGCACGGTCGCGACCGGGCCACGGCCCTTGTCGAGGCGCGATTCAACCACTACACCACGGCCAGGAGCCGAAGGCGTAGCAGTCAATTCCAGGACTTCAGCTTGCAACAGGACCGCTTCGAGCAGTTCGTCAACGCCGGTACCCATTTTCGCCGAGACCGATACGAATGGCGTCTCGCCACCCCATTCCTCGGATGTCACGCCGTGAACCGACAGTTCGCTACGGATGCGATCGAGATCGGCGCCCGGCTTGTCGATTTTGTTCACGGCTACAACCAGAGGAACACCGGCAGCCTTGGCGTGCTGGACAGCTTCAATGGTCTGCGGCATTACGCCGTCGTCCGCTGCAACCACCAGGATCACGATGTCGGTCGCCTTGGCACCACGGGCACGCATTGCGGTAAACGCGGCGTGACCTGGAGTGTCGAGGAAGGTGACCATGCCGCGTTCGGTTTCAACGTGGTATGCACCGATGTGCTGGGTAATACCACCGGCTTCGCCTGCGGCAACCTTGGCACGACGGATGTAGTCGAGCAGGGAAGTTTTACCGTGGTCAACGTGGCCCATTACGGTCACAACCGGCGCACGGGAAACTGCCTCGCCTTCAAACTTCAGGGACTCGGCCAGGGAATCTTCCAGGGCAGTGTCGCTGACCAGGGTCACTTTGTGGCCCAGCTCTTCAGCAACCAACTGGGCAGTTTCCTGATCCAGTACTTGGTTGATGGTGGCCGGGGTGCCCAGCTTGAACATGAACTTGATGATTTCAGCAGCCTTGACCGACATCTGCTGGGCCAGATCGCCCACAGTGATGGTCTCGCCGATCTTCACTTCACGCACGACAGGGCCGGTTGGGCTCTGGAAACCGTGGGCGTTGCGTTTTTTCAGCTTGGCCTTGCCGCGACCACCACGACGGAAGCCATCGCTTTCTTCGTCGGTAGTACGTGGGGCAACGCGTGGAGCAGGCGCTTTCTCTTTGACCGAGGCACGATGCGGAGCGTTTTTGCGCTCGCCATCGCCACCACCACCGCGACGATTGTTATCGTCGGCACGTGGTTTGTCCGGACGACGAGGTTCGTCGCGCTTGCGGGCGTCGGCTGCAGGAGCAGGCGCAGCAGCAACCGGGGCGGCCTCACGCACAGCTTCAACAGGAGCGGCAACCGCTTCAGTGTTGGCAGGTTGCGCAGCAGCAGGCTGGCGACGCGCTTCTTCTTCGGCGCGACGCTTGGCTTCTTCTTCAGCCTTCTGGCGAGCAGCATTTTCTACTGCGCGACGTTCATCCAGCTCGTGTTTGCGCTCGGCTTCGATTTCTTCCGGGCTGCGCTGTACGAAGACTTTCTTCTTGCGTACTTCTACGCTGATGCTCTTGCTACCCGCAACACGCAGGGTGCTGGTGGTTTTGCGCTGCAATGTAATCTTGCGCGGTTCTTCCACTTTCGCCTTGTGGCTGCTCTTCAAGTGAGTCAGCAAAGACTGCTTCTCACTATCGCTCACACCTTCATCGGCGGCGGTGTGCGGCAGACCTGCCTCACGCATCTGCTGCAACAGGCGCTCTACCGGTGTTTTGACCTCATCGGCCAGTTGTTTCACCGTGACTTGCGTCATGCACTTCTCTCCTCAGGCCGCGCCTAATTACTCGAACCAATGGGCTCGGGCGGCCATGATCAACTTGCCGGCACGATCTTCGTCAATGCCGTCGATGTCGAGCAGATCGTCAATAGACTGCTCGGCCAGGTCTTCGCGGGTAATTACGCCGCGCACCGCCAGTTCCATCGCCAAATCCTTGTCCATACCCTCAAGCGAGAGCAGGTCTTCGGCCGGATGGGCGTCTGCCAGCTTTTCCTCAGTAGCGATGGCTTTAGTCAACAAACGATCCTTGGCCCGAGCGCGAAGCTCGTTGACGGTGTCTTCGTCAAAGCCGTCGATGTTGAGCATTTCTTCCAACGGTACGTAGGCAATCTCTTCCAGGCTGGTGAAGCCTTCATCTACCAGTACCTGTGCCAGGTCTTCATCGACTTCCAACTCTTCGATGAAGTTGCGCAGGATGTCACCGGTTTCAGCTTGCTGCTTAGCCTGGATGTCCGATTCGGTCATCACGTTCAGGGTCCAGCCGGTCAGTTGGCTGGCCAGACGCACGTTCTGACCACCACGACCAATGGCCTGAGCCAGATTGTCTGCGCCAACGGCGATGTCCATTGCATGGGCATCTTCGTCAACGATAATTGCCGCCACTTCAGCCGGCGACATGGCGTTGATCACGAACTGCGCCGGGTTATCGTCCCACAGGACGATATCCACACGCTCACCGCCCAATTCGCCCGACACTGCCTGGACGCGCGAACCGCGCATACCGATGCAAGCGCCTTGCGGGTCGATGCGTTTGTCCTTGGAGCGAACCGCGATCTTGGCACGCGAACCCGGATCGCGGGACGCAGCCATGACTTCGATCAGACCTTCGGCAATTTCCGGCACTTCGATGCGGAACAGCTCGATCAGCATTTCCGGCGCGGTACGCGACAGGATCAGCTGAGGACCGCGGTTCTCGGTGCGGATTTCCTTGAGCAGCGCACGCAGACGCACGCCGACACGGAAGGTTTCGCGAGAGATGATGTCTTCGCGGGCCAGCAACGCTTCGGCGTTGTTGCCCAGGTCGACGATCACATTGTCGCGGGTAACTTTTTTCACGGTGCCGGAGATGATTTCACCCAGGCGCTCGCGATAAGCGTCAACGACTTGAGCGCGCTCGGCTTCACGAACCTTCTGCACGATGACCTGCTTGGCGGTCTGTGCAGCAATACGGCCGAATTCGATCGATTCGATCTTTTCTTCGACGACATCACCGACCTGGGCGCCCGGGTGCGTTTGCGCAACCTTGCTCGGCCAGGTTTCGATGGCCGGATCATCAAGATCGGCTTCTTCGACGACCGTCCAGCGACGGAAAGTCTCATAGGCACCGGTGTGGCGGTTGATTTCCACACGCAGATCAACTTCGTCTTCAAAACGCTTTTTGGTAGCAGTGGCCAGGGCCAGCTCCAGCGCTTCAAAAATCACGTTTGCCGGTACGCCCTTTTCATTGGATACCGACTCAACAACCAGCAGTACTTCTTTGCTCATCGTACGCCTCGCCTTTCGCAAGCCATTGGATCCGCGGGATCCGCGTCTCAGTCAAAACTGGGAATAATGTTGGCCTTGTCGATCATATCGATCGGCAACAGGAACTCATGGTCTTCTACCTGCACCACGACATCCTGTTCTTCTACACCGCGCAGAAGGCCCTGAAAGTTGCGTCGCCCTTCGAAGGGCGAACGCAGCTTGATCTTCACTTGTTCACCGGCAAATTTTGCAAACTGATCAATAGTGAACAGTGGGCGTTCCATGCCTGGCGAGGAAACTTCAAGGGTGTATTCAACGGAAATCGGATCTTCAACATCCAGCACACCGCTGATCTGACGGCTGACAATGGCACAATCGTCCACCAGCACGCCGCCCTCTTTATCGATATAAACGCGCAACATTGAGTGGCGACCTTGAGCCGAAAACTCAATACCCCAGCATTCATAGCCTAGGGCCACGACCACCGGGGCCAGCAAGGCCTGCAACTCTTCTAGCTTGCTCGACACCTGAACCCCCTCGTGCATGTATGTGCATGCTGTGCAAAATAAAAAAATGGGCGAAACGCCCATCCTTGAAACGCCGTCGAACAGCGGCGTTGAAAGTGTCCAGCTAACAAAAAGCCCCTTAAAAGGGGCTCCGCTAAAACTGGTTGCGGGGGCCGGATTTGAACCGACGACCTTCGGGTTATGAGCCCGACGAGCTACCAGACTGCTCCACCCCGCGACAAAGCTGGGGCGGAAGTATACGACCGATCCCTTACAGGGTCAATGTAACCTTCCACCTACAAGAAAGCCCGCAACAGCGGGCTCTCCTGATAATTGGTACCGAGAAGGGGACTCGAACCCCTACACCCTATGGGCACAACCACCTCAAGGTTGCGTGTCTACCAATTCCACCACCTCGGCAATACAGCGCTTACAACCCTTCTTACTTCTGCTCTTGAGCTGGAGGTACGTCAGTCGCTGGAGTAGCCGACTTTTGCTCTTGAAGCACCGGGACATCATCAGAAGCCGGTTTTGCTTTTGGAACTTCCAACACTGCTGGGTTTGGCAAACCTACCTGAGTCAGCACATGAGCTTTCTCTTTAGCAAAGTAACCTAACCCTAAGCTGGTTATGAAGAAACCTGCGGCAAGTATAGCAGTAAACTTACTAAGAAAGGTAGAGGAACCTTGGCTTCCGAACACAGTATTTGAAGCACCTGCACCGAAAGACGCACCAGCATCCGCACCTTTACCCTGTTGCAACAAAACCAGAGCAACTACGCTCAGGGCAGCCAACAGATGAAAAACGACTACGACTGTTTCCAGCATTTTTTCAGTTTCCCGCGGCGCGACAGATCGCACCGAACTCATCTGCATTCAGGGAGGCTCCACCAATGAGCCCCCCATCGATATCCGGCATGCCGAACAGTTCGACCGCATTGGCCGCCTTCACGCTGCCGCCGTATAGAAGCCGCACACCTTGCGCGACTTCAGAATTCTCTGCCGCCAACTGCGCGCGGATGGCTGCGTGCACATCCTGCGCCTGTTGCGGTGTAGCAGTCAGTCCGGTGCCAATGGCCCAGACCGGCTCGTAAGCAATAACCGCCTTTGCAAACGCCCCAACACCCAGCTCCTCGATGATGCTGCCCAGCTGACGCGAGACAACTTCAAGAGTCTTGCCTGATTCGCGCTGCTCAAGGGTCTCCCCTATGCACAACACCGGAACCAAGCCACAAGCCTGTGCCGCGGCGAACTTGCGGTTGAGCGTCGCATCCCGCTCGCCCATCATCTGACGGCGCTCGGAGTGCCCGACAAGTACATAGGCACACCCTGCATCAACCAACTGACTCGGCGAAATCTCACCGGTCAATGCGCCTTGCATGGGCTCCACCGCAGAATTCTGCGCGCCGACCTGGATCGACTTGCCCTTCAAGCCATCAACCACTTGGTTGATATGCAAGCAAGGCGGGAAAACCGCGACATCAACACCGCTAGGCAAGGCCAAGTGACGAAGGCCATTGATCAGCTCAGCGACACTGGCGCGGGTACCGTGCATCTTCCAGTTACCAGCTACCATAGTGCGACGCATGCTGTACCCCGTCGGTCAAAGTGGGCGCAGATGTTACCCAACCACACCATCACTGGCAAGCCGAATTCAGGCGCAAACTTCAGTTACCAGTTTTGCCAGGTCTTCGGCATGGCCGCGAACCTGGGTTTCGTCCTCGCCTTCGACCATGACACGCACCAGAGGCTCAGTGCCCGACTTGCGCAACAACACACGCCCACGCCCGGCCATTGCCTGGGTAACACGCTCACAAGCCTCTTTGACGGCAGGGTGCTCGATTGGATTTTCACCACCGGCAAAACGCACATTGAGCAGCACCTGCGGACACTTGCGCAGGGCCTGACGCGCCTGCGCCAGGCTCTCGTCACGACGACGCAAGGCCAGAAGCACCTGCAGCGCAGCGATGATGGCGTCGCCCGTAGTCGTATGCTGGAAGCATACGACGTGTCCCGAGTTCTCGCCGCCTACCAGCCAGTTACGCTCCAGAAGCTCGGCGATCACATAACGGTCGCCGACATTGGCGCGGATAAACGGAATACCCAACTCCGCCAATGCCAACTCAAGCCCCAGGTTGCTCATGAGGGTACCCACAACGCCGCCCTGCAGCTTGTTACGCTCATGCAGATCACGGGCAATGATGAACAGCAAATCATCACCATCCACAATCATGCCGGTGTGATCCACCATCAGCACACGATCGCCGTCGCCATCGAACGCGATACCCAGGTCCGCATGTTCGGCCAGAACCGCCGCCTGCAGTTGCTCCATGTGCGTGGAGCCGCAGTTGTCGTTGATGTTCAACCCGTTAGGCTGAGCCGACAGCACGGTGACCTGCGCTCCCAGCTCCTTGAAAACACTTGGCGCTACCTTGTAGGTCGCACCATGGGCGCAATCGACAACGATCTTCAGCCCGGCAAAATTGGTACTGCTCGGCACGCTGCTTTTGCAGAATTCGATATAACGGCCGGACGCATCATTGATACGCGACACCTTGCCCAGCTTGCTGGATTCAACCACCGTCATCGGCGCATCCAGCAGCTCTTCGATCATCAACTCGATCTCGTCAGGCAACTTGGTACCCTGCCCCGAGAAGAACTTGATGCCATTGTCGTCATGCGGGTTGTGCGACGCACTGATCACAATACCGGCTTCAGCGTGAAAGGTACGCGTCAGGTAAGCGATCGCCGGCGTCGGCATGGGCCCCAACAGCATTACGTCGGCGCCGGCAGCAGATAAGCCTGCCTCAAGCGCGGATTCAAACATATAACCCGAAATACGGGTGTCCTTGCCAACCAGGATCCGGCACGCCCCCATGCTGCGGAACGCCATGCCTGCCGCCCAACCCAACTTGAGCATGAAATCAGGGGTAATCGGAAACTCGCCAACCCGACCACGGATGCCGTCGGTGCCAAAGTATTTTTTAGTCATAAGTGCTCCATCATTCTTATTCGGCTGATTCTACAGCGGCAATCATGCGCACCACATCCACCGTCTCGGCGACATCATGCACACGCAAAATACGAGCGCTCTTGGTCACGGCAAGCGCTGCAAGGGCGAGGCCGCCGTACAAGCGCTCACCCACCGGGCGATTCAAGGCCAGCCCTATCATGCTCTTGCGCGACACACCGACCAGCAGCGGCCGACCAAGGGCATGCAGCGCCTCCATATGCTTGAACAGGCTTAAATTATGTTGCAGGGTCTTGGCGAAGCCAAACCCCGGGTCAAGGATGATCTTTTCGCACGCGATGCCCGCCTCGACACACTGAGCGATCCTGTCTGCCAGGAACCCAGTGACCTCGCCGACCAGGTTGTCGTAGTGAGGACTGTCCTGCATATTACCGGGCTCACCCAGCATATGCATCAGGCACACCGGCAGGCCGGTCGCTGCAGCGGCATCGAGAGCACCGTCACGCCGCAACGAACGCACATCATTGATAAGCCCCGCCCCCAGACGCGCGGTTTCACGCATTACCGCGGGAGTTGAAGTGTCCACAGAAATGATCACATCCAGCTCACGGGCGATACGCTCGACAATGGGCGCTACCCGCTCAAGCTCTTCCAACGGGGACACCACACGAGCCCCAGGCCGAGTGGACTCGCCGCCCACATCAATCAAGGTCGCACCGGCAGCCACCATCGCCTCGGCATGACGCAACGCAGCATCCAGCTGGCTGAAACGGCCACCATCGGAAAAGGAATCGGGAGTTACATTGAGAATACCCATGACATGCGTATGGGCCAAATCAAGAACCCGGTTGCCGCAAGGCAACCGGGTAGAGGACAAAGCAGAAGTCATTTCAAACCTTAGTGGTCAGCTGCCGGGCCGCCGATCGGGGTCTCAGGGCGTTCGTTCTGAACGACGGGTGGGGTACCCGAAGTACCTGAACCACCTTCCCAATCGCGAGGCTCACGCGGTGTACGACCGGCCATGATGTCGTCGATCTGATCGGCATCAATGGTCTCGTACTTCATCAGCGCATCAGCCATGGCATCAAGCTTGTCGCGGTTATCGGTGAGGATCTGCTTGGCCGTGCCGTAACACTGGTCAATGATGCTGCGAACTTCGGAGTCGATCAGCTTGGCAGTCTCACCGGAGAAGCTGGCACTTTGACCGCCACCACCACGACCGAGGAACACCTCACCCTCTTCCTCTGCATACATCAAAGGACCGAGTTTTTCCGACAACCCCCACTTGGTCACCATATTTCGTGCAATCTGGCTGGCACGCATGATGTCATTGGAAGCACCTGTGGTGACGCCGTCGAAGCCCAAGGTCATCTCTTCGGCAATCCGCCCGCCATACAGCGAACAGATCTGGCTGATCAATGCGCGCTTGGAGAGGCTGTAGCGATCCTCTTCCGGCAGGAACATGGTCACACCCAGCGCACGGCCACGAGGAATGATCGACACCTTGTAGACCGGGTCATGCTCAGGCACAACGCGACCAACAATGGCGTGACCGGCTTCGTGATAAGCCGTGTTCTGCTTCTCTTTCTCGGACATGACCATGGATTTGCGCTCAGCGCCCATCATGATCTTGTCTTTTGCCAATTCGAACTCTTTCATTTCAACGATGCGCTTGCCGGTACGGGCAGCAAACAACGAAGCCTCGTTGACCAGGTTGGCCAGGTCGGCACCGGAGAAGCCAGGCGTACCACGAGCAATCACAGCCGGAGCCACGTCGTCACCCATTGGCACCTTGCGCATGTGCACTTTCAGAATCTGTTCACGACCGCGGATATCCGGCAGGCCAACCACGACCTGGCGATCGAAACGGCCCGGACGCAGCAACGCCGGGTCCAGCACGTCCGGACGGTTGGTCGCGGCGATGACGATAATGCCGTCATTCATCTCGAAACCATCCATCTCGACCAGCAACTGGTTGAGGGTCTGCTCACGCTCATCA
Organism: Pseudomonas sp. OST1909; assembly: GCF_015277575.1. Taxonomy (NCBI): domain Bacteria; kingdom Pseudomonadati; phylum Pseudomonadota; class Gammaproteobacteria; order Pseudomonadales; family Pseudomonadaceae; genus Pseudomonas; species Pseudomonas sp. OST1909. Next base: position 5,540,034 of record NZ_CP063780.1, read on the forward strand.
TGACCACCGCCCATGCCAGCGCCACGATGGCGACCAACGGCATCGATCTCATCGATGAAGATGATGCACGGCGCGTGCTTCTTGGCCTGTTCGAACATATCGCGAACACGGCTGGCGCCCACACCGACGAACATCTCGACGAAGTCAGAACCGGAAATGGTAAAGAAAGGCACCTTGGCTTCGCCGGCAATCGCCTTGGCCAGCAAGGTTTTACCGGTACCCGGAGGACCGACCATCAACACGCCGCGAGGAATACGACCACCCAGGCGCTGGAACTTGCCCGGATCACGCAGGAACTCGACCAGCTCACCCACTTCTTCCTTGGCTTCGTCGCAACCTGCAACGTCAGCCAGGGTAGTCTTGACCTGGTCCTCGGAGAGCAGGCGCGCCTTGCTCTTGCCAAAGCTCATCGGCCCGCCCTTGCCTCCCGCACCACCTTGCATCTGGCGCATGAAGAACATGAACACGGCGATAATCACCAGGATCGGGAAGCTTGCCACCAGGAGCTGAGTCCAGATGCTTTGCTGTTCAGGCTGCTTGCCTTCGACAACCACGTGGTTATCCACCAGGTCACCGATCAGACCGTTGTCCTGGATTGCCGGACGAATGGTCTTGAAGCTGTCGCCGTCGTTGCGCTTACCGGTAATCACGTAGCCATCAACCGCTACGCGCTCGACCTTGCCATCCTTGACTTGCTGGATGAAGTCGGAATAGTTGAGGGTCTGTGGCTCGTTAGGGCTGGAGAAGTTGTTCATCACCGTCACCAGGACAGCCGCGATGATCAACCACAGGATCAGATTCTTTGCCATATCGTTCAATTAACTACCCTCTGAAGCAAGCTCCGCTACTGGCGCGCGCTTCGCATGATATTCACCGGCCTAACTTACTACATTACCTACAACTCTGGCAGGCGCCGTCTGTAACCCTTTGTGAAACTTTGACTACACAATATTCGTAAAGCTTCGTGACGAAAGCGATATAAAAAAACCTATCGCCCTCCTCGAATTTCTCAAAAACGCTCTTCGCTCGCTGCGCCTTCCACACCGCGGTAGCCACGGCACAGCAGATACTGCTCCCTGGACCGGTCACGGGAAGAGTCCGGTTTACGGGTCTGCACCTTGTCGAACAACTTGCGAATGTTCTTGTGGTACTCGTCGAAACCTTCGCCCTGGAAGACCTTCACCAGGAAATCGCCACCCGGACGCAACACCCGACCCGCCAAATCCAGCGCCAGTTCACACAGGAACATGGCACGCGGCATATCAACAGCCGGTAATCCACTCATATTGGGGGCCATGTCGGAAATCACAAGGTCTACCTGCGAATTTCCCACAGCCTCCAGGATCTCGGCCAATACCTTGTCTTCGGTAAAGTCGCCGTGAACAAAGGTCACGTCCGGGATGCTGTCCATCTCGAGGATGTCGGAAGCGATCAATCGGCCTTGCCCACCAATCAGACGACTGGTCACCTGGGACCAGCCACCGGGGGCCGCGCCGAGATCGATAACGCTCATGCCCGGACGGATCAGTTTATCCTTGTCCTGGATCTCCAGCAGCTTGTAGCTGGCCCGGGAACGGTAGCCGTCCTTTTGCGCCTTTTTGACGTAAGGATCATTGAAATGTTCTTGTAGCCACTTAAGGCTGGTTTTGGAACGGGCCACGGGCCACCTCGAAAAATAAAACGGGTCGTGATTAACTGGGCGGTCCCGGACTCGCTCGGGTAAACTGGCCGCCGCTTTTTACAAGATCAGACGCAGGGGTCAGATTATGCCGCTCACTCAAGAGCAGAAGAAACAGTACAAATCCATTGGCCACCATCTGAAACCAGTTCTGATTGTGGCAGACAACGGGTTGACTGAAGGTGTTTTAGCCGAATTTGAACGCGCACTGAACGATCACGAACTGATCAAGATCAAGGTCAATATCCTTGATCGCGAAGCGCGTTTGGCCGCCGTTGCAGAACTGTGCAAGGTGGGCAAAGCGGACCTGGTTCAGGTCATCGGCAAGATGGCGCTGCTGTATCGCAAGAACTTCAGCGTCAACAAGCAACTGTCGAACGTTCATCGTTTCAAATGATGAAAAGGGTCACGGGCGTGCTTCGCGCGCCCTGCCACTCCACCCCGGCGCCGGCTGCATGACCAGCACCAAACCGGAAAACCCTAGCACAAGATAGCTGAATAACTGCCAGCGCAACGCTTGCGGCAGCCAAATATACACCACGCAAAACATCGCGCACGCATACAGCGACATCAACAGCAGTTGCCCGCGAATGTCCCGCCACAAACTCTCAAAGCCCTCAGCCTTGACCAGCACTAACGCCTGGAGCAACACACACGCCGCCGCAAAACCCACCAGCAGCGCGCTCAGCAATTTGTCGATCTCATCGATCAGTAACGGTGCCAGACCAATAAGGCCCAGCACCGGCAATACACCCATATGCAACAGCCACAGACCGCCCACCCAAAGCATCTGAGAGAGCTGCCAAAGCATGGCGCCCGCACGTAGCGGGCGCCGTCTTTCAGATGTGGCGGACTTCGACAATCTCGTACTCAATGACGCCGCTCGGCGTTTTCACGGCAACGACGTCGCCCTCTTCCTTGGCAATCAAGGCGCGAGCGATCGGCGAGCCGACGGAGATCTTGCCTTGCTTGAAATCAGCCTCGTCCTCACCCACGATCTGGTAAGTCACGCTTTCGTCAGTCTCGACGTTGGCGATTTCCACGGTCGTGCCGAAAATCACCTTGCCGGTATGCGGGATGGTCGTGACGTCGATGATCACCGCATTCTGCATACGGCCTTCGATATCACGAATCCGCGCCTCGACCATACCCTGCTGCTCGCGAGCAGCGTGGTATTCGGCGTTTTCCTTCAAGTCACCCAGCTCGCGGGCCGTACCGATGTCCTGGCTCAGCTTCGGACGTACAACCTTGGTCAGATGGGCGTGTTCCTCTTCCAGGGCCTTGGCGCCCTGGACGGTCATTGGGTATTTGATCATGCCTTCAATCCTGCGTGTAGATCCTGCAAGCGACGCACGGTCTTTTCCGGACCGAACTTGAGCGCTTCGCAGATGGCTTCGCCAGCAGCAATGGTGGTGGTGCAGTAGATCTTGTGCTGCAAGGCATTACGACGAATGGAGTAGGAATCCGCGATCGACTGACGACCTTCGGTGGTGTTGATGATCAGCGTGACTTCGTCATTCTTGATCATGTCGACCACATGCGGACGGCCTTCCGTCACCTTGTTCACGCGACGTACTTTCAGGCCCGCAGCCTCGATCAGCTTGGCGGTCCCGGCAGTCGCGACAACTTCAAAGCCCAAGTTGATCAGATCACGGGCCACGCCCGCAACCAGTGGCTTGTCGTCATCACGCACGCTGATAAACGCAGTACCACCGGTTGGCAGCACTTCGCTGGCACCCATCTGGGCCTTGGCGAACGCTTCACCGAAGGTATCGCCCACGCCCATCACTTCACCGGTGGACTTCATCTCTGGGCCCAGGATCGGGTCCACACCAGGGAATTTGGCGAATGGGAACACCGCCTCTTTCACGCTGTAGAAGTTTGGAATGATTTCCTTGGTAAAGCCGATTTCCTTCAAGGTCTTACCGGCCATCACACGGGCAGCGATCATGGCCAGGGACACACCGATGCACTTGGATACAAAAGGCACGGTACGCGAGGCACGCGGGTTGACTTCAATGACGTAGATGTCTTCGCCTTGCAGCGCCAACTGAACGTTCATCAGGCCGACCACACCCAGCTCCAGGGCCATTTTCTTGACCTGTTCGCGCATCTCGTCCTGGATGTGCGCCGGCAGCGAGTACGGCGGCAGCGAGCACGCGGAGTCACCGGAGTGAACGCCGGCCTGCTCGATGTGCTGCATGATCGCGCCGATCACTACGTCAGTACCGTCGCATACCGCATCCACGTCCATTTCGATGGCGCAGTTGAGGAAGTGGTCCAGCAGCACCGGGCTGTCGTTGGACACTTTCACCGCATCACGCAGGTAGCGCTTGAGTTCGTCTTCTTCGTAGACGATTTCCATCGCGCGACCGCCCAGTACGTAGGACGGGCGCACCACCAGCGGGTAGCCGATCTTGCTGGCTGCACGGATGGCTTCGTCTTCGCTGCGCACGGTAGCGTTTGGCGGCTGACGCAGGTTCAGGCGCTCAACCATCTGCTGGAAGCGCTCACGGTCTTCGGCACGGTCGATAGCGTCCGGGCTGGTACCGATGATCGGCACGCCGGCAGCTTCCAGGGCACGCGCCAGTTTCAGCGGGGTCTGGCCGCCGTATTGGACGATCACGCCCTTAGGCTTCTCGACGCGGCAGATTTCCAATACGTCTTCCAGCGTTACCGGCTCGAAGTACAGACGGTCGGAAGTGTCGTAGTCGGTGGAAACGGTTTCCGGGTTGCAGTTGACCATGATGGTCTCGTACCCGTCTTCGCGCAGGGCGAGGGCGGCGTGTACACAGCAGTAGTCGAACTCGATACCCTGGCCGATACGGTTCGGACCGCCGCCCAGAATGATGATCTTGTCGCGATCCGACGGCGCGGCTTCGCACTCTTCCTCATAGGTGGAGTACATGTAGGCAGTGTCGGTGGCGAACTCTGCGGCGCAGGTGTCAACGCGCTTGTAGACCGGAAAGATATCCAGCTTGTGGCGATGAGTACGCAGGTTCTTCTCGGTCACACCCAGCAGCTTGGCCAGACGCTGGTCGGAGAAGCCTTTGCGCTTGAGACGGAACATCAGGTCGCGGTCGATAGACGACAGGCCCAGAGTCTTGACCTTCTCTTCTTCCTTGATCAGATCTTCGATCTGCACCAGGAACCACGGATCGATCATGTTCATGCCGAAGATATCTTCGACGCTCAGGCCGGCACGGAAGGCGTCGGCCACGTACCAGATACGCTCGGCGCCCGGCACGGTCAGCTCGCGCTTGAGGATGCTCATGCTTTCCGGATTGCTCAGGTCGAGCTTCTCGTCCAGGCCGCAAACACCGACTTCCAGGCCGCGCAGGGCTTTCTGCAGGGATTCCTGGAACGTGCGGCCGATCGCCATGACTTCGCCGACCGACTTCATCTGGGTGGTCAGGCGCGCATCAGCCTTGGCGAACTTCTCGAAGGCAAAGCGTGGCAGCTTGGTCACAACGTAGTCGATAGACGGCTCGAAAGACGCCGGCATAGCGCCGCCGGTGATTTCGTTTTGCAGTTCGTCCAAGGTGTAGCCGATAGCCAGCTTGGCAGCGATCCGCGCAATCGGGAAGCCGGTAGCTTTCGAGGCCAGCGCAGAAGAACGCGATACACGTGGGTTCATCTCGATCACGACCATGCGGCCGGTGTCCGGGCAGATGCCGAACTGAACGTTGGAACCGCCGGTTTCAACGCCGATCTCGCGCAATACCGCCAGGGAGGCGTTACGCAGGATCTGGTATTCCTTGTCGGTCAGGGTCTGCGCCGGAGCTACGGTGATCGAGTCACCGGTGTGCACGCCCATCGGATCGAAGTTTTCGATGGAGCAGACGATGATGCAGTTATCCTTCTTATCGCGGACAACCTCCATCTCGTATTCTTTCCAGCCGATCAGCGATTCGTCGATCAGCAGCTCTTTGGTCGGCGACAGGTCCAGGCCACGCGCGCAGATCTCTTCGAACTCTTCACGGTTGTAGGCAATGCCGCCACCGGTGCCGCCCATGGTGAAGGACGGACGGATAATGCAAGGGAAGCCCAGGGTCTCAAGGACCGCATTGGCTTCTTCCATGCTGTGGGCGATACCGGAACGCGGGCACGCCAGGCCGATGGACTTCATGGCCTTGTCGAAACGCGAACGGTCTTCAGCTTTGTCGATGGTGTCGGCATTGGCGCCGATCATCTCTACGCCGAACTTTTCCAGGACGCCTTCGCGCTCCAGGTCCAGGGCGCAGTTCAATGCAGTCTGGCCGCCCATGGTTGGCAGCAGCGCGTCCGGACGCTCTTTCTCGATGATCTTGGCAACGGTCTGCCATTTGATCGGTTCGATGTATGTCGCGTCGGCCATGGCCGGGTCGGTCATGATGGTGGCCGGGTTGGAGTTCACCAGGATGACGCGGTAGCCCTCCTCACGCAGGGCTTTACAGGCCTGGGCGCCGGAGTAGTCGAATTCGCAGGCCTGGCCGATCACGATCGGGCCAGCGCCGAGAATCAGGATGCTTTTTATGTCTGTACGTTTTGGCATGGGTTTGTCACTCAAATCCGCAGGTCAGTCGGCAAGCCGTCTAGAACAATCCTTGAAGAGCCTGCGGGGGCCACCGAGGTTCGGGGCCGCCCGCAGAGCACTCAGTCAGCGTCGCTTGGCCATCTCATTGATGAAACGGTCGAACAGCGGCGCTACGTCGTTCGGGCCCGGGCTGGCTTCAGGGTGGCCCTGGAAGCTGAACGCGCTCTTGTCGGTGCGCTCGATGCCCTGCAGGGAACCGTCGAACAGCGACTTGTGAATGGCGCGCACATTACTCGGCAAGCTGGCCTCATCCACCGCAAAACCGTGGTTCTGGCTGGTGATCATCACAACGCCGGTGTCCAGGTCTTGTACCGGGTGGTTGGCACCGTGGTGGCCGTGGCCCATTTTCAGGGTCTTGGCGCCGGAGGCCAAAGCCAGCAGCTGGTGGCCAAGGCAGATACCGAACACCGGAATGTCGGTTTCCAGCACGTCCTTGATGGCCTGGATAGCGTAGTCGCATGGCTCGGGGTCACCCGGGCCGTTGGACAGGAACACGCCGTCCGGTTGCATCGCGAGCACATCGCTGGCAGGCGTTTGCGCAGGCACCACGGTCACGCGGCAACCACGCTCGACCAACATGCGCAGGATGTTGTACTTGACGCCGTAGTCGTAGGCGACCACGTGGTAAGGCAGATCGGCAGCTTCGATAGTCGCGTGGCTGTCGGTCTTCAGATCCCACACAGTGGAACGCCACTCGTACTTCTCTTTGACGCTGACGACTTTCGCCAGGTCCATGCCTTTCAGGCCAGGGAAGCCTTGTGCTGCGGCAATCGCCGCCTCGTCGGAAATATTGTCACCGACCATGATGCAGCCATTCTGCGAGCCTTTTTCACGCAGGATGCGCGTGAGGCGGCGCGTATCGATACCGGCGATCGCCACAACATTGTTGGCTTTCAGGTAATCGGACAGCGACATCGTGTTACGCCAGTTGCTCGCAACCAGTGGCAGGTCACGAATCACCAGACCGGCCGACCAGACACGATCAGACTCGACATCTTCCGGCGTAGTGCCGGTGTTGCCGATGTGCGGATAGGTCAGGGTAACGATCTGTTGGGCGTAGGAAGGATCGGTAAGGATTTCCTGATAGCCGGTCATGGCGGTGTTGAACACCACCTCTCCAACGGTTTGACCGTCGGCTCCAATGGCTTCGCCGCGAAAAATGCTGCCATCAGCAAGGGCGAGTATGGCTGGCTTAGTCAAGAAGACCTCCCGTAAATAAAGCCTGAAAGGGCGATCGCAGGTTGTAAAAAAGCGGAGTGACGTATGGACACGTCACCCCGCTTCTTCATCGAATTATTCTGCGCGCTTTTAGTGGACACACTAAAGCTGTAGCTTACAGAAAAAGGCTTTTTGGGTCCACCGCTAATGAGCCTTAAAGGCAGGAGAATGCGACAGGACGTCGCTTAGCGGGTAAAAACGGGGCCTCAGGATAATCCCGAGGCCCCATTTAAGCTACTGATTAGTGCAGATCCAGCACGTCACGCATGTCATACAGGCCCGGCTCGCGGCCTTCCAACCAGAGTGCAGCTCGCACTGCGCCCTTGGCGAACGTCATGCGGCTTGAAGCCTTGTGCGTGATCTCCAGGCGCTCGCCTTCGGTGGCGAACAACACCGTGTGATCGCCAACCACATCACCACCGCGCACGGTTGCAAAGCCGATGGTGTCGCGCGCGCGCTCACCGGTATGGCCTTCACGCCCGTATACCGCCACTTTCGATAGATCGCGGCCCAGCGCATCAGCGATAGCTTCACCCATGCGCAACGCAGTGCCCGATGGCGCATCGATCTTGTGGCGGTGATGAGTCTCGATAATCTCGATATCGGCTTCATCACCCAGCACACGCGCTGCCAGGTCCAACAATTTCAGCGACAGGTTCACGCCAACGCTGAAGTTGGCAGCAAAGACGATCGGAATATCCTTGCCCGCCTCCACCAGCAACTGCTTCTGCTCAGCACTCAAACCAGTCGTACCGATCACCATGGCCTTGCCTGCCTTGCGGCAGAAGGCCAGGTTTTTCAGCATCACGTCAGGCAAGGTGAAATCGATGAGCACGTCGAACTCGTCAGCCACCTGCTCAAGGCTGCCCGTCAACGACACACCGATGCGGCCCAACGACGCCAACTCACCGGCATCCGCCCCGATCAACGTGCTTCCTGGGCGAACAATCGCCGCCGTCAGCCCGGAGGCCGGCGAGCGTTGCTGCACCGCCTCGACCAGCGTCTTGCCCATGCGCCCGGCAGCGCCCATTACGGCTATACGTCGCATATTCACGTCCTTACAGGTCGCCGAAGAAGCGTTTCACGCCATCGAAGAAGCCAGTGGTTTTCGGCGAATGGGAGTCATCGCCTTCCAGGGAGCTGCGGAACTCTTCGAGCAGTTCGCGCTGACGACGGCCCAGATTGACCGGGGTTTCCACCGCCACACGACACATCAGGTCGCCCGCACCGCCACCGCGCACTGGCGCAACGCCTTTGCCACGGATGCGGAACTGCTTGCCAGTCTGTGTCCCCTCGGGAATCTTGAGTTTGACTCGACCATCAAGGGTCGGAATCTCCAACTCACCGCCCAGGGCCGCATCGACAAAGCTGATCGGCACTTCGCAGAACAGGTGTTTGCCATCGCGCTGGAAGATCGAGTGCTCACGCACATTGATCACCACGTACAGGTCGCCAGTCGGACCGCCCTGGGTACCCGCCTCGCCTTCGCCCGACAGGCGGATACGATCACCGGTATCCACACCCGCCGGCACTTTCACCGAGAGGGTCTTGTACTCTTCAACACGACCTTCACCGTGGCAGGAATCGCACGGGTCGGAAATGATCTTGCCCTGGCCATGGCAACGCGGGCAGGTTTGCTGCACTGAGAAGAAGCCCTGCTGCATGCGCACCTGACCAATGCCACCACAGGTCGGGCATGTGATCGGCGAGGAGCCTTTCTTGGCACCCGAACCGTCGCACGGCTTGCAGTTAACCAGCGTCGGCACACGAATATTGACGCTGGTGCCGCGCACGGCTTCTTCCAGATTCAACTCCAGCGTGTAGCGCAAGTCACTGCCACGCTGCGCGCCGCCACGTTGACCGCCACGGCCACCGCCGAAGAAATCGCTGAACACGTCGCCGAAAATATCGGAGAAGTTCTGACCGCCGAAACCGGCGCCGCCGCCACCCATGCTCGGGTCGACGCCGGCATGACCGTACTGGTCGTAGGCCGCACGCTTATTGGGATCACACAGGCATTCGTAGGCCTCATTGGCCTCTTTGAACATCTCTTCGGATTCTTTGTTATCCGGATTACGGTCGGGGTGGTGCTTCATCGCCAGGCGACGGTAGGCCTTCTTCAGGTCCGCCTCGCTGGCCCCGCGCTCCACACCCAATACTTCGTAATAGTCACGCTTTGCCATAAGTCTTTGCACTCTTAAGGACGTTCGGCCTGGCCCTCCTGAACCCTGCCAAACTCGTTGAGCCCCAATACAGGCCCGGACCCAACTCACGTCAATTCAACGATCCTGGTCATTACTGCTTTTAGCCAGGGACCCGGCCAAAAACGCGGTGAATGCCATTCGGAAAGCAGGAGCATTCCCGATCACACCGCCAGCATCCGAGCGTTGTCGCATGCTGTAAAAATTCGCATACCCCAGACACGCCAACGCGGGAGCAAGCTCCCGCGCGGCGACATCCTACCAGTCACCGCTTGTGAGCGGTCAACCGGGCGACCAAGTTACTTCTTCTGGTCTTCTTTGACTTCTTCGAACTCGGCATCGACAACATCGTCGTGCTTGGCTTCTGGCTCTGCCTGCTGCGCAGCACCATCAGCCGGCTGGCCTTGTTCGGCGTACATTTTCTGAGCGACCGGTGCGGAGACTTTCGACAGCTCCTCGATCTTGGCTTCGATGGCAGCCTTGTCGTCACCTTTGATGGCGGCTTCCAAGGCAACCAAGGCCGCTTCGATTGCGGTTTTCTCTTCTTCGGTCACTTTGTCGCCAGCATCAGCGATCATCTTGCGAGTGGAGTGAACCAGCGCATCACCCTGGTTACGGGCGCCAGCCAGCTCAGCAAACTTGGCATCCGCATCAGCGTTGGCTTCAGCATCACGAATCATCTGTTGAATTTCTTCATCAGACAGACCGGAGTTGGCCTTGATGGTGATCTTCTGCTCTTTGCCGGTTGCCTTGTCTTTCGCGCCGACGTGCAGGATGCCGTTGGCGTCGATGTCGAAGGTCACTTCGATTTGTGGCACGCCACGTGGTGCTGGTGGAATCTCAGCCAGGTCGAACTTGCCCAGGGACTTGTTCTGCGCGGCTTGCTTGCGCTCACCTTGCAGCACGTGAATGGTCACGGCGCCCTGGTTGTCATCGGCAGTCGAGAACACCTGGGATTTCTTGGTAGGAATCGTGGTGTTTTTCTCGATCAGCGCAGTCATCACGCCACCCATGGTTTCGATACCCAGGGTCAGCGGGCTCACGTCCAGCAGCAATACGTCTTTTACGTCACCGGCCAATACCGCACCCTGGATGGCAGCACCCATGGCAACAGCTTCGTCCGGGTTCACGTCTTTACGTGCTTCTTTGCCGAAGAACTCGGTTACCAGCTTCTGAACCAGCGGCATACGGGTCTGACCGCCGACCAGGATCACGTCGTTGATCGAGCCAACGTCGATACCGGAGTCTTTCAGTGCGATACGGCACGGCTCGATGGTGCGCTGAACCAGGTCTTCAACCAGAGCTTCGAGCTTGGAGCGCGAGATTTTCACGTTCAAGTGCTTAGGACCGGTAGCGTCTGCAGTGATGTACGGCAGGTTGACGTCGGTCGACTGAGCGGAAGACAGCTCGATCTTGGCTTTTTCAGCGGCTTCTTTCAGGCGCTGCATGGCCAGCGGGTCACCCTTGAGGTTCATGCCGCTTTCTTTCTTGAATTCGTCTACCAGGTAGTCGATCAGACGGATGTCAAAGTCTTCACCACCCAGGAAGGTGTCACCGTTGGTGGCCAACACTTCGAACTGGTGCTCGCCGTCAACTTCTGCGATCTCGATCACGGACACGTCAAAAGTACCGCCACCCAGGTCGTAGACGATCACAGTGTGGTCGCCCTTGGCCTTGTCCATGCCGTAAGCCAGAGCGGCTGCGGTTGGCTCGTTGATGATACGTTTCACGTCCAGACCCGCGATACGGCCGGCGTCTTTGGTTGCCTGACGCTGACTGTCGTTGAAGTAGGCAGGAACGGTGATCACCGCTTCAGTCACTGCTTCACCGAGGTAGTCTTCGGCAGTCTTCTTCATCTTTTTCAAGATTTCAGCCGAGATTTGCGGCGGCGACATTTTCTGGCCGTTTACTTCAACCCAGGCGTCACCGTTGTCAGCCTTGGCGATTTTGTAAGGGACCATCTTGATGTCTTTCTGTACGACTTCTTCGTCGAACTTACGACCGATCAGACGCTTTACCGCGTACAGGGTGTTGTGCGGGTTGGTCACCGCCTGACGCTTGGCCGATTGACCGACGAGGATTTCACCGTCGTTGGCGTAAGCGATGATCGACGGAGTGGTACGTGCGCCTTCGGCGTTTTCGATAACTTTTGCAACGCCGTTTTCCAGCACGGAGACGCAGGAGTTGGTGGTCCCCAGGTCAATACCGATAATTTTGCCCATGATTTACTCTCCCGAACTTTGAATTTGGTTGCCGCAGCAGTTGTGGCTAACTGCGGTAGCACTTAAACGCTTGACTTATAGATGGGGGCCTTGCGGCGGATTTCAAGCCTGCTCATCAATAGAAGGTGCAGCGGGTGCAGGAGCCTTGCTCACCACCACCATTGCCGGGCGCATCAAGCGACCATTGAGCTGGTAACCCTTCTGGAACACCTTCATCACGCTGTTAGGCTCCAGGTCGTGGCTTTCCTGCATGGCCATGGCCTGGTGATGCTCGGCGTTGAACGGCTCGCCGCCTTGCGGATCGATCGCTTCCAGCTGATAACGCTTCAGGGTGTCCTGGAACATTTTCAGCGTCAGCTCGATGCCTTCACGCATTGGGCGGATGTTTTCGTCGGCCGGGTCAGACAACTCAAGACCACGTTCAAGACTGTCGATGATCGGCAGCAGATCGCCAGCGAATTTTTCCAGCGCGAATTTGTGAGCCTTTTCTACGTCCTGCTCGGCACGGCGGCGGACGTTCTGCAGATCGGCGGCAACACGCAACGATTGATCCTGCGCAGCGGACAATTGCTCTTCGAGCACTTGCACGCGGGTGGCCAGCTCATCACCGGCAGCCGCATTGGCGTCTGGAGTTTGCGTATCCTGCATCTGTTCGTCAGCCATAGATTTCTCCTTTCAAAATCATGCGCGATCTCGACTCGCGCTTCTGTTCCGGTATATGGGGCCACAATTTCCAGGTTCAAGGGCGCGGGCGTTACCAAAAGTCTTTCGCATGACTCGAATCATTTCCTGCCCCTACATTCCTCATCACGCTAAAAAAAACTATTGATCAAGCAAATCGAGCTAAGCGCCAGGATTGTCAGCCACAAACAAAACACTGTATAAATAACCAGACCTCAAGCCTGGGAGCGGCCGTCATGCTCGTGCACCTGTCTGTACATAACTACGCAATCGTTGAACATCTGGATCTCGAACTGGATCGCGGGATGAGCGTAATCACAGGCGAAACCGGCGCCGGCAAGTCGATCATGCTTGACGCCCTCGGCCTGACCCTCGGCGACCGCGCCGACAGTGGCGTGGTACGCCCAGGCTCCGACAAAGCCGATATCCTGGCCACCTTTGACCTGGCCGACATTCCCGAGGCCGAGGCATGGCTGGTCGAGCGCGACCTGAACAATGAAGGGCCGTGCATCTTGCGCCGGGTAATCACTGCCGAAGGTCGCTCCCGCGGCTATATCAACGGCACGCCGTGCCCACTTGGCGACTTGAAAGCCCTGGGTGAGCTGCTGATCGATATCCACAGCCAGCATGAACACCAGTCCCTGCTCAAAACCGATACTCACCGCCGACTGCTCGACGAATACGCCGGCGCCACCGACCTTGCCCGCCAGGTTCAACTGGCCGCCCAACGCTGGCGCCAGACACGCCAGGAACTGGAACGCCTCTCCAACTCCGGCGATGAACAACGCGCCCGCCAACAACTGCTCAGCTATCAACTCGAAGAGCTTGAAAGCCTGGGCCTGGGCGAGACCGAACTGGAGCAGCTTGAGCAGGAACACAAGAACCTGACCAATGCAGAGACCTTGCTGGGTATCTGCCGCCAGGTCGTCGAGCAATGCAGCGAGAGTGACTCGGGCAATGTGCTCAACGCACTGACAGCCAGCCTCAATCGCCTGTCCAGCGTGAACAATGCTTCCGGTTCGTTGAATGAGGCCACTACCCTGCTCACCAGCGCACAGATCCAGGTTGAAGAAGCCGTCGGCGAACTCAACCGCTTCCTGGACCACTTCGACGCCGATCCGGCACGCCTGCAGGAAATAGAAGAACGCCTGGACACTATCTACACCCTGGCGCGCAAGCATCGAATCCAGCCCACTGAACTGGCTGCCATGCAACAGAAGCTGCTGGATGAAATCGACACACTGAATGCCAACGACGAGTCCATCGAGCGACTCGGCGAGGAACTCGCTTCGTTTGCCCGCCATTATCAGGAGAAGGCCCAGGAGCTGAGCGACCTGCGCCAACAGGCAGCCACCAGCCTGGCCAGCGCCGTCGAGCAGGAAATCCAGCGCCTGGGTATGCCGGGCGGGCGCTTCACCATCGAACTGCGCGCCAACGCCAGCCACGAACTACAGCCCCATGGGCTGGAGCAGGTAGAACTGCTGGTCAGCGCCAACCCCGGTCAGCCACTCAAGGCCCTGGCCAAAGTGGCCTCAGGCGGCGAGTTGTCGCGGATCAGCCTGGCGATCCAGGTGATCACCGCCCAGACCTCACGGGTACCAACGCTGGTATTCGATGAAGTAGACGTTGGCATCGGCGGGCCAACCGCAGAGATTGTTGGCCAGTTGTTGCGCCGCCTGGGGGATCGCGGCCAGGTACTTACGGTGACTCACTTGCCGCAAGTGGCCGCTCAGGGGCATCAACATCTATTTGTGCACAAGGTGCGCGGCAGCGACGCGACGCACACGGCCGTCTCCAAGCTGAACAAGTCCGAACGGGTAGAAGAAGTTGCGCGGATGCTCGGCGGTATCGACCTGACCAAGGAGTCGTTGGCTCACGCGAAAAAAATGGTCGTGGCCGCGAAGGCTTGAACGGGTACTTTTCCTCTTTATAGAAAGCACGAAGGCGACCCTAGGGTCGCCTTCAATCGTTTCGCAGAGCAAAACTGCGTCGATTTTTACTTTTTCTTACGGATGTACAGCACCAGATTATGGTCGACCAAATCGAAACCGTGCTCCTCAGCAATCTTATGCTGCAGCGCTTCGATTTCAGGGCTGGTGAACTCGATAACCTCATTGGTATCCAGGTCAACCATGTGGTCATGGTGACCACCGTCAGCCAGTTCGAATACTGCATGACCGCCGTCGAAATTATGGCGAACCACCAGCCCTGCGGCTTCAAACTGGGTCAGTACACGGTAGACCGTGGCCAGGCCGACGTCCTCGTTAGACTCCATCAGCGCCTTGTAAACATCCTCGGCACTCATGTGGCGTTGCTCAGCAGAATCGAGCATTTGTAGAATCTTGACTCGTGGCAGAGTCACTTTGAGACCGGCTTTGCGTAGTTCGCTATTTTCAACCATGGTTAGCTTTCTCGCGGATGCTGCTTCGCAGCTTCTCTTAATACGGGTATGATCGGCGTTTACGTTGTCCCAGCCAAGATAGTGGAAGTCGCCCACCGATGCAAAACACCAAGCTCTTGCTAACCAGTTTCACCTTTGTGGGACTGCTCGCACTCGCCGGTTGTTCATTCCCCGGGGTTTACAAAATCGACATCCAGCAGGGCAATGTCGTCACGCAGGACATGATAGACCAGTTACGCCCGGGAATGACCCGACGGCAAGTACGGTTTATCATGGGCAACCCCCTGCTGACCGACACATTCCATGCCGATCGCTGGGATTATCTCTACAGCCTGCAGCCTGGTGGCGGTGAACGCCAACAGGAGCGCGTCAGTGTCATCTTCAATGGCAATGACCAGCTCGTGAGCCTGTCCGGTGACTTCATGCCCGGCGTAAGCCGCGATGAAGCCTTGCTGGGCAAGGACAGCGGCACCAACGTGACCGCGCCTGCGCAGGAAGCCGAAAAGCCGAAATCCGAGGTGCCGGCCAAGCCAGGCTCCTTGCTGGACCAGATCCAGAAAGACGTCGACGGTGTCGAAACTGTACCCGTCCCGACGCCACAGCCTCTGGACACCAGCCCGCAATAATTTTGCGGCGCTCGATAAAAAGCCCGGCATGCCGGGCTTTTTGTTGCCTGCCGGTTGGCAAGCTCAGGTGTTTTTTCGCTTGAGCATCGCCGCCTTCGCCGCACGCAGCCTGCGTATTTCCTTGGGGTCTGCCAGCAATGGCCGGTAGATCTCAATCCGATCCCCCGGCTGCACGGCACGCACATCAGCGTCTGCCACCACCTTACCGAAGATACCCAGCGGGCAGTCCGCCAACGCCAACTGCGGAAAATGCTCTGCAATGCCCGACGCCAGCACTGCCGCCCTCAGGCTTGTGCCCACCGGCATCGCCACCGCCAGCAGAACCTGGCGATCCACATCGGCATACACCACTTCAATATCAACCATGCAATTGCTTGGCTCGCTGACAGAAAGCGTCCACCAAGGTATTTGCCGCCTGATTGAACAGTGGCCCCAGCGTCGCCCGCACAATGGGGCCGGCGTAATCAAACGAAAGATCCAGGCTGATCTTGCAGGCCTTATCTGTCAGCGCCTTGAACACCCACACGCCGTGCAGCTGGGTGAACGGCCCTTCCTGCAAATTCATTTCAATGGATTTGCCCGGCACCAGCACATTGCGCGTAACAAAATGCTGGCTGAGGCCACCCTTGGCCACACCAACACTGGCGACCATGTGCTCATCACTGCTCTCCAAAACCTCGGCAGTCGAGCACCAAGGCAGGAATTCCGGGTAACGCGCCACGTCGTTGACCAGGTCATAGAGCGCCTGTGCCGGATAGGGCAGCAGGGCCGAACGTTGAATATGCGTCGTCATGTGAGCGTTACTTCCACTGCTTAAGGCAAACGTCGCGAAAGTACAGCCCGATCCGCGAGAGAAAAAAACCAAAGAACTGCCCGTATTGTCCGGGATTCGTCCAACACGCTCAAGCACGCAGGTTGACCGTAGCCGACACGCTCGCAACTCCCTATAATGCCGCCCCTATGGCTAAACAAAAGAAACACCCCACAGGGACCATCGCGCAAAATAAAAAGGCGCGACACGATTACTTCATCGAACATCGGTTCGAGGCTGGTCTGGTCCTGGCCGGCTGGGAAGTAAAAAGTCTGCGTGCCAGCAAACTGCAGCTGGTCGACAGCTATGTGCTGCTCAAGGATGGCGAGGCGTGGCTGCTCGGCAGTCATATCACCCCGCTGACCACCGCGAGCACCCACGTGATTGCCGACCCGGTGCGCACGCGCAAGCTGTTGCTCAATGCCCGCGAACTCGAAAAGCTCGCCGCGGCCGTGCAGCAAAAAGGCTACGCGTGCGTCTGCCTGTCGTGGTACTGGAGCAAGCACCTGGTCAAGTGCGAAATCGCACTGGGCAAGGGCAAGAAGGAATACGACAAGCGCGACACCGAACGCGAGCGCGACTCCAATCGCGAACTGCATCGCGCCGTGCGCAACAAGGGCAAGGAAGACTAACCCTTGTGATGATGTAGCCGCGGGCAACCCCCGTGGCTACATGCCCTTACGTCGCTCCGCCCGCGCTACCCGCTGAACCTCCTGCCGCACTTCCTCCAACACTTCCTGCACGTACAACAGGTGACGTGTTGAAACGTCGCGCGCCTGCTCGGCCCGCCCCTCGATAATCGCCAGGTACAAGTCCCGGTGCTGACTGATCAGCATGTCGCGGGTCTCGGTGCGCTGCTGATACATACCGCCAATATTGGTCACCACGTTGCGCTTGAGCAAGTCGAACAACCCGCGAATGGTGTGCAGCAGCACCGCGTTATGACTGGCCTCGGCGATCGCCAAGTGAAACCTTGCATCCGCAGCGCCCTCCTCCACTCGGCTCACCTCGTCGGCTCGCGCATAGCAGTCCTGCAGCGCTTCGAACGCCGCCGTCAGTCGCTCACGGTCGACCTCGGTAGCACGCAATGCCGCGTAATAAGCACACGAAGCCTCCAGAGTCTGGCGAAACTCCAGAAGGTCGCGCTGCGCCTCGGGATTGTTTTCCAGCAGATGCAGCAGCGGATCACTGAAGGTCGAACCCAGGGAATCCACCACATAGTTGCCGCCGCCCTGCCGACTGACCAGCAACCCCTTGGCCGCCAATTTCTGGATCGCCTCACGCAATGAAGGGCGCGACACACCAAATTGTTCAGCCAAAGCGCGTTCGGCCGGCAAGCGCTCGCCCGACTTCAACGTGCCCTCAAGGATCATGCCCTCAAGCTGCTCGACAATATCGTCAGACAAACGGCGCTGACGCACCTGATCAAACCCCATAACTCACTCTCCACCATCCCGACCACTCGCCGGGGCCCCTATTCTGGCCTATCGCCGCGCCCGCAGCACCTATCAGAACACCTTCGATTTACCCGTTCAGAACACTCGACAGCCACTCTCAGACCAAAGTTTGACGAGCGGCAAATTGACACACCCCTGCCAAGGCTCTTAATCTAGCCCACAGCGATTGTAAATTGGTATTACCAATTATCCAAGCTGATCAAACAACAACAATCAGGGGCCACCCCATATGCAAACCTGGCAACAGCTCTACAGCCCTCTCGGCAGCCTCGGCCTGTCCGCACTGGCCGCCGTTATTCCAATCGTGTTCTTCTTCCTGGCCCTGGCCGTATTCCGCCTCAAAGGCCATGTGGCCGGCAGCATCACCCTGGCATTGTCGATCCTGGTCGCCATATTCGCCTTCCAGATGCCGGTCGACATGGCCCTGGCAGCGGCCGGTTACGGTTTTGCCTATGGCTTGTGGCCCATCGCCTGGATCATCGTGGCGGCGGTGTTCCTCTACAAGCTGACGGTCAAGAGCGGGCAGTTCGAGATCATCCGCAGCTCCGTCTTGTCGATCACCGATGACCAACGCTTGCAGGTGCTGCTGATCGGCTTCTGCTTTGGCGCCTTCCTGGAAGGCGCGGCCGGGTTCGGCGCACCCGTGGCAATCACCGCTGCGTTGCTGGTGGGCCTGGGCTTCAATCCGCTGTACGCCGCGGGCTTGTGCCTGATCGCCAACACCGCGCCGGTGGCGTTCGGCGCACTGGGCATTCCGATCATCGTCGCAGGCCAGGTCACCGGCATCGATGCGTTCAAGATCGGCGCCATGACCGGCCGCCAACTGCCGCTGCTGTCGCTGTTTGTGCCCTTCTGGCTGGTGTTCATGATGGACGGCCTGCGCGGCGTGCGTGAAACCTGGCCGGCAGCCTTGGTGGCCGGCTTGAGCTTTGCCGTCACCCAGTACTTCACCTCCAACTTCATTGGCCCGGAACTGCCGGACATCACCTCGGCACTCGCCAGCCTGATCGCCCTCACACTGTTCCTGAAAATCTGGCAACCCAAGCGCACCGCAGGCGCGCAGATTGCCGGTGCCACCTCCAGCGTAGCGGTCACCTCCAGCGCCGGCGGCTTCGGTTTGCCGCGCAGCACAGTGGTTTCACCCTACAGCCTGGGGCAAATCTTCAAGGCCTGGTCGCCGTTCCTGATCCTGACCGTGCTGGTCACCATCTGGACCCTCAAACCCTTCAAGGCCATGTTCGCCGCGGGCGGTTCGATGTACAGCTGGGTGTTCAACTTCGCGATCCCCCACCTGGACCAATTGGTGATCAAAGTCGCACCCATCGTCACCAACCCCATCGCCATCCCCGCCGTCTTCAAGCTGGACCCGATTTCGGCCACCGGCACCGCGATCTTCTTCTCCGCGCTGGTCTCGATGCTGGTGCTGAAAATTGACATCAAGACTGGTCTTACCACTTTAAAAGAGACCTTCTTCGAACTGCGCTGGCCGATCCTGTCCATCGGCATGGTGCTGGCGTTCGCCTTCGTCACCAACTACTCCGGCATGTCCTCGACAATGGCCCTGGTACTGGCTGGCACCGGCGCCGCCTTCCCATTCTTCTCGCCATTCCTCGGCTGGCTGGGGGTTTTCCTGACCGGCTCGGACACCTCATCCAACGCCCTATTCAGCTCGCTGCAAGCCACCACCGCCCACCAGATTGGCGTCAACGACACCCTGCTGGTAGCCGCCAACACCAGCGGCGGCGTCACCGGCAAAATGATCTCGCCGCAATCGATCGCCGTGGCCTGCGCAGCCACGGGCCTGGTGGGCAAGGAGTCCGATCTGTTCCGCTTTACCCTCAAGCACAGCCTGTTCTTTGCCACCATCGTCGGGCTGATCACCCTGGCGCAGGCGTACTGGTTCACCGGTATGCTGGTGCACTGAGACCTGCACGTAATAGGGTAAGAATCGACGCCGGACAACGATGCCGGCGTCTGCTATTTCTGGAGGACCGATGAGCCTGCCTGCTGCTTTTCTCAGCGACGTCGCACAACTGATCCCGCAAGATCGCCGCTTCGACGATCCACTTTCCACCCTCGC
This sequence comes from Pseudomonas sp. OST1909, assembly GCF_015277575.1. Lineage (NCBI taxonomy): Bacteria > Pseudomonadati > Pseudomonadota > Gammaproteobacteria > Pseudomonadales > Pseudomonadaceae > Pseudomonas > Pseudomonas sp. OST1909. The sequence continues at coordinate 5,559,985 of NZ_CP063780.1, forward strand.
CTTCGGCACCGACGCCAGCTTCTACCGATTGATCCCACAGCTGGTGATCCGCGTGGAGTCAGAAGACGAAGTCGTCGCACTGCTGCAACTGGCCCAGCGCGATCACGTGCCGGTGACCTTCCGGGCCGCGGGCACCAGCCTGTCCGGCCAGGCGATCAGCGACTCGGTGCTGATTGTGCTCGGTGACAATTGGAACCACCGCGAAATTCGCGGGCAAGGCACACAGATCCGCCTGCAACCCGGTGTCATCGGCGCCCAGGCCAACGCCTGGCTCGCGCCGTTCGGGCGCAAGATCGGCCCGGACCCGGCGTCGATCAACGCCTGCAAAATTGGCGGCATCGTTGCCAACAATGCCAGCGGCATGTGTTGCGGTACGGCGCAAAACACCTATCACACCCTGGCGGGCATTCGTCTGGTATTGGCCGATGGCAGCCACCTGGACACCGAAGATGCCGCCAGCGTGCAAGCCTTCCGCCAAACACACAGTGCACTGCTTGAGCGCCTGGCCACGTTGGGCCGCGAGACGCGGGCAAACGCTGAACTGGCTGCGAAGATTCGCCACAAATACCGTCTGAAAAACACCACCGGCCTGTCACTCAACGCCCTGGTGGATTTCGACGACCCGCTGGATATCCTCAGCCACCTGCTGGTCGGCTCCGAGGGCACCCTGGGGTTTATCAGTGCGGTCACCTACGACACGGTGATCGATCACCCAAACAAAGCCTCGGCGCTGATCGTGTTCCCGGATGTCGAGACATGCTGCAACGCAGTAACGGTGCTGAAAACCCAGCCGGTTTCAGCCGTTGAACTGCTGGACCGACGCAGCATGCGCTCGGTACAAGACAAACCGGGTATGCCCGCATTCGTACAACACTTATCGGAAAATGCCTGCGCACTGCTGATCGAATCCCGCGCGGCCTCGCCGTCATTACTGCACGAACAACTAACGCTGATCATGGCCTCTCTGGCGGCGTTTCCCGTAGAAAAACAGGTCGACTTTACCGAAGACCCCGTGGAAAACGCCCGCCTGTGGGCGATCCGCAAAGACACCTTCCCCGCCGTAGGCGCCGTGCGCAAAACCGGCACCACCGTGATCATCGAGGACGTCACCTTCCCCGTCGAACAACTGGCGATCGGCGTAAACCGCCTGATCGAACTGTTCGACAAACATCACTACGACGAAGCCATCCTTTTCGGACACGCCTTGGAAGGCAATCTGCACTTTGTGTTCACCCAGGGCTTCAACAGCAGCGAAGAAGTCGCACGCTATCAAGCGTTCATGGACGACGTCGCGCAACTGGTGGCGGTGGAATTCGGTGGCTCGCTGAAGGCCGAGCACGGCACTGGTCGCAATATGGCGCCGTTCGTTGAACTGGAATGGGGCAGCGACGCCTATCAATTGATGTGGCAACTCAAGCGCCTGCTCGACCCCAACGGCATCCTCAACCCGGATGTGGTGCTCAGCGCAGACCCGCAAATCCACCTCAAACACCTCAAGCCCCTGCCCGCCGCCGATGAGCTTGTGGACAAGTGCATCGAGTGTGGCTTCTGCGAACCCGTGTGCCCCTCAAAAGGCCTGACCCTGAGCCCGCGCCAGCGCATTGTGATCTGGCGCGACATCCAGGCCAAACGCCGCGCAGGCGTAGACACCACCGAACTGGAAGCGGCCTACCACTATCAAGGCATCGACACCTGCGCCGCCACCGGGCTATGCGCCCAACGCTGCCCTGTAGGCATCAATACCGGCGACCTGGTGAAAAAGCTGCGCAGCTGCGATGCCGACCGTACGAAAACCGCCGAATGGCTCGCCAGCCATTTCGCCACCGCACTGCAAGGCGCGCGCTTCACCCTGCACGTCGCCAATGGTGCACGCATGTTATTGGGTGCCCCGCGCCTGACAAAGTGGTCGGCCACCGTGAACAGACTGTCCAAAGGGCAAATCCCGCAGTGGACCAATGCCATGCCACAGCCGGAAAAAGCCATTCGCTTCAGCCCGCCAGTTACAGATGAGCGCCCGCGGGTGGTCTACCTGGCCGCCTGCGTCTCACGCGCCATGGGCCCGGCAGCCGGTGATAAAGAACAGATGTCGCTGTATGACAAAACCCGCAACCTCCTGGAAAAAGCCGGTTACCAGGTCGTATTCCCCGACAATCAAGACAACCTGTGCTGCGGCCAGCCCTTCGCCTCCAAAGGCTATGCCGAGCAGGCCGAACACAAGCGCCAGGAACTGATCGGCGCCCTGCTCCACGCCAGCCGAGGCGGCCTCGACCCGATCTATTGCGACACCAGCCCCTGCACCCTGCGCCTGGTACAAGACCTCGGCGAAACCCGCCTGGACCTCTACGACCCGGTACGCTTTATCCGCACCCACCTGCTGGACCGCCTCGACTTCACGCCGCAGGAAGCCCCCATCGCCGTACACGTCACGTGCAGCACCCAGCAGCTGGGCGAAAGCCAGGCCCTGATCGAACTGGCCCGGCGCTGTGCAAAAACCGTCGTCATCCCCGAAGGCATTCACTGCTGTGGCTTTGCCGGCGACAAAGGCTTCACCACCCCGCAACTCAACGCCCACGCCCTGCGCTCGCTCAAGGACGCCGTGCAACATTGCAGCGAAGGCATCTCCACCAGCCGCACCTGCGAGATCGGCCTGAGCCAGCATGGCGGCATCGACTATCACGGCCTGGTCTACCTGGTAGACCGCGTCACCCGCGCCCGCGCCCACTGACCGCGCAAAAAAAACGAACCCTGACGTACCGGCGCAGTCATCTGCATAGGCCTCGACAAACGAGGCCCATCAGTGATGTCGCTGGCAGAGGTTGCACGCCAGCAGCGTCGAGCCCTTTTGCGCAAGGAGACACCCTATGAAGCGTTCCGCTCTTGCTGGCTTGTTCATGACCGCTGCGATGCTCGCCTCCCCTGCTTTCGCCGCTGGCGAACCTGACCTGTGCAAGATCAACCTGGACAAAATCAACAACGGCAAAGCCTTGCTGTCCACCGACACCAGCGGCAAAAGTGGCGAAATAGACACCGCCGTCTCCCAAGCCAAGGCAGCCCACGCCGCAGGTGATGACAAGAAGTGCATCGAAATCACCTCCAAGGCCCTGCAAGACCTGCAGAACAGCGAGAAAGGCGGCCAGTAAGCGATAGGGCCAACCTTCGGGTTGGCCTTCGCCAAGCTTTTGGCGTACACTGCACAGGCTTGTCACTCACTAAGAAACAACGAGTTACAAGCACGGGGCCGTTTAGGATTCGACGCCGGTCGCGAAACTTTAGGTGCATGCCGAGTTGGTAACAGAACTCGTAAATCCACTGTTGCAACTTCTTATAGTTGCCAATGACGAAAACTACGGCCAGGAATTCGCTCTCGCTGCGTAAGCAGCCTTAGCCCTGAGCTTCTGGTACCTTCGGGTCCAGCAATCACCAGGGGATGTCTGTAAACCCAAAGTGATTGTCATATAGAACAGAATCGCCGTGCAGTACGTTGTGGACGAAGCGGCTAAAACTTACACAACTCGCCCAAAGCACCCTGCCCTTCGGGTCGCTGAGGGTTAACTTAATAGAAACGGCTACGCATGTAGTACCGACAGCGGAGTACTGGCGGACGGGGGTTCAAATCCCCCCGGCTCCACCATTTAGTCTTCCCAGGAAGACCCAGAAAAGCCGTAAAGCCTAGATAAATCAAAGCTTTACGGCTTTTTTATTGCCCGCGTTTTCCCACCTAATCCCAGGGCATCCCACGGTTGACGGGGGCACATATGGGGGCATAAAACGCTCATCAGCTCGCTCGGAGAGGATGTGCCCCCAATGCCCCTGAAAGACACCAACTGCCGTAACGCCAAGCCCCAGGACAAGCCATACCGCCTGTACGACGAACAAGGTTTGTACCTTGAAGTGCAGCCCAACGGAGGCCGTTACTGGCGCTTGAAGTACCGCTTTCTGGGAAAGGAAAAGCGCCTGGCGCTTGGTGTTTATCCTGAGGTCGGCCTGCAGGAGGCCCGGCGCAAGCGTGATGACGCTCGTGTTCAGCTTGCCGGCGGCCAAGACCCTTCGCTGCAACGGCGTATGGCCAAGGTGGTCAGCCAGCTTGATCACCAGCACACCTTTGAGTCGGTTGCCACGCAGTGGCTGAGTATTCGCGAGTCATCCTGGGATCCGGAGTACACCCGCACGGTGCGGCAGCGCCTTGAGCTCAATGCCTACCCCTGGCTGGGAAAACTCCCGATCAGCAGCATCAGCACGCCCATGCTGGTCGAAAACCTGCAGCGCATCATCAAGCGCGGCGCTCGCGAGACGGCGCGTCGTGTTGCCCAGATCTACAAACAGATTTTCGAGTTCGCCGAAGCTGCCGGCATCACCCCACCCAACCAGATCGGGAATCTCGCGCGCACTCTCCCAGCCAAGCGGGTGAAACACTTTGCTGCCGTGACCGACCCTGAAAAGCTCGGCGCTCTGCTTAAAGCACTGGATAGCTATAGCGGAACGATGCCTGTTTGTTGTGCGTTAAAACTGGCTCCGTTGCTGTTCTGCCGACCCGGAGACCTTCGACACATGGAATGGTCGGAGGTCAATCTGGATGCTGGCGAATGGCTGATTCCCGGCCACAAGATGAAAGGGCTCACTGTCACCAAACAGGATCGCCCGGATCATTTGGTTCCCCTAAGCCAGCAAGCAATCGCTGTTCTGCGCGAGCTGAAACCACTCACCGGCAGACATCGGTACGCCTTCCCCTCGGCACGAGGAGGCGACCGGCCGATGTCCAACAATGCCGTACTCAGTGCGTTACGCCGCATGGACATCAGCGGCGACGAAATGACTGGGCACGGCTTTCGTGCGACAGCGAGAACCATAGGTGCTGAGGTGTTGGGGTTTCGCCCCGATCTCTTGGAGCATCAGCTTGCTCACACGGTAAAAAATCCACTGGGGCGCGCATACGACCGAACATCATTTCTGCCTGAGCGCCGCGACATGATGCAGCGCTGGTCAGATTACCTAGATGCCCTCAAGGCCTGAGCTCACAACTTGGGCTTGCAATACCAATCTCCGCTCGGTAAAAATCTGGCATTCCCTGGACGCTCCTAGGACTCCGTGGGATCGTCACGCTGCTCCGGTTACGGCGTTAAAAATCCGAAGTCCATCTGCTGTTAGCAAATGGACTTCCCAGCTGCCTCATCGGGGTATCTGTAGCATCTTGCAAGGCCTATCGCGCCTATGCATCTGCAGCAACGCTGCTAAAAACGTGCGGACTCCTATTCCGTACCAGCAGGGTCTCTCCTCTCCCCCACGCCAACGACTCAGCTCCAGCTGTCATCCATCAGCTGTCGCCGACAATAAAACTCGGAAGCCCTTTGCATGACGGCCTGGCTAACGCCATCTGCATTGCAGCAGGAAAAGTCCGAGCGCCATCCCCACACATATGCGTATTGCAGCACCTGAGGATCGCTGCAATGCCACCGCTTGAGCATTGATAAATGTCAGCACGCACTATTACAACTAGCTCTGAGGAGCCGCGTTTCCTTCGCCTGCCCGAGGTTGAGCTCGCGGTCGGGAAAAAGCGATCCACAATCTATCGCGACATAGCAGCGGGAAAATTCCCTGCTCCATATGATCTAGGCAGCAGCAGATCGGTTGGCTGGCTCAGCACGGAGATATCTGCCTGGATCCTGAGCCGCCCGCGTGTGCAGCTCCGCGCCTCTATTTCGACGGAGTGGGAGCAATGAGCAACGAAATAATGCGCGCCATCTGGAAACTCCACGGGATTCCCGCCACTACCAAATTCGTGTTCATCTCACTGGGCGACCAGGCAGATAAAAACGGGCGTTGCTGGCCATCTGTACGTCACACAGCTACACGTACGGGCCTCTCTGAGCGAACCGTTCAGAACGCGATTGCGTGGTTGGTAGATGCGGGGCTAGTCACCAGAAAACTCCGACATGGCCGCTCCTCAATGCTGAGCGTGCACCCTGCAGGATATTCACCACGCAGCACTAACGACTACGCAGCTGAGGACAAACCAGCTGCCAATCCTCTCACCCGCCCCACGCAGGCAGTGCACCCGCAACCCGCAGCAGCTTCACTCATAACCCCCATAGAACCATCAGGTAACCCCCAAACAGCTACAGCGCCCTCCGTCACGGCAATACAGGAGAACACCAATACGACAGTAGCCAGACCCGGGCCGAGATCCACAAATAGCAAAACCTATCTCACCTGGCGTCAGTACGCTGAGGCCTATATCGGGCGCTATGGGGTGTGGCCTGTCTGGAATGGCAAAGCGGCTGGGCAGATTAGTCACCTGATCGACCGACTTGGCCCCGATGAGGCCCCACCAGTCGCTGCGTTCTACATCGCGATCAATGACGCACGGATTCTGAACAACTGCCACAGCCTGAGCGACCTGCTAGCACGAGCGGAGTCCTACCGAACCCAGTGGGCAACTGGGCAGCAGATAAATTCGACTACAGCTAGGCAAATGGAGGCAACCCAGGCAAACCTCAATTCAGCGGAGATGGCCAGCCGTATATTCCAAGGGGGAGATCAAAATGCTTTCCTCTGAACAGCAAGCAGCGCTGGCATCCGCCATCTGCGCAACCGCTGAGGCGCTTGGTCAGACGATCAGCCCGACTGCCGCGAGAATTTTCGCTCAGGATCTCGTCAAATATCCTGCCGAGGAAATTCGAAGTGCTCTGCTCGCGTGCCGCCGCACATTGACGGGTAGACTGACTCTTGCGGCAATACAACAACAGCTCTACGAACTGGACGGTAGGCCTGAGCCGAACGAGGCATGGGCAATAGCTGTGACAGCGGCGGATGAGGACAACAGCGTTGTCCTCACAGAGGAAGTTCTGCTCGCACTGGGTGCAGCCCGCCCAGTGCTCAACGCAGGGGATGCGGTAGGTGCGAGAATGGCGTTCCTGAACGCCTATCAACGCCTAGTAGCTGACAGCCGCAGTCAGGTAGCTCCTGTCAAATGGCTACTCAGTCAAGGACACGCCGCAGATCGTAGACAGACGGCCGTCTCAGATGCTGTGCGTCTAGGACGCATAAGGCCAGCGATAGCCAGCCGTTTGGCTCTGCAGCTAGCGCACACCCCGGAGCCAGGAGGATCGCTTATGGGCCCTAATACGGCGTCAGAGTCATCACAATCACTACCGCCCAACCACGAGGTCAGAAAACGCCTGGAGTCTCTTCTCAAAATACTGAAGCGGCCTAAATCGCTATCAGTTGCTCCGTGATAGTGCCCGCTCTCCCAACAAACGGGAGGGTAAGTGTCTTGAAGGGTTTGGGGTAAGACGCGTTTTGGCGCATGGCGATTCTTGCGATAAGGCTAATGGTGTCCACGTCATTTCTGTTGGATACCATTGCCTTATTGCAGGGGATACTGAAGGTGGGATTGCGGACGGCTACTACTCACTGCATACAATGTCCATATCACACCCTATCGTCTCCTTGAGGTACGCCACAGCAGCTGCCAGCACAAGATTTTGATCAGCGGTACGACTACCCGCAGATAGGCCCGGTTGAACAATGAGAATTTCGGCCTCAATGGGCTTGAAGCGCGCTGCCTTAATCAAATCATTTAGCCTCACCCCATTACCAGCAAGGTAGCGCGTTGGACGGCTTAGAGAGCGCAACCGATCCTCGCGCCCTTGCATGTGCTTGCCGAGCTCAGAAAAGCGCCATTTCCACTTGGCTGACCTAATCGCTTGGGAACAGACCTCCACGACATCCTTCACGCGCTCGCCGGCGGTATCTCCTCCGGAATATTTGCAGTGAATCAGCGCAAGTCGGATACGATCCGACTCCTCCTTGAGACAGACAAGATCCGCAGCCTCACCGGCGCCGTCGTCGTCGAAGACGATATCGAAATCACCCTGAATGAAATGTTGTGCAGCTTTCCACTGGATTGCATCAGCGCGCGCAATACCGTCCTTCCAGTACGATTCTTTTGTTATGTCGACCCCTGCCCAGTCCCAAGCCTCGAATCGCTCTTCTCCGATTTCAAGATGCCTGGGGTCTTTGGGCTCGATCAGCATATTGCCGTCCAGCTCGCTTAGGTCAACAAACCGCACTAGCGGTGGGTATGAGCTCAGGTATTGGCTGAGCGTTCCTGACGTTCTCCCGATGGTAAGCTCGATTGCGTCACCGCTTGTCTGTGCGACGACGAAGCCTGCCTCTCCACCTACCGTTAAGGTGAACTCGGCAAATTGGCCGTTCTCGTCACAGCTCAGAGCGAACCTCATGCTGTCCCCTTGCACATCAAGATATTTCAGATCGACGAACGTGATAGGAAGGCCGTTTGGTAATGCCGGCGCGGTAAGTACGACCCTGTCTTCTGCAATACCCATAATTTCGGCCGGCCACTCGACCGCAAGTACCCGCCTGTCGCTTGGAAAGGCTGTCACATCTTTTGGAATGAGGACGTTTGCAATGATGTCATCGACAACGATGCTGTCATCGAGAAGTTTGGCACCAGCCGCCGCGCACCAACGAACAAATGCGGGTATGGAACCTTGCTCCCTCGACCAGACCCGCCCTTTATACGAGCAGCCAACAGAAACGCGCTCCCCATTTTCCCAACCGGTGCCACTAACATTGTTCTTAACGGAGCCGCTACGTTCGGCAACACCGAGTGCGATCGCGACGTCGGCCCCTGTGTACATCGCGTAGCTGAGATTACGTCGCCCGTGTTTTTTGACCCCCATATTCTGGAACACAAGGCGGTTTATATGGCCGAGTATTCGAAACATCTGCTCGCCTTGGATCAGATCAGCTTGCCCTGTGACCTGCTCCGCTAGATCGGGGAACAGCGAGCTGTGATCAGTTGAGGAAAGGAAAAGCAATTCGAGTTCCGGATTGTGGTGCAGGACAAAGAGTGTCCACTCACGATCAAGTACACCTTTGGTATTCGTCCAGCGAACCTTGCTTTCAGCACGGGTCACGAAGTAAAGCGTACGCATTTCCCGGTTTAGCCAGACCCCTTCAATGTGAAGATGTTGAGAAAGTCCGTGATGAAAGCGCTCTGGGAAAAACTGTTGGGCCCTGTAAGTTGCCGTACTGAAGACCGGACGAAGCAATTGGGGCGACAGCGATATCTGGGAGTCGCCTTCCTCATCCAGACGTTCGGATGCTTGCAAGAACGCGATCAATTCCCGGTGCTCCCGAACTGCATTGGAGCTAAGCTCGCTCAGCACCTGGTTCCAGTCGGCGTCTTCGCTGTACAGGCGCTCCAGTGAGTGGGCAACGTCCTGGTCGCCAATGTTGGCCACTACCGTCGCCTCACCGATGTCACTCCCCGCCACACGGGTGAACCGCCCGATGAACTGCAGCATGATCGCCAAACTTCGATGACTGTCATGGAGCGCAGCCACTTTGAGCTGAGGCAGATCAAACCCTTCGCCCAACATGTCGACGCAAATCACTACCCTAGACGTCCCTGATCGCAGGTCGGCCAGCCGCGCTTCAGTGTCGCTGATTTTTGAATGAATCAGGATTGGCCGCAACTCAGGCGCGAGCTGTTGGTAAAGACGCTCTACGAAGGTCGCACGGGCGATACTACTGCATCGAGCCATGAGCAGATGATTAAGTCCTGCGTCCAAGTCACGTCGCAGCTTAGCTAACGCTGCCACGGCGATAGCCTGGTCCGCCTGGGTACCACCGCTTGGTTGGTGTACAGGTTCAAAATGTATTGGTTTGAAGTAATCGTCGCGCTGCGCGGCGGCAAGGGGATAGTTGAAAATCACTTTCCCGTCGACGAGTTCGCCATCCCTCCGAAAAGGCGTCGCGGTAAACTGCAAGATGGGCAGCGAGTGAAAGGCTGCTCTCAGCCCACTCCAGGTTTTGGCAGGGACGTGGTGGGCTTCATCCAGTATCAGCGATTTACACCGCTGGGCAATCCCAGCAGCGAGCGGACTATCGGCTTCCACTGCCAGTGAACTGATGGTGGAAACCACCACGTTGCATTGGGTGAATATGTCCAAATCCGCTAGTGTCTTGGGCTTGGACGTGATTAGCCCGACTACCGGATTCATGACGCAGTTTGGCAACACTCCCAAAGCGCGAAGTAGCCCCAGACTCTGAAACTTGTTTGCAGTTTGCTGGCGTAGGAGATCCCAAGGAACGACCACAAGGGTGGGCGATTTACCGTACGCCGTCAGCGTAGCCAGCATAGTTTCTGTTTTGCCCGTGCCGGTAGGCATAACAATCGTTGCGGGCTGTATATCAAGGCTCCAGTGGGCCCCGATAGCAAAGAGCGCGCCCAACTGAGGCGGTCGCAGCCCCTCCTGTCCAATTGGCACTTGACCATTGGAGTCGCGTCGTTCAGCTCGATATGAAAGTTGACTCTGCCAGCTCTCCACCGCGTCAGAGGCGACAGCGGCCCAACTGGATTCGAGAATTCTGGCCTTGAGGTCGATGAGGAGACGATGAGTCCTCCAGACGGCTTTGCCCTCCCGTAGCTGAATGATCCCATCCACGCCGTCGGGCAAAGCGACATTGGGCCGGTCTGTCAGTAGGACACGGCTACCACATTCGAGTAACCACAAGCGTTCCCTGACACGAGGCGAGACATTCACCAAGGTCTCATTGACGACGCGAGTAGTGATGGCTGGCTGTAGCTGATGCCGAATCTTTCCTATAGAACAGCGTTGCTCATAAACCACTGGTGGGAGCACAACCATCAGAATCCTCCTTGAATTACCTTTAGCTGGGTGCTGCATAGGGGAAGATTGTAAGCCAGACGGCCTAATGATGGCGCAGCTGACGAATATTCGTATTGATAAGGCTCACTACGCCATCTTGAACAGATAATGCAGACTTTGCCCAAGATAAGGAGCCGTTGGCACCCGACTCATAGTTTGCTTGTCGACACATCAATACAATGACGGGCTGCCACCTGCGGCAGTCGAAGAACTTACCCCACTGTCCGGGATGGGTTGGCCACTACAAGATGATTTCGACGAACCGACGTAGCGGTAAAGCGTTGTTCGAGAAACGCCATACCGTCGAGCTACATCGGTTACCTGTATCTCAGGATCTCTGAGAAGAGCTCGTATCTCACGTACCTGACGATCATCCAGCACAGGCTTGCGCCCACCTTTTCTCCCACGGGCACGAGCCGCAGCCAGTCCTGCACGGGTTCGCTCTCGAATGAGGTTGCGCTCGAACTCAGCCAGGGCAGCGAATACATGAAATATCAGCTTGCCGGCAGCGCTGGTGGTTTCAATTCGTTCGGTTATGGACTCGAAGGCCACCCCTTCCCGCTCCAAGCTACTGACAATCTCAACCAAGTCAGGCAAAGAACGACCGAGGCGGTCCAGTCGCCAAGCAACCAGAGTGTCACCACTACGCAGAGCTTTGAGGCAATGTTCCAGCTCCGGCCTATCCTCTGACTTCCCGCTCATGGTCTCTTCGTAAACCACGGAGCACCCAGCCAGGGCAAGTGCATCTCGCTGCAGGTCGAGATTCTGATCATCAGTCGAAACTCGGGCGTACCCAATCCGCTGTCCCATACGTTTTTCTCACACTGATTTCGGTACGGGAAAAATGACAGGAAAGTGGTGAATCCCAAGCCCAAAAGATCATCTGGAATAGGTGTGCCATAAACGACCGTTTAAGGGACGGACGGGCTCGTCAATTTCAGGCGCTGAAAGCGACCGAAAACGAAGCCCAGGATATTTTTTCTCGCTCAACATCTCCTTTCGCAGCTCAGCACCTGAGCTGAATGGAGAAATGACCATGAAGCAGAGTTTCCACTCACATTTTGATCGGGACTTGACCAGAGCCGGCTCGGCGATTCTCAGGGAGGCGGTCCGACGCGGTCTTCTCAGTCAGCACGAGGCCATGATCCACGACCAGCAATGGGCGCAGTTTAGTGTTTATGCCAACGAGTCTCATGAGGTAGACATCCTGGAGTTCGTCAATAAAAAATTGGTGAGGGATTATGGGGAAGAGCTCTATGTCCAGGCATACCAAGGAAATATCCCGCTGCAAAGCGTGTCTGGCCTGCTTGAGACTGTACATTCAGTGATGGGCTTCGCAACTAATGGGCGCTGGAAAGGCGCAGCGGCTAACGTCGGTAGCCGTCTTGGCTTTCCAAGCCATGCACGGATTACTGTACCGCGCAGCCTTGACCGAACTAAGTTTGAAGCCGCGATGGTGGATATTCATGCTCTCTACTCAGAGCAGCTAGCAACATTAATCAGGTCAGTTCGATACCTCGGCATGTCATTGCTTGAGGCTTTTTTCTTCGACGCAGAAGACGCTCACAAGGACGCCGAAGAAGAAAACATCTTTTATGTGTTCAGCAAAGATAAAGATGAGCATCGGATCATTAATATCTCTGCCCCTGAGCAAATTGTAATTTTGGAGAAGGCCGCGGCATTTCAAAAACTTCAGGGCAGCAGTCACGCGACACCAGCAGCTTGGCGCACATGGAAATTAAAGAACCTACCTGCAGCGCAAGAGCTTTTACTTTCTCACGGACTAAACATTGATGATTGTCGCGCGGCATATGCCTGCGAGCTCTACCGGCGATTATCTGGTCACCACGCCCCGATTCTTGAGGGAAAAGCTCCCCACGTTGAGGATCTGGAGGCTCGGAATCACGTCGCCTACGAGCTCGGGAATATGCGTACCTGGGAAACTGATGCGTACGTCGGTGCCCGAGCCGACCTGCGGAAGGAAGCCGCTGCTATCAGTCGCTAAGCCATCGCACAGCAGATTTGGGATTAGATCAGACGCCCTTAACCTTGGCAGACCTCGAATCAAAGGAGTCAGGGTATGGATCGCTTTGAGTTGCTTGTATATGCAGTGCTTGCCGTCATCAGTGTGCTGACTGTCGCAGGTGCCATTGGCTATATGGTCGCAGCGTATCTGGACAAGAAGCACGGCGACAATTGAGCCTTCAGCGGAGCGACCAGATACCTGCAAAAAACTGTCCGCTGCCCATTGGCAGCGGGCGCTTCCCGAATCCATCGGCAAGGCACCCTACCGCTGCGATACGCATTACTTTCCCAAGCCTATGAGGTCATGGGATGACTTCAGAAGGGCTGTCAATTTCCGCAGCCTATCGAAAGTTACCGGAGCGCCGAAGCGTATAGATCAGCAACATGCACGCCCTCCATGTGGCGAGCTAGCTTGCCCAGTGCGCTAAAACCCGTGCACCAACTCGCAGGCAACATCTGATCTTGGGTTTTCCGAAAGCTACCGGAGAGTGTCTAGCGACCTCACCTATCTGGAACACAAGCATGGAATTTCGTCCCCTCGGTAACGGGCTGTACTTCCCACCTATTGCACCAAACGGTCGTGTTTACGCTGTACCTCTTGGGCAGGAAACCCAGGTAGAAATTTTCTGCCTGACCCCAGTAGGCGTCATGGGCGCGGGCATCCTATCGCACTGGTCAGAAATCGTTGGTTTTTACTACGACGACGAATCATGGGAAATCATCCCGCGCAATTACTCGGGACGAGGAATGCGCTTCCGCAGAGACCTATCCTGCATCATGGTGATCGCAGGCAACGAGGCTCTTACGACCCACATCCAGGGCTACTCAATCCCCAACTGCGTAATGAACCGCATTGCATTCGAACAGCAGCGAGGCAGTAAGGGGTAGCGCGTTACCGTCACCACCCGCTGCGCGACACAGGTACCAGCTGGACCGGCACCTACCAATGTTTATTTTATGAAAGTGAAGCCTTTCACCACTAATACAGATCAAAGCTGGCCGGCTGACTTGGTCGTAAGCGTCACTGCTAATAGCAAACACGGCCACCGCCCCCGCCTGCATAGGCCTGGCGGCCGACAGCGAGTAGATTTAGCGCCCTACACTGCTTATAGCCCGAACCCGTCGCCTTCCCTGATCAAGCGCAGCAATATATCTTGCCGTAGTTAACTGCTGATACGAGAAAGCCCCGCCAGACCAAGCTGCACGGGGCTTCGGGATTTACAATCGGGTCAAATCTGTTCGGCACTGCTTATAGGTACTCAACCGCGACCCTCCCGAATAGAGGTCGCCATGATTAAGCGCTTGGTATCTAGACAGCTTCTTCTCATAAGCGACCAACGTCCGACGTAGCTGACGATTCTCGCTCGCAACTCTGCGAATCTCAGCAAGCCGCCCCTCAACTTGCAGAACGAGGTGCCGGTATGGGTATTCAACAAACTCAAACGAGGAAGCCGGGTATTTATGTTTGCCATTCCCCTTGGCAATAGTCAGGGGCGCGAATTTGTTTTTTTGTCCCTGCAGCGGCACCAGTTTGCACCAGTAGATCGAATACGCATTCGGGCTCACCTGCTTGATTGATACGCCGGCCACAACAGATTTGACCCCGGTCTTTTTGTACAGTTTCATGGACGCATCCACATAGCTTGCTACCAAGCATCTCGCGTCCGCAAGCAGCTGCTCGTACTGCTGATCCAGCAGGGTGACTATCGTTTGTGCTTCTTTACTCATGGCCAAGGCTCTCCTCGCTGTAAGAGCCAAAATGGTGACCGATCTCTGAGCACCTGGAATTCGATTTCAGACCGTTCTACCGTCGGAAATCTACCGAAAGTGGGTAGTCTGGCTCAGGCTGTCACCCTACCTCGCGCCAGATGATCAACGGTTGACGACATGTCAGTCGCAGAAAAACATAACGTGCAAAGGATGCACAATAGATGACGACGGCAGCCTTGACCCTGAGCGGAACAAGATCAACATGTTAGAAGCACATGATAGCGAGCGCGCGCGTATCCCTGCCTGTCTTAACTGGCCGGTTTTTGCCAGTTAAGACAGGCAGAAATCGGCCGATTCTGTTGAAAACAGTCGGCCATCGTTTCCACGGTAGAAAAGTACGTGTCTGAGCTTGAAATCTTTGCTTTGAGCAGAGGGTTTCGAGTTCAGATTTCGCGTAGATCCGCGCAAAAAAGGCATTTTCAGCAGTCAGTACATACGCAGCCTGGAAGGACCGACTTTTTCAACACAATCGGCCAAAAGGAGCCAGTCAAAGGCGTCTAGGAAATCAGGGGCGATTCATCCATCGGACTGGCAATAGCCCCACCCACGCGAGCGACGCGTCCCGGCACCATCCCTCCGGCCGCCAAACCTGTTCTAAAACTTTTTATTTAGCCTCGACCAATAGCGGATGCTCCGGAAACCAATCAACGAATTCACAGTTGCCGAACCAAGGCGGCTGCGACGATGCCAGCAGCAATAGCTGGCAAAGGCTTTTTGATAATTAGCATGACGACTGCTGTTGTAAGAAGAGCCCACCGTGCACCGTTATCACCTGCAATTGCCAAGGGTGCAAGCAGTGCCACCAAAACAGACCCCGACATAGCGCTGATAAATAGTTGCACGCGGTAGTTGATGGGTACGAAAGACATTACGAAAACGCCGCCCCAGCGCGTTGCGAGAGTGACCACTGCCATTAACAACACAATGATCAGGGTGCCGTAATCTGTGGTTTCAATGTTCATTTTTTTTCTCTATCCACACTGCACCTAACACACCGCCCGCCAGGGCTCCGACTACCACATGACTGTTTTCAGGCAGACACCAATACGCCCAAAGCGAGGAACATGCAGCGACAATCCAGATAATCAACATACGCAGGCTTTTCTGCCCGCCGACAACCATGGCGAGCAGGAAGCACCCCATCACCATGTCCAGCCCCCAACTGACCGGATCATGAATCGCGCTACCGAAATAGATGCCCATCCAACTTCCCAGCGACCATGACGACCAAAGCGCAATACCTCCACCGAACAGAAGACCTAGTCCTGGCTCACCGCGGCTAAATGCTTGCATCGACATTGCCCAGTTCGCATCGGACACAACCAGCATCACCCCATAGCGTTTCGCGCGAGGCAGTTCGCGTAGCCACGGATACAGAGTGGCGCCCATCAAAAGGTGCCTAGCGTTGATGGCAAATACAGTGATGATGAGAGGAATCAGGGGCACGTGCTCACCCCACAATTTAAGCACCGCAAACTGCGCGGCCCCGGCAAATACCAACGTGCTCATGGCAACAATTGAAATTTCGCCAAGCCCCGTCTGCACTGCAGCAAGACCAAAGGCCACCCCAAAAACAACGACAAAGGAAGAGATGGGCAACAACGTTTTGAAGCCCTCCCAGACGTCGGTGGATTCAAGTCTAGATAACAACCTTTCTGCCGATGACAAAACATAACCTCCGTTGTGCGTGGCGTGCGCGCAATACCCGAGCAAGCACACAGGATGTGCTGAAGCCTTTTCTATAGCCTTCCTGGTATCAGCACTCTGCGAGTACTATCGTCCGGACCTAAAAGCCCGAAAAGCGCATAATCCTCATAAGTCGTATCCGCTAATCGAATACAGAGTTCTCTATGAATCCGCAGAATCTTCAGATTGATTGGCTCAAATGTCTCATCGCGGTTGTCGATACCGGCTCACTTTCCAACGCGGCACCAGAGGTTTATCGCTCCCAATCGGCAGTGAGCATGCAACTCAAAAAGCTTGAAGCCGCGGTCGGTCGGCAATTATTAGTGCGAAACGCCCACCACCTTCATCTGACATCCGATGGCCAGGTCTTTCTTGGGTATGCACGGCGGATACTGGACCTGCACGCAGATGCCCAGGCAGCTTTTAGCAAGAACGAACTGGCCGGGCGAATTCGCCTGGGAGTTCCGGACGACTATGCAGCCAAGTACCTGACGCCTGTGCTCAAGCGTTTTGCGCCCCGCCATGGCGCAGTTGAGATTGAACTCGATTGCGAGCAATCCACTTCACTGATCCCCCGAGTGGAAAAAGGTGATCTCGACCTAGCGCTGATATCACGAGACCACTCTCGACGAGGAACCTTGTTGTTCCATGAACCAATGGTCTGGGTGGGATCACCGCAGTTCGATATATGGAGGCGCGATCCACTCCCTATCGCGACATACGAGGAGACCAGTCTAGCCAGGCGCAGCGCTATCAACTCCTTGGCTTTGCAAGGGCGTCAGTACAAGGTGATTTACAATAGTTCAAGCCTGGCTGGCCAATTGGCTGCAGTTGAAAGCGGCTTGGCCGTCGCCGTTTTGACTCGATGCAGTGCACCAGATCATCTTGAAATTCTAGGCGCCGAACACGGGCTCGGCCCGCTTGAGCCGATGGAAGTCTCCGTCTATCGCAGTCGTGCCTCGTTGGCGTCCAAGCCGGTCGATAGTCTGTACAGCATGCTGATCAAGACGCTGAGAATCTCGGCAACTTGAATATTTGGACACTAGCCGTTGAACAGATAGGCGATAGCAAGCAGGTTCTGCTGCGGTGCATGGTTAGTGCGCCTTCCCTCCGCTATTTCGACCGCAGGTCAGTCCTGCCCGCCCTCCTCCCTCTTGTGCTTACGGTAACGGGAGAGCGAAATCCCCGTTTGGCGCTTGAAGTAGCGACACAAGTAAGATGCGTCGGCGAAGTTCAGTTCGTCGGCCACACGGCCAATAGCCAAGTCACTGTATGAAAGGAGAGCCTTGATTTCCAAGGTTACCTGCCGATCGATCAGGCCCTTGGGGGTGTCATTGAAAAACGCTTTGGTCAACTGCGACAGGTAGAACGGCGTGATACTCAGTGCGTCGGCGTAGAACTTCACATCTCGGTGGCGGATGCAGTGTTTGCCTATCAATTCCCAGAAGCGCCAACTGAGCATTTCCTTCCTGCTGAATCCCTTGGTCTCTATTTGGTTGGCTGGAAGTTGCTCGGCTATTTTCAAAAAGAGGTTCTGCAGTTGATTGCGCAACATGATGCGTTGGTAGGTGGGGCAGGTCTGCGCAATGTTCCGCATCTGCGTCACCCACCCCTCTATCAGCGGCATGTCGTCCTTGGATGGGACGCAATGAGGATGGTCATGCAGAAATACGAACAAGGTATTTGGCAGTGGGTAGGCAACCTCCGCCGCAAAGTTTTTCGGCATAAGGCAGAAAAACACCTTGAAGCGGCGCGAGCGACGTTTGAGCAAGGCAATCGTGTCTTCAGCCAGCAGCATCACACCACCGCGCCTGACCGCATGCTCTTTGAAGTTTAGAGTGAAGTGGGCACTACCGCAGAGGCATACCAGCAGCGTCAAGTAAGCATGACCGAAGGAGAGCGGTAAACCTAGCCCTTGCGCGAGCGTGGTTTCTCCCATCCGCATCGAATCGTCAGGAACAAGAAGTTTCGGAATGTGATGCATAGTGCCCCAGCTCTACAACAACCAAAGGCCACCATCGTATCACCGCTTGGCGCGATTGTTTCTAAAAGTACCGAAGAAGCCGAGGTACTGGCGTGTACCGATGATCTGTCTCCCAATACTCTATCTCGAACGCACCAATCCACTACGAGTACAGGATATGACACTTGTAACAGAACGACTCTCGCTGCGCCCCTGGCTGGACACAGACGCCGCCGATCTATACGAATATGCCAAAGATGCCCGAGTCGGTCCCATCGCTGGCTGGCCCCCGCACACAAGTGTGGAGAACAGTGCCGACATCATCCGCACAGTCTTCAATCACCCAGAGGTGTACGCGGTCGAATTGAAGGAAAATCGCCGTGCTGTTGGTTGTGTGGGCATTCTCATAGGTAGCAACAGCAATTTTGAAATCAGTGAGCAGGAAGGGGAAATAGCCTACTGGATCGGCGTGCCTTACTGGGGCAAAGGCCTGATTCCGGAAGCAGTGCGTGAAGTGATGCGACACGCTTTTGAAAACCTGAACCTCAAAGCACTTTGGTGTGGTTACTTCGCCGACAACATCCAATCCCATGCTGCTCAATCGAAGTGTGGCTTTCGCTTTCATCACACCGAAGAAAACAAATATAACCAGTTCCTCGAAGACTATCGGACAGAACACATCAGCCGCATCACCTACCAAGAATGGCTGGAACATACGAAAGAGTAAGGGCGCAAAGTAAACATACCGGCATGAGGAGGCAGCGACCGGCGGACGCAGTCTGGTTACAATGTATACCGCACGAACGCCGGAGAGGGGTGCAAACCTTACTTGGGGCTGTACGGAGAACTAGCCGGATTTCCCTTCCGCCGTAGCACTGCCGCGAACTACAACAGCTCATGGCGACCTATGTGACACCAATGTTTTCGTTGACGCCCATGACCAGTTGCATTTCATCGATCTGGGGCGGGGCGGTATCGCGGATCGCTGGCTGGACATCGCGTTTGCTCATCGAAACCTGCGCGAAGATATTTCGGACAATGCAGCAAACAACTTTCTTCGGGGGCTTGGCGAGCCCGACCAGTCTGCGAAGCGTGTGTATTTCGAGCAGTTGATCGATCTGGACACCTGGATTGTCGACTCCACCGCGGTAAACGCAACCCGAGCCTCTTCCGGCGCCGGGAAACTGTCACCGGTGGCTTGACGCTGGTTTTCTCTGCTGGCCTTTAGTGTTAAAGGCCACACTCCATTTGTTTCAGAAACGCCGCCCCCCTACAGAATTCACAAACACATAAGAGCGACGTCCTTCAGGGTGGAAGTTATTTCATAGTCTGTCCCCTCGAACAAACTTTCACAAAGCATTTCTTGATAGCTCCAGCCAATTACCATTCAATACTTCCAGCAGTCAGTCGCAACTCAGGCGTTCTACACCCCAATAAACACCCATAACAGTAAATTGAGCCCGATCATCACCAAAATGCAGGATACTCTATGGAAATCTCACTCACCCAAATAACGCAACAAAACTATGAGGCAATTTGCGAGCTGGAGGTCACTGAAGAGCAGGAGGACTACGTGTCCAGTAATACTTGGTCGCTCGTTGAGGCTGCATACAACCCGGGTTACTTCACACGCGCCATCATTGCAAATGAAGAGCCAGTAGGCTTTTTTATGTGGGTGCAGGAATCCGAAGAAAAAGTCTCTATCTGGCGCTTTATGGTGGACAAAGAACATCAGCAGAAATCCATCGGTAGAGTAGCGCTGGGTCTCGCCCTACGTGAAATAAAACAGATCAAAGACTTGAAAGAAATTGAAATTTGCTATAACCCCAACAACGTCGTAGCTAAAGGGTTTTATTCCAGTTTCGGGTTTGTCGAGGTTGGCATGGATGCAGACGGCGAAGATATGCTGGCGAGGATCATAATTTGAACTTCACCAAATACAACCCGAGCTGCACAATAGCTCTAATTACCTTCAACTCTCCCTGAATTCAGAAGTGCGAGCCTTCTGGCATCGTTTGCAGGCTATTGTCGTCCTTAACAATGCCCCGATATCTTCAAATTTTAAAATCAGCTGCGGCGCAAGTCGAGGCCGCAGCTGTTAGGCGATCGGGCCGCCCGGCTTGCAACTTGCGCATCGCCCTGGTCTTTACTCCATTGTGCAGCCTGGAGGATCATATGAGAATCTCGGAATCCGTGCTCTTTGGGGCGAATAGTTCGCGAGTAACGAGAGGTCCTTCAAAGCACAAGAAAAATTCGGACTCCTCAATCAACTCACTGAAGAAATAAATTCGAATAAATTCTTGGAGATTACAGAACCGAGCATATCAGTCGAATGACCAAGGAAGAATGACTTGCACTGGAAGTAACCACTACTCAACCGACTATGGCATTAAATTAAAGCCGTGATAGTCGCTCCTTAGGACCTGCTTGGGGCGGAGGAATATGCAAAGTGCACACGGATACTCCGAAGCCATACTCATTCTCCCTCGACACACGGGACTCTTCAAAGCGGATTTTCTGCAGAAGATGCGCCCGACGCTGCGAGGATAAAAGCATTAGCGGAGGAGGAAACTCAATGATTCCCAACGTTCTGAGCATCGCGGGTACGGACCCAACCGGCGGCGCAGGCATTCAAGCTGACTTGAAGACGTTTTCTGCGCTTGGCGCCTACGGAATGAGCGTAATAACTGCAGTTGTGTCGCAGAACACGCAAGGAGTTCGTAGCTTCGTTGCACTGGAGCCAGAATTCGTAGCCGACCAAATCGAGGCTGTGTTCGACGACGTGCGGGTGGACGCGGTCAAAATCGGCATGATTGCCAACGCAGCCATTGCCGACGCGATCGCTACCCGACTAGAGCGACATGCTAACTGCCCCATAGTCTTGGATCCCGTCATGGTCGCCACCAGTGGACACCGCCTGCTTCCTCCAGATGCAGTTTCTATCGTTCGTGAACGGCTGATTCCACTTTGCACGTTGATCACCCCCAACTTGCTCGAAGCAGGCGACCTACTCGACTCACCCCACCCCACATCTATAGAAGAGATGCATACGACGTTGGAGGGGCTTCATCAGTTGGGTTCAAGCTGGGTATTACTCAAGGGCGGCCATTTAGACGGTCAACACAGTATTGATCTACTCCACGGTAATGGAGAAACCTGCACCTTGGCCGCACCGCGAGTGCTTACATGCAATTCACATGGTACCGGCTGCACTCTATCTGCTGCGATCACGGCGTTTCTACCATCAATGGATATGATGTGCGCAGTGAAACTGGCAAAGAATTACCTAACGCATGCACTGGCGGCAGCCGACCGGTTGCAAATTGGGACCGGCCATGGGCCAGTTCATCACTTCCATGCAATTTGGAAGTAGATGGTTCCGTAGCCCAGATAGCTCGGTAGCACACTCCTACCCGCATAGCAGTGATACATAACGCCCGTATACACTCTACTGCCACCAGGAGTTCACTTGAGATAGCTCTTTGGCCGACTCGCTCACCTGATCGGCCGATTCGAATGGCGCTAAGAGTCATGTGTAGCCCAATTGTCGCGAGAAGTAGAAATGATCGAGCAAAATAAATTTGTTAAAACCCTTGAGAAAGACTTTACAACAGCCGTCCCTATCTCTGATGGAGTAGTGACTATCCGGCTTATGTCCAATCTCGATGCAGATGCCTATGCAACCGGAGCAGACGACGCTCTAGTCAAGCGTTTCGCTCACCTTCCGCTGGGAAAATATACACCACAGGTTGTTCGCGACATGATCCGAGGCGTAATCGCGGACGGGTTGCGCGATAGAACACTGGCAGTTTTAGCGATCGCCGACACACGATCAGACTCCTTTCTTGGGAGTTTAGTAATCTTTGATATAAAGAAGGATGAAGCAGAGATTGGCTATTGGGTTGCACCTACGCATAGAGGTCATGGTGTATCCAGGCGAGCTCTCATTCTGAGCACAGAGATTGCGCGCATTTTGGGTTTAAAAAAACTGCGCGCTCGCACTGTTAGAGAAAACCCTGCATCAGAGAAAAGCCTTATCAAAGCTGGATTCTCTCAAGTCAGCGAGCCAAAGCTTGAGGAAACACCATCTGGAAAACTTGAGATGGGCATATGTTATTGCCTTGAAGTATGAAATATCAGCCAACCCACCGAAGTCTGTGTGCGTGATCAACTGCCGCGTACGACTCCAGACTGAACCCCATGCCGTAATCCAGCATCGCGTAGCGCGCCAGCATCATGCGCTGCCCTCGGCTCTCGGCCAGCCCCTGTTTGGCGAGCAAGTGAGCGCGCTGCTGCATTGCCTACTTGGCCTCGCCACCTCATCATCGAGTGCGAATCCGCACTCAAGGTCGCCCAGGAAAAAGTAGACTGCCGTTGCGACCCCGGCGATATGATCGAAACCTTGAAACGCACCATTAGGTGTCACCGAGACGGCAGTTGCGATACCAACCCCCGCGAGCCACATTGGGGGAATAAAGCCCAGTACCGAAGTCGGCACCAGAACTTCGCCCACGCAGTGCAAGAGCGCTCCTGCCAGCAGACACCCCATTCCCATCCGCAGCGTGTTCAGGATTCCCCAGCAGGTAATCAGTCGCTTCATGATTCTTGCGGTAGCCATCATCGCGAAAGCTACTGTCGCAAATAGCAAGCTGAACTGAAGCTGTTACAACGGTCGCGGTAGGGACGGCAGTTACCTGCCGCCCCCCCGCACAGATCCGTACATGCGGAACTACCGCATACGGCTCCTGCCTCGGGTAACCAAGCACGCATTGCACTCGATTGGCGGCTAGTAAGAAGCTGAACGCCAGACGCGAGACTTGAGCGATGAGGATCGCTGGCGAATACGTCAGGAAAAGGCGGCACCGATATCAAAACGCTGCATGACTGGATGTTGGCCCAGCGCGATCTGGTGCCCAATGGATCAGCGACGGTCAAGGCCCTGGACTACAGCCTTAAACGCTGCACGGCGCTGACGCGCTACTTGGACGACGGGGCTGCGCGCATCGACAACAATCTAGTAGAGAATCAGATCCGACCGTGGGCACTTGGGCGCTCGAACTGGTTGTTTACCGATTCGCTACACAGTGGTAGATGGGCAGCTGCGAGCATGAGCTTGATCCAGGCTGTGCGCATCAATGGGCACGATCCGTACACCTAACTAAAGGACGTTCTAACTCGTTTACCAACGCAACGAGCAAGTGAGATAGGCCATCTGCTGCCATATCAGTGGACTCTTGCCTAACTTGCGGAGGTCAGTTAAGCAGACGCTTACATTGGCTGGTCGATGCCACCGCCGGTGTTCAATCGTTTTCCTCTGCGATTGATGGGGGATCACCGCGACGCCTGTAGTTACCTGCCCATTACGCGTACAGAATGCACTATCACGAGTGCTAGGCCATATAGCTATCTGAAACTGCACCAATCGTCTGAAACGATGCTGACGAGTGTATCATCACCGTGCTTCACTGAGTGATTTAGCAGCTCAATAGCATCGACGACTGATCAAGATTGCTAGGCGCCTGTAGAAGGCCATGACCAGTTTCGTAAAAAAAGCACTTATTAAATCAATACAGTCACCTGCTTGCCGACTGCAACGCAGGAGAGATCAATATGTCATTGCGCGCGCTTCGTACCTTAATCGCTATCGTTCACCACGGTTCGTTTACGCGAGCCGCAGACACCGTTCATCTCACACAATCGGCTGTGAGCCTGCACATAAAGTCGCTTGAAGAGGAGTTCAATGCTGCGTTGTTTGACCGCTCGCGTCGCTTGCCCGTGTTAACCGACGCAGGCTATTTGGCGGTGGAGCGGGCGCGCGAGATCGTTGCACTTTACGACAGCATTGCTGTGGACATTGGTAGTGATAACGAGCTTCGCGGTCGACTGAAAATTGGTGCCATCCAGACGGCACTGGCCGGTGCTTTACCTCTTGCCCTGGCCGCCTTAGCTGCCGAGCACCCACATCTACGCATAAACGTAGCCTCGGGTATGTCTGCCGAATTGGCCACGCGCGTAGAGGCTGGCGAGTTGGATGTCGCGATCACTACAGAGCCTGTGAAACCGCACCCCTACGGCTTGGTTAGTACATCACTTTACGAAGAAGGCTTTTGGATCATTGCCCCGAGCTCATGCGCAGGTCTAGATTTTCGGCAGATCCTTCAAAAACTACCTTTCATCCGCTTCGACCGCCGGGCTTGGGCTGGGCGTACCATTGATCGGGAGCTTCGTCGATTGCGATTGCGCGTGCAAACCAGTATGGAATTGGACAGCCAGGATGCGATCATCCAGATGGTCGCCAGCGGTTTGGGGGTGTCAGTGGTTCCGCTATCCAACCAAAATCTTGAACACCTCAAGCACCTAGAAGTCCAGCCGTTTGGATCACCGCAAAAATCGCGTCGCGTTGTGATCTTGGAGCAGGAAGAACGGCCATGCGGACGACTGGCAGCAGCCCTGGCGCAGGCGGTAAAAAGGCATGCTCCTACCTAACGACAAATGAGTAAAACTTGTCGAATCGTGAATTTTAAATCGTTTTTACTTTAGGTATCGACTCCTTATCGTAGTGCCCATACAAACGTACTCCGTGAAGGCACCATGCACAGCAATGAAACTCCAACCAGCGCTTTCCAATCGCCGATTCTACTCATGGCAAAACGTGCTGCCGCCATGCGCGCTGAGGGGCGAGACATAGTTGACCTAACACTCGGCGAACCTGATTTCAATGCCCCTAAGCACGTGCTGGACGCAGCGCATCTAGCGCTAGGTAGCCGCCTAACCTATTCCCCGTCAAACGGTATTGAGCCCCTTCGCAGTGCTATCCGTATGCGGGCTCGAGAAGACCGGGGATTAGATTTCGATGACGATCAAATCACGGTTGGTTGTGGCGCAAAACAGATCATCTTTAACGCCTTTCAAGCTACCCTCAAGCCGGGTGATGAGGTTATTGTCCCGGCCCCTTACTGGGCCAGCTATCCAGGGATGATTAAGATGTGCGGTGCCCAACCGATCATCCTTCCGACCGCCGCTTCGGAAGGATTCCGATTGACAGCGGAGCACTTGGCAGCAGGTTTCCGCCTGGCAAAATCGCCCAAGTGGGTGATTCTCAATGCACCTGGTAATCCGTCCGGTTCACTGTACTCCGAAACCGATTTGCAAGCATTGGCTGAAGTTCTGCGCCAGTACCCAGAGGTGATGATACTGTCTGACGATATCTACGCAGAAATCCGATTCAATCAAGAGCCTTATCAGACATTAGCGTCGGTAGCACCAGACCTAGCAGAACGTATCCTTATCGTCGACGGTGTATCCAAAGCATACGCCATGACAGGTTGGCGCGTAGGATGGGGTTGCGGGTCGAGATCGCTGATTTCGGCAATGACTACAGTGCAATCTCAAAACTGTACGCAGACCAGTACCTTGAGCCAGCTCGCTGCGGTCGCTGCGCTTGAGGGGCCACGAGATTTTCTTGCTGAGCGCAATGCGATCTATCGTCAGCGCCGAGATGCCGCACTTCATGTTCTCCAGGCGAGCGATAAAATGGAAGTATCGCGCCCGGAGGGTGCGTTCTATCTACTTCCTCAGATCAAAACGAGTATTGACGATCAATCGCTCGCATTTGATCTGCTCGAAGTCGGTGTTGCAACGGTTCCCGGAAGTGCTTTTGGTCTGCCTAGTCATCTGCGCCTTTCCTTCGCCACCGACGAAGCTACCTTAGTTGAAGGATGTACGCGGTTGGTTCGTGCGCTAGAGGCGTACTCGTGACTGCCGAACTTTTGATTGCACTCACGCCTATTGCCCTGCTGATTGTCATGGGCGCCGGGCTCAAGCGCAGTCAGTTTTTTGAAGACACCTTCTGGGCACAGGCAGAACGCCTAGGCTACTACGTTCTCCTGCCCGCGCTGTTTTTGCATGGTCTGGCGACCGCCAAGTTGGACAACGTGCCAGTCCAAGGGATGATCATGGCGCTTGTACTCTCGACGGTCATGGTCGCAGTGCTGATGGTCGGCGCCCGTAGGATTATTAAAGGTAACGACGCGGCGTTCACTTCCGTCTTCCAAGGAGGGCTGCGGTATAACAATTATGTGGGTGTCTCGGTGGTGGCCGGCTTGTTCGGTGCCCAGGGGATCGCTCTGGCTGCCGTAGCCAATGCGGCCATAGTGCCGACAGTGAATATTTTGTGTGTCCTGGTGTTCGCGCGCTACGGCACAGGAGGCAAGATGTCTGCGGGCAAGGTTGCCAAGCTGTTGGCACTTAACCCTTTGGTACTCGCTTGCTTCGGGGGAATACTGCTTCAGACTCTAGGATTAGGCCTGCCTGCTGGCATCGAGCCGGTTATCAAGGCATTAGGGCAAGCGTCCTTACCACTGGGCCTGCTTTGCGTAGGGGCAGCCCTTGAGCTGGGCTCAGTGCAGAGTTGGATTCGCCCCGTGGCGTATTCATCGGTGGTCAAGTTCATGATTATGCCGCTGACCACGCTGTGTGCATGTCATTTATTTGGATTGGACGGCAGAGCAGCAATCGCGGCGTTGCTTTTCCAGGCACTGCCTACAGCTTCTTCGTCCTACATCATGGCGCGACAGTTAGGCGGGGACGCACCTCTTATGGCGGGGATAATTGCCAGTCAAACCTTACTTGCAGCACTGGCACTACCAATCGCAGTGATCGTTTTGATTCCTTGGATTTGATGATCATGATCCATCATCAGTCGGGAAGGCTGGATTTGATGCGAAAACTCGTCTACAAATTTAACGCGCCCTATAAATTTGTACGCATGAGTCGGAGTGGTCGCGGTGAAGAGATAGCCATTTGCTAATGGCATCGGCATCCTGACATTGAACGGAAAAAAGCCTACTCAACACAGACTGATACCACCCTCTCGGATGCCAGAGCAGCAAAATTGTGTTCACTGGACGTTTACGTTCTACCTGAATTCGAGGGGCGCGGGTTGGGGGGCGGGCTAATGGATAAAGCAGAGACTAGCCAAGCGAGTGGCTTCTATAAAGCCCTCGGCTGACAGCCCGTGGAGCACTTACCAGAAGGTGATGTTTAGTTTGAAAAGTGCTAGAAATAATTGTTAAAAATTGTGCTGACTAGAGAATTACGCTTAGGTGCGCATCCGCTTGATAACGCAAGATGTGTTCGTCGAATGGTTAAGATGCTGAGACGTCCACCATTTGATATGCAGATTAAGTCGTTGTTCTGCAGCGTGGTCGCGTCGTTAAGAACAAGAACGCATACGGAATTGAAGAACCTGAACGGTGTTTATGCTGCGCTTACAAAATCGAGGCTTTGAGCCACTCCTTCAAACGCTCACTAGCGTCCTTGTTTTCGTACGACTCTCGCCTCGCAAAGAAACATCCGCGAAAATTTGTAGTACGGGCCCTTGCCGGCCCCATACCTATCTATTGACGCAACTGCAGGGTCATATCCCAACAATCCATGCCTGATCCATGACCATCAGGCGTGACCTTTACAGGAACGAAACCGAATCTGCCATAGAAGCGTTGTGTGTGTTGACTCGTACTTATACACACCATTTTGATTGACGGCAGAGCTCGTATTGCCGAGAGTCGGGCCTCAATCAATGCGCGCCCCAAACCTTGGCCATGTAGTTTTTGGTCGACCATTCCCCAGCAAAGGCTAGCCACATTATCGCCGTGCCCAAGAGCATACCCCCCACAAGCGAGGATCTTCTCGCACCGCTCAACGACGTAGAATGTTTGACTCGAAGTGCGCAGAAAATCACAGAATGCTGTGCGCTCTGTTGCGTCGAAGAAATCTGGTGTGTTGCCATCAAACAGACGCAGGCACTCATCAAAGTCACTTAACTGATAGAGACGTATTTTTGTCATAGCTTTACTCTCTCAAAGATTTACGGGAATAAAAGACAAGATCTCCGTGCTTCGCCTTCATCGCACGATAGGTATGGTGCATTGCTTCAAGATGTCCTTTGCTAATCGCTCAACAACTACCATGGCATCGGGCTCATCGGCAAGCTGGGCGAAACGCTCACTCATTTCGCGCCGATCGTGCTCCGCAATGGCCTCAATCATTGCCTGTTTATTGGGAAAATAATGAAACAGGTTGCCAGGACTCATCCTTCAGCGGCACAGATCTCATTGGTCGACGTGCCGCGAAAGCCTTTTTCGGAAAAGCACATGACGGCAGCTTCGAGGATATGGCGCAGCTTTGCCTGATGCTACTCAGAATCAACCTTTCTCATCTCCTCTCCCCAGAAGCAGGTGTAGATTTGCGCCGTGTTAATTAGATTGACTACTTAGTCTAACTGCATAATAAACTCAAGCACAGTCAAGCAACAAAAAAACGCAGAAGCCGCAAAATAACCACAGATCACTGCAAGTGCTGAGCCACAAGTCACAAACACTTCTGTTCCGATAGCTCCGACACCAAATATCTTATTGTTCACTGAGGTGGGTTGAAGACTTTCGGAGAAAAATGTAATTCCTTTCCCCCTATTCATCTCAGCGCTACACCGGCGTCTCAACAAGTAACACCCATGAAGAATTTGAAAACTCAAAACCACCCAACTTTCGTGCACTGAGCGGTCTTGGGCTGTCTTCAAATGCCTATCTGACTGATCAACTTCGTCGTCAAGTAAGCCTCAAGGCCTTCTGTTCCACCTCCGCTACCATGACCACTCGCCCTGACTCCACCAAACGGAGTTTCCGGCAAGGCTAGGCCAAAGTGGTTGATCGAGACCATTCCTGCCTGTAAGCGATTACCCAACTCGGTCGCCGTTTTCAACGACTTGGTGAACCCGAACGCTGCCAGCCCATACTCCAGGCTGTTAGCTTGGGCAATGACGCTATCCAGATCAGTGAATAGCAGTAACGATGCCACAGGACCGAAAGGCTGCTCGTTGAGGAGTCGTGCCTGTTGCGGTACATCGACCAATACTGTCGGTTCGAAAAAATGGCCCTTGTCACCAATGCGCTTCCCTCCCGTTAACGTTCCCCCCCCCCCAGCTCTGCTGCGTCAGCCAGCAACTCCTGAACCATCATCAAACACCGAGCGTTGGCCAACGGTCTCATCTGACTGGTTGGAGCGAATCCGTCACCTATCTTGAGCTGGTCTGCTAACTCGGTAAATCTTTGAGCGAAAGCGGCGAATACTGTTTCATGCACGTAGAAACGCGAGGGCGAGGCACATACCTGCCCGGCGTTGCGAAAAAGCCAAAGTGGCAGCGCCCTCAATATCGGCATCCTCACACACGATAAACGGTGCATGCCCCCCTAACTCCATCGTTGTCAATTTCAAGTGAGACGCAGCCAGAGCACCAAGCTGTCGGCCTATGGCCGTCGAGCCGGTGAAGGACACCCTACGGATAATCGGGGACCTGATCTGGTAATCGGAGACGTAAGCAGGGTTAGGCACACGTTTCATGCTGTCCGAGGAAGCGTTCCTGCATCCTGCCTATAAGCAAAAAGTACTCGACGCCGACACTGGCGACACCGTCCTGGTCGGACGTGGAGCGTTACCGGTACGCAGCGTGCGCAACGCTTTTACCGAACGAGTTGAACAGGCCGAGCGCGACGGCATGCCACAGGCTGCGCCCGACGCCGACGCTTCACTGCTGGCTTCTGCCAGTTTGAAGCAAGCCTCATTCGACGGCGATGTCAGCGACGGCAAAGTGGAAGCGGGGCAATGTGCAGGGCTGATCCATCAGCTACTGCTAGCCGCCGAAATCATGAACTCACTCATCGAAGAACTCGAACAGGCCCTTGGCCATGATGAAGGCGCACGTGAGACCGTGGCTCGATTTTTGATGCAGCTGGGCTTTGAGCCGATCATTTTGCACGAGCAAGCCAATCAGGGCCGTACGGTCATGGAGAAGGTCGAAGCACATGGACAAGTGGATTTTGCCGTGGTGCTGCTGACGCCGGACGACGAGGGTTGTGCCAAAGGAGGCAAGCCGGAGCCGCGAGCCCGGCAGAACGTCCTGCTGGAGTTGGGCTATTTTCTGGGCCGTTTAGGCCGCGCCAAGGTCTGTGCGTTGAAACGCGGCACTCTGGAGATTCCTAGTGATTTTGCTGGTGTGGTGTGGGAGCCCATGGAAGGTAATAGCTGGAAACAAGCCTTGGGCCGTGAGCTTGAAGCCGCCGGTCATGAGATCGATTGGAACAAGGTCATGCGGGGGTAAGCCAGCTTCTAATTTCTTCCTTGTCAGCCTTCCATTGATGAGCGGCAAGCAAACCTGTTTGGTGACCGCTTACGGCCATTGGCTGCCGCTCATGCCCCAATAAATAGTCAGTGCAGGGAGCAACGCTCACCAACAGAGATGAGCCCACGATTCGTTATGACCGCTGCCGTACATGATTAGGGAAAGAGATCGCTAGTGGAGACTGATTGCTCGCCGGTAGAAGAAGCGATAGCGAGCACTGTACAGGTGAAAGGGTTATGGCAATATGACTTCATGCGTCGTTGAGAAATGCCTCATGCTGGCGTACACAAAGGACGTGAAATGACATCGCTGGCAGCCCATCTCACCTGGCTTGAGCACAATGGCACCTATACCTCGGCGTGTGGGCGCTCAATCCCAGTTTATCGATTCAACCATAACGCATTAGATATTTCCATAATGTCCGGTTGGGCGAGACATTTTAGAAGTCACTACTGTAGCGACCAAGAATTACGATACTTAAAAAACCCCACAAAGACTAACTCTGAATATCTGATCACCGAAAAATTCCCCAGCGAATCGATTGCGCCGGGCCCGAGCATTCGGGCCGGGGATTTTGCAGAGATTCTAATAGCTGACTACCTTCAATATATTAGAAACTACGCAGTCCCTCGAACGCGCTATGATCGGAAGGTTATAGCGAATGAATCCAGCAAGGGGTCAGACGTAATCGCGTTCAAAAAAAATCCGAACGTAATCAGTGAAAAAGATGAATTGTTAATATTTGAAGTTAAAGCAAAAGCAACTGAAAAGACAAAAGTTAACGTCCTTCAGAATGCAATTGATGATTCCATTAAAGATGAAATCCGGATTGCAGAGTCTTTAAACGCCATGCGTCAGAGGTTATATGATCGACAAGATTTTGATGGAGTCGACTTGATAGAGCGCTTCCAGCGCGAACCTGATTATCCTTGCAAGCGCAAGTATGGCGCGGCTGCGGTTTACACATCGTCATCGCTACACGAGAGCGTGGTATGTACCTCACATGCTGGCAATCACCCTAGTGCCGACAGCTTGGAACTACTCATAGTGAGTGGGGTTGAACTGATGTCACTGATTCACGAGCTTTATCGGAGAGCGGCAGATGAAGCTTGAAAATAAGGGTCGTGAAATCCTTGATGTTACACGCGCTAAAGCAAAACAGTATGAGTTTGGAATCGAAGAGGAATACCACGTTGAGCTTCCTCAGGATCCTAAGCGATTGCTAGTGTTCACGATTGGCGTGCTCGGGGAGTTGGCTGCACTTGAATCCCGCCCATCAGCTGAGCGCGAAGAGCATAAGCAAGTACTGAAGCAACAATTAGTACTAGCTGGACAATTTTTTGAATCTTTAAGTCTGTCTCGCCTGACAACCGAAATAGATGAGTATCTAAAGATTTTGAGCTCGGCCTCTTATTATCTTGCCGACATGCCAGGTAGTTCATTGGTTCTAGCCAAAGCAGTTTCAAAAACCCCCTCAGAGCTAACAGGCAGTAGGCTCGAAAGCTTATTAGTGTGGCTACTAAAATCCGAACTGAATGAAAACTTCTTTCTCGCTTCATCGGGGGGCTATAACGAGCAGATTCGCAGAACAGCAATGGCTTATCGCGCTTTTATGAATATGGAGGCAGATCTATCAGACGTAGAAGACGAGCTAAATGAGTTCAGAAGTACTGTCTATGCGAGCGGCTCAGATCGTGAGGTGCTGCTGGCTGACACTATCAATGCTCTAATTAAAAGAAAAATCAATAATTCGTCATTGATCTGCCTACCTAAATACACCGGTCTGGAACAGAATCGCTGGCACCAAGCGCTCGCAAACGACAAGTTTATGAAGGAGTTCTGGCCTGCACAGCGCTTGGTGGGAAGCCTGGGCGTGCTGAAGGGTGAGTCGGCAGTTATGCAAATGCCCACTAGTGCGGGTAAAACCAAGTCTATCGAGCTTATCATCCGGAGCGGATTTCTATCAGGTCGTGCAAAACTAGCCGTGATTGTCGCCCCTTTCCGTGCATTATGCCGGGAAATTACTCAGGGCTTCATGGCATCGTTTGAGCATGACTCCGTCAATATCAACGAGCTTAGAGATGTTACAAATGTGGATGAGGATGAGCAGGAATTTCTTAAATTTTTGCTTGGTGAAGATTTCAAAGGCAAACACGATCATACTGTGATTGTTTCAACTCCGGAGAAGTTAGTTTACCTGCTTAGGCATGAACCTTCTCTCGCCAAACAAATTGACTTGCTGATATTTGACGAAGGCCATCAATTTGATAGCGGAAAAAGGGGGGTAACCTACGAGCTCTTGATTGCTTCGCTGAAGAAAACAATACCTGAGAAGGCACAGAAGGTGTTGATTTCAGCGGTTATGTCTAATGCAGAAACAATTGGCGACTGGCTGAATGGAGAGTCCAGCCTAAGCATCCAGGGTAGTAATTGGCTGCCATCTATCAAAAGTGTAGCTTTTCTGAGCTGGTTTCACGATATGGGCCAACTGAGTTACCTCCGGCCAGACAATAAACGCGACAGCGGCTTATATGTCCCCAAGATAATCCAACAGTCAAGTCTTGCGCTGCGAGGGAGAGAAAGCAAGGCCCGGTTGTTTCCAATAAAGACCGAAGTTCAGTCAATTTCCTGCTATTTGGGACTTCGACTGTGCCAGCAGGGGCCAACAGCTATATTTTGCGGGGATAAAAGAACAGTCATTAGCCTGTGTTCAACCGTTGTAGATGTGTACAAACGAGGATTATCACTTCCTGCGCCAAGCTCAGTCTCAGATACCGATGAACTTCAGAAAATAGCGTTTCTGTCACAT
The DNA here is from genome assembly GCF_015277575.1 of Pseudomonas sp. OST1909. Classification (NCBI taxonomy): domain Bacteria; kingdom Pseudomonadati; phylum Pseudomonadota; class Gammaproteobacteria; order Pseudomonadales; family Pseudomonadaceae; genus Pseudomonas; species Pseudomonas sp. OST1909. The sequence goes on from NZ_CP063780.1 coordinate 5,593,113, forward strand.
CTACACTTTTCCGATCAACACATTTTTTCTGAAGCTATTCCGCTAGGAGTCTTGCCTCACAGTTCAGCCATTCCAAATGGTCTCAGGATCGCGGTTGAATGGGCTATGGACAAGGGTGCCGGACACCTCGTCATATGCACCTCGACTCTCGCTCAGGGTGTAAATCTTCCAATCAAATACCTTCTAATCTCAAACTTGATGCAGGGTGGTAAAAGGATTTCCACTAGGGAGTTCCAAAACCTGATTGGTCGCGCTGGACGGGCAGGTTATCACACTGAAGGTGGTATAATTTTCACTGACCCCAAAATTTACGACAACCGTTTTCACTGGAGAGGACGTGACAAATGGGAAAGAACGCTCAAGCTTTTAAATTTTAATAACGCTGAAGAGTGCATGAGTAGCTTGATGGAGATAGTTCAACCATTCCCTTTGATAAAAGGTGAAAATGACGTTCTCAAATTCATCTCAAACCCGCTTAGTGAAAGACTATTGTGGCGTGAATGGTGCGAGAAAAGCGGAATCCCTGAGGAAAGCTTTACTGAACTGATGCAAGACTTGGATAAAAAGGAGCAAGTCCTTCATTCCATTGAAAGCTATTTCATGTCCACTTTGAAGGACGAGAGCTCTTTATTATCGACAGAATACTTTCTAGACCTCGCTTACGAAACTCTTGCCTACCATCTTGCGAACGACGTCGCTAAAGATCAGTTGGTGGCAATATTTTCTGCCATCCACTCAAGGTTGAGCGTGATACCTGTAGAAAAATTCTCCTATTATGGACGAACCTTGCTTGGACTTGATCAGCTTATTTACATCGAAGACTGGATAGAGTCTCAATTATTCGAGCTTGAATTTTGTGACTCTCCTCAGGATTTTCTCGAAGTATGCTGGCCCTTAATCACGATGTTTTCAAGAAAGAAGATTGCCTCTAATATCTATCCGCAGGAACAAGCGGTAAACATTGCCACTCAATGGTGCAATGAAACAAGCTATGCAGAGATCCTGACCTATGCAAAACTAAACAACTTTTCCATCAGGGCAAAAAGCACTTATTATTCGATTACTCAAGAGCATATTGTAGATTTCTGCTCTGCTCTCTCCTACGATGGAATGTTAATAATTGGAGCTGTCGGCGACATTGTCGAAGGCAAGGCCTTGAATGAAACATTGCTTAACCATGCCAGATTGCTTCAAAGTCAGCTGAAACTCGGCCTGTCAGACGAATTCAAAATCTGGATACATGGGCAAGGGTTCCCTGACAGAGAGGTGTGCAAGTTCATCAGCCAGCAATTAGAAAGCGTACGAGAAAACAAAAATATTATTGACTACAAAATTTTAAAAAACAATAAGCAGGTGCTAAAGGAAGCGCTGTCAAGATTGCCCAGTGCGTTTTCATTGCCGAAATTTAATTGACTGAGCCGCCCTGTCTAATAGGCATTTTCAAAGAACTTTGTCGGCTCTTTAGCAGATAAAATAGAACGTCCGCTCTTGGCCGAAAGCTGACGCCTGTGAGTAGCTGCCACAATCCAAAATGGATACTATGGTGCGAGTTCAGCGGCCGCCGCAAGAACGACTTTTTGGTTGTGCAGCGAACGAAGTGAATGATAGTTGAGCGCATTGTTAATGTTTTAGCTGTTTACTTCTTCACTTTCTTTGGGGGGGGATAAGATGTTAGCATGGCCAGATATGTAGGCATGAACCACTCTCTAACTAACTCCTCATACATGTTGGACAAATTCGTTAAACGATGCCAAATATAATCCGAGCAGTAAGTTAAGAATTGTTCATGATCTTCAGGCTTTACGCCCCTGCTTAATTTTTCCTTGAGTGTGAGTAGTTCAGTGTGGCTCCACAGAACTGGCTTCCAGAACTCATGGCCTGTCCATATGTCTTGCCGTAGTGAAATGTCGACGAAGGTTTTAATCATTTCCGTTGCTTGCGCAAGTGGTATGAAATGTGGGGACGCTGTTTTGCCCTGCATCCGAAAAATTTCTTTTAATTGATAGTTAAATAAAGCAAATGCGCCATACATTTTTGAGCGCTTCCCATATGCTCTTAATGCCACGAGCGCATCTTCTGTATCTAGTATTTCATTGGCAGTTGGGATGTAGATTGTCTTTGAACCTTTTGACGCATAGCTAGGGTCTTCTGGGATAAGAACTTTATCTATGTAATCATTAAGGCACAAAAAGAAAGCCCTTTCGGAGTTTGTGTCAATCAGCACCAGAAGAACTGGGATTGCAATTCCAATTGACTGGATGGTTAGGATGTCGGACATATCCAATTGAAATTTTGCTACTGGGATTTCAACACAGTCGTCTTTGTCCTCGATTAGGGCTCCTTTAGCAACATTTCCTCGGCCATATGCCTTTCTCGTAGCGTACTCAATGCAGTCGGATGACTTTAACTGAACGAAAAAATTTTCGCCGAGCGTTTCAGCTATATTTTTGTCCTCATCGATAAAGTCGAAAAGCTCAACAACACAATCAATGCCGTAGTCAGCTCCATAGCTATGGACAACCCACTCTTTTGGAAGCTTTTCTCGCAAAACCCGAACGGAGATATCTTCCTTTACTTGGTTTAATGACCTCTGTTTTCTTGGCATGAAATTCCTTATACATAAATAGGTGGGCCACAATATGGGATGGTTTACGCCTCTTGTGTGGCATAACGCTCCTTGTCCATGCGTATTCCCGGAGCCCGTCGGGTCCGCCGTTAGAAACGCGGCATAGACAAAGGAAAAAAGGACGAGCACTGCAAGGAGGATACGAAGTCATTTGCAGAGTGTCTATCGCGAGGTTCGAGTGATTGTCCCGTCCCTAAACGACCGCTTTTGGCCGATTGCTGCCTTCCACAGCACGATCACCGGTCAGCAATCAACAAACCAGTTGTAAAAATGGTATCCCGCGGTAACCGACACAGCACATGTGCCAAGCGTCAATAGAGACCACTGTCCTTCGACACCAAGCCACCACTGCACCTTGAACAGAAGAGCCCCCACCAATACGCAGGCCAGAACACCGAGAGCTAGGCCTACCAACGCGAACAGCCGAGCCCCTAACGCTGGATTTCCGCCGTGCCAGTTCTCACTCAGGCAAAAGGGGCAATGATTGAACGAAGGCGAATACCCCCAGAAACCACGGCTATATGACGCTCTCGGAACCATCGCTTTGCCACAGTTGTGGCAGGTAACCATCGAGTGTCTCATACCGCACCTCAGCTCAAATCGTCTTAGATGAGCCCATGGTGCGCTGCCGCTGAAAAAACCCAACTGCGTGACCTGACATCTACCCAGCAACCGGTCTGAGCTGGGCATCAAACCCTTCTGGCCAGCTAACCGAGGTTGTGCTGTACACGACCGACTCTATTAAATGCTCCCGGTGGTTGACTGGCCTCGCCCGGTCGCTAACGAGATTCAGGACGCCAGTTCAACTCCTTAAATAGCCGCTCATCGGAAATATGTGCACGGGGGCACTTATGGGGGCATTTAATAATGAACTTTTAAATAAATCCATTTAAAACAATATCTTATGTATAAATCTTTAATCCCCCCGGCCCACCAAACGAACGAAAAAAGACGTCTTTTGACGTCTTTTTTGTGCCTGAAGTCCAGTAAACACGGGAAAAATAAATCCATCTCCTTCCTCCAGTCCCATTTTCCAGTGGAATGAAAGACTGCTACCTATACTGTACCGATCAGGAGACCGCGCAATACCTTGAGAGCCAACTTGCCGGGTACAGTAACGGCTAATGGGCCCGCCGGTAGGATGTCACTATCCAGGGTTCAGCCTCACAAAAAAACCATAGGCTGAACACAGTAGAAAACTAACGCTCGATTACCCATCGCCCGCGCAACATGCCTTTCAGCTCATCAACGCTCAGCGTCATATCCCGCTTGCGATGGAGCACGGCGTGACAGTTGGCGCACAACGTAACGAGGTCAGTCTCAGGATTCACGGCTTTCTCACCACCAAAGTCCGAAATCGGCACTATATGGTGAACGTGAATGAACCCCTTCGCGTGCTCGCCGTACGCCTGTTCGAAATCAAAGCCACATGCCTTGCAGGCGAGCCCGTGGATAGCAATGGCCTTCACCCTCAGATCTTTCCGACGTTCGTAACGGGTTCCGAAGTAACTTGATTTGCTGCCTTCATTGGCCGACTCAAAGATCAATGGATCGCCTTCTGAATTTGGCGCGACCTGGTCAGCCTGGGAAGACAGGAGCTTCGCATGACTTAGGATTGCATCGTAATCCAGTTGGGAAATGGACCGAACCCCGTCACGCCAATAGTTGTTCACGCGAGTAACGGGGATCGTCTCCAGGTACGCTCCGTTAATTTTCGAGGGGATAGCGCCTTCAAACGGAGTGAAGTTTTCGATCAAAGCAAAAAGGTCACCCTTATCACTCTTCCGGTCTGCGTAGACCTTGCCGATGCGTGCCATACCAAAATAATGCGGATCGGTACTGAGGCGGACAGAAGCAAAGGTTTTGTCCTTGATGCGTCCTTTGTAATAGATCACTTCGGTTCCTTCAGCAAGCCAGGCTTGGTACCGCTTGGGGAAGTGATAGACAGCACCGGTCTCGTCTTGCCATTGCGATGTGTCGTTTTCAACGATGACTGCGGGCATTCCATTTCCTCTCGACTGATGGCAAAAGCCTACCAAAAATGAGGAAACTTCTTACAAAATATTCCTGCTCAACTTTTTAAGATTCTTATTCTTTATATAAATTAATAAGATGAGAAAGTTTTTCAGCTTCCCCTGGCATCAATAAAAAAGACGCCCAACGACGTTTTTTTTGTACTTGGCATCCCATCAATCACAATGCTAGTGTCAGCCCATGACTACCTATTGCCTCACCTCGACAACTACCACCACGACCGCTTCAAGCGGAGCGTGCGAGGTGTCGTGAGCCAATAACAAACGAACACTTCAAAGGCCCGCCAGCGATGGACAGGGCCTTTTTTTATGCCTTGTGTCGCTGGTTCACACGCAAGGAGATGCACCTATGTACGCCCTGTTGATACTCGATATCCAAGTCGGACTCATCCACGGCCCGGAGAAACCCTGGCGCTGCGACGAGCTGTTGGAAACCCTGAATACCTTGATGGACAAGGCCCGCAGCGCAGGTGCGCCGATTTTTCTCGCTCGTCACATCGGGCCCGCGGGTTCGCCAATCGAATCGGGCAGCCCGCTTACGCTGATTGCACCGGAACTGAAGTTGCTGGGTGGGGAAGTGGTGTTCGAAAAGCGTCGGCCTAACGCTTTTGCGATGACTGACCTGGCGGACAATCTGCGCTCCAGCGGCGCTACCGGCGTAGTAGTCACTGGGATGAAAACGCAATACTGCGTCGACAGCACCTGCCGCGCCGCACGTGATCTTGGCTTCGATGCGGTGCTTATCGCCGACGGTCATACCTGTTCTGACACGCCCTTGATGAAAGCCGAGGCCATCGTGGCTCATCACAATGCCACGCTCAATGGGCCGTTCTGCCAGTTGGTTCAGGCTGAGGACTGGAGCTTTTAACAGAGCTTGGCGACGGGGGAGGTCAACAGGGCCGGGCTTCGGAATTTTCCCGCAAAATACCGCGCTGTTGATGAACTAGCGCAAGCCACCTCACAACGCTAACTTCTTTACGTCGCTGATGATCAGCGTCCGGCTTTGACAGGCCGAAAAGTGTAACCTTTCACACCCCGTGATAAGGCGGCATGCTTACGCATTCCGCTCCGTTCATGGCGGCTGTGCGTGGGGCATCTTCGGGTGCGCCGGGTTCCTACACTTCCGGTCTGTCGACCCGCGTACAGCTGCCACCCAATCCTGTTTGACAGCAGGGGGCGGTAGCGCCTTAAACAGTGTGGGAGCTTCATCATGAAAAAGATCACCCCCAATCCCCCAACCACCCTCTTCATCCTCGCCGAAAACATCCACCCCGAAACCCTGCTAATCCAAGCCAGCGAAACCCTCGCTTCCCTCAACGCGATGACCACCGACCTGGCTTTCGAACTTGAAGGCGCGCACCGTCACAAGCTGCTGGCCGCTCAGCAATTGATCGTTCTGGGTGAGTTACTGGTAGAACGGGTCTTGAACACCCAGCCATTCAATACCCATCCGCCACAACCCTAAAACACGAAAACGGGCGAGACGCCTCAGCACATCTCGCCCGCTGGCGTCCCCTCACACTTCCCATTACCCTGACGGCCTTTATCAGACAACCGGAAGTCAGATACCCGTGTTCAAGCCTTTCGCCGTCATCGCCCTCGCCTTCATCCCTTCATTCGCCACCGCTGCCGAGCTGGCCGGGGTTTGGCAGGGTACTTTGGGCAAGTCCGCTATCACCGTGTGTTTCAACGGCGCCGACGGGGAGCATGGCAGTTATTACTACCAGCGCATCCGTACCCCGATTCAACTGACCCAGGCCAACGACAACGCACCTTGGGTGGAAGAAGGAAACACCGGTTTCTGGGCCCTGCAAAAACCTCAGGCCGATACCCTTTCGGGTGCCTGGAGCAAAACCGATGGCGGTATGCCGCTGCCACTGGCCCTGCGCCGCATCGGCGCGGACGGCTGCGGCAGCGATGCCTATAACGCGCCCATGGAAGCCGCGCCGCTGCCGATCAAGACCGAGAAGAAGACTTTCCACAACCATCTCTACCAGCTCAAGACCCAAGGCCCCCGCGTCACGCTCAAGCTGGAGGGTGACGGCCCGGCGGTGCAGAAGATCAACCAGCAACTCGCCGCTCTGGCCGTCAATGACGAAGATCTAACCGACTATTTTTATGAGCGGCGTGAATACCTGGGTCGAAACGGTTCGGCCTATACCAGTGAAATCGAGGTTGAGCCCGCCTATTGGTCATCGCAATTTCTCACCGTGCGGTTCTACCGCTGGGCCGCAGGCCAAGGCGCCATGGGCATCAGTTGGGGCCTGCACTCCTGGAACCTGCAAACCGGTGAATCGGTTGACCCCTGGACCTGGATCGGCGGCCATCAGCAATGGTATGACGCCTATTCCGGTCACTTGAAGCTGCCGGCCGCCTTCAGCACCTGGCTGGCCAAGCAAACCACCACCGACGAGGGCTGCCCCGCGATCACCGATTACTCCAACTTTCACCTCAGCTTCAACACCCAGGGCCTGCAACTCTCGACACCGGCCAATGGTGACGGTTGCGACAACGACTTGAGCTTTACCTGGGAGCAGTTGGAGCCGGTGCTGACCGCACAAGGCAAAGCAGCAGTGCCCAGCTTGAAAATGCCCTGACGCGCCCGAGAAAAACCCCACGGCCGTTCACCAAAGGTTAAGAATCGCGCTCGTATACTCCCTGACTACCCATGACCGGTCGCCCGATCGGTCTCATGCCCCGGTAGCCAGATTCCATGACGCGCCCCGCTCCCCTGCTGCTCCTGCTTGCTGGTCTGTTGTTCTTCTTCGCCCTTGGCAACCACGAGCTGCAAGGCTCCACCGAGGCTCGGGTGTCCGGGATCGCTATGGCGATGCATCTGGACAATGACTGGGTGGTGCCGCGCCTGTTTCGCGAGCCCTTCCTGGAAAAACCACCCCTGAGTCTGTGGCTGGATGCCGGTGCGATTCGCCTGTTTGGCGCCAGCACCGGGGCGGTGCGCCTGGCGTCGGCGTTTGCCGGGTTGTTCAGCGTGATGCTGTTGTACGGGATGCTGCGTCGCTTCGGGCGGCCGCAGACGCTGGCGTTCAGTGCCGCACTGATTCTGGCGACCATGGCCAGTTACTGGGGCAATGTGCGCGGGGTGGGTGAGGATTCGTTGCTCAGCCTCGGCGTAACCACGGCCTTACTGGCGTTTTACCAGGCTGTGCGGCCCGAGCGCGATGGCTCCAGTGTGTGGGCGTGGGCGTTGTTCACCGCTGGCATGGTCATCGCCACGCTGAGCAAGGGGGTGTTGGGCCTGGCGCTGCCGGGGATCGTGATCTTTGTGTACCTGCTCAGTACCAGTCTGATGGATAAACGCCTGCGCATCGGCGACTGGCTCAAGCCGGCGCTGTTCACGCTGCTGGCCTTGGTGCCGTTGCTGATCTGGCTGGGGTTTCTGTTTCAGCGCGGTGGGATGCAGGCGGTGGGCGAGGTGTTGTGGACCAATAGCGTCGGGCGCTTCAGCGGATCGTTTGTCGAAGCAGGGCATTACGAACCTTTCTACTATTACCTCGCGAAACTGCCCGAGGCCTTCCTGCCCTGGAATATCCTGGTGTACCTGGGCCTGTGGCATTTCCGCAAAAGCCTGGTGCGCAACCGTTATCGCCTGTTTTTCAGCGTGTGGCTGGTGGCGCAGTTCACCCTGCTGACCCTGGCTTCCAGCAAACGCACGGTGTATTTGATGGCGCTGACGCCAGCCGCGGCGGTACTGGCCGCCGAATATGCGCGGGTGCTGTTGGAGTGGGCCAAAGACCGCAAGCCGGCGCTGTACCGCTACCACCGCCAGATCATCGGCGGGGTTTTCACCCTGGCCATCGCCTGCTACCTGAGCGCAGCGTTCTGGTTTGCACCAAAAGCCGATGTGCGCCACTCCTTCGTGCCGGTGATCAGCCAGGTCCAGACCCTGCAAGACGAAGGCCGAACGGTGGCGATGTTTCAGCCCAACGAACGAATCGCCGGCGCCAGCGTGTTCTATCTGCAGGCCTACTTGCCGATCCTGCAGACCGAAGCCGAACTGCGCGCCTTCCTCAGCGCCAAGCCCGGCAACGTTGCGTTGACGGACCACACCGACCGGCTCAACGAGAAGGTCACGGTGATCAAACAAATGGCGATCAACCGCCAGCCTTACTACTTCGTCGAGCAGTAAGGCCGGCGCGCGGCATCAGTGCTTGGTGAGCTTGTCCAGGTAGCCCATGGCGAACGCCGAGACCACGAACGTCATGTGGATGATCACGTACCACATCAGGTGCTGCGGATCGACGTTCTTGGCGTCCATGAAGATACGCAGCAGGTGGATGGAGGAAATCGCCACGATGGAGGCCGCCACTTTCATCTTCAGCGACGAAGAGTCCATGGTGCCCAGCCAGTTGAGCTTTTCCTTGTTTTCATCGATATCCAGCTGCGAGACGAAGTTCTCGTAGCCGGAAATCATCACCATCACCAGCAAGCCGCCAACCAGGGCCATGTCGATCAACGACAGCAGCAACAGGATCACTTCCGCTTCCAACATGGTGAAGATGTTGGGAATCACGTGAATGATTTCCTGGAAGAACTTCAGCGCCAGGATCAGCAAGCCCAGGGACAGCCCTAGGTAGATCGGCGCCAGCAGCCAACGCGAGGCGTACATCGTGTTTTCGATAAAGCGTTCCATTGAATCTCACACAGCTTGGCTAAAAATGGCGCCGAGTATACCAGCCGCCACCCGGCCCCTGTCACCGCGAGAAAACTGACCCAAGTGGCATCTGTAAGAGAATTTTTCTGCTAGTGTCGAGGCCATTAACTCGGCTCGATGATGTCGGACAGGAAAACTCAGATGATGGATGTGCGATCCCCTTTGGCCACTCTCGGCCTGTGTGCGGCGTTGCTGATGGCCAGCGGCTGCTCCCCCAAAGAAGAGCAGAAGCAGGCGACCCTCGAAGAGAAAACCGCGAAGTTCGAACAGTCCCTGGACACCATCCAGGACCCCAAGCTGCGCGATGCCATCGCGGATCTGGGCGGCTCGCTGCTGTTGCTGGAACGGGCGCGCCTCAAGCTCGCCACCAAGCCCATCGAGGCCGAGTACGGCGAAGACACCCTGGCCTTGCTCAAGCACTACCCCACGCCCCAGGCCCTGGTGGATACCTATATCAACGGCCTGTTCGTGCTGCGCAAAAGCTCTCATTCGGACTATCTGACGGATTTGCAGCCGGTCTTCCCGTTCAATTTCAACGCCCCTGACCAGTTCCCCTTCCCCCATGGCCTGGAATGGCAGTCGGTAACCCTGAGCAACAACAAAGTCATTCCCTTTCAGCCGGAATGGTCGGAAACCGACCCGGGCATCCAACTGAGCCCCAGCAGCTCCAACCTCACCAACCCCGATGACCTGACGGTGACCTACCCGTTTATCGAAGGCATCGAGACGGAAAACAAAAGCCAGCCGCAGCCCGTCAGCCTCAAGGGCGCGGTTGAAGTGATCACGCCGGGCAAAGTGCTGACCTTCGACCTGAGCAAAAAGGATGTGGGCCATAAACGCACCGAGGGCAACATCACCCTCAATCTGCTGTTGCTGGAAAAGAACTACGCCGAGATCGAACTGACCAACAGCGCCCCCCTGGCCGCAGACGTGGGCGACGAATCACCGAACCCTTTGCTGGTGCAGGCGCGGGACACTACCGGGCAATTTCTGACCCGTTCGGGCTCGATCAACGAAAGTGCCGCGCAAGTGGCGTTCTACGAGAAGCAACTGGCTGAAATGCACAAGCAGAACGCCTGGTCAGACGCCTTCGAGAAACAGCTCACCGATGAGCAAAAAGCCTTCGAACACAAGCAAACCAGCCATTACGCCAAGGTGTATTTCAACGGGCTGATCGACAACCTGCAGGTCAATGTGCTGGATTTCTCCCAGGCCACGGTTACCCACAAAGACCTGGATCTGCCGGTATTACGCTTCGACAGGAACAGCCTGCAAACCACGGTGCAGGCCCTGCCGATGCCGGTCACGGTGTATGACGACGGCGCCGCCAGCTGGCTCAAAGATGCCTCGATGACCGAGGACCAACTCAAAAGCAGCGTGACCATCAGCCAATCGACCGAAGACGCCAGCGCCGCGAAAATCATGTTTGACCACCCTTTCACCTTCAACGACGACCTGGTCGGCGCCGAGCGCAACAACAGTGATGCGCCTATCACCTTCTTCACCGCCGACGACAAGGGCGAGCGCGGCGAGCCCATCGAGCTGCCAACCGAGGCTTTCGAGCTGAACGCAGTAAACGGCACACTGACTTACGACCTCAACCTGTTCCCGGAAACCCCGGCGTTTGTGGTGGGCTCGGTGCCGCTGTTCCTGGCGACTATCGAGAAAGCCGTGATTGATGTCGCCAAGCTGCCCAAGGGCCTGTCGCTCAAGGACAACGCGCTGATCGTCGATCAAAAGGACTTCCCCTCCGACAGCTGGCGCTTCTACGCCAAGGACGCCAGCGGCAATTACCTCAAGGAAATCCTCAATGTCAGCCACCGCGCCGAGGAGTACGGCACCGCGCTGTTCGACGTGCATTACTTCTACGGCCAGCCGACTACGCTGGAGAGTTACCAGCGCACCGACCTGAGCACCGTGCAGTACGGCTTCGAGGTCAAGCTGGACAAACCAGAGAGCAAATAGCCGGCGCTAAAGGGCCAACTGCTCCTGGCCGCCATTGAGTTGGCGCAGATGGGCTTGCAGGTGCAGGCACCAGATCTGCGGCTCGTCCATTTGCTCGTAGCCATGCAAGGTCAGGCTATCAACGATGGTGCCCAGCATTCTTTCGGCCACGAAGGGCCCATGGAACGGGCCCTGGGATTTGATGGTGGAAGGCTGCTCGCCCGACATTCCGGCGGCAAACAATAGCGTCCACATGCCGTTATCCCCGGCGAGGGGGCGAATGGAGCATTCGATACGGGTGACCAGGCCCAGGCACTGGCGGGTAAGGCAAAGGTTGCGCGACATGGCGGCGCCCCTCGGTAGATCGGTGTTCAGCCCCAGCGCAAGGCGAGGCTGTTTCTATCCTGCGACTCCTGTGGATATCCCTGACTCTGAGAATAGAAGAAAAACACCACAAACCAAGGTTGTAGGGACCAACGGGCGTTGGTCCCCGAGAATGGAGTCAATTTTGTGGCACGCTAAACGTCCCTAAAGACATCACGGACCACTGTGGGAGCTGGCTTGCCTGCGATGACGGACTCATAGCCAACCTCCCAGTTGGCTGATACACCGCTATCGCAGGCAAGCCAGCTCCCACCTTAACCGAGTGATGACAGCAATCAGCTTGGCTTGGCTTCTGCCAACGCCTGCTGCGCCAGCTCTTTCTCCGCCTCCTTCAGATCTTCCTCGCTGATCATCTCGGCAATCGCGCGCAAACGCTCCACCACCCGCGCATTCACGGTGCCTTCCGGAAATTGCCCCTCGGCGTCCGGCTCACCGGCATCCTCGCCCACCAACAGGCTCAACGCCTCATCGGCCTGGCGTACCGCATAGATGTGGAATTGCTCGGCGCGCACGGCCTGCAGCACCTTCTCGTCGAGCATCAACGTGGCAACGTTGGCCTGAGGGATGATCGCCCCTTGCTCACCGGTCAGCCCGCGTGCTTCGCAGAGGCGGAAGAAGCCTTCGATCTTCTCGTTGACCCCGCCCACCGCCTGCACTTCACCAAACTGGTTGATCGAGCCGGTGATGGCAAAGCACTGCTTGAGTGGCGTCTTCGACAAGGCCGAAATCAAGGTGCACGCCTCGCCCAGGGACGCACTGTCGCCGTCCACATAACCGTAGGACTGCTCCAGGGCGATACTCGCGGAGATCGCCAGCGGGAATTCCTGGGCATAACGGCTGCCCAGGTAACCAGTGAGGATCATCACGCCCTTGGAGTGAATCGGCTGGCCGAGGTTGACTTCACGCTCGATGTCGACAATGCCGCTGCCGCCCGGGTACACCGTGGCGGAAATCCGCGCCGGTACGCCGAATGCCGAGTCGCCGACCTCCAGCACCGTCAGGCCGTTGCACTTGCCCACGGCCGCACCCGCGGTGTCGATCAGGATGACTCCGGCGAGCATGTCGTCGAGAATCCGCGCCGACACGCGGCCTGTACGCGTGGCCTTGGCCTTGAGGGCGCGCTCGATATGCCCGGCATCGGTCATTTCGTCGCCGGCCAGGTGGCGAATGAAGTCCGCCTCGCTGACCAACTGGAACAGGTCGCCAATACGCGCCGACAAGCGGCCCTGATGTTCCGCCAGGCGTGCGCTGTAAGTCGCCAGGCGCGCGACCGCATCCGAGGTCAGCGGCGCCATGCCTTCTTCCGACGTGCGGGTTTTGAGCAACTGGGCGAACTGCTCCAGGCTCTCGTCGACCATCGGGATGTCTTCGTCGAAGTCCACCAGCACCCGGAACATTTCCTGGAAGTCCGGATCGGCGTCTTGCAGCGCGTAATACAACTGGCGCGAGCCGATGATGATCACCTTCACCTGCAAGGGGATCATCTGCGGGTTGAGGGTCACGGTGGCCAGGCGGCCCAGTTCGCCCAGGGGCGACTCCATCTTCAGCTTACGCGATTGCAGGGAACGCTTGAGGGCATCCCATACAAACGGCTCGCTGAGCATTTTTTCGGCTTCCAGAATCAGAAAGCCGCCATTGGCGCGGTGCAAGGCGCCCGGACGCAGCTGGCGATAGGTGGTGTAAAGCGCGCCCTGGTCGGTGCTGTATTCGATACGGCCGAACAGGTTGTCGTAGGTCGGGTGCGGTTCAAACACCACTGGCGCACCACCGTTGACCGGGTGACCCACCACCAGGCTCGGGCAGTACTGCTCTTCAAGCAGCTTGCGCGCCTGGGCGTCGGTCTTGGCGTCGTCCACCAGTTGCTCGACCACGGTTTTAAGCAGGTATACCTGCATCGCTTGCAGGTAGCCGCACACGCCGGCGTTTTCTGCATACTTTTCCGACAACGGTGCCAGCAACGGCTGCAGGGCCAGGGTGATGGTTTCTTCGTTGAACTGGCGCAGCTGGTTGTTGGACTCGCGCTTCCACTGCGGCAGGCTGGCCAACTCTTCGTTGAGGCGCTCTTCCAACGCGGAAATATCGTTGTGGAAACGCTCGCGATCGGCTTCCGGCAGTTGCGAAAACTCGGCTTCGTCCAGCGCCTTGCCGTCGAGCATCGGCGTAAAGGCGATGTTGGAGCTGTCGCGGTACAGCGCCACGTCTTTTTCCAGGGCCAGTCGTTCGATCACATCCAGCGCCTTGTCGTAGCGCTGGTTGAAGGCCCGGTCGATGGCGCTTTTGCGCTGTTGATAAGTGGGGTGTTCAAACACTGCCGGAAAGGTGGCCACCAGGTTGTCGACCAACCCGTTGATATCGGCGATAAACGCCGCGGCGCCGCCCCCCGGCAATTCCAGGGCGCGGGGCTCGCGTGGCTCATCGAAATTATTCACATAGACCCAGTCCGCCGGGGTCTGCAGGCGTTTGCCTTCGGCTTTGAGGTAGCGTTTGACGAACGAAAAGCGGCCGGTGCCGGGCTCGCCCATCACAAACACGTTGTAACCGGGGCGTGGCATGGCCACGCCGAACTGCAAGGCTTCAACCGCACGTTCCTGGCCAAGCACACCGCGAAAGGGCTCCAAATCATTGGTGGTCGAGAAGCTGAACTGTTCAGCGGAGAAAGGGCGAGTCAGCGCTTCGGGCGCTAGACGCAAGCTGGCAGCAACAGGATCAGGCATCGGGCTTCCTTACATCAGGCGGGGCAGATGGGGGCATTCTGGCTCCGGGTTGAGCGCTCTGGCAAGGCGCGCTTTCGGGAAAGCATAGCCACCGCACGCGCCCTACAAAAAAATCGCCAGCGATTGAATGTTTATAAAAAAACACGGAACCCTAGGAACGTGCCTAAACTCCAAACTGCGCGGGTTGGACTAATAACTGGCCCCTAGGGTGCTGAGAAGCACCTGAACCCTTGTCCATTGGTTTGCACACAAAGAGAACAAAGCTATGAAACGGATCCTTCTTGGTACTCTCTTCACCGTCGTCTCCCTCAATGCAATGGCAGAAGCACCAGGTGGCCCGAACTGCGGTTGGGGCAACATGTTGTTCGAAGGCCAGCGCGGTACTCCGGCTCACTTCCTCGCTTCCACCACCAACGGCACCTCGGGTAACGCCACCTTCGGTATGACCTCGGGCACCAACGGTTGCAGCACCAACAGCGCCCTGACCTACGGCGGCAAGTCCTGGATTGCCATGAATGGCATGATGAACGAGCTGTCCGAAGACATGGCCAAAGGCAACGGCGAAGCACTGACCACCTATGCCGTGGTACTGGGTGTTGCCCCGGAAGATCGCGATCACTTCGCGGCCGTGACCCACGAGCACTTCCAGCAGATCTTCAGCAAGGCTGACGTGACCGCTGACGACGTGCACAACAACACCATTGCTGTACTGAAAAGCGATGCCCGTCTGGCGAAATACGCTACCCAGGCTTAAGCTCGACCCGCCCGCGTCTTTCGAGGCGCGGGTTTTATTTTTTCGACCTGCCCCCCTTGGGTCTTTTTTTCAGTCCGACTTAAGTAGCCCCCATGCTCAAACGCCTCGCTTGCCTGGCTCTCTTCGCCTGCGCCCCGCTGCATGCGGCACCGCACCTCGACGATCAACGTTTGCAGCAACTGGCCAATGACCCGTTCTGGCTTTCGCTGGGGCATTACGAAGCCGGCAAGATCAGTGGCTGGCGCAGCTATGTCAGCGACAAGAAATTCTTCCTCGCCGCCGACGGCGCCCATCACCCGGACGCCGAACTCAAGGCCACCGTGCAAGCGCTGTATGCACCGGCCAGCCTGGGTGAGAAGCACGCCCAGTGTGTGTACCCCGCACGTACCCGCTGGCTCAAGGATCAGTTGCAGCTGACTGACCTGCCTGCCCTGGACTGCAAAGAATTCACCCAATGGTTCAAGGACGTCGCGCCCCATAGCGCGGTGATGATCTTCCCCGCTGCCTATCTCAACAGCCCGTCGTCGATGTTCGGTCACACTTTGCTGCGGATCGACCAGGCCGACGTGCAAAGCAACAACACCGCTCTGCTCAGCTATGCGATCAACTTCGGCGCCTATATCGAAGGCTCCGACAACAGCATCCTGTATGCCTGGAAGGGCCTGATGGGCGGCTACCCCGGCCTGTTCGCCCTGGTGCCCTATCAGGAGAAACTCTCCGAATACCGCAGCCTGGAAAACCGCGACCTGTGGGAATACCGCCTGAACCTAACCGAGGTCGAGACCAAGCGCATGGTCGAGCACGTGTGGGAACTCAAGCAGATCCAGTTCGACTACTTCTTCTTCGATGAAAACTGCTCCTATCGCCTGCTGGAACTGCTGCAAGTGGCCCGCCCCGGCCTGCGCCTGACCGAGCAATTCCCGCTCACCGCGATCCCGACCGATACCGTCAAGGCGGTAAAGGACGCAGGTCTGGTGGAAAAGATCGACTATCGCCCCTCGCGTGAACGCGAACTGCTCGAACGCGCCAAGCCGCTGGACGGCGATGAGCAGCAGTGGGTGTTGAAAGTCAGCGATGACCAGAAGCAACTGCAAGAGCCCGCATTCAAGGCCCTGCCTCGCGAGCGCCAGGCGCTGATCATCGACGCCGCCTACCGCCTGGGCCGCTACCGCGCCAATGGGTTGGAACGCGACACCGAACGCTCCCAACGCAGCTTCGAACTGCTGCGGGCGATCAACCAGAACCCTGCGCCAGACCTCAAGATCACGCCGCCTGGTTTGCCGGAAAACGGCCACCAGTCACGCACCTGGCAAGCCGGCATCGGCACCCGTGGCGACAAAGCCTTTGGTGAATATGGCCTGCGCATGGCCTATCACGACCTTAACGACAACGCCGAAGGCTTCCCCCTCGGCGCCCAGATCGAAATCCTGCAAATGAAACTGCGCCAGTACGAAGGCAATCACTGGCAACTGCAGCAACTGGACCTGGCCACCATCCGCTCGCTGACGCCGCGTAACGCGCTGCTGCAACCCTGGTCATGGCAAGTCACCGGCGGCCTGGAGCGGGTACCGGGCAAGCACGACGACGAAACCCTGGTGGCCCACGTCAACGGCGGTGCCGGCGGTACCTGGCAGCTCTCCGACGACATGCTCGGCTTCGCCCTCGGCACCGTGCGTGTGGAGCACAACAATGACTTCAGCGAAGCCATCTCCCCCGCCGCCGGCTTCAACACTGGCGTACTGTGGAAGAACCCACTGGGCAACCTGAGCCTGGAAGCCAAGGGCGATTTCTTCACCAACGGCGAAGTGCGCCGCAGCATCAGCCTCAACCAGCAATGGGAACTGTCACGCAACCTGGGCCTGCGCTTGAGCGCCCAGCGTGAGTTCAGCCACCTGTCCACGCCGGTGAATGAAGTGATGCTTGAATTGAAGTGGTATCACTACTGACTCAAGCCTGATGAAAATCAAAATGTGGGAGGGGCGGTGCGACGATTCGACTTGCTCCCGATTGCGGTGTGTCAGTCCAGTATTCAGTGACTGCCAGTTTGTCATCGGGGCATAGGTATCTACACACCTTCGGTACGACGCTAAACCTGTGGCGAGGGAGCTTGCTCCCGTGACGACGGACAGCCGACGCTTATCTACCTGACACCCCACGATCAAACTGTGGCTGGCTTGTCGGGTCGCCGCATCGCTGCGATGGCGGCCTGACAGCCGACACCGTTATACCGAGTACATATCCATTCTTGCGGTAACGGCTACTTAGGGTTCCGCCCTGACGGCGGCTCACTTTGCAAAAGCGGCAAAGTAAGCAAAACGCTCTTGCCCCACCACTCGGCACCTCGCTTAGGCTCGGTGTGCCCGTAATCCGCCATGGATTTGGGGGGCCGCCGCCACGCGCCATCCATGGCGCGGGGCGGCTAAACCGGCATCCCTGCCGGTTTACCCCCCAAATCCCTGTCGAATTCCGGCCAGCGTGGTTTAACGGGGCGCCTAAGATCAAAAGCAGATCCAAAGCGACTCGCTCCGCATCGTAGTTACCGTCGGCTGCTAAAACCTACAAAATTGTGTAGGTACCCATAGTCATCGGGGGCAAGACCCTCCCACACTTTGTTAGCATTTCTCGCCTAATCAGGAGCCCACTTAATATGGCCGTTTACTGCAATACCCTTGAAGAAGTCCGCACTAACATCGACCTCCTTGACCAGAAAATCGTCACTCTGATCGCCGAACGCGGGCACTACGTATCCCAAGCCGCACGCTTCAAAAAAGACACCGATGGCGTCAAGGCGCCGCAACGGGTTGAACAGGTGATTGCGAAAGTGCGGGATCTATCCCTGGCGGCGGGGGCTAATCCTGAGGTCACTGAGCAGGTATATCGCGCGATGATTGCGGCGTTTATCCGACAGGAATTGGTTGAATATGCTGTGCTGGACAAAGTCGGCAAGCCACAAGCCTGATCCATCCATATTATCTGCTCAGGATTACCAGTCTTTCGCCGCCAGGCACAAATTATTGGCGCTCTTGCAACCCATTGAAAAATAGGCAGGAAATTTCGGACGTCTTTTTAGCTTTTTTCAGTCGAAACAAACCGCCTCTTACCTCATTCTCTTTGTGAGGTTTTGTGTCTAGTATCGAGTGGCAATCAATTTGCCACCACTTCTATACACGGATCCGAATAGGGTAAGAGGCTTATATGGAATTTCTTGAAAAACTCACCAGCCTGGCAGCAAAAGTCCGTCTGCAAGGCCCCGCCATCCAAACAGAAGAAGCTACAAAAAATGCTTTTGTAATGCCTTTTATCAACACCGTGTTGGGTTATGACGTGTTTGACCCGCAAGAGGTGACGCCCGAATTTATCTGCGACGTCGGAACGAAAAAAGGTGAAAAAATCGACTACGCAATCATGAAAGATGGCGAGGTTCAGATACTCATTGAATGCAAAAAGATTGGCGAGTCATTGAGCATTAACCACGCGTCGCAGCTCTTTCGGTACTTTCACGTTACAAGCGCAAGAATCTCAATTCTTACCAACGGCCAGGTCTACAGATTTTTTACCGATCTGGACGCCCCTAACAAAATGGACGAAAAGCCATTTTTAGAGCTGGATCTGCTGGACATTGATGAATACTCCGTACCAGAGCTGATAAAACTTACCAAATCAGCCTTCGATGTGGACTCGATCATAAGCGCAGCGGGAGAGCTGAAATACGTCAGCCAACTCAAGAAGCTCATTGGCGCACAAGTCAGTAAACCAGAAGACGACTTCGTGAAATTTTTCGCATCCCGAGTTTACGAAGGAGTGATCACGCAGAAAGTGCGGGAGCAATTTTTCGAACTAACACGCAAAGCGTTAGCTCAATTTTTGAATGACCAAATTAATGAGCGACTGAAGTCTGCCATGAGTGGTGCAATTCAGCCGGCGATAACGTCATTGACTGTCGCGAACAGTACAAATGTAGACATGCAGGATCGAGACGAGGCAGAAGATAAAATCCTGACAACCCTTGAGGAAATGGAGGGTTACCACATCGTCCGCGCTGTCGTCCGGTCTGTTGTCGATGCCAAACGAATCGTTCAACGTGATACCCAAAGCTATTTTGGGATATTACTGGATGACAACAATCGTAAGCCCATCTGCCGACTCCACTTCAATCGTAGCCAAAAGTACCTCGGGGTATTCGACGAGGAAAAGAATGAGACCCGACACGCTATTTCATCCATTGATGAAATTTACGAATACGCCGATCAGCTAAAAAAGACAGTGGGTTACTACGAATAAAGGCTGCACCGGGAGACCGGAGTTATGGATAAAACTGTGGGAGGGGCGGTGCGACGATTCGACTTGCTCCCGATTGCGGTGTGTCAGGTCCAGCATTCAGTGACTGACACTCTGTCATCGGGAGCAAGTCGAATCGTCGCACCGCCCCTCCCACATTTGATTTTGTGCTTGGCCAAAAGTCCTGCACATCCCTCTGACACCTCTTTCACATACAGCTGACAAATCCCCTTCTAGACTCTCCATATCAGCCGTGAATCGGCCAGGGAGTACGCCATGTGGCGGTATGCGCTAATGCTGTGTGCAGTGGTGTGGCTGGCGGGGTGCCAAACAACCCATCAGGATTTACTGGCCAAGGGTTACCCACCCGCGTTTGCCGATGGCTTTGACGACGGTTGCAGCAGCGGTCGCCAGGCTGCGGGGGTAATCACCGGAGAGTTTCGCAAGAACGTGCCGCGCTATCTGAAAGAAAAGCACTATGCCGAAGGCTGGGAGGATGGTTTCCGCCAATGCAAGGCCATGCGCGAGAGCGAAGAGCTGCGCGACTACCAGGACAACCGCAACAACGACCGCGAGCACGAGTGGCAACAGGAAAAAGACCGCGATGCGGCCAAGGCGTATCGCTCGCAATAGGTCGTTTGCAGACATCCATCGAAACTAAAGCACGGCGAACATGGCCCAAATGCCATAGAGGGAGAACACCATGAGCCGAGCTTTTGTAAATGAAGACAACGCCGCCGCCCAGGCCGATCAGCCGGTGGAGCGTCAGGTCAGCGCGCAACCTAACCGCCTGACCGCGCAAGGGTTGGCGCAGTTGCAAGCCAAGGTGGCGCAATTGCAGCTTGAGTACAGCGCCGAGTCCGCCAAGGGTGAGCATGCCGATAAGCAGCGCCAGGCGGATCTTGAGCGGGACCTGCGTTACTTCAACCAGCGGGTGCAGAGCGCTCAGGTGGTCGCGCCGGCGACAGCCACCGACAAGGTGCAGATCGGCAGCTGGGTCACGTTCGCCAATGAGCAGGACGAGCAGCAGCGCATTCAATTGGTAGGTGAGGATCAAGCCGACGCCAACGCCGGTTTGATCAACTGGGGCTCGCCTCTGGGCCGCGCCTTGTTGGGGGCCCAGGTGGGCGACGAGGTGCTGTGGAAGCGCCCCGTCGGCGATCAGTTGATCGAAGTGCTGAGCATCGAGCCCGAGGTTTAGACGATACCCTGGGCCAGCATCGCGTCAGCCACTTTCACGAAGCCTGCGATGTTGGCGCCCTTGACGTAGTTGACCCGGCCGTTTTCCTCACCGTAATGCACGCAGGCATGGTGGATCGACTGCATGATGTTGTGCAGTTTGCTGTCCACTTCCCCGGCGGTCCACAGCAGGCGCATGGCGTTCTGCGACATTTCCAGGCCGCTCACCGCCACACCGCCGGCGTTGGACGCCTTGCCGGGCGCAAACAGGATGCCCGCGTCGATGAAGATATCCACAGCCTCCAGGGTGGTCGGCATGTTGGCGCCTTCGGCCACGCAGATGCAGCCGTTGCGCAACAGCGTGCGTGCGGCTTGGGCGTCGAGTTCGTTCTGGGTGGCGCATGGCAGCGCGATATCGCACGCCAGCTCCCAGGGGGTTTGGCCTTTGCGGAATTCCAGGCCGAAACGTTCAGCCAATTCACTGATGCGCCCACGTTGTACGTTTTTCAGCTCCAGCAGGGCCGACCATTGTTCTTCGGTCAAACCACTTTCGGCGTACAGGGTGCCTTCGGAGTCCGACAGGGAAACCACCTTGCCGCCCAGGTCCATGACCTTGCGCGCCGCGTATTGCGCCACGTTGCCGGAGCCGGACAGCGCCACCCGCTTGCCTTCGACCCGCTGACCTTGGCGCTTGAGCATTTCCTCGGCGAAATACACACAGCCGAAACCGGTGGCTTCCGGACGAATCAGGCTGCCGCCATAGGTCATGCCTTTGCCGGTCAGCACTGAAGTGAATTGATTGCTCAGGCGCTTGTACTGGCCGAACAGAAAGCCGATTTCCCGTGCGCCCACACCGATATCGCCGGCCGGTACGTCGACGTCCGCACCGATGTGGCGGTACAGCTCGCTCATGAACGCCTGGCAGAAGCGCATCACTTCGGCATCGCTCTTGCCCTTGGGGTCGAAGTCCGAGCCGCCTTTGCCGCCGCCCATGGGCAGCGAGGTCAGGGAGTTTTTGAAGGTCTGCTCGAAGGCGAGGAATTTCAGCACGCCCAGGTTGACCGAAGGGTGAAAGCGCAAGCCACCTTTGTACGGGCCGATGGCGCTGTTCATCTGGATACGGAAACCGCGATTGACCTGAACCTTGCCGTGATCATCCACCCACGACACCCGGAAGGTGATGGTGCGTTCCGGTTCGCAAATGCGTTCCAGAATGCCCGAGGTCAGGTAGTGGGAGTTGGCTTCAAGAAAGGGCCACAGGCTGCGCAGGACTTCTTCTACAGCCTGGTGGAATTCCGGCTGGTCGGGGTCGCGTTTCTTGAGGCGGGCCAGGAAGGATTCGACGGATTCGATCATGAAAAGTCTCGGAAAATTGATTGTTGTTAAACAGAGAATGAGCCGGACTTTATCAATTCATTTCGCACCGTGACAGGGCAAAATGTCGCTTTTGTGAATTTAAATGGTGCATTGGATATAAATAATCAGGATTTTTGCCCTCTAACAGGGATTTCAACGCGAGATATGCACCAATAGTTAAACCGCTATCGCAGGCAAGCCAGCTCCCACATTGGACCGTGTCGTAGCAGAGGTACTCGATCTAATGTGGGAGCTGGCTTGCCTGCGATGAAGTCGCCTCGGTCCACCTGAACAGCGCCCAAAAAAAAGCGAAGCCCGAAGGCTTCGCTTTTTTCAAACCAGCCCGAATCAGGCCAGTTTTTTGTGACGCACACGGTGCGGCTGGGCAGCTGCTTCGCCCAAGCGCTTTTTACGGTCTGCTTCGTACTCGGTGTAGTTACCTTCGAAGAACACCGCCTGGGAGTCATCTTCGTACGCCAGGATGTGGGTCGCGACGCGGTCAAGGAACCACCGATCGTGAGAGATCACAATGGCGGCGCCCGGGAAGTCCAGCAGGGCTTCTTCCAGGGAACGCAGGGTTTCAACGTCGAGGTCGTTGGACGGTTCGTCGAGCAGCAACACGTTGCCGCCCTCTTTCAAGGTCAGGGCCAAGTGCAAGCGACCACGCTCACCACCGGACAGGTCCTTGACGAACTTCTGCTGATCGCCGCCCTTGAAGTTGAAACGGCCGACATAGGTGCGCGACGGGATTTCATAGTTGCCGATGCGGATCTGGTCGGAGCCGTCGGAGATCTGCTGGAATACGGTCTTGCTGCCGTCGAGGTCGTCGCGGCTCTGGTCCACACAGGCCAGTTGCACGGTGTCGCCGATCTCGATGCTGCCGGAGTCCGGAGTTTCCTTGCCCATCAACATGCGGAACAGCGTGGACTTACCCGCACCGTTACCACCAATGACGCCGACGATCGCGCCTTTTGGCATGGAGAACGACAGGTTGTCGATCAGCACGCGGTCGCCATAGCCCTTGGATACGTTCTTGAACTCGATGACCTTGTCACCCAGGCGCGGACCGGCCGGGATGTAGATCTCGTTGGTTTCGCTGCGCTTCTGGAATTCCTGCGACTGCATTTCTTCAAAGCGTTGCAGACGGGCCTTGGATTTGGACTGGCGGGCCTTGGCGCCTTTGCGCACCCACTCCAGCTCTTCCTTCATGGCTTTTTCGTGAGCCGATTGCTGCTTGGATTCGGCGGCCAGACGGTCGGACTTGGCTTCCAGCCAACCAGAATAGTTGCCCTCGTAAGGGATACCGGCGCCGCGGTCGAGCTCGAGGATCCAGCCGGCGACGTTGTCCAGGAAGTAGCGGTCGTGCGTGATCGCAACCACGGTGCCCGGGAAATCGTGCAGGAAGTGCTCCAGCCAGGCGACGGAATCGGCGTCCAGGTGGTTGGTCGGTTCGTCGAGCAGCAGCATGTCTGGCGCCGACAGCAGCAGGCGGCACAGGGCCACACGACGTTTTTCACCACCAGACAGGTGCTCGACCTTGGCGTCCCACGCCGGCAGGCGCAGCGCATCGGCGGCGACTTCCAGTTGGCGCTCCAGGTTGTGACCGTCGCCAGCCTGCAGGATGGCTTCGAGCTTGGCCTGCTCGGCGGCCAGCTTGTCGAAGTCGGCATCCGGTTCGGCGTAGGCGGCATAGACCTCGTCGAGGCGCGCTTGGGCGTCCTTGATCACGCTGACGGCCTCTTCAACCACTTCGCGCACGGTCTTGGTCGGATCCAGGATCGGCTCTTGCGGCAGGTAACCGATGTTCAGGTCCGGCATCGGGCGGGCTTCGCCTTCGAACTCGGTGTCGACGCCGGCCATGATTTTCAGCAGCGTGGACTTACCCGAACCGTTGAGGCCGAGCACGCCGATCTTGGCGCCAGGGAAGAAGGACAGCGAAATGTTTTTCAGGATTTCCCGCTTCGGCGGAACAACTTTTCCCAGCCGATGCATGGTGAAGACGTATTGAGCCATGGTGAACCTAGCGTCAGTGACTGATGAATTAAGCGGACGAAGCCCGTGCCAGGCCATGCGCCGCGCGGGCCTTTGACTATCATCAATGCCTGCGTGGGGAAAAAGCCTGAATGTCTGGGGCTGGAACGCCCCCGCGTAACCGGCAAAGCTACCTGAATGCGCTGGGGCAGTCCAGCCAGGGAAGACTGGCACTTTGCCACAACTCAAGGCATGCTAGCCGCCCTCCGGGCGTCCGGCTTATAGTGCACGTCGCGCGCCAGTCCAGCCAACCGCAGGATCACAGCTTGTCCAAAGTCACGCCGCCCACTCCCTTGCGCGCCGCTCATATTGCGCCGGGAGCGCCCCTGCACGGTACCTTGAAGGGCGCATTGGCGACGCTTGTGCTGATGTTGCTCGCGTTATTGTTCTGGCAACTGCTTGACCAGTTGCAGCAAAACCAGAAAAACCAGCAGCAATACACCATCGACTACAGTGCCGACCTCGCCGAGCAGATCAGCCAGAGCATGGCCCTGAGCGCGCAGATCGCCCTGAACCTGCTGCCCATTGTCGAGCCGCCGCGCAATGCCGAGCAGCAGCAGGCCTTGATGCGCACATTGCAGCGCTCGTTGCCGGACCTGCGCAGCTTCGCCCTGCTCGCCCCCAGCGGCGCGCTGATCAGCGACACTGCCGAAGGCAGCCAAGACAGTGCCCTGCTCGAAGACCTGGTCAAGCGCAGTCACGCCCAGTCTTACTACCTGAGCAACGACAATGACGGCACGGTCATCTATCTGTTGCTGCACCAACCCAGCGGTGGCTCCAAGGTGTACTGGGCCTTGCGCCTGGCCCCCAATTACCTGGCCAACCTCACACGGCAGGACATTCAGGGCCAGCGCCCGATGTGGGCGATCGAGAACAGCCTGAACCATCGTGTGGTCAGCCGTGACAGCGGGATGCCGGCGCAGTGGCCCAGCGCTCTGACACCGGAAGAATTGAACCGCAGTGTGCTGGTCACGCCCTTGAGCAAAAGCGACTGGCAACTGCGCGGCCTGTTTGACCGCAGCGCCGTGCTGGAACAACTGCTGCCTGCCTTTATCGGCAAGTGCCTGCTGGGCCTGGCGTTTTCGCTGGTCCCGGTGATCGTGCTGCTCAACATGCGCCGCCGCCAACGCCAGGTGCATGAAGGCCGGCGACGCTATCAGGACATCTTCGAAGGCACAGGCGTGGCCTTGTGCGTGCTCGACCTGGCGGGGCTCAAGGCGTTTTGCAACAAGACCCAGGTACAAAGCCGCGAACAATTGCACGCCTGGTTGCAGGCCAACCCCGCCGAGCGCAAGCAACTGCTCAAGGAGTTGCGCGTCACCGAGGTCAACCAGATGGCCGTGCGCCTGCTCAACGTCGCGTCCTGCGAGCAGGCATGGGAACGCCTGATCGATGATTGCCCGAGCAATGCCACGTCCATCGGCTATCAGGTGCTGGAAGCTGTACTGACCCGGCAAAAACAGCTGGAGCTGGAAATCCAGCTCAACGACGTGGCCGGCAACGAACAGTACCTGTGGCTGGTGATGCGTTTGCCGGAGCAGCAGGATGACGTCAAGGCCGTGATCCTCAGCATCAGCGACATCACCAGCCGCAAGCTGATCGAGTTGTCGCTGGTGGAGCGCGAGAGCTTCTGGTCGGATGTGGTGCGCACGGTGCCTGATCACCTGTATGTGCAGGACGTGATCAGCCAGCGCATGATTTTCAGCAACCATCATCTGGGCCACACCCTGGGCTATAACAAAGCCGAACTGCAGCAAATGGGTGAGTACTTCTGGGAAATCCTGCTGCACCCCGAAGACGCCGAGCACTACCATGATTCGCGTGAGCAGCAACGCCAGGTCGGCTACACGACCCAGTTGCACTGCCAACTGCGCTTTCGCCACCGCAATAACCAGTGGCGCCGCTTCGATATTCGCGAACAGGCCCTGGCCCGGGATACGTCCACCGTGGTCACTCGGATCATCGGTGTGGCCAAGGACATTACCGACCAGATCGAAGCCAGCGAATCCCTGCGCGACAGCGAACAGCGCTACCGCATGTTGGCTGAAAGCATCAGCGACGTGATCTGCTCTACCGACAGCCAACTGGCTCTGAATTACATCAGCCCATCGGTCAACACCGTGCTGGGCTATGACGTGGATTGGGTGTTCAAACATGGCTGGCAGTCAATCGTTGCCAATCCGCAACAGTTGACCGGCATTTATAGCCTGATGGAACAGGTCAGTCGCGCCCTCGGCAACCCCGAGGCGTTGAACACCTTGCGCGATGAAGTCCAGACCCAACTGTTCCTGTTCGACTGCCTGCGCGCCGACGGGCGCAAAGTACCGATCGAACTGCGCCTGGTGCTGGTGTGGGATGAACATGGCGCGTTTGAGGGCATCCTCGGCGTGGGCCGCGATATCAGCCAGCAACGCCGCGCCGAAAAAGACCTGCGCATGGCGGCCACGGTCTTCGAGCACTCCACCTCGGCGATCCTGATCACCGATCCGGCCGGCTATATCGTGCAAGCCAACGAGGCGTTCAGCCGGGTCAGCGGGTATGAAGTGGCGGACGTGCTCGACCAATTGCCGAACATGCTCACCGTCGACGAGCAGCAGGAAGCCCACCTGCGTTATGTGCTCAAGCAACTGCACCAGCACAGTACCTGGGAAGGCGAAGTGTGGCTCAAGCGCCGCAACGGCGAGCATTACCCGGCCTGGGTCGGCATTACGGCGGTGTTCGACGACGAAGGCGACCTGGCCAGCTACGTCTGCTTCTTCAGCGATATCAGCGAGCGCAAGGCCAGCGAACAGCGCATCCACCGCCTGGCCTACTACGACGCCCTGACCCACCTGCCCAACCGCACGCTGTTCCAGGACCGTCTGCACACGGCGTTGCAATCGGCAGAACGGCAGAAGTCGTGGGTGGTGTTGATGTTCCTCGACCTCGACCGCTTCAAGCCGATCAATGACTCCCTCGGCCACGCTGCCGGCGACCGTATGCTCAAGGAAATGGCGACGCGCCTGCTCGGTTGCGTGGCCGAAGACGACACCGTGGCGCGCATGGGCGGCGACGAGTTCACCCTGCTGTTGCAACCACGGGTCAGCCGCGAAATGGCGCTGAACCGCGCGATTCATGTGGCCGAACAGATCCTGGCCAGCCTGGTGAAGCCATTCGTGCTCGAAGGCCGCGAGTTTTTCGTGACCGCCAGTATCGGCATCGCCCTCAGCCCCCAAGACGGCAACGAGCTGAGCCAACTGATGAAAAACGCGGATACGGCGATGTATCACGCCAAAGAGCGCGGCAAGAACAACTTCCAGTTCTACCAGGCCGACATGAACGCCAGCGCCCTGGAGCGTCTGGAGCTGGAGAGCGACCTGCGCCACGCCCTGGACCAGAACGAATTCGTGCTGTATTACCAACCGCAATTCAGCGGCGACGGCAAACGCCTGACCGGTGCCGAGGCCCTGCTGCGCTGGCGCCACCCGCGTCGCGGGCTGGTGCCACCGGGGGATTTCATTCCGGTATTGGAAGAACTCGGGCTGGTGGTGGACGTGGGCGATTGGGTGATCAGCGAAGCCTGTCGCCAACTCAAGACCTGGCACCAGAACAAGGTGCGGGTGCCCAAAGTCTCGGTGAACATCTCGGCGCGGCAGTTTTCCGACGGCCAGCTGGGCACGCGCATCGCCACCATCCTCAAGGACACTGGCCTGCCGCCAGCGTGCCTGGAGCTGGAACTGACCGAAAGTATCCTGATGCGCGAAGTCAACGAAGCGCTGCAAATCCTCGCCAGCTTGAAGAACCTGGGCCTGAGCATCGCGGTAGACGACTTTGGCACTGGCTATTCATCGCTCAACTACCTCAAGCAATTCCCCATCGACGTGCTGAAGATCGACCGCACCTTCGTCGATGGCCTGCCCTCCGGTGAGCAGGACGCACAGATCGCCCGGGCGATCATTGCCATGGCCCACAGCCTGAACCTGGCGGTGATCGCCGAAGGTGTGGAAACCCACGAGCAATTGGACTTTTTGCGCGAGCATGGCTGTGATGAGGTACAGGGTTACCTGTTCGGGCGGCCGATGCCGGCGAATCGGTTCGAGGCGCAGTTCAGTAATGATGCTCTCTTCATGTTCGACTGAAGTGCTGCAGTGGAGCTTATGGCCTCATCGCAGGCAAGCCAGCCCCCACATTTGATCGGGTCCACACAGTCAAATGTGGGAGCTGGCTTGCCTGCGATGGGGGCCAGTACTGACACCACTCATCTCCAGATGAGCCCCACTTGTCCGCGACATGATGTCCTTTCATATGCCATCCAAAACCCATTGGGTTAGAATGCCCTCCTTTTCTGCCCCCGATCCTTGAGGACCGCCATGTTCAGCCGTGATTTGACTATTGCCAAGTACGACGCCGATCTCTTCGCCGCCATGGAGCAAGAAGCCGTGCGCCAGGAAGAGCACATTGAGCTGATCGCTTCGGAAAACTACACCAGCCCTGCGGTGATGGAGGCTCAAGGTTCGGTTTTGACCAACAAGTACGCCGAAGGCTACCCGGGCAAGCGCTACTACGGTGGTTGCGAGTACGTCGACGTGGTTGAGCAGTTGGCCATCGACCGTGCCAAGGAGCTGTTCGGCGCCGATTACGCCAACGTCCAGCCACACGCCGGTTCCCAGGCCAACAGCGCCGTGTACCTGGCCCTGCTGCAAGGCGGCGACACTATCCTGGGCATGAGCCTGGCCCACGGCGGTCACCTGACCCACGGCGCCAGCGTTTCTTCCTCCGGCAAGCTGTACAACGCCGTCCAGTACGGTATCGATGCCAACGGCCTGATCGACTACGACGAAGTCGAGCGCCTGGCGGTCGAGCACAAGCCAAAAATGATCGTGGCTGGGTTCTCTGCCTACTCGCAGATCCTGGATTTCCCACGCTTCCGTGAAATCGCCGACAAGGTCGGTGCCTACCTGTTCGTCGACATGGCCCACGTGGCCGGTCTGGTGGCAGCGGGCGTGTACCCGAACCCAGTGCCTTACGCTGACGTGGTGACCACCACTACCCACAAGACCCTGCGCGGTCCACGCGGCGGCCTGATCCTGGCTCGCGCCAACGCCGAGATCGAGAAGAAGCTCAACTCCGCGGTATTCCCGGGCGCCCAGGGTGGCCCGCTGGAGCACGTGATTGCCGCCAAGGCGATCTGCTTCAAGGAAGCACTGCAGCCTGAGTTCAAGACCTACCAGCAACAAGTGGTGAAGAACGCCCAGGCCATGGCAGCTGTGTTCATCGAGCGCGGTTTTGACGTGGTGTCCGGCGGTACTGAAAACCACCTGTTCCTGCTGTCGCTGATCAAGCAGGACATTTCCGGTAAAGATGCTGACGCTGCCCTGGGCAAAGCCTTCATCACCGTAAACAAGAACTCCGTGCCGAACGACCCACGTTCGCCGTTCGTCACCTCCGGCCTGCGCTTCGGCACCCCGGCTGTGACCACCCGTGGCTTCAAGGAAGCAGAGTGCAAGGAACTGGCCGGCTGGATCTGCGACATCCTGGCTGACCTGAACAACGAAGCCGTGATCGACGCGGTACGTGAGAAGGTCAAGGCCATCTGCAAGAAGCTGCCGGTATACGGCGCTTGATTGCAGTTGCTTGAATGAAAAGCCCGGCTCTTGAGCCGGGCTTTTTTATTTCAATTTGAAATGCATTCAATTGTGGGAGGGGGCTTACTCCCGATAGCAGTGTGTCAGTCACTTATATGTTTACTGACCCACCGCAATCGGGAGCAAGCCCCCTCCCACAGTTGATCGCATTTCAAGTCAGGATTGGTAGACGCGCTGGAAGCCTTCACGGATCTTGTCCTCCGGCAACTCATCGGCAATAAACACAATCACACTCTCCCGCGCTTCACCCTCGGCCCATTCGGTGTCCCAGTCAAAACCATAGAGTTTCAGCACGCCCTGGAACACCATACGTCGATCCTCCCCGGCAATATTCAGCACGCCCTTGTAGCGCAGCAGCTGCTTGCCGTGGTCTTCCAGCAGTTCGTTCATGAACTCACTGAGGCGGTCGATATCCAGCGGCTGGTCGGTGCGCAGCACCAGGCTGGAAATACGGTCGACCGATGGCGCAGCGCTGACCGGGCGCAGGCTCATGCCGGCATTGAGGTTGAAGCCGCGCACATCCAGCAACTCAGCCAAGTCGATCTTGCCGTGATCCACCACACGGATCGGCGCACGCCGGTTGATACGGGTCAGGCGCTGGCTGAGGGCGTCGAAGGTGGCGTCGTCCACCAGGTCGCGCTTGCTCACCAGCAGGCGGTCGGCAAAGCCTATCTGGGCCTGGGCGATGGTCTGGGTCAGGTGATGCTCGGCGTGGGCGGCGTCCACCAGGGTAATGATGCCGTCGAGGATGTAGCGCTCGCGCAGTTCTTCGTCGATGAAAAAAGTCTGGGCCACCGGCGCAGGATCCGCCAGGCCGGTGCATTCGATCACCAGGCGGTCGAAGGCGATTTCGCCGCTGTCCAGGCGCTCAAGCAGCAGGTAAAGCGCCTTGGTCAGGTCGGTGTGGATGGTGCAGCACACGCAGCCGTTGGACAGGGTCATGACTTGTACCGGCTCGTCGCCCAAGAGCTGGGTGTCGATGCCGGCGTCACTGAATTCGTTTTCGATCACGGCGATTTTCAAGCCGTGCTCGGCCTTGAGCAGATGGCGCAGCAAGGTGGTCTTGCCGGCACCGAGGAAGCCGCTGAGGATGGTGACGGGGATGGGAGAGGACAAAACTATTCTCCTGATAACTGAATAAACACAAAACAAAAGTGGGAGCAAAGGCCCCTGTGGGTGCTGGCTTGCCTGCGATGCAGACAACTCGGTGCTTCAGTCAGACCGAGGTGATGCTATCGCAGGCAAGCCAGCTCCCACAGAAAGCCCTGCTCCCACAGGGGTATCGCATTGGCCCGCGTTACCGGGTCAACAGCACTTGGGCCCACCCTTGCCGCCGTAACGGGCCTCCTGGCGTTCGCGGAAGAACGCCTTGTAGTCCATCACCGGCTTGTCCGGGTGTTTGGTTTGCATATGCTCGACGTAGGTGTCGTAGTCGGGCATGCCGACCATCAGGCGCGCAGCCTGACCGAGGTATTTACCGAGGCGACTGATGTCATTGAACATAGTGGCAATCCTCGCTTATGCGTCCGGTACGGCCTGGAATGGCGCTTCTTTATCCGTACGCTCTTTGTTGCCCCAGGCGGCTACGCCGACTTTGAGCGCATAGAACAGGATGCTGAATACCACGAACAGGAACAGCGCCGTCAGCGTTGCGTTGGTGTAGGCGTTCCAGATCACATGCTGCATCTGGTCGATGCTCTTGGCCGGGGCGAGGATCTGACCGTTGGCCAGGGCATCGCTGTATTTCTTGGCCAGCGACAGGAAGCCGATCGCCGGGTTGGCGTCGAACAGCTTGATGAAGCCTGCGGTGGTGGTGCAGATCAGCAGCCAGACGGCCGGCAACATGGTCACCCAGATGTAGCGCTGGCGCTTCATTTTGATCAGCACAACGGTCGCCAGCATCAGCGCGATACCCGCCAGCATCTGGTTGGAGATACCGAACAGCGGCCACAAGGTGTTGATGCCACCCAGTGGGTCGATCACGCCCTGGTACAGCAGGTAACCCCACATGGCCACGCAACCGGCCGTCG
Source organism: Pseudomonas sp. OST1909 (assembly GCF_015277575.1). Lineage (NCBI taxonomy): Bacteria > Pseudomonadati > Pseudomonadota > Gammaproteobacteria > Pseudomonadales > Pseudomonadaceae > Pseudomonas > Pseudomonas sp. OST1909. Next base: position 5,624,738 of record NZ_CP063780.1, read on the forward strand.
CGATCAGGTTGGCGGTCCAGGACTCGGTGCGTTTGAGCGCAGGCACGAACGAACCGAGCAGGTCTTGCAGCATGAAACGACCGGCACGGGTACCGGCATCGACCGCCGTGAGGATGAACAGCGCTTCGAACAGGATTGCAAAGTGGTACCAGAACGCCATGGTGTTTTCACCTGGCAGCACACTGTGCAGGATCTGTGCGATACCGACCGCCAGCGTCGGCGCACCGCCGGCACGGGCCAGGATGGTGGTTTCCCCGATATCGTGGGCCACGGCAGAGAGCGCCTCAGGGGTAATTGCAAAACCCCAGCTGCTGACGGTTTGCGCCACGGTGACCACGTCGGTGCCGACAATGGCGGCCGGGCTGTTCATGGCGAAGTACACGCCAGGCTCGATCACCGAAGCGGCAACCATCGCCATGATGGCCACGAACGACTCCATCAACATGCCGCCGTATCCGATGTAACGGGCGTGGCTTTCACTGGCGAGCAACTTGGGCGTGGTACCCGAAGAGATCAGCGCGTGGAAGCCCGAGACCGCGCCACAGGCAATGGTGATGAACAGGAACGGGAACAGGCCGCCCTTCCACACCGGGCCAGTGCCGTCGATGAACTGGGTCAGTGCTGGCATTTTCAGGTCAGGCATGGTGACCAGGATGCCGATCGCCAGAGCGATGATGGTGCCGATTTTCAGGAACGTCGACAGGTAGTCACGCGGCGCCAGGATCAGCCAAACCGGCAGAACAGCGGCAACGAAGCCGTAGCCGATCAGCATCCAGGTGATCTGGATCCCGGTGAAGGTGAAGGCTTTGGCCCAGACCGGGTCAGCGGCAATCTGCCCGCCCAGCCAGATCGAACCCAGCAGCAACAGCACGCCGATGATCGAAATTTCACCGATGCGGCCCGGGCGGATGTAGCGCATGTAGATGCCCATGAACATCGCAATCGGGATGGTCGCCATCACCGTAAAGATGCCCCATGGGCTCTCGGCCAGGGCCTTGACCACGATCAGCGCCAGCACCGCGAGGATGATGATCATGATCAGGAAGCAGCCAAACAGGGCGATGGTCCCGGGAATGCGGCCCATCTCTTCGCGAACCATGTCACCCAGGGAACGCCCGTTGCGACGAGTGGACAGGAACAGGATCATGAAGTCCTGCACCGCACCCGCCAGCACCACACCGGCAATCAGCCACAGAGTGCCGGGCAGGTAACCCATCTGCGCCGCCAGCACCGGACCGACCAACGGGCCTGCACCGGCAATCGCCGCAAAGTGGTGACCGAAAAGGATATGTTTGTTGGTCGGCACATAGTCCAAACCGTCGTTATTGACCACTGCGGGGGTGGCCCGCCGAGGGTCGAGTTGCATCACGTTATTGGCGATGAACAGACTGTAGTAACGGTACGCAACCAGATAGATGGCCACAGCAGCGACCACAATCCACAAGGCGTTGATCGCCTCGCCGCGGCGCAAGGCCACTACGCCAAGGGCGCACGCTCCTACGATTGCCAGCACCAGCCAGGGTAGGTGGCGTAGCAGGCTATTATTATTTTTCATTTTTGTATTCCAGCCAGGGTGGACAGAAAGGACAGCCAGCCCGAGTTTAGCGCTGTTGGCCTCAAAGACCAGCCCCCTACGTTGGTCTAGAGCCTTCTATGCGGCAAAAAAACGAAATAAATGCCAAATGATGGCGCAAGGCTACAATCCTCCTATCCACCGAGGACTTCACCATGACTGAGCAACCGTCTGATCGCCGCCGTTTTCGCCGGATTGCTTTTGATGCCAAAACCGAAATTCGGCAAAACGGATGGGATTTTCCGGTGAAACTGGTGGATCTCTCGCTAAAGGGTCTACTGGTCGAGCGCCCCGAAGACTGGAAGGGGAACAAGGCGCTGCCGTTCGACGTAGACATACGCCTGGATCCGAAAGCGCATATAAAGATGCAAGTGAAGCTGAGCCACGAGGATAAGGGGCAGTTGGGCTTCGTGTGCCAACATATCGATCTGGATTCGATCAGCCATTTGCGGCGACTGATTGAGTTGAACCTGGGGGATGAGGAAGAGCTACACAGAGAGCTGGCGGCATTGCTGGAAATCTAGAAGCCAACACAACTCAAATGTGGGAGGGGGCTTGCTCCCTCCCACATTGGTTTCGCGGTGTCGCTGGCTACTCGAACAGTGCATCCAACGCCTGCTCCAGGCGCGTCACCCCAATCACCTGCAAACCTGCCGGCATTTCCTTCGGCGCATTGCCCTTGGGCACGATCGCCCGCTTGAACCCATGCTTGGCCGCCTCCTTCAACCGCTCCTGCCCACTGGGCACCGGGCGGACTTCGCCCGACAGGCCGACCTCACCAAACACCAGCAGATCATGGGGCAGCGGCCGATTGCGCAGGCTGGACATCACCGCCGCCATCAGCGCCAGGTCGGAGGCGGTCTCCAGCACCTTGACCCCGCCCACTACGTTAAGGAAAACATCCTGGTCATGGGTCGGAATGCCGCCGTGACGGTGCAATACCGCCAGCAACATCGCCAGACGGTTCTGGTCCAGGCCCAGCGTGACCCGCCGCGGGTTGGCCAAATGGCTGTCATCCACCAGCGCCTGGACTTCCACCAGCATGGGCCGGGTACCCTCCCACGTCGCCATCACCACACTGCCCGGGACTTCTTCCTGGGCCCGAGTGAGAAAGATCGCCGAGGGGTTGGAGACTTCTTTCAGTCCACGGTCAGTCATGGCGAACACACCCAGCTCGTTCACGGCGCCAAAGCGGTTTTTTACCGCCCGCAGCAAACGCAGGCGGCCATCGGACTCACCTTCGAAATACAGCACGGTATCCACCATGTGCTCCAACACCCGTGGCCCGGCCAGCGCGCCTTCCTTGGTCACATGGCCGACCAGGAAGATCGCCGTGCCGCTCTGCTTGGCGTAGCGCACCAACAGCGCCGCACTCTCGCGCACCTGGGACACGCCGCCCGGTGCCGATTGCAGTTGCTCGGTGAAAATCGTCTGGATCGAGTCAATTACCATGACCTTGGGCTTTTCGATCCGCGCCGTGGCGATGATGCTTTCGATGCAGGTTTCGGTCATGACCCGCAACTGGTCCTGGGGCAGGCCCAAACGGCGGGCGCGCATGGCCACTTGCTGTTGGGATTCTTCGCCGGTGACGTACAGCGCCGGCATACGGCTGGCGATGCTGCACAGGGTTTGCAAGAGGATGGTCGACTTGCCGATGCCTGGGTCACCGCCGATCAGCACCACCGAACCATCGACCAGGCCACCGCCAAGTACGCGGTCCAGTTCGCCGGACGCGGTGGAGAAACGCGGGATCTCTTCGACGCTGACCTCGGCCAGGGTCTTGATCTGTGCCTGTTGTCCGGTCCAGCCGGCGCGGCCGGTAGGGGCTGCGGCACCACCGCTTTCGATCATGGTTTCAGTCAGGGTGTTCCACGCACCGCATTCGGAGCACTGGCCCGCCCATTTGGGAAAGGTCGCGCCGCACTCCGTGCAGCCGTACATGCGCTTGGCCTTTGCCATGTGAGAACCTCCAACCGAAAAACCGCGATGATAGCTCAGCGCGACGCCGGGGTCCGGATTTCGCCACTGGCCAAACGTGAAGCACTGTTACCGACGGGGTCCTCGGCGTTCAGGTCTGCGCCTTTGGCTTGCAGTTCACCCAGCAACTCGACGCGTTTGAACAGCCCGGCGTACATGGCGGCAGTCTGTCCCGCGCCATTGCGTTGGTCCGGGTTGCAGTCGGTGGCCAGCAGGCGCTGGGCGATTTTCAGCTCACCCTTGAAGATCGCGCCCATCAGCGCCGTGTTGCCGCGTTTGTCCTGTACGCAGGCGTTGGCACCCGCGTCGAGCAGACGCTCCACGTACGAGCCCTGGCCGTGATAAGCGGCGAGAATCAGTGCGGTGTAGCCTTTGTCATCCTGGGTGTTGAGGCTGTAGCCGGAGTCGATAAAGGTATTGAGCATGTCGAGGTCGCCACGGCGAGCAGCGTCGAAGTAGTAATCCTGCAACTGGGCTTTGAGCGCCACCGGGTCGGGAGACTCCGCATGGGCGACAAAGGCCAGCATGGCCATCAGTAAACCGATAGAGATACGCATAGGGGCTTCTCCTGCCAAAGGTCGACGCCCGTAGAGGCGCCGACCGCAACCAACGAATCAGTCAGTCAGTTTTTCCGCCAGCGCCTTCACGCGAGCCAGATCACCTTTGGCCACCTTGGTCACGCCGGTGCCGTATTCCGGATCAGCCTTGTAAAGGAACGACAGGATGATGTGCTTGCTCTCGTCATCGGTGGTGGCCAGCGAGCCGCCGAAATTGTCGATCAAGTCCTGACGCTCTTTCTTGGTGTAGGAGCGGTACAGGTCACCGGCCTGTTTGAAGTTCTGCTCGCGCTGGATCTTCGCCTGCTGGGTGCTGCCCGACAGCGGCGACTGGCTGTAGCGCGCGGTTTGCGGCTCTTCGCGTGGCAACAGCCGGCTTGGCTGGTAGTTCACGCCGGTGGTGGTTTTGCCGAAGTTCATCGCACCGTCCTGGTTACCGTTGTTGACGGTGACCCGTGGAGCGTTGATCGGCAGTTGCAGGGCGTTCGCACCCAAGCGGTACATTTGCGTATCGGCATAGGAGAACACCCGGCCTTGCAGCAGGCGGTCTTCCGACGGCTCGATGCCCGGCACCAGGTTGGCAGGCGCCATCGCGACTTGCTCGGTTTCCTGGAAGACATTGGCCGGGTTGCGATTGAGCACCATCTGCCCGACTTTACGCTCAGGTACATCCGGCCAGATCTTGGTGGCATCCAGGGGGTCGAAATCAAACTTGGCCAAGTCCTCGGGCTTGAGCACTTGCACATACAAGTCCCACTTGGGGAAGTCGCCCTTGTTGATATGGGTGACCAAATCGTTGGTCATATGACTGTAGTCACGACCCTGTACTTCGGTGACTTGCTTGGGATCCAGGTTCTTGATGCCTTGCAGGCTCTTCCAGTGGAACTTGACGTAGTGCACTTCGCCCTTGGCGTTGATCAACTTGTAGGCATGTACGCCATTACCGTCCATCTCGCGGTAACTGGCCGGTGTACCGGAGTCCGAGTACAACTCGGTCAAAGTACGCGTGGCTTCGGGAACATGGGAGAAGAAGTCGAAACGGCGCGAGTCGTCATCCAGGTTGGTGCGTGGGTCGGGTTTGAAGGCATGGACCATATCCGGGAACTTGATGGCATCACGGATAAAGAAGGTCGGAAAGTTATTGCCGACCAGGTCCCAGTTACCTTCGGCGGTGTAGAACTTGGTAGCAAAGCCCCGTGGGTCACGCAGGGTTTCAGGGGAATGGTTGCCGTGGACGACCGCCGAAAAGCGCACGAACACTGGCGTGGTTTCACCGGCGGCGAACACCTTGGCCTTGGTCAGGTCGCTGAGGTTGTCGGTCACCGTGAAGGTGCCATGGGCGCCCGTACCGCGGGCATGTACCACACGCTCGGGGATGCGTTCGCGGTCAAAGCGCTGCAACTTCTGGATCAGCTGAACGTCCTGCAACAATACCGGGCCGTTCGCTCCGGCCGTTTGCGAGTTCTGGTTATCACCGACGTTGGCCCCGTTATCGCGGGTCAGGTTGGCGGCTTGCACGGAGAGGGACAGCAGGCTTGCGGTCACCAGTGCCAGCGCGTGACGCGCGGACACGGGCCTGCGGCGGATTGGAGTGTTCATCGAGGTTTCCTCTGGTTTTTTTAGCGCACATTCTGTTGTGCTTGTCAGAGGCTAGTGACCTGCGACTCAGAAGATAAATAGAAAAACACCACAGGCCCGATTAAGAAAATAATCTGGTAACGGGCTGAAATGACGGGTAATTCGCGCGCGATTGGTGGCACTTTGCAAACTATTTGCGTTTTAATGTGTCGATAAAAATCGACAGTGTTAACAGTTGTGTCGAGCAAGCCTTGTACGACTGAATTACACTGACCTCCACCCTTCTCAACTGTAACAAGGAATAACCTATGGGCGTGATCAGTGAGTTCAAGGCCTTCGCGGTCAAAGGTAATGTGGTCGACATGGCCGTCGGTATCATCATCGGCGCCGCCTTCGGCAAGATTGTTTCCTCGTTTGTAGGCGACGTGATAATGCCGCCTATTGGTCTGCTGATCGGGGGGGTGGACTTTGCCGACCTGGCGATAACACTCAAGGCCGCGCAGGGTGACGTACCGGCGGTGGTGTTGGCTTATGGCAAGTTTATCCAGAGCATCATCGACTTCGTGATCGTCGCTTTTGCGATCTTCATGGGTGTGAAGGCCATCAACCGCCTGAAGCGAGAAGAAGCCGTAGCCCCTAGCTTGCCACCGACGCCGACCAAGGAAGAAGTGCTGCTGGGCGAGATCCGCGATCTGCTCAAGGCTCAAAATAACAACAAACCGCTTTAATCAGCGATTGCAAAAAGGCGCCTCGTGAGGCGCCTTTTTTCTACCAGTAATTTTCTACTGCAACCTGACCAGGGCGTCGACTCAGGCTCAGTTGCATGTCCCGTTGCTTGAGTAGCTGACGAGTGTCATCGACCATCTGCGGGTTGCCGCAAATCAGTACGCGGGAATGTTCGGGTGTTAACTTAAGGCCGGCCGTGCGCTCCAGTTTGCCATTCTTGATCAACGTGGTAATGCGCCCGTTGAGCGCACCCGGATGTTGCTCGCGGGTGACGATGGGGATGTAGGTGAGTTTATGCGCGTACTCGGCCAGGTGTTCGCGCTCCCCCAGTTCTTTGATCAGCGCCTGGTAGGCCAGCTCTTTCGCTTCCCGGGCGCTGTATACCAGGATGACGTGTTCGAATTTTTCCCATACCTCAAAGTCCTGCAGGATCGACAGGAACGGCGCAACGCCAGTCCCTGTCCCCAACAGCCACAGGTCGCGCCCGTCAACGAAGCGATTAAGGGTCAGGAAGCCGGTGGCCTGGCGCTCTACCAGCAGGGTATCGCCGACCCGCAGCCGGCTGAGTTCGCTGGTGAACTCCCCGCCGGGAACAACGATGGAAAAAAAGTCGAGATGCTCATCAAAAGGCGATGACACCACAGAGTAGGCACGCCACACGGTGCTGCCATCGGCCTTGGTTACACCCAGGCGCACGAACTGGCCGGCGGTAAAGCGAAAGCCTGGGTCGCGAGTGGTGCGCAGGGTGAAGAGGCTGGGGGTCAGCGATTGCACGTCGAGCAAGGTCTGGCGGGTAAATTTCTCAGCACTGGCCGTCATGGGAGGCTCCGTTTTGCACAGGCTGCTAGTGTCTCTCAAAGCAGATGACGCAAACACCGTTGATTTGTACTGGCATTGCATTTACCCATGATGCACGGCCTGTCAGTGACGCAAGTGGGCCAGCGGCTCACCAGCAATCCGAAGGAAACAAAGAGCCGCACACTCATACTAATCATTTGGCTATTAACCCAACCGGAATACGCCACAAGATGAAACTACGCCGTCCGAAGACGTCATTTTGATATCACCTGCAAGTCATTAAAACCAGTGCAAAAAAAATGTCCCATCGGTTTTTTCATACAAACCAACAACGCTTGTACATATCTGAAACCTGTAGACCAACCACCTGATGAATTTTTTTTCAGACTAGCTTGTACGACGTGTCCTACACTTGTTTTCGTGCTGGATTGGGGATCAGGAAGTACCCAAGTCACAAAGAAACCCATGGAGAGTTACCGATGGTCAATTGGCGCAATTCACGGCTGCCCAAGCTGGAAGGCGAGAGCGAAATCACCACCGTGTATGAAATGGTGATCAACCGCACTCAGGAAATGGGGTTCAAATATTGCTCGTTCACGATGAGTACTCAATCCGAAAATACCCAAGCAAAGCCTTTCAACTGCAACAACTACCCAAATGAATGGAACAGAATCTATCAACAAGCAGGTTTCTTCGACAAAGATCCGGCTGTAGTTCACTGCAAGCACTCTGTACTGCCCATCCTCTGGGAGAAGCAAGCCTTCGGTAACACCCCTGAACTGTGGGACTTGGCTGAGTCATTTGGGGTGCATAGGGGCTGGTCCCAGGCGGTGCATGATTTCAAGGGTGTATTCAGTATGCTGACCCTGGTGCGTGACAAGGGTGAGGTCAGCCCTGAAGAGCTTTACGAAAAAGCCGGTCAAGTCTTGTGGCTCTGCCATGCGATGCATGCCGTAGTCGCGCTTCAATACACCTGCGAGCCCATCGACGAGGCGCCGTTCAAGTTAACGGCCCGCGAAACGGAGATTCTCAGATGGTGCGCGATGGGCAAGACCGCCGCGGAGATCGCTCGCATTCTGTGCCTGTCCGAGCGCACGGTGGGTTTTCATGTCGGCAGAGTACTCAGCAAATTGAAGGTCACCAGTAAGATCCAGGCTGTGCTCTGCCTCGCCAAAGCGGGGATGCTCTAATCGTCAATTAAACACCCCATGTCATTGCGTAAAAAAAAACGTAACATTTACGGCCAATTCTGAGTGTTGATGCCGCCCCCTTCAGCGGGTCGCGTCGCCTTTCACTCAGACGGTTCCGTCGATTACCCAGAGCATTCTTCCCCCATGCCCCTGCTTGACAGCCCTTTCGCCCAGCTCGATCTGATTCGTCAGCCAGAGCAACACAATGATCCGCTGCAAGCCTTCGATGCCGCCGACGAGTACCTGCTCAACCACCTTGGCGCACAGCAACCCAATGCGCTGACCCGCGTGCTGGTACTCAATGACAGCTTTGGTGCCCTCGCGGCCAGCCTTGCGGGCCAGATGCCGGTGACCTCCAGCGGCGACTCGTTCCTCGCCGCCCACGCCCTGGAGAAAAACCTGGTGCGTAACGGCAAGGCGTTTGATGCCGTGCCATTCGTACCCGCCAGCATCGCGCCGGTGGGGCCCTTCGATCGGGTGCTGATCCGTGTGCCAAAAACCCTGGCGCTGCTGGAAGAACAGTTGATCCGCCTGCAAGGGCAATTGGCGCCGGGCGCCGAGGTGATCGCCGGGGCGATGGTCAAGCACTTGCCCCGCGCCGCCGGTGAACTGCTGGAGCGTTACATCGGGCCTATGCACGCGACGCTTGCGGTCAAAAAGGCGCGATTGCTGATCGCCACCGTGGCGGATCGCCCTGTCGCAGTCTCGCCCTACCCCACCCGCTACACGCTGGACGCCCCAGCGATCGAGTTGCTCAACCACGCCAACGTTTTCTGCCGCGAAGGCCTGGACATCGGCACCCGCGCCTTCCTGCCGCACCTGCCGAAAAACCTTGGCAGCGCCCGCGTGGCAGACCTGGGCTGCGGCAATGGCGTATTGGCGATTGCCAGCGCTTTGCAAAACCCCGACGCGCAGTACACGCTGGTGGATGAGTCCTATATGGCCGTGCAATCGGCGGCTGAAAACTGGCAAGCCGCCCTGGGCGATCGCGACGTGATTGTACGTGCCGATGACGGCCTGGCCGGTCAGGAGGCGCAATCGCTGGACGTGGTGCTGTGCAACCCACCGTTTCATCAACAACAAGTGGTGGGTGACTTCCTCGCCTGGCGCATGTTCCAGCAGGCACGCGAAGCCCTGGTAGTGGGCGGCGCGTTGTATATCGTGGGTAATCGCCACCTGGGCTACCACAGCAAGTTGGCGCGATTGTTCCGTGGCGTCGAACAAGTGGCGGCCACACCAAAGTTCGTCATCCTCAAAGCGCGCAAATAAAAAAGCCCTGCCCTTCCAATAGAAGAGCAGGGCTTGCCTCTCACGCTGGCAGGCCGGTTCGGTATGTCAGTGCGTGGTCAGGCCCGCCGCATTCATGAACATGCGCATCAGGCTGGCCACCACGAACAGGGCCAACACGCTGCCGACCCAGATCATCGCCAGCCATCCCAGGCGCTGCCACAATGGCTGCTTCTCGGCCTGTTCAATCTCGTGCAGTGAAGGTTTACCGGACATGTTTCAACCCTCCTAGTGGTAGCCGTCTTCGTGGGTGACCTTGCCGCGGAACACGTAGTAGCTCCAGAAGGTATAACCCAGAATGAACGGGATGATGAACAACGTGCCCACCAGCATGAAGCCCTGGCTTTGCGGCGGTGCCGCAGCGTCCCAGATCGACACGGATGGCGGGATGATATTAGGCCACAAGCTGATGCCCAGGCCGCTGTAGCCCAGGAAGATCAACACCAGTGTCAGCAGGAACGGCGTGTAGTGCGCATGACGGGCCACGGCGCGGAACAGTCCGTACATCGTGACCAATACCAGAACCGGCACCGGCAGGAACCAGAACAGGTTCGGCAAGGTGAACCAGCGCGAAGCGATTTCCGGGTGGGTCAGAGGCGTCCAGATACTGACGATACCGATCACCGCCAACACCACGAAAGCCAACGGCCGCGCCAGGTTATGCATCTGCTCCTGCAACTTGCCCTCGGTCTTCATGATAAGCCAGGTGCAGCCGAGCAAGGCATAGGCCACGATCAGCGCCACGCCGCAGAACATCGTGAACGGTGTGAGCCAGTCCAGTGAACCACCGGCAAACTGGCGGTCCACCACCGGGATGCCGTCGATAAAGGCGCCCAACGCCACGCCCTGGAAGAAGGTCGCTGCCAGCGAGCCACCGATAAACGCCTTGTCCCACAGGTGACGCTTGTGGTCCTTGGCCTTGAAGCGGAACTCAAAGGCCACGCCGCGAAAGATCAGCCCGATCAGCATCAGGATCAGCGGCAGATACAACGCCGACAACACCACCGAATACGCCAGCGGGAACGCGCCAAACAACGCCGCGCCGCCGAGTACCAGCCAGGTTTCGTTGCCGTCCCATACAGGGGCCACGGTGTTCATCATCACGTCACGGTCGACTTTGCCGGGAATAAACGGAAAGAGGATGCCGATACCCAGGTCGAAGCCGTCCATGACCACATACATCATGATGCCGAAGATGATGATCACGGCCCAGATCAGCGGAAGATCAATACCCATCTCAATTCCCCTTGTGCTGGATGTGGTCGTGGTCGTTATCGCTGCCATCGTCGGCGGCAGACAACGGACGCGCCGGGGTGCGTTTCTGACCAGGGCCACCATGGGCCGGTTCGGTACTGTCGTGAGTCACAGGGCCCTTGCGCACCAGGCGCATCATGTAACCCAGGCCTGCGCCGAACAGCGCGAAGTACACCACCACGAACAACACCAGGGTAATGGTCATCTGCGCCAGGCTATGCCCGGACGAGGCATCTGCGGTGCGCATCAGCCCGTAGACCACCCAAGGCTGGCGGCCGATTTCAGTGGTGAACCAACCAGCAAGAATCGCAATCAGCCCGGACGGGCCCATCCACAGCGCCAGGTACAGGAACGGTTTGGAGGTGTACATCTTGTCGCCACGGCGCAGCCACAGGCTGAACAGACCGGTGAAGATCATCAGGAAACCCAGGCCAACCATGACCCGGAACGACCAGAACACGATGGTCGAGTTGGGGCGGTCCTCAGGGGGGAACTCCTTGAGGGCCGGCACCTGCTTGTCCAGGGAGTGGGTCAGGATCAGGCTGCCCAGGTACGGAATCTCGACCGCGTATTTGGTCTTCTCGGCTTTCATGTCCGGCCAGCCGAACAGGATCAATGGCGTCGGCTCGTTGCCGATGTTTTCCCAGTGGCCTTCAATCGCGGCGATTTTTGCCGGTTGATGCTTGAGGGTATTAAGGCCATGGAAGTCACCGATCACCGCCTGGATGGGCGCGACAATCAGCGCCATCCACATCGCCATGGAGAGCATTTTGCGGATCGCCGGGTTGTCCTTGCCGCGCAGCAAATGCCAGGCCGCCGACGAGCCGACGAAGAATGCCGTGGCAACAAATGCAGCCGTGGCCATGTGCATCAGGCGATAGGGGAACGAAGGGTTGAAGATCACCGCCAGCCAATCGGTGGGAATCACCCGGCCATCAATGATTTCAAAGCCCTGTGGCGTTTGCATCCAGCTGTTGGAGGCGAGAATCCAGAACGTGGAGATCAACGTCCCCACGGCCACCATCACCGTGGAGAAAAAGTGCAGCTTGCGCCCCACCTTGTTCCAGCCGAACAGCATCACACCAAGGAAACCGGCCTCAAGGAAGAAGGCCGTGAGCACTTCGTACGTCAGCAATGGCCCGGTGACAGCACCGGCGAAGTCCGAGAAACGGCTCCAGTTGGTGCCAAACTGATAGGCCATGACCAAGCCGGAGACCACACCCATGCCGAAGTTGACGGCAAAGATCTTCGACCAGAAATGGTAGAGGTCACGGTAGGTATCGTTATGAGTCTTGAGCCACAAGCCCTCCAGCACCGCAAGGTAACTGGCCAGGCCGATGGTGATCGCCGGGAACAGGATGTGAAACGAGATGGTGAACGCGAATTGAATTCGGGCGAGATCTAGCGCCTCCAAACCGAACATAAGTCTTCCTCTGTCAGGTAATACCGGCTGCTGGCTGGGAGCCTGCACCCACTGCCCCCACGGATATGGAGTGTGGCGAATTTCAATTCGTTTCTTTTTTTACCCATCTCGTGGGGATTCTGGCCTTGCGGCCGCCAGAGCAATTCCGGGGCAGGTTTTGATCTGGATCAAGCATCGTTGAAAGAGTAGTCCCATTTTTGCTGTACGACTGTGTGGTCTTTTGCCGCGTGACAGCTTGCCTCAGTCCTGTTCTTGCAACTATTTGTTACAGCTTGATGCTAATCTCGCCATTCCCCCGCTGCCGACCTGATTCCCGATGCCCAGTGAACCCGCGTTGCTGTTACGTCACCACCGCCCTTTCATCGCGTTCTGGCTGGCGCGGATCTTTACCGCCAGCGGCTTCCAGATGCTCACCGTGGCGATCGGCTGGAACCTCTACCAACTGACCGGCAACGTGCTGGACCTGGGGCTGGTTGGCCTGGTGGAATTCGTACCGCGCGTGCTGTTCATGCTGCACACCGGGCATGTGGCCGATCGCTATGAGCGACGCAGGGTCGCCGCCATTTGCCAGACGTTACAGGCGCTGATTGCCTTGTCCCTGGCCATCGGCGGCCTGACCGGCAACGTGACCCGCGAGATGATCTTTATCCTCGCCTTCCTGTTGGGCGCCGCGCGCTCATTTGAAATGCCCACCACCCAGGCACTGTTGCCAAGCATCGTGCCCAGCGCGTTGTTCCCACGGGCCGTGGCGGCATCGCAATCGGCCCAGCAACTGGCGACCATCGTCGCACCCGCCGTTGGCGGTTTGCTCTACGCGTTTGGTAGCGTGTGGGTGTACGGCCCGACCGTGGCGCTGTACCTGATTGCCTGCGTGCTGACCTTGAACCTGCCCGCCCGCCAGACGCCGCTCAACAAAGCCAAGGCCACGATGGACTCGCTGCTGGCCGGCATCCGCTTTATCCGCAGCCGCCCGGACATCCTCGGCGCCATCTCCCTGGACCTGTTTGCCGTACTGCTGGGCGGCGCCACCGCGTTGCTGCCGGTGTTCGCCAAGGACATCCTGCTGACCGGCGCCTGGGGCCTGGGCCTGCTGCGTTCGGCACCGGCGGTGGGCGCCTTGCTGATGTCACTGTGGCTGGCGCGGTTCTCGGTAGACCGCAAGGTAGGACGCGTGATGTTTACCGCCGTCGGCGTATTCGGCGTGGCGACCATTGCTTTCGGCCTCTCGACCTCGTTCTGGTTCTCCCTGGCGGTGCTGGTAGTGCTCGGCGCGGCGGACATGATCAGCATGGTGATCCGCGCGTCGTTCGTGCAACTGGAAACACCGGATGAGATGCGTGGGCGAGTCAGCGCGGTCAATGGCCTGTTTATCGGTGCATCCAATCAACTGGGCGAGTTCGAATCCGGGATAACCGCTCATTGGTTCGGCACCGTGCCGGCGGTGGTAATGGGCGGGATCGGCACGCTGGTGGTGACCGGGGTATGGATCAAGTTGTTCCCGACCCTCGCCAATCGCGATCGTATGCATGTGCCGGTGGAAGAAACCAAGCCATAAGCTTAAGCGTTGTACCCTGTGGGAGCCGGGCTTGCCCGCGATAACGGTGTATCAGGCAACTCTCTGGTGGCCGAGGCACCGCTATCGCAGGCAAGCCAGCTCCCACAGTTGGAGCTTCGGTGTTTGGAAGGCCGGTGCTAGAGCACTTTATCCAAGGTGATCGGAAACTCCCGCACCCGCTTGCCGGTGGCATGGTAAATCGCATTCGCCACCGCCGCCGCCACGCCGACAATGCCGATCTCCCCCACGCCCTTGGACCCTAGTGCATTGACCACATCGTCGTGTTCTTCGACAAACAGCACGTCAATCTCGCCAATATCGGCGTTCACCGGGATGTGGTACTCGGCCAGGCTGTGATTCATGTAGCGCCCCAATGAGTGGTCGACCTGGGTCTCTTCATGCAGCGCCATGCCAATGCCCCACACCACGCCGCCAAGGATCTGGCTGCGGGCCATCTTCGGGTTGACCACGCGCCCGGCAGCAATCGCGCTGACCACACGGCTGACCTTGATGGTGCCCAGGTCTTCATCCACCCGCACTTCGACGAACACCGCCGAGTGCGTAGCGCTGGCATAACCCTCGCGCTTCTTGTCGGGCTCGCTGTCGACCTGTACCTGCAAGGCGTCTTCACCGCTGTCCTTGACCAGTTGCGCCAACGACACGCTCACGTCACCGCTGTGTAGCTGGCCGTCTTCAAACCGAACCGAATCGGCATCCTTGAATACCGGGTAAGTCTGCCGGGCGATCTCCAGCAATTTGGCATTCAGCGCTTCGCACGCTTGCTGTACAGCGGTGCCGACGGAAGACACGGTAAACGAACCGCCCTGCAACGGCGCCGTGGGCAATGACGAATCACCCAACAGAAAACTGATATCGGCCATCGCCACGCCACTGGCCTGAGAGGCAATCTGGGTCATCACCGTGTAGGTGCCCGTGCCAATGTCGGTGGTGGCACTGCTGACGGTGAGTTTGCCGCTGCTATCGATGCGTGCCTTGGCGCTGGCCTTCATCTGCATGGCTTCCCACACCCCACCGGCCATGCCCCAGCCGATCAATTGGCGACCGTCGCGCATACTGCGCGGTTCCGGGTTGCGCTGGCTCCAGCCGAAGCGTTCGGCGCCTTCGCTGTAGCATTCGCGCAGGGCTTTGCTCGACCAGGGTTTGTCTTCGTTCTGGTTGCGCTCGGCGTAGTTGATCAGCCGCAGTTGCACCGGGTCGATGGCCAAGGCGCAGGCCAGTTCATCCATGGCACATTCCAGGCCGATCACGCCCAGCGCAGCACCGGGGGCGCGCATGTCCAACGGAGTGAATACATCCAGCGGCACCAGCTTGTAGGTCAGTTGCACGTTGTCGCAGTGATAGAGCATGCCGCTCCACTCCACCACGTGCTCGCTGAAATCCTCGAAGCGCGAGGTCTGGCCAATCGCGGTATGCCCCAGGGCCAGCAAGCGCCCATTGGCGGCGGCACCCATCTGCAAACGCTGCAAAGTGCGTGGGCGATAGCCGAAGGTGAACATCTGCTGGCGAGTCAGGGTCACGCGCACCGACCGCTTGAGCACCAGGGACGCCATCACTGCCAGTGGCAGTTGGTACTGCGGGCGCAGGCCCGAACCGAAGGCGCCACCGACAAAGGCAGCAAAGATGCGCACCTGGCTTTTATCCAGGCCGAACACTTTTTGCACGTAGGCTTGGCAGTTCTGCGGACCCTGGGTTTTGTCGTGGATATGCAACGTGCCGTCCGGCTGATACAGCACGGTGCTGGCATGGGGCTCCATGGGGTTGTGGTGTTCGATGGGGGTGCTGTAATGCAGATCGAGGCTGATCGCCGCACCGGCCCACTCGGCCTGAAAGTTGCCGCGTGGTTTGGGCGGTGTCTGCGGTGAAGGGTAGGCCCCTTCCTGCTGGGTGAGCAGGTCGGTTTCGAACGCTTCAGGCGCGTATTCGATGTGCACCAGTGAACCGGCGTGCCGGGCCAGTTCCAGGTTATCGGCGATCACCAGGGCCAGGGGCTGGCCGCTGTAAAGCACGCGGTCGTTGTACAGCGGGCGAAAGGGTGAGCCGTCGGCGGCATCATCATCCTGGAAGGCGTCGTCGTAACTGGCGATTCTGGGGCGATTGAGGTGATCAATGACCTCGACCACGCCGGGCAAGGCCAGGGCCTTGGAAGCATCGATCTTGATAACGCGGCCTTTGGCGATGGTGCTGGAGACGACACTGCCATGCAGCAGGCCATCCTCAGGGAACTCACCGGCATAGCGCGCCTGGCCTGTGACCTTGAGCAGACCGTCGACACGGTCCAGGGGTTTGCCGATGGCACTCATGGCTGTTCTCCTGCGACAGCGGCGTCGCTCAGGGCACGGATGATTGCGCGTCGTGCCAGTTTGATCTTGAAGCCGTTGTGCTCCAGCGGCTCGGCGTCTTGCAATAGGGCATCGGCAGCGTTGCTGAAGGTTTCGCGGCTGACGGTCTGACCGATCAATGCCGCTTCCACTGCGCGGTCGCGCCAGGGTTTGTGCGCCACGCCGCCGAGGGCCAGGCGCGCATCGATGATGGTGTCGCCGTCCAGTTCCAGCGCCGCAGCCACCGACACCAAAGCAAAGGCATAGGACGCGCGGTCGCGGATTTTCAAGTAGTGGCTATGCCGGGCCAGATGGTCGGCAGGCAGTTCGATTGCGGTGATCAGCTCGTCATCGGCCAATTGGTTGTCGCGCTGCGGCGCATCGCCGGGCAGACGGTGGAAGTCGGCGAACTCGATGACGCGTGCACCCCCACGCCCTTCTACATGCACCCGTGCCTGGAGCGCCGCCAGGGCCACGCACATGTCCGAGGGATGCGTGGCCACGCACTGCTCACTGGCGCCAAGGATCGCATGGATGCGATTCAACCCCGTACGCGCCGGGCAGCCGCTACCGGGCTCGCGCTTGTTGCACGGCACCGTAGCGTCATAGAAGTAGTAGCAGCGGGTGCGCTGCAACAGGTTGCCACCGGTACTGGCCATGTTGCGCAATTGCGGCGAGGCCCCCGCCAGGATCGCTTGGGACAACAATGGGTAACGCTGTTCGATCAGCGGGTGCCAGGCCAGGTCGGCATTGCTCACCAGCGCGCCAATTCGCACGCCGCCGTCGGCGGTTTCTTCAACCTCGTGCAAGGGCAAACCGGTGATATCGATCAAGTGTTCCGGGCGGCTGATGTTTTCTTTCATCAAGTCGAGCAGGTTGGTGCCCCCGGCAATGAAGCGCGAGGCCGCGTTGCTTAGGTGCACCGCCTCTTGAACACCGGCAGGCTTGCTGTAGTGGAAGGGGTTCATTGTTCACCTCCCGAGCGGTGGCACGCCGGCAGCGCCTCTTCAATGGCGTCGCGGATATTGCTGTAGGCACCGCAGCGGCACAGGTTGCCGCTCATCAGTTCCTGGATCTGCGCACGGTCGTGGGCGCGACCTTCATTGGCCAGGCCCACGGCGGAACAGATCTGGCCGGGGGTGCAATAGCCGCACTGGAAGGCGTCGTGTTTGATGAAGGCTTGCTGCATGGGGTGCAACTGGTCGCCTTCGGCCAGCCCTTCGATGGTGGTCAACTCGGCGCCGTCGCACATCACGGCCAGGGTCAGGCAGGCATTTACGCGCTTGCCGTCACGCAATACGGTGCAGGCACCGCACTGGCCGTGGTCGCAGCCCTTTTTGCTGCCGACCAGGTCCAGCTGTTCGCGCAGCAGGTCGAGCAAGGTGGTCCAGGGCAGCACATCCAGTTGGCGCGGCTGGCCGTTGAGTGTCATGCGTATCGGGTGGCGGGCAAACGGCTGGGCCGCCGCGCCATTGGGGTTTGCGCTCATAAACACCTCACGGGTTGAAGTACATCCGCGGCGTTCAGGAAAGTCGCCGTCTTAAGGGGTACGACTTCCCGGGATTTTGAGCGTTCAAGATGATTGATCAGCGGATATTGAGCTGGGCTTTCAAGGTGTTTTGCGGGGGGTTGATCGAGGTATTGGTGAATTCGAACCAGCCCTGGGCCTGGACATTCAGATCGAACACATAGATGTAGCCCATCAAGGTGCCCACGCCATTGCACGCCTCACTGATGTTGCCCACCTGGCACACCGCCGTGCGTTGCCCGTTCAACTCTGCGCCATTGAAGCGGCCCATCGGGCTGTTGCCCAGGCCGACTTCCATGACCGACACCTGGGTGGGCCCACGGTGTTCGCACATCTGGGTGGTGTTCACCCGTTCGGGGATGGTTTCGCTGCATTTTGCCGATTCCACCTTGAACACCCGCACCTCGCTCAACGCCGGTGCAGCCGCGCCCCACGCCGGTGCTGCGCCCAGCCACAGGCTGATACTGGCGATCAGAGCTAGACTCCACGCGTTGGCTTTTTTCATGCTGGCAATGACCCGGTATTGAACGTCGGCGCAGTATGCCTCAAGGCCATGCGCCACACAGCCTCGGCTGCTGGTATGATGCGCCGCTTTTTCCGATCCTCTCTGAAACCACAGGCGCTTGGCGCAATTTGTGCTTTGACTTAGAGGTCAACAAATAACGACGCACAATAGCGTCACAGGGAGCCGGCATGCTGGAAAAGCTGTTTCAACTCAAAGCCCACAACACCAATGTGCGCACCGAGATTCTTGCGGGGATCACCACCTTCCTGGCCATGGCCTACATCCTGTTCGTGAACCCGAGCATCCTCGGCGAAACCGGCATGGACAAAGGTGCGGTATTTGTCGCGACCTGCCTGGCGGCGGCCATCGGTTCCACCGTGATGGGCCTGATCGCCAACTACCCGATTGCGCTGGCGCCGGGCATGGGCCTCAACGCGTTCTTCACCTACACCGTGGTCTTGCACATGGGCCACACCTGGCAGGTGGCGCTGGGCGCGGTGTTCATTTCGGCGGTGCTGTTCTTCCTGCTGTCGATCTTCCGCATCCGCGAGTGGATCATCAACGCCATCCCACTGCCTCTGCGCTCGGCAATTGCTGCCGGTATCGGCCTGTTCCTGGCGCTGATTGCCCTGCATAACGCCGGGATCGTGGTCGCCAACCCGGCCACCCTGGTAGGCCTGGGCGACTTGAAACAACCGGCGCCAATCCTGGCGACGCTGGGTTTCGTCCTGATCGTCGCACTCGAAGCCCTGGCCGTACGCGGTGCGGTGCTGATCGGTATCCTGGCGGTGACCATCGCCTCCATCGTATTGGGCTTCACACCCTTCATCGGTGTGACCTCGGTGCCACCTTCGCTGGCTCCGACGTTCCTGCAGCTGGATATCAAGGGCGCGCTGGATATCGGCCTGGTCAGCGTGATATTCGCCTTCCTGTTCGTCGACCTGTTCGATAACTCCGGCACCCTGATCGGCGTCGCCAAGCGTGCCGGCCTGATGGGCAAGGACGGTCATATGCCGAAAATGGGCCGTGCGCTGATCGCCGACAGCACCGCCGCCATGGCCGGCTCGCTGCTGGGTACTTCCACCACCACCAGCTACATCGAATCGGCCGCAGGCGTGAGCGCCGGTGGCCGCACCGGCTTGACCGCCATCGTGGTCGCGATCCTGTTCCTGCTGGCGCTGTTCTTCTCGCCGCTGGCCGCCAGCGTGCCCGCGTATGCCACCGCGCCAGCCCTGCTGTTTGTAGCGGTGCTGATGAGCCAGGGCCTGGCCGAAATCGACTGGGATGACATTACGGTTGCAGCGCCGGTGGTGATCACTGCCCTGGCGATGCCCTTCACTTACTCCATCGCCAACGGCATCGCCTTCGGTTTCATCGCCTGGACCGCCATCAAGCTGCTTTCGGGCCGCTACCGTGAGCTGAACCCGGCACTGGTAATCCTGTCGATTCTGTTTGTGATCAAGCTGGGCTGGTTCAACGCATGACTTTTGACGCCGCAAGCTACACCGCTCAACTGCAAGACAAGGTCACGCGCTTGCGTGACCTGCTGGCACCCTTCGACGCGCCCGAGCCGCAGGTCTTCGATTCGCCCTTGCAGAACTTCCGCCTGCGCGCGGAGTTCCGCCTGTGGCGCGAAGGCGGTGATCGCCATTACGCAATGTTTTCCCAGGACGACAAACGCACGCCGATCCTGATCGAAGCGTTTCCGATTGCCAGCCAGCGCATCAACCAGTTGATGCCGCAACTCAAGGCCGCCTGGCAAGCCAGCGCCGCCCTGAGCCACAAGCTGTTTCAGGTGGAGTTCCTCACCACCCTGGCCGGCGACGCGATGATCACCCTGTGCTATCACCGCCCGCTGGACGAGCATTGGCACACCGCCGCGAACAAGCTGGCGGCTGAGCTGAATGTGAGCATCATCGGCCGCTCCAAGGGCAAGCGCGATGTGATCGGCCAGGACTATGTGGTGGAGAAACTCGAGGTCGGTGGCCGCACCTTCAGCTACCGCCAGCCCGAAGGCGCCTTCACCCAACCCAACGGTACGGTGAACCAGAAGATGCTCAACTGGGCATACGAAGCCTTGGGCGATCGCCCCGACGATTTGCTGGAACTCTACTGCGGCAACGGCAACTTCACCCTGCCGCTGGCCACTCGCGTGCGTAACGTGCTGGCCACCGAGATCAGCAAGACCTCGGTGAACGCGGCCTTGAGCAACCTCGATGAAAACGCGATCGGTAACGTCAAGTTGGTGCGCCTCTCCGCCGAGGAACTCACCGAGGCGCTCAATGAAGTGCGCCCATTCCGCCGCTTGCACGGCATCGACCTGAAAAGCTACGAGTTTGGCAGCGTATTCGTCGACCCGCCCCGCGCCGGCATGGACCCGGACACCTGCGAACTGACCCGGCGTTTCGACAATATCCTGTACATCTCCTGCAACCCGGAGACGTTGGCCGCCAACATCGCGCAACTGCATGACACGCACCGGATTACCCAATGTGCGATGTTCGACCAGTTCCCGTGGACGCACCATATGGAATCGGGTGTGTTGCTGACCCGCCGATAAATCCGCGGCATATACCGACCCACATGTAGGAGCGAGCTTGCTCGCGAATAACGTCATTGATAACGCGGGTTGCCTGGGGAAATGCGTTGCCTGTGAGGTTTTCGCGAGCAAGCTCGCTCCTACAAAAGATGGGTGTTTATGAGCCGAGTTATCACTCATGCCGAGGGCCGGAAATACCCGGCCAACGCCCGCAAGTCCTGCTCGCTCAGCAACCCCGCGTAATACTTCAACTGAATGCGCGCCAGCAGGTACGCGTGGCGGGCATTGGCCAGGTCGCGGCGGGCAGTGAACAGTTGCTGCTCGGCGTCGAGTACATCAAGGTTGACCCGCTCGCCGCCACTGACGCTTTTCTGGGTGGCGGTGACCAGTGCCGTGGCGGAACTCACTGCCATTTCATAGGCCCGCACCTTGGCCGCGCCGCTGGTGTTGAGGTTGAATTGCTTGCGCAACTCCACCAAGGTTGCGGCGGTTTGCGCGTCCAGCTCGTATTGAGCCTGGGACAATTGGTTGGCCGCCTGACGGGTAGAGGCCGAGACCGAGCCACCGGCAAACAGCGGCAGGCTGATCTGGATGCCGACGCTGTTGGTGTCGTACTTCTGGTTGTAACTGCTTTCTGAGTCGGAACTGGTTTTGCGACTGGTCGCGTACAGGCTGACCTTGGGCAAGTGCCCGGCGCGCTTGCGCTCCACTTCATAAGAGGCCACGTCGAGCGCGTGATGCTGGGACTTGAGTTCGGGGTTGTTGGCCATGGCCAGTTCACGCCAGGTTTCGAAACGGTTGGGCTCAAGCGGCGCGATCTCGAATGCGCGGGCCAGGGGTGCCAGTTCTTCGATATGCAGCGGCTGGCCGACAATGGCTTCCAACTCACGTAAAGCGCTGTCCTGGGCATCCACGGCTTCGATCTCTTCGGCCTGGGCCAGGCTCAGGCGCGCCTGGGTTTCAAGCACATCGGTACGGGTACCCTCACCGCCTTTGAGCAGGCGGTCGTTGAGTTGCAGGCGCTCGGCAAACGTACGCTTCTGGGCACGGCTCAACTCGATGCGCTCTTGTGCCAGCAATGCCTGGCTGTAGGCGCCCAGTACCCGCACGGCCAGCTCCTGGCTCTTGCCGCGAAAGCGCTCGTCGGCCATCAACGCCTGGGCGGTGCCTTGGCGAAAACGCGCATAGGCTTCGTAATCGAGCAGCGGTTGCTGCAAGGTCAGGGCCGAGGCGTAGCTGCGGTAATTGCGGTCGCTGGTGACATTACCCACCGCCGTACTCTGGGTGACTTCGGACTCATTGCGCGAGTTGTTGTAGCTCCATGACAGGTTCGGCAACAGTGCGGCCCGACCAATCACGCGGTTTTCTTCACCGGCCTCACGCTCCTGGATCGCCGCCTGAAAGGTCGGGTCGTTGCGTAGCGCCAAATCATACACATCCAACAGACCCAGAGCGTTTGCCGCGGGCGTGCAACTTAAACAGAGGGTAAACAACAACGCCTTCATTCTTCCACCAGGGCCATATGGGTACGGTCCAGCAAGGGTTTGAACAGGTAGTTGAGCATCGAGCGCTCGCCGGTCTTGACGAAGGTTTCCACCGGCATCCCCGGACGGATCTGCACGCCGTCCAGTTGCTGCATACCCGCTGCGCTGACCTGGGCCCGTAGCGTGTAATACGGCTCATCGGTGCGCTCATCGACCTGGCGGTCGGCCGAGACCAACGTGACCTCGCCCGCCACCCGTGGCGTGGTGGATTGGTTGAATGCCGAAAACATCAACTCGACCGGCAAGCCCGGGTGCACCTTGTCGATCATCTGTACCGGCACCCGCGCCTCCACCCACAACGGCTCGTCCTGGGGCACGATGTCCATCAGGGCCTCACCGGGCTTGATCACGCCGCCTTCGGTATACACCTGCAACCCCACCACCACACCGGATGCCGGGGCGCGCACCAGGCTGTTGGCCAGTTCGAACTCGGCGGAGGCCAGGCGATTGCGCAAGTCCTCGCTGCGGGTGCGGGTCTCGGCCAACTGAGTGCGCAGGTCTTTCTGAAAGTCTTCGCCCAACTGGCGGATGCGCAAACGCAACTCCAGCACCTGGCGCTGCAACTGGCCGATACGCCCGAAATCCTCGGCGATGGCGCCGTCGATCTGCGCATACAGCCGCTCGCTGTCGAGCAGGCGATTACGAGGGATGTAGCCGTCGCGTGCCAGTTCGCGCAGGCCCTGAAGCTGTTCACTCAACGCCGCCCGCTGTTGCACTTTGCTCGCCTGGGAGGCCCGCGTGCCTCGCAACTGCGCCTCAAAGCCGGCGATGGTTTCGCGCAGGCCCGCCTGTTCGGTGGCCAGGGCCTGGGCACGGCTCTGGAATAACTGGCGTTGCAGGCTCAGGGTGTTCGCGGCGTCGGGATCGGCCAACAGCTCGGGGCCAAATGCAATGGCCGGCAAGCCTTCACTCTCTGCATTCAAGCGCGCTTCGCTGGCCAGCGACGCCAGGTATTGGCTGCGCAGTGACTGCATCTGCCCGCGCAACGGTGTTTCTTTCAAGCGCAACAACACCTGGCCTGCGCGTACCCGATCACCGTCACGCACGTCGATACGCTCGACGATCCCGCCCGCCGGGTGTTGCACCGTCTTGCGATGCCCCGACACCATGACCTTGCCCGCCACCGCCACGCCCTTGTCCAACGGTGCCAGCGCCGCCCAGCCAAGAAAGCCGGCAAAGCCTCCCAGCACCAGCCACCAACCCAGGCGCGAGTATTTTTTGTCATCCAGCGCCAGCACGTTGTGCGGCGGCTCACTGACCCATGCTGCTTTGCTCTGGCTCATGCGGGTTTTCCTTCACCGAAGCGGTAGCTCATGCTCATGCTCGACACCGGCTTGCTGACCACAGGCTTTTGCCGCGCCTCCAACACCCGCGCCGTCGGGCCGAACGCCTGCATCTGGCCGTCCTTGAGGATCAGCAACTGGTCGGTCAGGCTCAGCACGTTGGGTTTGTGGGTGATCAGAATCAGGGTGCGGCGCTGTTGCTTGAGCTGGGTGATGGCTTGCAGCAGCGCCTGCTCGCCCACTTCGTCGAGGTTGGCATTGGGCTCATCCAGCACAATCAGCGCCGGCAGGCCGTACAGCGCACGCGCCAGGGCCACCCGTTGTTTTTGCCCGCCGGACAAGCCTGCGCCGCCCTCGCCCAGTTGCGTGTCGTAGCCTTGCGGCAGTTGCAGGATCAGCTCGTGCACACCGGCCATTTGCGCCGCAGCGAGGACTTTATCTGCCTCCACCGTTTCAAAACGCGCGATGTTTTGCGCAATGCTGCCCGCGAACAGCTGGATGTCCTGGGGCAAGTAACCGATATGCGGGCCCAGTTGCTGTTTGTCCCACACGGCCAGGTCGGCGCCATCCAGGCGCACCTTGCCGACCAGCGGTGCCCAGGCCCCCACCAGTACCCGCGCCAGGGTGGACTTGCCGCAGCCCGAGGGGCCGATCACACCGAGCACGTCACCCGCCGGCAGGCTGAAGCCCAGGTTGGCCAGCGCGGGCCGACGGCTGCCGGGGGCGCAGGCGCTGATCTGCTCCAGGTTTACCTGGCCCTTGGGCACGGGCAGGCTCATGCGTGCCGGTCGCGCCGGGTTATCCTGCAGCATCAACGACAAACGCTCATAGGCCAGGCGCGCCGAACCCCACTGCTTCCATACGCCGATCAACTGGTCGATGGGGCTGAGCACGCGCCCCATCAGGATCGACCCGGCAATCATCATCCCCGGCGTAATGTCGCCGTTGACCGCCAACCAGGCGCCCAAACCCAGCACCAGCGATTGCAGGGCCAGGCGTACGCCCTTGGACCAGGCTGTGACCACCGCGGTCTTTTCACTGGCCAGGTTCTGCTGCACCAGAAACGCCTGGTGTTGGCTGAACCAGCGCCCGCGCAGTGTGGCGAGCATCCCCATGGCCTCGATGGTGTCGGCATTGCGCAGGTTGGCCGTGGCCTGCTGACTGGCACTGATCGACAGTTGGCTGGCCAGGGCCATCGGCGCCTGGCTGACATGGTGGTTGGCCCACGCCAGCGCGATCAGCAGCAGCGCACCACCCAGCGCCAGCAGGCCCAGCCAGGGGTGGAACAGGAAGATCACCAGCAGGTACACCGGAAACCACGGCGCATCGAAAAAGGCGAACAGCGCCTGGCCGGTGGCGAACTGGCGCAAGGTGGTCAGGTCGTGCAGGGCCTGGCCCGCGGCCTGGCTGCCGCCCTTGAGTTGCGCTTCATAAGCGGCGTCGAATACCCGCTGGTTCAAACGCATGTCCATCTGCGTACCGAGGCGAATCACCACTTGGCTGCGCACCCACTCCAACGCCCCCATCAAGGCGAACAGGCCGAGGATCATCAGCGTCAGCATCAGCAGGGTCATCTGGTTGCCGGAAGCCAATACCCGGTCGTACACCTGCAACATGTACAGCGCCGGGGCCAGCATCAGCAGGTTGATCACCGCCGAGAACAGGCCGATGTTGAAAAAGGCGCTTCTATAGGCCGTGAGTGCAGCCAGCATCTCATTCGCGCGCTTGGCACCGGGCCGAGTCATGGAGGTTGTCCCATTGAAGAGTCAAGCAAGGGCTCGCCCGGTGCGTTGACAGCACCTGCGGCGCACCCACAGAATTTGCCCCCGCCGCCGCCCAGGCCTTCGAAAACTCGGGCGGCGACGGGGTTTCAACCAAGCCGGTGAAGGCGTGAGCTTTCATCGGCTTTTTTGCATCAGGCGGCCAGGGCGAAGTCTTGCGGCGCATCCTGAATCCCGACCAGGCCCACATCGGCAGCGGCGAACGCAGCCGAATCCTGATGCGCCACACCGGCGGCGGCCAGTTGGTCGAAGGTGGAGTTGACCGACAGGCTTGGGTCGATGCCCTTGAGCAAGGTGTCGATTGCCGAGGCCAGCGCCGAACTGTCACCGCTCATCAGGCCGTACACGATTTTGTGCACCTGGCCGTCACGGCCTTCGGACTGCAGACTCGACAGGCCCAGGTTGGTGAAGCTGACTTCGTGGTTGGCGATGCTGTAGCCACCGCTGGTTGCGCCACCGGCGAGGGTATCGCCCAGGGTCAGGCCATCGAGCGAACCCCACAGGGTGTGGGTCGGCGGATTGAACAAGGTGTAATGCAGGCTGCCTTCGGCAACCACCGCCGCGTCGCTGACGCTGCTCGATACGCCATATTGGGTGCCGTCGAACGGCCCAGGATTGAAACCACCGGTGTTCACACCCTCTTTGACCGAACCTTCACGGTGGTTGAGATCACCGAAGTAGGCCGACCAATCGCTCAGGTACTGAGCGACGGTGTTGGCGGCGTAGGTCGTGCTGTATGAAATAGAAATGCTCATGCAAAACTCCAAGTCATTGGGTGGTCACTCCGCAGCAAGCCAGTGCCTGCTGTGGTTTTGCCCGTTACTGGGCAAAAGCGGTCAGAACTGATATTCAACGGTGCCCTGCAACGTGCGCCCACGGCCCAGGGTGAAGGCCAGCACGTCGCCCAACGGCACCAGGTAGGCGCGATCGGTGACGTTTTCCATGGCCAGGCGCAGGGTCAGTTGGTCGGTGGCGCGGTAACTGCCATAAAGGTCATAGACGGTGTAGGGCTTCCAGTCGGCGGGGTAGACGCCGGTTTGCGCGGTGGTCACCCCGGCGGCGCCTTTGACGTAGTAGCCCGCGCTGTAGCGAGCGCGCACGCCCACATCCAGCTTGCGTTCAAGGAACCGTGCGCCCAGGGTGGCGGTGCCACGGTCCATGGGCATGTGTTCGGACGAGCCCAGGATCGCGCTGCAACCCACGCCAGCATTGGCCGCATCGTCCGGTACCATCGCATCCACCGGCGCCCGGTTGCCGGGCCGCTTCTGGGTCTTGGTCACACCGCCGAGCCAGGCGGTTTTGCTGCAGAACTTGTTGCTGCCGAGCATCCGCGTGTAGTTGAACTGGCCGTAGGCAAAGCCGGCGTCGTAATCGAGCTGGTACTCAAGGCCACGAAAACGCGTGGCTTCCAGGTTGTTGACGTAGGCCGCACTGCCGATATTGACGTTGCCATAACCGGGTGGCTGCACGCCCAGGGCCATATAGGAAAAGTCATCGACCCGGGTGTTGAAGTACGACACTTTCATACCCGCGCGATCATCGGCGAACAGCAGGTCTTGCTTGAGCACATTGAACCCGACTTCCCACGCAGTGGATCGCTCCGGCTTGAGGTAGGGGTTGGGGAGAATCGACTCCGACCCACCGCCATGGGGCCGGCCGCTGACCAGGGCTTCGGTCACCGCCGGCGGACGCCAACCCTTGCCGTAGGTGGCGAAGAGCTGCAACCAATCGACGCCGGGCTTGATCGACAGGCCGAAGGTCGGGGAGAAACGGCCCTCCTCGCGATCCACGTCGTAATTGACCGGCACCCCAATCTGGCGGGTGGTGCCGAGGATGAACGTGCGGGTGTTCAAGCCGGTTTCGCCGCGCAGCCGATAGCGGTCATAACGCAAACCGGCGTTAAGGTTCAGCCAACCGTCGTAGTCCAGATCCAGGCGCCCGAACAGGCTGCCCATCGCGCGGTCGCCTTTGGGCGTAATGCTTTCCGCCGCCGACGCGGTCAGCGCCGAGCCGGCTTCTACGGCCTGGTTGGAATCGGGCCGAACCTTATCGTAGAAAAACTCCAGCCCGTAGTTGGCCTTGAGTGCGGCCAGCTCGGTCAGGGCAAAGGTCGAGATGTTCTGCGCCTGCACGCCATAGGTATTGGTTTGATAGGTAACGTCGTAACCCTTGCTGATCCCCCGGGCCAGCGTGGATTGGTCATTGCGGGTATCCACATGATAAAGCTTGGCCTTGAAGTCGATCAGCGGGTTGTCCGGTGCGTAGCTGTAATCCAGCGCGAAGTTCTGCGCCTTGACGTTGCTGCTGCCGAGCTTTTCCCACAACTGGGGCTTTTCGGCGGTCATCATGTTGACGTCGTCGTAGTCGACCTCGGTAACCAGGTAGCTCAGTTGCAGGCGCTGATCAACTGGCAGGTTGAGCCCCAGCTTGAGCAGGCGCGAGCGCATCACCGAGCCTGAATAGGCGACCGTGCTGTGCTTGATGCGCTCTTCACTGGCCGGCATGTAAGCCGCACCGGTACGCAGCTCGCCGATGCTGCCCTTGGTGCCGGGGTTGTAATCGCCCAGGTGACGCTCACTGGCGGCCACCAACATGTCCCACACGTCGGTCCCCACGGCAAACGCCGAACTGCCGATAAAGTGCGTGCCGTTGCTGCGCCCGCCCAACCCGGTGGTGAGGCGAATGCGCCCGCCGATTTGCTTGCCGTCCTTGAGCAGGTCGGCGGCCTCCACGGTACGGAAATTGGCCACCCCGCCAATCACGCCTGCCCCGCCCTGGGTTGAGGTCGCGCCCTTTTCGATCACCACTTCGGACAACAACTCGGGGTCGACATACAGCGTGCCATTGCGTTGCTGGTGGCCGCTCTGCTGGTAATTCTGGCGCATGCCATCGACCGACATATTGACCCGGCCATAGTCCTGGATACCGCGGATATTCACGGACAGGCCAGGGTCTTGCTGGCTGACGGCGGAGTAGACGCCAGGCGCCTCTTCAAGCATCTCGGCAGCATGGCGTGGCGGGTTACGGTCCAGTTGCTCGCGATCGACCACGCTGACCGAACGTGGTGTTGAATACACCCAGTCCTGCTTGTGCAGGCCGGTGATGGTGGTGGTCCCCAAGGCCAGCGCTCCGGCCTGTTGCTCGACGCGGGTCAAGGTGACCTGGCGCTCGCCGGTGAAACGATATTCAACCGGTGCGGCACCCAGCAGGCGACCAAGACCTTCCTGCACGTCGAAGCTGCCCTTGAGCGCGGAGCTGCTCAACCCTTGCAGGCGCTGGCTGTCGAACAACACTTGCAGGCCCGCCTGATCGGCGAACGCCAGTACTGCACTGCCCAGGGATTGCGCAGGAATGTCGAACCTCAACACAGCAGATTGGGCTGCGCCAGCCGCAGGCTGCACGGCATGCACCGGCGCGGCGACGGCAAACAATCCCAAGTGAATGGCCAGGGCCAACCGGCTGCCGGTGATACGCCCCTTGGTGAGTGCTGACATGTGTGGTTATCCCTGCGCTAAGCGTTTTTTGTTTATGCGAATGCTTCTCACCTAGCAAGACGCGCGAGACACGGGAAGTCAGTAATATTTTTTTGTAGGAGCAAGGGCAGAAGGTTTCTGACGGGAGAGGATCAATAGATCAGGCTGAGGCCGGCCAGGTCCAAGCGTTGCACTTGAAGTTCCTGGGTCAGGGTGGCGAGTGCGCTGTCGAGCATGTCCAGGCGGAAGACACCGCTGACTTCGCGTTCGCCCAAGGCCGCGTCGGTCAACACCACCCGCCCGGGGCGGTAACGGTTGAGTTGCTCGATAACCTTGGCCAACGGCTGGCGGTCGAAGATCAACACACCGCGCCGCCAACTGGTGGCGCGATCCACATCAAACTGATCAAGGCTGACCACACCTTCAACGGGGCTGTAACGCGCAGCCTGGCCTTGCTGCACAACGCGCTCGGCCGGGCCGGTGGTCGGTGATACCTGCATAGACACCTCGACGCTGTGCTGCAGCACACCGACCCAGGCCTGGCTCGGGCCCTCACGCTCGACCACAAACCGCGTGCCCAGCGCCCGGGTCTGGCCCCCGGCGCTGTGCACTACGAACGGCCGGGTTTCTTCGCCTTTCATCGGCGCCACATCAAAAACCGCCGAGCCCTGGAGCAGGCTGATACTCCGCTGCACGCCATCGTAATCCAGGCGAATGGCGCTGGCGGAATCGAGCTCCACCCTACTGCCGTCCGCCAGGTGCACCGTGCGCATCTCTCCCTTTTGCGTGACGTAGTCGGCCTGCATGTGCAGCAACACGTCGGGCCCGTGTAGCCAACCGACGCCCGCCACTACCACGACCAGCGCCACAGCGGCTGCACGTTGCCACGGCCTTCTGCGTTTGGTGCGGCGCACGGGCGGGGTCGGCGCGGCTGGCCGTTGTCGGTGTACGGGCTCGTCCTTATGTACTTCACCCAATGCCGCCCAGGTCTGCTCGGCAAACCGCAGCGCCCCTTCGTGACGGCTGTCGCGGGCGATCCACTGGCGCAACTCGGCCTGCTCCTGTTCGCTCAGGGCACCGGCGTGCAGGCGCACCGCCCATTCGGCAGCCGCCTCGGTAATGCTGTGCTGTTGCGGACCCTGGCTATTCACGTGTGAATCTCGAATTTTCGTTATATAGACGCTCTGACGTCTGGCCTGGCATTTTTCGGTAATTCATTCGTCGGATGGCGCCACCTCGCCTTCCTGCAAGCGCTGCATCACATAGGCCAACGCCTTGGCCAAATGCTTTTGCACTGAGCTGTCGGAGATAGCCAGGTGCCGGGCGACCTGGGCGTGGGTCATGCCTTCGATACGGTTCAAGCGAAAAATCTGCTGGGTGCGCTCCGGCAGTTCCGCCAGTGCCTGCTTCAATGCCTGTCGCTGTTGCTGCGCCATTGCCTGAGCCTCCAACCCGGCCACGTCATCTTCGATCTCGGCCAGCGCCTCATGGGGCACGGTGTCGGTCTTGCGCCGTGCTTCCTGACGAATATGGTCGATCAGCAGATTGCTTGCCGTTCGATAGAGATAGCCCTGGGAGTTGTCGATGCGCTCACCGGCCGGTTTTTCCGCCAGCCGCAGGAAGCTCTCCTGCACCAGGTCTGCGGCCAATTGCGGGTCCCGTACCTTGCGGGCCAGATACCCGCGCAGGGTATCGGCGTGCTTGAGAAACAGGCCCTTGAGATCCACGTCCGACAAACCGACTCCCTGGAATGTATAGGAAACAGGCGGGCATCTTAAGCGTTGTCGAGAATGATTTTCAATTGATATCTAATCTGATCGGGCTGCAAGAGGTTGTTGATAACAGTTCGATAACCGCACAGATCCGCTGCGATCAATTGACCAAACTAACCAACCAGTACATTTTACCCACATAACCAATAAGAACTGTGGAGATCCCGCTATGCCGCCCATCGTGCTGGTGCTCAACGGCCCCAACCTCAACCTGCTCGGCACCCGCGAGCCGGCCACTTACGGCCATGAAACCCTGGCTGACATCGCCGCCCTGTGTGGTCGCAGCGCCACTGAACTCGGGCTGAAAATCGAGTTTCGCCAGACCAACCACGAAGGCGAACTGCTCGACTGGATCCACGGCGCCCGTAACCGTTGTGCGGGTATCGTGATCAACCCGGCAGCCTGGACCCACACCTCGGTCGCGATCCGCGATGCGCTGGTGGCCAGTGAAGTGCCGGTGATCGAAGTGCATTTATCCAACGTGCACGCGCGCGAAGCGTTTCGTCAGCATTCATTTGTATCGCCCATCGCCAAGGCCGTGCTGGCCGGGTTTGGCAGCCACGGCTACCACCTGGCGCTGGAGCACTTCAGCCAGACACTCAAGGGACGCGCCTGATGAAACCGCGCATTCTCGCCGGCCTGATCGGCGCCGGTATCCAGGCTTCCCGCACCCCTGCCCTGCATGAACACGAGGGTGACGCCCAGGGCCTGCGCTACCTGTATCGCCTGATCGACCTTGAGCCGCTGCACCTGGACCTCACCGCCCTGCCGGAATTACTGCGGGCCGCCGAGCTGATGCACTTCAACGGGTTGAACATTACCTACCCGTGCAAGCAGGCGATCCTGCCCCTGCTTGATGACTTGTCCGACGAGGCCCGGGGCATTGGTGCAGTCAACACCGTGGTGTTCAAGGACGGTAAACGGATCGGCCACAACACCGATTGCCTGGGCTTCGCCGAAGGGTTTCGCCGCAACTTGCAGGACGTTGCCCGCCGACACGTGGTGCAGATGGGCGCCGGTGGCGCGGGCGCAGCGGTAGCCCATGCACTGCTGGCAGAGGGGGTTGAGTACTTGAGCATTTTCGACGTGGACGCCTCCCGCGCCCGCGACCTTGTGGATAACCTCGCGCAGCGCTTCGGCCCTGGTCGTGCCCAAGTCGGCACTGATCTGGAAAATGCGATGGCCGAGGCCGATGGTTTAGTCAATACCACGCCGATGGGCATGACCAAATTGCCCGGCACACCGGTCCCCGCTGCGTTGTTGCGGGCAAGGTTGTGGGTCGCGGAAATCGTGTATTTCCCGCTGGAAACCGAACTGCTGCGCGACGCCCGCGCATTGGGTTGCCGCACCCTGGATGGCGGCAACATGGCGGTATTTCAGGCGGTGAAGGCGTTTGAGTTGTTCAGCGGTGAAGTGGCGGATGCAGACAGGATGCTAGCGCACTTCCAGAGCATGAATGGCTGACTGCCGAAACAGAGTTCAAATGTGGGAGCAAGCCCCCTCCCACATTTTGACTGCATTTCTACCTTGAGAGTTGGGTGTTCTCAGGCTTGCAGGTAGCGCAGCACCGACTCGCAGATCATCTCCCGGTGCCGGTGCTTGATCGCCTCGTCCGACAGTTCGATCTGGAATATCTCGCTGAAGGTATGCCGGTTGGAGACCCGGTAAAAACTGAACGAGTTGATCAACAAGTGCACGTCCAACGGCTCCAGCCCTTCGCGAAACAACCCCAGTTCGGCGCCACGGCGCAAGGTCTCGCCCAGCCCTTCGAGGATCTTGCTGTTCATCGCCTTGATGGTCTCGGTGCGTTTGACGTACTCGGCGTTGTGGATATTTTCGATGCTGACGATACGCACGAAATCCACGTTCTGGTCATGGTGATCGAAAGTGAATTCCACCAGCCGGCGAATCGCCTCACGCGGCTCCAGGGCCGTGAGGTTCATGCGGGTTTCGGTGTTGCGGATATCGCCGTAGAGCTTCTCCAATACCTCGACGTATAACTGCTCCTTACTGCCGAAGTAGTAATAGATCATGCGCTTGGAGGTGTGGATGCGCTCGGCGATGGCGTCCACGCGAGCGCCGGCCAGGCCCTGTTGAACAAACTCGACAATGGCTTCCTGGAGAATATTCTCGCGGGTCTTTTCCGGATTGTTCTTGCGACTCTTGCGCGGTGCGTCGGCTACCGCGGGGAGATCGGGACTCGAGGTCATGGTGCGCTCACGGCCATTGTTTGCAGGCGCTGATTATGGGCCGCGGCGCTCCCCGAAGGAAGCACCTGCCTGCGGTTATAGCCGGGCCTGGCGTACCGCCCCACTGCGCGACTTGGCCATCGCCGCCAGACGCACCGCTACGTTGGCCGCGCCGTAGCCGGCATAGCCGTTCTTGCGCTGGATAATCTCGAAGAAAAACCGCCCTTCGAACGCCTCGGTGTACACATGAAACAACTCACCGCCCTGGGCGTCGCGGTCGTACAGCACGTTGTAATACGCCAGCTCACTGAGGAACTCATCGTCGAAATCGAAGCGCGCCGCCAGGTCGTCGTAATAGTTGAGTGGAATATCCAACAACGGTACGCCGGCCTCTTTGGCCCGGCGCACCTCGGCGAAAATATCCGCGCAATCGAAGGCAATATGGTGCACGCCCGAACCGCGATAGCTGGAAAGCGCGTGGGAAATCGCCGTATTGCGGTTTTCGGAGATGTTCAGCGGCAGGCGAATCGAACTGCAACGGCTGCGCAACGCACGGCTCTTCACCAAGCCGTAGGGGTCGGGCAGCACCACCTCGTCATCGGCTTCGAAATCCAGCAGGCTTTTGTAGAACAGCACCCAACTGTCGAGGCTGTCCGCCGGCAGCGCCATGGCCATATGGTCGATGCGCAACAAGCCACCGCTGGCGGGTGTGGCCGCTTGCAGGTTGAAATCGGTGTCGTACAGCCCGCCTTCGCTGGGGTCCACCAGGTAGATCAGGCTGCCGTCCG
The DNA here is from genome assembly GCF_015277575.1 of Pseudomonas sp. OST1909. Taxonomy (NCBI): domain Bacteria; kingdom Pseudomonadati; phylum Pseudomonadota; class Gammaproteobacteria; order Pseudomonadales; family Pseudomonadaceae; genus Pseudomonas; species Pseudomonas sp. OST1909. The sequence goes on from NZ_CP063780.1 coordinate 5,658,397, forward strand.
GCGCACGCACCGCGGCCAATTCCAGCTCGTTGGGGCCGACCAGGCCGCGATAAGGCTGGCCCTTGTAGGCCACCGCCCGCTCCAGGGCCTTGGCGCTGTCCTTGACCCGAATCGCGGTGGCGCACAGCGATGGGCCATGGGCCTCGAAAAAGTTGTGGGCGAAGGAATAGGGTTCGCAGTTGAGGATCAGGTTGATGTCACCCTGGCGCAACAGGCTCACGTTCTTCGAGCGATGCTGACCGGCCTTGGCGAAACCCAGGCGCTCCAGCCAGTGGGTCAGTTTGGCGCCGAGGCTTTCATCCACGGCAAATTCAAGAAACTCGATACCGTCGTATTCGCTGGCCGCCGGGGTTTCAAACAGGATGTCCACGGGCGCAGCGGGGGCTTGTTCAGCCAGGCGTTGGCGGGTTTTTTCTTCCAGGTATAACAGTGACCGCAAGCCATCCGCCGCATTCGCCCGAGTCGGCGCGGCGCGGAAACCGTCGTTGAAAATTTCCAGGGACAACGGCCCGGTGTAGCCACTCTGGATGATCGGTGCGAGAAAGCCAGCCAGGTCGAACTCGCCCTGCCCCGGGAAGCAGCGGAAATGCCGGCTCCACTCCAGCACATCCATGGCCAGGATCGGCGCGTCGGCCATTTGCACGAAGAAGATCTTGTCGCCGGGGATCTGCGCAATGGCGCTGGGGTCGCCCTTGAGCGACAAGGTGTGGAAGCTGTCGAGCAACACGCCCAGGCTTGGGTGATCGACCTGGCGCACCAGGTTCCACACCTGCTGCCACGTGTTCACATGCTTGCCCCAGGCCAATGCTTCATAGCCGATGCGCAGGCCACGCTTGCCCGCGTGTTCGGCCAGCAGGCTCAAGTCATCGAGCAGAATACGTTCGTCGCCCACGCTGTCGGCCGAGGCATTGCTGCACACCAATACCAGGTCGGTGCCCAGCTCCTGCATCAAGTCAAACTTGCGCTCGGCGCGCTCCAGGTTGCGCGCCAGGCGGTCGCGGCGGCATCCTTCGAAATCGCGAAACGGTTGGAACAAGGTAATGGCAATGCCCAGGTCGGCGCACATCTGCCTGACTTCCCGGGGGCTGCCGTCGTAATACAACAAATCGTTCTCGAAGATTTCCACCCCATCAAACCCGGCGGCGGCAATAGCCTCAAGCTTTTCCGGCAGGGTGCCGCTCAAGGACACAGTGGCAATAGAACGTTGCATGGAAGACTCCCGGCAATTGTTGTTTGTGGCAAATTATTCGCCCCCAGCCTACAGGCAGCAATTAAAATGTACGAACCGGTTAGTTTTTGGTGCGATTATCGAACACTATGCCCGTTTAGCGAATTGACGACTTTTTAACCACTGCGCACCATCGACCTGGCAATTCGTTCACGTAACAAAGACCCAGAACACACCATAAGAATTTCAAAAAAACGGGTACGACCTCATGCCTCTGCAAAATCCAGCCCTGGCCACGCGCCCGGGCAACCCGCACGCCGGCATCGGCGACAAGATCCGCGGCGCCCTGGCCGTGGGTAAAACGCGCTGGGGCATGCTGGCCCTGGTGTTTTTTGCCACCACCCTGAACTACATCGACCGCGCCGCCCTGGGCGTGATGCAACCGATCCTGGCCAAAGAAATGAGCTGGACGGCGATGGACTACGCCAACATCAACTTCTGGTTCCAGGTCGGCTACGCCATCGGCTTTGTGCTGCAAGGCCGCCTGATCGACCGCGTAGGCGTCAAGCGCGTGTTCTTTTGCGCCGTGCTGCTGTGGAGCCTGGCCACCGGCGCCCACGGTCTGGCCACTTCGGCGGTGGGCTTTATGGTTTGCCGATTTATCCTCGGCCTGACCGAAGCCGCCAACTACCCCGCCTGCGTCAAGACCACACGTTTGTGGTTCCCGGCGGGTGAACGTGCGGTGGCCACCGGCATCTTCAACGCCGGCACCAACGTCGGCGCGATGATGACGCCGATGCTGCTGCCCTTGATCCTGCACGTGTGGGGCTGGCAGGCGGCGTTCCTGTGCATGGCATCGCTGGGCGGTATCTGGCTGCTGTTCTGGGGGCTGAAGTACTACAACCCGGAAGACCACCCAAGCGTTAAACAATCGGAGCTGGACTACGTGCAACAGGAAGTCGAGCCCGAACAGCCCCGCGTGCCGTTCAGCCGCATCCTGCGTATGCGTGGCACCTGGGCCTTCGCCATCGCCTACGCGCTGACTGCGCCGGTGTTCTGGTTCTACCTGTACTGGCTGCCGCCGTTCTTGAACCAGCAATACAACCTGGGCATCAACGTGACGCAGATGGGCATTCCGCTGATCATCATTTACCTGACCGCCGACTTCGGCAGCGTGGGGGGCGGGATTCTGTCGTCATTCCTGATCGGCCGCGGGATGAACTCGATCAAGGCGCGGCTCTTGTCGATGCTGCTGTTCGCCTGCTGCATCGTCGGTGTGATCATGGCGGCCGGCTCCAGCCAGCTGTGGGTCGCGGTGTTCGCCATCTCCCTGGCCATCGGCGCCCACCAGGCCTGGACCGCCAACATCTGGAGCCTGGTGATGGACTACACGCCCAAGCACATGATGAGCACGGTGTTCGGCTTCGGCGGCATGTGCGCGGCCATCGGCGGCATGTTCATGACCCAGATCGTCGGCCATATCCTCACGGTGACCAACAACAACTACACAGTGTTATTCACCCTGATCCCGGCGATGTACTTCATTGCGCTGACCTGGATGTACTTCATGGCACCGCGCAAGATTCCTACCGTCGACCTTTGACCTACCTGCGCCGCTGCTGCCAGGCAGCGGCCAACCCGCTCATGCAGATCACCCCGATACCGACCACCGTGGTTGTATCGGGGGTATGGCTGAACACCAGCCAGCCCAACAACCCTGCAAACACAATCTGGCAATAGCCAAACGGCGCCAGCAAGGCCGGCGCCGCAAAGCGGAACGCCTGGGTGAGCATCAGGTGCGCGGTCATCCCGCAGGTGCCCAGTGCCAGCATCAGCACGCCATGCCACAGGCTCGGCACCTGCCAGAAGAACGGCACCATGGCGCTCATGACCAGGGTATTGCACAGCCCGGCGAAGAAGTTGCTGGTGGTCGGCGTATCGAACTTACTGAGGATGCGCGTCAACAGTTGGTAAAAGCAGAAGAACGTCGCCGAACACAACGGCAACAGCACCGCCGGCGTGAACAGTTCGCCGCCGGGATGGATGATTACCAACACCCCGATAAAGCCGCAGATCACCGCCAGCCACTGGCCGCGTGTCACATGTTCGCCCAACAGCGGCACCGACAGCGCCGTCACCAGGATCGGCGCGAGGAAGTTCACCGCCGTGGCTTCGGCCAATGGGATGTAGTGCAATGCCGCAGTGAAAAACAGGCTGGTGCCCAACAGGCACAAGGCACGTACCACCTGCATACCCGGGCGCTTGCTGCGCAGCACGCGCAAGCCTGATTGCGGCAGGAAGATCCCGGCCATCAGCAGGGTGTGCACCAGGTAGCGCGCCCATACCACCATCACAATGGGGTAGAACCCGGCCAGGTATTTGGACAAGGCGTCGTGGCTGGAGAACAGGAACGTCGCCACCACAATCAGCAGGATGCCTTTGAAAGGATGGTTGACGCCTGAGAGGGGGGTACTGACAGTCATGGAATTCTCTTGCTGGCGGGCTGAACGCGATGGTACTCAACCCGGTAATCTAGCAGCCGGGCCAGCGCCTGCTCCAAGAGCATAACCAAACAGCGGGCGAACAGCGCACTAAATCACTGGAATCGAGTCCAACCCTGCACGCTCGCCCAGGCGTTGCACACTTTTTAATCAAGGCCTTGCCGCTATGAAAAAAATCCTGTTTGTTCTGTCTGCCCTCGCCCTGCTTACCGCCTGCGATAAAGCCAAGGAAGCCCCCAAGCCCGCGCCGCCGTCTGTACAGGCGACCCTGGTGCCGCAGACGCCCCCCACCGATCAATGGGTCGGCAAATGGATCGGCGTCGAAGGCTTGCACCTGACCATCGCCAAGGACGACAGCATCGGCCGCGGCCACTACCTTCTGACCATGCAATACGGCCTCGACGCCGACGATGCCGGCACCTTCAAAGGTGAAGCGAACGAAGATGGCATCGCCTTCACCCGCCCCGACGGCCCGCAGCTGTTGCGCGCCGGAGACGGTGCCGCCACCGGCCTGAAATGGCTGGCGGATAAAAAAGACTGCCTGATCGTGACCACCGGCGAAGGCTATTGCCGTTAATACCGACCATAATCAATCACGGTTAGCACACAGAGGAATGCTCCCATGCTATGGAAAAAAGGCCGACGCAGCGACAACGTGGTGGATGCCCGCGATGACAGTGGCGGCGGCGGTGGTGGTATGCGCTTTGGCGGCGGCAAGGGCCTGAGCCTGACGGCCATTGTGCTGATCGTCGGCATTGGCTGGCTGACCGGCCAGGACCCGATGCAGATCCTCGGCCAGTTGACGGGGCAGGTGGAGCAGGCGCCGTCGGTGAGTTCGCAATCGCGCCAGGCGCCACCGGCCAATGATGAGCACGCCGATTTTGTGCGCGCGGTGTTGGGTGATACCGAAGACACCTGGGGCCAGGTGTTCCAGGAAAACGGCCTGGCCTACAAGAACCCCAAACTGGTGCTGTTCCGTGGCCGGGTGAACTCCGCCTGCGGTGGCGCCACCTCGGCCAGCGGCCCGTTCTATTGCCCGGCTGACCAGCAGGTCTACCTGGACCTGGATTTCTTCCGCGAAATGTCGCAACGCTTCCAGGCCGCCGGCGATTTCGCCCAGGCCTACGTGATTGCCCACGAAGTCGGGCACCACGTGCAAACCCTGCTCGGCATCTCGTCCAAGATCCAGGCGGCGCGCCAACAGGGTCGGCAGATGGAAGGGGATGGCGGCCTGCTCGTACGCCAGGAACTGCAAGCCGACTGCTTTGCCGGGGTGTGGGCCAACCGGGCGCAAAAACGCCTGAACTGGCTGGAGCCCGGCGATATCGAAGAAGCCCTGAATGCAGCCAACGCCATTGGCGATGACCGCTTGCAGCAACAGGGGCAAGGACGCGTGGTGCCGGACTCGTTTACCCACGGTACCTCGGCGCAACGGGTACGCTGGTTCAAGACCGGCTTCGCCCAGGGCCAGATCACTCAATGCGATACCTTCGCGGCCAAGAGTCTCTAAATGATCAAACGATTGGGGTTTCTGCTGGGTATGTTCGTGTCCTGCTGCACCCTGGCGGCCGAACACGGCGTCAAGGTGGTCAGCCCCGATCGCTTTCATCTGGAGGCCGGCGACCTCAGCCTCGGCGTGAGCCAGGACTGGCGCCAGCCGCTGCCCAAAGTCACACGCGCGCTGATCATCGTGCACGGCCGCCTGCGCAATGCGCAGACCTACTTGCAAAGCGGTATAGACGCCGCCACCCATGCCGGGGTTGGCGGCACTACGCTGGTGATCGCGCCGCAGTTTCTGAATCAATCGGACGTGAAGCGTAACCATCTGGGCAATCAGGTATTGCGTTGGAAGGGCAACGACTGGATGGCTGGCGAAGCTTCCACCGCGCCTGAGCAGGTCAGTTCTTATGGCGCTCTGGACCAGATCATCAAGCACCTGGGCAACCGCAAGCTGTTCCCGGCACTAAAGGAAATCGTGATCGCCGGGCATTCCGGTGGCGGCCAGGTCGTCCAACGCTTCGCCCTCACCGGCCATGACCACCCGTTGCTGCAAACAGAAGGCATCAGCCTGCGGTACGTGGTTGCCAACCCATCGTCCTACGCCTACTTCAGCCCGCAGCGGCCGGTGCCGTTCGATACGACCAGTTGCCCAAGCTTCAACGACTGGAAATACGGCATGCAAAAGCTGCCCGATTACGTGGGTGACCGAGGCGCCCAGCAACTGGAAAAAGCCTACGTCTCACGCGACATCACCTACCTGTTGGGCCAGCAGGACACCGACCCCAACCACCCGGCATTGGATAAAGGCTGCGAAGCCGAAGCCCAGGGTGCGTATAGGCTGATTCGTGGGCACAACTACTTTGATTACCTCAAGCTGCGCCATCCGCAGTTGAGTCACAAGCTGGTGGAAGTGCCGGGGGTGGGGCATGACGGGGATAAGATGTTTACCTCGCCAGAGGGAGAAAAGGTGCTGTTCACGCAGTAGTCACTGACGAAACCCAATGAAAATGTGGGAGCTGGCTTGCCTGGGTTAGATCATTCGGCGCAGCGCCGCACAATCCTCGGCATGCCAATCCGCCAACTCCGGCCACGGGTTATCCGGCAAGTTCACCAACACCGTCCTGGCCCCCGCCGCCCGGCCACAATCCAGGTCAAAGCGATAATCCCCGACCATCACCATCTCGCTCGGCGCTACCCCCCAGGCCGCCGCCAGTTTCAACAGGCCACCCGGATCAGGCTTGTGCGGCGCGTCATCACGCCCCAGCACATCCTCAATGGCAAAGCAGTCCGCCAGGCCAATCGCTTGCAGGGTGATATGGGCCAGCTCCCGCGCATTGCGGGTCAGGATCCCCAGGCGATAACCACGCCCGGCCAATTCCCTTACCAGCTCAACGGCACCTTCGGCCGCGACCGAACCCAGCGCCAGCTCGCGCTCATGCTCCAGCAGCCAGGCATGTTTGGCTGCCGCAACATCCGCCGGCAATGCGGCAAGGTGCGTGAGGATGTCGTCCTCAGGCGCAATCTCCAACGCCACGCGAATGGCGGCAAAGTCATGCACCGCCACCGTCAGCGTGCCGTCCATGTCGAACACCCAATGTTTAACGTCTGACAGGCTCATGCCCAGTCCTTGCGATGGCGGATCAAGCCTTCCTGGGTCACCGATGCCACCAGTTGCCCGGCGCGGTTGTACACGCTGCCGCGGGAGAAACCCCGGGAGTTACCGGCCCATGGGCTGTCCATGGCGTACAGCAACCAGTCATCGGCACGCAGGTCGGCGTGGAACCACAGCGCGTGGTCGAGGCTGGCCACCTGCATGTCTTTCTGCCACACGGTCTTGCCGTGGGGCAGCAACGAGGTGGTCAACAGGCCGAAGTCCGAGGCGTAGGCCAGCAAGTACTTATGCAGCGCCGGCGAATCCGCCAAGGCGCCGTCGGCACGAAACCACACGTACTTGACCGGGTCGGACGGCTGCGGGTTGAACGGGTCTTTTTCGGTGACCGGGCGCACTTCGATGGGCTTGGGGCACAGCAGCTTGTCGCGCATATGCTCGGGGATCAGGTGCGCACGCTGTTGGGTCAGCTCCAGCTCCGACGGCAGATTCTCCGGGCCCACCACCACCGGCATGGTGGTCTGGTGCTCGAAGCCAGCTTCGTCGTACTGGAACGAGGTGGTACAGGTAAAGATCGGATGGCCCTTTTGAATCGCGGTGACACGGCGCGTGCTGAAGCTGCCGCCATCGCGCACGCGGTCCACCGAATACACCACCGGCAACGCGGCATCGCCAGGGCGCAGGAAATAACCGTGCAGGGAATGCACATGCCGCGCTTCTTCTACGGTCTGGCTGGCCGCCGACAACGACTGCCCCAGCACCTGGCCGCCGAACAACTGGCGAAAGCCCAGGTCCTGGCTACGGCCGCGAAAGAGGTTCTCCTCGATCGGCTCCAGGGTCAGCAAGTCCACCAGATCTTCCAATACTTGGCTCATAGAGCAACTCCTACAATCAATAGGGCATTCCGGGCTGCTTATCCGTGCAGCGTGTCCAACCATTGGGCGCGGGTGATGCGGTACAAAACATGCGGGCGCAGCGGGTCACCGGCTGCGACTTTGGGGTGTTCGAAATCTGCCTGCGGATCGTAATGCATACCGATGGCCTGCATGACTTTTTGTGACGGCAGATTGGCTTCGGTGGTAAAGGCGACGACTTCGTCCAGCTGCAAGCGATCAAAGCCGCAGCGCAGTGCGGTCCAGGCCGCCTCACTGGCATAGCCCAGGCCCCAATGCTCACGGGCCAGGCGCCAACCAATCTCCACCGCCGGGGTGAAGCCCGCTTCGAAGCTGACATTCGCAAGCCCCGTCACGCCGATAAATTCGCCGGTGTCCTTGCGCTGCAGCGCCCAGAAACCAAAGCCATATTCAGCAAAATGCCCGCGAATCCGACCGATCAGCGCGGCGCTTTCCAAGTGGCTCAATTTAGCCGGAAAGTAGCGCATCACCTGCGGGTCAGCGCACATGCGCGCAAATTCCGGCAGGTCGCTGTCGCGCCATTGGCGCAGCACCAAGCGTGCACTTTCCAATTCCAGTATCGGCTCCATGGGTCCCCCTGCCTTGCCATGTGCGTGAGTGTACAGCGCTGTTAAGATCCTTCGCAGGTTCCCGTCAGAAAATCCCATGCCCTTGCCATTGATCTACCACGAAGACTACAGCCCTGAGTTCCCGGCGGACCACCGCTTCCCCATGGACAAGTTTCGCCTGTTGCGTGACCACCTGGTGGACAGTGGCTTGACCCAGGACAGCCAATTGCTGCGCCCGCAACTGTGCCCGGCAGACATCCTGGCCCTGGCCCATGAACCTGGGTATATCGAACGCTACATGGGCGGTGAACTGTCCCGCGAAGACCAGCGCCGTCTCGGCCTGCCCTGGAGCGAAGCCCTGGCTCGACGTACCGTGCGCGCGGTGGGTGGCTCGATACTGGCGGCTGAACAGGCCCTCGAACATGGCCTTGCCTGCCATTTGGCCGGTGGTACCCACCATGCCCATTACGATTATCCGGCGGGCTTCTGCATTTTCAACGACCTGGCAGTGATCAGCCGCTACCTGCTGGCCAGCGGCCGGGTCAATCGCGTGTTGATCTTCGATTGCGACGTACACCAGGGCGATGGCACTGCCCGCATCCTCCGCGACACACCGGACGCCATCACCGTGTCGCTGCACTGCGAAAAGAACTTCCCGGCACGCAAGGCCCAAAGCGACTGGGACATCCCGCTGCCCATGGGCATGGGCGATGCCGACTACCTCAAGGTAGTGGATGACGCGCTCAACTACTTGCTGCCGCTCTACCAGCCCGACCTGGTGTTGTACGACGCTGGCGTGGATGTACACAAGGACGACGCCCTCGGTTACCTCAAGCTGACAGACGCAGGCGTCGCCGCCCGCGATGAAAGCGTGATGCGCCACTGCCTGGGCCGCGACATACCGGTGATGGGCGTGATCGGCGGCGGTTACAGCAAAGACCGCCCCGCCCTCGCCCGTCGTCACGGCATCCTGCATCACAGCGCGCAGCGGGTGTGGACGTCATCAGGCTGTCATTGAATTCTGGGTGTTACTCACAATGCCTGTGGAACGGCCTGTGGATAACTTGAGCGTAAGCGGCTGCAAGCGAGTGGCCGCATGGCCTGTAGGAAAGTGTACGTTTTTTGATCAGGCAGCGGCGTCGTGGTCGGGTAGAATGCTCGGCCTATTCACATCACCGTAGCCCTGCCCATGCCTCAGACTTCTGCCCACCACGTCTCCATTATCGGCGGTGGCCCTGCCGGGCTGATGGCTGCCGAAGTCTTGAGCCAAGCGGGCGTGCAGGTGGACCTGTACGACGGCATGCCTTCAGTGGGGCGCAAGTTCCTGCTGGCCGGTGTGGGCGGCATGAACATCACCCACTCCGAAGCCTACCCCGCGTTTCTGTCGCGCTACGCCGAACGCGCCCCGCACATGGCGCCGCTGCTGCGCAGCTTTGGCGCCGAGGCGTTGTGCGAATGGATCCATGGCCTGGGTATCCAGACCTTTGTCGGCACCTCCGGCCGCGTATTTCCTACCGACATGAAAGCCGCGCCGCTGTTACGCGCCTGGCTCAAGCGCCTGCGGGATCAAGGTGTGGTTATCCACACCCGACATCGTTGGACCGGTTGGAATGCCGAGGGCGATTTACTTATCCACAGCCCGGACGGCGACAAAGTTGTCCACAGCGACGCGGTGTTGCTGGCCCTGGGCGGCGGCAGTTGGTCGCGCCTGGGCTCTGACGGTGCGTGGCTGAACCTGTTTGAAGGCAAAGGCCTGCCCTATGCGCGCTTGCAACCGAGCAACTGCGGGTTTGAAGTGTCGGCGTGGAGCGAGTTGATGGTCAGCAAATTCGCTGGCGCACCGTTGAAAAACGTCGCCATTGGCTTGGGAGACGACAAACCTCGGCTGGGCGAATGCGTGATCACCGCCACCGGCATTGAAGGCAGTTTGATTTACGCCTTGTCGGCGCCGATTCGCGAAGCGATCAACCGCAGCGGTGCGGCCACGGTGCATATCGATTTGCTGCCGAGCAAGCCGTTGGACAAGGTGCAGGCCGCATTGGCCAAGCCCCGGGGTTCGCGGTCGATGAGCAAGCATTTGCACAGCCAGTTGGGGTTGGATGGCGTGAAAGCGGCCCTGCTGCGCGAGCTGACGCCCGCTGAACACTTCACTGATCCGGCGCAGTTGGCAGTGGATATCAAGGCGTTGCCGCTGACATTGGTGAAAACGCGGCCGATGGATGAGGCGATCAGCACGGCGGGGGGTGTACCGTTTGAAGCGCTGGATGAGCGGTTGATGCTCAAGCCATTGCCTGGGGTATTTTGTGCGGGGGAAATGCTGGACTGGGAGGCGCCCACTGGTGGGTATTTGCTGACGGGGTGTTTTGCCAGTGGCAGAGCGGCTGGGCTGGGGATGTTGGAGTGGCTTAAACGCTGAGAGCCGCGCTGGATTCAAGGCCGCCATCGCAGGCAAGCCAGCTCCCACCTTTGACTGTATTCACAATTTAAAGGTGGGAGCTGGCTTGCGTGCGATGAGGCCATCAGCCACAGCGCAAAATCACTTCTTCTTACGCGGCCCGGTATTAAACACCGGCACCTTGCGCACCGGCTTGATCGACGGCTCAGCCGGCGCCACGTCACCACTGTCCACCCACTTGCCCAGGTTGCGCTTACCGCCACCACCGGACGTTTTAGGTTTCTTCGGTTTTTTCGGCTTCTTCACCACCTGCCCGCTGGCATCGGTATCCGGTACACGATGCTCCGGCTCGAAATCCGCTTCCATTTTGCGGGTAAGGGTCTGGCGGGTCAGCATCTCGATCGCCGAGAGCATGTTCACCTCATCAGCGCACACCAGGGAAATCGCCTCCCCAGTGTTGCCCGCACGCCCGGTACGGCCGATACGGTGGATGTAGTCCTCGGCCACGATCGGCAGGTCAAAGTTGACCACCAGCGGCAGGTCTTCGATATCCAGGCCACGGGCCGCCACATCAGTGGCCACCAGGATTTGCACCTCGCTGGTCTTGAAGCGGTCCAGTGCGCGTTGGCGGGTAGCCTGGGGCTTGTCGCCATGGATGCCGTCGGCGTTGATGCCCAGGCCCTGCAACTTGTCCACCAGGGCGTCCACGCCGTTGCGGGTCTTGGCGAATACCAATACCTGCTTCCAACGGCCCTTGCGCATCAGGTGCACAAACAGTTCCGGCTTGCGCTTCTTGTCCACCGGCACCACCCACTGCTTGACGGTGTTGGCAGCGACGTTGCGCGGGCTGACTTCGATGCTCAGCGGGTCGTTGAGCATCTGCCCAGCCAACAGGCGGATGTCATCGGAGAAGGTCGCAGAGAACAACAGGGTCTGGCGCTTTTTCGGCAACATGCGATAAATGTTGGCAAGCTCTTCGGAGAAGCCCAGGTCGAGCATACGGTCGGCTTCATCCAGCACCAGGGTTTGCAGCTGGTTGAGCTTCAGCGCGTTCTGGCGGAACAGGTCGATCAGCCGGCCAGGGGTGGCGACCAGAATGTCGACGCCTTTGCGCAGCTTCATCATCTGCGGGTTGATGCTTACCCCGCCGTACACCGCGTAGGTGGTCAGCGGCAGGTGCTGGGCATATTCAGCGACGCTGGCGTGAACCTGCTCGGCCAGTTCGCGAGTCGGGCACAGGATCAGCGCACGCGCCGAGTTGGCGGCGACTTTCGGCCCTTCCATGGTCAGCAGTTGCAGCAGCGGCAAGGCGAAACCTGCGGTCTTGCCAGTGCCGGTCTGGGCCGCGGCCATCAGGTCGCGACCGGCCAGCACCGCCGGAATGGCTTGCGCCTGCACCGGCGTCGGGGTCTGGTAGCCAAGCGTCTCAAGGGCGCGCAGCAAGGGTTCGATCAGGCCAAGGGTGGCGAAAGTCATGTAGTTACCGTAGGAAAAATTCAGCGCAAGGGCGTAATGCGCGGCAGTTTACCTTATTTCCGGCTTGGGCTTGCGCCACTGGGGCAGGCTGATCAGCAACACGGCGCTGATGATCACCAACATCGCCAAGGCTTCTTCCAGGCCGATGGTCTCACCGACGAATACAATCCCCAGCAACACCGCCACAGCCGGGTTCACGTAGGCATAGCTGGTCGCCGCTGCCGGACGCACATGCTTGAGCAGGTACATATAGGCGTTGAAGGCGATGATCGAGCCGAATACCGTCAGGTAGGCCAGAGCCAGCCAGCCTTCCAGTGGCGGCATGGCCTGCAGGTGCTCGCCCGACAGCGCGCTGACAATCAGCAGCGCCACGCCGGCCACGAGCATTTCTGCGGCACTGGCCATGGCGCCCTGGGGCAGTGGCAGGTGGCGGCTCCACACCGAGCCGAAAGCCCAGGAGGCCGCCGCAACCAACAGCAAAACTGCACCCGATGGGCTTGATTGCAAGGTACTGCCCATATTGAGCATGGCGATGCCAATGATCCCCAGAATCACCCCGGCCCATTCCAGCCGCGTATTACGCGCGCCCCAGAAAAACCCACACAGCAGGGTAAACAACGGCACGGTCGCCACGGCCAATGCCGCCACACCGGACGACACACCCATGTGTTCGGCCACGCTGACACCACCATTGCCCACGGTGAGCAACAAAATGCCGATCATCCCGGCGGCCTTCCACTGCGGCCAGGTTGGCGCCGGCACCCCACGCCACCTGAGGAAGCCATACATCAACACACCCGCCGTGCAAAACCGAATCCCCGCCAGCAACAGCGGCGGCCAGTACTCCACACCGATGCGGATCACCAGGTAAGTGGAACCCCAGATCACATACAACGCGAAAAAGGCGGCGATCAACGGTAAGGGAAAGCGACGTGGGCCAGGCATTGGGCGGCTCTAATGGCAGGAAAAGGGAGACTTATTCTAGAAACGAAGGTGGATAAACTTAAGTTACAAAACCTGTTTAAACTGCCCATACACTTTTCAAACCACGGTTATGAGGTCTATAACCCGTGCTTTCGAAAGCCACGCGCAACCGGAGCCTTACCATGGACAAATACGACCGCATGCTCCTCAGCGCCCTGCTTGAAGATGGCCGTGCTTCCTACGCGCAACTGGCGCGCACCGTAAACCTCTCCGCCCCCGCCGTGGCCGAACGCGTGGCCAAGCTTGAGGCCAGCGGAGTGATCACCGGGTACCAGGCCAAAGTCGACTTATCCAAAGTGGGTTTGCCGATTCAATGCGTGATCGAACTGCGGCTGACCAATCACGGCAGCCAGAAGGTATACGACGCCCTGGCGCAAATTCCCGAACTGACCGAATGCCACCGGGTCACGGGCGACCCGTGCGTGATCATGCAAGCGGCGGTAGGCACCATGCCGCAGCTGGAAGACCTGATTAATCGGGTGGCGAAGTTCGGGTTCAGCAAGACCTCGATTATTTTGTCCAGCGCCATAGAGCGACGGGTGCCGTTGGGGCAGTTGGAAGCCAATGGGAAAAATGGTGGCTGAACTACCGCACACTGTAGGAGCGAGCTTGCTCGCGAAGGACCTGAGAGCGCCGCGTGCATTCAGGACGCCAGCGTCACCGTTGACGTTCTTCGCGAGCAAGCTCGCTCCTACAAAGGGCTTGATCTGCGCTGGACGATCAAATCAACGATCTGCTTGATGGTCGTGATGTGATTCCAATCCTCCTGAGTCGCTTGCAGCTTGAACTGCCACTTGATCTGCATGACAAAGCAGGTCAGGTCGTCATCAATGATGTCGTAGTCATGGATGAAATCGGTTTGCTCCGTCACTTCGCTTCGGTCGATAAAACCGATGATATCGACGAATAGCTGGATGACTTTTTCGCTGATTTCGACTCGCATCAAACTCATTTTCCTTATGGTCACGAGAGCCGGAGATTAAAGGTCTGTTGAGAAATCCTCTTGAGCAAAAGGAAAACCGGAACGCTCCGACAGCAACGCAGGACTTAACCTACTGACTGTTCCGACGACACATAAAAACGCCATCAACCGCGCGGTGTTTCAGTGGCCAGCAAGATCGATCCCTTTCATTTGCGGGACGTTTCCGAGAGAATCCCACGGCCTTGTTTCCGTCGGATTCGGTAGCTAGTCTCGCCCTGTCATCGAATGTTCGGTGACCGGACGTGCAAGTCCGATGGCAAGCAAGATCATAAATAAACCTTCAGCCGATATGCCTGTTATGGCGGCTGTGCGTGGGAGGCCTTCGGGCCTGCTGGGTTTGGATCCTTGCCCCGGTCTTGCACACCTACGCACAGTTGCCACCCTAATTCGCGTGCAAGCGAACGGTGTCGACTTCTTCCAGCAAGGAGTTTCACCATGGCCAAAAAAGTCACCCCCGATCCACCCAAATCCAAAACCGACTTCCTCAGCGAAGACGCCCTGCTCCACCGTCGCGCCATCGACTACTACCTCAAGGCATCCGCCCCGGATGCGCCGATCTTTATCCTGAATGACAACCTGAGCTTCGAAGACGCCCTGGCCCATGCGGCGGATTTGTTGCATTGCGCGGTGGAGACGGCCCATGGGTCGGGTGAGGTAATGACGGCGCCGCAGCGGGCGGTGATGCATTTGGTGGAGATGGCGAAGGGAGTGGTGGACCAGGCGTTGGTGTGCGCACAGTCTCGATAAACGACGCATAACCCCTGTGGGAGCGGGCTTGCCCGCGATAGCCATGGGTATCTACACAACTTTGGTACGCTGCTGCTCCTCTGCAAGGGAGCTTGCTGCCTGTCAGCTTATAGCTTCTAACTGACGCACCGCGATCCAAATGTGGGAGGGGGCTTGCTCCCGATGGCGGCCTCAGGGCCGACCAGGACGCTGGATCAGACTGAGTACATATCCGTTTTTTGGGTAACGGCCACTGTTGGTTCCGCTTTTACAGCGGGTCACTTTTGAAAAGAGCCGGAATGCCGGCCCAGCCAAAAGTAACCAAAAGGCTCTTGCCCCACCACTCGGCACCTCGCTTAGGCTCGGTGTGCCCGTAATCCGCCATGGATTTAGGGGGCCGCCGCCACGCGCCATCCATGGCGCGGGGCGGCTAAACCGGCATCCCTGCCGGTTTACCCCCCAAATCCCTGTCGAATTCCGGCCAGCGTGGTTTAACGGGGCGCCTAAGATCAAGATCAAAAGCAGATCAAGATCAAGAGCGGCTCGCTTCGCATCGTGGTTACTGATGGTTGCTACGTCAGAGTTGTGTAGATACCCATGCCGCGATAGCGGAGGGTCAGGCAATAAATGGCTGGCTGATACACCGCTATCGCAGGCAAGCCAGCTCCCACATTGGAACTCCAGTGTTCTGGAGGGGGTGGCCGGATCAGAACCCGCGATGCTTTTTCAGGTGCTCATTGATTTTGGCGGCAGGCACTTTCTGCAAGGTGCACAACAGGTCATGGGACAGTTCGCGCAGGCCGTGGGTCTGGCGCAGTTGCTGGGCCAGGTGGGCCGTGAGGTTGGCGGCCATTTCCGCATCCGCCAGCGCCCGGTGAGCCTGGCCGGTGTGGGGCAGTTTGGCGTAGGCGTTGAGGGTGCCGAGCTTGTGGTTGGGCGCAGCCGGCATCAGGCGGCGGGCCAGCAGCAGGGAGCAGGCGAATTTCTGCAGGCGGGTGCGGCGGATCAGGCCGAGCTCATAGTCCCAGAACTTCTGGTCGAAGGCGGCGTTGTGCGCCATCAAGGGCGTGGTGCCGACGAACTCATTGACTTCGTTCATCACCCGTTCAGCCGGTGGCGCACTGCGCAGCATGGCGTTGCTGATGCCAGTGAGCTGTTCGATAAAGGCCGGTATGCGCACACCGGCGTTCATCAGGCTCTGGTAGCGGTCCACGATTTGACCGCGCTCGAGGATGACCACGCCAATCTCCGTGGCCCGGCATTGGCTGCTGGGGGTGATGCCGGTGGTTTCAAAGTCGATGACCGCTATACGTTCCAAACCTGCTCCAACTCCATTCAACAATCTATTTCTATTTGAGCAACAACGCGCCTTCGATCGGCACGTAGTGGCTGGCGGCGCGTATCAATGAGTTGGCCGTCAGCCCCGGCACGCCGTAGGCCACGGCCCGCACGCCATGCTTTTGGATGATGCGTTCGAGCAGCATGTCGAAATCGCCGTCACCGGAGGCCAGTACGATTTCGTCGACATGGTCGGCGGCGTCCATGATGTCGAGGGTGATACCCACGTCCCAGTCGCCCTTGGCCGAGCCATCGCTGCGCTGGATATACGGCTTGAGTTTTACCGTAAAGCCCAGGTTGCGCAGGATCTGCTGAAATTGCTGCTGCTTGCTGTCGCCACGGTCGATGGCATACGCGTACGCCTCGACAATCTGCCCGCGAGCGCTGATGTCAGCCCACAGGGCGGCGTAGTTGAAGTGGCAGCCATAGGCTTGGCGCACGGTGTAGTAGAGGTTTTGTACATCGGCGAACACTGCAATTTTCTTCACCGCACTTCCTCATGGACAGCCAGGCGCCAGCGCCCGGAAAGGGCGCCAGTATGCCAGCCAAGGGAGCGTTTCCGGGAAAAAATCAGACCGGAGCGCCGTGGCGCCCCGGGCCAAGAGGTGTCAGACGAAAGAATCGTCGTCGCCAAAGGAAGAGGAATCGTCGGAATAATCGCTGTCAGCGAAGCCGTCGGCATTGTTGCCGCCCCAACTGTCATTGCCGGCAAACTTCTGGTCATCGTTGCCCCAGTCACCCTGGTCACTGGCCGGTGCCGGTTGTTCGATGATTTCTTCCACCACCTGTGGCTGCTGATTATGGTGGAACAGGCTGCTGATGCCTTCGGCGAGCAACACACCACCGGCCACACCGGCAGCGGTCTTCATGGCGCCGCCGAGGAAACCGCTGCCCACGGGTGCGCCAGCCGGTGCTTGCGGCGGCTGATAGTTTTGCTGCGGTGCTGGCTGGTTGAAAGACGGCCGTGCCGGCTCACGCCAGCCCCCACCGGAGTTGTTCGGCGCAGGCTGTGGCTCGCGGGAGCTACCGCCAAAGATGCTCGACAGAAACCCACCACCACTGGCCGGCGCCGCTTGCGCAGACTTGGCCCGCTGCAGTTCATCCTGCAATTGCTGGATCTGTTGCGCCTGTTGCTTGTTTTGTGCATCCAGAGCCTGGAGCGCATGTTCCTGCACCAGCAATGACTGGGTCATGTAGTAGCCGGCGGCGGGTTGGCGAGTCATGTGCTCCTTGATCCGCGCTTCGGCCTGGGCGTCGCGGGGGGCTGAGTCCGTTTCGGCTTGCTGCAACCGTGAAAACAGTCCATCGATCAGGGTTTGCTCTTCGCTGTTCATGGCGACCTCGTTAGATTGCCGATAAAAAATTCCGGTCCCGCCTGTGATCAGGCCGGGTGCCTTCCAGTTATGGGGATGTTACGAGTTGTTTCAATGGTCTTTACTCAAGGTTTACGTTTGCGCCCCTTTGGACCCTGATCGGTTAAAGTGTGGCCCTCTGCTTCCAGGCCTGTGATGACCCTGATGAATCCGTTAGACGTTTTGCGCGACTCCTTGCGTTTTACCCAGCGCAACCTGGGCGCCATCGTGCAGTTGTGCCTGCCGTTGGTGATCCTCGAAGCCCTGCTGCAACAAATACTGGACCACACGCTGGGCCCGGATGCGTTTCCCGGCTACAGCGTGGTCGTGGGTTTATTGGTGTACCCGCTGTACACCGGCGCCTTGATCCTGTTTCTCGACGCCCGCACCCGTGGCGAGTCGCCACGCACCAAGGATGTATGGGCCATGGCGCTGAGCCTGTGGCCGCGCTTCGCCTTGCTGACGGCCATGAGCACGTTGTTGATATTGCTCGGCCTGTCGCTGTATTTCCTGCCGGGCTTGTGGCTGATGGTGGTGTTGGCGTTTGCCGAATACCTGCTGGTGCTGCGCGGCATGCCGGCCCTGGAGGCGATGAAGGAAAGCTTTCGCCTGACCCGCGGGCATTTCTGGCGAATCCTGGTGTGCCTGCTGTGCGTGATGACGCCGTTGTGGCTGCTCAAGGGTGCCAGCGTGGCGGCGTATCCCGAGCCCGCGCCGCTGCTGGGGCTGTTGATGGACAGTGCGCACAGCTTCCTGCAGTTGTTTACCAGCGTGGTGCTGTTCCGTTTATTCATGTTGATCGGTGGCGACGCCGACGCGCGGTGATATGCTCCGTGCCTCTTCTGACACGCATATAAGCCGAGCCGATGACCCGTTTATTGCGCATCACCCTGTTGAGCCTGTTGATCATCGCCGGCCTGCTGGCCGCGCTGACCTACAGCCTGACCTGGCGCCCTGCCGACAAAGAAACCCTGCCCGTCAGCTGCGTGGCACCCCGTGCGCCGACGCTGCTGCCGGGGCAGGCGCTCAAGGTCATGACGTGGAATGTGCAATACCTGGCCGGCAAGAACTACGTGTTCTGGTACGACACCCCGGACGGCAGCGGCCCGGACGATCGCCCGACCGTCGAAGACATGGCCTTCAGCCTCGACGAAGTGGCCCGGGTGATCCGCGACGAACAACCCGACATCCTGCTGTTGCAGGAGCTCGACGAAGGCGCCAAACCGTCCCACTATCAGGACCAGCTTGCGCTGTTGCAGGAGCGTCTGGTCGACCTCTACCCGTGCAGCGCCCAGGCCTTCGACTGGAAGGCCGACTTTGTGCCCAGCCTGCATATCTTCGGCAGCGTCGGGCGCAAGCTGGCGACACTCAGCCGCTACCAGATCGAGCACGCCGAACGCCTGCAACTGCCGACCGCCGATGCCAACGTCATCAGCCGCCAGTTCCAACCCAAGCCAGCTCTGCTGCTGACATATCTGCCATTGAGCGACGGAGGCCAACTGGCGGTGCTCAACACCCGCCTGGACGGCGGTGCACCTGGGCGCAGCGCGGTGCAGGAGCAAGTGGCAAGCACGGTAAAACTGCTGGATAAACTCGAAGGTCGCGGCACACCCTGGTTGATTGGCGGGGATTTCAACCTGCTGCCACTGGGCCAGTTCCTGCGCCTGGACGCGAGCAAGCGCGGCCAGTACTCGCCGGACAGTGAGTTGCATCTGCTGTGGGACAAATACCCGATGATCCCCAGCAACAGCCAATCCAGTGGCATCGACCGTGAGAAATGGCTGACGCACTTCCCCAACGACCCAAGCCTTGATGGCCCGGACCGCACCCTGGATTACCTGTTCTACAGCTCGCGGATCAAACGCGTGGAAGCGAAGGTGCGGCAGGAAGATACATTGCGGATTTCCAATCACCTGCCAGTGATCGCCCGCTTCCTGCTGCCTGCCGCACAATAACCCCTAGGGTTTCAACGCCTGGGCCCGCAGCGGCTTAAGCCACTCAAGGCTTTCAACCGTGGTGCCGGATGGGCGGTATTCACAGCCGATCCATCCTCGGTAGCCACGCTGCTCCAGCGCCGCGAACAAGGCGGCAAAGTCCATGGTCCCGGTGCCCGGCTCATGACGCCCCGGGTTGTCGGCGATTTGTACATGGACGGTCCTGTCGTAAAACTGCGCCAGCACCCCGGCTGCGTCGCCGGTCAAAAGCTGGGCATGGTAAAGATCCAGAATCAGCCCGACACTCGTAAAGGTTTCCAGCACCTGTTGCGCCTTGCTGAAGTCAGACATGTAATAGCCGGGCATCGCCTGCGGGCAGATCACTTCAATAAGCGCGCGCAAACCCTGATCTTCGAGGTACTTGACCGCGTATTCCAGGTTACTTGCGTAGGCAGGCGCGCGCTCATCCTGGGGCGTGGTCACGCCAGACATGATGTGCACATCCGAGCAGTTCAGCGCCTTCGCATAGCGGGCCGCCTCGCGCAGCCCATCGCGAAATTCCTGCTCCTTGCCCTGCAAGGCAGCGATGCCTTTGGTAACACCTGCCGGAGCTGCGAACTGAATCAACGGCAGGTTGTATTGAGCCAGGTGATCGGCGAGCAGGCTGGCGTCAAATTCATAGGGCGATGGGAACTCCACCGCCCTGAAGCCGGCAGCGGCGGCGGCTTCGATGCGTTGCAGAAAAGGCAATTCGTTGAACTGGAAACCGAGGTGAGCATTGAATTTGAGCATGGGTAACTATCCATCCTGGGAATAAACAAATCATCAGCCTGGAGCCTCATTCGCGGCTCCAGCGCCACGCTATTGAAAGTGGTCAGTGCAAATACTCATGCTCTTCGTATGGTATTTTCCCACTCCAGTGCGGTGGGGGCATCTGCCCCGACGGGAACGGACTGAAGCTAACCATTCGGAATAAAACCTGTGATCAAGAAAGACCTCGCCCTGCAGTTGGCCCCACGCGTCATCGACATGGTTCGCGCCCGTTCGATGAAAGCCGGTGAGCCCTTGCGCGAGCAGACATTTGCGCAAGCGCTCGGGGTGTCGCGCTCGCCGATCCGGCGGGTTTTTGCCTTGCTCGCCGAGTGGGACCTTGCCATTCAAGAGCCCAATCGTGGCTATTTCCTCAAACAAGGTGCCGGGCAGATTCAGGAAGCCGCAGTCCCTTGCGCCAGCGATCCATTCGAGGACTTTTACCTGCGTGTGGTCGACGACATTCTGAGCGGAGAAATACCGGCGCACTTTTTCGAAGCGCAGTTGTTGCGACGCTATGAGGTGCCCCGGGGGCAGTTGCTCAAGGTGCTGAACCGGTTGGCCGGCGAAGCCATGGTGGAGCGTAAGCCAGGCCAAGGGTGGGGCCTCAAGGACTTCGTGCATAACACGCAGGCGCATATTCATAGCTACCGTTTCCGGATGGCCATCGAACCGGCGGCGCTGCTTGAGCCCGGTTATCAGGTCAATCACGCCGCGTTTGCCCAGGCCAGGCAACAGCAACAGGCCTTGATCGACGGCGAGATCCAGACCTTGTCCCGCGCGCAACTGTTCCAGCTGGGGGCCCAGTTTCACGAAATGATCGTGCAGTGCTCCGGCAATGTTTTTTTCATCGACGCCATACGCCACCAGAATCAGCTCAGGCGCTTTATGGGCTACAAGGCCAACATTGATCGCACGCGTCTTAAGGCGCAATGCCAGGAACACATCCATTTGCTCGACCTCATCGAGTCTGATCGGCGTGAAGAAGCCGCACAGTTTCTCTGGCGCCACCTGGATCAAGTCGGCCGACTCAAGACTGATCAACGCGCAGTGCCAGAAGAAAGCCAAATCTAGAGCACGTCACTGACTCCCCGTCAGTGCCGCAGCTTCGCCATCACCGCGCCCAATAACGGGCCAAGCAGCCTAGCACAATTGTTTCTAATCAAAACAGAATACAAAAAAATCACCAAACAGTTAATTTTTTCACTACATATTGTATTTCGTTACAACAATAGGCAATCATGCGCGCCGCTCGGACTCGGATCCGTATCGAATCGCACAGGGATGGTGGCCATGAACGAAAGGACGTTGGGTAGTGCAGCGGGAGTCTCAAACCTCTTGTTCGGGGTGTACAACACAGTGGTTGCCCTGCTTGGCGTGATGCTGGCCTATAAAGGCGGCGTGCTGATGGCCGCGGGCGGGTCACCCTATTACGCGATGATGGGCACCGCGCTGTTGTTATCGGCCATCCTCTTGGGCCTGAAAAAGTCCCTGGGCCTCTACCTTTATGGCGCAGCCTCCGTGGCCACCTATGCCTGGGCGGTGTGGGAGTCTGGTTACGATGGCTGGGCCTATATTCCACGCCTGGCCTGGCTGGCGGTTCTCAGCGTGCCGTTCCTGGCGTTCTGGCCCGTAGTACGGCGTGATTTTGCCAAGGTCAGAAAAAGTCATTACTTCACCATTATGGGTGTGCTGCCGCTGGTGATGGGGGCTACCATCCTGGTGCCGCTGTTCTTCCCGAAAAGCGTTCACCTTGCCGACTCGACGCTGGCCACCACACGCCCCGCCGCCGCCTTCAGCCGCAGTACCGTCGCCTCTCCAGACGGCAATATTGCCGCCTCACACACCGAGACCAACTGGACCGCCTATGCAGGCTCCAATCTGGGCAACCACTATTCAGCCGCGTCGCAAATCACGCCTTCGAATGTGTCGGGCCTGGTCAAAGCCTGGGAATACCACCACGGCGACGTGAAGCAACCCGGTGAGAAAACCAAGTACTTGAACGAAGCCACGCCGATCAAGGTGGGTAACTCGCTCTACACCTGCACCCCCAAGCAAATCATCATTTCCCTGGATGCCACCACTGGAAAGGAGAACTGGCGATTCGACTCCAAAGTCGACCCGGACTACTTCGCCAATGGCGGCGCCTATTGCCGTGGTGTCTCTTATTTCGAAGTCCCCAATGCCAGTGGCTTGTGCGCCTCGCGCATCATTTGGGGCACCAATGATATTCGCCTCGGCGCGGTAGACGCCCTGACCGGCCAGGCGTGCCCCGACTTCGGCAACGCAGGCTTTGCGGATTTGAAAGACGGGCTGGGCACTTTCAGAAAAGGCTCGACGGGTATCACGTCTGCCCCTCTGGTCATTCGCGGGGTGGTGATCACCGGTGGCCGAGTACTCGACTCGGATGTGCGCCCTGCCCCCTCGGGCGTGGTGCGCGCCTACGATGCAGTAACTGGCAAACAGAAGTGGGCCTGGGATTTGGGCCGGCCAGACACCAACGCCCCCGCGGGTAACAACGAGACCTACACCCTCAGCACCCCCAACTCGTGGGCACCGCTGTCGGCCGACGATGAACTGGGCCTGGTGTATGTCACCACCGGCAACGCAGCGGGCGACTTCTATGGCGGCACCCGCACAGCACAAGAAGACACGTTCAGCTCGTCCCTGGTCGCACTGGACGCCACCACCGGTAAAGTCCGCTGGCACTTCCAGACAGTCCACCATGATCTATGGGACTACGACCTGAGCCCGCAACCCAGCCTGATTGATTTTCCGACGGCTGCCGGGCCACGTCCGGCCGTGATCCAGGCGACCAAATCCGGCCAGTTGTTCGTGCTTGACCGCGCCACCGGCGAACCACTGGTGGATGTCGTGCAAGCTCCTGTCCCACAGGGCACCGCCCCGGGAGACTACACCGCAGCCACCCAGCCACTGTCCCCGGATATGCCGAGCACCATGGGGCGTCCATCGAAAACACCGGAAGTGCTGACCGAAGCCAATGCCTGGGGCCTGACGCCTTTCGATCAGATGCAATGTCGCCTCGAATTTCGCCAGGCACGCTACGAAGGGATCTTCACCCCGCCGGTCGTGGGCCAGCAAAGCCTGATCTTCCCCGGCCATCATGGCGGCTTGAACTGGGGCGGTGTGATGGTCGACCTCAAGCGAGGGCTGCTGATCATCAACAACCAGCGCCTTCCTTATATGCAGGGGCTGGTACCGCGCGAACAGCTCGACGCCATCAATGCCAAGTCGTTCCAGGAGTCGCCGGGCAATGCCCAAGGCTTCCGCGTCCAGGCCGGCCTGCCTTACGGCGCGATTAAAGATCCGTGGATGTCATCCCTGGACCAGCCTTGCATTGCGCCACCCTGGGGCTTTATCTCCGGTATCGACCTGCGCACTCGCGATGTCGTGTGGAGCCGCCCGTTCGGCACAGGCTATGACAGTGGACCTTGGGGGATCGCCTCCAAGATGCGCTTCGAAATCGGTACGCCGAGTGATGCAACCGGCGTGACAACCGCTGGCGGCGTGACGTTCATCGGTGCCGCTATTGACCGGTTCATGCGGGCTTACAACAGCGAAAGCGGTGAGCTGCTCTGGGAAGAACGCCTCCCGGCAGGCAATCAGGCTTCGCCCTTGACCTACATGAGCCAGGGTCGACAGTACGTGGTGGCGGTGGTTGGCGGTCATGACCGAATCCCAACCAAGTTAGGTGACAGCATCATCGCCTGGGCCCTGCCTGAGCAGTAAATCGAGTGCTGTAAGAGAGGCTCGCCATGAGCGTATCGGTGGGTAAAACATATACATGTTCTACCCCCCTCAGTCATGGCGTAGTTTCTGGCACGTATCGCATCACTTCAGAGTGATGACAGGCTAATGACTTATCGCAGGAAGTTTATAAGTAGCGGCGATCACTGCTGCCCTTTATTCACGTAGCAATACCCACTTCTACGCCAGATTCAAAGCGCCTGACTCTCTCAGCGCGCTCGCAGGCGATTGCGCCCGGTTTACTCACTCGATGAGAAGCCTGCGCATCGATATATACGCTTTACGCTTTATAAAATTGGATAGGAATTAACAATGCTCGAACTTTCTGATGGTTTGTATCTATTGGTGGGCGTCAGTTTTATTACGTCATTCATGACGGCTGCCATTGGCGTGGGCGGCGGAATTGGACTGCTTGCGGTTATGCCTCAATTCATCCCCATTTCTGCGGTTGTACCGGTTCACGGCTTGATTCAAATGGTCAGCAACGCCAGTCGATTCGCGTTTGATTTCAAAAGTGCAAAAGTGGAAATCCTGCCTAAATACGTTATCGGCTGCCTGGTCGGCGCGTTCATCGGTTACTTCTTCATCGGCAAATTTCCCGAGCAGTATTTATCACTGATTCTCGGCTTCTTCATCCTGGCCATCACCTGGACCAAGATCGTCGCACGCCTGGGTTTTATATTTAAAAACTTTGCCCTGGTGGGCTTTTTTCAAACCTTTCTTTCACTGTTCGTGGCCGTAACCGGTTTGATATCGCAGCCCATCCTGATGAAGATGAATATTAATAAAAACGAAGTAATTGTCACCCACGCCATGCAAATGAGCGTACTGCACGGGCTCAAGGTCGCCGCCTTTGTTATTGCAGGTTTCGCGTTCATGGATTACGCCAACCTGATCATCATCATGATTACCGCCTCTACATTGGGTTCGTACCTGGGCGGCTTTCTCAGAGACCGTATATCGCAGCGTGTCGGCGCAATGCTGTTAAAGGCAGGGGTGACGTTTTTTGGTTTGAAGATGATCTTCGATCATTTTTTCAACGGCCTGTAAAAAGTTCTTCCAATAAAACAAGGAGCGTGAAATGAGCATACGTAAGTTTGATTTTTTTGAAACCAAAGAAATCTCAACGTTTCTGAAAGAGCATGGATATTGCGTTATCAAGCCCCAAGACCACTCTCTGGAAGCCTTTAGAGAGACCGCCGGCAAGTTCGGGCTGATTCAGTTTCATACCAAGTCCGATGAACATGGCGTGGTGGGCGGTGGCGAACCGATCAACAAGGACTGGCAACGTTTCAAGGATGATTATCATGGCGAACTGTCGAGCGATTTTTTCCCGCATACCGATGGGTCGTTCTTGAATGGCATCGCCTACGTAGAGGGCACTGCGAAAAAAATCACGCCACCCAAATTCGTCATTCTCCAGTGCGTTTCAAAACCTGAATTTGGCGGCGACAACTTCCTGGTGGATGGGCAGAAAATCTACAATGACCTGCTTGCCAATAACGCCGAGACATTAAAAATATTGATGACCAGCGGCAGTGTCACTTACTGCCGCGACGACTTGTTGTCCATCGATTGCGCCGTCTTTGAAAAAATCGATGACGAAACGTTAAGAATTCGCTACCGGTATGACAGCACTGCGTTTATCCCCGAATGGGCCAACGCGGCGTTTAAATACATCCAGACCCACTACTCCACCAACGAGCGTTACATTACCCCCATCAGCCTTGAGCCAGGGGACATTCTGGTGATGGATAACCTGCGGGTCCTGCATGCCCGGCATAAATTCATCGATGGCAACCAGCAGAGAAAAGTAAGAAGGCTGTGGATCGCTGATGACGCGAGCACCACATTCAAGAACATCCTGGATCAGTCGCCGGTGCGCAGGGCCATGCTGCCCTTTCAGAACTACAATATTGCCCAGTCTGAAACCGCCGGGCATTCGTTTATCGAGTACACCTGCGGCATCCACGCCCAAGCGAGCAAATCGCTGCCAGACGCGCATAAGCAATTTGACAGTGCACTTGAAGCGCTTTAAGCCCTTCAAGACAACCTCCTTGCTGTGATTCAACGCTTTCAGGTAACCCCCCAGTCATCAAAACGACTGGGGAGTTACTTACACTCAAGGCTTTCTGGGTTTGATCCGGGCCGTCGCTTCGGCCACCAACGGGTCATCCGGCCAGTAATGCTTCGTACCACCTAGCACCTTCGACATTGACAGCGTTGTAGCCCCTGACTTACCGGGCTTATGAGGTTTGCGTGAGAAACACCGTTGACTGTCAATCACGCTATGACGGATTGACATTTGGAAAGGGGATTTTATAGAGGGTTGACACACCACGGCGCATAGCGAAGGGAGCTCAGACGGGAAAACATTGACATTCAAAAGCCAACCACGCCCCTCTGGCCCCAATACACCATGACGGCACAAGGCCCCTGACCGCGAAGACCGCTCACATTCCTGGGGGAATATAACCGGGGACATACCTGACATTGGTGCACTTGCCATGAAGAATTCGTCCATCTTCGATCAGGAACTGCGCAATCTTCTTTTGTTGATTGATCTTCGCCTGCAATTTGCAATCGGAACTGTGCCCGACTTGTTGATAGTGTTCGGTGTACACCATGCCATTACCGGTATGGGTCATTGATGTCCCGGCCGCTTCGGTGGTGGTCCAGCTCGCGGACTTGTACCAGGTCAGCACCGCCAAGGGTTCGCCGTTCGAACCGAGTTCCTTTTTCATCGAATCGGGTTTGCCGAACAAGTCCAGCGCTTCCTGCATATCACGCCCTTCCCAGCGGCTTTGCGCAATAGTGGAACAGCCAGTCAAGAGCAAGACGGCCAACAGAGTGGTTAACAATAAGCGTATGTAAGTCATTGGCTGTCCAGGCTTATTTATTCAGTTCGAGCAGGCTGTCGATGTTGTCCATCATCTGGCTCTTTTCCTGAATCGGTGCGAGTTTGAAGAACATCTGCTGCAGCATCTCGATCATCTGCAGGTATTCCATCTTGCCCACGGCGGCCATGTCGTTTTTAGCTCGACTGCCCGGCGCACAGGCAAACTTCAGCGCTTGCTGTACCCAGAACTCTTTCGGGGTTTGCCATTGATTGGCAACTTTCAGATGGCGCAGGGTGTAAGCCAGACGCTCGACGGATTGGCCATTGATAAAGCGCACTTTGCCCGTAGAGCACTGGGCTTCGAGGTTGTACACGTCGATCATTGGCTTGCCGGGCTCTTCATAAACCAGGGTCACCGCGACCATGGTCGCGCCTTTAGTTTTTTCAGAAGGCACTACCGACGTGGCATCGGCGACGTACATGATGTTTTTTTGGGCCACGCCGTTGCCGTAGATAATCCACCAGTCACCAATCGGATTGGGCTCTTCGGCATTTGCCGAATTGGAGGCAAACAGCAGCGCAGCCGACAAGAAGATCAACTTCTTGAACTCGAAGAGAAATGACATGGGCAGTTCCGTTCCTTGGGTACACGTTGCCAGGCAGCAACTTGTTATTGTTCGGGCCGCCACTTTAGGAGGCGGCTCGGACAGGCACAATTAGGGCGGATGGGCTAATGGCGCGCTGCCATTACTGCTCAGGTGCCTCGAGGTTTTGCCCGTGCTGTGGCTTCGGCCACCAACGGATCATCCGGCCAGTAATGCTTCGGATACCGCCCCTTCAAATCCTTCTTCACCTCGGCGTAGGTACTGCGCCAGAAGTTCGCCAGATCCTGCGTGACCTGCACCGGCCGCCGCGCCGGGGACAGCAGGTGCAACTTCACGGCCAGGCGCCCGCCGGCGATACACGGGGTGTCTGCCAGCCCGAACAATTCCTGCAAGCGCACCGCCAGAATCGGCGGCTGCTCGCTGTAGTCCAGGCGTACCGATGACCCCGACGGCACTTTCACATGCTGCGGCGCCAGCTCTTCCAGGCGTTGGGGCAATGGCCAGGGCAACAGGTTGTGCAGGTAGCTGGAAATATCCAGGTTGGCGAAATGGCTGAGGCGCGAGACCTTGCCCAGGTAAGGCATCAACCAGTGTTCGAGGCTGGCCAGTAGCGCCTTGTCGCTGATGTCGGGCCACTCGCTGGTGTTGCCCGCATCGAGTTGGCGCAGCAGCATCACACGGGCTTGCCACTGACGCAGTTCCGGAGTCCAGGGCAGCAGTTCCAGGCCTTTGCGGCGTACCAGGTTGACCAGCGCCTGGCTGCGGGCGGATTCGTCGAGGCCGGTCAACGGTTCGCGGCTGAGTACCAGTTCACCGACTTTGCGTTGGCGCTCGGCACGCAAGACGCCTTCGCGTTCGTCCCAGTCGAGTTGGTCGACATTGCACACTTGCTCGGCCAGCACCGTGTCGAACAACGCCGGGTCAAAATCTGCCGCCAGGTAGATGCGTTCTTCACGCTGGCCCTGGCGGCTGCCCAGGTCGGCGATCACCAGCCAGGGTTGTTTCATCAGGCTGTCGGCTTCGGCGAACAGCGCCGCGCGGCCATTGGCCAGGCGATATTCAGCGCCACCGGGGCGACGTTGCTGGGCGACGCGATCCGGGTAGGCCAGTGCCAGCAAGGCGCCTAGCCAGCGCGGGTGGTCGGGATTGTCCACCGGCTGGGTCGCCTTGCCGCGCAGGTAGCCACGGTATTGCCGTGCCAACTGCTTGGCGCGCTGCACGCCACCCTGAGTGCCGCGTGCGCGTTCTTCACCGGCCATCAACGCCAGGCGGCTGTGCAAGTCGGCACCGCCGCCGCGCAGGATATCGCGCTCGCCCAACAGGGCTGCCACGTCACAGGCCATGGCAGCCAGCCCCAGGTCCTGGCCACGCAATAACAGATGGGCAATACGCGGGTGGGCCGGCAGCTCGGCCATCTTCTGGCCATGGGCGGTGAGGGTTGCTTCGTTCAATGCACCCAGGCGTTGCAACAGCTCCTGAGCCTGGGCATAGGCGGCAGTCGGTGGGATGTCCAGCCAAACCAACTGGCTGGGTGTCACGCCCCAGCGCGCCAGTTGCAAGGCCAGCCCGGCCAGGTCGGCGGCGAGAATTTCCGCACTGCCATAGGCGGCCAAACCGTCATGCTGGTCTTCGGACCACAACCGATAACACACCCCCGGTTCCAACCGCCCTGCCCGACCGGCGCGCTGGGTGGCGCTGGCACGGGAGATGCGCTGGGTGTCGAGGCGCGTCATGCCGCTGCCCGGGTCAAAACGTGGCACCCGCGCCAGCCCGGCGTCGATCACCACGCGCACGCCGTTGATGGTCAGGCTGGTCTCGGCGATGTTGGTGGCCAGCACTACTTTGCGCTTGCCGGCCGGCGCCGGGTCGATGGCGGCGCGCTGGGCGTTGAGGTCCAGCTCACCGTGCAGGGGGCATAACAGCACATCCGGGCGATCACCCAGGGCCTCGGCCAGTTGCTGGTTGACCCGGCGAATCTCCGCTTGCCCCGGCAAAAATACGAGCACGCTGCCGGTCTCGTCATGCAGGGCTTCGAGGACGGTTTGCACCACGCGCGGCTCGATAAACTCACCGGCCTGGTACGGCCGGCCCCAGCGCATCTGCACCGGGAACATGCGCCCTTCACTGCGCAGAATCGGCGCGTCATCCAGCAAGCCCGCCAGGCGCTCGCCTTCGAGGGTGGCGGACATCAGCAGGATTTTCAGCGGCTGGTCGTCGCGAAACAGCTCGCGCCCGTTAAGGCTCAGGGCCAGCGCGAGGTCGGCGTCGAGGCTGCGCTCGTGGAATTCGTCGAAGATCAACAGGCCCACGCCATCCAATGCCGGGTCGTCCTGCAGGCGGCGAGTGAGGATGCCTTCGGTCACCACCTCGATACGCGTGTTGGGGCCGACTTTGCTGTCCAGACGAATGCGGTAGCCCACGGTCTCTCCGACCTTTTCGCCCAGTTCGCTGGCCAGTCTTTCGGCGGCGGCCCGTGCGGCCAGGCGCCGGGGTTCGAGCATCAGGATGGTTTGCCCGGCGAGCCACGGCTCATGCAACAAGGCCAACGGCACGCGGGTGGTTTTACCGGCACCGGGCGGCGCTTCCAGCACGGCTTCATGGCGATGCGCCAAGGCGTCACGCAGGGCGGGTAAAACATCATCGATCGGCAACGAATTCATAAGGGTTCTCTGGCAATCCGCGCAGTTAAGAGGCGTAACCGATCCGGCGACTGCCTAATGTAGGGGTCGTCCATACCAACACATGACCATCGAGTTGACGTCCTGCTTTTCGTCGGAGCTCTCTTCAGGTTTTTGATAGAGACACACAAAAACCACGATGGCCCCGACGCCAAGGGTCCCAAGACTTAAAACAATATCCAAATCGACATTTGAATGAAACGAGTCAAAGAACACTCGCGGCGCAGCCCAGTGGATGAAAAATATAAAGAGCGGAAAAATAAAAGCCCCTTTCCACAGCACAATGTCGACGGGAAATTCAAGCAACCTGCAGGCAGCAAGAAACCCCAACAGGTAAGCGTAATAAGTAACCATCAAGCTGATCATGAATTTCGTCAGGGCCAAGGCCATGATCACCAGCCAATGCTCCTTTGCTGCATATGAAACGGGTGCAATAAGACGGGTGATACCGATGATCAGACAGGTTATGACCATTAGTACTGCGATAGAAATAGGTGCCAGTCCTTCACCGTAAGCTTTGTTCAAGAGCTCGCCAACTTCGGGTTTCAGACAAGTGCCCCAGTAAATCAACGCCATGGAAAACAACAAATACACCAGGAACAAACTGGAGTATTCGACGAAAAAAGCTTTCAGATCTTCACAAAAAGTCCGGTTATAAAGTGTGTTTGCCTGCTGCTCTTCAGTCATCATCCTTCCTTGATTTTTGTAAACTGCACAGTGTTTCGTCTGCAAACAGAAAAGCTTGAACACCATTGGCGTCCAGACAGGACGGCGAGTATAACGGCGAACTGCCGGATGCCGATGCTGGTCTCAAAATACCCACTCTTTGGACTGGGAATGCAGTCAAAGGTGGGAGCTGGCTTGCCTGCGATAGCGGTGTGACAGTCACCGCTGTATTCCCCGAACCGACGCTATCGCAGGCAAGCCAGCTCCCACATTGGTTCATAAGCGTTTGGCAGATCTGGCTTATAGTCACCCTTAAATCGTGTTCAGGAGACTTTTTCATGCGTATCGCTTCCCGCGTCATCGGCGGTGTCCTCGCCGTCACCCTGCTGAGCCAACTCACCGCCTGCGGCTCGATTTTCTACCCCGACCGCCGTGGCCAGATCGACGGCAAGATCGACCCAGCCATTGCCGTGCTCGACGCCGTCGGCCTGCTGTTCTACGTGATCCCGGGCCTGATCGCGTTTGGCGTCGACTTCGCCACGGGCGCGATCTACTACGAACCCGGCAAGACCGCCCAGGTCGCGCCCGAGAAATTGCACGAAGCCATCGGCGCCGACGGCAAGGTCGACAATGCCAAGCTGCAAAGCATCATTGAGAAGGAAACCGGCCGCAGCTTGCCGCTGGACGATCCGCGCCTGATCCAGTTCAAGGGCAGTGTGCAACAACTCGCGTCCCTGGGCCTGCAGCCCGCCGCGTAAGGACAGCCCATGACCAGCAGCCCCGAACACGCCAGGCTTTTGCGCCTGGCCACCCGCGCCTCGGTGGGCGTGGCCTGTGTGCTGATTATCACCAAGGCCATCGCCTGGTGGCTCAGCGGCTCGGTGAGTATGCTCGCCGGGCTGACCGACTCGCTGCTCGACGGCGTGACCTCGCTGTTGAATCTGCTGGCCGTGCATTACGCTTTGCGCCCGGCCGATGACGATCACCGTTATGGGCATGGCAAGGCGGAGTCGCTGGCGGGCATGGCGCAAGCCTTGTTTATCGCCGGCAGTGCGGTGCTGATTGCACTCCAGGCCTTTGAACGGCTCAAGCATCCGGAGCCGGTCGGCGCACCGTGGCTGAGCATTGGCGTGATTATCCTGTCGCTGGCGCTGACTGTGGCCCTGCTGATGCTGCAACACCGCGTGGTGCGCGAGACCGGCTCCAACGCGGTGCGCGCCGACTCGCTGCACTACCGCTCGGACTTGCTGCTCAATGGCAGCATCCTGATTGCGCTGGTGTTGGCCGGTTTTGGCTTTCATCAGGTCGACGCCTGGTTTGGCCTGGGTATCGCCGCCTACATTCTGTGGAGCGCGATCCAGATCGCCCGGGAAAGCTTTGCGGTGTTGATGGACGAAGAGTTACCGCCAGATGTCAGCCAGCACATGCTGGAACTGGCTCGTGGCGTACCCGGCGTGCTGGGTGCCCACGACTTGCGTACGCGGGTTTCCGGCAACCACTGGTTTGTGCAGCTGCACCTGGAGTTGCCGGGGGAATTGACGCTGTCGGTAGCTCACGGCATCAGCGACCAGGCCGCCGACGCCATTCACCGGGAATACCCGAAAGCCGAAGTATTGGTGCACGCCGACCCGCTGGAAGTGGTCACCGGCAACAAAACCTAGTACTGCACCTGATACCCACGACTGCCCAGGCAGTTGCCCTGGGCCTGGCGGTAGGTTTGCACCACCGCCGGGTCCGGGGCGTAGGTGACGGTGCGCGGGTCGAAGCCGCTTTGCTGCGCCGCCCAGCGATAACAGTCGTAGCCGTCCTGCTGCACCTGCGCCGGCGATTGGCCGTTGGCAGGGTAGGCCACTACGTCATAGCCGTTGCCTTGCGGCGCCGGCTGGGGCGATGGCACTTGCGCAGGAGGCTGCACCACCACGTATTGCTGGGTGCTTTGCTCATAGGCGTAGTACGCGCCAGCGGCGAGGAACAACAGCGAGCCCCCTACCCATACTTCACGCGCATAGTCCGGCAGGTAATGCACGCGGATGCCATAGGGTGGCGTCACCACCACGTAGCGTGGGCCTTGGGGGCGATACCAGTAGCCGCCGGAGAAAAAATAGTCCTGGCCACGGTAAGGCACGCGGTAATTGCGGTCGGGAAAACGGTCGATGACATAACCAGGGCGATATTGCGGGCCCGGGCCCCAGCCGTTGCCATGCCCGTCGGGGCGGCCTGGCCAGCGGTTATCACCGGGGCGATCGTTACCCGGACGCGAACCGGGGCCGCCAGCCTCCCAATGCCGATTGTCATCGGGGCGCCTGGGGATATCACGGTAATAACCCTGGCGCGGTTCCTGGGTCTGGCGCACCGTATCGGGCCGGCCCTGGATCGGCAGGTTATTGGAAGGTTGCGGTGCAGGTCGCCCTGGCTCATGACCTTGCGGGCGACCTTGCCATTGGCCACCCTCGTGCTGGCCGCCGCGATCATCCTGCGGGTTTTGTGGACGTGGCTGATTGTGCTCAGGCCGTTGACCCGGGCCCGGTGAGTTATCGCGCTCGTCGGCCATTACCTGCGTGCCGACGCTTGCCACCAGCAAACCAACACCTGCCATACGCCAGATGCGCTTCATGCTTTTCCTCACTGCGGATTAGGGCCTACACATGAGACTGGAAAAGCCTCACCCGGTTCTCACGCAGGTTATCAGTCGTGGGCACTATTTTCTCAAGGCAAAAGAAAAGGGGTGACCCGTCGGCCACCCCTTGAGAATTTCGTCCGTGCTCAACGCTTTTGACGTTGGCTCACCTCACGCCGTCTTGTGGACAGTGTGCAGCCTGGAGGCCGGCTCAACCCTGCTGGGGCGGCGGCCGCAGCGGGCCTGATTGGGCGCGCTGCTGTGGACTGTTGTCCAGGCGGTGATTCTGTTGGTAATCATAGGCGTGCCGGGCGGACAGATGATTGCGAAGATTGCGTCAATAAACAGTGCTTGCGCAATTTTTAACCCTTCATGGATAATTCACCGCAATAGTTACGACAAAGGCTAACCCAATGAGCAAGCTTGACCGATACGACCTGAGTATTTTGGCGGAATTGCAGCGCGACGCGAGGATCTCCAACCAGGAGCTGGCCGAACGCATCGGCCTGTCGCCTTCGCCCTGCTCGCGCCGGGTCAAGCAATTGGAAGACGACGGCTATATCGCCCGCCAGGTCGCCCTGCTGGATCGCAAGATGCTTGGCCTGAGCCTTACGGCCTACGTATTGATCGGCATGGACCGGCACACGCCGGAGCGTTTCGAGAATTTTGAAGCCGCCATCCGCACCCTGCCGCAAGTGCTGGAGTGCAGTTTGGTGACCGGGATGGATGCGGACTATCAGCTAAAGGTCGTGGTACCGGATATGGATCACTATCAGAAACTGCTGCTGGGCCATCTGACCCGCATCGAAGGCGTGACCAGCGTGCGTTCCAGCTTTGTGCTCAACCAGGTACTCAACAGCACCGAACTGCCCCTGACTCACCTGCGCACCTGAGAACACAGAGATTCAAATGTGGGAGGGGGCTTGCTCCCGATGACTGAGTGTCAGTCAGTTATTTATCAACTGACCCACCGCTATCGGGAGCAAGCCCCCTCCCACATTTGGATTGTGCTTCGACTCAGGTCAATGTTGCGTCTGTAACGCTGCCGTATACTGCTCGCTTGTCTTGCTGGAAGAGCCCCATGAACAACATCGACCCCGCCCTGTTTGAAGAATGGATGATGACCGGCCTGGTCACTATCCTCATCATTTTCATGGGCTTCATCGTCTGGGACCTGGCGAAGAAATCCAAGGCCGGGCGCTTTGGCTCATTCATTCTGTTTTTCGTGCTGGGCCTGGGCGTGGCCGCGTTCATCATCAAGAGCGTGGTGATCGGCTTGATCGAGTCCGGCGCTTTATAGGCGCGCCGGTACTGCTTTCCATTGGCCTTGATCCAGGCCGTCGATAGACCAGTCACCAATGCGCACACGCACCAGGCGCAGCGTCGGCAGGCCCACCGCGGCGGTCATGCGCCGTACCTGACGGTTGCGCCCTTCTCGAATCACCAATTCCAGCCAATGGGTGGGCACGCTTTTACGAAAACGTACCGGCGGGTTGCGCGGCCATAATGCCGGCTCATCCAACTGACGGGCCTCGGCAGGCAAGGTCATGCCGTCGTTCAGTTCGACACCATCGCGCAGGCGTTGCAGCTGTTCTTCGGTCGGCTCGCCTTCCACCTGCACCCAGTAGGTTTTCGCCAGCTTGTGCTTGGGGTCGGCGATGCGCGCCTGAAGCTGGCCATCGTTGGTCAACAGCAGCAAGCCTTCGCTGTCACGGTCCAGGCGCCCGGCCGGGTAAATACCGGGAATGTCGATAAAATCCTTGAGGGTCGCGCGACCGCCTTCGTCGCTGAACTGGGTCAGCACATCGAACGGCTTATTGAACAGGATCAGCTTCGGCTCGGCCGGTGGCGCCTTGGCGACACGCCGAACAGGCTGCGAAGGTTTCACGCCTGGGCGGCGCGAATCGGGACGGGTAGGACGGGACATGGCAAAGGAACATCTAACGGTCAGGACCGACAATGCTAGTGGCCTGACCGCCAAATGACCATCCCAACCGCTTAGCGGAACGGCGGCTCGTCGAAGCTGCGCAGTTTGCGCGAGTGCAACGAGTTGAGTTCGGTGCGCAACAGGTCGACCGCCTCTATGCCGATCTTCAAGTGCTGGCTGACCGCACGCTCGTAGAACGCGTTGGCCGAACCCGGCAGCTTGATCTCGCTGTGCAAGGGTTTGTCGGATACGCATAACAAGGTGCCGTAAGGCACGCGCAAACGGTAACCCTGGGCGGCGATGGTGCCGCTTTCCATGTCCACGGCCACGGCGCGGGACAGGTTGATCAGCGGCCGTTCCTGAGCCCAGCGCAATTCCCAGTTACGGTCGTCATAGGTCAGCACGGTACCGGTGCGCAGGCGTTTTTTCAGCTCTTCGCCTTTTTCGCCAGTGACGTGGGCCGCCGCTTGCTGGAGCGCCAACTGCACCTCGGCCAGGGCCGGGATCGGGATGTTCGGCGGTACCACGCGGTCAAGAATCCCGTCACGGCGCATATAGGCGTGGGCCAGTACGTAGTCGCCGATGGTCTGGGATTGGCGCAAGCCGCCGCAGTGGCCGATCATCAGCCAGCAGTGCGGGCGCAACACGGCCAGGTGGTCGGTGATGTTCTTGGCGTTGGACGGGCCCACGCCGATGTTCACCAGGGTCACGCCGTGGCCGTCACTGGCTTGCAGGTGATACGCCGGCATCTGGTAGCGATGCCAGACCACGCCGGCGGCAATCGCCGAGGCTTCGCCGTGGTCCATGCTCTTGTCGATGACCACGTTGCCCGGCAGCACCATGCGGATAAAACGCGGGTCGCTGCGCAGTTGTTCCAGGCCGTGCAGGATGAACTGGTCAACGTAGCGGTGGTAGTTGGTCAGCAGGATCCACGGCTGTACATGGCGCCAATCGCTGCCGGTGTAATGCACCAGGCGGCGCAGGGAAAAGTCCACGCGCGCCGCGTCGAACAATGCCAGGGGCAGCGGGTCGGTGTTTTCCCAGTCGTAGAGGCCATCGGCAATGCCGTCGGTGGCGGCGGACAAGTCGGTACTGGGGAATACGCGGGCCAGGGTCGCGGCGGTCACGCCGGAGCCAGCCAGTTCGTCGCCCTGCTCCACCACGTACGGGTACGGAATGTTCTGCTGGCTGACGCCCACTTCCACCGTGACGGTGAAGTCGTGCATCAGCGGCACCAATTGCTCCAGCAGATACTTACGAAACGCGGCGGGGTGGGTCACGGTGACGCTGTAGGTACCCGGCAGTTGCACCTTGGCATATGCACGGGTGGTCTGTGGGACTTCGCCATGGCAGTGGTAGGTCAGGCGCAGTTCCGGGTAGCGAAACAGTGCGCGTTGTGCGGCGTCGGGCTCGACGCGGTCCTTGAGGTATTGCTTGAGGGCTTGATTGAGCGCGCCGGTGGCTTGCTCATGCAGAGCCGCCAGCCGGTCCACGGCTTCTTCGGCGGTTTTAACGACAACAAAAGCTTCGGTCACGGTAAGCATCCTGTGTTCTGGACTTGCAGGCCTTTATCTTGCCTGTATCCCGGCCTGACCGAAACAACCGGATTGGAATGCACCTTAAAATATGGGAGATGCCGGGGTTGAGCGCGCGACTATGGCTTCTACATCCACCCCACGCGGCAAGGTGCCATATACCCGCCCCGACGATTCGCCCAACCGGCTGGCGATAAACCCGTCGCTGACCGCCGCATTTCCTGCCTCCAGCAATAACTTGGCCTGCAACGCCACGGCAATATCCTCGGTCAACTGCCGCGCACGGTACTGAATGTCCTGGGTGTCCATAAACGCCGACTTCAACTGCTCGATATGCCGCGCCAGTTGCTTGTCACCATGGCCATCTCCCAACTCAACAAACAGCACCTCCAGCACGCCCGGCTCTTTGGACAACGCGCGGAGTACGTCCAGGCATTGCACATTGCCGGAGCCTTCCCATGTCGAGTTTACCGGCGCCTCACGGTAAAGACGCGGCAAGATGCTGTCTTCCACATACCCGGCGCCGCCCATGCATTCGGCGGCTTCGTTGATCATCGCGGGCGCTCGCTTGCAGATCCAATACTTGCCCACCGCCGTGACCAGCCGAGCGAACTTGGCTTCCTGCGCATCATCAAGATGATCCAGGGCGCGCCCCATGCGCAGGCTCAAGGCCAGGGCCGCTTCGCTCTCCAATGCCAGGTCGGCCAGGACGTTCTGCATCAGCGGCTGCTGGTTGAGCACGCGGCCACCGACCAGGCGGTGCGCGCAGTGATGGCTGGCCTGGGTCAGCGCCTGGCGCATCAAGGCGCTGGAGCCGACCATGCAGTCGAAGCGGGTCATGGCGACCATTTCGATGATGGTCGGCACACCCCGGCCTTCTTCACCGACCATCCAGGCCAGGGCGCCGCGAAACTCCACTTCGCTGGACGCGTTGGAGCAGTTGCCGAGTTTGTTCTTCAAGCGCTGGATATAGAACTCGTTGCGCGTGTCATCCGGGCGGTGCCGGGGCAGCAGGAAACAGGTCAGGCCCTTGTCGGTCTGGGCCAGGGTCAGGAAGCCATCGCACATCGGTGCCGAGCAGAACCACTTGTGGCCCACCAGTTCATAGGCCTGGCCGGGCCCACCCGCGCCCACCGGATAAGCGCGTGTGGTGTTGGCCCGCACGTCGGTGCCGCCCTGCTTCTCGGTCATGGCCATGCCGATGGTGGCACCAGCCTTGTGGGCAATGCCGACGTTGCGTGGGTCATATTGGGTCGAAAGGATTTTCGGCAACCAGTGATCTGCCAGGTCCGGTTGCAGGCGCAAGGCCGGAACGCAGGCGAAGGTCATGGTCAGCGGGCAACCGGTGCCGGCCTCGGCCTGGCTGTGCAGGTAGGTCATTGCCGCACGGGCCACATGGGCGCCGGCCTGCGGGTGAGCCCAGGGCAGCGACGGCAGGCCATGCTCAACGGCAGTGCGCATCAGTTCGTGATAAGCCGGATGAAACTCCACCAGGTCAATGCGATGACCATAACGGTCATGGCTGCTGAACACCGGTTTGTTCTGGTTGGCCAGGAACCCGGCTGCCATCAACGGCCCTCCGGCCAGCGCGCCGTAAGCATCGATACGCGATTCGGCCCAGCCGGCGCCAAAGCGACGCGACCATTGCTGCAGGGGCAAGTCGATGCGATACAGGTTGGTGCCGTCCAGGGACGGTGGCTGATTGGTGACGTCGTGGGTTTCGGCAAACTGATGCAGGTTCATGACGGGCCTCCTGGAAAAAGGCCACGTGAAAGAGGGGCCTTGAATTCAGTTAAGCACCGACCTCACGCTTAAAACAGTGGCATACCCGCCGAATGCCCGGCGCTTTCGCCCTCACTCAAGCGCAACACGCGACGCTCCAGCACCCCTTGCAGGGCTTCGAACCGCACCGGTTTAGCCAGGCGATCAGTCATGCCGATGCCATGGCAGCGTTCACGCTCTGGTCCATCACTTGAGCTACTCAAGGCGATCACCGGCAACTCACCACAGTCGGGCAGTGCACGAATCTGACAGCACAATGAGAAGCCGCCCTCAGGTACATCGAGCAGCACCGCATCGAAGCGATTGCCTTGTAATGCCGCGAGTGCCGCCGGGCCGTTATCTACGGTTTTCACCCGGTAGCCGAGTTTGAGCAACATGCCACGCACCGCCAACTGGCCGACGCTGTTGTCGTCCACCAGCAACACAGTGCAATCCTGGGGCGCACGCTGCCTGGGCTGCGCTTGCCCGCTCGGCTTGGGTTGCGCAGGCACCACGCTGACGTCCACCTCCAACTGAAAACGGCTGCCCTTGCGCGGCTCCGAATGATGGGTCAGGCGCCCACCCAACAGCTCGATCAACTGCCGGCAAATCGCCAAACCAATGCCCAGGCCGCCGTATTCGCGAGTCATCGAGCCATCAAGCTGGAAGAAGCGCTGGTACAGCGTGGCTTCATCGAGAAAGGCGAAGCCGATACCGGTGTCGGTCACAATAAAGCTCAGGTGCAATGCACCCTCCCCTTCGGGCACCCCGACCACGCGCAAGCGCACAGCGCCGAGTTGGGTAAATTTGAATGCGTTGTCCAGCAGGCAATCCAGGCATTGGAGCAGTTTGTCGGCATCGCCGATCACCCGGTCCGGCAACTCATCGGCAACATCAATGGAAAACGCCAGGCCCTTGCTCTGCGCGCTGGGGGTGAACTGCTGGCGCAAGGTGTCGAGCACACCGCGCAGGCTGAACGCTTGCGGCTGGGCCACCATCCGACCGGCCTGCAACTCGGTCAGGGTGAGGATACCGTTGACCATGCGCATCATGTCCCGCGCCGAGCCCGCGGCGGTTTGCTGGTACTGCGCCAGGTCCTCGCCCAACGGCACGGTCTGCATCAATTCCAGGGAACCAATCACCCCGTTCATCGGCGTGCGCAGTTCGTGGGTCAGGGTGGCGAGGAACTCGTCTTTGAGGCGATTACTGCGGGCCAGTTGCTGGTTGAGCGCTTCGAGCTTCTGACTGGCGTCGAGGAGGATTTGCGCCTGCTGTTCGCGCATACCGTTGATGCGGTCGGCCAGGGCCAGGGACAGCAGTGCCACTTCAATGGCCGAGCCGAGCTGGCTGGCGTACATGGTCAGGAACACGTTGGGCAGGTAGCCCAGCACCATCAGCGTATTGACCACTCCGCCCAGCAGGAACGCCGACCAGGCGATGATGAAGTAGCGCGCCATGCGCTGCCCGCAATACCAGGCCTTGATCGCGGCGACAAAGATGGTCACGGTGAACACCAGCGCCAGGCCGGTGGCCAGGCGCAGGGCCACGGCGTAGCTGGTCAACAGCGCCAGCGCCATTACCACGCCGCCGCAGGCTGCCAGCGCCAGCAGGATCCGGTCGATCCAGCGGCTGTGCTGCACGGTGTGCAGGAAGCTGCGAGCAAACAGGCTGCCGAACAATGCCGCCGATCCGATCAGGAACGGCACCGCCGCATTCGCCCACCACGGGTTGTTCGGCCAGAAGTACTGCACCGCGACGCCATTGACCGACAGCTGGTACAAGCCGAACGATGCAATATAGAGGATGTAATAGAGGTAGCTGGTGTCGCGCACGCTGAGGTAAATGAACAGGTTGTAGATCAGCATGCCCAGCAACACACCATAAATAGCCCCGAGCACATACAAGCGCAGCGGTTGTTCTTCCAGGTACGCCGTGCCCGCCCACAGGGTCAGTGGCGCCTGGATCGAGCCCTGGCTTTGCAAGCGCAGGTACAGGGTCTGCTGCTGATCGGGCGCAAAGTTGAGCTTGAACAGGTAATTGCTCTGGCTCACCTCACGGCTGGAAAACGGTAATGCACTGCCGGTGCGGGCGGTCAGGCGGTAGTGACCGGTGCCGTCGCTCTGATACAGGTCCAGGCGATTGAGCGGCGGATAAGCCAACTCCAGAAACCAGGTGCGCGGTGCACGGGGATCTGTTGCGCTGTAATGCAGGTTGACCTTGAGCCAGAACACCGAGCGCGAATAGCCGGCGTTGAGGGTGGCTTTGTCATGGGTCTTGAACTGGGCGGCGTAGGCGGGGGAACTGACATCGGCGATGGTGAGGGCATCGGTTGGGTCTTCGAGCACTTGCATGACCTGGCCCAGCGGCAGGCTTCGCGTGTCCTGGTTGAACTCGACGGCGCCGGCGAGCAAGGGTAGCCCGCACAATATAAAGATCAGCAAATAGCGCATAGAGCCCCAGCGTGGCCTGTCCGGTTATGTCAAAAGCCCCCCATCCTTTTGAGAAGACGTACACCGGCGATACAGTAAGTTGTTTGAATGCACTTTAGCATAGCCATTAAAGGCCATTGGACACCATTGAACTATTTTTTTGAAAGGCTCTACATCGCGGCCTTCAGAGGATTTTCATGCTGTTTCAATCGCCAGAAAAGCGCTGCTTCAGCGCTCACACTTCAACCATCGTCAGACGGCCACGCAAAAAGCGTTTGGTGGTAAGCTCGCGCACCATGAATATCTACAGCTCTCGCCCTGTTGTCCTCTGTCTCTCCGGCCACGATCCCAGTGGTGGCGCCGGCTTGCAGGCAGATATCGAAGCCCTGCTCGCCCAGGGCTGCCACGCGGCCCCGGCCGTCACAGCGTTGACCGTGCAGAACACCGTCAATGTCAGCGACTTCCGCGTGCTCGACCGTGAGTGGGTGATGGCCCAGGCCAATGCCGTGCTCGGCGACTGCGAAGTCGCAGCCGTCAAACTGGGCATGCTCGGTTCCACCGCCATGGTCGATACGGTGGTCGAACTGCTGCAGGCGCACCCGCATCTGCCGGTGGTCTGCGACCCGGTGCTGCGCGCCGGTGGCGGCGGTAGCCTGGGCAAGGACGAAGTCGGCTATGCGATGCGCGAGCGGCTGTTGCCCCTGTCGCTGATCGCCACGCCCAACCTGCCGGAAGCGCGCATCCTGGCCGAACTGCCAGACGGCACTGCCGATGAATGCGCCGAGAAACTGTTGCCGTACATCAAGCACCTGCTGATCACCGGCGGCCATGGCGACGAACATGAAGTGCACAACCGCCTGTACAGCCGCGACGGCACGCGCCATACCTTTACCTGCCAGCGCTTGCCTGGCAGCTATCACGGTTCGGGCTGCACCTTGGCCAGCGCCCTGGCCGGGCGCATCGCCCAGGGCGAAGGTTTGACCAGCGCGGTGCAATCGGCCCTCAACTACACCTGGCGCACCCTGCGTGACGCCGAGCAACTGGGCCATGGCCAGTTCGTGCCGCGCCGGCTGCCGCTGGATTTCTGCTCGTAACTTATCGCTTGTCACAGCAAGGGGCTTGCCCGATGAAACTACGTGGCCTTTACGCCATTACCGACAGCCAGCTCCTGGCCGGCAAGTTCCTCGCCTACGTCCAAGCGGCGCTGGACGGCGGCGTGACACTGTTGCAGTACCGCGACAAAAGCAGCGACGAGGCACGGCGCCTGCGTGAAGCCGAAAAGCTGCATGAACTGTGCTCGCGCTACAAGACTCAATTGATCATCAACGATGATGCCGAACTCGCCGCGCGCCTGGGCGTGGGCGTGCATCTGGGGCAGACCGATGGTCCGCTGACCCCGGCCCGTGCGCTGCTCGGTTCCAAGGCGATCATCGGTGCTACCTGCCACAGCCAGATCGAACTGGCCGAACAGGCCGCCAAGGAAGGCGCCAGCTATGTCGCCTTCGGCCGCTTCTTCAATTCCACCACCAAGCCCGGCGCACCTGCCGCCACCGTTGAAATGCTGGCCGAGGCCCGCACGCGCGTGCAGCTGCCGATCTGCGTGATCGGCGGCGTGACCCTGGACAACGCCGAACCGCTGGTGACCCACGGTGCCGACCTGCTGGCCGTGGTGCACGGTTTGTTCGGCGCCGACAGTACTCAGGAAGTCACGCGACGCGCCCGTGCTTTCAATGCCCTTCTTAAAATCTGATTTCAGAGAGACGTCCATCATGTCCCGTTCCGAAACCCTGTTTGCCAATGCCCAGAAACACATCCCCGGCGGTGTGAACTCCCCCGTGCGTGCGTTCAAGAGCGTGGGCGGCACGCCGTTGTTCTTCAAACATGCCGAAGGCGCCTACGTCACCGACGAAGATGACAAGCGCTACGTCGACTACGTAGGCTCCTGGGGCCCGATGATTCTCGGCCACAGCCACCCGGACGTACTCGACGCGGTGCGCCAGCAGCT
Source organism: Pseudomonas sp. OST1909 (assembly GCF_015277575.1). Taxonomy (NCBI): domain Bacteria; kingdom Pseudomonadati; phylum Pseudomonadota; class Gammaproteobacteria; order Pseudomonadales; family Pseudomonadaceae; genus Pseudomonas; species Pseudomonas sp. OST1909. The sequence continues at coordinate 5,701,464 of NZ_CP063780.1, forward strand.
GCAACACGGCTTGTCCTATGGCGCGCCGACCGCCATGGAAACCGAGATGGCCGACCTGGTTTGCTCTATCGTTCCGTCGATGGAAATGGTGCGCATGGTCAGCTCCGGTACCGAAGCCACCATGAGCGCGATCCGCCTGGCCCGTGGTTTCACCGGCCGCGACAACATCATCAAGTTCGAGGGTTGCTACCACGGCCACTCCGACAGCCTGTTGGTCAAGGCCGGCTCCGGCGCGCTGACCCAGGGCGTACCCAACTCTGCCGGTGTACCGGCGGCATTCGCCAAACACACCCTGACCCTGCCGTTCAACGACATCGCCGCCGTCGAGCAAATGCTCAGCGAAGTCGGCCAGGACGTGGCCTGCATCATCGTCGAACCGGTGGCCGGCAACATGAACTGCGTACCGCCAGCACCGGGTTTCCTCGAAGGCCTGCGCGAGCAGTGCGACAAGCACGGCGTGGTGCTGATCTTTGACGAAGTGATGACCGGTTTCCGCGTCGCCCTCGGCGGCGCCCAGGCACACTATGGCGTCACGCCGGACCTGAGCACCTTCGGCAAGATCATCGGTGGCGGTATGCCAGTAGGCTGCTTCGGCGGCAAGCGCGAAATCATGCAGCACATCGCCCCGCTGGGCCCGGTCTACCAGGCTGGCACCCTGTCGGGTAACCCGCTGGCAATGGCCGCTGGCCTGACCACCCTGCGCCTGATCAGCCGCCCGGGCTTCCACGCCGAGCTGACCGACTACACCACCCGCCTGCTTGATGGCCTGCAACAGCGCGCCGACGCCGCCGGTATCCCGTTTGTCACCACCCAGGCCGGTGGCATGTTCGGCCTGTACTTCAGCGGCGCCGACGACATCGTCACCTTTGATGACGTGATGGGCAGCGATGCCGACCTGTTCAAGCGCTTCTTCCACCTGATGCTTGAAGGCGGCGTGTACCTGGCGCCGAGCGCCTTCGAAGCCGGCTTCACCTCGATCGCCCATGGCGAAGCCGAGCTGAAACTGACCCTGGATGCTGCCGAACGCGCCTTTGCCGCCCTGAAATAAGTGACCCTCGTTCTGACGTTGCCCCCCAGGCAGCGTCAGATTTGCTACTTTGCTTACAGAAATTTCCTGGTTTTTTCGAGAATTGCCCTGCAATCCGGCAGATAACTTGCCCAAGCAGCAGAAAAACGAGTAAAGACTTTGTAAGCAGAGGCCTGCTTATTTCATAATGCGCGCTTATTGGACTCCCCGAGGGTCCGCGCGCCCCGTCAGAGGTAAGTCGATTCCCATGAAACGCACCGGCCGCACCCTGGTTCTGGGCTGCCTGTTGCTCCTTCAGCCGCTGCTGGCACATGCCCAGGCAGGCGGCAACTCGTTGTTAATCCCAGCGATGGGTCGTTGCACCCTCAATACCCAGCCAGACAGCCAGGCCGAAGCCCTGAGCGCGTGCCAGAAACAGGCTGATGAAGGGGATGCGCAAGCGCAATACGAGTTGGGCGAGTTCTACCACGACAGCAAGAACCCGGCCGTCGACCTCAACAAAGCGTTGAGCTACTTCGAAAAGGCTTCGCTGCAAGGCCATGCCCAGGCGCAATTCCAGCTCGGCAATATGTTCTTCAAGGGCGAAGGCGTACCGGCCAATAACGTGCAGGCCTACATCGTGCTGAAAATGGCTGCGGTCAACGGTGCTGAAGACGCGCTGGACACCGCCGATGAGGTCGCCGAGCACATGCAGCGCGATGAACTGGAAGTGGCGACCCAGGTACTGGGGCAGATTTTCCGTAATTACCTGCAGGAATTGCAGAGCGCCGATGGGCGCTCGCCCTTCTCCCCCCTGCCCTGATCACGGCGATAACAGGTCGCCCTGTCGATACGCCGTGGGCCCCGCTACATGGGCAATCGTCATACCGGCGCTTGCCATTCGGCGTACTGATCGCACATACAACAGCCCTTCATGCTCACACGCTACCTCAATCACTCGGTCCGTGATCGGGTCGATGACTTGCGCCACGATCTGTCCTGCTTCGAGGTAGTCCCCCACCTGCGCGCAAAAGACCATCAAGCCTCCCACCGGGCTCACCACCGGCTCGACCCCCGCCAAGGGTGTTGGCGGGCTCAATAACGCCGGCAGTGGCGGCGCTTGCCCCTCAATGCCTCCCTGCAACGTCAGATAGTTGATCAACGCCTGACAATCCTGCCGCGCCAGCCCGTGGTCCACATCGGCCACGCCGCGCAACTCCACGGTCACGGCAAAACCCGGCGCCGAAAAGGCCCCCGGAAAACGCGCCTGCATCCGTGCCCAGAACAAGGTGTAGCAATCGTCGAACGAATGCCCGCCCGCGTCCGGGCTCATAAAGCAGGCCCGAGCGCCCAGGTACCGCGCCAGCGGCTCAACCTGGGGCCAGGCATCGGGCGCCAGGTACAGGTGCTGCACTGCCTCGAAATCACAATGCAGGTCCAGCACCCTGTCGGCGTCACAGGCCAGCGTTTGCAGGACCAAACGCAGAGAGTGCAGCTGGGTCGCCGGTATCTGCCCGACAAGGCTTCGCCGCAGGGCCGCACGGATCAGATGCAGGTTATGCGCAGGATCATCGGTCAGAACATCCTGTACCTGGTCGCCGACCTGCTCGCTGACGTCAACGAAGAAGCGGTTGAAGTTCTCTCGACTGTCGTTATCGAAACGCCCCTGCGGTACGTCCATCAGCACCTGCTCCAACCCCAGCGGATTGGCCACCGGCACCAGCACCACCTGCCAACGCAACGCCCCTGCAGCCTCCAGTTCCGCCAGCCGCTGTTTCAGATGCCACAACACCAGCATCCCCGGCAGCTCATCGGCGTGCAGGGACGCCTGGATGTAAACCTTGCTCGGCGCATTGGCCGGACCGTAATGAAAACTATGAATATGCCGCGTGGTACCTGGCACAGCCGTTAACAGTTCATGCCTGTGAGCCTGCATATTGCCCCCTATCGACTCGAATCAAGAAAGCTCAGCCAACGTCGTTCAGCCAGATGGAACAAGCCGACCAACGTGAACGTAATGCATAAGTAAAGCGCCGCGGCCAGGCCAAAGGATTGGAAGGTGAGGAAGGTTGCAGCGTTGGCATCCCGTGCGACTTTCAGGATATCCGGCACCGTTGCCGTGAACGCCAGGGTGGTGGAATGCAACATGAAGATCACTTCATTGCTGTAATAGGGCAACGACCGGCGCAGGGCCGAGGGCATGATCAAGTGCACGTACAACTTCCAGCCGTCGAAGCCCAGGGAACGAGCAGCCTCGATTTCACCGCGTGGCATTGCCCGAATTGCGCCCGCCAGTATTTCCGTGGTGTAGGCCGCGGTATTGAGGGCAAACGCCAGAAGCGTGCAATTGAGCGCTTCGCGAAAAAAGGCATCCAGCAACGGTTGCTCGCGAACAGCGCCAATGCTGTAGATGCCGGTGTAGAAGATCAGCAACTGGATATACAACGGTGTGCCGCGAAACACGTAGGTAAAGCTTTGCACCGGCCAGCGCAGCCAGCGTCGGCCGGACGTCCTGGCGATGGACAGTGGCAACGCCAACAGCAGGCCCAGGCACAAAGAGGCGCTGGTCAGCCACAAGGTCATGGCCAGACCGGTGATTTGTTGACCGTCGGAATAGATAAACGGCCGCCAATACTCCTGGATAAGCTCGATCATGATGATGATCCCTGCACACCTTCACCATACCGACGCTCCAGCCAGCGCAACGCTGCGTTTGAAACACTGCTGAGCAACAGGTAGACCAGCGCCGCCAGCAGCAGAAAAGCCAGTAATTGCTGACTGCTCTTGCCCGCCATCTGCGCCACTTTCACCAGGTCTGCCAGGCCGATGATCGACACCAGCGCCGTAGCCTTGAGCAAGACCATCCAGTTATTGCCCAGACCCGGCAGGGCGAATCGCATCATCTGCGGGAATATCACATGCAAAAAGCTCTGCCTGAAGCTCAGGCCAAGGGCCTTGGCAGCCTGGAACTGCCCTCGGGGCACAGCCAGCAACGCACCGCGAAAGGTTTCGGTGAAATAAGCGCCGTAGATAAACCCCAGAGTGATCACGCCGGCGCTGAAAGGGTCGATATCGATGTAGGCCCAGCCCAACTCGCTGGTCAGACGACTCAGGCCTGTCTGCAACCCGTAGAAAATCAACAGCATTAACAGCAGGTCCGGTACCCCGCGAATCAAGGTGGTATACACCTGCGCGCACAGGCGCTATGCCCTCACCCTGGACAGCTTGGCACCTGCCCCCAGCAGGCCCAGGATCAGCCCCAGCAGCAATGACAACAGTGCCAGTTGCAAGGTGACCCAGACCCCGTGCAGTAACATCGGTAAAAAACCACCCAGGGACGCGGCGAATTGAGTGAAGGCAGGTAGCATGATCGTGTCCTCGCTGGCCGTTGAGGGCGGTTATTGGCCGCTGAACATGTTCACACCGGGGAAGTACTGCTCTTGCAGGCGAGCATAGGTACCATCGGCGTGCAGGGCAGCCAGCCCCTTATCCAACAGCGCTTTCAACGTGTGGTTGCCCTTGGCGACGCCGATGCCGCTTTTGGACGGCATCAACTCGCTGTCAATCAGCGGCCCCAGTACAAACCCGACGCCTTGGGGTGAACGCAAAAATCCGCTCTGTGCTTGCTGAGCATCCTGCAGCGATGCCTGCAAACGCCCTGTCAGCAGGTCCGCGTACACTTGCTCCTGATCGGCATAAGCCACCACCTTCATACCCTGCCCAGCGAGCACTTGCCGGGCATAAACTTCCTGAGTACTGCCCTGCAAATAGCCGACGGCCATGCCTGTGGAAAGCTCAGTGCCTGGGCGCATCACCATGGCGGTGGGGCTGGAAAACACCTCCGAGGAAAAGTCGATGACCTTTTGCCGAGCGGCAGTGATGGTCATTGAAGCGAGGATGGCGTCGATCTTGCCGGCGTTGAGGCTGGGAATCATGCCGTCAAAGTCACTCTCGATCCATTGGCAGCGAACATTCAAACGTGCACAAATTGCATTGCCGATATCTATTTCAAAACCGGTCAAAGTCCCCGTGCTGTCTTTATAAGCAAAGGGCGCATAGTTGGGATCGGCAGCGAAACGGATCACGTTGTAATCGTTGGCAAACAACGATGTATTAATCAGGAGCGCGGTGAATAACATCAGGAGTATTTTTTTCATTATTGTATTCCTCGTTATTGATTGAACAGTTGGACTGACTACACCTCTATAAATGGAATTTCTCTGCGCACTACCAGCGAGCCCTCCGGCGCATCGAACTCACGCGCGATGCGATGCCCTGAATACACCGCCGCCGCAATGGTGCCGGGCGCCACACAGTCGCCGATCAGCGTGAGCGTTCGGATGCCTGCCGCCTGTAACTGTTCGGGTGAGTGGTTCAAGGCCTGATACAGCGCCTGCTCAGGCTCCCGGGAAGTGACCAGCAGCAAGGCTGCAGCTGGGATCAACCGCGTACGTTCGGTGTAGATGCAGCCCGCTACAACGCCCTCTTGCTTAACGCTGACCAGCGTATGGGACGGCACGATCATGACATTCAACTGCATCAGACGACGCTGAATGCGATGCTGCTCAAGGGTGTTATGGGTCCAGGCCGCCACGTCCGCCGCGGGGGTGACGAATATCACCTCCACGCCACGCGCCACCAGATGTTCGGCCAGCACGCTGCCCATGTAATAGTGATCGTCATCGAACAGCAGCACCGGCGAAGCGGGCAACGCCCCTGCCATCAGGTCATCAGGCGTCAGCACGGGCAGGCTGTCCAGGCCCGATAAGGATCGGCGCAAGGCGCGTCCCAAGCCATCACGTCGCCAGTGGGAACCCGTAGCAATGAACACATGTTCAGCGGCTAAATCCAGCACGTCCTGAGCCTGCAAGTGGCTTTCCCGATAGATCTCCACCGACGGCATACGGCTCAACGCATCCAGTCGATAGTCAATCACCCGCGCCCAACTCGCCAGCCCCGGCAGCCGGGCTTCCAGCGCTACACGTCCGCCCAGGGTGCGCAGGCTATCGACCAGGGCCACTTCCATCCCTCGCGCACCCAGGATCCGTGAACACTCAAGCCCGGATGGCCCGGCGCCGACCACCAGCGCCCGGCCGGGTTGCTGCGTATGGTTGACCGACTCGGGATGCCAGCCACGTCGCCATTCCTCACCCATGGTCGGGTTCTGTGTACAGCGCAGGGGCGTGCTGGTGTGATCGCCACTGACGCATACATTGCAGCCGATACACTCGCGAATTTCCTCGGCGCGCCCCTCTTCAATCTTCTTGGGCAAGAACGGATCGGCAATCGAAGGGCGGGCCGCGCCGATCAGGTCCAGCACGCCACGACGAACCAAAGACACCATGGTGTCTGGCGAAGTGAAGCGGCCGACGCCCACCACGGGCTTGCTGGTCAGCGCCTTGAGCCCCAGCAGGAATGTCTCCTGGTAACCCTCCCCGGCAAAGCGCGCCGTCACGCTGTCATTGGACCAATCGGCGACATTGACGTCCCACAGGTCCGGCAGGTCTGCCAGCATCGAGAAGGTTTCGGCACCTTCGCCCTCGCGACTCAGGCCGTCGGCCATTTGTTCGTCCACCGCCAGGCGGACCGCTACGGCACACCGATCGCCCACTGCGTCGCGAGTGTCTTCAATCAACTCGCGCAACAGGCGCACACGGTTTTTCAGCGTACCGCCGTATTCGTCGGTACGCCGGTTATTGCGTGGCGTGAGGAAATGGAACGGTACGCTCAGGTCGTGGCCGGCGTACACATAGATGATGTCGAAACCCGCCTCCCGGGCGCGCAATGCGGCGGCTCGATGCAGGGCGCGCAATTGCCGGATATCGGCATGGCTCATGGCCCGGGCCTGCACCGGGTCGTAACTGCGCACCGGGGTATTGGAAGGCGCCCAGGGAATTTCGCGACTGTAGCGGTTGGGCGCCGAGTAACCGTTGAATGCCAGCTCTACCCCAGCTAACGACCCGTGCTGGTGTACCGCCTCACACATGCGGGCCAATGCAGGGATGTCGCGCTCATCCCACAAACGCGCCTCTATATAAGGGGAGAACTCGCTCAGCGGGCTGATTTCGCACTCTTCAGTGCACACCACACCCCAGCCGCCCTCGGCTTTCACTGCGCGCATCCGGGCCATGGCCGAGGGATGTACATGGCCCATGCCATTACAGTGGGGAACTTGATAAAAGCGATTGCGAGTACGGACCGGGCCTATTTGTACCGGCTCAAACAGAATGTCATAGCGAGGATCGCGCACAGGGCTACTCCCGAACAAGTCAGTTCGTTAATGACGGCGTGATGGAACTTGGCGCTAATGAGTGGCGTGATTAAACGCAGTTGAACGGGGGAAACTTCGAGGTTTTCTTATTATTGGTATATTCATGATGCCCTCTCTGAATAAACAAAATTTGCTATCTTTCAAACAAAATGTCCATCCACTGAGAGACAGTTTCGGAAACGCCCTACAAATTAATTGCAGATCACTTCTCAGGCATCGGCATCGGAAACGGCATCACATTGCTCGTGCCCCGTGCTTCGCTGATCTTCGGCGTACCCAGGCGTTCGACCTCATCGATGCGCACAATCGAATGCATCGGCACAAAGCTGCGCACCACGCCTTCGAACTGGGCCTTGAGCTTTTCTTCGCCCGGATCGACGACCAACTGGGTGCGCTCGCCAAAGACGAACTCTTCCACTTCCAGGAAGCCCCACAGATCACTTTGATAGATCTGCTTGGCGTACATTTCGAACACCTGGCCCTGGTTGAGGAAAATCACCTTGTAGATTGGAGCTTCACGTTTGGTCATGGTGGGCGGGGAACACATGGGGATATAAAAGAGGGCGCGAACTATAGCATGGCACCCGATGCACAGCGCTAGGAACCGATGGGCATGACCCCTATAATGCGCGGTTCTTTACCACCAGTTGACGATTCCCATGGCCAAGAAGCTTTATATCGAAACCCACGGTTGCCAGATGAACGAGTACGACAGCTCGCGCATGGTCGACCTGCTGGGCGAACACCAGGCCCTGGAAGTCACCGCCCGTGCCGAAGATGCCGACGTGATCCTGCTCAATACCTGCTCGATCCGCGAACGGGCCCAGGACCGTGTGTACTCCCAGCTGGGCCGCTGGCGTGAATTGAAACTGGCCAACCCGGACATGGTGATCGCCGTCGGCGGTTGCGTGGCCAGCCAGGAAGGTGCTGCGATCCGCGACCGCGCCCCGTATGTCGACGTGGTGTTCGGCCCGCAGACCTTGCACCGCCTGCCGGAAATGATCGACGCCGCACGCGTCACCAAGCTGCCGCAGGTGGACGTATCGTTCCCGGAAATCGAGAAATTCGACCATTTGCCCGAGCCGCGCATCGACGGCCCGAGCGCCTACGTGTCGGTGATGGAAGGTTGCAGCAAGTACTGCACTTTCTGCGTGGTGCCCTACACACGCGGTGAAGAAGTCAGCCGGCCGTTTGACGATGTACTGGCAGAAATCATCCACCTGGCTGAAAACGGCGTGCGCGAAGTGACCCTACTTGGTCAGAACGTCAACGGCTACCGCGGCCTGACCCACGACGGGCGCCTGGCCGACCTGGCGGAGCTGATCCGCGTGGTCGCCGCCGTCGATGGCATCGAACGTATCCGCTATACCACTTCGCACCCGCTGGAATTTTCCGACAGCCTGATCCAGGCCCACGCCGAAGTGCCGGAGCTGGTCAAGCACCTGCACTTGCCGGTGCAATCGGGCTCGGACCGCATCCTGTCGGCGATGAAGCGCAACCACACGGCGCTGGAATACAAATCCAAGCTGCGCAAATTGCGCGCCGCCGTACCGGGCATCTGCATCAGTTCGGACTTTATCGTCGGCTTCCCGGGCGAAACCGAGAAAGATTTCCAGCAGACCATGAAGCTGATTGAAGACGTCGGTTTCGACTTTTCCTACTCGTTTGTGTACAGCCAGCGCCCGGGCACCCCGGCGGCGGACCTGCTGGACGAAACCCCGGAGGCGTTGAAAAAGGAGCGGTTGAACGCACTGCAACATCGCCTCAACCAACAGGGTTTCGAAATCAGCCGACAAATGGTCGGCTCGACCCAGCGCATCCTGGTCACCGATTACTCGAAGAAAGACCCGGGTGAGTTGCAGGGGCGCACCGAGAACAACCGCATCGTCAACTTCCGCTGCGACAACCCGACCCTGATCGGCCAATTTGCCGATGTGCACATCGATGCGGCGCAGCCACACTCGTTGCGCGGCTCGCTGATCAACTGATCTCGCGGGCCGGATGAAGATCAAAATGTGGGAGCAGGCTTGCCTGCGATAGCGATGTATCAGTGCCCTATGTGCCAACTGACCCACCGCTATCGCAGGCAAGCCAGCTCCCACAGGAGTTCTTCATGGTTATCGAGAGTGGGGCCAGGCTATTTAAGTGCTTTCGCACACCGGCGCCTGGCGTTATTCTCTCTCTCACCTCATCAGCCAAAGGGCGGCTAAAAGCAACCTTGAACGCACCCATAGCAGAACCCCATCGTTTTCTCCTCGAGCCGTTTGAGGCTCGCCGTTTCGCCAACCTGTGCGGACAGTTCGACGAGCACCTGCGCCTGATCGAACAACGCCTGAGCATCGAGATCCGCAACCGCGGCAATCAGTTCGAGCTCATTGGTGAACCCCAACACACCACGTCTGCAGAAAACCTGCTGCGTCGCCTCTACCGCGAAACCAAGGGTAGTGAGCTGTCGCCGGAGACGGTGCACCTGTACCTGCAGGAATCAGCCGTGGAGGACCTGGCCAACAACCCGGTGGCCGAAGCCAGCGTGGCCCTGCGTACCAAAAAAGGCATGATTCGCCCACGCGGCTTGAATCAGCAGAAGTACGTCAAGGAAATCCTCGGCAACGACATCAACTTCGGCATCGGCCCAGCCGGTACCGGCAAGACTTACCTGGCCGTCGCCTGTGCGGTGGATGCCCTGGAGCGCGAGCAAGTGCGGCGCATCCTGCTGGTGCGCCCGGCGGTCGAAGCGGGTGAAAAGCTCGGCTTCCTGCCCGGCGACCTGGCCCAGAAGATCGACCCGTACCTGCGCCCGCTCTACGACGCGCTGTACGAGATGCTCGGCTTTGAATACGTGGCCAAGCTGATCGAGCGCCAGGTGATCGAAATCGCCCCGCTGGCCTACATGCGTGGCCGCACCTTGAACAACAGCTTCATCATCCTCGACGAAAGCCAGAACACCACCGTCGAGCAGATGAAGATGTTCCTCACCCGCATCGGTTTCGGCTCTACCGCCGTGATCACCGGTGACGTCACCCAGGTCGACCTGCCCAAGGGCACCAAGTCGGGGCTGGCGCAGGTGATCGAGGTACTCAAGGATGTGCCGGGCATCAGCTTCACGCATTTCATGCCCAAGGACGTGGTGCGTCACCCGCTGGTGCAGCGCATCGTAGAAGCCTATGAGCGTTTCGACCACAAGGATGACGCACCGGCCAGGGATGTTCGCGGCGATGCTTGAGCTAGACCTGCAGCTTGCCACCGAAGCGCCCGCCCCCAGCGAAGCACAGCTCCGGCACTGGTGCACCCTGGCCCTGCGCCAGCGCACCGCAGATTCGGAACTGACCATTCGTCTGGTGGATGAGCCCGAAGGCCGCGAGCTGAACCACACCTGGCGTCAAAAAGACTACGCGACCAACGTGCTGTCCTTCCCCGCCGACGTACCCGACGAGTTGCTGGATATCCCACTGCTGGGCGATCTGGTGATCTGCGTCGAGGTGGTCGAGCGCGAGGCAAAGGAACAAGGCAAGGAACTTGAGGCCCATTGGGCCCATCTAGTCATCCACGGCTGCTTGCATCTCTTGGGTTACGACCATATAGACGATGATGAAGCCGAGGAAATGGAAGCACTGGAACGAACGTTGCTTGCCGAACTGGGTCACCGCGACCCGTACGCAGACGACGAAAGCTGATCAACACTCAACTGTCATATCAAAGGATTTAGAGTAATCGCTATGAGCGAAGACCGATCGAGCAACGGGCAGAAGTCATGGCTGGGTAAACTGACCCAGGCTTTTGCCCACGAGCCGAAAAACCGCCAGGAGCTGCTGGAGCTGCTGCGCGAGGCCCACCAGAACAAGTTGCTGGACAGCGAAGCGCTGGCCATCGTCGAAGGCGCCATCCAGGTGGCTGACCTGCAAGTACGGGACATCATGGTCCCGCGCTCGCAGATGATCAGCATCAAGGCGACCCAGACCCCACGGGAATTCCTCCCGGCCGTGATCGACTCGGCGCACTCGCGCTACCCGGTGATCGGTGAAAGCCATGATGATGTCATGGGTGTTTTGCTGGCCAAGGACCTGTTGCCGCTGATCCTCAAGGAGAATGGCGACAGCTTCAACATCAAGGACCTGCTGCGTCCGGCCACCTTCGTACCTGAATCCAAGCGCCTGAATGTGCTGCTGCGCGAATTTCGCGCCAACCACAATCACATGGCCATTGTGATCGACGAATACGGCGGCGTGGCTGGCCTGGTGACCATCGAAGACGTGCTGGAACAGATCGTCGGCGATATCGAAGACGAGCACGACGTCGAAGAAGACAGCTACATCAAGCCGCTGCCCAGCGGTGACTTCCTGGTCAAGGCGCTGACGCCGATCGAGAACTTCAACGAGTTCTTCGACAGCGAATTCTCCGACGATGAGTTCGACACGGTCGGCGGCCTGGTGATGAGTGCGTTCGGGCATCTGCCCAAGCGTAACGAAACCACCGAGATTGGCGCCTATCGCTTCCGCATTTTGAATGCCGATAGTCGTCGTATCCATCTGATCCGTTTGACACCTATTGCCCGCTAAGGAAGGGGTGGGGCATCAGCTATTTCCTGTGTCGCGTTGCCCCTGAGAGCGGGCCAGGCAAGGCGCAGGCCGCAGGGAATGGCATTCCCTTTTCAAGGCCTGCAACGCAGTATGGCCCGCTCTCAGGGACAACCCGAAGGGCCGGGCCTGCTGCGACACAGGGCTGCGTTACTCGTCGTTCATTTGGAAAAACCAAACCACACTCCTCGCGCCTTGCCCTGTGCCGCAGCAGGCCCGGCGCGATACAGGAAATAGCTGATGACCCACCCCTACATGCAGCGCCTGAACCGCCCCGGCTGGCCCGGTAACTTGCTGGCCGTGGTGGCCGGCGCCATCACTACCCTGGCGCTGGCGCCGTTCGATATCTGGCCGTTGGCTCTGGTAGCGGTCGGCCTGTTCTATATCGGCCTGCGGGAGCTGACACCCCGCCAGGCCCTGGGCCGCGGCTGGTGTTTCGGTTTCGGCCTGTTTGGCGCCGGCACCAGCTGGATCTACTACAGCATTCACCACTTCGGCGGCGCTTCGGTGTTGCTGGCGGGGTTCCTGATGCTGCTGTTTACCGCCGCCATCGCCTGGTTCTTTGCCCTGCCCGCCTGGTTGTGGGCGCGCTGGCTGCGCCGCAATGAAGCACCATTGGCGGATGCCCTGACCTTCGCCGCGTTATGGGTTGGCCAGGAAGCATTTCGTGGCTGGTTCCTCACCGGTTTCCCCTGGTTGTACTCCGGTTACAGCCAACTCGACGGCCCGCTGACCGGCCTCGCGCCGCTGGGCGGAATGTGGCTGATTTCCTTCGCGCTGGCACTCACGGCAGCCCTGCTGTGCAACCTGCCGCGCCTGCTGGCAAGCAAGCGCAACGCCTTCATTGGTGCGGGCCTGGTGTTGCTGGTCGCCCCCTGGGCCATCGGCCTGGCGCTCAAGCACCACGCCTGGACCTCGCCCTCCGGCGAACCGCTAAGCGTCGCCGCCATCCAGGGCAACGTCGAGCAAAGCATGAAGTGGGACCCCGACCAGCTCAATGCACAGTTGGCGCTGTACCGCGACATGAGCCTGAGTTCCAAGCGTGTCGACCTGCTGGTATGGCCGGAAACCGCCGTGCCGGTACTCAAGGAGTCGGTCGAGGGCTACCTGGGCATGATGGGCAAGTTTGCCGCCGACCGGAACACCGCACTGATTACCGGGGTACCGATTCGCCAGGAAGTGCACCATGAGAAGCGCTACTTCAATGGCATTACCGTAGTCGGCGAAGGTGACGGCACCTATCTCAAGCAAAAGCTGGTGCCGTTTGGCGAATACGTGCCGTTGCAGGACATGCTGCGCGGGCTGATTGCGTTCTTCGACCTGCCGATGTCGGACTTCGCCCGTGGCCCTTCAGACCAGGCCATGCTTCAGGCCAAGGGCTATCAGATTGCGCCGTTCATTTGCTATGAAGTGGTGTACCCGGAATTCGCTGCCGGCCTGTCGGCCCAGAGCGACCTGCTGCTGACTATCAGCAACGACACCTGGTTCGGTCGCTCCATCGGCCCATTGCAGCACCTGCAAATGGCGCAGATGCGTGCACTGGAAGCCGGGCGCTGGATGATCCGCGCCACCAATAACGGCGTGACCGGGCTGATCAACCCGTTTGGGCAGATCACCGCACAGATCCCGCAGTTCGAGCGCGGCATTCTTTACGGCGAAGTGGTACCGATGCACAACCTCACGCCGTACCTGCAGTGGCGTTCGTGGCCGTTGATCATCGTGTGCCTGGGGTTGTTTGGCTGGGCGCTGCTGGCTGGGCGGATGTCCAAAACGCTCTGACCTGTGGGAGCCAGCTCCCACAATTGATTTCCTGTGTTGCACCTACCGGTAGAACAACCGATACCCCACCTGCCCCACCGCTTCATTGATCAACTGCCCGCTCTGCCACACCGCCTTGACCTCCGGCATCCACCCGCCCAGCGGCCGGCCATGGTCTACACCCAGAAAGCCCACCGGCCCAGGCACCACGGTGAAACCGGCTTTCTCAAAACTCCACACCGAACGCGGCATATGCCAGGCCTGCGTCACCACCACCACACGCTTGATGCCTTGGGGCAGCAGAATTTCGGCGCTCATCTGGGCGTTTTCCCAGGTGGTACGGCTGCGCTCTTCCTTCCAGCGCACGCTGACGCCAAAGTCATCCTGCATCGAAACGGCCATCAGTTCGGCTTCACTGGGCGGCGTGCCGTAATGCAAACCGCCGCTGGTCAGCACCGGCAACCCTGACGCCTTGGCCAGTCGCGCCGCATAACGCTCACGCTCAAGACCAACGCCGGTGGGCTGGTCGCTGCCCCAGGCGATGTCCCCACGCTCGCGCCCGGAGCCCAACACCACAATCGCATCGGCGCGCTGGGCGAGCGTGGCCCAGTCTTCGCGAGCCAATGGCGGCGCTGTCTCAAGCGCACGGGCGCCCCATTGCACCATCACCGGCAGGCTGATCAACCACATCCCGCCCAGCCCCAGGGCAAAGCACACCCCGGCCAGGCGCGGGCGGCTACGGCGAAACCACCAGGCACACGCCAACAACAACAAAAAAATGCCGGGCGGCAACAGCAATTGTTTGATGAAATAACGAAAAGGCATCGGGCATCTCCAAAGATGCCCGAAGCCTAAATGCAACGCGATCAAGCGACAATCTTTACCAGCCTGTTTCGACAACGTTAATGGATAGTACTGTGCTTCACTTGCACCGTACGGACCGGGACCTTTCCGGGCCGCGACCGGCCGCCAAGTCTTTGAGCCAAATGACCTTGGCCGAACGAGGAGGCTCCTGGGCTGGCGGGGAGGCCTGCCCATGAGAGGCGCGGTGTTGATTCAACTCCAGGTAAGTCCTGATCAATTCAAGCTCTGCCTGGCTCAAGCCTCGCAACTCCAGCTCCAGAGGCCGCTCATCACGCAATCGGCCTGCGGTTCTTGCAGCATCCAATGCCCGACCCAAACGGTCGATCAGTCCTTCATACAATTGCGGTTTCGTTAGAGTTCGCTGCGATTCAACCATCCCCTCACCTCATTGAAGAAATACTTGCTCCCCAATAAACAGCGTAGCCCCCGTTGCTGCACCTGCCCGGTGCCGCGACAGACGGCCCTTGCCGCGCAATCAGGGTTTCCCTCGATAGAGTGGGGTCATGTATGCTACGGCGCTTCCTGTAACTCCACTTCCCGCAGGGTTTGGGCACGGACGCGCCACTTTCTGGTGTCGAACAACCCGGACTATGCACCGAAGAGGATTAGGCCACCCCTATTCAGTTCAAAAGTAGCCATGCACGAACAATATCAGCCCCGTGAAATAGAAAATGCCGCACAAACCTTCTGGGACGAGCAAAAGTCCTTTGAAGTCAGCGAACAGCCAGGCAAGGAGACTTACTACTGCCTATCGATGTTCCCTTACCCCAGCGGCAAGCTACACATGGGGCACGTGCGTAACTACACCATCGGCGACGTGATTTCCCGCTACCAGCGCATGCTCGGCAAAAACGTCCTGCAACCCATGGGTTGGGACGCCTTCGGTATGCCGGCGGAAAACGCCGCGATGAAAAACAACGTGGCGCCCGCCAAGTGGACCTACGAAAACATCGCCTACATGAAGACCCAGCTGCGCAGCCTGGGCCTGGCGGTGGACTGGTCCCGCGAGGTCACCACCTGCAAGCCGGACTACTACCGTTGGGAACAATGGCTGTTCACGCGCCTGTTCGAAAAAGGTGTGATCTACAAAAAGAGCGGCACCGTGAACTGGGACCCGATCGACCAGACCGTACTGGCCAACGAGCAGGTCATCGACGGTCGCGGCTGGCGCTCCGGCGCGCTGATCGAAAAGCGCGAAATCCCGATGTACTACTTCAAGATCACCGCCTACGCGGATGAACTGTTGTCGAGCCTCGACGACCTGCCGGGCTGGCCTGAACAGGTCAAGACCATGCAGCGCAACTGGATCGGCAAATCCAAGGGCATGGAAGTGCAGTTCCCGTATAACGTCGATTCCATCGGCGAAGCGGGCGCCCTGAAAGTCTTTACCACCCGTCCGGATACGCTGATGGGCGCGACTTACGTCGCGGTCGCCGCCGAACACCCGCTGGCCACCCAGGCTGCACAGAACAACCCCGAGCTGCAGGCGTTCATCGCCGAATGCAAGGGCGGCAGCGTGGCGGAAGCCGACGTCGCCACCCAGGAGAAAAAAGGCCTGCCGACCGGCCTGTTCGTCGAGCACCCGCTGACCGGCGAGAAACTGCCGGTATGGGTCGCCAACTATGTGCTGATGCACTACGGCGACGGCGCCGTCATGGCCGTGCCGGCCCACGACGAGCGCGATTTCGAATTCGCCACCAAATACAGCCTGCCGATCAAGTCGGTAGTACGTACCAGCTCGGGCGACACCAACCCAGCCCCGTGGCAAGACGCCTACGGCGAGCACGGCACCCTGATCAACTCCGGCGAATTTGACGGCCTGGACTTCCAGGGCGCCTTCGACGCCATCGAAGTCGCGCTGATCAAGAAGAACCTCGGTGCCTCGCGCACCCAGTTCCGCCTGCGCGACTGGGGTATCAGCCGCCAGCGCTACTGGGGCTGCCCGATCCCGATCATCCACTGCCAAACCTGTGGCGATGTACCGGTACCGGAAGACCAACTGCCGGTCGTGCTGCCTGAAGATGTAGTGCCGGATGGCGCTGGCTCGCCATTGGCGCGCATGCCCGAGTTCTACGAGTGCAACTGCCCGAAATGCGGCGCACCGGCCAAGCGTGAAACCGACACCATGGACACCTTCGTGGAGTCCTCCTGGTACTACGCCCGTTACGCCTCGCCGCACTATGAAGGTGGTCTGGTGGAGAAATCCGCAGCCGACCATTGGCTGCCGGTTGATCAGTACATCGGCGGTATCGAACACGCCATTCTCCATCTGCTGTACGCGCGCTTCTTCCACAAGCTGATGCGTGACGAAGGCCTGGTGAGCTCCGATGAGCCGTTCAAGAACCTGCTGACCCAGGGCATGGTGATCGCCGACACCTACTATCGTCGCGAAGCCAATGGCGCCTACACCTGGTTCAACCCGGCGGACGTCGAACTTGAGCGTGACAGCAAAGCCAAGGTGATCAGTGCCAAACTGAAAGCCGACGGCCTGCCGGTGGAAATCGGTGGCACCGAGAAGATGGCCAAGTCCAAGAACAACGGCGTCGACCCACAGTCGATGATCGACCAGTTCGGCGCCGATACCTGCCGCCTGTTCATGATGTTCGCCTCGCCGCCCGACATGAGCGCCGAATGGTCCGACTCCGGCGTCGAAGGCTCGCACCGCTTCCTCAAGCGCGTCTGGCGCCTGGCCCATGCCCATGTCAGCCAGGGCTTGCCGGGCAAGCTGGACGTCGCGGCCTTGAACGACGAGCAGAAAGCCATTCGTCGCAGCACTCACCTGGCCATCCGCCAGGCGAGCCTGGACGTAGGGCAGAACCACAAGTTCAACACCGCCATCGCCCAGGTGATGACACTGATGAACGTGCTGGAAAAAGCCCCGCAGGCCACCGAACTTGATCGCGCGCTGATTCACGAGGGCCTGGAAACGGTTACCCTGCTGCTCGCACCGATCACGCCGCATATCAGCCACGACCTGTGGAACCGCCTGGGCCACAGCGGCGCCGTCATCGATGCCGCCTGGCCGGTACAGGATGACAGCGCCCTGGTTCAGGACACGCTGCAACTGGTCATCCAGGTTAACGGTAAACTGCGCGGCCAGATCGACATGCCGGCCAGTGCCAGCCGTGAAGAGGTCGAAGCGGCTGCGCGCATCAACGAAAACGTGCTGCGCTTTACCGAAGGCTTGACGATCCGCAAAGTGATCGTGGTGCCCGGCAAACTGGTCAACATCGTCGCCAGCTAAATCGGATCGGGCGCGGGGCTTGGGCCCTGCGCCGAACTAAACCTTTAGGGCCTGGATAAGGCCCACCTGGTTTCAAGGGGAGCAACAAAATGATCAAACGCAATCTGCTGGTTATGGGCCTTGCCGTGCTGCTGAGCGCTTGCGGCTTCCAGCTGCGCGGCACCGGCACCAACGAGCTGTCGCTCAAGGAACTCGACGTCAGCGCCCGCAACGCCTACGGCGAAACCGTCACCCAGCTGCGCCAGACCCTGGAGAACAGCGGCGTGCACGTGTACAACGGTGCGACCTACAAACTGATCCTGACGGATGAGAGAGAAACCCAGCGCAATATCAGCTACGCCAGTGCTGGCCGTGCGTCCGATGTGGAGTTGAACACTGCGCTCTACTTCGAAGTACAGGGTCGCGATCAGTTGCCGCTGATGGGTGACAAGATCCAGGTGCAGAAAGTCGTGAGCCACGATGGCAATAACCTGGTGGGTTCGGACTCCGAGACCCTCCAGGTGCGCAAGGAAATGCGTCGTGAGCTGATCCAGCGCATGATGACTCGCCTGCAAATGCTGACCCCGGAAAAGCTCGCCGCTCTGCAGCAAACCGCCGACAACAAGGCCAAGGCTGACGCCGATGCCCTGAAAGCCGCGCAAGAGTATGAAGACAACACGCCGAAACAATCGCCTGTTGAAGTTCCTGTCGAGTAAACCAGACGGGGCGCCCCTGGCGCCCCGTTCGCCCTGCCTATGAAACTCGCCCCCGCCCAACTCGCCAAACACCTGCAAGGTGGCCTCGCGCCTGTCTATATCGTCAGCGGTGATGACCCGTTGCTGTGCCAGGAAGCGGCCGACGCTATCCGCACTGCCGCGCGCCAGCAAGGTTTCGATGAACGCCAGGTATTCAGTGCTGACGCCAGTTTCGACTGGGGCACCCTGCTGCAAGCCGGCGCGAGCATGTCGCTGTTTGCCGAAAAGCGCTTGCTGGAGCTGCGCCTGCCCTCGGGCAAGCCGGGCGACAAAGGTGCGGCGGCGCTGATGGAATACTGCTCGCGCCTTGCCGAAGACACCGTGCTGCTGATCAGCCTGCCCAAGCTCGACGGCAGCGCGCAGAAAACCAAGTGGGGCAAGGCACTGGTAGAAGGTGCGCAAACCCAGTTCATCCAGATCTGGCCTGTGGACAGCAACCAGTTGCCGCAGTGGATTCGTCAGCGCCTGTCACAATCGGGGCTGGCGGCGACACAAGATGCCGTGGAGCTGATCGCCGCCCGGGTCGAGGGCAACCTGCTTGCCGCCGCCCAGGAGATCGAAAAGCTCAAGCTGATGGCCGAGGATGGGCAGATCACCGTCGAAACCGTACAAGGCGCAGTGGCCGATAGCGCTCGCTTTGATGTGTTCGGCCTGGTCGATGCGATCCTCAACGGTGAGCCCGCCCACGCGCTGCGTATGCTTGAAGGTTTGCGTGGCGAAGGGGTGGAACCGCCGGTGATCCTCTGGGCCCTGGCCCGGGAGCTGCGAGTACTGGCGAATATCGCCTTGCAATACAGCCAGGGCACACCGCTGGACAAATGCTTCAGCCAGGCCAGGCCACCGGTGTGGGACAAGCGCAAACCGCTGATGAGCAAAGCCCTGCAACGGCACTCGGCGCAACGCTGGGCGCAACTGTTGCTGGAAGCGCAACGCATCGATGCGCAGATCAAGGGCCAGGCCGCCGGCTCGCCGTGGATGAGCCTGAGCCGTTTGTCGCTATTGATGGCCGGCCAGCGCCTCACCCTGCCAGCCGAATAACCCTCTCTTGAAAACACCATAGATCCAATGTGGGAGGGGGCTTGCTCCCGATGGCAGTGTGTCAGGAATTTATGTTTCACTGATGTACCGCTATCGGGAGCAAGCCGCCTCCCACATTTGACCTGCGTACCTTTCCTACACTTCGCGGGGCTTTACAGCCGCTCAACTTAGGCAGATTATTTGCCCGCTCCACCACCCACAGAGACTAGACACCATGAGCAAAAAGCCATCCAAGCATGGCCCCAACAAGGCCAAATCCATCATCGCCCAGCCACTGTTCCGCAGCCGTCAGGAACGCGCCGGCAAGGGCAAAGGCAGCTACCGCCGCGAAGCCTTCCAGTCTAATAGCTGGGAGGCTTCTTACTTTCTGGCTGCCTGAAGGCAAGCGCCCCTCTGGCATGATAAGGTCTGTACCTGATTTGTAACCCCCTGGACCTGTGCATGCCCTCTAGTCTTTCTCGTCGTTGGCACCTACGCCAATTGATCGCTGCCTCCAGCCTCATTCTGCTTGTCGCCTGCGCGGAAAAACCTACCGCCGCGGACGCTCAGCCCCTGCCCAAGCTCCAGACGGCACCGGCTATCGCACCGGCTGTGGTTGCCCCCTTGGCAGTGGATAATCTTGATATCCAGCCGACCCAGACCTTTGCCGAATGGCAGGCTGGCTTCCGTGCGCAAGCGCTGCAAGCCGGGATCACTGCGGCTGTGTTCGATAACGCTTTTGCCGGCGTTACCCCTGATATGGCGGTGATTCGCGCCGACCGCAGCCAACCGGAATTTTCCCGCCCGGTGTGGGAATACCTCGACGGCGCCCTGTCACCGGTGCGTGTGCGCAATGGTCAGGCGCTGCTGGTCAAGTACGCCGATATTCTGCAAAGCATCGAACAGCGCTATGGCGTCGACCGCCAGGCACTGGTCTCGGTGTGGGGCATGGAGAGCAACTTCGGCGCGTTCCAGGGCAATAATTCGGTGATCCGCTCCCTGGCCACCCTGGCCTATGAAGGCCGTCGCCCGGCCTTTGCCCAGGCGCAGCTGCTGGCAGCGCTGCAGATCATCCAGCATGGTGATATTCAAGCCGACCAGATGAAAGGTTCCTGGGCTGGTGCGATGGGCCAGACGCAGTTTATCCCGACCACCTATAACACCCATGCAGTGGACTTTGACGGTGATGGTCGTCGCGATATCTGGAACAGCCCATCCGACGCCCTCGCCTCCACGGCGCATTACCTGCAAAGCTCCGGGTGGCAGAAAGGCCAGCCATGGGGCGTTGAAGTGCAGCCGCTGCCATCGGGCTTCGACTACAGCCTGGCCGATGGCGGCGTGCGCAAGACCGTGGCGCAATGGCTGCAACTGGGCATCCAACTCCCCCCTGGCGTGAGCCTGCCGGCCAATGTCGACCAGTTGTCCGCCGCCCTGCTGTTACCGGCTGGCTACCGTGGCCCGGCATTCCTGGTACTGGATAACTTCCGCGCCATCCTCAAGTACAACAATTCGTCGTCCTATGCATTGGCGGTTGGCTTGCTATCGGAGCGATTTGGCGGCGGAGGTGTGATTCGTGGCAGTTGGCCCAAAGATGAACTGCCGCTGAGCCGCTCACAGCGTATCGACCTGCAAACGGCGCTCAGCGCCAAGGGCTATGACGCCGGTAACCCGGACGGGATTATCGGCGCCAATACGCGCAAGGCGATTCGCGCGGCGCAGCAGGCGTTGGGCTGGCCGGCGGATGGGTATCCGACGGTGAAGTTGCTGGAATCACTGCAGGACCGATAGATCTGCTTAGGGCAACTACCGCCATCGGGGGCAAGCCCCCGATTGCGGTTTAGCAGACTGTAAAAAACTCAGGGGTTGAACACTACATCCTGCTCCAACACCACCCGTTGCTCCCCCGCATCCAAGCGCACCAAAGCGCCCATTGGCAACGTCAGGTTGGGGTCGCAATGCCCACTGCGCCAGCCAGCCAGCACCGGAACGCACAGTGGTTCGAAGGTCTGCTTCAGCAACCGCTCCAGCGCACCGTTATCCACACCCGCCACATCCCCTACCAGCACACCGGCGACCTGGGCCAGCTTGCCGGCCAGGCGCAGGTGAGTCAGCAGGCGGTCGATACGATAAAGCGGCTCGTTGACGTCCTCGATAAACAGGATGATGCCTTCGGCGTCTATCTCATACGGCGTGCCCATTGTCGCGGCAATCATCGACAGATTACCGCCCAGCAAGCGCCCACAGGCAATGCCTGGCTCGATCGTGGTCAATGGGTAGGCCGCAGGGTGCGCAAGCAGGCTGCCGGCGCCCAGTTGGCCACGCAGCAGGCTGACCAGGGAGGATTCGGTTGGCTGTTGCTTGTCGCCCAGCAGGTCGGCATTGAGCATCGGCCCGTGGAATGTGACAAAGCCGGCGTAACGGTTGATCGCCAGGTGCAACGCGGTGATATCGCTGTAACCCACGAATGGTTTGGGGTTGGCGCGCAGCAGGTCGAAGTCCAGCGCGTCGAGCAAGCGGGGTGTGCCATAGCCGCCACGCAGGCAGAGGATGGCATCGATATCGGGGTTGGCGAAGGCGGCATGCAAATCGCGCAGGCGCACTTCATCGCTGCCCGCGAGGTAGCCGTCGCGCTCGTACACCCCAGGGAAAATGTGCAATTGGTAGCCACGGGCACGCATCCATTGCCCGGCTTTTTCAACATCCAGCGCGGCGGGGCCGGCGGGGGCGATCAGGCCGAAGGTGCCTTCGGGGCGCAGTGCAGGTACGGCGGCGGTCATCCATGGTTCTCCCTATATGACGCAGAACGAAATGTGGGAGCTGGCTTGCCTGCGATGCAAGCGCCTCGGTGTATCAGTGACACCGAGGTGATGCTATCGCAGGCAAGCCAGCTCCCACACAAGCCAGCATTTCACATTGATTCTGGGGGCGGCTTACGAAACCAGGCTCGCCTTGACCAGCTTGGCCTGCTCATCGGCGTGGTACGAAGAACGCACCAACGGGCCCGACGCCACGTTCTTGAAGCCCATCTTGTAACCTTCCTCGGCGAACCAGGCGAAGGTGTCCGGGTGCACGAAACGCTGCACCGGCAAGTGGCTGCGCGATGGTTGCAGGTACTGGCCCAGGGTCAGCATGTCGATGTCGTGTTCGCGCATGCGCTTCATGACTTCGATGACTTCTTCGTCGGTCTCGCCCAGGCCCAGCATCAAGCCGGATTTGGTCGGGATGTGCGGCATCATCTGCTTGAATTTCTGCAGCAGGGTCAGCGACCACTGGTAGTCCGAACCCGGACGCGCAGCCTTGTACAGGCGCGGTACGGTTTCCAGGTTGTGGTTGAACACATCTGGCGGCTCGGCGGCGGTGATTTCCAGCGCCACGTCCATACGGCCACGGTAGTCCGGCACCAGGGTTTCGAGCATCACGTTGGGCGACAGCTTGCGGATCTCACGGATGCAGTCGGCGAAGTGCTGGGCACCACCGTCACGCAGGTCGTCGCGGTCTACCGAGGTGATCACCACATATTTGAGCTTCAGGTCGGCGATGGCGATGGCCAGGCTTTCTGGCTCGTTGACGTCCAACGGCTTCGGACGGCCGTGGCCGACGTCGCAGAACGGGCAGCGACGGGTGCAGATGTCACCCATGATCATGAAGGTGGCGGTGCCGCCAGAGAAGCATTCACCCAGGTTCGGGCAGGAGGCTTCTTCGCATACGCTGTGAAGTTTGTGTTTGCGCAGCAGCGACTTGATACGGTCGACTTCCGGCGAAACCGGGATGCGCACACGAATCCAGTCGGGTTTCTTCGGCAGTTCGGTGGTCGGGATGATCTTGACCGGGATGCGTGCAACCTTCTCGGCGCCGCGCAGCTTGACGCCGGCTTCCACCTTGGCACGCGGGGCCGGGGCTGGACGCTCAGTGATGTCCAGCGTCGGGATCATGGTTTGCACAACATCAGTAGTCATATCAATCGATTCCGCCCGTCAGGGTCGTCTGCTCTGCATAGTCGAGGTGTTTGACGAGCTGCGCGCGCAGCCGGGCACTAACCTCGGCAAATTTAATCGGTGTGGCATGATCGCTCAGTTGGGTCATCGCCAGCCCGGCATAACCGCACGGGTTGATCCGCCGGAACGGCGCCAGGTCCATGTCCACGTTCAAGGCCAGGCCATGAAAGGAACAACCGTGGCGAATACGCAGCCCCAGAGAGGCGATTTTCGCGCCGTCCACATACACACCGGGTGCATCGGGCTTGGCCGCGGCGGTCACGCCATAACTGGCCAGCAGCTCGATCAGGCAAGCCTCCATGCGGCTGACCAGGTCGCGCACGCCAAAACCCAGCTTGCGCACATCCAGCAACAGGTAAGCCACCAATTGCCCTGGGCCATGGTAAGTCACTTGGCCACCCCGGTCGACCTGCACCACCGGAATATCACCCGGAAGCAACAGATGCTCGGCCTTGCCGGCCTGCCCCTGGGTGAATACCGGCGGGTGTTCCACCAGCCAGATTTCATCCGGGGCAGAGGTGCCGCGCTCGTTGGTAAAGCGCTGCATGGCATGCCAGACCGGCTCGTAGGCCATCTGGCCGAGCTCGCGAAAGCCCAGAACGTGCGACATCACAGCACCATGTGCACGAAGCCGGTGGCCCGCAGTTCGCTGTTGATGTTGTAGAGCTGGTCCTGATCGGTCGCAACGATGTGCAACTGAATCGTGGTGTACTTGCCGGTGGAGCTTTGACGCTCGTCCACGCGGTTGTCGTTGATCGTCGCGTGTTTCCTGACGATTTCGAGAATCTTGTCCTTGCGGCCGACACCGGTATCGCTGATCACCTTGACGGGATAATCCGTCACCGGGAATTCGATCTTTGGCGCCTTTACTTCTACTTCGTTATCGGTCATGGCAGAACAGCCTCGTAAGCGCTAAGCCGTGGCGACGGGCAAAGCCCCGCGCTGGATCAACGCGGGGCTTTGCAGGTGCGCACAATCAGTTGAACAAGCCGTAGAAGAATAGACGGATGCTATCCCATACGCGGCGGAAGATACCACCTTCCTCGACAGCGTCCAGCGCGATCAGGTCGGCGCTATGCACCACCTTGTCGTCCAGCTTGACTTCGACTTTACCGATCACGTCGCCCTTGGCGATTGGGGCGACCAATTGCGGGTTCAGGGTCATGCTGGCGGCGAGCTTTTTCAGCTGGCCTTTAGGCATGGTCAGGGTCAGGTCGTCGGCCAGGCCGGCCTTGACTTGGGAGGTGGCGCCTTTCCATACCGGCGCGGTCGCAAGCTCGGCACCCTTCTGGTAGAAGGTCTGGGTTTCGAAGAAGCGGAAGCCGTAGGTCAAAAGTTTTTGCGTCTCGGCCGCACGGGCCTGTTCGCTGTTGGTGCCGAATACCACGGCGATCAGGCGCTGGCCATCACGCACAGCGGACGACACCATGCAGTAGCCGGCTTCGTCGGTGTGGCCGGTTTTCAGGCCGTCGACAGTCTTATCGCGCCACAGCAGCAGGTTGCGGTTAGGCTGCTTGATGTTGTTCCAGAAGAATTCCTTCTGGGAGTAGATCGCGTAGTGCACCGGGTCAACGCGGATGATCGCGCGCGCCAGGATCGCCATGTCGTGAGCCGACGAATAGTGCTCTGGGTTCGGCAGGCCGGTCGGGTTCATGAAGTGGCTGTTGGTCATGCCCAGGTCGGCGGCAGTCTTGTTCATCACGTCGGCGAACGCATCTTCGCTGCCGGCGATGTGCTCGGCCAGGGCGACGCTGGCGTCGTTGCCGGACTGGATGATGATGCCGTGCAACAGGTCACTGACGGTGACTTGCGAGCCGACTTTGATGAACATCCGCGAACCACCGGTACGCCAGGCGTTTTCGCTGACGGTGACCGGATCGTTCTCGCCGATCTGGCCGCGACGGATTTCCAGGGTCGCGATATAGGCAGTCATCAGCTTGGTCAGGCTGGCTGGCGGCAGGCGTACATCACCGCCGTTTTCGACCAGCACGTTGCCACTGGCGGCGTCCATGAGGACCCACGACTTGGCGGCCAGTTGCGGGGAGGCCGGCACCATTTCAACCGCCCAGGCGGCCGGGGTGATGATCAGCGAGATAAGCAGGCACGTGCGTTTGGCTAAGGTGGTGATGTTCATCCGTCTCTCGAAATTGCTTATGGAAACTTGCCCTCGCGGGCAAAACTATTCAGACAGCCCGCTTCCAGACTGTCACGTGTTCGGTTGCCCGCTCACCCCTTGCCCCTGGGTTTTTATTGTTCAACGAGCCAACAACCTGGACTCAAGCGCGCAGGCGCACCTGAGCCATCAATCCGTTACTTATTCTGCGGTGACCACGCTGGGTTGCCCCAGGTTGGCCAGGCGTACGCTGTTCTGCACTTGCGCCACTTCACTTGGCGAACCGATCGGGCCCATGCGTACACGGTGCAACGTTTGCTGGTTACGCACGATGGAGCTGATGAAGACCGGCGCGCTGACCATACCGCTGAGCTTGGACCTTAACAGTTCTGCCGCATCCGGGTTGGCGAAAGCGCCGACCTGCAGGTATTGCCCGCCCGCCATCGAGGCGCCCGGTGCTGCGTGAGGGACGACGACGGTATCTGGAGCATGTTGCGCCGGCGGCGGCGTCCACTGCTCGATCTTGCCGGTCGAGGCCGTCACTTGCGGTTGGGGGGTTGCCGGTTCGTTAAGCATCAACGGCGCCGGCTTGCCGCGCTGAGCCCAGTACTGCGCCGGGTCGATGCCCTCGACTTTCACCCGTGCAGTGCCGGTTTCGGCGTAGCCAAGCTTCTTGGCCGCGGCGTAGGACAAATCGATGATCCGGTCCGAATAGAACGGCCCGCGGTCGTTGACCCGCAGGATCACCGTACGGTTGTTGTCCAGGTTGGTAACGCGAACATAGCTGGGCAACGGCAGGGTCTTGTGGGCCGCGCTCATGCCGTACAGGTCATACACCTCGCCATTGGCGGTGTTCTGGCCATGAAACTTGGTGCCGTACCAGGACGCGGTGCCGGACTGCACGTAAGTCTTGGATTCCTGCAGCGGGAAGTAATTCTTGCCCAGCACGGTGTAGGGGTTGGCCTTGTAGGGGCCGGTGTGCAGGGTCGGCGTGGCATCCGGGATTTTCGAGACATCCACATCCCACCACGGCGCGCCGTCTTTGTGCGCACGGTTGATGTCCAGGCCCGGCTGGGCGCGCACCACCGTGCCGCCGGCCTTCTTGGCAGGCGCACGGTTAGGGGTGGTGGAGCAACTGGCAACCAGCAAGGACAACGCGGCGAACGCCACCAGCTTGAGCGGTTTTTTGAACGGCGATACCCGCATTACTTGTTGCCCCGTGCTTGAACCAGCTCATCTGACAGCTGATGCACGGCCATGGCGTACATCACACTGCGGTTATAACGCGTGATTGCGTAGAAATTCTTCAGGCCCATCCAGTATTCCGGGCCGTTTGCACCTTCCAGGCGGAATGCCGTCACCGGCATGTCGTCGCGTGGCGCATTCTGACTCGACCAGCCCAGCGCTCGCAACTCCCCGACGGTCTTGACCGGCTCGATACCCTGGGTCAAGCCTTCATCGGCGCGCTCACCTGTGACATCGGCGCGGATAACCACCGGTTCGCCGCCAACCCAGCCGTGACGCTTGAAGTAGCTGGCCACGCTGCCGATGGCATCGTCGGGGTTGCTCCAGATATTGATATGGCCGTCGCCGTCAAAGTCCACCGCATAGGCGCGAAAGCTGCTCGGCATGAACTGCGGCAAGCCCATCGCACCGGCGTACGAGCCCTTGAGTGTCATCGGGTCGACCTGCTCTTCGCGGGCCAGCAGCAGGAATTCGCGCAGCTCCTTGCGGAAGAATTCGGCACGCGGCGGGTAATCGAAGCCCAGGGTCGACAAGGCGTCGATCACCCGATAGCTGCCGGTATTGCGGCCGTAGAACGTTTCAATGCCGATGATCGAGACGATGACCTGGGCCGGCACGCCGTATTCCTGCTCGGCGCGGGCCAGGACGGCTTCATGCTGACGCCAGAAGTCCACGCCGCGGGCAATACGTGCGTCAGTAAGGAACATCGGGCGATATTCCTTCCACTGCTTCACGCGTTCGGCGGGGCGGGAAATGGCGTCGAGGATCGCCTGCTTTTTCTGGGCTTCGCGGAACACGCCCATCAGTTGCTCGCCGGCAAAACCGTAGTCGCGGGTCATCTCACCGACAAATTCGGCGACCTGGGGTGAACCATCGTAGTCACCGGCCTGCGCCTCTTGCGTTGCCCCCAGCAGCCCAATCAGGCCCATCCAGGTCGCATGCCGAGTCGCCCAGCCGCGCATTACTTGCATTGACATCTTCACCTTATTCAAACCTGTGCGATCCACTTGCGATGCGTATGAATCGACATCAAAACCCCAAACGCTGACAGCAATGTCACCAGCGAAGTTCCGCCGTAGCTAATGAATGGCAACGGCACCCCAACCACCGGCAGCAGGCCACTGACCATACCGATGTTGACGAAAACGTAAACAAAAAAAGTCATGGTCAGGCTGCCGGCAAGCAATTTACCGAACAGCGTCTGCGCCTGGGCGGTAATCACCAGGCCGCGACCAATCAACAGCAGATAGATCAACAACAAGGCGCAAATGCCCACCAGGCCAAACTCTTCGCCCATCACCGCGATGATGAAGTCGGTATGACTCTCGGGCAAGAAGTCCAGATGGGACTGGGTGCCCAGCAACCAGCCTTTGCCGAATACGCCGCCGGAACCGATGGCTGCCTTGGACTGGATGATGTTCCAGCCGGTGCCCAGCGGGTCGCTCTCCGGGTCGAGGAACGTCAGGATCCGTTGCTTCTGATAGTCGTGCATGAAGAAGAACCACATGGCCACGGCCACGGGGACGGCAGCGGCCAGCACGCTGAGGATCCAGCGCCAGCGCAAGCCGCCCATAAACAGCACGAACGCGCCACCGGCCAAAATCAGCAATGAGGTGCCAAGGTCAGGCTGGCGCACGATCAGAATAAACGGCACGCCGATTAGAAGCAGGCTGATCACCACGTGCTTGAGCTGTGGCGGCAAGGTGCGCTTGGACAAGTACCAGGCGATGGTAGCCGGCATCAGGATCTTCATGAATTCCGACGGCTGGAAGCGAATCACCCCGGGAATGTTGATCCAGCGCGTGGCCCCCATGGCGTTATGGCCCATGACATCCACCACCACCAGCAGCAACACGCCGGCGACATACCCCAGCGGCACCCAACGCGCCATGAAGCGCGGTTCAAGCTGGGCGATCACCACCATCGACAACAGGCCCAGGCCAAACGAGGACGCTTGCTTGATCAACAGGTCCCAGTTCTTGCCGCTGGCCGAATACAGCACGAACAGGCTGCCGGCCGCCAAGGTCAGCAGCAGGATCAGCAGCGGCCCATCAATGTGCATGCGTTGCAACAACGTCGCACGGCGACGCATCACATCCTCGCTGGAGAGGATGCGGTCAAAATTACTCTTCACGGGCCGTAACCTCGGGGCTTGATGGGGGGCCGCCATACTCGGGCTTGAGCTTGCCATCCTCGGCCAACAGCCAGGCATCCATGATCTGCCGCACCACGGGCGCCGCGACGCCAGAGCCGGACTCACCGTTCTCGACCATCACCGAGACCACGATTTTCGGGTCGTCAGCCGGGGCGAAGCCGACAAACAAGGCGTGGTCGCGGTGACGCTCCTGAACCTTGGAACGGTCATATTTTTCGCCCTGCTTGATCGCGACCACCTGGGCCGTACCACTCTTGCCGGCGATGCGGTATTGCGCGCCGGCTGCCGCCTTGCGTGCGGTACCCCGTGCGCCGTGCATGACTTGCTGCATGCCGTGGTTGACCTTGGCCCAGTCGGACGGGTCGCGCAGCACAATGTCGGGAATCGGGTTGTCGTCTACCGGCTTTTCGCCTTCGATGGTCCTGGCCAGGTGCGGCCGGTTCCAGATGCCTTTATTGGCCACCAGCGCCGTGGCCTGGGCCAGTTGCAGCGGCGTGGCCTGCATATAGCCCTGGCCGATCCCCAGGATCAGGGTTTCACCCGGGAACCATGCCTGACGGCGCGTCGCACGCTTCCATTCCCGCGACGGCATCAGGCCGGGAGACTCTTCGAACATGTCCAGAGAGACTTTCTGACCGAGGCCGAACTTGCCCATGTAGGCAGACAGGCGATCGATCCCCAGCTTGTGGGCCAAGTCGTAAAAATAGGTGTCGTTGGAGCGCATGATCGCGGTGTCCAGGTCGACATAGCCGTCACCGGAGCGGTTCCAGTTACGGTATTTGTGATCATAGTTGGGCAGCATGTAGTAGCCGGGGTCATAGACCCGGCTGGAGGCCGTGACTACACCGGAGTCCAGGCCGGCGATCGCCACCGCCGGCTTGATGGTCGAACCCGGTGGATACAGGCCGCGCAATACGCGGTTGAACAGCGGTCGATCGATGGAGTCGCGCAGCTCGGCGTAGGCCTTGAAGCTGATGCCGGTGACGAACAGGTTAGGGTCGAAACTCGGCTGACTGACCATCGCCAGCACTTCGCCGGTTTTCGGGTCCAGCGCCACCACGGCGCCACGCCGACCACCCAGGGCCATCTCGGCCGCTTCCTGCAACTTGATGTCCAGGCTCAGCACAATGTCCTTGCCCGGTATCGGGTCGGTGCGCTTGAGCACGCGCAAGACGCGGCCGCGGGCGTTGGTCTCGACTTCTTCGTAACCCACCTGGCCGTGCAGCTCGGGCTCGTAGAACCGCTCGATGCCGGTCTTGCCGATATGATGGGTGCCGCTGTAATTGACCGGGTCGAGGGTTTTAAGCTCTTTCTCGTTGATCCGCCCCATATAGCCGACCGAGTGGGCAAAGTGCGCCCCTTGCGGATAGTGGCGCACCAACTGCGCCACCACTTCCACACCCGGCAGACGGAACTGGTTCACGGCGATTCGGGCGATCTGCTCTTCGGTCAGCTCGAACAGGATCGGCACCGGCTCGAACGGCCGGCGCCCCTGCTTCATGCGTTTCTCGAAGATCACCCGGTCTTCCGGCGTCAGTTGCAGCACCTCGACAATCACATCGAGCACCTGCTGCCAGTCGCCGGAACGCTCACGGGTCATGCTCAGGCTGAAGCTGGGGCGGTTATCCGCGACCACCACGCCATTGCGGTCGAAGATCAGCCCACGGGTCGGCGGAATCGGCTGCACATGCACCCGGTTGTTTTCCGACAGCGTGGAGTGATAGTCGTACTGGATCACCTGCAGGAAATACAGACGCGCAATCAGCACACACATCAGCACCACCACCAAAATCGCACCGAACACCACCCGCGCGCGTACCAGACGTGCGTCTTTCTCGTGGTCCTTGATGCGGATCGGCTGGGTCATCGGGGGCGGCGCAGACTATTTGTGGTAAGGGTGCCCGGACAGGACTGTCCAGGCGCGATACAGCTGTTCACCGATCAGAATCCTTACCAACGGGTGCGGCAATGTCAGCGCCGACAACGACCAGCGCTGATCGGCTCGCGCACAGACTTCCGGCGCCAGCCCCTCGGGGCCACCGACCATGAAGTTGACCGTACGCGAATCCAAGCGCCAGCGATCCAGTTCCACCGCCAACTGCTCGGTGCTCCAGGGCTTGCCGTGCACTTCGAGAGTGACGATACGCTCGTTGGGGCCGACCTTGGCCAGCATGGCTTCGCCTTCCTGGCGGATAAAGCGCGCCACATCGGCGTTCTTGCCCCGGGTATTGAGCGGTATTTCCACCAGTTCAAGCGACAGCTCAGCGGGCAGACGCTTGGCATACTCGTGCCAGCCTTCTTCCACCCACTTGGGCATGCGTGAACCGACAGCGATCAGACGCAGGCGCACAGCCGTTCCTTATTCCTGGTCTTTGTTGAGCTTGTCGAAGTGCGCGTGGCCCACTTCCGGGCTGTGGTGCTTGCCATCGGCGGCACGGCTCTGCTCGGCGCCTTTCCACAGACGCTCCAGGTCGTAGAACTGGCGGGCGTTGGAGGTCATCATGTGAACGATCACATCGTCCATGTCCAGCAGTACCCAGTCGCTGTCGCCCTTGCCTTCTTCACCCAGAGGCTTCACGCCCTGGGCTTTGACGGCTTCACGAACCTTGTCGAGCATCGCGCCGATCTGACGGTTGGAAGTACCGGTAGCGATGATCATGAAGTCGGTGATGCTTTGCTTGTCGCGTACGTCCAGCACCTGGATGTCCTGGGCCTTAACGTCTTCCAGGGCGGCCACGGCCACTTTCACCAGCTCTTCGCCAGCCAGTTCCGGGCCCACGTGGGCTTCAACCGGCAGCGGTGCGCTTTTGAAGGTGCCTTTGCGCTTAACTTTGCTTACGTCTTTGTTCGTCATATAAAACTCGTTTTGCTCGTATGTTCGGGCGCTTGCTGCACGGTTCGTGCGTTCAAGCGCGCCTTTTCAGTTCGACGCACGGTAAAGCCCGTGCGCATCGATGTAGGCCAGGACCGCGTCAGGCACCAGGAAACGTACCGACTTACCGCTGGCCAGCAGTTGACGGATCTGGGTGGCGGACACCGCAAGCGGGGTCTGCCAGACGAATGCAATATTCCCGTTCGGCCCGGTCAGGGCCAAGGGGTCACTTACCGACCGCGCGGCCAGCAGGTTGCGCAAGGCATCCGGCGGTTCGCTGTCGGCATCCGGGCGTTGCAAAACCAGGATGTGGCAATGCTGGAGGAGCTCCTCCCAGCGGTGCCAAGAGGGCAGGCCGCAAAATGCGTCCCAGCCCAAAAGCAGAAACAACTGGTCATCAGCGCCCATCTCAGCGCGCATCAGCTCCAGGGTGTCGACAGTGTAGGACGGTTTATCGCGCTTGAGTTCGCGGTCGTCCACCATCAACGGCTGTATGCCCTCTACGGCCACCTGCACCATTTTCAGGCGCTGTTGCGCGGACACCTGCGGCGTATCGCGATGCGGCGGCCGAAAATTGGGCAGCAGCCGCACCTCGTCCAGCGCCAGGGCATCGGCGACTTCCAGGGCACTGCGCAAATGGCCGATGTGCACGGGGTCGAAAGTACCGCCGAGCAGCCCGATGCGTTTAGCCATCAAGTGCGCACATGACCGTCGCCGAACACTACGTACTTCTCGCTGGTCAGCCCTTCAAGGCCAACCGGGCCGCGTGCATGGAGCTTGTCGGTAGAGATACCGATCTCCGCCCCCAGGCCATACTCGAAGCCGTCGGCAAAACGTGTCGAGGCGTTGATCATCACCGAAGCGGAATCCACTTCATTGAGGAAACGCCGGGCATCGCTGAAATGCTCGGAAACAATGGCGTCGGTGTGCTTGGAGCCGTATTTATTGATGTGTTCGATGGCCTGGTCCAGGTCGTCGACGATGCGAATCGACAGGATCGGCGCCGTGTATTCGGTGTACCAGTCTTGTTCAGTCGCCTCGATCACATCGCTGCCGAGCAGTGCACGGGTACGCTCGCAGCCACGCAGCTCCACGCCCTTGTCACGGTAGATGGCAGCCAGCGGCGGCAGCACGCGCTCGGCAATGCCGGCGTGCACCAGCAGGGTTTCCATGGTGTTGCACGGCGCGTAGCGGTGGGTCTTGGCGTTGTCGGCAATGCGAATCGCCTTGTCGAGGTCGGCGGCGATGTCGATGAAGACGTGGCACACGCCGTCCAGGTGCTTGATGACTGGCACCTTGGCATCGCGGCTGACGCGCTCGATCAGGCTCTTGCCGCCACGGGGCACAATCACGTCGACGAATTCCGGCATGGTGATCAACGCGCCCACAGCCGCGCGGTCGGTGGTTTCCACCACTTGCACCACTTCGGCTGGCAACTCGGCCACGGCCAGGCCTTGCTGGATGCAGGCGGCGATAGCACGGTTGGAATTGATCGCCTCGGAGCCGCCTCGCAGGATGGTGGCGTTGCCCGACTTCAGGCACAGGCTCGCGGCGTCGATGGTCACGTTCGGACGCGACTCGTAGATGATGCCGATCACACCCAGCGGCACGCGCATCTTGCCTACCTGGATACCGGACGGCAGGTAACGCATGTCGCGGATTTCACCGATGGGGTCAGGCAGCTTGGCCACCTGACGCAGGCCTTCGATCATGTCGTCGATACGTGCCGGGGTCAGTGCCAGGCGATCCAGCAAGGCCGGTTCCAGGCCATTGGCGCGACCATTGGCCAAGTCCAGTTCATTGGCAGCGGTCAACTCGGAGCGCGAAGCATCCAGAGCATCGGCAGCCGCCAGCAGCGCACGGTTCTTCTGCGCAGTGCTCGCACGGGCGATCAACCGCGAGGCCTGACGGGCAGCGCGACCCAGGCGGGTCATGTAGTCAAGAACGGACTCAGTCATGGTCAGGGAGTCTTGGCAAAGAGGAAAGCGGCAGATTATAGCTGTGACGCCGCTCGACTGACAGCGGTGAGGGGCGGATGGTCGAAATGAACTGTAAAAACCCGGGGTTCAGCGGTAATTAAGGTGAGAGTTGTTATTATTCCGTCACATTTAGCCGTAATAACCCTGAACGCCATGCCCGGACTTACCGCCCCACTCCCCGCAAGCGCCCTGCCCGACGGCTTCTTCGACCGCGATGCACAACTGCTCGCGCAAGAGCTGTTGGGGAAAATCATTCGCCACCGTGTTGGTGATCTCTGGCTTTCGGCGCGAATTATTGAAACCGAAGCCTATTACGTGGCCGAAAAAGGCAGCCATGCGTCGCTGGGTTACACAGAAAAGCGTAAGGCTTTGTTTCTGGATGGCGGTCATATCTATATGTACTACGCCAGGGGCGGTGATTCCCTGAACTTCAGCGCCCACGGCCCGGGGAATGCCGTGCTGATCAAGTCGGCTTACCCGTGGGTCGATGAAATCTGCGGGCCGGCAAGCCTGGCGCAAATGCTGTTGAACAACCCCAACCCCGACGGCAGCCCGCGCCCGGCGCAGAAGCTGTGCGCCGGGCAGACCCTGCTGTGCAAGGCGCTGGGCCTGAAAGTGCCGATGTGGGACGCCAAGCGCTTCGATCAGGAACTGCTGTATGTCGAAGATGTGGGCCAGGTGCCCACGCAGATTATCCAGACCACCCGGCTGGGCATTCCCAGCGGGCGCGATGAACACTT
Organism: Pseudomonas sp. OST1909; assembly: GCF_015277575.1. Taxonomy (NCBI): domain Bacteria; kingdom Pseudomonadati; phylum Pseudomonadota; class Gammaproteobacteria; order Pseudomonadales; family Pseudomonadaceae; genus Pseudomonas; species Pseudomonas sp. OST1909. Next base: position 5,736,031 of record NZ_CP063780.1, read on the forward strand.
GATGTATCGCTTCGTCGATGCCGGCTATGCGCCGTACTGCACGCGGAACCCGCTGCGTCGCGGGCAGGTCGAAGGCCGCGATTATTTTTTGATCTAACGGGCGACACATCCCATGTGGGAGCTGGCTTGCTTGCGATAGCGGTGGGCCAGGCAACTTCCATGCTGGCCATGCCGCAGCCATCGCAGGCAAGCCAGCTCCCACAGTGGAAATTCACCGTCTCATTATGGAGTGGATTGTATGGGCCAATGGCTCGATAGCATCACCGGCTGGCTGACCCTGAACCCGCAATGGCTGGCAGCCGCGGTGTTTATTGTCGCGTGCGTGGAGTGCCTGGCCATTGCCGGGCTGATCGTGCCGGGCACGGTATTGCTGTTTGCGATTGCCGCACTGGCCGGCAGCGGTGCGTTGTCACTGAGTGAAACCCTGCTGCTGGGCTTCCTCGGCGGACTATTGGGCGACGGGGTTTCCTACTACCTGGGCCGACACTTCCATCAGAACATCCGGCGCTTGCCGGGCCTGCGCCATCATCCGGAATGGATGAATGGCGCAGAAACCTACTTCCACAAGTACGGAATCGCCAGCTTGCTGGTCGGGCGCTTCATCGGGCCATTGCGGCCCATGCTGCCGATGGTCGCCGGTATGTGCGACATGCCGCTCCCGCGCTTTGCGATCGTCAGCGTGATCGCCGCCGCCGGTTGGTCAGTGGCGTATCTGCTGCCGGGCTGGGCAGCCGGTGCCGCGTTCCGCCTGCCCTTGCCGGAAGGTTTCTGGCCGGAAGCGGCGATTGTTGCGGCGTGCCTGGCGGCGCTATTGGGATTAAGTTTGAACAGCAGCCTGCGCGCCCATCGTCGCGCAACGTTGTGGATCGGTTGTGCCAGCCTGACCCTGCTGATCGCGCTGTTTATCGGCTACCCGCATCTCAATGACTTCGATCAGGGCCTGAGCGCCCTGGTGCAGGAGCATCGCAGCCCGTGGCTGGATGAGGTGATGGTGCGGATCACGCAATTGGGCGAGTTCAAGAAAATGTTCGTCGCCAGCGCGGTGTTCACCGCCCTGTTGTTTGTGGCCCGGCAATGGCGACACGCGCTGTTTGTAGGAGCGACCCTGGCAGGCGCGGCGGTGATCAACACCGGCACCAAGCTGTTCTTTGCCCGTGGCCGCCCGGAGATTCTGACCGACCCGTTGACCAGTTTCAGCATGCCCAGCGGCCATGCCTCCGGCGCTTTTGCGTTCTTCCTGGCGCTCGCGGTATTGGCCGGTCGCGGCCAACCCACGCGGTTGCGCCTGACCTGGATGCTGCTGGGCTGCATACCCGCCGCATTCATTGCTCTGTCGCGGGTGTACCTGGGCGCTCACTGGCCCAGCGACATCCTCGCAGGCACGCTACTGGCCATGACGGTATGCGCATTCAGCCTGACCGTGATCCAGTACCGCAGCCCGCTGCCGGCAATGACGCAAAAAGCCTGGTGGCTGGTATTGCCGGCGGTGGTGGCGGTGCTCGGCTTCATTGCATTCACCGGCACCTCCCATGCATTGCTCAGGTACGCCTACTGACCCTTGGCCGGGCCAATCCAGTCGACTGAAGCAGAGCGACGCTCCACGCAACGTTCGCGTCGCTCCAGCAGCATCTCGTCGGCAATCTCGGCGGCGCGCTCGGCGATGTACTCCGCGCCCCGGGTGGCGTCCTGCTGGAGCAATTGCGTGGTCACGCTGACAAAATACGTGTCCCAGGCGACTTGTTCCGATGGTGTCAGACGAATCATGGTCATCCCCGATCATTATGGTGTGATCGGAAAATATTGCAGGCGTCGCGCCTGAAATGACGTAGCAAAATCCGAAAGCAACCGCAGAAAATTCCGTATCTCAGGTGAACAACTCACCCTGCAATTCATCCAGCAACATCTGAATGGCATCCAGCCGCTGCTGCGGATCGTCAATTTGCAGCAAGTCGACCTTATCGGCGTCGGTAAACGGCAGCAGGTACGCCAGTTGGTTGCCGAGGGCCTGCTGGCCTTCGGCATGGGCGTTCATCTCCAGCGAAGCTACCATCGGGTGCTCCGCCAGAGCCTCCAGCAGCGCCAGCAAGTCGGCGTCCTCTTCTTCCAGAGGCCGATCCGGCACCTCCTCCAACCATTTAACCTCGGCCACCAGCAATTGATCTTTCTGCACCGTGACGTCTAGTACGCGGAAACGCCGGCCACCTTCCACACGAATCCCCAGCAGGCCGTTGTCCTGCTGTTTGAAGTCGCGAATAAACGCTTCGCAGCCGATCAGCGCGTAGCCGTCCGGGGCTATGCCCACTTCCAGGCCATTGAAGATGCACACCACACCAAAGCTTTCGCCCTTTTTCATGCAGCGGCTGATCATGTCCAGGTAGCGCGCCTCGAATATCTGCAGGTCGAGGGTGCAGCCTGGGAACAGCACAGTGTTGAGTGGGAACAGCGCCAGACTCATAACGGTTTCCTTAAAACCCGGGTTAAACAATTACCGACACGGCCAACGGCAGAAACACCGCCGTCGCCACGCCCATCAGGCTCATGGCCAGCGCCGCAAAAGCGCCGCACTCTTCGCTTTCCTGCAGGGCCACCGAGGTGCCGACCGCATGAGCGGTCATGCCCAGCGCCATGCCCCGCGCTTCAGGGCTGTGCACACCCAGCCGCGACAGATACGCCGGGCCGATCATCGCGCCGACCACCCCGGTGATCAGTACAAACACTGCCGCCAATGCCGCCACGCCACCAATCTGTTCGGCGACCAGCATGGCAATCGGCGACGTTACCGACTTGGGTGCCATGGTCATCAGCACCCTGTGTTCGGCACCAAACCACCACCCCAACAGCACACACAAGCCGGTAGCCAACACCCCGCCTACCACCAGCGTAGTAAAAATCGGCCAGAACAATTGGCGAATCCGCCGCAGGTTAAGATAAAGCGGTACCGCCAATGCCACCGTTGCAGGCCCCAGCAGGATCCCCATGATCTCGGTGCTTTCGCGGTACTCGGCGTAACTCAGGCCACAGGCAAGCAACACACCGATCACCAGCAACATCGACACCAGCACCGGCTGCAGGAAGATCCAGCGGGTTTTCTCGTACCCCGCCAGCACCAACTGATAGGCGCCCAGGGTGATACCGATGCCAAACAACGGGTGATGAATGACCGCCGTCCAGGCGCCCTGCCAGTCAAGCATCATTGGTCCTTCTCCTTGCGCCTGACCATCTGCTGCATCAGCACACCGACAAAGCCCATGGCGATCACCAGCGACAACACCAGCGCCCCGACGATAGCCCAGAAGTCCGCGACAATGTCCTTGGCGTAGACCATCACTCCCACGGCAGGCGGCACCAACAGCAACGGCAGATAACGCAACAGGCTGCCAGCCGCCAGGCTCAGCGGCTCGCCGACTTCACCGCGCCAGACCAGAAAGCCCAGCATCAGCAGCAGCCCGATGATCGGCCCCGGCAGTACCGGCAACAGCAAATGATTGATCGCCGTACCGATCAATTGAAACAGCACCAGCCAAGTCAGGCCACGTAACAGCATCCCGCTCTCTCCCCCCTCAAAGCCCATGCACATTATAAGCACGCCCGCCCTATGCCCAGGCATTCGCCAAAAGCATGTTGGGTTGACCGGGCCATTTGCCCATGATGATCTACATTGGTTCTCTGTATCCCATATAAAACCCCTTATCAACGGGGGATAAAAATGATGAACCCAGGAGAGACGCAATGCCCTATGTACCCGTAGCGCAGCTCAAAGATTATGTCGGCAAGGAACTGGGACGTTCCGAATGGCTCACCATCGACCAGGCGCGCATCAACCTGTTCGCAGAGGCCACCGGCGATCATCAGTTCATCCACGTCGACCCGGTCAAGGCCGCACAAACCCCGTTCGGCAGCACCATCGCCCACGGTTTCCTGTCGCTGTCACTGATGCCCAAGCTGATGGAAGACATCCTGATCATGCCCGAGGGCTTGAAAATGGCCGTCAACTACGGCCTGGACAGTGTGCGCTTCATCCAGCCGGTGAAGGTCGACTCCAAGGTACGCCTGAACGTCACGCTCACCGACGTCACCGAGAAAAAACCCGGCCAATGGCTGTTCAAGGCCACCGCCACCCTGGAAATCGAAGGCCAGGAGAAACCTGCCTATATTGCCGAGTCGCTGTCACTCTGCTTCGTGTAAGGCCGACCCTGTGGCGAGGCAATAAACCTTGCCACAGTGTATGTAAATTTATGTATGAATCTCGCGGCTGCGGCATACTCGGCGCTCAATTATCCGGATCCCGCTATGCGCCCACTCGCTCCCCTTGCCCTTGCCCTGTTGCTGACCGCTTGCGGAGACGGCGAATCGCTGTTGCCGCCCGATGCGCGCCTGCCCGATGGCGGCCGCTACCGTGGCGATGTGGTCAACGGCCTGCTGCAAGGCCAGGGCCGCGTGGACTACCCCAACGGCAGTTGGTACGCCGGCCAGTTCGATAAAGGCCAGTGGCACGGCCAGGGCGAATGGCATGGCAGCAATGGCGAAGTCTATAAAGGCCAGTTCCAGCAGGGCCTGTTTGATGGCCAGGGCAGCTTGACTACCACGGGCAGCAGCTATGTCGGCAGCTTCAAGAACGGTCGACGCAATGGCGAAGGCACCCTCAAAGAAGGGCAGATGACCTATCGCGGCGAGTTCAAGGACGACCAGTATGCAGGCCTCGGTCGCCTGGAATTGGCCGATGGCAGCCAGTACCAGGGCCAATTTGCCCACGGCAAGCCCAATGGCGAAGGCCAGCGCAATGACGACAGCGGCAATCAGTTCAGCGGCCACTTTGTCGATGGCCAACTGGAGGGCAATGGCACCTTCAATAGCGCTGAGGGCGATATCTATATCGGCCAATTCAAGCAGAACCAACTCAACGGCAAAGGCCGCTATGAAAACGCCGACGGCGACGTATGGATCGGCCAGTTCAAGGAAGGCGCCCTCAGTGGCAAAGGCGAGTTGATTGGCGCCGATGGCAGCCACTACGTCGGTCAGTTCAGTGACTGGCGCTTTACCGGTGAGGGGCGCCTGAACCTCACCGATGGCAGCTTCTATATCGGTGGCTTCGACAGCGACAACTATCAGGGGCGTGGCACCCTCGTGCTCACCGACGGCACCGTGCAGGCCGGCACCTGGGTCAATGGCCTGCGCGTGCGCGATGCCGATGGCAAGTTACTGCCCGACCCACTGGAAACCGGCCTATTGGCCCAAGGCCGCTTGCTCGACGAGGCCCTGGCCGCCGTGCCGGCCTCGACACCTGCCGTCGAGCTTTATACGTTGGCGTTGGCAGGTGACGGCAAGCAAAGCGTGTTCCTGCGCGAAGCCGATTACGTCAGCAACCTGCTCACCACACGCTTCGGCGCACGCGGGCAGGTCCGCCTGGTCAACCATCGTGACCACATCGCCGACCGTCCACTGGCCACCCGTGAAAGCCTGCGGCGTTCCGTGCAAACCCTGGCCGAACGTACCGGGCCCGAAGACCTGGTATTTATCTACTTGACCAGCCACGGCACCCATGAACATGAGTTGGTGCTCGACCAGCCGCGCATGGAACTGGCCGACCTGCCCGCCGATGAACTGGCCGCCGTGCTGACGCCGTTGAAAAACCGCGACAAGATCATCGTGATTTCCGCCTGCTACTCCGGCGGTTTCATTCCGGCCCTGAAAGATGAGCGCACGCTGATCATGACGGCTTCCCGTGCAGATCGCGTGTCCTTTGGCTGTTCAGAAGAGGCGGACTTTACCTACTTTGGCGATGCCCTTTTCGCACAAGCCTTCAACCAAACGGACGATTTGCAACACGCGTTCAAACTGGCACAACTGCATGTGGCCGAACGCGAGCAGGCGGACAACTTCGAAGCCTCAGAACCGCAGATCTGGGCGCCCAAAGGCGTGATCGCCCATTGGCAACTATTACGCAAACAGCAGGCACGAAAGGCGCTCGAAAGCGTCTCAATGAATAGCAAGGAAGCCAAAGGCAACTAAGCTGTAACGTGTAACAAGGGGGAAACATCATGTACCTGACACCTCAGCATATCCTGCTGGCGGGGGCCTCCGGCCTCACCGGCGAACACCTGCTTGATCGTCTGCTCAACGAACCCACCGTGACCCGTGTACTGGCGCCGAGCCGCAAGCCGCTGGCTGAACACCCACGCCTGGAAAACCCGGTGGGCGACCCTGCGGTGTTCCTGCCGCAACTGAGCGGCCGGGTGGACATTGCCTTTTGCTGCCTGGGCACCACGATCAAGAAAGCCGGCTCGGAAGCGGCGTTCCGTGCGGTCGATCTGGACATGGTGGTGGCCTTCGCCAAGCGCGCTCGGGAACTGGGTGCGCGGCATCTGATCGTGATCAGTGCGATCGGCGCCGACCCGAAATCCTCAGTGTTCTACAACCGAGTCAAGGGCGAAATGGAGCAGGCACTCAAAGCCCAGGACTGGCCGCAACTGACCATCGTGCGACCTTCCTTGCTGCTGGGGGACCGGCTGGAACCGCGTCTGGCCGAACAGCTTGCCGGGCCGTTGTCGCGCTTGATTCCGGGCAAGTACCACGGCATCGAAGTCTGCGAACTGGCTCGCGCCATGTGGCGCCTGGCGCTGGAAGAACAGGATGGCGTGCGGGTGGTGGAGTCGGATGAGCTGCGCAAGCTCGGCAAGTAAGAACACCAATCCAAATGTGGGAGGGGGCTTGCTCCCGATGACGGTGGGTCAGCAACAAGGTAGTTGCCTGACACGGCGCCATCGGGAGCAAGCCCCCTCCCACATTGGGTTCGTGTAGTTCTCAGAGTCCGCCAGTGGCGTTGAAGCCCACACCCAGCACGGTCAACAACGACAGTGGCAACAGCAGCGTATCGAGCAGCGCGCTGGCCGGCAGGTCGAGATGGGGATAGCCCGGCGCCTCGGCCCCAAACCTGTCCTTGGCACAGCAGCCGCCATTGATCGCATACAAATCCAGGCGCGTACCGGCATACACCACAGGCGCGCCAGGTTGCGCGGCGTCCAGGGTGCGCGCCGTGGCGCAGCCCGTGAGGTGCAACGCCAGTAATAGCAGCAGCGCTTTATTCATCGCCGCCCAAATGGTGCTCGCCCCAACGCGGCAGCATGTCCTGGGGAATGTTCAGCAGGTTGAGAATGCGCGCCACCACGAAGTCCACCAGGTCATCGATGGTCTGCGGCTGGTGATAGAAACCTGGCGACGCCGGCAAGATGGTCACGCCCATGTTCGACAACTTGAGCATGTGTTCCAGGTGAATACTCGAATACGGTGCTTCGCGCGGTACCAGGATCAATTGGCGACGCTCCTTCAAGGTCACGTCCGCCGCCCTTTCAATCAGGTTATTGCAGGCGCCCGTGGCAATCGCCGACAGGGTGCCGGTGGAGCATGGCACCACCACCATCGCCGCCGGCGCGCCGGAGCCCGAAGCCACGGGCGACATCCAGTCTTCCTTGCCATAGACCTTGATCTGCCCCGCTGCCGCACCGGTGTATTCGGTGAGGAACGCTTGCATCATCTGCACCTTGGCCGGCAATTGCACATCCGTCTCGGTCGCCAGCACCAATTGGGCGGCCTTGGAAATCAGGAAGTGCACTTCACGGTCTTCACGTACCAGGCAATCCAGCAGGCGCAGGCCGTAAGGCGCGCCGGATGCGCCGGTCATTGCCAGGGTGATACGTTCGGGGCCACTCATTGCAACGCCTCGGCCAGCTTGCCGTGCAAGCCGCCAAAACCGCCGTTGCTCATGACGACCACATGGGTGCCGGGCTTGGCCAAGTGCTTCACATGCTCAATGATGCCTTCCAGCGAATCACACACCGTCGAGGGCACGGTGCACAGCGCAGCGATCCCCGGCAGGTCCCAACCAAGGTTGGCAGGCGCGTACCAGACCACCTGGTCGGCGTCGTTGACGCTTTCCGGCAGGCCATCGCGGTGCGCACCCAGCTTCATGGAGTTGGAGCGCGGTTCGACGATCGCAATGATTTGGGCATCGCCAACGCGCTTGCGCAGGCCGTCGAGCGTAGTGGCGATAGCTGTTGGATGGTGGGCAAAGTCGTCGTAGATGGTAATCCCATTCACGTCGGCGACTTTTTCCATGCGCCGCTTGACGCTTTTGAATGCGCTCAAGGCCGCGATGCCCATGGCCGGCACCACACCGACATGCCGTGCAGCCGCCAGGGTTACCAGCGCGTTGGCGACATTGTGCTGGCCGGTCATATCCCACTCCACGACGCCTTGGGCTTGGCCTTCGAACAGCACTTCAAACCGGGAGCCGTCTTCGCTGAGCAACTTGACCTGCCATTGCCCGCCCACACCGGTGGTCTGCACCGGCGTCCAGCAGCCCATGTCGATCACGCGCTGCAACGCCGGTTCAGTGGTCGGGTGGATGACCAGGCCTTCACTCGGGATGGTACGCACCAAGTGATGGAACTGCCGCTCAATAGCCGCCAGATCGGGAAAGATGTCCGCGTGATCAAACTCAAGATTGTTCAGGATCGCTGTGCGCGGACGGTAGTGGACGAACTTGGAGCGCTTGTCGAAAAACGCGCTGTCGTATTCATCGGCTTCGATCACGAAAAACGGCGTATCGCCCAGGCGCGCCGACACCGAGAAATTCTGCGGCACGCCGCCGATCAGGAAGCCCGGACTCATGCCCGCATGTTCCAGTACCCAGGCGAGCATACTGCTGGTGGTGGTCTTGCCGTGAGTGCCGGCCACTGCCAATACCCAACGACCTTGCAACACATGATCAGCCAGCCATTGAGGGCCTGAGACGTAAGGCAAACCTTTATTGAGCACGTACTCGACCGCTGGGTTGCCACGGGACATGGCGTTGCCAATCACTACCAGATCCGGCACCGGGTCGAATTGCGAGGGATCGTAACCTTGGGTCAGCTCGATACCTTGCGCCTGCAGCTGCGTGCTCATGGGCGGATAAACGTTGGCATCGGAGCCCGTAACGTGATGGCCCAGCTCTTTGGCCAGAACCGCCATTGAACCCATGAACGTACCGCAGATACCCAGAATATGAATGTGCATAGTCGACCTCGTAAACATCGAGGCAGGTTAGCGTAGGGTGGGAAAGTTCGCACGCTTTAGCTGAGGGCGAAACGCCCGCCGGTAGGATCCGGCGGGCAAAAGGGATGTCTTAAACCATGGTGCCAGCTTTTTTAAGCTCAGCGTCTTTCAAGGTCATGATTCGTTCGGCCGCTTTTTCCATCGCGTCATACCGACGCTCTATTACGCCTAAGCGTCCCCCGGTGCCGGGAGAGGTTGACGACTCAATGTGAGGTTTGAAAATAACGCCGTTGTCCTCGGCCACTTGCCTCATATGGGTTTCTGACACGCTCAGTAACTGCTCTAGGTTAGTCAAGCGTGCCCCACGCTCCTTGGGCCAGGCGTCGTCCATGGCAAGCCGGTCTGCGGTGCTTCCCGACGCCAGCATCATGACGACATTGGCAAACTCCAGCACCACTTTCTCTACCCGATCCAGATGGCGCATGGCTTCAAGCGCAGGCTCATCGGGTGCGGATGGCGCAACGGTTGGCGGCATGGAGTCCTGTTCGGGCTGTGCAACGCCCGGCAAATGCGGTGGCGGTGGCGCCACTGGCACCGGTAGGTATTGGCCCTTGATCGCTTCCCCCGCAGCCACGGATCCGGCATACGCCCCCACATTGATCGGCGCGCTGACCATACCATTGACGCCTGCGTTGATGAACGCGTCCTTGACCGTCTTGCTGGTAGAGGGTGATGTAGAAATAACGCCCGCTTTGACCAGCCTGTCGGCATCCAACAGTCGCTGGGTGACATCGACCACGCTGACCTTGGGCGGATCGTTCTGTTTCACAGGGGCGGTCCCACCGAGGGGGGGCGTCTGAGGCCCCTTGCTCAGCACGTCCTTGAGCCTACCTGCGGTTGACTGGCTTGAACTGCCCGCAGTCGCACTTGCACTTGCACCAGGGGTATCGTGGCTTGTCGTCGGCTTTTTCCCACCCGCCGTGATTGGGGGCCGGCTGGGCGTGGGACTGACCGAGGCAGGCGGCAATCTGGGCGATGGCGTGGGCGGCACGTGAGGCGTGGGGCGGGATCCTCCCCACCCTCGCAGTCCAAAGATTCCACGCTTGATGCGCACCTTCGGCGTTTGATCAGTCTCCTGCGCAGACAACTGCGTGCCAGGCTCAGGCGGAGTGTGGTCCACCGGTTCGTCCCAGCCCGCCGTAAAGGGTTGCGGTTGGGACGTGAGCGTAACGTCAAGTTGAACAGGGAGTTGTGGCACAGGAGTCGTTATTGGACTTGTAATATTCATGTGTTGTCACCCTAGAAGTTTCAAACAACTGTGATTAAGGGCACGTGATGCTCTGCCCTTATTCCATCAGTGCTTAAAACAACGTGCAGCGTTCCGGGGCGACGTGAGTACGTAGCGCGATAAAAAACCTTAAAGCCTGTGCGACAAAACACGAGCCATCGGCAATAACTGAGTTACTCCGACAAGTGTCGCACTCCCTTAATGAGTGCAGTCCCTGGAGATTCCATGTTTGCGTAACTTGCGGTACAGCGTATTGCGACTGACCCCCAACTGTTCAGCCACATGGCTCATATGCCAGCGCTGCTGCACCAACGCACCGAGTAATGCCTGACGCTCGGCGCTTTCCAGCGGCAAGGCGTACGGCGCATCCACCCTCGCCCCCAGCGGCCGCGCCTGGCGAATCAGCGCCGGCAAGTCCTCAAGACCGACTCGCCCGCCCTCACAGAGCGCTACCACCGTGCGCAACACGGTACGCATTTGCCGCAGATTGCCGGGCCAGTGGAATGCCAACAAGGCCTGGCGCGCTGACTCGTCTAGCACCACCTGTTCGGTGCCGGCCTCTTGGGCCAGGAGGAAGTCCAACAATTGCGCCTTGTCAGTGCGTTCGCGCAACGGCGGCAGGGCGACTTCCAAGCCGCTCAAGCGGTAATACAGGTCTTCGCGAAAGCTGCCATCGGCCACACGCTCCAGCAAATTACGGTGCGTCGCGCTGATGATGCGCAGGTTCACGGCTTGAGGTTCGCCGCCGATAGGCACCACCAGGCGATCCTCCAGCACCCTCAACAAGCGGGTTTGCAGCGCCAGTGGCATGTCGCCGATTTCGTCGAGAAACAGCGTACCGCCGTCGGCCTGTTGCAGCTTGCCGCGCATGCCTTCTTTAAGGGCGCCGGTGAAACTGCCGGCGCGATAGCCAAACAGTTCGCACTCGATCAGGTTTTCCGGAATGGCCGCACAGTTCAGCGCGACAAAGGCCTTGTCGCCTCGCTGGCTGGCCTGGTGCACGGCCTTGGCGAAAGCCTCTTTACCGCAGCCGGTTTCGCCGTTGATCAGCAAGGGCACGTCGCGCTCGAATACGCGCGAGGCCTTGCGCAGCTCATTTTGCAACGCCGGATCGCCCAGGCAAATACCCAGTGGACGTGGCGCCTGCGGCTTGACGACCGGGGCCAGCGTACTGCGGGGCTGGCCTCGCAGCGCTGCAAATAAAGGCCGACCATCGCGGCTACGCAGCGGCCAACTGGCAGTGGCATTCGCGCTGGCCCGCCCTAGCAACTGATCCAGGGAACAGTCGAAAAACGCGTCCACCGGCTGGCCCACCAAGCCGCCGCGTAGCTGCCCCAACAGGTTCAGGGCGCTCTGGTTCACCGCACAAATGCGCCCTTCGCCATCGAACGCCAGCAAGCCTTCACTGAACAACCCGACCGACTCGGCCTGCAGGTGAAAACGCAGCAGCCAATGATGTTCGAAGTGGCGCAGGAAGTAGCAACTTTCGATCATCTTGGCCGACAGGTTCACCAGCGCCATGGTGTGGAACTGGCTCTGGCGCGACACGGCTTCGCGGGCCGAGGACACATCCAGCACCGCCAGCAATTCACCGTGAGGGTCGAACACCGGGCTCGCCGAACACGTCAGCCCGGTATGGCGACCGCGAAAATGCTCGTCACGGTGGATGGTCAGGGATTGACGCTCGACCAGGCAGGTGCCGATGCCATTGGTGCCTTCGCAGGCTTCACTCCAGTCGGCGCCCAGCCACAGCCCGGCGCGCTCGAAAATCTTGCGCTCGGACGGCGCGGTGACACAGTTGAGGATCACCCCCCGGGCATCGGTGAGCAGCACCGCGTGACCAGCCCCCGAGAGTTGCTGGTGCAGACTGTTCATCTCGTTGCCGGCGATGTGCAGCACCTGGCGCAGGCGTTCGCGGCTTTCCAGCAGGCGGCCATGCTCAAGCACGGTGGGCGCGACGGTCTGCGCAGGGTCGAGGTGGTAGTCCTCAACGCAACGCAGCCAGGAACGGGCGATGGAGGGATCGCTGCCCGGCCCTTGGAGCGGCTCTTGCCCCCGGGTGACAGTGAGAACCTGCTGGGCATGGCGACTGAAATGATCGTTGTGCATGTTCTTATTATTCTCCCTGCGTGAGAGCGCCCAGCATCCACCAGCCACCGGGCCATTGCAATCCCGGTCCGACCCATCGGTCACAGGCTGTACCGTTTGTGGCACAAACTGTCACCCCGCCTGTATCGCCCCAGCCACAGTCATGCCTTGTAAACAAAACCAAACCCTTGATTTACCTGGCCCGTACGCACTGGCCCGACCTTTGCTCTACGCTTTATAACGCGCTTGCAGCGCTGTACTCCGATAAACATAAAAGCAGGAGATGCCCACCATGCGTTATGCACACCCCGGTACCGAAGGCGCCATCGTTTCGTTCAAGGCCAAGTACGGCAACTACATCGGCGGCGAGTTCGTTGCGCCGGTCGATGGCAACTACTTCTCCAACACCTCGCCGGTCAATGGCAAGCCCATCGCCGACTTCCCGCGCTCCACCGCCAAAGACATCGACAAAGCACTGGACGCCGCCCACGCCGCCGCTGACGCCTGGGGCAAAACCAGCGCCCAGGACCGCTCGCTGGTACTGCTGAAAATCGCCGACCGTATCGAGCAGAACCTCGAGTTGCTGGCCATCACCGAAACCTGGGACAACGGCAAGGCCGTGCGTGAAACCCTCAACGCCGACATCCCCCTGGCCGCCGACCACTTCCGCTACTTCGCAGGCTGCATTCGCGCCCAGGAAGGCAGCAGCGCCGAAATCAACGAACTCACTGCCGCCTATCACTTCCATGAACCACTGGGCGTGGTCGGCCAGATCATCCCGTGGAACTTCCCGCTGCTGATGGCCGCCTGGAAACTCGCCCCGGCCCTGGCCGCCGGCAACTGCGTGGTACTCAAGCCCGCCGAGCAAACCCCGCTGGGCATCAGCGTACTGATGGAACTGATCGGCGACCTGTTGCCGCCAGGCGTACTGAACGTTGTGCACGGTTTCGGCAAGGAAGCCGGCGAAGCCCTGGCGACCAGCAAGCGTATCGCCAAGATCGCCTTCACCGGTTCTACCCCGGTGGGCTCGCACATCATGCACGCGGCGGCCGAGAACATCATTCCGTCTACCGTTGAGCTGGGCGGCAAGTCGCCGAATATCTTCTTCGCCGACATCATGAAAGCGGAACCTGCATTCATCGAAAAAGCTGCCGAAGGCCTGGTGCTGGCGTTCTTCAACCAAGGCGAAGTGTGCACCTGCCCATCTCGCGCCCTGGTGGAGGAGTCGATCTACGACGACTTCATGAAAGTGGTGATGAAGAAGGTCGAGTCGATCAAGCGTGGCGACCCGCTGGACACCGACACCATGGTCGGCGCCCAGGCGTCCGAGCAGCAATTTGACAAGATCCTGTCCTACCTGGAAATCGCCAAGGGCGAAGGTGCGCAACTGCTGACCGGTGGCAAGGTTGAAAAGCTCACGGGCGATCTGGCCACCGGCTATTACATCCAGCCGACCCTGCTCAAGGGCACCAACGACATGCGTGTGTTCCAGGAAGAAATCTTCGGCCCGGTGGTGAGCATCACCACTTTCAAGGACGAAGCCGAAGCCCTGGCGATTGCCAACGACACCGAGTTCGGCCTGGGCGCCGGCCTGTGGACCCGCGACATCAACCGCGCCTACCGCATGGGCCGCGCGATCAAGGCCGGTCGCGTGTGGACCAACTGCTACCACCTGTACCCGGCGCACGCCGCGTTTGGCGGTTACAAGAAGTCTGGCGTAGGGCGCGAAACCCACAAGATGATGTTGGATCACTACCAGCAGACCAAGAACCTGCTGGTGAGCTACGACATTAATCCGTTGGGCTTTTTCTAACCCAGCCTTATAGCAAGCAACCAGCCTCCAACTTGAAATGCAATCACGTGTGGGAGCTGGCTTGCCTGCGATAGCGGTGTGTCAGCCAAGTAAAAGGTCGCTGACAAGGCACCATCGCAGGCAAGCCAGCTCCCACACTTGAACTTCGCCAGTAATTGCTACCGCGTTCGGCACACAGATGCCGAGTTAAAAACAATAACAATCCAAGGTACTTCCCATGCCTAGCGAACCCACTGGTTCTTCTGTCGACTTCGAAAAAGTCGGCACCGATTACTTTCAACAACGAGAATTGAAAAAAGGCGCTGCCGGCTGGGTGCTGTTAGTCGGCCTTGGCGTCGCCTACGTCATCTCCGGCGACTATGCCGGCTGGAACTTCGGCCTGGCCCAGGGTGGCTGGGGCGGCATGTTCCTCGCCACATTGCTCATGGCTACCATGTACCTGTGCATGTGCTTCTCCCTGGCCGAACTGTCTTCGATGATCCCCACCGCCGGCGGTGGCTACGGTTTTGCCCGCAGCGCCTTTGGCCCTTGGGGCGGGTTTCTCACCGGCACCGCGATCCTGATCGAGTACGCCATCGCCCCCGCCGCAATTGCGGTGTTTATCGGCGCTTACTGCGAGTCGCTGTTCGGCATTGGCGGCTGGATGATCTACCTGGCGTTCTACATCATCTTTATCGGCATCCATATTTTTGGTGTCGGCGAAGCCTTGAAGCTGATGTTTGTCATCACCGCCGTCGCCGCGATCGCTTTGGGCGTATTCCTGGTGTCGATGGTGCCGCACTTCAACGTCGCCAACCTGCTGGATATTCCGGTGACCGAGGCCAAGGGCGCCAGCAGCTTCCTGCCGTTCGGCTATGTGGGCGTGTGGGCGGCGATCCCTTATGCGATCTGGTTTTTCCTCGCGGTAGAAGGCGTGCCCCTGGCCGCTGAAGAAACCAAGAACCCCAAGCGCGACCTGCCCCGTGGGCTGATCGGCGCGATTGTGGTGCTGACCAGTTTTGCCCTGTTGATCCTGGTGATCGCGCCGGGCGGAGCAGGCACGTATGCGCTGATCAAATCCGGTAACCCGTTGGTGGAAGCCCTGGCGCTGTCCTATGGCGGTTCGACCTGGATGGGCAGCTTCGTCAACCTGATTGGCCTGGCCGGTTTGATCGCAAGCTTTTTCTCGATTATCTACGCCTACTCGCGGCAGATCTTTGCCTTGTCCCGCGCTGGCTACCTGCCGCGCAAATTGTCCCAGACCAACAAGAGCAAGGCGCCAGTACTGGCATTGGTGATTCCCGGGATTATCGGTTTCGGCCTGTCGCTGACCGGCCAGGGCGACCTGCTAATTTTGGTGGCCGTGTTTGGCGCGACGATCTCCTA
This sequence comes from Pseudomonas sp. OST1909, assembly GCF_015277575.1. Taxonomy (NCBI): domain Bacteria; kingdom Pseudomonadati; phylum Pseudomonadota; class Gammaproteobacteria; order Pseudomonadales; family Pseudomonadaceae; genus Pseudomonas; species Pseudomonas sp. OST1909. Next base: position 5,751,618 of record NZ_CP063780.1, read on the forward strand.
TGTGCTGATGATGGCCGCGCACATCACCCTGCGCATCCGCCGCCCTAAGATGGAGCGCCCGTATCGCACGCCGGGCGGCATCTTCACCTCGGGCGTGGCGCTGGTACTGGCCTGCGTGGCCGTGGTGGCGGGCTTTTTGGTCGACCCACGCGTGGTGATTGGCGCGGCGGTCATCTATGGAGTATTAATTGCTTACTTTGCTTTCTACAGCCGGCATCACTTGGTAGCAGGCACGCCGGAAGAAGAATTCGCGGCGATCCAGGCCGCAGAGGCCGCCCTGCACTAAGCGCCGTAAACCTCGACGCGGGCGCCTGCTCGCGTCGTCAAGGAGACACTGTATGGCAAGTTTTTCCCACGCGGTGGGTGCACATACCTACCGCTTCGACAGCCTCAAGGACCTGATGGCCAAAGCCAGCCCGGCACGCTCCGGCGACTTCCTGGCCGGCGTCGCTGCGCAAAATGATGGCGAACGGGTCGCCGCCCAGATGGCGCTGGCGAATACACCCCTGAAGCACTTCCTCGAAGAAGTGCTGATTCCCTATGAAAGCGACGAAGTCACCCGGCTGATCATCGACACCCACGACAAACAGGCTTTTGCCACGGTCAGTCACCTCACCGTCGGTGGCCTGCGCGACTGGCTGCTCAGTGACGCGGCTGATGAACAATCCCTACGCGCACTGGCGCCGGGGCTGACACCGGAAATGGCGGCAGCCGTGTCCAAAATCATGCGCGTACAGGACCTGGTGCTGGTGGCACAGAAGATTCGCGTGGTCACCCAGTTTCGCGGCACCATGGGCCTGCGCGGGCGCTTGTCCACGCGCTTGCAGCCCAATCACCCCACCGACGAACCGGCGGGCATTGCCGCGAGCATTCTCGACGGCCTGCTCTACGGCAACGGCGACGCCATGATCGGCATCAACCCGGCCACCGACAGCATCGCCTCGATCTGCGCCATGCTGGAGATGCTCGACGCGATCATCCAGCGCTACGAAATCCCCACCCAGGCCTGCGTACTCACCCACGTCACCACCTCCATCGAGGCGATCAACCGTGGCGTGCCGCTGGACCTGGTGTTCCAGTCGATCGCCGGCACCGAGGCCGCCAACGCCAGTTTCGGCATCAGCCTGAGCGTGCTGCAGGAAGGTTACGAGGCTGGCCTGAGTCTCAAGCGCGGCACTCTGGGGCAAAACCTGATGTATTTCGAAACCGGCCAGGGCAGTGCCCTGTCGGCCAATGCGCACTTTGGGGTCGACCAGCAAACCTGTGAAACCCGTGCCTACGCCGTGGCCCGGCACTTCAAGCCGTTCCTGGTCAATACCGTGGTCGGTTTTATCGGCCCGGAGTACCTGTACAACGGCAAGCAGATCATCCGCGCCGGCCTGGAAGACCACTTCTGCGGCAAGCTGCTCGGCGTACCCATGGGTTGTGATATCTGCTACACCAACCACGCCGAAGCCGACCAGGACGACATGGACACCCTGTTGACCCTGCTCGGCGTGGCCGGCATCAACTTCATCATGGGCATCCCCGGCTCCGACGACATCATGCTCAACTACCAGACCACCTCGTTCCACGACGCCTTGTACGCCCGGCAAACATTGGGTTTAAAACCGGCGCCGGAGTTTGAACAGTGGCTGGCGAAAATGGGCATCTTCACGCAAGAAGGCGGCAAGGTGCGCTTCGGCAACAGCCTGCCACCGGCGTTTCGCCACGCTCTGGCGCAACTGGGATGAAGGAGCCGACCGTGCAACCAGAATTGCCTGACAACCCGTGGCTGGAATTACGCCGCCTGACCCCGGCGCGCATCGCCCTGGGCCGCACCGGCACCAGCATTCCTACCAGTGCCCAGCTGGACTTCCAGTTTGCCCACGCCCAGGCGCGGGATGCGGTGCACCTGCCCTTCGACCATGCCGCGCTCAGCGGCCAATTGGCCGAACGTGGCCGCGACAGCCTGTTGCTGCGCAGCGCCGCCACGGACCGGCATATGTACCTGCAACGCCCGGACCTTGGGCGACGCTTGAGCGATGAGTCGGCCCAAACCTTGCGCGACTACGCTTCGGCGCATCCGGGTGGCGTGGATTTGGCCATAGTGGTGGCCGATGGCCTGTCGGCATTGGCGGTGCATAAACATACGGCGCCGTTTCTGATGCGCCTGGAGGAACAGACCCACGCCGAAGGCTGGTCCTTGTCACCGGTGATACTGGTGGAACAAGGCCGCGTGGCGGTGGCCGATGAAATCGGACAATTACTCGGCGCCAAAATGGTGGTGATCCTGATCGGCGAACGGCCGGGGCTCAGCTCACCGGACAGCCTGGGCCTGTATTTCACCTACAACCCCAAGGTGGGCCTCACCGATGCGTATCGCAATTGCATCTCCAATGTGCGGCTGGAAGGCTTGAGCTATGGCATGGCGGCCCATCGCCTGCTGTACTTGATGCGTGAGGCGTGTCGCCGGCAACTGTCGGGGGTCAACCTCAAGGATGAGGCACAGGTTCAGACGCTTGAATCCGACGACCCGGACTTGATGAAGGGCAATTTCCTGCTCAGCCCACCGAGTGACCGATAGCGGCACGATTGCGCTTTTTTGCCGCATTAGGCAGCATCAAGTCACGGCCGCTCGCGTGGTCATACCCCATTTGGAAGTTGAGGCCTGGCATGCGGATTACTCAAGCGACCCTGGAACACCTGGACCTGTTGACCCCGTTGTTCGTCAAATACCGCGAGTTTTACGGGGCCCTGCCATTCCCGGATTCATCCCGGGCCTTCCTCGAAAAGCGCCTGCGACGCAAGGAATCGGTGATCTACCTGGCCCTGGCCGATGATGATGACAAGCGACTGCTGGGCTTTTGCCAGCTGTATCCGAGCTTTTCCTCGTTGTCGCTGAAACGGGTGTGGATCCTCAATGACATCTATGTAGCCGAGGATGCCCGCCGGCAACTGGTGGCCGACAACCTGATGCGCACGGCCAAGAAGATGGCCAAGGAAACCCAGGCCGTACGATTGCGGGTATCCACCAGCAGCGACAATGAAGTGGCGCAGAAGACCTATGAGTCCATAGGCTTTCGTGAAGACACCGAGTTCAAGAACTACGTGCTACCGATCAACGAAGACTGACCCCCAATCCCCCAAACACTGTAGATCTCTTGTGGGAGGGGGCTTGCTCCCGATGGCGGGGTGTCAGTTAACGAATTTGTCCCTGACCCACCGCAATCGGGAGCAAGCCCCCTCCCACAAAAAACCAAGCCAACCGCTTCACACTTTCACGACACTCCCCGCTACAAAAGCCACACGCTTTTCACCATTCAATCCGTATAATGCGGACCTCTCAAGGTTGTAAGAACCACGACATACACTTGTAGCCTTATTACCCGTCGTCCCCGCACTGGCCCGCTGAGCCGGGCCATTCACACAGGTGCCATCCATGGATTTCAACCCGCTTGACCTTATCCTGCATCTCGACGTTTACCTCGACATGCTGGTAACCAACTACGGTCCGTGGATCTACGCCATTCTGTTCCTGGTGATTTTTTGCGAGACCGGCCTGGTGGTCATGCCATTCCTGCCGGGTGATTCGTTGCTGTTTATCGCTGGCGCCGTAGCGGCTGGCGGCGGTATGGACCCAGTGCTGCTGGCCGGCCTGCTGATGCTGGCGGCGATCCTCGGCGACAGCACCAACTACGTCATAGGACGAACCGCTGGCGAACGCTTGTTCAGCAACCCCAACTCGAAGATCTTCCGCCGCGACTACCTGCAAAAGACCCACGACTTCTACGACAAGCACGGTGGCAAGACCGTGACCCTGGCGCGCTTTCTGCCGATCCTGCGTACTTTCGCGCCGTTCGTCGCCGGCGTGGCCAAAATGCCCTACCCGCGCTTCTTCGGGTTCAGCGTACTCGGCACCATCCTCTGGGTCGGTGGCCTGGTGACCCTGGGCTACTTCTTCGGCAACGTGCCCTTCATCAAGAAAAACCTGTCGCTGCTGGTGGTGTTCATCATCCTGCTGTCCCTGGTGCCGATGATCATTGGCGTGGTGCGCAGCCGCTTTGGCCGCACGTCCTCCGAAGCCAACCCACACTGATTGCCCATGTGGTCCCTAAGCGCCTGGCGTCGCCGGCGCCTGCTGGCCAAGCACCCGATTGCCGATGACACCTGGCAACGGGTGCGCCACCACCTGACCTTCCTCGACGGCATCAGCGCCGAGCAAGACCAGTGGCTGCGCGAAGCCTGCGTGATCTTCCTCGCCGAAAAACACCTCACCGCCCTGCCCGGCGTCGACCTGCACCAGGAACAACGCCTGCTGCTCGCCGCCCAGGCGCAATTGCCGCTGATGAACCTGGGCGACCTCGACTGGTATCAGGGCTTTCATGAAATCGTGCTGTACCCCGACGACTTCCTCAGCCCGCAGCGCCATCGCGATGCCAGCGGCGTGGAGCACGAGTGGGACGGCGAACACAGCGGCGAAGCCTGGCAACAAGGCCCGGTGATCCTCGCCTGGCCTGGGGTGCTCGCCAGTGGCCAATGGGAAGGCTACAACCTGGTCATCCATGAATTGGCGCACAAGCTCGACATGCTCAACGGCGACGCCAACGGCCTGCCACCGCTGCACCACGACATGCGCGTGCAGGAATGGGCCAGCGTGATGCAAAGCGCCTTCGACGACCTCAATCGCCAACTGGACGCCAACCCGGAGGCCGACACCGAGATCGACCCTTACGCGGCGGAAAACCCAGCTGAATTCTTTGCCGTCACCAGCGAGTACTTTTTCAGCGCACCGGATTTACTGGTCAACCGTTATCCACAGGTGTACGCCCAACTCAGCCGCTTCTACCGCCAGGACCCACTGGCGCGCCTGACCCAACTGCAAGCCGGCGACCCACGTTATCAGCCGCAAGGCGAATGACCGTACGACGCTTGGCGCATGGCATCGGCGTCAGAATATGCCTATAATCGCCGCCACTTTTAGGCCAATCCGGCCATGTCATATGGCCAACTAACGGGGGCAACGCCCAATGAGCTACAGCAAGATTCCGGCTGGCAAAGACCTGCCGAACGACATCTACGTCGCCATCGAAATTCCGGCCAACCACGCGCCGATCAAATACGAAATCGACAAAGACAGCGACTGCCTGTTCGTTGACCGTTTCATGGCCACCCCGATGTTCTACCCGGCCAACTACGGTTTCATCCCCAACACCCTGGCTGACGACGGCGACCCCCTCGACGTGCTGGTCGTGACCCCTTACCCGGTTACCCCAGGCTCGGTTATCCGCGCACGTCCAGTCGGCATCCTGAACATGACCGACGACGGCGGCGGCGATGCCAAAGTCATCGCAGTGCCACACGACAAGCTGTCCCAGCTGTACGTGGACGTGAAGGAATACACCGACCTGCCGCCACTGCTGCTGGAACAGATCAAGCACTTCTTCGAGAACTACAAAGACCTCGAAAAAGGCAAATGGGTGAAGATCGACGGTTGGGGCAACGCAGAAGCCGCCCGCGCCGAGATCATGAAGTCGGTTGCCGCCTACAAAGGCTGATACCCGCGCCTGATTTTGCTTCGGCAAATAAAAAAGCCCCGTTAGTTCGGGGCTTTTTTATGGGCAAAATTAAACATCAAGTTCAATGTTTATTTTGCGCTGTTTATCTAAGTTGCACACCTGAAAGATCGAGCCACAACTAAGCCAAATCCTACATATGCAATTCAACGCATGGTTTATTTGATTAGTTTTTCCCGCCAGTAAACTCTGCGTTTATGAATACATCAGGTGATCGTTTAAAAGCGCTACTCCGGGAAGTTAATCTTTCCGCCTCCGACTTCGCCAAAAACCGCGGCGTCACGCCTCAACACGTGAACAACTGGTTCAAACGCGGCGTTCCCATGGGCCGACTCAACGAGATAGCAGAACTGCTGTGCGTCTCAAGTCGCTGGTTAAGCGACGGCCGAGGCCCCAAACACCCGCCCGCCAACTACCTGCTGGAAGGCCCCGACACAAGGAAACTACTGCCCACCCGCGAAGACACCGGCAAATACCTCACAGGCCCCGCCTGCCGTCCGGAAACAACCGACGTGGAGATCCCCCTCCACCCCACATTCACCTCAAGCGAACGCATCCGCGTCTCCCGGCACAGCCTGCAAACCCTCAACGTCCATCCCGACCGCGCGGTAGGCGCTTACATGGTCGACAACAGCATGACCGACATCATCCAACAAGGCGCCACCCTTGCCATCGACCGAGGCCGCACCCAAATCATCGACGGCGAAATTTATGCGGTAGAGCACGACGGGATGCTGCGCATCAAATACCTCTACAACCGACCTGGCGGTGGTTTGCGCCTGCGCAGCCACAACGCCGCCGAACACCCGGACGAATACCTCAACCACGAAGAACGCTTCGAACAAAGCTTCAAGGTTGTCGGCTGGGTATTCTGGTGGTCCACCCTTAACAACCGCCGCCCGCCCGTGCCGCTGGATGAGCACCTGCTGGGCTGGGAAGGCTCTAAATCGGAACCGGAGGTGGGCAACTGAGGGGAATGTGGGTAGAATGCGCCGCACATTTGGCAGGGGGATGGCTTAGCTATCTGCCCTGTCAGGCGATGCGGAGGAGTTCCCGCGGATGCCCCTACTATTCAGCCCGACGCCATGTGGGCTGAGCGATTTGAAGGCTGGTGAGGTTTGTCAAAAACAAGCTGAGGCAGTCCCCGAGAAGCCGGCCACAAGCCGGCTTTTTAATGCCTGTAAGAATGCCCCTCCTTAAACATCAATCACGTAGCCTTAAAGATCCACTCTGCGCTCCCTGAACATGTCTCTGGTGCAATAGGCAGCCATTCAAAGGCCAGTGGGCTCCAGCAATATCAAAATGACTCGACGCAATTTAGGTGTATTACCCCTTCTTCATTGCTTCACCCAAATAATCAGCAACCTGATCGATATCCAACATGTCGCCAACAGCGACACGAGGATGAAACATGTCGCAAAAATACAAAAATAACGACACGTTATGCACGCGGGCTTACACTAGCGACATGACAAGGGCGCTTATAAAAGCGGCCTCACCTTTAATTGGACGTCCTAGTGAGCGTGCGCCCATGACTAACCCCCAGCGGCCTTGGCAGGCGGATAGACCCTATAACCAGCTTCCACCCTTGCCGCCAAAGGCAGAACTGGAAACCCGAGCAGTCCTCAAACGCTGCATCGAAGCTCGAGCAGCCTTGGCCGAATTGAAACAAGCAGCCGAGCTGATTCCTAACCAAACGATGCTGATCAATACGATCCCGCTGCTGGAAGCCAAGGACAGCTCCGAGATCGAAAGTATTGTCACTACTACAGATTTACTCTTTCAGCATGCCCAGGATGGCGCCAATCATGCAGATCACGCGACCAAAGAAGCCCTCCGGTACCGCAAGGCTCTACATAACGGTTTCCAGTCGCTGGCTGAACGTCCACCTCTACCGGCACAGCAGTAGAGATCTGTCGAACGCTCAAGGGTGTAGACATGGACATCCGTCGAGTACCAGGCGTCCAGCTAGCCAATGATCGGACCGGAGAAATCATCTATACCCCACCAGAGGGCGAAGATCGCTTACGCGACTTGCTCGCCAACTGGGAACGTTTTCTACACAACGAGACAGACCTCGACCCGCTGGTTCGCATGGCTGTCGGGCACTATCAGTTCGAGGCTATTCATCCATTCACAGACGGCAATGGTCGTACCGGGCGCGTGCTAAACACCCTGTATCTGATCCAGGAAGGTCTGTTGAATCTACCGATTCTCTACCTTAGCCATTTCATCATTGCGCATAGAGCCGATTACTATCGACTACTGCTTGATGTCACACGCGAACAGGCCTGGGAGCCCTGGCTGCTGTACATGCTTACTGCCGTGGAAGAAACCGCTCGCTGGACCAGTGCCAAAATTGCCGCCATTCGCAGCCTGTCCGAACACACCAGCCAATTTGTTCGCGAGCGTCTGCCGAAAACCTACTCACGCGAATTGGTGGACGTGATTTTTGAGCAGCCCTATTGCCGTATTAGCAACGTCGTCGACAAGCAGATCGCCCAGCGCCAGGCTGCTTCTCGCTACCTCAAAGAGCTGGTCTCCATTGATGTTCTGCAAGAGGTTCAGGTCGGAAAGGAAAAACTGTTCATTCATCCAAAGCTGATGCAGTTGCTGATTCGCGACGGCAACGAATTCAAGCCGTATTTCTGAGCCGAGATTAAGGAAATCGTGAATAAGTCGCCTGGACGATAAAAACGAACAGGCGACGTCATATCACCTAGGCTGCAAACACTCCACAGCCCGATCCGCCACCATCTTCGCCATCTCCACCAAATGCATCACCGCTCTCTGCGGCGCAGCCACTGACTCACCGATCACCTGCGACGTAGCCAGCGCACAATGCAGCAACTCAGCCACCTGCACCCAGGCATCCTCGAAGCTCAGTTCTTCATTGACCGTGAATGGGTTGGTCGCGCCTGACGACGGCAAATCCGAAACAACGTTATCCATAGCAAGACTCCAATCGATAATTTGAAGCTGCCATTTACGCGACTAAACGAAAGGTGGCAGCTGTACGCAGGTTAGTCGACCGGTCGATTGGAACCCGGCGCACCCGAAGGTGCCCTGCGCACAGCCACCATAAGATGCAGGCGAAAGAGTGCCTGACTCATGAGTTGCTTATGCGCCAATCGAATCCGGGCGACTAAACCCGATCACTGAATTAGCAGTGACGGTCAGCAGCCTAGTCACCCAATTCCACTGGCGCAAGCGGTTGGGATTCTCTCGGAAACGTCCTGCAAATGAAAGGGATCGTACCTGCTGGCTACTCAAAATCAGGCAATTCATTCGCGTTATGCGCATTAGTACGGCGCCCCCAATCGTTCGCTCGCTGTCTCCTTTAAGTTGACAGTAAGACTCGTCCCACCCGATTTATCCCCCGCCACCCACCCATTAATCTGTGCCCATGTTGAACGCAACGCCCAACCAACCTAAACAAAAAGGATTCAACCATGAGCGCTCCCACCTACAACCGCTTGAACAAAGACGACGCCATTGTTCTGCTGGTAGACCACCAGACCGGCCTGATCTCCCTGGTGCAGGACTTCTCCCCCAACGAGTTCAAGAACAACGTGCTCGCCCTGGCTGACCTGGCCAAGTTCTTCAACCTGCCGACCATCCTCACCACCAGCTTCGAGCAAGGCCCCAATGGCCCGCTGGTGCCAGAGTTGAAGGAAATGTTCCCGGATGCGCCGTACATCGCCCGCCCAGGCCAGATCAACGCCTGGGACAACGAAGACTTCGTCAAGGCGATCAAGGCCACCGGGCGCAAGCAGATCATCATTGCCGGCGTGGTGACGGATGTGTGCGTGGCGTTCCCGACCTTGTCGGCGCTGGCGGAAGGCTTTGAGGTGTTTGTGGTGACGGATGCATCTGGCACGTTCAATACCACGGTGCAGCAGGCGGCGTGGAGCCGGATGACGCAGGCCGGTGCGCAGTTGATGAACTGGTTCTCGGTGGCGTGTGAGCTGCACCGCGACTGGCGCAACGATATCGAAGGCCTGGGTAACCTGTTGTCCCAGCGGATTCCCAACTATCGCAACTTGATGAACGGTTACGCGGCGCTGACAGCTCATCAGAAATAAGCAAACCCAGCGTGATAAGCCTGCCCTGAAAAGCAGGCTTTTTCCGTTGCTTGCCCCTAGCCCGCCAACTCCCGTTCGATCTGCTCAATACTCGGCAAACTGGTTTGCAATTCTGCGGGCAAAGATTCCACCAATTGATATTCCGCCACGCCGATAGGTCGGTTGTTATCGCGCAGTGCATATTCAGCCACCACCTCATTTTACCTTTGCACAACAACAGACCAATCGTCGGGCCATCCTGTGGGTGCTTTATCTCGGCATCCACAGCTGCGAGGTAGAAGCTCAGTTTGCCCAAGTGTTCGGGCTTGAACTTGCCAGCCTTGAGTTCGATCACCACGTAGCAACGCAGCTTCAAGTGATAGAACAGCAGGTCGACGAAGAATTCGTCACCGCCCACATTCAACAGCACTTGCCGGCCTACGAAGGCAAAGCCTGCGCCCAATTCCAATAAGAAGTCGGTGACATGCTTGATCAGGGCGTTTTCAATATCACGCTCTTGCGCGTTCAGGCCCAGGCTGAGGAAGTCAAAGCGGTAAGGGTCCTTGAGGGTTTCACGCGCCAGATCGGATTGGGCTTTGGGCAGATGGCTTTCAAAGTTGCTGACGGCCTTGCCACTGCGTTCCAGCAGGCGGTTTTCAATGTGCATCATCAGCGTGTTGCGCGACCAGCTGTGTTTAACGGCCTGGAGAATGTACCAACGACGTGTTTCGGGACCCGGAAGCTTATCGAGCAACACTAGGTTGTGACCCCAGGGCAATTGTGCAGCAGCTTGTTGCACAAATTCCGCTTCTGGCCCCGCCTCGGCAAAAGCACGCATGTACTTCAGATTGCGCGGCGAAAAACCCTCGATGTCTGGAAAGGCCGCCCGCAGATCCTGCGCAAGGCGATCGATCACTTTGCTACCCCAGCCTTGATCGTTCTGACGGGTCAAAATATCGCGACCGATCTGCCAGTAGAGCAGCACCAGTTCGCGTACCTTGCAGAAAGGTCCTGCTGGCACTGGCTGTGGCCCTTGACTCTCCCCTATACGGCACCCCCTACCCTGAACGCCCATTTCAGGAGCCTTCAGCATGAGTCAGCGCATCCTGGTCATTCTCGGCCATCCGTCCACCGATAGTTTTTGTTCAGCCATGGCGCAGACCTATATCCACGCTGCAAAAACGGCAGGTCACGAAGTACGCATCCTGCACCTGGGTAACCTCACATTCGACCCGATTCTTCACCACGGTTATACCCAGGCTCAAACACTGGAACCCGACTTGCTCAGCGCCCAAGCCGACATCCTTTGGGCCGGGCACCTCACATGGGTTTTCCCTGTTTGGTGGGGTGGTATCCCGGCACTGATGAAAGGCTTTATCGACCGAGTTTTCCTACCCGGCTTCGCCTTCAAATACCGCGCAGGCAAGGCATTCCCTGACAAGCTACTCAAGGGCCGAAGCGCGCACTTGTTAGTGACCCTGGACACGCCGGCGTGGTATTACCGCTGGGTCTACCGCATGCCGGCCATCCACCAGATGCGTCGCACCACGCTGGCGCTGTGCGGCATCACGCCGAGCAAGACGCTGCTGTTTGGCCCCGTGTTGGGCTCTACGTTGACGCAGCGGTCCCGGTGGCTGAAACAGGCCGGCGCATTATTTGAGAAAGGGAATTTTCATGTACATAGGCAAAGCCGCGCAGTTGTCCGGCACGACCATCAAGGCGATTCGTCACTATGAGGCGATTGGATTGATGCCCGAGCCGCAACGCCTTGGCGGCTACCGCGTTTATACGGCGCAGAGCGTAGAGCGACTGACCTTTATCAAATGCGCCCAGCAGCTCGGGTTCAAACTCAAGGAGTTGCAGGAGATTTTGCTGGGGTACGACGGTGACGCCTTTCCCTGGGACAGGGCGGACCAAGCCATCACCAACAAGAAGCACGCGCTGGCCGCGCAAATCGCCGTGTTGCAACGGATGCAGGCGGGCTTGATTGAGTTTGAAACCCAACTGAAAGACGCCCAAGGGCACTGCTCGTCAATCAGTAGTGTCGCCATTTGAAGTAGCCCTTACGCATGAGTTGCCGCTGACTTTTGCGAGCCCCGTGTAAGGGCAATCTGATTTTCCAAACCGTTCATCCAGCCGCTTTTCGCTGCGGCAGACTCCGACGCCTTGCCTTCTGTCGAGACGTCATGGATGACCCACGCTGCCCACATTGCCGCTATCGAACATGAGCTGGATGGCTTCCATCAGAGCCTGGTGGAGTACCGCCAGCAAATGGACGCCTGGTATTCGCGCGCGCTGGATTCGGTCAGCCATGCAGCGGATATGCCGTCGTTGCTGGGCATGGACCGAGTGTTGCGGGTTGGGGATTCGCAGCGTTCGGTGAGCATTACCGATGCAGATTTCTCCACCGTGGCCCGTTGCCCGGTGGGTGGCGTGCTGGAGATCGAGAGCAAATTCGAATCAGCGTATGACGTGCCGATTGGCGACATCCCGGTTGAGGTGATCGGCCTGGATGACGGCAGCTACACGCGGGTGATGCTCGATGAGCACGGCAAGGGCTCGCACTACTGCGCCGCTGGCGGGCGCTATCAGGTACGGGTTCAGGGCGGTGTTTCAGCGCAGCAAGTGGAGGCCTTGTTTGCCTCCTATGCAGGGCTGACGGCGGACTTGGAACAGTGGCTTCGGTCACAGTGGAAAGACTTCAAACCCCACTGGGAACGCTCTACTGCCAGCGCGATTGGCAGCGGCGTGCTGGCGGGCAGTTGGGCGGCGATCACGGATGTGTGGGACAGCATCAAGCTGGTGCAGGCGATTCTCGAAGATCCGCTGAAGTACGTCGAGCAACTGGGTAGCGAGGCGGCCAAGTTGGCGCAGATCGCCACCGATGCGCCCAAGGTCATGGAACAGGCGATGTTGCTCGCCAGTGACGAGGCGGCGCTGTACCTGTTACTGCGCACCGCCATGATCTGGCTGGACGCGTTACCGCCCCGTGAAGTCGCGCAAGCGGCCGCAGGTTTTATGGTGTCGTTGCTGATTGACCTGGTGATTGGCGCGGTGTTGACCATAGCGTTGCCGGCAGCGGGCGTGGCGTATTTGAGCGTTCGCCTGGTGAAGCATGGCGCACAAATCCTTAAGGCTGCCGTGGGCTTCGTGAAGGGGGTTCTGGCAATTCTCACCAAGTTCATGCAAGCGGTCGACCGTTATAAAGCGGTGGCGGTTCGCGGTGTGGTCGGCTGGGTGAAACAAGGCACGATGCAGATGCGCTGGCGGGCGCGGCAGAACGCGGTGCTGACGCAGAAAGAGCGTGTGGATGATGTGCCGGTCATGGCGTCGAATCCGAAGGGAGATGCGGCGGCGCCAGCGGACAAGACGGTCACCAACGGCTGCCCGGTGTCGATGGTCACCGGGGAAGAATTACTCACCCTCACCGACGGCGCGCTGGACGGGGTTTTGCCGTTTGAGTGGACCCGGCTGTATCGCACCAGTGCGGTGGATGTGGATTGCGGGTTGGGGTTTGGCTGGAGTCATGCACTGGCGCACAGGCTTTGTGTGTCGGGCGATTCGGTGGTGTGGACCGACCATGAGAACCGCTCGACCACCCTGCCCTTGCCGACTTCTGCTCGACCCGCGATTACCAACAGCCTGGCGGAAGCGGCGATCTACTTGGGCTCGACGCCTGATGAGCTGGTACTGGCCCAGGCGTCGCGGTTCTATCACTTTCGCGACGGTGCACTGGTTTCGATCAGCGATGCGTATGACAACCGTCTACGCATTTGCCGTGATCGTTCCGGGCGGATTGAGCGGCTGGATAACGGTGCTGGCCGCTCGCTGCTGCTGCGTTATGAGCTGGATCACATCGTGGCGGTGGACTACCAGGTTCATCGCGCCACAGGGCGTGCACCTTACGTCTGGGAAACCGAGCAGAACGTTGTTTCCTACGCCTATGACGAAGCGGGACGACTGGTTTGCGCGACCAATGCCGTCGGTGAAAGCGAGCGTTATCGGTACGACGATCAGCACGTCATTCTTGAGCGGCAGCTGGCCGGTGGGGCGAGTTTCTTTTGGGAGTGGGAAGGCTCCGGCAAGGCGGCGCGTTGCGTCCGGCACTGGGCGAGCTTTTCGCAGATGGACACGCGCTATGCCTGGGGGGATGACGGCCGTGTCACCGTGCATAACGCCGATGGCAGCCAGGAAGTCTATGTCCACGACGACCGGGCGCGGTTGGTGCAGCGGATCGATCCGGACGGCGCCGAGCATTTCAAATCCTATGACGACAAAGGCCGGCTGACCGTCGAGCAGGACCCGCTGGGCGCGGTGACGGCTTATCAGTACGACGAAGCTGGGCGCTTGGTGGCGTTGTTTCCGGGGGATGATGAGCCGACGTCTTACGAGCATGACAACGGCTTCTTAAGGGTTGTAAGGCGCGGTGAGGCGGTTTGGAAATATGAGCGCAATGACCAGGGTGACGTCATCCGCAAGATTGATCCGGATGGCAGCGCGACTGACTACAGCTATAACAAACACGGGCAACTGACTGGGGTTTGGTACCCGGATCACAGTTGCCATCGGCTGGTGTGGAATGAGCGTGGGCAGTTGCTGGAAGAGCAATTGCCCAATGGCGGGATCAAGCGTTATCGCTATGACGATTTAGGGCGCCAGATTGCCCGTGAGGATGAACACGGCGCCCAGACCGTTTATGAATGGGACAGCGTCGGTAGGTTGATTCGCCTCGTCTTGCCAGGCGGCGCCACACGAGAGTTCAGCTACAACCCCTACGGGAAAATCATCGCCGAGCGCGATGAGCTCGGCCACGTCACCCGCTACGAATATGCCAATGGCCTGCACCTGATCAGCCGCCGCATCAACGCCGACGGCACCCAGGTCAAGTACCGCTACGACAACGCCAGGCTACTGCTGACCGAAATCGAAAACGAAGTCGGCGAAACCTACCAACTCGACTACCACCCCAACGGCCTGATCCAGCGGGAAATCGGCTTCGACGGCCAACGCACCGCCTACGTCTACGACCTCAACGGCAACCTGCAGGAAAAGACCGAATACGGCGACGATGGCAGTCAGCTAGTGACCCGCTACGAGCGCGACCACGCCGGTCGCCTCGTCCGAAAAACCCTGCCCGATGCCAGCGTTGTCGACTATGCCTACGACCGCCAGGGCAACCTCCTCAGCGTCGAAGACGGTCACTGGGCGTTGGCCTACGAGTACGACAAACAAAACCGCCTGACCGCCGAACACCAAGGCTGGGGCACGCTGCGCTACGGCTACGACGCCTGCGGCCAGTTGAAAAACCTGCGCCTACCCGACAACAACCGCCTCACCTTCAACCACGACAAAGGCGGCCACCTCGCCACCATCGAGCTCAATGGTGAGGTGCTCACCTCGCACTTATTCAAGAGCGGCCGCGAACACCAACGCCAACAAGGTCAACTGCTCAGCCATTACCACTACGACGACCAAAACCGCCTGCACGCCCACGCCGTTACGCAGCAGCAAAACTACCTCTACCAACGCCAATACGACTACGACAAAAGCGGCACCCTCACCCGCCTGCTCGACACCCGCAAAGGCGAACACCTTTACCGCTACGACCCACTGAATCGTCTGACCCGCGCCGATCATTCCCAAGACGTCCAGGAGCGCTTTGCCCACGACCCAGCGGGCAACCTGCTGATGCAAGACCGCCCCGGCCCGGACATCGTTGCCGGCAACCGCCTGGTGATCCAGGGCGACCGCCACTATGACTACGACGCCTTCGGCAACCTGATCCGCGAACGGCGCGGCAAGGGTCATCAACTCGTCACCGAATACCGCTACGACTGCCTGCATCGACTGATCGGCGTCACAAAACCGAACGGCGAAACCGCCAGTTATCGCTATGACCCGTTTGGGCGGCGCATCAGCAAAACCGTAGATGACAAAACCACGGAGTTTTTCTGGCAAGGCGACAAGCTGATTGCCGAACACCATGAGGACTGTCATCGCAGCTACATCTACGAACCGGACAGCTTCCGCCCATTGGCGCTGCTGGAAGGCTATGGTCCAAAGGACACCAAGCCCTACCACTACCAACTCGACCACCTCGGCACACCGCAGGAACTGACCAGCCCCGAGGGCGAAATCGTCTGGTCCGCCCATTACCGCGCCTACGGCCAGATCGCCCGCCTCGACGTGGGCAAAATCGACAATCCGCTGCGTTTCCAAGGACAGTATTTCGACCAAGAAAGCGGGCTGCACTACAACCGCCATCGCTACTACAATCCGGACATTGGTCGTTACCTCACGCCGGATCCGGTGAAGTTGGCGGGTGGGATCAATGGGTACCGGTATGTACCCAATCCGACGGGATGGGTGGATCCACTAGGTCTAAATGCATGCCCCGGTGAAGATGGCTGTAAGCCCGAGATTGAAGCGCGTGAATCAGCCCAGGCAGTTCGAGTTAATGAGGGTCAACCAGAGCTACCAAAAGCAGGAGGAGCACAGCCAGCAGCCCGGTACTCGGCCAATTGGCAGACCGCTGACCTGAACGAAAATATCGTTAAATTTGCTGGGCCTGACCCGATAGTAATAACTACAGATAAAGGAAAGAAAATATACAAAAACCCTCAGAGCGGGATTGAAATAGTGGAGGACCTTAATGGTAATTACTTTAGAATTCACGACCCGTCCTTGCCGGGATCCAGGCGTTATCTTAGTTTAGCCGGAGCAATCCCCAACAACAAAACCTCCTCTTCTGGCAAACAGATGGGAAGAACACAAAGCGAATACAATGAAGTCACACATTTTAAAAAAGGAAATTCTCGATGAAATTGATTTGCACGCCATTGACTGGCGAAGCCATGTTTTTGCTAGACCTAAATGCGTGCCCAAACGACCAGATGGAGCGTGTGCTCCTCACAAGCATAGAGCACCAACAACTCTTGAAATCGGGAATATACGAGGAGATCAATGATTCTTTAAAAAAGATCATCGATGACTATGAGGACGAACACATTAACACTTCCGAAGAGCTCACCGAAATGCTAAGAATTTTAAAAAAAAATTCCTTGCCTGAAAACCCCGAACTATTAGAAAAAATAATCCATTTAACCCAGTTAGCTATCGATAGAAAAACCGGTGTTTTTTTCTACTTCTAGGCACTAGACGTGAAATTAAAGAAAGCACGAGTTATAGAAACCAGCATCCATATAGAAGAGGACGTAATACTGCTCATCGAGGGAGTCATCATTAATTGCTTCGTCAGCTATTCCCCACATGAGATAGAAGTCGGAAAGACGTATGACGTCGAGCTGACAATGAATCTATCTGACGATTACGAGATTGAAAGGGTTGAACCGAGAACACCACTGATTGAAAAGACAAATTCCGGATACGCTTACCTACTTTATGGAAACCTACGCAACACACAATTTCACAGCTTCGTCTCATTAAACGATGAGGACATTCACTACGACCATCCTGAATGTAACGAGCGCTTCATAAAACTAAAAGTCGACAGAATCGACGTCAGCTTCCGTTGAATATCAAACGCGCCCCTGAGAACGCACTCTGTGGCCCAGTAGCGCCTCGACGATGAGCCGAATACAAAGCACAATCAGCTCACAAAATGAGCCGAATACTCTCTCTATTCGGCTCACACGCCCCCAGGCTTCTCCTTATGAATCAACAACACGCCACCTGGCCGACTACTGGAAAAAAACTGCCTGACACGCCTCCCCGGAGGCGGCCGCAGCACGCGTTATCAGATCAATCCCGCCCGGCAGTAACAGCCCCACTCATTTGCCCCAATCCCCCATGTCTGCTAGTGTCGCGCCGGTTTACCGTCTACCGGAATTGCCGCCATGGCCCGCAAAAAAGTTGCACTCGATTTCGAACAATCCCTCGCCGACCTGCAAACCCTGGTCGAGCGTCTGGAGAACGGCGAGTTGTCGCTGGAAGACTCGTTGACGGCATTTGAGCAAGGCATTGGCCTGACCCGCGACTGTCAGAGCGCGTTGGCGCAGGCGGAGCAGAAGGTCCAGGTGCTGCTGGAGCGCGACGGGGAGTTGGCGCAAGAGCCTTTCGATGCGGAACAGCCGGAATGATCAGCGCGTATCAGGCCAGTAGCCAAGCCCGGGTGAATGCGGCGCTGGAGCCCTTGTTTGTTGCACCAAGCCCGGAATTGACGCGCCTCTATGAAGCCATGAGCTATAGCGTGATGAATGGCGGCAAGCGGGTGCGCCCGTTGCTGGCCTATGCGGCCTGCGAAGCCCTGGGCGCGCCGGCGGCCGAGGCCAATGGCGC
Organism: Pseudomonas sp. OST1909; assembly: GCF_015277575.1. Lineage (NCBI taxonomy): Bacteria > Pseudomonadati > Pseudomonadota > Gammaproteobacteria > Pseudomonadales > Pseudomonadaceae > Pseudomonas > Pseudomonas sp. OST1909. The sequence goes on from NZ_CP063780.1 coordinate 5,769,535, forward strand.
AGCGTGTGCGGTGGAGTTGATCCACGCTTACTCCCTGGTACACGACGACCTGCCGGCGATGGATGACGACGATCTGCGTCGCGGCCAGCCCACGACCCACAAAGCCTTCGATGAGGCTTACGCGATCCTGGCCGGGGATGGCTTGCAGAGCCTGGCGTTCAGCGCGTTGCTGGACCCGGCACTAAGCAGCGTCAACGCCGAGATCCGCCTGCGCATGGTTACTGCCCTGGCCCACGCTGCTGGCCCGGCCGGAATGGTCGGCGGCCAAGCCATCGACATGGGTTCGGTCAGCCTCAAGCTGGATCAAGAAGCCCTTGAATACATGCATCGCCACAAGACCGGCGCGTTGATCGAAGCCGCCGTGCACCTGGGCGCCCTGGCCAGCGGCCGCGCCGACGCCGAGCAACTGGCGGCCCTGCAGACTTATTCCCGCGCGATCGGCCTGGCCTTCCAGGTGCAGGACGATATTCTCGACGTGGAAAGCGATACCGCCACCCTCGGCAAACGCCAAGGCGCCGATATTGCACGGGACAAGCCGACGTATCCGGCTCTGCTGGGGCTGGAAGCCGCCAAGGCATACGCCATCGAGCTGCGTGACCAGGCCCTGGATGCCCTGCGACCTTTCGACGCGGCAGCCGAGCCATTGCGTGACCTGGCGCGGTATATCGTCGAGCGCCGCCACTGACAACCCCGGCCATTTGCGCCGCATATCGGCCAAGTTCGGCGCCCTGCGTGGGCAGTTTGCACGGCTTGAGGTAAACTGCCGCCTCTTCTATACCTATAACGATTCGCCTGATGCCCACGACGTTTCAAGAGATTCCCCGCAAACGCCCGTCCACGCCCCTGCTCGACCGCGCTGCCACGCCGGACGGCCTGCGTCGACTGGGTGAAGCCGAGCTGGAAACCCTGGCCGATGAATTGCGCCTGGAATTGCTCTATACGGTCGGCCAGACCGGTGGGCATTTCGGCGCCGGGCTGGGCGTGATCGAGCTGACCATCGCCCTGCATTACGTGTTCGACACCCCGGACGACCGGCTGGTGTGGGACGTGGGCCATCAGGCATATCCGCATAAAATCCTCACCGGCCGTCGCGAGCGCATGGGCAGCCTGCGCCAGAAGGACGGCCTGGCCGCCTTCCCGCGCCGTTCCGAGAGCGAGTACGACACCTTTGGCGTCGGCCACTCCAGCACGTCCATCAGTGCAGCGTTGGGCATGGCGATTGCCGCCCGTCTGCAAAACAGCGATCGCAAGGCGATTGCCGTGATCGGGGATGGCGCGCTGACTGCCGGCATGGCCTTCGAAGCGCTCAACCATGCGCCGGAAGTGGATGCCAACATGTTGGTGATCCTCAACGACAACGACATGTCGATCTCGCGCAATGTCGGTGGCCTGTCCAATTACCTGGCGAAAATCCTCTCCAGCCGCACCTACGCCAGCATGCGCGAAGGCAGCAAGAAAGTGCTGTCGCGTCTGCCTGGAGCGTGGGAAATCGCCCGTCGCACCGAAGAATACGCCAAGGGCATGCTGGTGCCCGGCACCCTGTTCGAAGAGCTGGGCTGGAACTACATCGGCCCTATCGATGGCCACGACCTGCCGACCCTGATCGCCACCTTGCGCAACATGCGCGACCTCAAGGGCCCGCAGTTCCTGCATATCGTCACCAAAAAGGGCAAAGGCTTTGCCCCGGCTGAAGTCGACCCGATTGGTTACCACGCGATCACCAAGCTCGAACCCCTGGACGCGCCCGCAGCCGCGCCGAAAAAGGCTAGCGGGCCGAAGTATTCCGGTGTGTTTGGCGAATGGCTGTGCGACATGGCGGCTGCCGACCCACGCTTGGTAGGCATCACCCCGGCGATGAAGGAAGGCTCCGACCTGGTGGCGTTCAGCGAGCGTTTCCCGTTGCGTTACTTCGACGTGGCGATTGCCGAGCAGCACGCTGTCACCTTCGCCGCCGGCATGGCCTGCGAAGGCGCCAAGCCGGTGGTGGCGATCTACTCCACCTTCCTGCAACGCGGTTATGACCAGTTGGTTCACGATGTGGCGGTGCAGAACCTCGACGTGCTGTTCGCCATCGACCGCGCCGGCCTGGTGGGCGAAGACGGCCCGACCCATGCTGGCAGCTTCGACCTGTCCTACCTGCGCTGCATCCCCGGCATACTGGTGATGACGCCCAGCGACGAAAACGAACTGCGCAAGATGCTCAGCACCGGCCACCTGTACAACGGCCCGGCCGCTGTGCGGTATCCCCGGGGCAATGGCCCGAATGCCGTGATCGAGAAAGACCTGGAGCCGATTGAGATCGGCAAAGGCGTCGTGCGTCGCCAAGGCAGCAAAACTGCATTCCTGGTGTTTGGCGTACAACTGGCCGAAGCGCTGAAAGTGGCTGAAAAGCTTGATGCCACAGTGGTGGACATGCGTTTCGTCAAACCGTTGGATGAAGCGCTGGTACGCGAAATCGCCGCCAGCCATGAGTTGTTGGTGACCGTCGAAGAGAACGCCATCATGGGCGGCGCCGGTGCGGCAGTCAGCGAGTTCCTGGCGCGGGAGAACATCCTCAAATCGGTGCTGCACCTGGGCTTGCCGGATGTGTACGTCGAGCACGCCAAGCCGGCGCAGATGCTGGCTGAGTGTGGCTTGGACGAGGCCGGCATCGAAGCCTCGGTCCGCGAGCGCATGACGCTTCTGGCCCTGTAGAAACCGGGACTAAATGTGGGAGGGGGCTTGCCCCCGATAGCGGTGTTTCAGTTGTAACTATTGTGACTGAACCACTGCAATCGGGGGCAAGCCCCCTCCCACATTTGATTTTGTGTCACCTTCAAACGCTATGGACAGCCCATGAACCGCCTGTGCCTTGCCCTACTGCTTCTACCTTGCACCGACCTGCTCGCCGACACCCGAGAACAGGCGCTTAAGCTCTCCAACGTGGTTATCAGCGCCAACCGCCAAGTGCAGGCGCGTAACGACAGCAGCGCTGCCAACACCGTCTTCACCCGCGCCGACATCGACCGCCTGCAACCCACCAGCGTCACCGACCTGCTCAGCCGCGTGCCCGGTGTGCAGGTTGCGCCGACCGGTGGGCGTGGCAGTTTGCCGGGGATCTTCATTCGAGGCACAAAGTCTGCCCAGAGCCTGGTGCTGGTTGACGGTCAGCGCATCGCCAATACCACCTCAGGCGACAGCGGCTTGCAATACCTCAACGTCGACCAAATTGAACGGGTGGAAGTGCTGCGCGGCTCCCGTTCGGTGATCTACGGCAGCGATGCCATTGGCGGCGTGATCCAGGTATTTACCCGGCGCAATGCCGAGCAAGGCTTGCAGCCGCGCTTGAAGCTCGGGTTTGGCAGTAACCAGACTTGGGAACGTAGCCTGGGCTTGTCGGGCGGCGATGAACATACGCGCTTCAACCTGGGCGCAAGCCTGGATGAAACCGCAGGTATCAACGCGAGCCACGCATCGTTCCCCAGTGACGGCGACCATGACGCCTACCGCAACCAGTCCATCAGCCTGAACCTCCGCCATTCGTTCAGCGATGAGCTGGAGGTAGGTTTCAATCTGCTGGATAACCGGGGCAAGTCGGAATATGACAATAGCTTTGGCCGCTACGACAGCGTCACCGAGCAAAGCGTTGGTCAGAAACCTTACACCGACTACACCGTCAGCAGCGCCAGCGGTTATGTCGATGCCAAGCTCAATGAGACCTGGCAGTCGCGCCTGGAGTTGGGCCACAGCGAAAACCGTGACACCAAGCGCGATACGCTCAGTGATGATTTCAGCGCGTTCAATACCTACCGCGACTCGGTCAACTGGCAGAACGACCTGACCCTGAATGAGCAGAACAACCTGATCATCGGTGGCGACTGGTATGAAGACCGCTTCCACGGCTCCACCACCTTTACCGAAAACAGCCGCTGGAACCGCGCCGCTTTTGTGCAGCACCGCTTCCACAGCGAGTGGTTTTCTACCGAGCTTGGGCTGCGTCGCGACCAGAACCAGCAGTTCGGCGGCCAGAATAGCTGGAGCGGCACCCTGACCGTACCGGTCAACCCTGACAACGACCTACTCTTGAGCTACAGCGAAGGCTTCCGCGCGCCGACCTTCAACGACCTCTATTACCCCGACACGCAGTACAGCAACCCCAATCTGCAGCCCGAAACATCAAAGAGCTACGAGCTGCAATGGCGCAGCCAACTGACCGACAGCACACGCCTGGAAGCCTCGCTGTATCGTACCGACCTGAGCGACGCGATCATCCTTGACGCCGGCAAGCCGCAAAACGTGGCATCGGCGCGGATCAACGGCTTTGAAGCGGCGCTCAAGCAGGAAGTGTTTGGCTGGCAGGGCAACCTTGGCCTGTCGCTTATCGACCCGCGTGACCGTGACAGCGGCCACACCCTGGCACGTCGCGCTCGGCGTACATTGAACCTGGATCTGGATCGGCAGTTCGACAAGCTGGGCGTTGGCGCGAGCTGGCAGGCGATCAGCAGCAGCTACGACGATGAAGCCAATCGCAACCGTTTGGGCGGGTATGCCTTGTTGGGGCTACGCAGCAGTTGGGCGCTGAACCGGGAGGTATCGTTGTCGCTGAAGGTGGATAACGTGCTGGACAAGTCTTATGCACGGGCGAAGTACAGCTACCTCGGCGAGGCTCAGAATTATCGTGAAGAAGGTCGGGTGTGGATGGTTGGGCTGACATGGACGCCTGAGTTCTGAGGGGCCTGCACCGACGTCATCGCAGGCAAGCCAGCTCCCACAATTGAAATGCATTCCCCTGTGGGAGCTGGCTTGCCTGCGATAGCGGTTTCACAGGTTAGGTGATAAAACCTGACACAACCGCCCCACCGCCTCCAACATCTGCCCACTGGGCCGCTCCAGGCCCTTGTCCGGCACTAATCGCACCCGCGAAGACATCATCGGCCATGCCTTCCACGCATCTCTCTGAGCTTGATCACCCACCAGGATCACCTCGGGATCACGCGCCAGCACCGACTCGATATTGACCTGCGGCGCCGGCAACTTCAGATCATCAAACACATTGCGCGCGCCACACACACTGAGCGCATCGCTGATGATCTGCCCACCACCCACGGTGTACAGCGGTTGGTTCCACACTTGGTAAAACACCCGCAACGGCTCGGTTCGCTGGTAGCGCTGGCGCAACTCGGCCAAGCGCTGGCGTAGTTGTGCAGCGAGCTGGCGCCCTGCCTCAGCTCGGCCCAATTGCTCGGCAATGGCCTGGACCTGAGTAGTCAGTTGCTCAAGGCTATGGGGCTCGGCGACATACACCGGGATATTCAACCGCTGAAGCTGCTCACGCTGGGCCGGGCCGACGCTGCCGGGCCACAGCAGGATCAGGTCGGGCTTCAGGCTGAGCAGACGCTCCATATCCAGTTGGCCGTAATGCCCGACCGACGCAACCGTTGCCAGTGCCGTTGGCCGCTCACCACCATCAAGCACGCCTGCCAATAGGTCAGCAGCACCCAGTTCAACGACGATTTCAGACAGCGACGGCGCCAGGCTGACGACACGTTCGACCGACCACACCGGCGTACTGACCACCAGCAGCAGCGCCAGCCAGTAGCGCTTCATCCCAACTGACGCGGGATGCGATAGAGGTAAAACAGCACCAGCGTCGACAGGGCCAAGAGAAACAGGGGCACCGCTTCCAGGCCGACGAACACCGCGAGCGCACCGATCCAGGCCGGTAACGCAGCCACCAGCAAGGCCGTGCGGCGACGAGCCGCGAGGGTGATCCAGGCAGCGGGTTCTTCAGGGGTATCGAGGGCTTTGGAAGTGGCGATCAGCGCATGTTTATAGCCGTGAAAATAACGCAGGCTGAGAAACATCGAGGCCACCCCGGCAATAAAGAACGGCATGGCCAGCACGGGCAGCAGGGGTTCAGCCCGGCCAAACAGCAGATTGATCACGAACAGGGGCAGCAATGCCAACGCCAGGTACTGCCACCAGTTGAAGGACAACCGCCGTTTCACCTGGCCGCGAGTCACGCGCGGTCGACCTCGCCCTGGTGCTCGTTGCCCATCATATGGTCGAGCTTGCTGGCTTTGGTCGCCAGGTAGAGCTTGTTGTGCGGATTGTGCCCGGTGTGCAGCGGCACGCGCTCGGCCACGGTGATGCCCATCTCGGTCAAGGCTTTGACCTTGCGCGGGTTGTTGGTCATCAGGCGCAGGGATTTGACCCCCAGGTGCTCAAGCATCGGCAGACAGATGGCGTAGTCGCGCTGGTCGGCGGCAAAGCCCAGGCGCTCGTTGGCTTCCACGGTGTCGGCGCCGCCATCTTGCAGTTCGTAGGCGCGGATCTTGTTCAACAAACCAATGCCACGGCCTTCCTGACGCAAGTACAGCAGCACGCCACGGCCTTCACGGGCGATGGCTTGCAAAGCGGCTTCCAGTTGCGAGCCGCAGTCACAGCGCTGGCTGAACAGCGCATCGCCGGTCAGGCACTCGGAATGCACGCGCCCCAGCACCGGCGCGCCATCCGTGATGTCGCCGAGGCTGAGCACAACGTGTTCGCGCCCGGTGGCTTCTTCAAGAAAGCCGTTCATGGTGAACGTGGCAAAAGGGGTAGGCAGCTTGGAAGCGGCGACGAAAACGACGGGCACCGTGTGCTCCTGATTTCAGATTTCACAGAGGCGGCCATTGTAACAGCAGGTTCCTACAGACGCTTAAGCTGAATTATCGCTGATAAAGATCAATAGGTTCGATTGGCCTTCGCGTCAGTTCTATGGGCCCGGAAACGGATACGGCTGTTTCCAGCGCGCAAAAGTCGCTTTGAGCTCGCCGGTCTTGACCAGGGCGGCCAAACGCTGGTCATACACCGCCATCAACGCCCTGCCGCGCTCGGTATCGGCAAAGGCTATGTAGAGCGGCAACTCGGCGATATGCGTAAGTTTGAACAGCGCCGGGTCTTGCGCCTGGCTGAGTACATACTTGGCTTCAGTGAGGGCATCGATATAGAAATCGGCGCGACCGTATTGCAGCATCGGCAGGATACCGTCGCGCCGTTCGATCTGGTTGAAGCGGCGCACATTGGGCAGGTATTGCTCGTACTTGTAGCCACGCACCCAGGCCAGGCGGTAGTCGCCCAGCGTCGCCTGTGTCGGCGTAGGCGCAGTGGCGAGCCCAAGGGCATAAACGTGGTCGGCGTCGAAGTTCCAGCGGGGGTACAACACTCCGCTGACTTCATTGCGATAGGTGCCGACGCATCCATCCACCTCGCCACGCTGGGCCAGGCCGACCGAGCGGGTGTAGGGCTCGCTGCGGGTCTGCAGGGTGATGCCTACCGGCTCGAAGATCTGGCGCACCACGTCCCAGGCCAGGCCGCTGCCATCTTTATTGGTGTAGTCGTTCCACTCTTCGCTGGCCAGCATGACCTTGCCGGGCACCGACGCCTCATCCGCCTGAAGTACAGAGGTAAAGGCACACAGAGCGATCAGCAGCCAGCAGCGCACGACCATAGTGACGGCTTCCTACATGGTAATCATCAGATAAAGGGTAGCGCAGGACGCTGGCTACGGGGTCTCGCGAAAATGCTGATAGCCGCGCACGGCTGGCGTGATGTCCTGACCATGGGCATCGAGCAGGGTCACGCCCAGCCCCGCTTCGACCCGACCGATCACGTGAATCGGCCAGCCGCCCGCTCGCAAAGGCGCCAAGGCGGATATCGGCAAGGTAAATGCCAGCACGTAGTCATCGCCCCCGCTCACCGCCGCGACGCGGGCCTGATCCTCGCCGACGAATGTCAGCAAGGCTGTGGATAAAGGCAACCTGTGACGTTCGATCACCAGGCTGACCGCCGAAGCCTTGGCGATATGCCCACAATCGGCCAGCAGCCCGTCGGAGATATCCATGGCCGCGCTCGCCTTGCCCCGCAACGCCAGCCCCAGGGCCAACTGCGGTTGCGGCGACCAGTAATGTGCCAGCAGCGGCTCGGCGACTGCCGCATCCGCCGTGCGTTGGCCCAGGACCAATGGCAAAGCGCCAGCGGCATTGCCCAGTTCGCCGCCCACACACAGCAGGTCACCCGGCTGCGCACCACTGCGCGTCAACGCCTGCCCGGCCGGTACGCGGCCAAATACGGTCAGGGTCAGGCTCAGTGGCCCTCGGGTGGTATCGCCGCCCACCAAGCCCACGCCGCAACGTTGCGCCATGGCGTTCAGGCCTTGGGCATAGCATTGCAGCCAATCGGCATCAACGGTCGGCGTGGTCAGGGCAAGGGTAAACGCGAGGGGGTTGGCGCCCATGGCGGCCAGGTCGCTCACCGCCACGGCCAGCGAGCGCTGGCCGAGCAGGTACGGGTCACAGGGGTCGGCAAAATGCACGCCGGCCACCAGCGTATCGGTAGAGACCGCCAGTTGCTCTCCGGCGGGCAGCGCCAGCAAGGCACAGTCGTCGCCGATCCCCAGGGCAATGCCATCGCCGCCTTGCGCACAGGGCGCGGCGGCGAAGTACTTGCGGATCAGCTCGAACTCGCCCATGCGGGACTCAAGCGCAGATTAGCGCTTGTGTTCCTTCACTTCGGCTTCACGCAGGCGCGGGGCCAGCTTGTCGAGCACGCCGTTGACGAACTTGTGACCGTCGGTCGAACCGTAGACTTTCGCCAGTTCGATGCCTTCGTTGATCACCACGCGGTACGGTACGTCAACGCGCTTGAGCAGCTCCCAGGTGGACAGGCGCAGTACCGCCAGCTCAACCGGGTCCAGCTCTTCGAGGGTCAGGTCCAGGCATGGCGACAGCGCAGCATCGATCTCGGTCATGTTGGCCGGAACACCGTGCAGGATGTCGTGGAAGTAGCTCTGGTCAGCAAAGGTGAAGTCGTTATCGACGCGAAATTGCGCTTCGATCTCGTTCAGCGAAGTGCCAGCCATATGACGCTGATACAGCGCCTGGGTGGCGAGCTGACGGGCCGCACGGCGCTTTTCGCTTTTCGAAGGCTTGCCGGCATCGGCTGGACGCTCGTCACGCGGGTTGAAACGATCGCTTTCGTCGGAAATCACTTGGCCTCCAACTGCGACAGCAGGCTGACCATTTCCAGCGCGGACAAGGCAGCTTCAGCGCCCTTGTTACCGGCTTTGGTGCCGGAACGCTCGATGGCTTGCTCGATGGAATCAACGGTCAGTACGCCGAAAGCGACTGGCACGCCGAACTCCATGGACACCTGGGCCAGGCCCTTGGTGCATTCGCCGGCTACGTATTCGAAGTGCGGGGTGCCGCCACGAATGACCGCGCCCAGGGCGATGATCGCCGCGTATTCACCCTGCTGAGCAACTTTTTGCGCAACCAGTGGAATTTCGAAGGCGCCAGGGGCGCGGATAAGGGTGATATCGCTCTCGCTCACACCGTGGCGAACCAGGGCGTCAACTGCACCGCTTACCAGGCTTTCAACCACGAAGCTGTTGAAGCGGCCAACCACCAGGGCATAGCGGCCTTTGGGGGCGATGAAGGTACCTTCGATGGTCTTCAGGGTCATTCGACAAATCTCTTAAAGAGCCGGGACGCGAAAAGTGCGTCCCTCAGTGATGATTTAACCGCGAACAAGGGGCAAAAATCGCCGGCCTTTATTCGGAGGGCACGTATTCTACAACTTCCAGGTCGAATCCGGATATCGCATTAAATTTCATCGGTGCGCTCATCAGGCGCATTTTGCGAACGCCCAGGTCGCGCAGGATCTGCGAACCGGCACCGACGATGCTGTAGGTGGTCGGTTTTTTCACCGGCACGGCGTCGGCGGTTTCGCGGATGTGCGCCAGCAATACGTCACCGTCCAGCGGGTGACCGAGCAACAGCACCACACCGCTGCCAGCCTCGGAAACCGCGGCCATGGCGGCGCGCAGGCTCCAGCGGCCGGGTTGCTTGACCATCAACAGGTCGCGCAGAGGGTCCATGTTGTGCACCCGCACCAGGGTCGGCTCTTCGGCGCAAATGTTGCCCAGGGTCAGGGCCATATGCACGTCGCCTTCCACCGAATCACGGTAGGTCACCAAATTGAATTGGCCCAGTTCGCTGTCCAGCGGCTGCTCGGCAATCCGCTGAACGGTACGTTCGTGGATCATGCGGTAGTGGATCAGGTCGGCAATGGTGCCGATCTTGAGGTTGTGTTCGGCGGCAAAGGCTTCCAGTTCAGTGCGACGGGCCATGGTGCCGTCATCGTTCATCACTTCGCAGATCACCCCACTCGGCTCGAAACCGGCCATGCGCGCCAGGTCGCAGGCGGCTTCGGTGTGACCGGCGCGAGCCAGGGTGCCACCCGGTTGAGCCATCAGCGGGAAGATGTGACCGGGGCTGACGATGTCTTCGGCCTTGGCATCTTTGGCGGCGGCGGCTTGCACGGTACGGGCGCGGTCAGCGGCGGAGATACCGGTGGTGACGCCAGTGGTGGCTTCAATCGATACCGTGAACTTGGTGCCGAAACCCGACCCATTGCGCGGCGCCATCAACGGCAGCTTGAGCAACTCGCAGCGTTCGCGGCTCATGGGCATGCAGATCAAACCACGGGCGTGCTTGGCCATGAAGTTGATGTGCTCAGGCTTGCACGCCTCGGCGGCCATGATGATGTCGCCTTCGTTCTCGCGATCTTCGTCATCCATAAGGATGACCATCTTGCCTTGGCGGATGTCTTCAACCAGTTCTTCGATGCTATTGAGCGCCACGCGGCACCCCCTTGGTCAGGATTTCAGGTAGCCGTTAGCGGCCAGAAAACTTTCGGTGATATTGCCTGATGCAGGCTCTGCGGCCTTTTCGCCCAGCAACAGGCGCTCCAGGTAACGGGCAAGCAAGTCCACTTCCAGGTTCACCCGGCGCCCCGGCTGGTAGGAGGCCATGATGGTTTCGCTGAGGGTGTGGGGAATGATGGTCAGTTCAAATTCGGCGCCATTGACGGCGTTCACGGTCAGGCTGGTGCCATCAACGGTAATCGAACCCTTGTGGGCAATGTACTTGGCCAGCTCTTTGGGCGCACGAATGCGAAATTCCACGGCGCGTGCGTTTTCACTGCGGGCCACCACTTCGCCGACACCGTCGACATGGCCGCTGACCAGATGACCGCCCAGGCGCGTGGTCGGCGTCAGGGCTTTTTCCAAGTTGACCGGGCTGCCAGCCTTGAGGTCGTTCATCGCGGTGCAGTCCAGGGTTTCCCGGCTGACGTCGGCGGCAAAGCCGTTGCCCGGCAGCTCAATAACGGTCAGGCACACGCCGCTGACGGCGATACTGTCACCCAGCTTGACGTCGCCGAGGTCCAGCTTGCCGGTTTCAACCAGCAGGCGCACGTCGCCGCCTTTGGGGGTCATTGCACGGATGCTGCCGATGGATTCGATAATGCCGGTGAACATTTCGCTCTCCTGAAAACGAGGGGCTGACGCTTAAGCGCAGGCCGGGAATTATACGCTCGCTGTCGGGACGGGAATGGCAGTGACTCGCCAGTCGTCGCCTACAGCGCGCATGTCAGTGATCTTGAGTTGGGGCGCGTCGACCAGCTTCTCAAGCGGCCAGTCCAGTAACGGCCGGGCAGCGGAGCCGAGGAACTTGCCGGCGATGAATATGACGTACTCATCCACCAGACCCTGCTGGGCAAACGCGCCCGCCAGGCTCGGGCCCGCTTCCACCAGCACATCGTTGACGCCACGGGCGGCCAATGCCACCAGCGCCGAGCGCAGGTCGACCTGGCCCTCCACGCCTGGTACCACCAGGCACTCTGGGCCACGGGGGAACTGGTTCTCCGGGGTTACGCAGGTGATGACCAGTGCCGGGCCTGCCTTGAAGAAGGGTGCATTGAGCGGCACGCGCAAGCGGCCGTCGATCAACACGCGCAGCGGCGGGCGCGACATGGCCAGGGCGGTGGTTTGTTCATCCAGGCCCAACTCAGCGGCGCGCACAGTCAAGCGGGCGCCGTCGGCCAGCACCGTATCGGCACCGGTCAACACCACACTCGCCTCGGCACGCAGACGTTGGACGGCGGCGCGGGCAGCGGGGCCGGTGATCCATTGGCTTTCGCCGCTGGCCATCGCCGTGCGGCCGTCCAGGCTCATGGCCAGCTTGACCCGCACGAACGGCAAACCGTGCTCCATGCGCTTGAGGAACCCCGGGTTAAGCGCCCGCGCCTCAGCTTCCAGCACGCCGCTGCGCACCTCGATACCCGCCTGGGCCAGGCGCTGCATGCCCCGCCCGGCCACTTCCGGGTTCGGGTCCTGCATACCTGCCACCACCCGCACCACACCGGCGCTCACCAGTGCATCGGCGCACGGCGGCGTACGGCCATGGTGGCTGCACGGCTCCAGCGTCACGTACACCGTCGCGCCGCGGGCCTTTTCACCGGCGGCGCGCAGGGCATTCGGCTCGGCATGGGGCTCGCCGGTGCGCTCATGCCAGCCTTCGCCGACAATCTGCCCGTCACGCACTATCACGCAGCCCACCCGTGGATTGGGGTGGGTGGTGTACAGGCCCTTGCGCGCCAATTCGAGGGCACGCGCCATGTAATGGGCGTCGAGGACTGCCTGTTCAGACGTCATTGTTTGGAGGGCTCACGGGCCAGGCGGTCGATTTCTTCGCGGAACTCATTGAGGTCCTGGAAGCGTCGATACACCGAGGCAAAACGGATATAGGCGACTTCGTCGAGCTTTTGCAGTTCGCCCATCACCAACTCGCCGACCACCAGGCTCTTGACCTCGCGCTCGCCGGTCGCCCGCAACTTGTGCTTGATATGCACCAGCGCCGCTTCCAGGCGCTCGACACTCACCGGGCGTTTTTCCAGGGCGCGCTGCATACCGGCGCGCAGTTTTTCTTCGTCGAAAGGCTGGCGGCTGCCGTCGGACTTGATCAGACGGGGCAATACCAGTTCGGCGGTTTCGAAGGTGGTGAAACGTTCACCACAGGCCAGGCATTCGCGCCGGCGACGCACTTGATCGCCCTCGGCGACCAGACGCGAGTCAATGACCTTGGTGTCGTTGGCACCGCAGAAGGGACAGTGCATGGTTGGCAGGCAACAAAAAATGGGAGGGCCATGGTAGCGCATCCCCGTCGCAAGACAAGCCATAGCCTTTACGGTATATAGGCAGGCTTATATGTTTGATATTTTTTAAGCCACGGATTTTGTCCTTTCTGGAGCCGTACATGCAGTTACGACCACTCGTTCTACTCACGCTGTTCAGTTTTCTGGTCGCCTGCAGCAGCGAAGCCCCCAAACCGGCCGCGCCTCAACCGACACCGGCACAAGAGAAAAAAGTCCCGGGTATTGAAGACCTCGGCCCCCTGCCCGCCTATCAACGGGAAATCAGCGGCAGCCTGACCAACGTGCCCGCCGGCGCCGAAGTCGAGATGGCGCTGCTGGTGATCGACGACCGTTCGCGCCCGCAGCAACTGCTCGCCAGCAGCGTGCTGAGCGGCAATGGCAAGCCTCTGGCCTTCCGCCTGCGCTTCAACCCTGAAGCCTTCCCGGCCGGTGCACGCGTTGAATTGCGTGGCCGCGCCAGCCAGTCCGGCCAGTTGATCCTGCACCTGCCCGCCGTGCGCGTCACCCAGGCGATCACCCAGAGCACCGGCCCCCTGCAACTCGTCAAGGCGCCATGACGCCACCGCTGCACCTGCAGCGCGCCTTGAGCGAGTTGATCGGCGACGCGCAATTGGTGCCCTGCCCGCTGCCGGGCACCGACTTGTCGCTGTGGCTGCTCGATGCCGACAATATGGACCGCGCCTTCAGCCAGGAAGAAACCCGGCGCATCCTGCATGAGCCGCCCTACTGGAGCTTTTGCTGGGCCAGCGGCCTGGCGTTGGCGCGCTACCTGGCGGCGCATCCCGAGTGGGTCGCCGGCAAACGCGTGCTGGATTTCGGTGCCGGCTCCGGCGTGGCCGGGATTGCCGCCGTAAAGGCGGGGGCCCTGGAAGTAGTGGCTTGTGACCTGGACCCGCTGGCCCTGGCGTCTTGCCGCGCCAACGCCGAACTCAATGCGGTGGAGCTGGGCTATTGCGCCGACTTCTTCGCCGAAGCCGACCGTTTTGACTTGATCCTGGTGGCCGACGTGCTTTACGACCGCGCCAACCTTCCGTTGCTCGATCAATTCCTCAGCCGTGGCCGCGAAGCGCTGGTGGCGGATTCGCGGGTGCGGGACTTCCAACACCCGCGTTATCAACGGCTGGAGGTTCTGGACGCGTTGACCCTGCCAGACCTGGCCGAGCCTTGGGAGTTTCGCAAGGTGAGTCTGTACCATTCGCGGCGCCAGCCCTTATAGTTGCCCCCATTCCCGCTTTATTCGAGACGCCCCATGAGTGAGCCCACGCCGTACATCTTCGACGTCACCACCGCCAACTTCGACCAGGCGGTGATTCAGAATTCTTTTGAAAAACCTGTGCTGGTGGACTTCTGGGCCGAATGGTGTGCGCCATGCAAGGCGCTGATGCCGATGCTGGCGCAGATTGCCGAGAGCTATCGCGGCGAGTTGCTGTTGGCCAAGGTCGATTGCGAGGCCGAACAGGACATCGTCGCGCGTTTCGGCATTCAAAGCCTGCCGACGGTGGTGCTGTTCAAGGATGGCCAGCCGGTGGACGGGTTTGCCGGTGCGCAGCCGGAGTCGGCAGTGCGGGCGATGCTGGAACCCCATGTGCAGATGCCACCACCGGCTGCGGCGGATCCGCGGGAACAGGCCCAGGCGTTGTTCAGCGAAGGGCGCATCAGTGAAGCTGAAGGGCTGCTGGTGGCGCTGTTGGGCGAAGACAACACTAACGCCCCCGCGTTGATCCTGTACGCACGCTGCTTGGCCGAACGCGGCGAATTGGGCGAAGCCCAGGCCGTGCTTGACGCTGTCAAAAGCGACGACCACAAGGCCGCCCTGGCCGGGGCCAAGGCGCAGATCACCTTCCTGCGCCAGGCCGCAGACTTGCCGGACACCGCCGATCTGAAGAGCCGCCTGGCACAGAACCCGCAGGACGACGAAGCGGCCTATCAGTTGGCGATCCAGCAACTGGCGCGCCAGCAGTACGATGCTGCACTGGAAGGTTTGCTCAAGTTGTTTACCCGCAACCGCAGCTACAGCGAAGGCTTGCCGCACAAGACATTGCTGCAGGTGTTCGAATTACTGGGCAATGAGCACCCGCTGGTCACGGTGTACCGCCGCAAATTGTTTGCCGCGTTGTACTAATCACCGATCCAACGGTACAGCGGCGTATCCCCGCCGCTGCTCACCTTGACCTTGGCGCTATGACGCAGGCGTACCAACAGGCGCTTGCCCGCGCCCGCATCGCCTGCCAACCCTTCCAGTTGATCGAGTAATTCCAGACCGTTGAGCTGCCCTGCCTTGCGCAGCACCTCCTGGGCGCTCTGCCATAGGTCGTCGTTCTGTTTGACCGGCGCCGCGGTTGGCGCACTGGGCGTTGGGGTGGCCTGAAGCTGTGCGCCCAAGCGCGCCCAATCGCCGTCGTCCAGTTCCAGGGTCAAGTCCACCGGCAGGTCGCCGATGGTTCCACGAATTCGCAACATCGCTGTACTCCTGCATTTTTCTGACCGTCATGCTCCCATGCAGCTTGCGCAACACCAAGCAGGCGGTCAAACTCTCGGCTCTATTGTTATAAGATCACATAACAAAACTTTCATTCTGGAGCCCTCCCATGCGCCGTTTGCTGCTTGCTTTGCCGTTCGCCCTGCTGCCACTGGCTGTTGCCCACGCTCATGAAGAGCATGACCACGAGCACGGCAGCCTCGGCGTCCATGAACACGGGGTCGGCCGTCTCAATGCCGTGCTGGATGGCAAGGCCCTTGAGCTTGAACTGGACAGCCCGGCCATGAACCTGGTGGGTTTCGAGCATGTAGCGACCAGCGCCGCCGATAAAGCCAAGGTCGCCGGTGTACGCAAACAACTGGAGAACCCGTTGGCCCTGTTCAACCTGCCCAAGGCCGCAGGGTGTGTGGTCAGCAGCCAGGAACTCAATAGCCCGCTGTTCGGTGACAAACCAGAAGCCGACCATGACGACGATGACCACGCCACCGACGGCAAAGGCGCCGCCGCCCACGAGCACCATCACGACCACAGCGAAATCCACGCCCATTACCAATTCACCTGTGCTACGCCGACGGCGCTGAGCAACCTCGATCTGAGCCAAGTGTTCAAGACCTTCCCTGCGACGCAGAAAATTCAGGTACAACTGATCGGCCCAAGCGGTCAGCAAGGTGTTGACGCGACGGCCACCGCCGCCACCCTGAAGTTCTGACTTGAAAGCACAGTCCATGTGGGAGCTGGCTTGCCTGCGATACTGGCAACGCGGTGCAGCAGGCACACCGTAGCGATGCCATCGCAGGCAAGCCAGCTCCCACAGTGGATCGGCGCCATTTTCGACTACCAGGCGACACTGACTTCCCATGACTCAAGCGTTAATCGAACTGTCCGACCTGGGCTTCAACTGGCCCGGTCACCCGCAGTTGCTGGACATCCCCGCGTTCCGCCTGGAACCCGGGGAAACCCTGTTCCTCAAGGGCCCGAGCGGCAGTGGCAAGACCACACTGCTGGGGCTGCTGGGGGGCGTGCAGAAACCCAGCCAGGGCAGCATCCGCCTGCTGGGGCAGGAGCTGACCGAACTCTCGGCCGGCGCCCGTGATCGTTTCCGTGTGGACCACACCGGCTACATCTTCCAGCAGTTCAACCTGCTGCCGTTTCTATCGGTGCGCGAAAACGTCGAGTTGCCTTGCCACTTTTCCAGGCTGCGCGCGCAGCGGGCCAAGCAGCGCCATGGCAGTGTCGACCAGGCAGCCGCGACCCTGCTCGCGCACCTGGGCTTAAAGGATAAGGACTTGCTGGAGCGCCGCGCCGACTCGCTGTCTATCGGCCAGCAACAACGGGTGGCCGCTGCCCGTGCATTGATTGGCCAACCGGAACTGGTAATCGCCGACGAGCCCACCTCGGCCCTGGACTATGACGCCCGCGAAGCGTTCATCCAGTTGCTGTTCGCTGAATGCCGTGAAGCTGGCGCCAGCCTGTTGTTTGTCAGCCATGACCAGAGCCTGGCGTCACTGTTCGACCGCAACCTGTCACTGGCCGAACTCAATCGCGCCGCCACGCCCGCAGAGGTTTGAGATGTATCTGTTTCGTCTAGCTATGGCCAGCCTCGCTAACCGCCGCTTTACTGCGATCCTCACTGCCTTCGCCATCGCGCTTTCCGTGTGCTTGTTGCTGGCGGTGGAGCGCGTGCGTGTCGAGGCGCGCAACAGTTTTGCCAGCACCATCAGCGGTACCGACCTGATCGTCGGGGCACGTTCGGGCTCGGTCAACCTGCTGCTGTATTCGGTGTTTCGCATCGGCAACGCCACCAACAACATCCGCTGGGACAGCTTTGAGCATTTCGCCGCCAGCCCCCAGGTGAAATGGGCCATTCCGATTTCCCTCGGCGACTCCCATCGCGGTTACCGCGTGATGGGCACCAACGAATCCTACTTCGAGCATTACCAGTACGGGCGCAAGCAAAACCTCGAACTGGCCAGCGGCCGCGCCTTTGCCACCGACCCGTTTGAAGTGGTGCTCGGCGCCGAAGTCGCCGACGCCCTGCATTACAAGCTCGGCGACAAGTTGGTACTCGCCCACGGCGTGGCGGTAGTCAGCCTGGTCAAGCACGACGACAAACCCTTCACCGTGGTCGGCATCCTCAAGCGTACCGGTACGCCGGTAGATCGCACGTTGCACATCAGCCTGGGTGGCATGGAGGCGATCCATGTCGACTGGCACAACGGTGTGCCGGCCCAGGGCAAAGGCCGCATCAGCGCCGACCAGGCGCGCAATATGGACCTGACGCCGCAAGCCATCACCGCGTTCATGCTCGGCCTGAACAACAAGATTTCCACCTTCGCCCTGCAACGAGATATCAATGAATTCCGTGGCGAGCCGATGCTGGCGATCCTGCCGGGCGTGGCGCTGCAAGAACTGTGGAGCATGATGGGCACCGCCGAGAAAGCCTTGTTCGTGATCTCGCTGTTCGTGGTGCTGACCGGCTTGATCGGCATGCTCGCGGCGATCCTCACCAGCCTCAACGAGCGCCGCCGCGAGATGGCGATTCTGCGTTCGGTGGGTGCACGCCCCTGGCATATCGCGAGCCTGCTGATCTTCGAAGCCTTCGCCCTGGCCTTGTCCGGTGTGGTAGCAGGCGTGGGCCTGCTGTATGTCTGCATCGCCGCCTCCCGTGGTTACTTGCAGGCCAACTACGGGCTGGACCTGCCGATGTCCTGGCCGAGCGAATATGAATGGACCCTGCTGGCGGGTATCCTCGCTGCAGCGCTGTTGATGGGCAGCGTGCCCGCGTGGCGCGCCTATCGACAATCTTTGGCCGATGGCCTGTCCATCCGTTTATGAGGAAGGCTTCGATGCGTCGTGCCCTGTTTGCCCTGTTGCTGTTGACGGCCGTACCCGTGTGGGCGGATGAACAGCCCAAGGACCTGTCCTGGCAGGAAATGATCCCGCCGGATGCGCCACCGGAAGTGCCTAATATGAAGCCGCTGCACGACCTGTCAAACATGGCCGATGCCTTGTCCGTCGAGGCGGCGCCGGCGGCCAAGCAGGATCTGCCCAACGCGCCGGTGGTGCAGAGCCTCGACGGCCAGCACATCCGCCTGCCGGGGTATATCGTGCCACTGGAAGTCAGCGAAGAAGGCCGCACCACCGAGTTTCTGCTGGTGCCGTATTTCGGCGCGTGCATCCATGTGCCGCCACCGCCGTCGAACCAGATCGTGCATGTGAAAAGTGAAGTCGGGGTGAAACTCGATGAGCTGTACCAGCCGTACTGGATCGAAGGCGCGATGCAGGTCAAGCCGTCGTCGAGTGAACTGGCCGACGCCGGTTACCAGATGGAGGCCGAGAAGATTTACATGTACGAGCTGCAGGAGTAGCGCTGATCACCCTTTCATTGAGCTGAGTCAAAAGACCGAACGGAACGATCTTTACCATTGGACGTACAACTTTTAAACGTCCTTTGGAGCTCCCATGAACAAGTCTCTGCTCGGCGCGTCCCTCTTCGCGCTCGCCCTCGTCGCCCCGGTCGCACACGCTCACCAGGCGGGCGATATTCTGGTGCGTGCCGGTGCAATCACCGTCAACCCGGAGGCCGACAGCGGCAAGGTCAAGGTTGACCAGGGCCCGCTGGCCGGCACCAACCTGGGCGGCAAGGCGACCATGAGCAGCGACACCCAACTGGGCTTGAACTTCGCCTACATGATCACCGACCACGTCGGTATCGAATTGCTGGCCGCTACACCGTTCGAGCATGACGTGAAACTCAAGAACACCGCACTGGGCGCCGCCAACGGCAAGCTCGGCTCGCTCAAGCACCTGCCGCCGACCCTGAGCGTCGTGTACTACCCGCTGGACAACAAGTCGGCATTCCAGCCGTACGTGGGCGCCGGTATCAACTACACCTGGATCTACGACGAACACGTCGGCGGTCGCGCTCAACAAGCCGGCTTCAGCAACTTCAAGGCCGAAAACTCCTGGGGCTGGGCCGCACAGATCGGCGCCGACTACATGATCAACGACAACTGGATGATCAACGCCCAGGCGCGCTACATCGACATCAGCACCAAGGCGACTGTGGATAACAATGCGCTGGGCCAGGGCACTCGGGCCAAGGTCAATGTGGACGTGGATCCGATGGTTTACATGGTGGGTATTGGCTACAAGTTCTAAGCAACACTGCATAACCCATGTGGGAGGGGACTTGCTCCCGATAGCAGAGTGTCAGTCAACAGATTCATGGACTGACCCATCGCTATCGGGAGCAAGCCCCCTCCCACATTTGGTTTTGTAGCGTGTCAGCTGTGGCGGTAGAACCGGTCCAGCAACGCCGGAAGCCCCGCCCGCCATGCCCTGGGCTTGATGCCGAAGGTATGCAGGATTTTCTTGCAGGCCAGCACCGCGTGCTGCGGTTCCTCTGCCGCATCCGGCCGGGCCGCATGGGCCTGGGCAGTCGGCGACTCGATCGCCAGCGGGTGGAAGTTGCGCGCTTCGGTCAGAATCGCCTGGCCCAGCGCCAACGGCGTAGTCGCCTCATGCCCGGCGTAATGATAGGTGCCCCAGAGCGGCGCCGCGCAATCAAGCTGCTTGAGCACCGAGATAATCACCCGTGCGGCATCGTCTACCGGCGTCGGGTTGCCACGACGGTCGTCGGCCATCAGTAGTTCATCGGGCTTTTCGGCCCGGGCCAGGAACCGCCCGAGCGTGCCGTCGACACTGTCATCGAGCAACCAGCCAAATCGCAGCAGCACATGTTGCGGGCAAGTGGCGCGCACGCTCTGCTCGATACGCCACAACGCCTGGCCGCGCAGGCCCAGGGGCACCGGCTCGTCTTTTTCGCTGTAGGCGGTGGCGCGGGAACCATCGAACACCCGGTAGCTGGACGGTTGCAGCAGCGTGATGCTGTGGTGCTGGCACAATTCAGCCAGGCGTTCGATGGCGAACTCCTGGGCGGCCAAGCGGGTTTCGCTCACGGTTTCGGCCTGGAACCAGTCGAAATAGTAGGCGAGGTTGATCAATGCATCGGGACGGGTGTCGTCGAGCAATTGGGTAAGGCTCGCGGCATCCCAGCCGTCTTGGGGCGGTTTGGGGGCGAGGAAACCGATGTCTTCCTCTGCACCGAGGCGAATCAGCGCCTGCCCGAGGGCATTCCCGCCGCCCAGTAACATAAGGCGCATTCGCATAGATTGAGCAGGCCCGGTCTGTTTGGAACGATGGTTATTATCGACAGGCGTGTGCGCCTTGCCGTAGGTAGTTGCCAGAATCGTTGCATTTTGCGGGTTTGTAGCGCAACCGTCACGGATAAAGTACGTGTTTGCAACTTGTTGGAGCAGGTGGCATCAATCACTTCATGAACCTTCCCGAATCAACGGCCAGCGCACTGGACGGTTTTCACCCCGCCGTCAGTGCCTGGTTTTGCAGCACCTTCCCCTCGGTGACCGGCGCCCAGGCCCAGGCGTGGCCGCTGATCCGCCAGCGGCGGTCAACGCTGATCGCCGCGCCCACCGGCTCGGGCAAGACCTTGACGGCCTTTTTGGCGGTACTCGACGATTTGGTCCACCAAGGCCTGGCCAACGGCGGGCAACTGCCGGACGAGACCCTGGTGGTGTATGTGTCACCGCTCAAGGCGCTGTCCAACGACATCCAGATCAACCTGCAGAACCCGCTGGCCGGCATTACCGAGCAACTTGAAAAGCTCGGCCTGCCGCCGCTGGTGATCCGCACCGCCGTACGCACCGGCGACACCCCGCAAAAAGACCGCGCACAGATGCGCAAGCGCGCGCCGCATATCCTGGTGACCACGCCCGAATCTCTGTATGTGCTGCTGGGTTCGGATTCCGGCAGACACATGCTCGCCAGCACGCGCACGGTGATCGTCGATGAGATCCATGCCATCGCCGCCGGCAAGCGCGGCAGCCACCTGGCCTTGAGCCTGGAGCGCCTGCAAGCGCTGTGCGCCGAGCCATTGACCCGTATCGGCCTGTCAGCCACGCAAAAACCCATCGAAGCGGTCTCGCGGTTTTTAGTCGGCACCGACCGTAAGTGTGCCATCGTCGACATCGGCCATGCGCGCCCACGGGACCTGGATATCGAAGTGCCGCCAGTGCCGCTCTCGGCGGTGATGGCCAACGATGTGTGGGCCCTGGTCTATGACCGCCTCGCGCAATTGGCCCGCGAACACCGCACCACGCTGATTTTCGTCAACACCCGGCGCCTGGCCGAACGCCTGGCCCGGCATCTGAGCGAGCGGCTGGGCAAGACCGCCGTGGCCGCCCACCATGGCAGCCTGGCCAAGGAACTGCGCCTGGACGCCGAGCAACGGCTCAAGGCCGGCGAACTGCAAGTGCTGATCGCCACCGCGTCCCTGGAGCTGGGCATCGATATTGGCGAGGTGGATCTGGTCTGCCAGATCGGCTCACCCGGCTCGATCAATGGCTTTTTGCAACGCGTCGGCCGCTCCGGGCACCAGGTCGGCGGTACGCCCAAAGGGCGCCTGTTTGCCACCACCCGTGACGACTTGATCGAATGCGCCGCGTTGCTCGACTGCGTACGCCGTGGCGAGCTGGATACCTTGCATATTCCAGTGGCGCCGCTGGACGTGCTGGCCCAGCAGATCATTGCCGAAGTCAGCGCCCGTGAATGGCCGGAACAGGCGCTGCTGGCGCTTGTCCGCCGCGCTGCGCCCTACGCCGAGCTGGATGAGCGCCACTACCAGGCCCTGTTGCAGATGCTCAGCGAGGGCTACAACGGCCGCCAGGGTATCCGCAGCGCCTACCTGCACCGTGACGCCGTGACCCACACCCTGCGCGGCCGCCGCGGTGCCAGGCTCACCGCCGTCACCAGCGGTGGCACCATCCCGGACAACGCCGACTACAGCGTGTTGCTGGAGCCCCAGAGCCTGAACATCGGCAGCGTCAACGAAGACTTCGCGGTGGAAAGCATCGCCGGCGACATCTTCCAACTCGGCAATACCTCTTACCGCATCCTGCGGGTCGAAGCGGGCAAGGTGCGCGTCGAGGATGCCCATGGCCAACCGCCGACCATCCCGTTCTGGCTGGGCGAAGCGCCCGGGCGCAGCAACGAGTTGTCGGTGGCCGTGGCGCGCTTGCAAGGGCAGATCGACAGCTTGCTGGGTGCCACGCCCGGCGACCTGCAACCGGCCCTCGACTGGCTCACCGGCACCCTGGGCCTGCATCGTGCCAGCGCCGAACAACTGCTGGATTACCTGGCCCGGTCGCGCCAGGCCTTGAGCGCCCTGCCCTCCCGGGACACGTTGATCATGGAGCGGTTTTTCGACGCATCCGGCGGCACCCAGTTGATCATCCACACGCCGTTTGGCAGCCGCATCAACCGCGCCTGGGGCCTGGCGTTGCGCAAACGTTTTTGCCGCACCTTCAACTTCGAGCTGCAAGCGGCGGCCAGCGAAAACGCCATCGTGCTGTCGCTGTCCACCAGCCACAGTTTTGCCTTGGATGAGGTGTGGCGTTACCTCAACAGCAACAGTGCTGAACACCTCCTGATCCAGGCCGTGCTGGATGCGCCGCTGTTCGGCGTGCGCTGGCGCTGGAATGCCGGCGTGGCCCTGGCGTTGCCGCGTTACACCGGCGGGCGCAAGGTGGCGCCGCAGATCCAGCGCATGAAGAGCGAAGACCTGATCGCCAGCGTCTTTCCGGACCAGATCGCCTGCCTGGAAAACCTCGCCGGCGAGCGCGAAATCCCCCATCACCCACTGGTGGAACAAACCCTCGACGATTGCTTGCATGAAGCCATGGACAGTGAAGCCTGGCTGGCACTGCTGCGGCGCATGGAACGCGGTGAAGTCCGATTGATCAGCCGCGACCTGCCAGCCCCTTCGCCCATGGCCGCGGAAATTCTCAGCGCCAAGCCCTACACCTTTCTCGACGACGCCCCGCTGGAAGAGCGCCGCACCCAGGCCGTACTCAACCGACGCTGGAGCGACCCGCAGAGCACCGACGACCTGGGCGCACTGGATGCCGAGGCCATCGCCGGCGTTCGCGAAGAAGCCTGGCCCGCGCCCAATGGCGTGGATGAAATGCATGAAGCGCTGATGAGCCTGGCGTGCATCGCAGCCCCTGAAGTTGCGCCGCAATGGGCCGCATGGCTGCACGCCTTGGCCAAGGCCGGGCGAGCCTGTCAGTTGCACAACGGCATGTGGGTCGCCGTTGAGCGCTTGAGTTGCTTGCAGGCGCTCTACCCTAACGATTTGCCACTGCTGCCCGGGTTCGACGAGCCCTGGGAGTTTGACGAAGCACTGTTAGAAGTACTGCGTGCGCGCCTCAGTGGTTTTGGCCCGTTGAACCTGGTCGAAATCGCTGCCCCCCTGGCGCTGCCCGTGGCGGCAATCACTCAGGCCCTGGCGCGCCTGGAGCAGGAGGGCTACGTACTGCGCGGGCACTTCAGCCCCGGGGCCACGCAGGAACAATGGTGCGAACGTCACTTGCTGGCGCGCATTCATCGCTACACGGTCAAGCGCCTGCGCCGGGAGATCGAGCCGGTGGCATTGCAGGATTTCATGCGCTTTCTGTTCGATTGGCAGCACCTGTCCGACAGCACCCGCGGCCAGGGCAGCGCCGTATTGCCGCAGATAGTCAGCCAACTCGAAGGCTATGCCGCCGCCACGTCGGCCTGGGACACTGACCTGCTCAGCGCGCGCATCAAGGATTATTCATCGACCTGGCTCGATGACCTGTGCCGCAGCGGCAAGCTGGTATGGACGCGCTTAAGCAACAAGGCCGGCGCCATGGCGTTGCGCAGCACCCCGGTGGTTTTGCTCCCCCGTAGCCAGGTAGCGTTGTGGAGCGGGCTGACCGAGCCCACCGACAGCACCACGCTGTCGCCCAAGGCGCAGAAAGTCCACTCGTCCCTGCGCGAACACGGCGCCTTGTTTTTTGATGAACTGGTGCACGAGGCCCACCTGCTGCGCAGCGAGCTGGAGACAGCCTTGCAGGAACTGGTAGGCGCCGGCCTGGTGAATGCCGACAGCTTCGCCGGGCTGCGCGCCCTGACCACGCCCGCCAGCAAACGCCAGGCCCGCAGCAGTCGACGTGGGCGCGGGGCGTTTGTCGGCGGCATGGATGATGCCGGTCGCTGGGCCTTGGTCCGCCGTTCCGCCAGCGCCGCCGGCCCACATTCGGCCGAGACCCTGGAGCATGTGGCGATGACCCTGCTGCGCCGTTACGGCGTGGTGTTCTGGCGCTTGCTGGAGCGCGAGGCGGATTGGTTGCCGAGCTGGCGTGAATTGCTGCGCACCTTCCATCGGCTGGAGGCACGCGGGGAGATTCGTGGCGGGCGGTTTGTCAGTGGGTTGGCGGGCGAACAGTTTGCGTTGCCGGAGGCGATACCCTTGCTGCGCGAGGTGCGGCGGCGGGCACATGACGGGAGCTTGATCGCGGTGTGCGGGGCGGATCCATTGAACCTTGTGGGCACGCTGCTACCGGGGGCCAAAGTGCCGGCGGTGAGCGGTAATCGGATTGTATATCGCGACGGGCTGCCGGCGGCGGTGATGGTCGCCGGCAAGCAGCAGGTGTTGCTGGAGATGGATCAGCAGGCAGTGCAGGAGAAGTTGATCAGGCGCTGACCTCCCGATGGGGCCGGAACAGCCACTCTCATCATTGCGGCCTGGTTTGCTCGGCCTCCGGCTCATCCTCCTGCGCCACACGCTTGGGCAACAACACCTGCTGTGGATAAGTCTGCGCGAAGTGCACCTCATCACAGTTATCCACAAGCTTCTTCAAGCGCTGATTGAACGCCCGGCTCACCGCATATTGCCCACCCGATACCGTGCGGAATTGCGCCGTGAGCACCACGCCATTGAGGTCCATCTTGTCCACGCCGAACACTTCCAGTGGCCCTTGCAGGTTGTACTTGAGGAACACGTCGTCACGAATCGACTGGCCTGCTTCACGGATCAGCTCCACGGCCTTGTCCACGTCGGTGTCGTAGGTGAACTGCACCGAGAAGAACGCATAGGCGAATTGGCGCGACTGGTTGGTGACCGCCTTGATCTGCCCGAACGGTACCGAATGCACAAAGCCCTTGCCGTCGCGCAGGCGCAGGGTGCGGATGGTCAGGCCCTCGACGGTACCGGCGTGGCCGGAATCGAGCACCACCCAGTCGCCGATCGAGAGCGTGTCTTCGATGATGATAAACAGGCCGGTGATCACGTCCTGCACCAGCTGCTGGGAGCCAAAACCAATCGCCAGGCCGACCACCCCCGCACCCGCGAGTAACGGCGCGACGTTGATGCCCAGATTGGCCATGGTGGTGATCGCACAGATAACCACCAGAATGATTTTCACCGCATTACGCAGCAGCGGCAGGATGGTTTTGACCCGCGTACTGGGCTGGCGGCTGGAGCGTTTGATCACCGGGGGCTTGAGCGCTTCCTGAATCGCCGTATCGAGCACCACCCAGAACAGCCACGTCATCAGCAGGATCAGGCCGATACTGCTGAGGGAATCGCTGATCGCCCGGCCCACTGAGTTGCGCTGGGCAAACTCGAACAGCGACACGCCCCAGATACGCCCCAGTATCTCGATAAAAGCGATGGCCATCACAATGCGCAATATCGCGTGCAACAGGCTGAGAAAGCGCTCCTTGTAGGCACTGCTGCGCTGTATCGCCACTTGGCTGCGCGACTTGAACAAGTGTTGCAGCACCGTGCTGAGAAACACCGTGCCGATCAGCAGGATGGTGGTCAACAAGGCACAGCGCAGGGCCTTTTGATTATCGTCGCCGGCACCGATCAAGTTGATCGCCGAGACCAGTACCATCAACAGGATCGGCCAGTACCACAGCCCGGAAAATACCCGCAGCGATTGCTGCAACGCCGGATGCTTAAGGCGCTGCGCCAACGGCCGGTTACGAATCAAATGCGCCACCGGGCGACGCAGGCGAACCACCAGCACACCGAAGATCACCGTCGCAAACAGCCCGGTAAACACCGCAACACTGCTGGTGATGTTGCCGCCCAGCTGCCGGGCGATCTGCGGGCTGGTGAGCGCGTCGCTGAGGGCGGCAAGGAAGCCGATCAGGAACAGCGGTTTGGGGCAATAGTCGCGAATGATCTGCACCGCCGGGCGCTTGTGGCCGACATTGAACATGACGATCACGCACAGCAGCATGGAGGTGGAAAAAATGCCGCTACTGGTGGCGTAGGCAAAACACAGCGCCAGTGCCCGTCCTACGGAAGAGGCGAGAAAATGGCTGACATACAGCGTCAATGGCAGGCAGATAACCGCAGGGATGGTGTAAGGCACTACATACCCCAGCACGCCCAGCAAGCGGGCCCGACGGCGGAAAAAGGCGCGCAGGCTCAAGCGCCGCACGATAAAGCGCCCCAGTAACGTCAGCAGCGCAAAAGCACCCACCCAAACGGCGGATAACAGCAGGAAATCCCCGGCCACACTCCATGGCGAGCGTGCGGCGGTCTGGTCGACCAGCCGCCCGACTTCATTCGCGGCCCGGTCGGCCCGCAGGCGCCACTCGTCGATAAAGTTCTGGTTCAGATCGAGCTTCTGCTGCACATCATCAATGCTGGAACTGATGGCCCCGAGCAGGCCGCCCTCCACCAGCAACTCGGGCTTGGCCGCCGCGTCGGGCTCAGGCGCGGTGGCCGCGGCTTGCAATGCGCCGCTGCCGCAGAACAGCAGCGCCCCTAGCAGTAATGCAGTCTTTAAATTCAGCAAAACAGCGGGCTCCTTCAGAAGGGTCTGTAAGGAACTGACGGGTTTGAGCCTTGATCGTTCCCTGCGTTTACGGGCATGTGATTCAAATTGTGGGAGGGGGCTTGCCCCCGATAGCAGGCTGTCAGTCAACAACTTCATGACTGATGCACCGCTATCGGGGCATGGGTATCTACACAACTTTGGCATGGCCCTGAACCTGTGGCGAGGGAGCTTGCTCCCGTGGCGGCCTGACAGCCACCGACTATCTAAATGATGCGACGCGATCCAAATGTGGGAGCTGGCTTGCCTGCGAAGGCGGCCTGACAGCCGACCAGGATGTTGGATCAGACCGAGTACATATCCGTTGCTGCGGTAACGGCCGCTTATGGTTTCGCTCTTACAGCGACTCACTTTTGGAGAGGCCCAAAAGTAAGCAAAAGGCCTTCGCCCCACCACTCGGCACCTCGCTCAGGCTCGGTGTGCCCGTAATCCGCCATGGATTTGGGGGGCCGCCGCCACGCGCCATCCATGGCGCGGGGCGGCTAAACCGGCATCCCTGCCGGTTTACCCCCCAAATCCCTGTCGAATTCCGGCCAGCGTGGTTTAACGGGGCGCCTAAGATCAAGATCAAAAGCAGATCAAGAGCGGCTCGCTTCGCATCGTGATTACTGATGGTTGCTACGTCAGAGTTGTGTAGATACCCATGGCTATCGGGGGCAAGCCCCCTCCCACATTTCGCACCCCGTACCGTCTGTAGGAACGTGGAAACTTTCAGCCAAATATCGCAGTCATCCCATAACGCACCCCACCTCCACAGGAGCAACCATGGCGGCGATTCATATCGGCATTTCCGGCTGGCGCTACACGCCCTGGCGCGGGGACTTCTACCCCGACGGGCTGACCCAGAAACGCGAGTTGCAGTTTGCGTCACGCGCCGTGAGCAGCATTGAAATCAACGGTTCTTTCTATGCGCTGCAAACCCCCAAGCGCTATGCGCAGTGGTACGCCGATACGCCTGAGGGGTTCATGTTCAGCGTCAAGGCGCCACGCTATGTCACGCATATCCTGCGCTTGCGCGAGGTGCACAAGCCCATGGCCAATTTCTTCGCCTCCGGGGTGCTGGAGCTCAAAGAAAAACTCGGTCCCATCCTTTGGCAGTTCCCGCCCAGCTTCAAATTCGACGCCGCGCTGTTCGAAGCCTTCCTGGCCGATTTACCCACCAACACCCAACAGGCCGCCGCCCTCGCCCGCCAGCACGAGCCGCGTCTGAACGGCAAGGCAAGCATGAAAGCCTATGGCAAAAAACCCTTGCGCCATGCCGTGGAAATTCGCCACATGAGCTTTGCGGTACCGGAGTTTGTGCAGCTGCTGGACAAGTACGGTGTTGCCCTCGTAGTGGCTGACACCGCCGGCAAGTGGCCCTATATCGAAGACGTCACCGCCAACTTCATGTACCTGCGGTTACACGGCGACAAACAGCTTTACGCCAGTGGCTATACCAGTGAGGCGCTCAAACGCTGGGGTGACCGTATCGAGCGCTGGGCCCACGGCAAACAACCGGCGGATGCGCACCTTGTCGCCCCGCAACGCAAACCCCGCGTGCGCAAACAGCGTGACGTGTTCTGTTTTTTCGACAATGACATCAAGGTGCGCGCGCCTTTCGATGCGCGCCAGTTGTTGCAGCGCTTCGGGCTGGACAAGCACCTGCTCACAGCACCCGGGCAGTTGCCGGAACCGGGAGTGCTGCCATGACTCACCCCGAGCTGATCCCCGTGCCCCCCACCGCCGCCATCACGCGTTTTACCGTGCTGACGGTGAATATCCATAAAGGCTTCACTGCCCTGAATCGACGCTTCATCCTGCCCGAACTGCGCGAAGCGGTGCGCAGCGTCGGTGCCGATATGGTGTTCCTGCAAGAGATCCACGGCACCCACGAGCGCCATCCCCAGCGTTATAGCGACTGGCCGAAGATGCCGCAGTACGAAT
Source organism: Pseudomonas sp. OST1909 (assembly GCF_015277575.1). Taxonomy (NCBI): domain Bacteria; kingdom Pseudomonadati; phylum Pseudomonadota; class Gammaproteobacteria; order Pseudomonadales; family Pseudomonadaceae; genus Pseudomonas; species Pseudomonas sp. OST1909. Next base: position 5,798,692 of record NZ_CP063780.1, read on the forward strand.
TTCTCGCCGACAGCATCTGGCCGCAGTTTGCCTATGGTCGCAATGCGGTCTACCCCCATGGCGACCATGGCAACGCGCTGCTGTCAAAATTCCAGATAATCCGTTACGACAACCTCGACATCTCCCAAAGCGGCCATGAGAACCGCGGCCTGCTGCATTGTGTGCTGCGCCTGCCGGACGGCGAACGCGAGGTGCATGCCATCTGCATCCACCTGGGCTTGCGCGAGGTACATCGCCAACAGCAACTGCGCTTGCTTGAGCAGCGTATTGGCCAGATCCCGGCGGATGCGCCCCTGGTGGTCGCCGGCGATTTCAATGACTGGCGGCAAAAGGCCGACCTGAGTCAAAGCGGCCTGCAGGAGGTGTTCATCCACGCCCACGGCAAGCCTGCGCGTACGTTCCCGGCGCGCCTGCCGTTACTGCCGCTGGATCGCATCTATGTGCGCAACCTGACCATCCACAACCCGCGCGTGCTCACCACGCGGCCGTGGTCGCACCTGTCAGACCATGTGCCCCTGTCGGTGGAGATTGAGTTATGAACATTGCGGTAGAACATATCGCCACCGACCAGCCGCCGGATGACAGCAAGGCCCGCGACCTAGACTACGGCTGGCAGAGCGGCAATCGCGTGCAATTGCTGGAAAATGGCGAGGCCTATTTTCCCGCGGTGTTCGAGGCCATGCGCGACGCCCAGCGGGAAATCCTGCTGGAGACCTTCATCCTCTTTGAAGACAAGGTCGGTCATGAGCTGCAAGGCATTCTCATCGAAGCGGCGCAACGCGGGGTCAAGGTGGTGGTCAGCCTTGACGGTTTCGGCTGCGGCGAACTGAGCCCGGCCTTTCTGCGCGAACTGGCTGAAGCCGGCGTGATCGTGCAGATGTTTGACCCGGCATCCAAAACCCTCGGCATTCGCACCAACTGGTTTCGTCGCCTGCACCGCAAGATCGTGGTGGTGGACGCCAGCGTGGCGTTTATCGGCGGGATCAATTTTTCCGCTGATCACCTGGGGGACTTCGGCCCCGAAGCCAAGCAGGATTACGCGGTACAGATCATCGGCCCGGCAGTGGCCGACTTGCACCACTTCGCCCTCGCCCAAAGTGGCCGTCAGGTGCGCACCCGTAGAGGTTGGCGCCGACGCCAGCAACGGCCTTCGCCATGGGCAGACGAGCACAGCGACGGGCGGGTGCGCCTGATTTATCGCGACAATATCCAGCATCGCGACGACATCGAAGAAGCCTATATCCACGCCTTGAGCCAGGCCCGGCAGCGGGTGGTAATTGCCAATGCCTATTTCTTCCCCGGCTATCGCTTGCTGCGCGAGATTCGTAACGCAGCGCGCCGTGGCGTGCAGGTGCAGTTGATCATGCAAGGCCAGCCCGACGTGCTGCTGGCCAAGCTGGCGGCGCGCATGCTCTACGACTATCTGCTCAAGGACGGCGTGGTGATTCACGAGTACTGCCAACGCCCGTTGCACGGCAAAGTGGCGCTGGTGGACGACCAATGGAGCACCGTGGGCTCAAGCAACCTCGACCCGCTGAGCCTGGCGCTGAACCTGGAAGCCAACGTGCTGATTCGTGACCGCGCCTTCAACCAGCAGCTGTACCAGAGCCTGGAAGCCCTGGCACGAGACCATTGCCAGACCATGCCGGCCAAGCGCAAGCCGCGTCTGTGGTTGTGGCGCCTGACCGTGGGGTTTCTGGTGTTCCATGTCATGCGCCACTTTCCCGCGCTGGCGAGTTGGTTGCCGGCACACAAGCCGCGTTTGAAACCCATTGAGAGTCCGGCCCATGACGTCTGAGAAAAACGGCTCACGGTTCCAGCGCTGGAAGAAGCCCCTGACCATTGCGTTCTTCCTGCTGCTGATCGTGCTCTTCACCCTGCTTGCCCGGCGCATCGACTGGAGCGAAGTGCTGCAGACGTTGAGCGACTTCAAAGTCAGCACATTGCTGATCGCCGGCGCGCTGACGCTGTGCAGTTTTATCGTGTACGCCTGCTTCGATCTGATCGGCCGGACCTACATTCGCCAGCCCCTGCGCTGGAAGCAGATCCTGCCGGTGGGCATTATCAGTTATGCGTTCAACCTCAATCTGAGCGCCTGGGTCGGCGGCATCGCCATGCGTTACCGGCTGTATTCGCGATTGGGGGTGAGCACCAGCAATATCGCCAAGATCCTCGGCCTGAGCCTGGCCACCAATTGGTTCGGCTATATGGCCTTGGCCGGGGTAGTGTTCAGCAGCGGGCTGGTCACCCTGCCACCAGGTTGGAAGCTCAGCACCGGCGCCCTGCAAGGTGTGGGCGTGTTGCTGGTGATCGCGAGCCTGGGTTACCTGGCGGCGTGCCGGTTTTCGAAAAAACGTGCGTGGTCGATCCGCGGCATCGAGATCAATTTGCCGTCGCTGCGCATGGCCTGCCTGCAACTGGCCCTGGGCGCCTTGAACTGGTCACTCATGGCAGCGGTTATTTTTACCTTGCTGCCCGCCAAACTCGATTACCCGCTGGTATTGGGCGTGTTGCTGATCAGCGCGATTGCCGGTGTGGTTACCCATATACCCGCCGGGCTTGGGGTGTTGGAGGCAGTGTTTATCGGGTTGTTGCAGCATGAGGCGTCGCGCGGGAGTCTGCTGGCCGGGTTGATCGCGTATCGGGCAATCTACTTTATTTGCCCATTGCTGATTGCGTTGGTGATGTACCTGGGGGTGGAGGCCAAGGCCAAGGCGTTGCGGGTGAAGAAGACACCCGCTTAACGTCTATCGGGATTGGATAATGCTCAACCGCTCACCCACTACCATTTCGGTAATCCAGTCCACCAGGATCGAGGTATAGGCCTGTTGCGACACCGGGTCGCTCAACGCATGATCCGCGCCGTCGATGATGCGGTGGGTCAGGGAATGAGTCTGCTGGCACGCCGCGCGATAACTCATGATGGTGGCATGGGGCACATGGTCGTCGGTTTCCGATTCCACAATCAGCACATCACCGGTAAATTGCGCGCAGGCGTGCAGGGCACGGTTGGTTTCGGCACGCACCAAGGTGCCGCGGTAATCCATCAGGTCGGCTTTATCCAGCTCGCGCTTGGGCTTGAGCCATTCCTGGTCGCGGTACAGCGCGGGCACCCGCAGCGCCAGCCAACGCACCGGGCGCAACGAAGTGAGAATCGCCGCCAGGTATCCGCCGTAGCTGGTGCCCACCACCGCCACTGCCGAGGTGTCGATGGCAGGGTGGGACAGCAGCCGGTCGTAGGCGGCCAGCAGGTCGCGCAGGTTGTCTTCGCGGGTGACGCGCGATAAGGGAATGCCGGTGCCGGCGTGCCCCCGCAGGTCGAAGGTCAGGCATACGCAACCCAGCCCCGCTATACCTTTGGCGCGGTCCAGGTCGCGCTCCTGGCTGCCGCCCCAACCGTGCACAAACAATACGCCGGGCACTTTGGACTTGGGGCTGAGGAATGTCCCACTCATCTGTTCGTCATCTACATCGATACTGATGCTCTCGCTTCTAGCCGTCATAAGATTGAACCGTCACGTACTTGAGAAGAAAGTCGCTGTTTTCGGCGGGGCCTCGGTACACCTCAATGGCATCCGCCGGCAGCGCTTGATCCACGTAGGTTTCCACCGAGGACACGCGGATGGCCTTGAGGCTCGGGTTGTTGATGAAACTCTGCAGCGCCGCGACTTCCGCGCTGCTGGCCCCGCCCATGCGCCAGGACTGTTCGAGCACGCCGCTACGGCGCTGGCCGTTACTGTCCAGGCCCTGGGCGATGTCGTAATTGCGCCGCGAGGCGTAGAACCCCGGGTAGGCTTCGTCGGCAGCATTATCGAAAACCCGGGCTTGCTCGATGGCTTGCCGCACATCGTCAGGCAGGGCCAATTGCAGCAAGTCTTCATAGTAGCCGGGCACGACCAGCAGGTTGGATCCGCCGTAGACCTCCTCGCCCTGCCCGTCCTGGGTCAGGTATTGCTCGCCGCAATAGCTGAATACGTGCTCACCGATAAAGCTCTGGCCCACGCTGTGGGTAACCACGTCGTGCAGGTCTTGTTCCAGCACCACGCCGGCGCTGAACAACTTTGCGGCGTCAGGACGCGCCACTATCGCGTCGAACTCATCGAGACTGTGGATAACTTCCTGGCCCCGTCCAGCACAGGCGTGCACCGGTTTCATACGGATCGGGCCACTATAGAGCAAGCGCGCGGCGGCGGGCTTGGCGTCTTCCAGGGCGAACACACTCAAGCCATCCAACACAACGTCGCGTACGCGCTCGCAGAAGATCGGCGACCAACCTTCAGGTGCCTTTGCTTCAGGGCTCAACAGGCCGTGGCTGATCGCTTTGGTACAAATGAAATCGTGATCGACATAGCCTCCCCACAAATCTCGCGGCCCTCTGACGTCAAGCGTCAACGCCAGGGCGGGACCGACCAGAGTTTGCGTGGGTAGCAGGTACAGCTCGCGACCGGCGTGCATCTGGGGGTCGTAACTGCCACCAAACTTGAGCCCCAATATCTGCGCCAGCCAGCGGGCCAATGCGCGGTTGGTTTCAACCTCATGCAATGGCGCACCTTCGCGCGTCGAGTGTGCGACCACCAATTTGTTGCGATTTGTCGGGGTCATGCGTCCCCCTTGGCTATCCCGCCATGTGTGTGGTGGGAAAGTTGCAGGGATCAGGCCAACGCCGCTTTGTGAGGGATGTTTCTTAAATCAATGAGTTGCACTAAAAGCGATGGCAGTTAGCCTGCTCTATTCTGCACGACGATGCCCCAAATCCCCTGCGTTCTGCACGATTCAAACACCAAACCGGGTGCGGTAGTCGCTGGGGGTCAAGCCAGTAATCTTCTTGAAAATTGCACGAAAAGCGCTGGGGTCCTGATAACCCACGGTCCAGGCGATGTGGTCGATCGTGCCGTTGGTGAACTCCAGCATCTGCCGCGCCTTGCCGACCCGCAGATGCTGGCAGTACTCGGTGGGTTTAAGCCCCGTCGCACTGCGAAAACGGCGCAAAAACGTGCGCTCTTCCAGGTTTGCCTCCTGCGCCATCGCCGCCACCGAAACATCCACTGCGCCACTGGCTTGCAGCCAATGTTGGACCTTCAGGATCGCACTGTCGCCATGCCTGAGGATCGGCGCAAAGTTGCTTGCGCACTGGCGGGCACTGTCGCTGTGTTCGATCACCAGAAAACGCGCAGTGTCGGCGGCGACACTGGGACCCATCAGCCGGTCGACCAGGCGCAGGCCCAGTTCGGACCAAGCCATCAGCCCGGCGGTGGTGATCAGGTCGCCGTCATCGACGATGGGTTTATCCGCTTCCAGGCGCACTGCCGGGTAACGGGCTGCGAAGGATTCCGAGGACGACCAGTGAGCGGTGGCGCTGCGCCCATCCAACAGACCGCTACGCGCCAACATGATCGAGCCAATGCACACACCACCAAGCACCGTGCCAGCGGCATGCTGCTGGCGGATCCACTCCAGCAGTGCCGGCGGCGCCTGGTCTTCGGTGAACTCGCCAATCGACGGCGGTACCAGCAGAGCCATCATCGGTTGGGCCGGCGCTGGGTCGCTGTCGAACACGCGCGCAGGCGTGCCGTGGGCGTCCACCTGCCAGTGGCTGACCCGCAGCAGCGGCAGTTGCGCAGATTGGTACTCGGCGGCGATGCGATTGGCGACCCCAAACAGGTCGGTCAGGCCATGCACGGCGGCCAGTTGCGCGCCCTGATAGATCAATACACCCAGTTCGAGCGTCGCGCGTTCCACGGCCATTGTCAGTTTTCCCCCTGTTATTGTCGGTGCGGCCAATTCTCAACCTCGGCGCCAGCTAAGATACTGGGCCCATCAACCCATCAGGAGGCAACATACATGGCCAAGCAAGCGCTCATCCTAATCGATATCCAGAACGACTACTTCCCTCAGGGCAAGTGGCCGCTTGACGGCGTAGAAGCCGCGGCGGACAAGGCGGCGCAGGTGCTACAGGCATTTCGACAGGCAGGCGATGCGGTGATTCATGTACGCCATGAGTTTGAAGGCGACGACGCGCCTTTCTTCACGCCCGGCTCCGACGGCGCCCGCTTGCACGACAAGGTGTTGAACGAGGGTGATGAACCGGTAGTGCTCAAGCATTTTGTGAATGCGTTTCGCCAAACCAACCTGCGCGAGTTGCTGGAGCAGCGCAGCATCACCGATCTGGTGGTGGTCGGCAGCATGAGTCATATGTGTGTGGACGCCGTGGTGCGGGCGGCGGCGGACCTGGGCTATAAGGTCACGGTGATCCATGACGCTTGTGCTACTCGCGATCAGGCATTCAACGGCCAGGTGATTCCAGCGCCGCAGGTGCATGGGGCGTTCATGGCATCCCTGGCATTTGGCTATGCGGGCATCATGTCGGCGCAGGAATACTTGCAGACGCAAACGGCGGCCGCGTGACCGCCACTTACGCCGATCACGTTAGCGTGTCGCGATGATGAACAGGCGCGGAAACGGCAGCAACACAGTGCCATCGGCCAAGGCTGGATAAGCCTGGGCAATTCGCGCCTGGTATTGCTGCAGGAAGGCGGCCTTTTCATCGTCGGTCAACGGCGCAAGAAAGGGCCGCAATGCCGACGCCTTGAACCACTCCACCACCGCCGCATGATCTGCCAACGGGTGCTGGTAGGTGGTGCGCCACACATCCACCGTACTGCAGTGCTTGCTCAGCAACTCGTAGTAGTAACTCGCGGTATGCCGCTCATTGTGTTTGACCGCGCCGATCTTCGCCGACCATGGGCCGTCGGCCGCAACGTCGCGGGCCAACCGGTGGGCGGGCTCGTCGAGATTGTCCGGGGTTTGCACCGCCAGCGTACCGCCGGGGTTCAGTTGATTGACCAAGTGCGGGTATAGCCCGGCGTGGTCGGGCAGCCATTGCAGTGAGGCATTGGCCAGGATCACATCGAATTTTTGTGCTGGACTCCAGGCGCCGATATCTGCCAACTCGAAGCTCAACGCCGGCAAGCGCTCGCGGGCGTCGGCCAGCATGTCGTCGGAGCTGTCCATGCCGGTGACTCGCGCTTGGGGAAAGCGCTCGGCCAGTACCGCTGTGGAGTTGCCCGGCCCGCAGCCCAAGTCGACGGCAGTGCGCACGTCGGTTTCGGGAATCGCCGCCACCAGGTCACGGACCGGGCGAGTGCGCTGTTGTTCGAACAGGGTGTACTGCTTGGCAGACCAGGTCATCGCTGCTGTCCTTCTTTTTAGAGAGGGCTACAGCCTAAATCTTATGACCCATGAGAACAAATACCGCCCTGTTACAACAAGCGTTCTATTGGCGTGATGGGTGGCCACCTGGACCGCACGGCTCAATCGTGGAGACAGCCGATCAAAACGCAGAGGGCTGAGGCTGCCATTGTTGCGCGGTGAGGGGGTTCTCCAACTCCATCTGTATCAACTGGCCAACGGTTTGCCCGACCTTTTGCACGGCCATCTCGACCTTGCGGGTGGGTGGGTTGGCGAAGTTCAGCCGGATGCAATTACGGTATTTTCCCGCTGCCGAGAAAATATTGCCGTTGGCCACCTGCACATCCTGCGCTTCCAACAGTCGGTTGAGGGCGTAGGTATCGAACTCCCCGGGCAATTCGACCCACAGCGTAAAGCCGCCCTGAGGCTGGCTGACGCGGGTCCCCGCCGGGAAATAGCGGTTGACCCATTCACTCATCAGATCGCCGTTGCGCTTGTATTGCTTGCGCATACGCCGCAGGTGCAACTGGTAATTACCCTTGGCGATAAATTCGGCCACGGCCAATTGCGGTTGGGTGACGGTGGCGCCAGAGCCGATGAACTTCATATGCAGCACCTGGGGCAGGTAACGCCCCGGGGCGATCCAGCCGACGCGCAGGCCAGGGGCCACGGTCTTGGAAAACGAACTGCACAACACCACGCGGTTGTCTTCATCGAAGGACTTGAGCGAGCGTGGCCGCGGATAGCGATGCGACAGATCACCGTAGATATCGTCTTCGATAATCGGCACGTCGAAGCGTTGGGCCATGCGGATCAGCTTGAGCTTGCGCTCGTCGGGCATGATGTAGCCCATGGGGTTGTTACAGTTGGCGGTCAATTGGATGACCTTGATCGGCCACTGCTCCAGGGCCATCTCAAGGGCTTCCAGGTTGATGCCGGTCACCGGGTCACTGGGGATCTCCAGCGCCTTGAGACCGGCCGCCTTGAGGATCTGCATCATCCCGTAATAGCTCGGCGAGGCGATCGCCACGATATCGCCGGGCGCGCAAATCGCGCGGATCGCGGTGGACAGGGCCTCCTGGCAGCCGCTGGTGACAATCAGGTCGGCCGGGGTCAGGCGAACACCCGCATCGATGGACAGCCGGGCGATCTGTTCACGCAAGGCCAATACACCCTGGATGTGGCTGTATTGCAGGCTGGTGTTGTCGCTGCGCCGGCTGATACGGGCCATGGCGGTCAGCAGCGGCTTGAGAGTCGGCACGCTGATGTCCGGCATACCGCACCCCAGTTGCACGATACCGGCGCCTTGATCGAGGCGTATCAGTTCCTGGACCATGTCCCACTGGGAAATGTCCACCGGCCGCAGGATGGGTCGGCCCATCTGCGGCAAAGGCGCCACGCGCCGGTCCGACGGCACGAAATAGCCCGACTTGGGACGCGATACCGCCAACCCCGAACATTCCAATACACGGTAGGCCTGTTGCACGGTCGTCAGGCTGACGCCGTGCTCATGGCTGAGGGTGCGTACAGATGGCAACCGCTCACCGGGCCCGTACAGGCCCTGCTCGATGCGGCTGCTGATGAATTCGGCGAGGTTCAGGTATAGAGTCATAGGCCCGACTGTAGCTTCTGATCTGTCGCTTAAGAAGTTACAGATTGGCCTTTTTTTGAAAAATTTTCAGCATAAAACCCCAATCTGTATTCAAAAGATTGAGTTCTGCTGTATCTGCAATACACGTCGTCGCCTTGGGATGATAGGTCCCATAACAGTGCACGAGACCTTGGACAAGGTGGGTACAAATGTAGTTACAAAATAGTAAAGCAGCACTGTACGCACCAAATTTTCAGAAATGCCCTACAAAGCAAGCACCTGACAAACCAACCAGGTGTTTGAATCTGCCCAGCGAATACCAAATGGATCAAGCGCTATGACGACAAGGACGACGCTCACACCGCAGATGGCCGAGTACGAACAGAAATTCACCGATGCCGGTGAAGTTCGATGGCTGCCCTATTTGATGTACTTCCACCCCACTGACCATGCTTCCCCCGTGGTCAATACCGATTCATCCGGCTTTCGCTACTCCGAGTCATTGGGCACCCGCTATTCGGTGGTCGATGGTATCAAGGGTAATGGCCCGGTACGCCTGTTGGCGGGCAGCTCCACCGTGTTCGGCATTGGCGCCAGCGCCGACAGCTGGACCCTAGCTTCGCGCCTCACGAAGAACGATCCCCGTGGCCAGCGCTGGGTCAACTTCGGCGGCCGCAGCTTCAACTCTACCCAAGAGCTGGTGCTGTTCACCCTCAACCGGCACCACCTGCCCAAGGTGGATGAAATCGTGCTGTTCTCCGGTTTCAACAACCTTGGCCTGGCACGTCAGCCTCACGCCTATCGGGGCGAGCACGGCGCGTTTTTCAACTGCCATCAGTTTTTCGATGCCTTGACGCCACAGCAGCCGACCGCCAGCAACTGGAGCCTGTCGAATCTGTTCGGCAAGCCTCAGGAGCCCGAGCAACCCACGCCGCCGTCGATGCAGGAACAGATCGACTACGCCGCCAACCTGACCTTGCAGCACCTGGATATCTGGCGCGCCCTGGCCACCGACATGGGTGCGAAGCTGACGTTCATCCTGCAACCGCTCGCCGGCTGGGTCCGCGAGACCGGCAGCCATGAGGAAGAGCAACTGTTTGCCGAACTCGACCAACTCGGCAATTTCACCGAGGTGTATGGCGACATCCTGCAAACCTCGGTGCGCGAAGCCTACGCCCAGCGCTTGCGCGACGGGGCGCGGGCCATGGGGGTGGAGTTTGTCGACATCACGCCATTGCTGGCCGAGGCACTGGGCCCGCAAGACTGGCAGTTCGTCGACCGCATCCATTTCACCGATGCCGGCAACGACCTGGTTTCAAAACTTATTCTCGATGTCACCCGCTAAAAGGACTTGCACATGAAATCCATCAAGAAGTTTTTCCAGCGCCTGTTTGGAAAAAAGAAGAAGAAACCTGACTCCTCCATTTATCCGATGTTCTGACGCGGCACTGGAAGGTAATGGCTATGGATGGCTCGATTCCAACACGCATCCCCGCAGACGACAGGTGGCGCGAACTCTATCGTTTGGCGCTGGAGCCTGAATGTTTCCTGGATACGGAGTACCTCGACACCCTGCTGGGCAAAGACGTCGAGCCGGTGCAGTTGCCGCTGCTGTCACAGCGGATCGATGCGTGGCAGTCGGAACAGGCGTCGGCGTATGCCGGCGCCGCCACCGCCGCCGTCGAACAGCACAACGCCCGCGCTTTTGCCCAGGCATTGGCGGTTTATTCGGCACCGATGGCCTCGGTGCTCGGCTGCTGGCTGCAGGGCCTGAGCGCACCCGGGGTATTTGAAGACCCCGCGCAGCTGCGCCTGATGCAACTGTTTGCCCATGACATCGGCGTCGGCTACCCGAACGCCTCCCGCGGCCATCACTTCAACGCGTTGTTGGGCCAGCTACAGCTGACCACCTACGCCTTGGCGCCGGCGCAATTGGCGACCCTGCCGGACCTGCATGACGACGCGTTCGAACTGCCCGCGCTGTTGCTTGCCCTCAGCCGGCGCAGCGACGCCTACGGTGATGAACTCTGCGGTGTCGATTGGGCCTTGCGCGCCGTCGGGCTTTGCCCGGGCTGGGCAGCCATGGGCCAGCTTGAAGGGCTGGCGCTGGAACTCGGCCGGCTGGATCTGAGCGCGTCATTCCCCGGCCTGGAGCCGGCTTCGTTGCGCCATATCAGCCAATGGGTCGCGCACCGCATCATCGAGCAGGGCGAAGAGCGCCAGGCCCGTCTGCTACGCGGCGCCAACTGGCTGTTCGGCGCGCTGCAACGCTGGAATGCGCGGCTGTATAACGCCTCGCTGACCGCCACTTCGCCCCAACAGGCCATGGCGCATTTGATGCAGCGTCTGGCGCGGGTGGGCGCGGTGTATCACCAGAATTACCTGATTGAAGGGCGCAGCCTGGCGCTGTGGATCGAAGAAGCGCAGCGCGACCCGTTGCCCCTGCTGGATGTGCTGTCGCGCAGCCGTTTGATCGTGCCGGGCAACTCGAAAAAAAGCCTGCTGGTCACCAGCCTGGTGGCGCCGACCGGGCGCATGTTCCGCATCTTCAGCGAGGCAGACTTGAGCGTGATTCGCCAGTGGATCGACTGGTTGCCCCAGGCTGGCGCCACGCCGCAGCTGCCACGCCAGCCAGTCGACAGCGCCGCCACGGTGCCCCGCCCTGACTCAGCCAGCCCCGACGACACCGGGCACTGGCCCAAGAGCCTGCGCGAAGCCTATTTTGTCTTGCAGGGGCGTGCGCTGCAGCCGGCCACCCGCCAGTTTGCCCATGCCTATGTGAGCCGTTGGCTTGAGCGTTCGCGCCAGTCGCTGAAGACGTCCGAGCGCCAATTGCCCGAGCAGTGGGGCCCCAATGTGCTGCGCGCCTGGTTGCTGGACAAGCATGACCAGAACGGCCAACAGTTCGATGACAGCGACCCGGCGCAAATGCCCAGCCGTGAAGAAATCATCGAGTCGACCCTGCAACTGGCGCCGCTGACGCTGATCGACGGTGCGTGGCTGCAAGGCTTTACCGACCTGGGGTTGGCGTCTTCCCACGTGGGCTACACCCTGTTCCAGACCTATTGGGATGAATTGGGCAACGGCATCGAGGCGCTCAATCATCCGAAAATTTATCGCGATGGCCTGCGTGACATGGATTTCGAACTGGCCCCCACCGGTAGCCGTGAATTCGCCCAAGACCCGCGCCTGGACGAAGACTCCTTCCGCCTGCCCGTGTATTGGCTGTGCCTGGGCAAACTGCCGGTGACGTTCATGCCCGAAGTGCTCGGCATGAACCTGGCCATGGAGCTGTCCGGCGTGGGCGGCAGCTATCGTTCGGCGCGGCGCTTTTTACGGCACTACGGGTTCAGCACGGCGTTCGTCGACCTGCACAACACCATTGATAACGTGTCCACCGGGCATTCGGCCTGGGCTGCCGATGCGATCGATGCGTACATGCGCGCGTTGACCAGTGCCGAGCAGGTCGCCGCGCAATGGCAGCGCGTGCGCGTGGGCTATGAGTCCCTGGCGCCGATGCCCGGCAAATGGACCTCGATGTTGCGTCGCTTGCGCCTCTCATCGGCCGACCATGTACTCCCGCGCCCGACCCGCACAGCGGCTTCAAAAGGCTATCTGCATCACCTGCCGATCACGCGGCAGGTATTGCTGCAAACCCACGAACAATAACGCCACGAGGAGCAATTATGTCTTTGGTAGAAGTGCATAACGAATGGGACCCCCTCGAGGAAATGATCGTGGGTATTGCCCATGGCGCGCGCGTGCCGCGGCCGGACAAGGGCCTGTTCGCCCTCGACTACAGCGAGCACCACGACTCGCCCAATGAGATTCCGTCAGGACCTTACCCCGAACAACTGGTTGAAGAAGCACAGGAAGACCTGGACGCCTTTGCCGCCTTCCTGGTCGGCCATGGGGTGACCGTGCGCCGGCCCAAAGAGACTTATCACGCGGCACTGTTCGGCACCGGCGACTGGAAGACCGACGGCGAATACAACTACTGCCCAAGGGACGTTCTGCTGCCGATCGGCAAAACCATCATTGAAGCGCCGATGGCCTTGCGCAGCCGTTACTTCGAACCTTTTGCCTACCGCGAACACCTGCAGGCGTACTTCGCCAGCGGTGCCAACTGGATTTCCGCGCCCAAGCCGGAACTGCCCGACAGTACCTACCGGGTCAACCCGCGCGAGGGCTCGATCATCGCCAACGATGAGCCGATTTTCGATGCCGCCAACGTGCTGCGCATGGGCCGCGACATTCTTTACCTGGTGTCGCGCAGCGGTAACCGCATGGGCTACGAGTGGCTCAAGCGCGTGCTCGGCGACCAATATCGCGTGCACGCCCTCAGCGGGTTCTACGACGGTACGCACCTGGACACCACCATCACCCTGGTGCGTCCAGGGCTGGTGGTGTTGAACCCCGAACGCATCGGCAAGGATCAGGTGCCCGAAGTGTTCAAGCACTGGGACATCATCTGGGCCCCCGACATGGTGGACACCGGTTACTGCTGGTCGTACCCGCGTGCCTCTATCTGGCAGGGCATGAACTTCATCATGGTCAACCCGTCGCTGGCGGTGATCAATGACCAGCAAGTGCCGCTGATTCGCGCACTGGAAAAACACGGCATCGATGTGGCACCGCTGAAGATGCGCCACGCGCGCAGTCTGAGCGGCGGTTTCCATTGTGTGTCCGTGGACATTCGTCGACAGGGCACGCTGGAAGATTACCGTTGAGCAGGGCATGACCATGCAGGCACTGGATTACTACTCGATCGTGCTGTTCGTGATTGCCACCTGCGTCACGCCAGGCCCGAACAACGTGATGTTGATGTCGTCCGGGGCCAATTTCGGCATCGGCCGTACCTTGCGCCATGTGGCCGGTATCAACATCGGCTTTCCGCTGATGCTGGTGGCGGTCGGGTTGGGGGCCGGGGCGGTGTTCCGCCAGTACCCGTGGTTGCATGACGGCTTGCAGGTGGTCGGCGCGTTGTACCTGTTGTTCCTGGCGTATCAGATTGCCAGTGCCCCCACCACCGATCTGGGTGACCAATCAGGCAAGCCTTTGGGGTTCACCGCTGCGGCGCTGTTCCAGTGGGTCAACCCGAAAGCCTGGGTGATGGCGGTAGGCGCAGTGCTGGCCTACACCTCGCCCTTGGGCTCGTACACGGTGCAGGTGTTTCTGATTGCGCTGTTGTTTTTTTTATTCGGTTCACCGTGTTCGATGGTCTGGGTGTTTTTCGGGCAGTACCTGCGGCGCTTCCTGACCCAGCCACAACGTTTGAAGGCGTTCAATATCACCATGAGCCTGGTGCTCGTGGTGTCCTTGATCCCGGTTCTACGAAGCCTGCCATTCGCGCAATGGTGGCCTTGATACGCAGAGAAGGTTGCCTACACGCCAGCAGTTCGATTGGCGCAGGCGACTCCATGGATTGGCGGAATGTGATGAGGATGCACAGTTAAATGGCTAATTATGTTTTAGGGATTTCTGCCTTCTACCACGACAGTGCTGCCGCCCTGGTCAAGGACGGCGTGCCCGTCGCTGCCGCCCAGGAAGAGCGCTTCACTCGCGTGCGCCATGACCCGGCGTTCCCGGCCCAGGCGATTGCCTATTGCCTGGACGCCGAGGGCATCAGCCTGGATGACCTGGAGGCGGTGGTTTATTACGAAGACCCCCAGGAAAAATTCTCCCGGGTGATTTCGTCGTTTGCCAGCGGCGGCATCGGCGGCGCACGTACGTTCATCAATGCGATGCCGGAATGGATTCGCTGGAAGTGGAACGTGCTCAAGTTCGTCGACGAGCAACTCGAAATCCTGGGCCGGGGCAAGGCGCCGCGCACCCAGGCCTCCCAGCATCACCGCTCCCACGCGGCGGCGGCGTTTTACCCGTCACCGTTCAAGAACGCGGCGGTGTTGTGCATCGACGGCATCGGCGAATGGCATTCGACCACGATCTGGCACGGCCAGGGCACCAATCTTGAACTGAAAAACTCGATTTCCTACCCACATTCGGTGGGTTTGCTGTATTCGGCCATGACCTACTATTGCGGGTTCAAGGTCGACTCAGGGGAATACAAGCTGATGGGCCTGGCGCCCTATGGCCAGCCGATCTACGCCGACAAGATTCGCGACGAGCTGATCAATATCCGCGAGGACGGCTCGTTCACCCTGAACATGAAGTACTTCGAGTACCTGCGCGGTGAGCGCATGGTCGGCGAAGCGTTTGAAGAGTTGTTCGGTGGGCCGATCCGTCAACCCGAAAGCCCGATCTCACAGCGCGAGTGCGACCTGGCCGCATCGATTCAAAAAGTCACCGAGGAAGTGGTGCTGGGCCTGGCCACTGCCGCGGTCAAGCAGACCGGCGAGCGCAATCTGTGCCTGGCCGGTGGCGTGGCCTTGAACTGCGTGGCCAACGGCGTGCTCAGCCGCTCGGGGCGCTTTGATTCGATCTGGATCCAGCCGGCGGCCGGTGATGCCGGTTGCGCCCTGGGGGCGGCGTTGGACTTTGCCGTCAAGCACAGCGGTCGCCCGCACCTGGAAGGTGGCAAGTCTGATGCCATGAGCGGCAGCCTGCTGGGGCCGGGCTTTGGCGACGAAGAAATCGCCCGCTTCCTGCTGGAAAACCACTACCCCTTCACCCGCTATGACGACGCCGGGCTGTATGACCAGGTTGCCAGTCGCCTGGCCGAGGGCGCGGTGGTGGGCTGGTTCCAGGGGCGCATGGAGTTTGGCCCACGAGCCTTGGGCGCGCGTTCGATTCTCGGCGATGCACGCAACCCCGAGATGCAGCGCACCATGAACCTGAAGATCAAATACCGCGAGTCGTTCCGCCCGTTTGCCCCGGCCGTGCTGGCCGAGGACGCCGGCAACTATTTCGATATCTGCGAAAAAAGCCCTTACATGCTGATGGTCGCGCCGGTCACCGACTCGATCAAATCCCAGCAGTCGCGGCAAGAAGGCGGCCCGGAGCGCGGGCTGGGCAGTATCAACAATATCCGCTCGCAATTGCCGGCGGTGACCCACGTCGACCTGTCGGCACGGGTGCAAACGGTGACCGAGGAAAACAACGCACCGTTCACCTACCTGCTGCGCAGTTTCAAGGAACGCACGGGGTGCTCGGTGCTGGTCAATACCTCGTTCAACGTACGCGGTGAGCCCATCGTGTGCAAACCCGAGGAAGCGTACGCCTGCTTCATGCGCACCGAAATGGACGTACTGGTCCTGGGCCGTTACGTGCTGGAACGCCCCGGCCAACCGGCCTTCGTCGAGGCTGTGGACTGGCGCAGCGAGATCCCACTGGATTGATCCTTACCTTTAACTCAATGGAGCTTTTACCGTGCTGAGATTTCTTGCGTTTTTGATGTTTATCGTCGTGTTGCTGCCCATCGGGCTGACGCGTTCGGTGTTTCACTCTTCCCGTTTCGGCCGGCGCTTTCACCAGGCGCCGACAGCCTGGGATCACGCGGTGAGTAAACGGTAACGCCTATTGCCTGAGGAACTGCGCCCATGTCAAAAGTGATCTACAAAAACCTCAACAGCTCACCGATCCTGGCGGTCGGCGGGAGCGGGGTTTGGCTTGAGGATGCAACGGGCAAACGCTACCTCGACACCTGCGGCGGTGTCGCAGTGTCGAGCCTGGGCCATGGGCACCCGCGGATCGCCGCGGCATTCGAGCGCGAAGCGAAGAAACTGGCCTGGGCCCATGCGGGCAGCTTCACCACCGCTGCCGCCGAGGAGCTCGCTGAGCGCCTGGTGGCAGCCAGTGGCGGCCTGGCGCGTGCGCAGTTCTTGTCCGGCGGCTCGGAGGTGATGGAGCTGGCGATGAAAATCGCTTACCAGTACCAGTGCGAGCGCGGCTTGCCCGACAAATCAGTGTTCATTTCCCGCCAACAGAGTTATCACGGCAGCACACTGGGCACCTTGAGCATCTCCGGCAACCCGCAGCGCCAGTCGGTATTTGGTCGACTGTTTGCACCCGCCGAGTTCGTCTCCCCCTGCTACGCCTACCGTGATCAACGGCCCGACGAAAGCCAGGAGCAGTACGCCACGCGCCTGGCCGATGAACTGGACGCCAGGATTCGTAGCCTGGGCAGTGAAAACGTCGCGGCGTTCTTTGCCGAGACCGTAGTGGGCTCCACCAACGGCGCGGTGCCTGCGGTGCCCGGTTATTTTCGCAAGATCAAGGCGGTGTGCGAGCGCCACGATGTGCTGCTGATCCTTGATGAGGTGATGGCCGGCATGGGGCGTACCGGGCAGCTGTTCGCCTATACCGACGACGGCATCGTGCCCGACATGGTCGCGGTCGGCAAAGGCCTGGCGGCGGGTTACATGCCGATCTCGGCGCTGTTGATCAGTGACCGGGTGCATTCGGTGATGGCCCGTGGCTCGGGTGTACTGGGCAACGGCCAAACCCATGTCAACCACCCGCTGGCCTGCGCCATTGCCCTGGAGGTACAGCAAGTCATCGTCGAAGAAGACCTGCTGACGCAAGTGCGCCAACGGGGTGAGCAACTGCGCGTCTGGCTCAGGGAAAGCCTGGCTGACCTGGATATCGTTGGCGATGTGCGCGGGCGCGGATTGTTCGTGGGCGTCGAGTTTGTCGAGAGCCGTTCCACCAAGGCGCCATTCAGAGGCGGCGGCGCCTATGCCGCGGCCCTCAAGCAAGAGGCGCTGCAACGCGGCCTGCTGATTTATCCCGGCAGCGGCACAGTGCAAGGCACACAAGGCAATCATGTGCTGTTCGCACCGCCGTTTATCACCAGCGAAGGGGAACTGGGGCAAATGGTCGAGCGCTTCAATGCAGTGGTCAGGGCTGTCGCCTACTAGCGATCGAGCGGGCTTACCGGGGGACGGTCGTTGTCACCCACATTAGCTGGAAAGGGAGAAGTGAAGATGCAGACGATCGAACCATGCAAGGACAAAGTCCTGCTGTCGGTGTGCACTATGGACTGGTGTGATCACGGCGTGGAATTCGCCAAAACCGTGTTCTCCAACCTCGAGGTGTTTTGCTGGGACCCGGGCGATCCCTACCCTTATCACCTGGATGATTGGGAAGGCGACTGGATCATCTCCTACCGTGGCGACTTCATCTTCCCGCAGAGCATCTACAAGAATGCCCGCAAAGGCGCGATAAACCTGCACCCGGCGCCCCCCAAATATCGGGGCCTGGGCAGCCAGCATTACGCGATCTACTACAACGATGAAACCTACGGTTCGACCTGCCATCACCTGGCCCCTTCGGTGGACAGCGGGCAGATCATCGACGTGGCGCGCTTCAACGTTGCGCCTGCCGAGACGGCTTCCTCGCTGCGCCTGCACGTGGGCGCCTATTGCCTGCAGCAGTTCATTCACCTGCTCACCGACTACATCCTGCAGGGGCGGCCATTGCCGGTCTCGCCGGAAAATTGGGGCGAGCGCCTGTACAAGCAATCGGAACTCAAGCCCTGGATGGAGAAGATTCGCGCCCAAGAGCCGGATCATCGTTGCTTCAAGTAGCTTTTTTGACCATCACTTCAAGCCGCGGTGGCTTGGAGTGCTCACTGCGCGCTGGCGCCACGGGTATGAGTGCACCTATGTTTGAGTTTTCAAGTTTTGCAGCGGCACTGGGGGTCTACGTGATCGGCACCGCCAGCCCGGGCCCAGGCAACCTGGCCATCGCCAATACCTCCTTGAACTACGGGCGCACACCGGGCCTGGCGCTGGCGGCGGGGGTTATTTCCGGGTCGTTGTGCTGGGGCGCGATGACCGCTGCCGGCGTGTCGGCGCTGTTAATGTCCAACACCCAGATCATCCTGTGGCTGAAGGTGTTCGGCGCCTGCTATTTGTTCTTCCTGGCCTGGAAGTCGGTGCGCAGTGCGCTGGCGCATAACGCCACGACGGTGGCCAAAGCGCGAGCAAAACAGACGCGCAACCTGGGCTTCTATCTACAGGGGTTGGGCATTCACCTGACCAACCCCAAGGCGGCCTTGACCTGGTTCACCGTGACCACCGTGGGGCTGAGCGTCAACGCACCGGCATGGGCGAGTTTTGTGCTGGTGGCGGCCTGTGCGTTGTTGGGTTTCCTGATTTTCTGCACCTACGCCCTGGCGTTTTCCGCCCATTCGGCAGAACCTTTTTTTGCCCGGACCCGCAAGTCATTCGGGCTGATTTGCGCAGCGTTCTACTCGATGGTTGCCATCGGCTTTCTCAGTTCGCTGCTCTGACCCCAACTTTAAGTGGCCACCGTGCACCTGTAACCGCGAAACCCGGGTGGCAGGTGACCTGCTAAGGCCCGTTCCAGGAAAAAACCATGTCCTTGTCGTTTGATTTGATGCTGGCGTTTGCTTTATTTGCGTTTGTCACGTCCGTCACCCCTGGCCCCAATAACGCCATGCTGCTGGCCTCGGGGGTTAATTTCGGCTTCCAGCGTACCATCCCGCACATCCTGGGCATCAGCTCCGGATTTCTGGTGCTTGTATTGGCGGTGGGGCTTGGGCTGGGCGCGGCGTTTACCGCCTATCCGGTGCTCTACACCATCCTGCGCTACGCGGGCGCGGCTTACTTGCTGTACCTGGCGTGGAACATCGCCCGTTCGGGCCCGGCATCCGAAGACACTGAAGGTAAAGGCAAGCCTCTGGGGTTCTGGGGCGCGGCGGCGTTTCAATGGGTCAATCCCAAGGCGTGGGTGATGGCAATCGGTGCAATCAGCACCTACACACCGTTGCAGGGCTACACCATGAACGTGGTGATCATCGCTACGGTGTTCGCCCTGATCAATGCGCCGAGCGTGGGGGTTTGGGCAGGATTCGGCAGTGTGTTGCGCAACGTGCTGCGCAACCCGCGCTGGTTACGCGTGTTCAACTTCGGCATGGCGGCGTTGCTGGTGATATCGCTGTATCCGTTGCTGCAGCAGACGAGCTGAGTTCCGGCTCTGTATTTTTTGCACCACCAAGATCTGCGCTCATAAAAAAGCGAAGCCAAATCAATGGCTTCGCTTTTTTGGATTACGTTCTGAAAAGCTGAGTATCAGAACGGAATATCGTCATCAAAGCTGTCGAAATCCTGAGCCGGTTGCGGCGCAGCCTGTTGTGGCGCTGGACGCGACTCACGCTGTGGCTGCTGGGTTGGCTGTGGACGCGACTGCTGTGGACGCGGTGCCGAGTTGGACATGCCGCCCTGGCCCTGTTGGTCGCCCTGTGGACGGCCGCCCAGCAGTTGCATGGTGCCTTGCATGTCGACCACGATTTCGGTGGTGTAACGCTTGATGCCGTCTTTTTCCCACTCGCGGGTTTGCAGTTTGCCTTCGATGTAGACCTGCGAACCTTTGCGCAGATATTCGCCGGCAATCTCAGCGACCTTGCCGAACATCGACACACGGTGCCATTCGGTTTTCTCGACCTTCTGGCCGGTCTGCTTGTCGGTCCACTGTTCGCTGGTCGCCAGACTCAGGTTGGTCACGGCATTACCGTTAGGCAAGTAGCGAACTTCGGGATCCTGGCCGCAAGTACCGACCAATATGACTTTGTTAACCCCACGGGCCATAACGTTCTCCTAGGCTGGGCGCGCTGTCGGCACTGGGTTGACC
Organism: Pseudomonas sp. OST1909; assembly: GCF_015277575.1. Lineage (NCBI taxonomy): Bacteria > Pseudomonadati > Pseudomonadota > Gammaproteobacteria > Pseudomonadales > Pseudomonadaceae > Pseudomonas > Pseudomonas sp. OST1909. The sequence goes on from NZ_CP063780.1 coordinate 5,819,027, forward strand.
AGTTGCTCGAGCGTCGCGCGATCCAATAATTCGGTGTCCAATTTGATGTAAATGGCCGCCTCTTCAGCGACCACGACTGCATCCGTTACCCCTACGACGGCCTTCAGGCGCTCTACCAGACCAGCCTCGCGGATCGCCTCGGGCGATAGCGGCAAACGCAGACTTGTGACGTAGGGAGGTTCGCGCATGGTAACAGCAAAGACCAGCCAAAGTGCAGCCAGCCCGGCGCATCCGAGGAAGACAACCGACAAACCGCCATGCTGGAACATCCAGCCACCCATGATGCCGCCCAACGCCGAGCCAAGGAACTGGCTGGTGGAGTACACCCCCATCGCCGTGCCCTTGCCGCCGGCCGGTGAAACTTTGCTGATCAGCGACGGCAGCGAAGCTTCCAACAGGTTGAACGCGGTGAAAAACACCACCGTACCAATGACCAGTGCTCGCAGGCTATCGCCGAACTGCCAGAAGAATAGTTCAGTGAGCATCAATGTCGCGACGGCGCCGAGTAAAACTCGTTTCATTTTGCGTTTCTTCTCGCCATAGATGATGAACGGGATCATGGCGAAGAACGAAATCAGCAGCGCGGTGAGGTAGACCCACCAATGCTGCTCCTTGGGCAGGCCGGCTTTTTCCACCAGGGCCAGGGGCAAGGCGACGAAGCTGCACATCAGCATTGCGTGTAATACGAAGATACCTAAATCCAGGCGCAGCAGGTCCGGGTGCTTGAGCGTCGGCAGCAGCGCCTGACGTGCGACGCCCGATTCTCGGTGCTGCAGCGTGCCGGTAGAGCACGGCACCATAAAGGCTACGATCACAATCCCGACCAGGGCCAGGCCGCCAGTGGCCAGAAACAACCCGTGCAGACCAAAAGCGCTCGTCAGCAACGGGCCGACCACCATGGCCACGGCGAACGACAGACCGATGGTCATGCCGATCATGGCCATGGCCTTGGTGCGGTGCTGTTCGCGGGTCAGGTCCGACAGCAACGCCATGACCGCGGCGGAAATCGCCCCGGCGCCTTGCAGGATGCGCCCGGCGATCACGCCCCAGATCGAATCGGACTGGGCCGCAAGCACACTGCCAAGGGCGAACACGATCAAGCCAAGATAAATCACCGGGCGACGGCCAATGCGGTCGGAAATAATCCCGAACGGGATCTGAAAAATCGCCTGGGTCAGACCATAGGCGCCAATCGCCAGGCCGATCAACGCGGGGGTCGCGCCTGCGAGATCCATTCCATAGGTCGCCAGCACCGGCAACACCATAAACATGCCCAGCATACGGAAAGCGAACACCAGGGCCAGACCGCTTGCCGCTCGGGTCTCGCCGCTACTCATGCGTTCGCTGTGGGGATCGTGCATGGAAAAACCTCGTGTGAACCGGCGGCGATTCTACCAGTCCCATCGATTGAGAGGGTATATGCGGCGCTTTGCCGCGCAGCTTTCATCTAAGGCTGCAAGCGGCCTTTTGACAGTGTATATTCATCCAGTCTTTAGCCGTATACTCCGGCATTATTTACGCCCGCCGTGCGAGGCCATCTTGGACAAGATCCTGATTCGTGGGGCTAGAACCCACAACCTGAAGAACATCGACCTGACCCTGCCCCGGGACAAACTGATCGTCATCACCGGCTTGTCCGGCTCCGGCAAGTCGTCCCTGGCGTTCGACACGCTGTATGCCGAAGGTCAGCGTCGCTATGTGGAATCCCTGTCGGCCTATGCCCGGCAATTCCTGTCGATGATGGAAAAGCCCGACGTCGACACCATCGAAGGCTTGTCGCCGGCCATTTCCATCGAGCAGAAGTCGACCTCCCACAACCCGCGTTCCACCGTGGGCACCATTACCGAAATCTACGACTACCTGCGCCTGCTGTATGCGCGCGTGGGTATTCCGCGCTGCCCGGACCACGATATTCCCCTGGAAGCCCAGACCGTCAGCCAGATGGTCGACCTGGTACTGGCCCAGCCGGAAGGCGCCAAGCTGATGCTGCTGGCGCCCGTCATCCGCGAGCGCAAGGGCGAACACCTTTCGGTCTTCGAAGAGCTGCGTGCCCAGGGTTTTGTACGTGCGCGCATCAACGGCAAGCTCTATGAGCTGGATGAAGCGCCCAAGCTCGACAAGCAGAAAAAGCATTCCATTGATGTGGTGGTCGACCGCTTCAAGGTACGCGCCGACCTGCAGCAGCGTTTGGCGGAATCGTTCGAGACCGCGCTGAAGCTGGCCGACGGCATTGCCCTGGTTGCGCCGATGGATGACGAGCCGGGCGAAGAGATCATCTTCTCCGCGCGCTTCGCCTGCCCAATCTGTGGGCACGCCATCAGCGAACTGGAACCCAAGCTGTTTTCCTTCAACAACCCAGCCGGCGCCTGCCCGACGTGCGATGGCCTGGGCGTGAAGCAGTTCTTCGATATCAAGCGTCTGGTCAATGGCGACCTGACCCTGGCCGAAGGGGCGATACGCGGCTGGGACAGGCGTAACGTCTACTATTTCCAGATGCTCGGGTCATTGGCCTCACACTACAAGTTCAGCCTGGAAGTGCCGTTCAACCAGCTGCCGGCAGACCAGCAGAAGGTCATTCTGCATGGCAGCGGCTCGCAGAATGTCGACTTCAAGTACCTGAACGACCGTGGCGACATCGTCAAGCGCTCCCACCCGTTCGAAGGCATCGTGCCGAACCTGGAACGTCGCTACCGCGAGACCGAATCGGCAAGTGTGCGTGAAGAACTGGCAAAGTTCCTCAGCACACAGCCTTGCCCGGATTGCCGTGGCACACGCCTGCGCCGTGAAGCGCGGCATGTGTGGGTGGGCGAAAAAACGTTGCCGGCAGTGACTAACCTGCCAATCGGCGATGCGTGTGAATATTTTGGTGTCCTCAAGCTCACCGGGCGTCGTGGGGAAATTGCCGACAAGATCCTCAAGGAAATTCGCGAGCGCCTGCAGTTCCTGGTCAACGTTGGCCTGGACTATCTGTCACTGGACCGCAGCGCCGATACCTTGTCGGGCGGTGAAGCACAGCGGATCCGGCTGGCCAGCCAGATCGGTGCGGGCCTTGTGGGCGTGCTGTATATCCTCGACGAACCGTCGATTGGCTTGCACCAACGGGATAACGATCGCCTGCTCGGCACGTTGAAACACCTGCGAGACATCGGCAATACCGTGATTGTGGTCGAGCACGATGAAGATGCCATCCGCCTGGCGGACTACGTGGTCGATATCGGCCCGGGCGCAGGGGTGCACGGCGGACATATCGTTGCCGAGGGCACGCCTGCCGAAGTGATGGCACATCCTGATTCGTTGACCGGCAAGTACCTGTCTGGCCGGGTGAAGATCGAAGTGCCCGCCAAGCGTACGCCGCGTAACAAAAAGATGGCACTGCATCTCAAGGGCGCGCGCGGCAACAACCTGCGCAATGTCGACCTGGAGATTCCGCTGGGCCTACTGACCTGTGTGACCGGTGTTTCCGGTTCGGGCAAGTCGACGCTGATCAACAACACGCTGTTCCCATTGAGTGCCACCGCCCTGAACGGCGCGACCACCCTGGAAGCGGCGGCACACGACAGCATCAAGGGCCTGGAGCACCTGGACAAGGTGGTCGATATCGACCAAAGCCCGATTGGGCGTACCCCACGCTCCAACCCGGCCACCTACACCGGGCTGTTTACGCCGATCCGCGAGCTGTTCGCGGGTGTACCCGAGTCCCGCTCGCGCGGCTATGGACCAGGGCGGTTCTCGTTCAACGTCAAGGGCGGGCGCTGTGAGGCCTGCCAGGGCGATGGCTTGATCAAGGTGGAGATGCATTTTCTGCCGGACATCTACGTGCCGTGCGACGTGTGCAAAAGCAAGCGCTACAACCGCGAAACCCTTGAGATCAAGTACAAGGGCAAGAGCATCCATGAAACCCTGGAAATGACCATCGAGGAAGCTCGCGAGTTCTTCGACGCAGTGCCGGCATTGGCGCGCAAGCTGCAAACGCTGATGGATGTGGGCTTGTCGTACATCAAGCTGGGGCAATCGGCGACCACGCTTTCGGGTGGCGAGGCACAACGGGTCAAGCTGTCTCGCGAGCTGTCCAAGCGCGATACCGGCAAAACCTTGTACATCCTCGATGAACCGACCACCGGTCTGCACTTCGCGGATATCCAGCAATTGCTGGACGTGCTGCACCGGCTGCGAGACCACGGCAATACCGTGGTGGTGATCGAGCACAATCTTGATGTGATCAAGACCGCTGACTGGCTGGTGGACCTTGGGCCGGAAGGTGGCTCCAAGGGTGGTCAGATCATCGCAGTGGGTACGCCGGAGCAAGTTTGCGAAATGCCACAGTCGCACACCGGTTACTACTTGAAACCGTTGCTGGAGCGCGACCGGGCCTGACTTTTTCCGGCCCAATAAAAAGCCCCTGTCACTTTGCGGTGACAGGGGCTTTTTTACAGCTGGGAATCAGAACTGCGATTGCAGGTAATTCTCCAGACCAATCAACTTGATCAGGCCCAACTGTTTTTCCAACCAGTAGGTGTGATCTTCTTCGGTGTCATTCAACTGCACCCGCAATATTTCCCGGGTGACGTAGTCGTTGTGCTGCTCGCAAAGCTCGATGCCCTTGCAGAGCGCAGCGCGAACTTTGTACTCGAGGCGAAGGTCGGCAGCGAGCATGTCCGGTACCGTGGTCCCCACATCGAGATCATCAGGACGCATACGCGGCGTGCCTTCGAGCATCAGAATACGGCGCATCAGTGCGTCGGCGTGCTGTGCCTCTTCTTCCATCTCGTGGTTGATACGCTCGTAGAGCTCGGTAAAGCCCCAGTCTTCGTACATGCGCGAATGGATGAAATATTGGTCACGAGCTGCCAGTTCGCCCGTCAGCAACGTGTTGAGGTAATCGATTACGTCGGGGTGACCTTGCATCGCCCTACATCTCCCTGCTTGAAAGACTGTAGTTTGAACCATGATGACTTGAAGGTCACGGGATCAACGGCAGAAAAGTGAAGATTTCCGTAGAAAAGTAGCTGAAATAACGCAAAAACCGCCCAAATGAGGGCGGTTCTGCTTATCGTTTAGAGTCAGTTAAGCGATACACCCAGTGCCTTTGCGATTGCTTCTCCATAAGCCGGGTCGGCCTTGTAGAAGTGCTGCAATTGACGCTGGACCACATCGCTGGAAACGCCAGCCATCGCACCGGCAATGTTATTGGTCAGCAGGGCTTTCTGCTCATCATTCATCAAGCGGAACAGCGCGCCCGCATGGCTGTAGTAGTCCGTATCTTCGCGGTGATCGTAACGATCAGCAGCGCCGCTCAGGGCCAGTGCCGGCTCTGCGTACTGCGGGGCTTGCTTGGGCGCATCGGCATAGCTGTTTGGCTCGTAGTTGGGAGCCGCACCGCCATTGCTGCCGAAGGCCATAGAACCGTCACGCTGGTAACTGTTAACCGGGTTGCGCGGCGCGTTTACGGGCAGTTGCTGGTGGTTAGTGCCGACACGGTAGCGGTGGGCATCTGCGTAGGCAAACACTCGACCTTGCAACATACGATCGGGTGACAGGCCAACGCCTGGAACCATGTTGCTCGGACCAAATGCAGCCTGCTCCACTTCAGCGAAGTAGTTCTGCGGATTACGGTTGAGCTCAAGCTCGCCCACTTCGATCAGCGGGAACTCTTTTTGCGACCAGGTCTTGGTCACGTCAAACGGGTTCTCATAATGAGCGTTTGCTTGAGCCTCAGTCATGATCTGGATGCAGACGCGCCATTTCGGAAAATCACCGCGCTCGATCGCACCAAACAGATCACGCTGAGCATAGTCAGGGTCGGTACCCGCCAGGCGTGCAGCCTCGGCCGGGGCCAGGTTCTTGATGCCTTGCTTGGTCTTGTAGTGCCACTTCACCCAATGGCGTTCGCCCTTGGCGTTGATCAGGCTGTACGTGTGACTACCGAAGCCGTGCATGTGACGATAGCCGTCTGGAATGCCACGGTCCGAAAACAGAATGGTGACCTGATGCAGCGCCTCTGGAGAGTGCGACCAGAAGTCCCACATCATCTGCGCGCTTTTCAGGTTGCTCTGCGGCAGGCGTTTCTGGGTGTGGATAAAGTCCGGGAATTTCAGCGGATCCCGGATGAAGAACACAGGGGTGTTGTTACCCACGATGTCCCAGTTGCCCTCTTCGGTATAGAACTTCAGGGCAAAACCACGTGGATCACGTTCAGTGTCAGCAGACCCGCGCTCGCCACCTACAGTGGAGAATCGCAGGAATGTAGGCGTTTGCTTGCCAACAGATTCGAACAGCTTGGCACTGGTGTACTGGGTGATGTCCTGGGTAACAGTGAACGTACCGTAGGCACCCGATCCTTTGGCGTGCACGCGACGCTCAGGGATGTTTTCGCGGTTGAAGTGAGCGAGCTTCTCGATCAGATGGAAATCGTCGAGCAACAACGGACCACGAGGGCCGGCGGAACGGGAGTTCTGGTTATCCGCAACGGGGGCGCCGCTGGCGGTGGTAAGGACTTTATTCTGGCTCATGCGCATCTTCCTCAGGTCGGACTTGGAACTGCCGGCTAATCGGCTTGGAGGGAGTATTGATCATCAACACTACACCTACAAATTCATTAAATTGCAGGCTTCGATAGAAAATAACTAACAAGACTCCGCTCGCGATAGTGCAGCGCAGCGTCTATGGAAGCTTGTATAAGTTGCGCTTTTGTTACGCTCACAAAAAACCGGGCGCGAGGCCCGGTTTTTTGTTGCAGCTTGTCGTCTTACTCGGCGCTTACAGCTTCGCCGGCAGTAGCACGATCAACCAACTCGACGTACGCCATAGGCGCGTTGTCGCCAGCGCGGAAGCCGCACTTGAGGATGCGCAGGTAGCCACCCTCACGGGTAGCGTAACGCTTGCCCAGGTCGTTGAAGAGCTTACCAACGATAGCTTTCGAACGAGTACGGTCGAAAGCCAGACGGCGGTTAGCCAGGCTATCTGTCTTGGCCAAAGTGATCAGCGGCTCAGCAACGCGACGCAGTTCTTTAGCTTTCGGCAGTGTAGTTTTGATCAGCTCGTGCTCGAACAGCGACACCGCCATGTTTTGGAACATGGCCTTGCGGTGCGAGCTGGTACGGCTCAGGTGACGACCACTTTTACGATGACGCATGGTTCATTCCTTACCAAACTCACGTTCGGTGATTACGACGATCAGGCAGTCGCCTTGTCGTCCTTCTTAAGACTTGCAGGCGGCCAGTTGTCGAGGCGCATGCCGAGGGACAGACCGCGGGAGGCCAGAACGTCCTTGATTTCAGTCAAGGATTTCTTGCCAAGGTTCGGAGTCTTCAACAGTTCTACTTCGGTACGCTGAATCAGGTCGCCGATGTAGTAAATGTTTTCCGCCTTAAGGCAGTTAGCCGAACGTACAGTCAGTTCCAGATCGTCAACCGGGCGAAGCAGGATCGGATCGATCTCGTCTTCCTGCTCGATTACCACTGGTTCGCTGTCACCTTTGAGGTCGACGAACGCAGCCAACTGCTGTTGCAGAATGGTTGCAGCGCGGCGGATAGCCTCTTCAGGATCCAGGGTACCGTTGGTTTCCAGATCAATAACCAGCTTGTCCAGGTTAGTACGCTGCTCGACACGGGCGTTTTCCACCACGTATGCGATACGGCGAACCGGGCTGAACGAAGAGTCAAGCTGCAAGCGACCAATGCTGCGGCTTTCGTCTTCATCGCTCTGACGCGAGTCGGCCGGTTCATAACCACGACCACGAGCTACAGTGAGCTTCATGTTCAGGGCGCCGTTAGACGCCAGGTTAGCGATTACGTGATCGGGGTTAACGATCTCGACATCATGATCCAGCTGAATATCGGCAGCGGTAACCACCCCCGAACCCTTCTTCGACAAGGTCAGCGTAACTTCGTCACGGCCGTGCAGCTTGATAGCCAGACCTTTAAGGTTCAACAGGATTTCAATTACGTCTTCCTGTACACCTTCGATGGCGCTGTACTCGTGGAGCACACCGTCAATCTCGGCCTCGACTACTGCACAGCCGGGCATTGAGGACAACAGGATGCGGCGCAGCGCGTTGCCCAGGGTGTGGCCAAAACCACGCTCGAGAGGCTCGAGAGTAATTTTGGCGCGGGTTGGACTGACAACCTGCACATCAATGTGGCGGGGTGTCAGGAACTCATTTACCGAAATCTGCATGGATGCACCTATTTTCTAGCCCTTACTTGGAGTAGAGCTCGACAATCAGGCTTTCGTTGATGTCGGCGGACAGATCACTGCGAGCAGGAACGTTCTTGAAAACGCCCGACTTCTTCTCAGTGTCTACTTCTACCCATTCTACGCGGCCACGTTGGGCACACAGATCGAGAGCTTGGACAATGCGAAGTTGGTTTTTAGCTTTCTCGCGAACTGCGACCACGTCACCAGCACGAACCTGGTAAGACGGAACGTTTACGGTCTGACCGTTAACGCTGATCGACTTGTGCGATACCAGCTGACGGGATTCGGCACGAGTCGAACCAAAGCCCATACGGTATACAACGTTGTCCAGACGGCATTCGAGCAGTTGCAGCAGGTTTTCACCGGTTGCACCTTTCTTGCCAGCAGCTTCTTTGTAGTAGCCGCTGAACTGACGCTCGAGAACGCCGTAAATACGACGGACCTTCTGCTTTTCACGCAGTTGGGTGCCGTAATCGGACTGGCGACCGCGGCGTTGGCCGTGGATACCAGGTGCTGCTTCAATGTTGCACTTCGATTCGATCGCGCGCACGCCGCTCTTCAGGAAGAGATCGGTGCCTTCGCGACGAGCGAGTTTGCATTTTGGACCAATGTAACGAGCCATTCTTTACAATCTCCTGGATTACACGCGGCGCTTCTTCGGCGGACGGCACCCGTTGTGCGGGATTGGCGTCACGTCGGTGATGCTGGCGATCTTATAGCCACAGCCGTTCAAAGCACGGACAGCAGACTCACGACCTGGACCTGGACCTTTGACGTTAACGTCGAGGTTTTTCAGGCCGTATTCCAGCGCAGCTTGACCAGCACGTTCAGCAGCTACTTGAGCGGCAAACGGGGTGGACTTGCGGGAACCGCGGAAACCCGAACCACCGGAGGTAGCCCAAGAAAGCGCGTTACCTTGACGGTCGGTGATGGTCACGATTGTGTTGTTAAAAGATGCATGGATGTGGGCGATGCCATCAACCACTGTCTTTTTAACTTTTTTACGAGGACGAGCAGCAGGTTTTGCCATGATAATTTTCCTGTCGATTCGCTGGGGCGATTACTTGCGGATCGGCTTACGCGGACCTTTACGGGTACGCGCGTTAGTCTTGGTACGCTGACCGCGTACTGGAAGACCACGACGATGACGCAGACCGCGATAGCAACCGAGGTCCATCAAACGCTTGATTTTCATGTTGATTTCGCGACGCAGGTCACCTTCAGTGGTGAACTTCGCCACTTCGCCACGCAGCTGTTCAATCTGCTCGTCGCTCAGATCCTTGATCTTAGCGGCTGGGTTTACCCCAGCAACTGCGCAAATTTTCTGCGCAGTAGTGCGACCAACACCATAGATGTAGGTCAGCGAGATAACAGTGTGCTTGTTATCTGGAATGTTAACGCCTGCAATACGGGCCATTCAGTGGGACTCCAATTGACAGCTACCTACGCCCCGGAAGCCAAGAAATAGGGCGCGAGATAATATCGCTGTAATAACAAATAATCAACCCGGCAGCGCACTAGCTGCCGGGCTTCAAGCGGATCACACTCAGCCTTGGCGCTGTTTGTGACGCGGTTCCGCGCTGCAAATTACTCGAACAACACCTTCGCGGCGAATAATCTTGCAGTTACGGCACAGCTTTTTCACCGATGCACGAACTTTCATCACCAACTCCTCGAACCTTATGGGGTACTCAGCGCAACATGCCGCTGCCGTAGCCCTTCAGGTTGGCTTTCTTCATCAGGGATTCGTACTGGTGCGAAACGAGGTGCGATTGTACTTGGGACATGAAGTCCATCACAACCACGACCACGATCAGCAACGAGGTCCCGCCAAGGTAGAACGGAACGTTTGCTGCAACCACCAGGAACTGGGGCAACAGACACACGGCCGTCATATATAGAGCACCGAACAGGGTCAAACGAGTCAGAACGCCATCAATGTAGCGCGCCGACTGCTCACCTGGACGGATGCCCGGAATAAAGGCACCGGACTTCTTCAGGTTTTCCGCTACGTCTTTCGGATTGAACATCAACGCCGTATAGAAGAAGCAGAAGAAAATAATCCCTGCACTAAACAGCAGAATATTCAACGGCTGACCAGGAGCGATCGACTGAGAGAGGTCCTGCAGCCAGCCCATATTTTCAGACTGACCAAACCAGGTACCCAACGAAGCCGGAAACAGCAAGATGCTGCTCGCGAAAATTGCCGGAATAACACCGGCCATATTCACTTTCAGCGGCAAGTGGCTGGTCTGCGCAGCAAAAACCTTACGGCCCTGCTGACGCTTGGCGTAGTGAACAGCAATACGACGCTGGCCACGCTCAATGAACACCACAAAACCGATAATCGCTACTGCCAGCAAACCGATAGCAACCAGGGCGAAGATATTGATATCACCCTGACGCGCAGACTCGAAAGACTGCCCGATTGCTCTCGGAAGACCGGCGACGATACCTGCGAAAATCAACATCGAGATACCGTTACCAACACCACGCTCAGTAATCTGCTCACCCAGCCACATCATGAACATCGCACCAGCCACAAACGTGGATACCGCGACGAAATGGAAGCCAAAGTCACCAGTGAACGCAACGCCCTGCCCTGCCAGGCCAACGGACATGCCGATAGCTTGAACCAGGGCGAGGACTACAGTGCCGTAGCGGGTGTACTGGCTAATCTTGCGACGGCCAGCTTCACCTTCCTTCTTCAACTGCTCCAGCTGCGGGCTGACGGCTGTCATCAGTTGCATGATGATCGAGGCCGAAATGTACGGCATGATCCCCAGTGCAAAGATGCTCATCCGCTCCAGCGCACCGCCGGAAAACATGTTGAACAAGCTAAGAATGGTCCCCTCATTCTGTCGAAACAGGTCTGCGAGTCGGTCCGGGTTGATACCTGGAACCGGGATGTGTGCGCCTATTCGGTAGACGATAATCGCCAGGAACAGAAAACGCAGACGAGCCCAAAGTTCAGACATACCGCCTTTGCCGAGCGCTGAGAGAGCACCTTGCTTAGCCATTTATTCCTCGAACTTGCCGCCAGCTGCTTCGATAGCCGAACGCGCACCTTTGGTGGCGCCGATTCCCTTGCCGATAGTGACAGCGCGAGTCACTTCACCGGACAGCATGATTTTCACACGCTGTACGTTGACGTTGATCACGTTGGCATCTTTCAGGGTCTGCACAGTAACGATGTCGCCTTCCACTTTAGCCAGCTCGGACAGACGCACTTCTGCGCGGTCCATGGCTTTCAGGGATACGAAACCGAACTTAGGCAGGCGACGATGCAGCGGCTGTTGACCGCCTTCAAAGCCTGGAGCGATGGTGCCACCGGAGCGGGAGGTTTGACCTTTGTGGCCACGGCCACCAGTCTTACCCAAACCGCTACCGATACCACGGCCCGGACGATGCTTTTCGCGACGGGAACCCGGCGCTGGACTCAGATCATTGAGTTTCATCGATTAACCCTCTACACGCAGCATGTAGTAAGCCTTGTTGATCATCCCGCGATTCTCGGGAGTATCCTGGACTTCTACAGTGTGACCGATGCGACGCAGACCCAAACCTTTAACACACAGTTTGTGGTTAGGGATGCGGCCGGTCATGCTTTTGATCAGCGTTACTTTAACGGTAGCCATGATCAGAAGATCTCCTTGACAGTCAGACCACGCTTGGCAGCGATGGACTCAGGAGATTGCATAGCTTTCAGACCCTTGAAAGTGGCGTGAACCACGTTTACCGGGTTAGTCGAGCCGTAGCACTTGGCCAGAACGTTCTGAACGCCAGCAACTTCGAGGACAGCACGCATAGCGCCGCCAGCGATGATACCGGTACCTTCAGAAGCAGGCTGCATGTACACCTTCGAAGCGCCGTGAGCGGACTTCATTGCGTACTGCAGAGTGGTGCCGTTCAGATCAACCTGGATCATGTTGCGACGAGCAGCTTCCATTGCCTTCTGGATCGCGGCAGGCACTTCACGTGACTTGCCACGGCCGAAGCCAACACGCCCTTTACCATCACCCACCACGGTCAACGCGGTGAAAGTGAAGATACGGCCGCCTTTAACGGTTTTGGCTACGCGGTTAACTTGAACCAGCTTCTCAATGTAGCCTTCGTCGCGCTTTTGGTCGTTATTTGACATAACTTAGAACTCCAGCCCAGCTTCACGAGCAGCATCAGCCAGCGCTTTCACGCGACCGTGGTACTTGAAGCCAGAGCGGTCGAAAGCCACTTGCGAGACGCCAGCGGCCTTAGCACGCGTAGCGACCAGCTGGCCAACCTTTGTGGCCGCGTCGATGTTGCCAGTGGCACCATCACGCAGTTCTTTATCCAAAGTCGAGGCGCTTGCCAGGACTTTGTTGCCGTCGGCCGAGATGACCTGGGCGTAGATGTGCTGCGACGAGCGGAACACGCAGAGACGCACGACTTCGAGTTCGTGCATTTTCAGGCGTGCTTTGCGAGCGCGACGCAGTCGAGTAACTTTTTTGTCGGTCATTTGCTATGCCCTACTTCTTCTTGGCTTCTTTACGACGGACGACTTCGTCCGCGTAGCGCACACCTTTGCCTTTGTACGGCTCTGGTGGACGGAAGTCGCGGATCTCAGCGGCCACTTGACCTACCAGCTGCTTGTCGATGCCCTTGATCAGGATATCGGTCTGGCTAGGAGTCTCAGCAGTGATGCCCGCTGGCAGTTCGTAATCCACTGGGTGCGAGAAGCCAAGGGCAAGGTTCAAAACCGTGCCTTTTGCTTGCGCTTTGTAACCAACACCGACCAGCTGGAGCTTGCGCTCGAAGCCTTGGCTTACGCCTTGGACCATGTTGTTTACCAACGCACGCGTGGTACCGGCCATTGCGCGAGTTTGTTGATCGCCATTGCGAGCAGCGAAACGCAGCTCACCAGCTTCTTCAACGATCTCAACGGACGAATGGATGTTCAGTTCAAGAGTACCCTTGGCACCCTTCACCGAAAGCTGTTGGCCTGCGAATTTGACTTCGACACCGGCTGGCAGCTTAACGGGGTTCTTAGCGACGCGAGACATGCTTATCCCCCCTTAGAACACAGTGCAAAGAACTTCGCCGCCGACACCGGCAGCGCGCGCAGCACGATCCGTCATCACACCTTTGTTGGTGGAGACGATAGACACGCCCAGACCGCCACGAACTTTCGGCAGATCTTCAGCGGACTTGTACTGACGCAGGCCTGGACGGCTAACGCGCTTCACTTCCTCGATGACCGAACGGCCTTCGAAGTACTTCAGCTCGATGGACAGCAGTGGTTTGATTTCGCTGCTGATCTGATAACCCGCAATGTAGCCTTCGTCTTTCAGGACTTTGGCAACAGCTACCTTCAACTTGGAAGATGGCATGCTTACGACGGACTTTTCAGCCATCTGGGCATTACGGATACGAGTTAGCATGTCCGCTAACGGGTCCTGCATACTCATGGGCTAGACGCTCCTAATACAAAAAAATTAGCCTTGCGGCTACATATGTCGCCGAGAATCTCCGAGCACAAAAAACACGGGCTCAGGCGAGCCGCGTATTTTAGACACACTCCAGAAATGAAACAAGCCCCAAAAGGGGCTTGATCCAGATTCAAGGTCACCGGCGGTCAGTATCTTGCGATTCAGACCACCTTGACGTTGAAAGTACTTACCAGCTGGCTTTAACCAGACCTGGTACGTCACCACGCATTGCCGCTTCACGCAGTTTGTTACGGCCGAGGCCGAACTTGCGGTAAACGCCGTGTGGACGACCGGTCAGGCGGCAGCGGTTACGCATGCGCGAAGCGCTTGCGTCACGTGGCTGCTTCTGCAGAGCAACTGTAGCTTCCCAACGTGCTTCTGGACTTGCGTTCAGATCAACGATGATTGCTTTCAGTGCTGCACGCTTCTTGGCGTACTTGGCAACCGTGAGCTGACGCTTCAGCTCGCGGTTTTTCATGCTCATCTTGGCCATGGTCCTACTCCAATCAGTTGCGGAACGGGAATTTGAAAGCACGCAACAGGGCGCGACCTTCATCATCGTTCTTGGCAGTGGTGGTCAGGGTGATGTCCAGACCGCGGAGAGCATCGATCTTGTCGTAGTCGATTTCCGGGAAGATGATCTGCTCTTTCACGCCCATGCTGTAGTTACCACGACCATCGAAGGACTTGGCATTCAGGCCGCGGAAGTCGCGGACCCGAGGCAGGGAGATCGACAGCAGACGATCCAGGAATTCGTACATACGCTCACGGCGCAGAGTCACTTTGACGCCGATCGGCCAACCTTCACGGACTTTAAAGCCAGCGATGGATTTCCGAGCGTAAGTCACAACGACTTTTTGACCGGTGATCTTTTCCAGGTCGGCAACAGCGTGCTCGATGACTTTTTTGTCGCCGATCGCTTCGCCCAGACCCATGTTCAGGGTGATTTTGGTGACGCGCGGAACTTCCATCACGTTCCCGAGCTTAAGTTCTTCCTTAAGCTTAGGGGCGATTTCCTTCCGGTAAATCTCTTGTAGTCGTGCCATGGTCTAATCTACCTAGCAGTGTTCAAGCATCAACCGCTTTTTGGGTCGACTTGAAGACACGAATTTTCTTACCGTCTTCTACTTTGAAACCAACGCGGTCAGCCTTGTTGGTTTCGCCATTGAAGATGGCGACGTTAGAAGCGTCCAGCGGAGCTTCTTTCTCGACGATACCGCCCTGCACGCCCGACATCGGGTTAGGCTTGGTATGACGCTTGACCAGGTTCAGACCACCGATAACCAGACGGTTATTAGCGAGAACCTTAAGCACCTTACCGCGCTTACCTTTGTCTTTGCCGGCGATCACGATGATCTCGTCGTCACGACGAATCTTTTGCATGTCGGATCTCCTTACAGCACTTCTGGGGCGAGCGAGACGATCTTCATGAACTTCTCAGTACGAAGTTCACGGGTCACTGGCCCAAAGATACGGGTGCCGATCGGCTCTTGCTTGTTGTTCAGAAGAACAGCAGCGTTGCCATCAAAGCGGATAATGGAGCCATCAGCACGACGTACGCCGTGACGAGTGCGGACTACAACAGCAGTCATCACTTGGCCTTTTTTCACTTTACCGCGAGGAATTGCTTCCTTCACGGTAACCTTGATGATGTCACCGATACCAGCGTAACGACGATGGGAGCCACCCAGCACCTTGATGCACATAACACGGCGAGCGCCGCTGTTATCGGCCACATCGAGCATGGATTGAGTCTGAATCATATAATTTCTCCGACCCCTAGTCCTTAGACTTCCACAGCGCGTTCGAGAACATCAACCAGTGCCCAAGACTTGGTCTTGGCCAGCGGACGAGTTTCACGAATAGTGACTTTGTCGCCGATGTGGCACTGATTGGTTTCGTCGTGCGCGTGCAGCTTAGTCGAACGCTTAACATATTTACCGTAGATCGGGTGCTTAACGCGACGCTCGATCAAAACGGTGATGGTTTTGTCCATCTTGTCGCTGACAACACGGCCAGTCAGCGTACGGACAGTCTTTTCGGCTTCAGCCATGATCACTTACCTGCCTGCTGGTTGAGCACAGTCTTCA
This sequence comes from Pseudomonas sp. OST1909, assembly GCF_015277575.1. Classification (NCBI taxonomy): domain Bacteria; kingdom Pseudomonadati; phylum Pseudomonadota; class Gammaproteobacteria; order Pseudomonadales; family Pseudomonadaceae; genus Pseudomonas; species Pseudomonas sp. OST1909. Next base: position 5,834,778 of record NZ_CP063780.1, read on the forward strand.
CGCGAGCGATGTCACGCTTAACTTGCGAGAGCAGATGAGACTGCCCCAACTGGCCAGTTGCTTTCTGCATACGCAGATTGAACTGGTCGCGCAGCAGGCCGAGCAGTTGCTCGTTCAGCTGCTGTGCGGATTTTTCACGAAGTTCATTCGCTTTCATCACATCACCGTCCGTTTAACAAAGGAGGTGGCGAGCGGCAGCTTTGCAGCAGCCAGGGCGAAAGCCTCACGCGCCAGCTCTTCAGAAACACCCTCGATTTCATACAGGACTTTGCCTGGCTGAATCTGGGCAACCCAGTATTCCACGTTACCCTTACCTTTACCCATCCGAACCTCGAGAGGTTTTTTGGAGATCGGCTTGTCCGGGAATACACGGATCCAGATCTTGCCGCCACGTTTTACGTGACGGGTCAGAGCACGACGCGCTGACTCGATCTGACGAGCGGTGAGACGACCACGAGCTACAGACTTCAGCGCGAACTCGCCGAAGCTGACTTTGCTACCGCGCTGAGCCAGACCACGGTTGTGGCCTGTCATCTGCTTGCGGAACTTCGTACGCTTAGGTTGCAACATTTGGCGTACCCCTTACTTAGCAGCTTTTTTACGAGGCGCTGGTGCTTGTGGTTTCAGTTCTTCTTGGCGACCACCAATTACTTCGCCTTTGAAGATCCAAACCTTTACACCGATCACACCGTAAGTGGTGTGAGCTTCGTAGTTGGCATAGTCGATGTCGGCACGCAGGGTGTGCAGTGGCACACGACCTTCGCGATACCATTCAGTACGTGCGATTTCAGCACCGCCGAGACGACCGCTCACTTGGATTTTGATGCCTTTGGCACCAATGCGCATGGCGTTCTGTACGGCGCGCTTCATAGCGCGACGGAACATTACGCGACGCTCCAGCTGCTGAGCTACGCTCTGCGCAACCAGCATACCGTCGAGCTCCGGCTTGCGGATCTCTTCGATATTGATGTGCACAGGCACACCCATTTGCTTGGTCAGGTCCTGACGCAGTTTCTCAACATCTTCACCTTTCTTCCCGATAACGATACCTGGACGAGCGGTGTGGATGGTGATACGTGCAGTTTGGGCCGGACGATGGATATCGATACGGCTTACGGACGCGCTTTTTAGTTTGTCTTGGAGATACTCACGCACCTTCAGATCAGCGAACAAATAGTCCGCATAAGTCCGACCGTCTGCGTACCAGACGGAGGTGTGCTCCTTGACGATTCCCAGGCGAATGCCAATGGGATGTACTTTCTGACCCATCTCTTCGACTCCGTTACTTGTCAGCAACCTTGACAGTGATATGGCAAGACCGCTTGACGATGCGATCAGCACGGCCTTTGGCACGTGGCATGATGCGCTTCAGCGAACGCCCTTCGTTGACGAAAACGGTGCTGACCTTCAGGTCATCAACGTCTGCGCCTTCGTTATGCTCGGCGTTGGCTACGGCCGACTCCAGCACTTTCTTCATGATCTCGGCGGCTTTCTTACTGCTGAAAGCCAACAGGTTGAGCGCTTCGCCCACCTTCTTCCCGCGGATCTGGTCGGCGACCAAGCGGGCTTTCTGGGCGGAGATTCGAGCGCCCGACAACTTAGCGGCTACTTCCATTTCCTAACCCCTTAACGCTTGGCTTTCTTGTCTGCCACGTGCCCACGATAAGTGCGGGTACCGGCAAACTCGCCCAGTTTGTGGCCGACCATGTCTTCGTTAACGAGAACTGGGACGTGTTGACGACCGTTGTGTACTGCGATGGTCAGACCGACCATTTGTGGCAGGATCATCGAACGACGCGACCAGGTCTTAACTGGTTTGCGATCGTTCTTTTCCGCCGCCACTTCGATCTTCTTCAGTAGGTGAAGATCAATAAAAGGACCTTTTTTCAGAGAACGTGGCACTGTCGTATCCCTCTATTTACTTGCGACGACGGACGATCATTTTGTCGGTACGCTTATTACCACGAGTCTTCGCGCCCTTAGTCGGGAAGCCCCATGGCGATACCGGATGACGACCACCAGAGGTACGACCTTCACCACCACCGTGTGGGTGGTCAACCGGGTTCATGGCAACACCACGAACGGTTGGGCGAACGCCACGCCAGCGTTTGGCACCAGCTTTACCCAACGAACGCAGGCTGTGCTCGGAGTTCGAGACTTCGCCCAGGGTCGCACGGCATTCAGCCAGCACTTTACGCATCTCACCAGAACGCAGACGCAGGGTCACGTAGACACCTTCACGAGCGATCAGCTGAGCCGAAGCACCAGCGGAACGAGCGATTTGCGCGCCTTTACCTGGCTTCAATTCGATGCCGTGTACGGTGCTACCAACTGGAATGTTACGCAGTTGCAGAGCGTTGCCCGGCTTGATCGGCGCCAGGGCACCTGCGATCAGCTGGTCACCAGCACTCACGCCTTTAGGGGCGATGATGTAGCGACGCTCGCCATCTGCGTACAGCAGCAGAGCGATGTGAGCAGTACGGTTTGGATCGTATTCAATACGCTCGACAGTGGCAGCGATGCCATCTTTGTCATTGCGACGGAAATCGACCAGACGATAATGCTGCTTATGGCCACCACCGATGTGACGAGTGGTAATGCGACCATTGTTGTTACGACCACCAGACTTCGATTTTTTCTCGAGCAGCGGTGCGTGAGGAGCGCCTTTATGCAGCTCCTGGTTGACCACCTTGACCACAAAACGGCGGCCAGGGGAAGTCGGTTTGCATTTAACGATTGCCATGATGCACCCCTTCCTTACTCAGCACTGCTGCTGAAATCGAGATCTTGGCCTGGCTGAAGGGAGATAACTGCCTTCTTCCAGTCATTACGCTTGCCCAGACCGCGAGCAGTGCGCTTGCTCTTACCCAGAACATTCAGGGTAGTAACACGCTCTACTTTCACGCTGAACAGGCTTTCGACGGCCTTCTTGATTTCCAGCTTGGTTGCGTCAGTTGCAACCTTGAAAACGAACTGGCCTTTCTTGTCAGCCAGAACCGTAGCCTTTTCGGAAACGTGCGGGCCAAGCAGAACTTTAAATACGCGTTCCTGGTTCATCCCAGCAGCTCCTCGAATTTCTTCACGGCCGACACGGTGATCAACACCTTGTCGTATGCGATCAGACTAACTGGATCGGAACCTTGCACGTCACGTACATCAACGTGTGGCAGGTTGCGAGCAGCCAGGTACAGGTTCTGATCAACAGCTTCAGACACGATCAAAACGTCGGTCAGGCTCATGTTGTTCAGTTTGCCCAGCAGATCTTTGGTTTTTGGACTTTCAACAGCGAAGTCCTGAACCACGACCAGACGATCAGTACGCACGAGTTCAGCAAGGATGGAGCGCAGAGCTGCGCGGTACATCTTCTTGTTGAGCTTCTGAGAGTGATCCTGTGGACGAGCTGCGAAAGTGGTACCGCCGCCACGCCAGATTGGGCTACGGATAGTACCGGCACGAGCACGGCCAGTGCCTTTCTGACGCCAAGGGCGCTTACCGCCACCACGTACGTCGGAACGGGTCTTTTGCTGCTTGCTACCTTGACGGCCGCCGGCCATGTAGGCCACGACTGCTTGGTGAACCAGCGTCTCGTTGAATTCGCCGCCAAATGTCAGTTCGGAAACTTCGATCGCTTGAGCGTCATTTACATTTAATTGCATGTCAGCTTCCCCTTAACCGCGAGCCTTGGCCGCTGGACGTACAACCAGGTTGCCGCCAGTAGCGCCAGGAACAGCACCCTTGACCAACAACAGATTGCGTTCAGCGTCGACGCGCACTACTTCGAGGGACTGCACGGTCACGCGCTCAGCGCCCATATGACCGGACATTTTTTTGCCCTTGAATACACGACCAGGAGTCTGGCACTGGCCAATAGAGCCCGGGACGCGGTGGGAAACGGAGTTACCGTGAGTGTTGTCTTGACCACGGAAATTCCAACGCTTGATCGTACCCTGGAAGCCTTTACCTTTGGACTGACCGGTTACATCAACCAGTTGACCAGCGGCGAAGATTTCAGCGTTGATCAGATCGCCAGCCTGGTAGTCGCCGTCTTCAAGACGGAACTCCATAACAGTACGACCAGCTGCAACGTTTGCTTTAGCGAAGTGACCTGCTTGAGCAGCAGTCACGCGCGAAGCACGACGCTCGCCGACAGTGACTTGCACTGCACGATAGCCATCGGTTTCTTCAGTTTTGAACTGGGTGACGCGATTCGGTTCGATCTCAATGACCGTGACCGGAATGGAGACACCTTCTTCGGTGAAAATACGGGTCATACCGCATTTACGACCGACTACACCAATAGTCATGTTGTAAACCTCATGAGTGTACGGGGCTTTCACCCGCTATGGCCGCCCATTTCAGAGCGTTACACGACTAAGACCCAAGTCTTAGCCGAGGCTGATCTGTACTTCCACACCGGCCGCCAGATCGAGCTTCATAAGTGCATCAACGGTTTTATCCGTTGGCTGGACGATGTCCAGTACGCGCTTATGAGTACGGATCTCGTACTGGTCACGCGCGTCTTTGTTGACGTGCGGGGAGACCAGAACGGTGAACCGCTCTTTACGGGTAGGCAGTGGAATTGGACCACGCACTTGAGCACCAGTACGTTTCGCGGTTTCCACGATTTCCTGGGTGGATTGGTCGATCAGGCGATGGTCAAAAGCCTTCAACCTGATACGGATTTGCTGATTTTGCATTGGATTTCAGACTCCGGCTGCTATTCCCACCGGGCGCAATACGCCCGTTAAAAGGAGGCGCAATTCTATAGACGCCCTAGATAGGTGTCAACCCAATAAAAAAGCCCCCGCTAAGCGGGGGCTTTCTCAAAACATCAAAGCTCACTCAAAAGAGAGATTACTCGATGATTTTAGCTACAACGCCAGCACCAACGGTACGGCCGCCTTCACGGATTGCGAAGCGCAGACCGTCTTCCATTGCGATGGTTTTGATCAGGGTAACAGTCATTTGAATGTTATCACCTGGCATTACCATTTCAACGCCTTCTGGCAATTCGCAGTTACCGGTCACGTCAGTAGTACGGAAGTAGAACTGTGGACGGTAGCCTTTGAAGAACGGAGTATGACGACCGCCTTCTTCTTTGCTCAGAACGTAAACTTCTGCGGTGAACTTGGTGTGCGGCTTGACCGAACCTGGCTTAACCAGAACCTGGCCACGCTCAACGTCGTCACGCTTGGTACCACGCAGCAGAACGCCGCAGTTCTCGCCAGCACGACCTTCGTCGAGCAGCTTGCGGAACATTTCAACACCGGTGCAGGTGGTGACGGTAGTGTCACGCAGACCAACGATTTCCAGTGGATCCTGAACGCGAACGATACCGCGCTCGATACGACCAGTCACAACAGTACCGCGACCGGAGATCGAGAATACGTCTTCGATTGGCATCAGGAACGGCTTGTCGGTCAGACGAACTGGTTCTGGGATGTAGCTGTCCAGAGTTTCAACCAGTTTACGAACGGCAGTGGTGCCCATTTCGTTTTCGTCGTTGCCTTCCAGAGCCATACGAGCAGAACCGATGATGATCGGAGTGTCGTCACCTGGGAAGTCGTAAGTGCTCAGCAGGTCGCGCACTTCCATCTCAACCAGTTCCAGCAGCTCAGCGTCGTCTACCAGGTCAGCCTTGTTCAGGAAAACCACGATGTACGGAACGCCAACCTGGCGGGACAGCAGGATGTGCTCACGAGTTTGTGGCATCGGACCATCAGCGGCCGAGCAAACCAGGATCGCGCCGTCCATCTGGGCAGCACCAGTGATCATGTTCTTCACATAGTCAGCGTGACCTGGGCAGTCAACGTGAGCGTAGTGACGAATAGTCGAGTTGTACTCAACGTGCGCGGTGTTGATGGTGATACCACGAGCTTTTTCTTCTGGTGCGCTGTCGATCTTGTCGAAGTCAACACGAGCCGAACCGAAAACTTCGGAGCAGACGCGAGTCAGAGCAGCGGTCAGAGTGGTTTTACCGTGGTCAACGTGGCCGATGGTGCCAACGTTTACGTGCGGTAGGGAACGATCAAATTTTTCTTTAGCCACGACAATTAACTCCTTGCCTAAAGGACTGAATCAGCCTTGTTTTTTGGATACAGTTTCAGCGATGTGCGCCGGAGCTGTGTTGTATTTTTTGAATTCCATAGAGTAGCTTGCGCGACCCTGGGACATGGAGCGAACGTCGGTCGCATAACCGAACATCTCACCCAACGGAACCTCGGCGCGAATCACTTTGCCGGAAACCGTGTCTTCCATACCCAAGATCATGCCGCGACGACGGTTAAGGTCGCCCATGACATCACCCATATAGTCTTCAGGTGTAACAACTTCTACCGCCATGATTGGCTCAAGCAACTCACCACCGCCCTTCTGGGCCAGTTGCTTGGTTGCCATGGAAGCAGCCACCTTAAACGCCATCTCGTTGGAGTCGACGTCGTGGTAAGAACCGTCAAAAACGGTTGCTTTCAGGCCGATCAGCGGATAGCCGGCAACAACACCGTTCTTCATCTGCTCTTCGATACCCTTCTGGATAGCAGGGATGTATTCCTTAGGAACCACACCACCTACTACTTCGTTCACGAATTGCAGACCTTCCTGACCTTCGTCAGCAGGAGCAAAACGGATCCAGCAGTGACCGAACTGACCACGACCGCCGGATTGACGAACGAACTTGCCTTCGATTTCACAGTTCTTCGTGATGCGCTCACGATAGGAAACCTGAGGCTTACCGATGTTGGCTTCGACGTTGAACTCACGGCGCATCCGGTCAACCAGGATGTCCAGGTGCAGCTCGCCCATGCCAGAGATGATCGTTTGACCAGTCTCTTCATCAGTCTTGACGCGGAAAGATGGATCTTCCTGAGCAAGCTTGCCCAGAGCGATACCCATTTTTTCCTGGTCATCCTTGGTCTTAGGCTCTACGGCAACCGAGATAACCGGCTCCGGGAAGTCCATGCGAACCAGGATGATTGGCTTGGCAGCGTCGCACAAAGTCTCACCAGTGGTGACGTCCTTCATGCCGATCAGGGCCGCGATGTCACCAGCGCGTACTTCCTTGATCTCTTCGCGAGCGTTTGCGTGCATTTGCACCATACGGCCCACGCGCTCTTTCTTGCCTTTAACCGAGTTGATCACGCCGTCGCCGGAGGCCAACACGCCCGAGTAAACGCGAACGAAGGTCAAAGTACCCACGAATGGGTCGGTTGCGATCTTGAACGCCAGAGCCGAGAACGGCTCGTTGTCGTCAGCATGACGCTCCATCTCTTCTTCCTCGTTATCAGGGTTGGTACCCTTGATAGCAGGAATGTCGGTTGGAGCAGGCAGGTAGTCGATAACGGCATCGAGAACCAGGGGAACACCCTTGTTCTTGAAGGAAGAACCGCAAACAGCCAAGACGATCTCACCAGCGATAGTACGCTGACGCAGAGCGGCCTTGATTTCCACGTTGGTGAGTTCTTCACCTTCGAGGTATTTGTTCATCAGTTCTTCGCTGGCTTCGGCAGCAGCCTCAACCATGTTGTTGCGCCACTCGTCAGCCAGCTCCTGAAGCTCTTCAGGGATAGGCTTGCGAACAGGAACCATACCTTTGTCGGAATCATTCCAGTAAACAGCTTCCATGTTGATCAGATCGATCTGACCCTGGAAGTTGTCTTCGGAACCGATAGCCAACTGGATAGGCACCGGAGTGTGACCCAGACGCTGCTTGATCTGACCGATCACGCGCAGGAAGTTGGCGCCAGCACGGTCCATCTTGTTTACATAAACAAGACGTGGAACGCCGTACTTGTTGGCTTGACGCCATACGGTTTCCGACTGAGGCTCAACACCCGAGGTGCCGCAGAACACAACGACAGCGCCGTCGAGTACACGCAGGGAACGCTCAACTTCAATAGTGAAGTCTACGTGGCCCGGGGTATCGATTACGTTGAAGCGATGCTCGTCTTTGTACTGCTTCTCGGAACCTTTCCAGAAGGCGGTAATAGCAGCAGAAGTAATGGTAATACCACGCTCCTGCTCCTGAACCATCCAGTCTGTGGTCGCGGCGCCGTCATGCACCTCGCCCATTTTGTGACTTTTGCCGGTGTAAAACAGTACGCGCTCGGTGGTGGTGGTTTTACCAGCATCCACGTGAGCGACGATACCGATGTTACGGTAGCGGCTAATCGGAGTAGTACGAGCCATAAAGCCCTCGCAAAATTAGTGAAGCTAAAATTAGAAGCGGTAGTGCGAGAAAGCTTTGTTAGCTTCAGCCATACGGTGCACGTCTTCACGCTTCTTAACAGCAGCACCTTTACCTTCAGCAGCGTCCAACAGTTCGCCGGCCAAACGCAGAGCCATAGACTTCTCGCCGCGCTTACGGGCGAAGTCTACCAACCAGCGCATTGCCAGAGCGTTACGACGGGACGGGCGAACTTCAACCGGAACCTGGTAAGTAGCACCGCCTACACGGCGCGACTTCACTTCGACCAGCGGAGCGATGGCGTCGAGAGCTTTCTCGAAGATTTCCAGGGGGTCGCTGTTCTTGCGTTCTTTAACCTTTTCCAGCGCGCCATAAACGATACGCTCGGCAACGGCTTTTTTGCCGCTTTCCATCACGTGGTTCATGAACTTGGCCAGAATTTGGCTTCCGTATTTTGGATCGTCAAGCACTTCGCGCTTGGCTGCTACGCGTCTTCTTGGCATGGATAAGCCCTCAAACGGTCTTCAGGTTCGCTCGGAATCGGTGCCCTTTCGGGACGCCTCCGACCTTACTCTTATCGACTCAGAAAATAAGATGATTCAGGTTTACAAAAAGCCGCTACTACTTAGGCTTCTTGGTACCGTACTTCGAACGACCCTGGTTACGACCTTTAACGCCGGAAGTATCCAAGGAGCCGCGTACGGTGTGATAACGAACACCTGGCAAGTCTTTTACACGACCGCCGCGGATCAGTACCACGCTGTGCTCTTGCAGGTTGTGGCCTTCACCGCCGATGTACGAGGAAACCTCGAAACCGTTGGTCAGACGCACACGGCATACTTTACGCAGTGCCGAGTTAGGTTTTTTCGGCGTGGTGGTATACACACGGGTGCATACGCCACGACGTTGCGGGCAGTTCTGCAGCGCAGGTACGTCGGATTTCTCGACGATACGCTTACGCGGCTGACGTACCAGCTGGTTGATAGTTGCCATCTACTAGCTCCACTGTTGTCTTGCGACGCTATTGTCTTGCAAGAAAAGCAAAATGGCAGGAACGAATTCCCGCCAAATTTAGGGGTACAAGAGTCTAAAGAGGATCTTGTCCCCAGTCAAGGCAAGGCCCCGACCTCCCCTCGCGCCGAACCGGGGCAAAAATGCCTCGATCCGACGAACGGGAGTGTCAGGGCCCAGACTCATCTATCGCAGAACTCAGTTACCGCTTGAGTTCAGTGCTTCGGTCAGTGCAGCTTCCACTTCACTGGCGCTCACGCGCAGCGGCTTGTCAGCATCACGGCGACGCTTACGCTCGCTGTGGTAAGCCAAACCGGTACCCGCCGGGATCAGACGACCCACGACCACGTTTTCTTTCAGGCCGCGCAGGTAATCGCGCTTGCCAGTTACCGCTGCTTCGGTCAGTACGCGAGTGGTCTCCTGGAAGGAGGCCGCCGAGATGAACGACTCAGTGGACAACGACGCCTTGGTGATACCCAGCAGCACGCGAGTGAACTTGGAAACGAATTTCTCTTCGTTCGCCAGGCGCTCGTTTTCTACCAGTACGTGAGTCAGTTCCATCTGGTCGCCCTTGATGAAACTGGAATCGCCGGATTCAGCGATTTCAACTTTACGCAGCATCTGACGCAGGATGGTCTCGATGTGCTTGTCGTTGATCTTCACGCCTTGCAGACGGTAAACGTCCTGGATCTCGTTAACGATGTACTTGGCCAGCGCACTCACACCCAGCAGACGCAGGATGTCGTGTGGATCGCTCGGGCCGTCGGAGATAACTTCGCCGCGGTTTACCTGTTCGCCTTCGAACACGTTCAGGTGACGCCACTTCGGAATCAGCTCTTCATACGGATCGCTACCGTCGTTCGGAGTAATGACCAGACGGCGCTTGCCTTTGGTTTCTTTACCGAACGCGATGGTGCCGCTGACTTCAGCCAGAATCGACGCTTCTTTCGGACGACGAGCTTCGAACAAGTCGGCAACACGCGGCAGACCACCGGTGATGTCACGGGTCTTCGAAGTTTCTTGCGGGATACGCGCGATAACATCACCGATCGCGATCTTCGCACCATCCGCTACACCGACCAGGGCGTTGGCTGGCAGGAAGTACTGAGCGATTACGTCAGTGCCTGGCAGCAACAGATCCTTGCCGTTGTCATCAACCATCTTCACGGCAGGACGGATGTCTTTACCGGCAGCTGGACGATCTTTGGCGTCGAGTACTTCAATGTTGGTCATACCGGTCAATTCGTCAGTCTGACGCTTGATCGTGATGCCTTCTTCCATGCCCACGTAGGTCACGGTACCTTTCATTTCGGTAACGATTGGGTGAGTGTGCGGATCCCACTTGGCCACGATTGCGCCAGCGTCGACCTTGTCACCTTCTTTAACCGAAATCACAGCACCGTACGGCAGCTTGTAACGCTCGCGCTCACGACCGTAGTCATCAGCGATTGCCAGCTCACCGGAACGGGACACAGCAACCAGGTGGCCATCCACTCGCTCAACGTGCTTGAGGTTGTGCAGGCGGACGGTACCGCCATTCTTCACCTGAACACTGTCGGCTGCGGAGGTCCGGCTTGCCGCACCACCGATGTGGAACGTACGCATGGTCAGCTGGGTACCCGGCTCACCGATGGACTGGGCAGCGATAACGCCGACCGCTTCACCGATGTTTACCTGGTGACCACGAGCCAAGTCACGGCCGTAGCACTTGGCGCAAATGCCATAGCGGGTTTCGCAGCTGATCGGCGAGCGAACGATCACTTCGTCGATGCTGTTGAGTTCGATGAACTCGACCCACTTTTCGTCAACCAGGGTGCCAGCAGGAACGATAACTTCCTCGGTACCTGGCTTGAACACGTCACGGGCTATCACACGACCCAATACGCGCTCACCCAGCGGCTCTACAACGTCACCGCCTTCAATGTGCGGAGTCATCAGCAGGCCGTGCTCGGTGCCGCAATCGATCTCGGTTACAACCAGATCTTGTGCAACGTCTACCAGACGGCGAGTCAGGTAACCGGAGTTAGCGGTTTTCAACGCGGTATCCGCAAGCCCCTTACGAGCACCGTGAGTGGAGATGAAGTACTGAAGTACGCTCAAACCTTCACGGAAGTTCGCAGTGATCGGCGTTTCGATGATGGAGCCATCCGGCTTGGCCATCAGGCCACGCATACCGGCGAGCTGACGGATCTGCGCAGCAGAACCCCGTGCGCCCGAGTCGGCCATCATGTACATCGAGTTGAAGGATTCCTGGTCAACTTCGTCGCCGTGACGGTCGATGACTTTCTCTTTCGAGAGGTTGGCCATCATCGCCTTGGAAACTTCGTCGTTCGCCTTGGACCAAAGGTCGATCACCTTGTTGTACTTCTCGCCCTGGGTTACCAGGCCGGAGGCGTACTGGCTCTCGATCTCTTTCACTTCGTCAGTGGCGGCACTGATGATGCGAGCTTTTTCATCCGGGATAACGAAGTCGTTAACACCGATGGAAACGCCGGAGATAGTGGAGTAAGCGAAACCTGTGTACATCAACTGGTCAGCGAAGATAACGGTCTCTTTCAAACCAACCACGCGGTAGCACTGGTTGATCAGCTTGGAGATCGCCTTCTTCTTCATCGGCAGGTTGACGACATCGTACGACAGACCTTTTGGCACAACCTGGTACAACAGCGCGCGGCCGACAGTGGTGTCGACGATACGGGTGTTGCTCACGCTGCCGCCGTCACGATCATTGACGGTTTCGTTGATCCGCACTTTGACCTTGGCGTGCAGTGCGGCTTCGCCGGCACGGAACACACGGTCAACTTCCTGCAGGTCAGCGAACACACGACCTTCGCCCTTGGCATTGATCGCTTCACGGGTCATGTAGTACAGACCCAATACAACGTCCTGCGACGGAACGATGATTGGCTCACCGTTGGCTGGCGACAGAATGTTGTTGGTCGACATCATCAACGCGCGCGCTTCCAACTGGGCTTCCAGTGTCAGCGGTACGTGCACGGCCATTTGGTCGCCGTCGAAGTCGGCGTTGTACGCGGCACAGACCAGAGGGTGCAGCTGAATAGCCTTACCTTCGATCAGTACTGGTTCAAACGCCTGGATACCCAGACGGTGAAGGGTCGGTGCACGGTTGAGGAGAACCGGGTGTTCGCGGATCACCTCGGCGAGAACGTCCCAAACCTCTGGCAGTTCGCGCTCGACCATTTTCTTGGCCGCTTTGATGGTGGTCGCGAGACCGCGCATTTCCAGCTTGCCGAAGATGAATGGCTTGAACAGCTCGAGTGCCATCTTCTTGGGCAGACCGCACTGGTGCAGACGCAGGGTCGGGCCTACGGTAATTACCGAACGACCGGAGTAGTCAACACGCTTACCGAGCAAGTTCTGACGGAAACGACCTTGCTTACCCTTGATCATGTCAGCCAGGGATTTCAGAGGACGCTTGTTGGAACCGGTGATAGCGCGGCCACGACGACCGTTGTCGAGCAAGGCATCGACAGCTTCCTGCAACATACGCTTTTCGTTGCGCACGATGATGTCCGGAGCGGACAGGTCAAGCAGGCGCTTCAAGCGGTTGTTACGGTTGATCACGCGGCGATACAGGTCGTTGAGGTCGGACGTCGCGAAACGACCACCGTCCAACGGTACCAGCGGACGCAGGTCTGGCGGCAGAACCGGCAGAACGGTCAGCACCATCCACTCTGGCAAGTTGCCGGAACCCTGGAAGGCTTCCATCAACTTCAGACGCTTGGACAGTTTCTTGATCTTGGTTTCGGAGTTGGTTTGCGGAATTTCTTCACGCAGGCGGCCAATCTCGTGTTCCAGGTCGATAGCGTGCAGCAGTTCGCGGACAGCTTCGGCACCCATGCGGGCATCGAAATCGTCACCGAATTCTTCCAGCGCTTCGAAGTACTGCTCGTCGTTCAGCAGCTGACCTTTTTCAAGGGTGGTCATGCCTGGATCGATAACGACATAGCTCTCGAAGTAGAGAACGCGTTCGATATCACGCAGAGTCATGTCCATCAGCAAGCCGATACGGGACGGCAGGGATTTCAGGAACCAGATGTGGGCGACTGGCGAAGCCAGTTCGATGTGCGCCATACGCTCACGACGAACCTTGGCCAGTGCGACTTCAACGCCGCACTTCTCGCAGATCACACCACGGTGCTTCAAGCGCTTGTACTTACCGCACAGGCACTCGTAATCCTTTACCGGGCCAAAGATCTTGGCGCAGAACAGGCCGTCACGCTCAGGTTTGAACGTACGGTAGTTGATGGTTTCCGGCTTTTTAACTTCACCGAACGACCACGAACGGATCATCTCAGGCGATGCCAATCCAATACGGATGGCGTCGAACTCTTCGACTTGACCCTGGTTTTTCAGCAAATTCAGTAGGTCTTTCAAGGCCTTTCCTCCTGGCGGAGCAGAGAGCGGACCAAACGGCCACGCTCTCGATTCGCGTCACGTGTTATTCGGTTTCCAGATCGATATCGATGCCGAGGGAACGAATTTCTTTGATCAACACGTTGAAGGACTCGGGCATGCCCGGCTCCATACGGTGATCGCCGTCCACGATGTTTTTGTACATCTTGGTACGACCGTTCACATCGTCCGACTTCACTGTGAGCATTTCTTGCAGAGTGTATGCAGCACCGTATGCTTCCAGTGCCCAGACCTCCATCTCCCCGAAACGCTGACCACCGAACTGAGCCTTACCACCCAGCGGCTGCTGGGTAACCAGGCTGTACGAACCAGTAGAACGAGCGTGCATCTTGTCGTCTACCAAGTGGTTCAGCTTCAGCATGTACATGTAGCCAACAGTAACCGGGCGCTCGAACTTGTTGCCGGTACGACCGTCGAACAGCTGCATCTGGCCGCTTTCCGGCAGGTCTGCCAGTTTCAGCATGGCCTTGATTTCGCTTTCCTTGGCACCGTCGAACACCGGGGTAGCCATTGGAACGCCGCCGCGCAGGTTCTTCGCCAGATCCAGGATTTCCTGGTCGGAGAAGGTATCCAGCTCTTCGTTGCGACCGCCGATCTCGTTGTAGATCTCGTGCAGGAACTTGCGCAGGTCTGCGACCTTGCGCTGCTCTTCGATCATACGGTTGATCTTCTCGCCCAGACCTTTGGCCGCGAGGCCCAGATGGGTTTCAAGGATCTGACCAACGTTCATACGCGAAGGTACGCCCAACGGGTTGAGGACGACGTCGACCGGGGTGCCATTGGCATCGTGCGGCATGTCTTCAACCGGCATGATCACGGAGACCACACCTTTGTTACCGTGACGACCGGCCATCTTGTCGCCCGGCTGGATGCGGCGACGGATTGCCAGGTAAACCTTGACGATTTTCAGCACGCCTGGAGCCAGGTCATCGCCCTGCTGCAGTTTGCGCTTCTTGTCTTCGAACTTGTCGTCCAGCAGACGGCGGCGATCAACGATGTAGGCCTGGGCCTTCTCGAGCTGCTCGTTCAGAGCGTCTTCAGCCATGCGCAGTTTGAACCACTGGCCGTGCTCAAGACCGTCGAGAACTTCGTCGGTGATGTCCTGACCTTTCTTCAGACCTGCGCCGCCTTCGGCCTTGTGGCCTACCAGAGCGGAGCGCAGGCGTTCGAAGGTCGCGCCTTCAACGATACGGAACTCTTCGTTCAGGTCCTTGCGGATCTCGTCGAGCTGGGTCTTCTCGATGGACAGTGCACGAGCATCACGCTCAACGCCGTCACGGGTGAAGACCTGTACGTCGATGACAGTACCTTTGGTACCGGTAGGTACACGCAGGGAGGTGTCTTTAACGTCGCTGGCTTTTTCACCGAAGATGGCACGCAGCAGCTTCTCTTCCGGAGTCAGTTGGGTCTCGCCTTTCGGAGTGACCTTACCCACCAGGATGTCGCCTGCGCCAACTTCAGCACCTACGTAAACGATACCGGCTTCGTCCAGCTTGTTCAGTGCAGCTTCACCCACGTTCGGGATGTCTGCAGTGATTTCCTCAGGACCAAGCTTGGTGTCACGTGCCACACAGGTCAGTTCCTGAATGTGGATCGTGGTGAAGCGGTCTTCTTGAACCACACGCTCGGACAGGCAGATGGAGTCTTCGAAGTTGAAGCCGTTCCATGCCATGAACGCGATGCGCATGTTCTGACCCAGAGCCAGTTCACCCATGTCGGTGGACGGGCCATCGGCCATGATGTCGCTACGCTGAACGCGATCACCCTTGCTCACCAGCGGACGCTGGTTGATGCAGGTGTTCTGGTTCGAGCGGGTGTATTTGGTCAGGTTGTAGATGTCGACACCGGCTTCGCCAGTTTCAACTTCGTCATCGGCAACACGAACCACGATACGGCTGGCATCAACGGAGTCGATAACGCCGCCACGACGAGCCACGACGCAAACGCCGGAGTCACGGGCTACGTTCCGCTCCATGCCGGTACCTACCAGCGGCTTGTCAGCACGCAGGGTCGGTACAGCTTGACGCTGCATGTTGGAACCCATCAACGCACGGTTGGCGTCATCGTGCTCCAGGAACGGGATCAGCGACGCAGCAACCGAAACTACCTGCTTCGGAGAAACGTCCATCAAGGTGACGTCTTCCGGCGCCTTGACGGTGAACTCGTTCAAGTGACGAACAGCTACCAGCTCGTCGATCAGGACTTTCTTGTCGTTCATCGTGGCCGAAGCCTGAGCGATCACGTGATCAGCTTCTTCGATGGCGGACAGGAACACGATCTCGTCGGTGACCAGAGCGTCTTTCACCACACGGTACGGGCTCTCGAGGAAGCCATACTGGTTGGTACGCGCATAAGCGGCCAGGGAGTTGATCAGACCGATGTTCGGACCTTCCGGCGTTTCGATCGGGCAAACACGACCGTAGTGCGTCGGGTGTACGTCACGAACTTCGAAGCCAGCACGCTCACGGGTCAGACCGCCCGGGCCCAGTGCGGATACACGGCGCTTGTGGGTGATCTCGGACAGCGGGTTGTTCTGGTCCATGAACTGGGAAAGCTGGCTGGAACCGAAGAACTCTTTCACTGCCGCGGCCACTGGCTTGGCGTTGATCAGGTCTTGCGGCATCAGGCCTTCGCTTTCAGCCATCGACAGACGCTCTTTGACCGCGCGCTCAACACGCACCAGGCCAACGCGGAACTGGTTCTCGGCCATTTCGCCTACGCAGCGAACACGACGGTTACCCAGGTGGTCGATGTCATCGACGATGCCTTTGCCGTTACGGATGTCGACCAGCGTCTTCAGTACCGCGACGATGTCTTCCTTGCACAGCACGCCCGAACCTTCGATCTCGGTACGACCGATACGACGGTTGAACTTCATCCGGCCGACCGCAGACAGGTCATAGCGCTCAGGGCTGAAGAACAGGTTGTTGAACAGGGTTTCGGCAGCGTCTTTGGTTGGTGGCTCGCCAGGACGCATCATGCGATAGATCTCGACCAGCGCTTCCAATTGGTTGCTGGTGGAGTCGATCTTCAGAGTGTCGGAGATGAACGGACCGCAGTCGATATCGTTGGTGTACAGGGTCTCGATGCGAACAACCTGGGCCTTGGCGATTTTCGCCAGGATCTCGGTGTTCAGCTCGGTATTGCACTCAGCCAGGATTTCGCCTGTAGCCGGGTGAACGATGACCTTGGCGGTCGTGCGACCCAGAACGTAGTCCAGAGGCACTTCCAGCTCTTTGATACCGGCCTTTTCGATCTGGTTGATGTGGCGCGCAGTGATACGACGGCCAGCCTCAACGATGACCTTGCCCTTCTCATCCTGGATGTCCAGGACGGCAATTTCACCACGCAGACGCGAAGCGATCAGCTCCAGCTTGAGGGTTTCATCCTTCAGGCTGAATACGTTGGTGGTATAGAACGCGTCCAGCACTTGCTCAGTGGTATAGCCGAGCGCGCGCAGCAGTACCGAGGCCGGCAGCTTGCGACGACGGTCGATACGCACGAATACGCAGTCTTTCGGGTCGAACTCGAAGTCCAACCACGAACCGCGGTACGGAATGATCCGCGCGGAGTACAGGAGTTTGCCGGAGCTGTGCGTCTTGCCGCGGTCGTGGTCGAAGAACACGCCCGGGGAACGGTGCAGCTGGGAAACGATTACACGCTCGGTACCGTTGATAACGAAGGTACCGTTTTCAGTCATCAATGGGATTTCGCCCATGTAGACTTCTTGCTCTTTGATGTCCTTGATCGCTTTGTTCGACGATTCTTTGTCGAAAATGATCAGACGGACTTTTACCCGCAACGGTACGGCGTACGTAACGCCACGCAACACGCATTCTTTGACATCAAATGCCGGTTCGCCCAGGCGATAACCGACGTACTCCAGCGCAGCATTGCCGGAGTAGCTGATGATCGGGAAAACGGATTTGAAGGCCGCATGCAGGCCCACGTCGCGGAACTGATCTTTGGTCGCTCCCGCCTGCAAGAATTCACGATACGAATCCAGCTGGATAGCCAGAAGGTACGGGACATCCATGACGTCCGGCAACTTGCTAAAGTCCTTGCGGATACGTTTTTTCTCAGTATATGAGTAAGCCATCAGCGTTCCCCAGCTTGGTCACCTGCTTGTTTGGCCCCTCCGACGGGAGCAGCCAGAAAATCTTGCAAACCCCATGGTTTGCACCACCGCTTCGGGTGGCTACAGCGCGTTAATGGCGGCGACCGAGTCGACAGCCAAGAACGGAAAAAGGCCGGTGGCAAGAGCCACCAGCCATCAGCCTTCAGCTTAACGCTTGGGCTGGAGACGCAAGGTCGATGCTTACTTCAGCTCGACTTTAGCGCCTGCTTCTTCCAGAGTAGCTTTGGCTTTGTCAGCTGCGTCTTTGGCAACAGCTTCCAGAACCATGGCAGGAGCGCCGTCAACTACAGCCTTGGCTTCTTTCAGGCCCAGACCGGTCAGTTCACGTACTGCCTTGATCACGTTTACTTTCTTCTCGCCAGCTTCGGTCAGCATGACGTTGAATTCGGTTTGCTCTTCAACAACGGCAGCAGCAGCAGCTGGGCCAGCGGAAGCAGCGGCAGCGGAAACGCCGAATTTTTCTTCGAAAGCTTTGATCAGCTCAACAACCTGCAGAACCGACATTTCAGCTACGGCGTTGAGGATATCGTCTTGGGAGATAGACATTGCTGTATTTCCTGAATTGGGGGACGGCCTACGCGGCCATCGAAATAAACAAAAATACGCGAGAGAAGTTGCTCAGCTTTAGGCTGCGGCAGCTTCTTTTTGCTCGCGAACTGCAGCCAGAGTACGAGCCAGCTTGCTGGTAGCGCCTTGAATCACGCTCATCAGCTGCGAAATGGCTTCGTCGCGGGTCGGCAGTGTTGCCAGTACGTCGATTTGGTTAGCTGCGAGGAACTTGCCCTCGAACGCAGCTGCCTTGATCTCGAACTTATCCTGACTCTTGGCGAACTCTTTGAACAAACGGGCAGCAGCGCCTGGATGGTCCTTGGAGAACGCGATCAGAGTCGGGCCAGTGAACACGTCGTTGAGAACACTGTATTCAGTGTCCGCAACAGCGCGCTTGAGCAGGGTGTTACGTACAACACGTACGTATACGCCAGCTTCACGAGCCTCTTTACGGAGTCCGGTCATAGCGCCTACTGTCACACCACGGGCATCAGCCACGACAGCGGACAGAGCAGCTTTGGCAGCCTCGTTGACTTCAGCGACGATGGCCTTCTTGTCTTCGAGATTAATTGCCACGGGTTTAACTCCTGCTTGTTACCGTTTCATCTGGCCGAGGCCGGATGTCGTTTTGGTGTCTGATTCGGTAAGGAACCGGGAGCACCATCTGCGTAGGCTTGTTGGTTTAAGACTTGCGTCGCCTACGGTCTTGGATAGCCCCCGCCAGGCAGGGACCCCAATCTTTCAATTGGCGCAATCGCTTGCGCCAATTTGTGTCTTATACGTCCAGCGAGCCTTGGTCGATGACCAGACCTGGGCCCATAGTGGTGCTCAGGGTAACGCGCTTGACGTAGATGCCTTTCGAGGAAGCTGGCTTGATACGCTTCAGATCAGCGATCAGGGCTTCAACGTTTTCCTTCAGCTTGACGGCGTCGAAGCCGACCTTGCCAACGGAAGTGTGAATGATGCCGTTTTTGTCGGTGCGATAACGAACCTGACCAGCCTTGGCGTTTTTAACCGCGGTAGCTACGTCTGGCGTTACGGTGCCGACTTTAGGGTTAGGCATCAGGCCACGTGGACCCAGGATCTGACCCAACTGACCTACAACGCGCATTGCATCCGGGGAAGCAATAACGACGTCATAGTTCAGGTCGCCGCCTTTCATTTCGGCAGCCAGGTCGTCCATACCAACGCGATCAGCGCCGGCAGCCAGAGCAGCTTCAGCCGCCGGGCCCTGAGTGAAGACAGCAACACGTACAGTCTTGCCAGTACCGTGTGGCAGCACAGTAGCGCTACGAACGACCTGGTCGGATTTACGCGGGTCAACACCCAGGTTCACAGCAACGTCAACAGACTCGCTGAACTTGACAGTCGACAGCTCGGTCAGCAGAGCAGCAGCGTCTACGAAGTTGTAGGACTTGCCTGCTTCGATTTTGCCGGCGATAGCCTTTTGGCGCTTGGTCAGCTTAGCCATTACACACCCTCCACGTTAAGGCCCATGCTACGAGCAGAACCGGCGATGGTACGCACGGCTGCATCCATATCAGCTGCAGTCAGATCCGCGTTTTTGGTTTTCGCGATTTCTTCCAGCTGAGCACGAGTTACGGTGCCAACCTTAACGGTGTTCGGACGAGCGGAACCGCTAGTCAGACCAGCAGCTTTCTTCAACAAAACCGAAGCCGGGGTCGACTTGGTTTCGAAAGTAAAGCTACGGTCGCTATATACAGTGATGATCACTGGAGTCGGCAGACCTGGCTCAAGACCCTGAGTACGGGCGTTGAAGGCCTTGCAGAATTCCATGATGTTCACGCCGTGCTGACCCAGAGCTGGACCGACGGGTGGGCTAGGGTTGGCCTGAGCGGCCTTCACTTGCAGCTTGATGTAAGCGGTAATCTTCTTGGCCATGAGGCACTCCAATTACGGGTTCAAACGCCTAAAAAGGCTCCCCGGTTACTTGCGCGTTTATCCCAGTGACGACAAAACCCCACAGCCTAAGGCTGCGGGGTTGGGATGCTTTTTCAGCTAGACCTTCTCGACCTGGCTGAACTCCAACTCTACCGGAGTAGAGCGACCGAAAATGAGCACTGCCACTTGGATCCGGCTCTTTTCGTAGTTAACTTCTTCGACGGTGCCATTGAAATCAGCGAACGGACCATCTGTAACACGAACAACCTCACCCGGCTCGAACAATGTCTTCGGCTTGGGTTTGTCGCTACCGTCAGCAACACGACGCAGAATTGCTTCTGCCTCCTTGTCAGTGATCGGAGCAGGCTTATCAGCAGTACCGCCAATGAAACCCATGACACGAGGAGTGTCCTTGACCAAGTGCCAAGTACCTTCATTCATGTCCATCTGTACCAGCACGTAGCCAGGGAAGAACTTGCGCTCACTCTTGCGCTTCTGGCCATTCCGCATTTCAACCACTTCTTCAGTGGGAACCAGAATTTCGCCGAAGCCATCTTCCATGCCTGCCAGCTTTACGCGCTCCAGCAAAGAGCGCATAACATGCTTCTCGTAACCCGAGTAAGCATGCACAACGTACCAACGCTTAGCCACGGGACACCCTTAGCCAACAATCAAGGAAACAAGCCAGCCGAGCAGGGAATCGAGCCCCCACAACAGCAACGCCATAACCAGAACAACAGCCACAACAATCAATGTGGTCTGCGTGGTTTCTTGGCGAGTCGGCCAAACGACTTTACGAATTTCGGTGCGAGCTTCCTTCACCAGGACCGCGAAAGACTTGCCTTTGGCAGTCTGCAGGCCTACAAAGGCAGCTACAGCAGCGAGGGCGAGCAATGCGAGGACACGGTACAGGATCGGCGAAGCAGAATAGTACTGATTGCCAACAACGCCTACGACCACCAAGGCGACTACAGCGAGCCACTTGAACAGATCGAAACGAGAGCTTTGAGCTTCAGCCTTAGGAGTCATCTATGAAGATCCTGTGAAAAGAAAGCCAGACACACCACGTGAATCTGGCAGGTCAGGAGGGAATCGAACCCCCAACCTACGGTTTTGGAGACCGTCGCTCTGCCAATTGAGCTACTGACCTAAAACAAAATCAGGCCGACCATTATGCAGGCCTGAAAAAGACTTTACAACAACCAACCCCAACAGACTTGAAATCACCTGACAATCTCAGCCAGACATAACACGATACAAGCCGAGGCAGCTGTTAAAACAAAGGCAGATATTTTCATATCTGCCTTGTTATATGGAGCTCTTGAGCGGATTTGAACCGCTGACCTCACCCTTACCAAGGGTGTGCTCTACCAACTGAGCTACAAGAGCAAAACACCTTGCACAACCTGCAAACTTGGAGCGGGTAGCGGGAATCGAACCCGCATCATCAGCTTGGAAGGCTGAGGTTCTACCACTAAACTATACCCGCGGAGCTTGCAGCTCACGCTAAAAATGGTGGAGGGGGAAGGATTCGAACCTTCGAAGTCGTAGACGTCAGATTTACAGTCTGATCCCTTTGGCCGCTCGGGAACCCCTCCTAAGCGAGCCGGCATTCTACATCACGCCGGCCTTCTGTCAAGCATTTTCTCATTAAAAATATGAGGTTAGCTGCGTTGACCTTCGATTCGCGCTGAAGCCCTTAAAGGTCTTCACTGCGAAGCGGGCGCCATTCTATGCAAACTATTCGAGAGTTGCAATGCCTTCGCACAGCATTATTTTATGTTTTAACTCATTGAATTCATTAGCAAGGCTTTCAAAGGGCAGATCGTCAGCCAAGCGCCTACTCTCAGGGGCTACTCGCAACCAGTAACCCGAGGCTTCAGGCGCGCTCAACAATTGAAGCCTGACCCTTATGTCCAAGCTTGTCAGCCGCTGCTCGAGAGAGAGCGCCTGGTGACGATCCGAGAAACCACCAATGTACAGACAGGTGCTTTGTGCATCAGCCCCCCTTGCTCGATCACGCCGCGCCACCGTGTCGGCAGACTCACTCAGGAGCCGAATATCTTGCTGCGTTCCACGATAGAGACTCAACGGTGTGACGTCCTTGGCACGCAATGGCGCTTCTTGCTGATGCCAGACGTAGTAGAAAACATTGAGGACAAGTAAAAGCAAAAACAGCCAGCGCATAATCACCTCAAGACAAAGGACACGCCATTGCCAAACCAACAAACACAAGGTCCGGGACCAAACAAGCCTGAGGCGCAGCATCCCTCACCAGGTCGGCATCCCCACCCGTCAGGAAGACAGTGAAATCCTCGCCCCAATAGCCTCGCGCCAATTCAAGCTGGGTCAACACGAACCCTCTTAGCATAAGCGTACAACCGCGCTCGACAGCCTCTACGGTCGTCCGCCCAGGAGAGAGACGCTCAAGAGCTCTCTCAGCCGCGGCATCGTCATAACGTATCTTGCGCGTATGGGTTCGCAACTGATTGCGCATAAGTGGCAAGCCCGGGCAAATAAACCCACCCAAGTGCTCACCATCCACATCAATAAAGTCTGCGGTCGCCGCCGTACCAAAATCGAGCACTACGCATGCGCCGGACGCTAACTTATATGCCCCCAGCATCGCCAACCAACGATCCAGCCCAAGCCGCTCGAACTCTTCGTAGCCATTGCGCACACCGGCCATTTGTCGCGCGGAACCCGCACAGGAAACGGTAACGCCAAATGCCTTCACCAACGCCGCTACCAGCTTGTCGGTTTCCTCAAGCGCTCGAACACTCACTAACCGACAACGCGTGAGCAGAAGGCCAGGAAGCGCTATCAGGCTCTCAATCAACGCATTATCCGAACCCACCACGCCTTCGGCGGAGACACTTGCATCACTCGCCTCAAGCACGCGCCACTTTATGAAGCTGTTCCCACAGTCGAGCTCAAGAATCATCACGCAACCTCAGGCTTAACTCACCACCGCTGTATATTTTCTCGACGCCATCGACATTCAAGCGCAACGCGCCCTGATGATCCACGCCCAACACCACCCCATCAATCTGGGTAACACCCGCAACGAGAGACACAGGCTTGCCCTGCCACAAGTGATGCCGCTCCCACTCATCTTGCAGCCCGGCAAAACCGGCAGTCTTATGTCGATCCAGATAGCCTTGCAACTGCATCCCCAGACGCGCCACCAATTGGTTGCGATCAATAGCAGAACCGGTCTCGAGCTGAATTGAAGTCCATTGCTGATCCACATCATCGGCTTTCTGCATATTCACATTGATGCCTATCCCTAGGACAACGTGACAGATATCCGCAGGATCCCCCACCAGCTCCAGCAAGATGCCAGAAATTTTCTTGCTCCCGACCAAGACGTCGTTTGGCCATTTCAAAGCCGCGCCCTGTACACCGGTCTCACGCAACGCCTGCATAACGGCTAAGCCAACTACGAGACTCAACCCCTCCAACTGTCGCAGACCACCTTCAATGCGCAGCACGAGGCTGTAGTAGACATTTTGCGCAAACGGACTGACCCATTTTCGACCACGCCTTCCCCTACCAGCCGTCTGCTGCTCCGCCAGTACGACAAAGGGGGCTGCGCACCCTGAGTCAACAAGACGCAAAGCTTCGGCGTTAGTGGAGTCGATGGAATCGAAAATATGAACTGGCCAGGTTAAAGAGGCCGTATTCAGGGAAATTTGCTCTGCACTCAAGAACACCAACGGCGCAGCCAATTGATACCCACGACCTCGGACCTTATGAATGGGCAGCCCTAACTCTGCCTCAAGATGCTGAAGCTGCTTCCACACAGCGCTGCGACTGACGCCCAGGGCGGCGCCAAGCGCTTCTCCAGAATGGAATCGACCGTCTTTCAGTAGTTTCAACAACATCAGCATGCAAATATCGCCTCACAATGAGGCACGCATAATAGCCATGCGTAAGGTCATTGCATAGAAACGCCGGGCGTTTGCACCCAGGACATGAGCGGTGGTTTTTTAGTTTTTTCGACCGCCCAAAACAAAACCCCTGTTTGCGTTAGCAAACAGGGGTTTCGGAATTTAATCTTGACGATGACCTACTCTCACATGGGGAAACCCCACACTACCATCGGCGATGCATCGTTTCACTGCTGAGTTCGGGATGGGATCAGGTGGTTCCAATGCTCTATGGTCGTCAAGAAATTCGGGTACTGAGTCGCGACCAGTTGGTCTCGCTTCAGCAAATTGGGTATGTGACAGCTTTCGGTGTTTTGTGAGCGTCGAACTTTCGGTTCATCTTCGTCTTCACACACCGCAATCTGATGCTCTTTCGAGAAACAAATTGCTTGGGTGTTATATGGTCAAGCCTCACGGGCAATTAGTATTGGTTAGCTCAACGCCTCACAGCGCTTACACACCCAACCTATCAACGTCGTAGTCTTCGACGGCCCTTCAGGGAACTCAAGGTTCCAGTGAGATCTCATCTTGAGGCTAGTTTCCCGCTTAGATGCTTTCAGCGGTTATCTATTCCGAACATAGCTACCCGGCAATGCCACTGGCGTGACAACCGGAACACCAGAGGTTCGTCCACTCCGGTCCTCTCGTACTAGGAGCAGCCCCTCTCAAATCTCAAACGTCCACGGCAGATAGGGACCGAACTGTCTCACGACGTTCTAAACCCAGCTCGCGTACCACTTTAAATGGCGAACAGCCATACCCTTGGGACCGGCTTCAGCCCCAGGATGTGATGAGCCGACATCGAGGTGCCAAACACCGCCGTCGATATGAACTCTTGGGCGGTATCAGCCTGTTATCCCCGGAGTACCTTTTATCCGTTGAGCGATGGCCCTTCCATACAGAACCACCGGATCACTAAGACCTACTTTCGTACCTGCTCGACGTGTCTGTCTCGCAGTCAAGCGCGCTTTTGCCTTTATACTCTACGACCGATTTCCGACCGGTCTGAGCGCACCTTCGTACTCCTCCGTTACTCTTTAGGAGGAGACCGCCCCAGTCAAACTACCCACCATACACTGTCCTCGATCCGGATAACGGACCTGAGTTAGAACCTCAAAGTTGCCAGGGTGGTATTTCAAGGTTGGCTCCACGCAGACTGGCGTCCACGCTTCAAAGCCTCCCACCTATCCTACACAAGCAAATTCAAAGTCCAGTGCAAAGCTATAGTAAAGGTTCACGGGGTCTTTCCGTCTAGCCGCGGATACACTGCATCTTCACAGCGATTTCAATTTCACTGAGTCTCGGGTGGAGACAGCGCCGCCATCGTTACGCCATTCGTGCAGGTCGGAACTTACCCGACAAGGAATTTCGCTACCTTAGGACCGTTATAGTTACGGCCGCCGTTTACCGGGGCTTCGATCAAGAGCTTCGCGTTAGCTAACCCCATCAATTAACCTTCCGGCACCGGGCAGGCGTCACACCCTATACGTCCACTTTCGTGTTTGCAGAGTGCTGTGTTTTTAATAAACAGTCGCAGCGGCCTGGTATCTTCGACCGGCATGAGCTTACGGAGCAAGTCCTTCACCCTCACCGGCGCACCTTCTCCCGAAGTTACGGTGCCATTTTGCCTAGTTCCTTCACCCGAGTTCTCTCAAGCGCCTTGGTATTCTCTACCCAACCACCTGTGTCGGTTTGGGGTACGGTTCCTGGTTACCTGAAGCTTAGAAGCTTTTCTTGGAAGCATGGCATCAACCACTTCGTTAACTAAAAGTTAACTCGTCATCAGCTCTCGGCCTTAGAATCCCGGATTTACCTAAGATTCCAGCCTACCACCTTAAACTTGGACAACCAACGCCAAGCTGGCCTAGCCTTCTCCGTCCCTCCATCGCAATAACCAGAAGTACAGGAATATTAACCTGTTTTCCATCGACTACGCTTTTCAGCCTCGCCTTAGGGACCGACTAACCCTGCGTCGATTAACGTTGCGCAGGAAACCTTGGTCTTTCGGCGTGGGTGTTTTTCACACCCATTGTCGTTACTCATGTCAGCATTCGCACTTCTGATACCTCCAGCAAGCTTCTCAACTCACCTTCACAGGCTTACAGAACGCTCCTCTACCGCATCACTTACGTGATACCCGTAGCTTCGGTGTATGGTTTGAGCCCCGTTACATCTTCCGCGCAGGCCGACTCGACTAGTGAGCTATTACGCTTTCTTTAAAGGGTGGCTGCTTCTAAGCCAACCTCCTAGCTGTCTAAGCCTTCCCACATCGTTTCCCACTTAACCATAACTTTGGGACCTTAGCTGACGGTCTGGGTTGTTTCCCTTTTCACGACGGACGTTAGCACCCGCCGTGTGTCTCCCATGCTCGGCACTTGTAGGTATTCGGAGTTTGCATCGGTTTGGTAAGTCGGGATGACCCCCTAGCCGAAACAGTGCTCTACCCCCTACAGTGATACATGAGGCGCTACCTAAATAGCTTTCGAGGAGAACCAGCTATCTCCGAGCTTGATTAGCCTTTCACTCCGATCCACAGGTCATCCGCTAACTTTTCAACGGTAGTCGGTTCGGTCCTCCAGTTAGTGTTACCCAACCTTCAACCTGCCCATGGATAGATCGCCCGGTTTCGGGTCTATTCCCAGCGACTAGACGCCCTATTAAGACTCGCTTTCGCTACGCCTCCCCTATTCGGTTAAGCTCGCCACTGAAAATAAGTCGCTGACCCATTATACAAAAGGTACGCAGTCACCCAACAAAGTGGGCTCCCACTGCTTGTACGCATACGGTTTCAGGATCTATTTCACTCCCCTCTCCGGGGTTCTTTTCGCCTTTCCCTCACGGTACTAGTTCACTATCGGTCAGTCAGTAGTATTTAGCCTTGGAGGATGGTCCCCCCATATTCAGACAAAGTTTCTCGTGCTCCGTCCTACTCGATTTCATGACTAAGAGATTTTCGCGTACAGGGCTATCACCCACTATGGCCGCACTTTCCAGAGCGTTCCGCTAATCTCAAAGCCACTTAAGGGCTAGTCCCCGTTCGCTCGCCACTACTAAGGGAATCTCGGTTGATTTCTTTTCCTCAGGGTACTTAGATGTTTCAGTTCCCCTGGTTCGCCTCTTGCACCTATGTATTCAGTACAAGATAACCATCTTATGATGGCTGGGTTCCCCCATTCAGACATCTCCGGATCAAAGTCTGTTTGCCGACTCCCCGAAGCTTTTCGCAGGCTACCACGTCTTTCATCGCCTCTGACTGCCAAGGCATCCACCGTATGCGCTTCTTCACTTGACCATATAACCCCAAGCAATCTGGTTATACTGTGAAGACAACATTCGCCGAAAATTCGAATTTCTCGATTAAGAGAACTCACAAATTTTACCTTAGCCTGATCCGTTACCAGTGAAAGTAACGTTCAGTCTATCTTTCTATCACATACCCAAATTTTTAAAGAACGAACTAGTCAAAGACTAGAAATCAACATTCACCATCACAACGATGGAATGCTCATTTCTAAGCTTTATACAAACAGAAGCAGTAGTGGTGGAGCCAAACGGGATCGAACCGTTGACCTCCTGCGTGCAAGGCAGGCGCTCTCCCAGCTGAGCTATGGCCCCGTATTTCTACAGGCGTTTCCCACACAAAATTGGTGGGTCTGGGCAGATTCGAACTGCCGACCTCACCCTTATCAGGGGTGCGCTCTAACCAACTGAGCTACAGACCCAATTTCGAGCTGCTAAGGCCGACCTCACCCTGCTCTTTACCACAGAGCATGGGGTGCGCTCTAACCAACTAAGCTACAACCCTTTAGGCTGCTTCTTTCGTCTTCTTCAATGAATCAAGCAATTCGTGTGGGAACTTATGGAGCAGCTGATGTCGTCGATTAAGGAGGTGATCCAGCCGCAGGTTCCCCTACGGCTACCTTGTTACGACTTCACCCCAGTCATGAATCACACCGTGGTAACCGTCCTCCCGAAGGTTAGACTAGCTACTTCTGGTGCAACCCACTCCCATGGTGTGACGGGCGGTGTGTACAAGGCCCGGGAACGTATTCACCGCGACATTCTGATTCGCGATTACTAGCGATTCCGACTTCACGCAGTCGAGTTGCAGACTGCGATCCGGACTACGATCGGTTTTGTGGGATTAGCTCCACCTCGCGGCTTGGCAACCCTCTGTACCGACCATTGTAGCACGTGTGTAGCCCAGGCCGTAAGGGCCATGATGACTTGACGTCATCCCCACCTTCCTCCGGTTTGTCACCGGCAGTCTCCTTAGAGTGCCCACCATGACGTGCTGGTAACTAAGGACAAGGGTTGCGCTCGTTACGGGACTTAACCCAACATCTCACGACACGAGCTGACGACAGCCATGCAGCACCTGTCTCAATGTTCCCGAAGGCACCAATCCATCTCTGGAAAGTTCATTGGATGTCAAGGCCTGGTAAGGTTCTTCGCGTTGCTTCGAATTAAACCACATGCTCCACCGCTTGTGCGGGCCCCCGTCAATTCATTTGAGTTTTAACCTTGCGGCCGTACTCCCCAGGCGGTCAACTTAATGCGTTAGCTGCGCCACTAAAAGCTCAAGGCTTCCAACGGCTAGTTGACATCGTTTACGGCGTGGACTACCAGGGTATCTAATCCTGTTTGCTCCCCACGCTTTCGCACCTCAGTGTCAGTATTAGTCCAGGTGGTCGCCTTCGCCACTGGTGTTCCTTCCTATATCTACGCATTTCACCGCTACACAGGAAATTCCACCACCCTCTACCATACTCTAGTCAGTCAGTTTTGAATGCAGTTCCCAGGTTGAGCCCGGGGATTTCACATCCAACTTAACAAACCACCTACGCGCGCTTTACGCCCAGTAATTCCGATTAACGCTTGCACCCTCTGTATTACCGCGGCTGCTGGCACAGAGTTAGCCGGTGCTTATTCTGTCGGTAACGTCAAAATTGCAGAGTATTAATCTACAACCCTTCCTCCCAACTTAAAGTGCTTTACAATCCGAAGACCTTCTTCACACACGCGGCATGGCTGGATCAGGCTTTCGCCCATTGTCCAATATTCCCCACTGCTGCCTCCCGTAGGAGTCTGGACCGTGTCTCAGTTCCAGTGTGACTGATCATCCTCTCAGACCAGTTACGGATCGTCGCCTTGGTGAGCCATTACCCCACCAACTAGCTAATCCGACCTAGGCTCATCTGATAGCGCAAGGCCCGAAGGTCCCCTGCTTTCTCCCGTAGGACGTATGCGGTATTAGCGTCCGTTTCCGAACGTTATCCCCCACTACCAGGCAGATTCCTAGGCATTACTCACCCGTCCGCCGCTCTCAAGAGAAGCAAGCTTCTCTCTACCGCTCGACTTGCATGTGTTAGGCCTGCCGCCAGCGTTCAATCTGAGCCATGATCAAACTCTTCAGTTCAAACATCTTTGGGTTTTTAAGAAACCCTAAACTTGGCTCAGCAATCGTTGGTTACATCTTTGATTTCTCGCGGAGTAACTTGTGATGCTGATAATCTTGTTGACTATCAGTCTGACCCCACAAGCACCCACACGAATTGCTTGATTCAGTTGTTAAAGAGCGGTTGGTTAAGATCTTTCGTCTCAACCGAGGCGCGCATTCTACAGCAGCCTCATTTGCTGTCAAGTGATTATTTTCAGAAGCTTTCGAAGATTTCTTCAACAACTTCAACCACTTGCGCTTAAGATCTCTCCGAAGCGGGATGCGAATTCTACAGCGTTACACGCTGCTGTCAACACCTCTTTTTCAACTTCCTTTTGGCTTCGATGAACTGAAGCAACTTGCTGTCGAAAACTGCGTAACTCATTGTTTACCAAGGAGTTTTCCGTTTCGACTGCGCCGGAAGTGGGGCGAATTATAGACAGATATAATTCGCCGTCAACATCTATTTTCAGACTTATTCGGATTTGAGCGTAATTCGCGCGAACGCCTTCTTGCCCGCCTGACAAACGTGCGTGGCGCCCAGCTCATATATAAATGTGCGATCAACCACTTCACCATCTATACGTACACCACCCGACCCCAAGAGATCACGAGCGACCGCCGAGTTCTTCACCAAGCCCGCCTTATTAAGGACAGCCGCAATCGGCATAGCCTCGGCAGCGGTCAGTTCAATCTCCGGCAGATCATCCGGCAGCTCACCATCCTTCATACGGTTACCAGCGGCACGATGCGCACTGGCAGCAGCCTCTTCGCCATGGAAGCGCGCGACAATCTCCTCAGCCAGCTTGATCTTCACATCACGCGGATTGGCGCCCGCCTCTACGTCCGCACGCAACGCATTGATTTCGTCCATCGAGCGGAAGCTCAACAGCTCGAAGTAACGCCACATCAGCGCATCAGGAATGGAAACCAGCTTGCCGTACATTACGCCCGGCGCCTCCTGGATACCAACATAGTTACCCAGGGACTTGGACATCTTCTTGACGCCATCCAATCCTTCCAGCAACGGCATAGTCAGAATGCACTGAGCCTCCTGACCGTATGCGCGCTGCAACTCACGCCCCATCAGCAGGTTGAACTTCTGATCGGTACCACCCAATTCAACATCCGCACGCAGCGCCACCGAGTCATACCCCTGGACCAATGGGTAGAGGAACTCATGAATCGCGATCGGCTGATTAGTGGAGTAGCGCTTGTCGAAGTCATCGCGCTCGAGCATACGTGCCACGGTGTACTGGGAGGTCAGGCGAATAAAGTCTGCCGGCCCCATCTTGTCCATCCAGGTGGAGTTGAATGCCACCTCGGTCTTGGCCGGATCAAGGATCTTGAACACTTGGGTCTTGTAGGTCTCGGCATTATCGAGAACCTGCTCGCGAGTCAGCGGCGGGCGCGTAGTACTTTTGCCGCTGGGATCACCGATCATTCCCGTGAAGTCACCGATAAGAAAGATGACTTGATGGCCCAACTCCTGGAACTGACGCAGCTTATTAATAAGCACGGTATGACCCAGGTGCAGATCCGGCGCAGTCGGATCAAAGCCAGCCTTGATACGCAGGGGCTGGCCACGCTTAAGCTTTTCGATCAGCTCAGCTTCAACCAACAGTTCTTCCGCACCACGTTTTATCAGCGCTAGCTGCTCTTCAACCGACTTCATAACAGACCCGCAAGGCTCAGATTCAAAAGGGAACCAACCATACAAGATCAGGGACTAATTACAAGTTTTGCCCTGCGCACGGACACCATTCAGCGAGCCCAACATTCGCGAGCTTGCGCCACAGATGATTTGGTTATATTTTATACAGTTATTTCATCTTCATCATGTCATTCATCTTTTCCATTTCATCTTCAAAGTCAAATTACCTATGACCACTGAACCGTCTAAAGCGCCGCCGCTTTACCCGAAGACCCACCTGCTCGCCGCAAGTGGTATCGCCGCCCTTCTCAGCCTGGCACTGCTGGTATTCCCTTCCAGTGACGTAGAAGCCAAACGAACATCCCTGAGCCTTGATCTGGAAAGCCCAGTTGAACAACTGACACAAGATCAAGACGCTTCCGACGCCCAACAAGCCACAAACACTGCAACTGAATCACCTTTCGCACAGATCGAAAGCGCTCCCGAAGACACCCAGCAAGCCGCCCAGGAAGCACCTGCGGCAGCTGCCGCAAAGAATCCCCAGCATCGCGAAGTCATCGTGGGCAAAGGCGACACGCTATCCACCCTGTTCGAAAAGGTTGGGCTGCCTGCCACCGCTGTCAATGAAGTGCTGGCCAGTGATAAGCAAGCCAAGCAATTCACCCAGCTCAAACGCGGCCAGAAGCTTGAATTTGAACTGACGCCAGACGGCCAGTTGAACAACCTGCACACTAGCCTCAGCGACCTGGAAAGCATCAGCCTGAGCAAAGGTGCTAAAGGCTTCGCCTTCAACCGCATCACCACCAAGCCGGTTATGCGCTCCGCCTACGTACACGGGGTGATCAACAGCTCCTTGTCACAATCGGCTGCCCGCGCCGGCCTGTCCCACAGCATGACCATGGACATGGCCAGCGTATTTGGCTATGACATCGACTTCGCTCAGGACATCCGCCAGGGCGACGAATTCGATGTGATCTACGAACAGAAAGTGGCCAACGGCAAAGTGGTGGGCACTGGCAACATTCTTTCTGCGCGCTTCACCAACCGCGGCAAAACCTACACAGCCGTTCGCTACACAAACAAACAAGGCAATAGCAGCTATTACACGGCCGACGGCAATAGCATGCGCAAGGCCTTCATCCGTACGCCCGTGGACTTCGCCCGTATTAGCTCGCGTTTCTCCATGGGCCGCAAGCATCCAATTCTGAACAAAATTCGCGCACACAAGGGTGTGGACTATGCCGCTCCGCGTGGCACGCCCATCAAGGCGGCGGGCGACGGCAAGGTACTGCTGGCGGGGCGCCGGGGTGGTTACGGCAATACGGTGATCATCCAGCACGGCAACACTTACCGTACGCTATACGGCCACATGCAAGGGTTCGCCAAGGGCGTCAAAACCGGCGGCAACGTGAAGCAAGGTCAAGTGATCGGCTACATCGGCACCACCGGCCTGTCCACCGGACCGCACTTGCATTATGAGTTCCAGGTCAACGGCGTACACGTCGACCCCCTGGGTCAAAAACTGCCAATGGCCGATCCGATCGCCAAGGCCGAACGCGCACGCTTCATGCAACAGAGCCAGCCGTTGATGGCACGGATGGATCAAGAGCGCTCTACCTTGCTGGCTTCGGCGAAGCGTTAAGGTATGCCGCTCTATATCGGTGTGATGTCCGGAACCAGCCTTGATGGACTGGATATCGCCCTTATCGAACAAGGTGCGGCGATCAAGCTGATCGCCACGCACTACATCCCGATGCCAGACACCTTGCGGGCTGAACTGCTGAGCCTGTGCGCCAGCGGCCCGGATGAAATCGCCCGCTCGGCAATCGCCCAGCAACAGTGGGTAACACTCGCCGCACAAGGCATCCGGGCCTTGCTGGAGCAAAACCGCTTCAAGCCTCAGGACATCCGCGCAATTGGCAGCCATGGGCAAACGATCCGCCATGAACCCGCTCGAAGCTTTACCGTGCAGATCGGCAACCCTGCCCTGCTCACCGAGCTGACAGGGATCAGCGTAGTCAGCGACTTCCGCAGCCGTGATGTTGCCGCCGGAGGCCAGGGAGCCCCTCTGGTTCCAGCGTTTCATGAAGCTCTGTTTGGCGAGCACACTGGCAATCGCGCAGTGCTGAATATCGGCGGGTTCAGCAACCTCAGCCTCATCGAGGCGAATAAGCCTGTAGCGGGTTTCGACTGCGGTCCCGGGAATGTTCTTCTGGATGCGTGGATTCACCACCAGCGCGGTGAACACTTCGACCGCGACGGGCAATGGGCCGCCAGCGGCAAGGTTCAGCCTCAACTACTCAACGCATTGCTCAGCGACCCGTTCTTCTTGACCAAAGGCCCCAAAAGCACAGGTCGCGAAGTGTTCAATCTGGCCTGGCTGCAACAGCACCTGAGCCCGTTGCCCGTCTTTGAGCCCGAAGACGTGCAGGCCACTCTGCTGGAGCTGACGGCCCTCACCATCGTCGAATCTCTGCAAAGCGCACAGACGAGCACTGAGACGTTACTCATCTGCGGCGGCGGCGCGCACAACACGATGCTGATGAATCGGCTGACCGCGCTATTGCCTTCTACTCACGTCAGTAGCACAGCCACTTACGGGGTAGACCCGGACTGGGTCGAAGCCATGGCCTTCGCCTGGCTGGCGCACTGCTGCCTGGAAGGCATCGCCGCCAACCGCCCTAGCGTAACCGGCGCCCGTGGGTTACGGGTGCTCGGCGCCATCTACCCGGCCTAAACTAGCTTCAGACAGCAAAACGCCGCTTGACCCATAAAAGCCAAGCGGCGTTTCTGTATCCGCTAGCGATCAGATCGAGAACGAAGATCCGCAGCCACAGGTAGTGGTGGCATTAGGGTTCTTGATCACGAAACGCGAACCTTCCAGACCTTCCTGATAATCCACCTCGGCACCAGCCAGGTATTGGAAGCTCATCGGATCCACGACCAGGCTGACGCCCTCGCGCTCGACGATGGTGTCGTCATCGGCCACATCTTCATCGAAGGTAAAACCGTACTGAAACCCTGAACAACCGCCGCCCGTAACAAATACGCGCAGCTTCAAGCGATCATTACCCTCTTCATCGACCAGGCTCTTCACCTTGTGCGCAGCACCGTGGGTGAATTGCAAAGCCGTGGGGGTGAAGGATTCAACGCTCATGCTGATAATCTCCCGGCGTAGCGCCGCCATATGCGTAATGACCGGCATTATCCGCTTCTCCTAGAAAAGCGGTCAACTATTGTTACGGTATATCAATCCGTGCAGCCGCCATAAAAACACGAAAGGCCCGATCACCGGGCCTTTTGCGTAACCACCAAACTGCGTTAAGGCAACATCCCCGCATGGGCCAGGCCCAACTTCTCATCCAGACCGAACAGGATGTTCATGTTCTGCACCGCCTGGCCCGACGCGCCTTTGACCAGGTTGTCGATCACCGACAGCACCACAACCAGGTCGCCATCCTGCGGACGATGCACGGCGATACGGCACACATTGGCACCACGCACACTACGAGTCTCCGGGTGGCTGCCCGCCGGCATCACGTCGACGAACGGCTCATTGGCATAACGCTTTTCAAACAGCGCCTGCAAGTCGACCGAGCGATCAGTGACGGTTGCATAAAGCGTGGAGTGAATCCCACGGATCATTGGCGTCAGGTGCGGCACAAAGGTCAGCCCCACATCCTTGCCCGCGGCGCGACGCAACCCCTGGCGGATTTCAGGCAAGTGGCGATGGCCTTTTACCGCATAGGCTTTCATGCTTTCCGACGTTTCGGAGTACAAAGACCCCACCGCAGCACCACGACCAGCGCCGCTGACGCCCGATTTGCAGTCGGCAATCAGGCGCGACGCATCCGCCAAGCCCGCTTCCAGCAATGGCAGGAACCCCAACTGTGTCGCCGTCGGATAGCAGCCTGGTACCGCAATCAGCCGTGCTTGCTTGATCTGCTCACGATTGACTTCCGGCAAGCCGTACACCGCCTCCTCCAACAACTGCGGCGCTCCATGAGGCTGACCGTACCACTTGGCCCACTCATCGGCGTCCTGCAGGCGGAAGTCGGCCGACAAGTCGATAACCTTGGTGCCGGCCGCCAGCAACTCACCGGCCAGTGCATGGGCGACACCGTGAGGCGTGGCGAAGAACACCACGTCGCACGCGCCCAGGGTCTTGATGTCCGGCACGCTGAACGCCAGGCCGTCATAGTGGCCTCGCAGGTTCGGGTACATATCGGCCACGGCCAGCCCAGCTTCGGATCGGGAAGTGATGACCACCACCTCAGCTTGCGGATGCTGAGCCAACAGACGCAGCAATTCGACACCGGTGTAACCCGTGCCGCCGACGATACCGACCTTGACCATAAACCTGCCCTCAACGAACCCACTGGAAAGCCGTCGATAATAGGGGCCGTATCGTCCTGCGACAACCGTCAACGTGACGTACGGGCGCATGAGCCACTACTATCTTCGCTACCGTGAACCTGGGAATAACCAAAATGCTCTATCTATGGGTCAAAGCCTTCCACATCGTCAGCATCGTCTGCTGGTTTGCCGGGCTGTTCTACCTGCCGCGCCTGTTCGTCTACCACGCCCAAAGCGAAGACAGCGTCAGCAAGGAGCGCTTCAGCGTTATGGAGCGCAAACTGTACCGCGGCATCATGGGACCGGCGATGATTGCCACACTGGTCTTCGGTATCTGGATGCTGGCGCTCAACCCCGGCATTTTCCAGTCAGGCGCGTGGATGCACGCCAAACTGACCCTGGTCGTTCTGCTCATCGGCTACCACCATATGTGTGGAGCGCAGGTAAAACGCTTCGCCCGTGGCGAAAACACCCGCAGCCATGTCTTTTATCGCTGGTTCAATGAAGTACCGGTTCTGATATTGCTGGCTATCGTAATTTTGGTCGTGGTCAAACCGTTCTAGTTTCAATTACTCGGGGGAACTTCCAATGTCGCTGCCCGCTTTACTGGAACAACATCTGCGCCTACCCGTCGTGGTGGCGCCGATGTTTCTGATTTCCAATCCGCAACTGGTCCTGGCCTGCTGTCGTAATGGCGTGGTTGGCAGCTTCCCGGCGCTCAACCAGCGTGAAAGCAGTGGTTTCAGGGCCTGGCTGGAAGAAATCGAAGCGGGCTTGGCCCAGTTGGACAACCCTGCTCCCTATGCTGTGAACCTGATCGTGCACAACAGCAACCCACGGTTGGAAGCAGACCTGGCAATCTGCGTAGAGCACAAGGTACCCATCGTCATCACCAGCCTCGGCGCGGTAAAGGAACTGGTCGATGCCGTCCACAGCTACGGCGGCCTGGTGTTTCATGACGTCACCACCCGGCGACATGCCGAGAAAGCCGCTGAGGCGGGCGTCGATGGCCTGATTGCTGTAGCCGCGGGTGCCGGTGGCCACGCTGGCACCTGGAGCCCCTTCGCTCTGATTGCCGAGATTCGCCAGTTCTTTGATAAAACCCTGCTGCTGGCCGGTTGCCTCAACCACGGCCACGAAATTCTCGCCGCCCAGTTGCTGGGCGCCGACTTGGCGTATTTCGGCACGCGCTTTATCGGTACTACCGAAAGCCACGCGCCAGATGCCTATAAAGAGATGCTGCTCACGTCGCGCGCCGCCGACATCGTGCACACTCCGGCAGTCTCCGGCGTACCTGCGAGCTTTATGCGCCAGAGCCTGGAAAATGCCGGTTTCGACCTCGCCGCGCTGCAAGGCAAAGGTGAAGTCAATTTCGGTTCCAAGCTCAAACCATTGAGCGATGAGGCCAAAGCGTGGAAAACTGTATGGTCAGCGGGCCAGGGCGTCGGTGAAATCGATGATTTACCCAGCGTCGATGAACTCGTCGCCCGCCTGGATGCCGAATACCGCAAAGCACGCGAGCATGCCGCGCAACTGCGCTGGCCACGCTGACCCACTGCACGGCCCGCCGATTGGACGGGCCTGCACACCCTCCCTGATTAAGTGACAAGGATGCCCGCATGAGCGACAGCCGTTTCAAGATTGTGTTTGACGGAGCCTTGCTTCCGGGTGTCGAAAGCACCACCGCCAAGCTGAACCTCGCCGAGCTGTTCAAGAGCGATGTCGAGGCGATCGAAAAACTCTTTACCGGCCGCCCGGTCGCGCTCAAACGCGATCTTTCCCGCCCCGATGCCGAAACCTACCTGACGGCATTGAAAAACGCCGGGGTCGACGCACGCATCGAAGCCGAACAGCCCGTGGCGTTCAGCCTCGCTGAAACCCACGAGACGAGCTCCCCTGGCTCCGACTTTTCCCGCTCCGAAGCTTCGCCTTATGCCCCGCCACGCGCAGCGGTTGGCGATGACTTGCCGGAGTTCGCCACACTCAAGGTCTTCACCATCCACGGGCGCATCGGGCGCCTGCGTTATCTGGCCTGGACACTGGCGCTGACCGTCGCGTTGCTGGTAGCCGCAGGCATCATCAGTACCGTCGGCTTCGCAGTGGCGACAGCCTCGCCAACCATAGCCATCATCCTCGGCTCGCTACTGGGTTTCGCACTGTTTGTTGCTCTGGTAGTCGTGAGCGTGCAAATCGGTGTGCAACGCTTGCACGATATGGGCTGGTCTGGCTGGCTGTACTTGCTGAACCTGGTTCCAGTGGTCAATAGCGTGTTCCCTATCCTGTTGCTGGTATTGCCGGGGAACGCGGGTGCCAACCAATACGGCGCACCGCCACCACCGAACTCTACTGCGGTGAAAATCCTGGCCTCGCTGTGGCTGGCGTTTATTCCATTGATGCTCATCATCGGCCTGACCCTGGGCATGAACGGCTACCTGGATCAACTTGAAGCCAACATGGACAGCAGCTACGAAAGCAGCTCAATCACCTCCGATGAAGGCGCCGATCAAAGCGTCATCACTGATGAAGCCGCAGAGCAAAGTGCTGACGACGCAGCCGAACCTGTAGACTCTACGCAACAGTGAAGAAACGCCCGCCTGCCTGTGACGCCACTGTCACAGGCAGGCGACGTTGCGATGGAGAAAGGCATGACCCGTTACGCTCTGATCACCGGCGCCTCCAGCGGCATCGGCCTGGCTTTGGCCGAAGCGCTGGCTCGACGCGGCCGCAGCCTGATTCTCGTGGCCCGTCAACGTGATCAGTTGGAAAGCATTGCCACCGAACTGACCCAACGCTTCGGCGTCGAGGTGTTGTTTCGTGCCTGCGACTTGGGCGAGCCGCTGCGTTTGTCCGGTTTTTTGCTGGAACTCGAAGAAGGCGAGCGGCAGATCGACCTGCTGGTCAACTGCGCAGGCATCGGTACCAGCGGGCCATTTTTGGCCCAGGACTGGATGACCGAGCAAGACCTGATCGAAGTCAACATCCTGGCGCTAACCCGTATGTGCCATGCCCTCGGCAACTCCATGGCGCTGCAAGGCGGCGGGCAGATACTCAATGTCGCTTCGATCGCTGCCTTTCAGCCAGGCCCGTGGATGAGCAGCTACTACGCCAGCAAAGCTTATGTATTGCACTTCTCCGAGGGCTTGCGCGAAGAACTGAAGACCTGCGGCATCAAGGTTTCAGTACTGTGCCCCGGCCCTACGCGCACCGCGTTCTTCGGCACTGCGCAGATGGACACCGCAAAACTCGACCGCAGCCAGCAGCTAATGAGCCCGGAGGAAGTCGCGCTCTACACCGTACGCGCGCTGGAAAAGAACAAAGCCATCATCATTCCCGGGCGCCGCAACCGCTGGCTGGCATTCAGCCCACGTTTCAGTCCACGCTGGCTGACCCGCAAGATTGCCGGCGCCATCAACAAAGCCTATTGCCCACGCTAACCGCCTGATTACACTTACCTACACTTTCACCCTGGAGAAACAGCTGTGGATACTCTGTTCACCAAGATCATCAACCGAGAAATACCCGCCAAGATTATCTATGAAGATGATCAAGTCCTCGCCTTCCACGATATCGCCCCACAGGCGCCGGTGCATTTTCTGGTTATTCCGAAAAAGCCGATTCGTACCCTCAATGACTTGACCGAGGAAGACAAAGCCCTGGCCGGCCATATTTTGTTCACCGCCCAGCGCCTGGCCGTGGAACAGGGCTGCGAAAAAGGCTTTCGTGTGGTGATGAACTGCAATGAAGACGGTGGGCAGACTGTCTACCACATCCATATGCACGTGCTGGGTCAACGTCAGATGAACTGGCCGCCGGGTTGAGTGCCCAGGGTCAAATTGACTCAGCGCAAACGCTTCGTCCTCTCTTGCGGTAAACTGGCCGCCGAGATTCTTCCCGGAGGTCAGCATGACTACCCAACGTCACTACTCGCCGATTGACCGTCTGCTGCTGCAAGCCGATATGGCCATGCGCACGCTGTTGCCATTCAGTGGCCAACCGTACCGCCCGTCACCGGCCATCGTACAGCCCGATGCCCAGATGAGCGAAACGGACACCCGCCATGTCGCCGGCCTGATGCGCATCAACCACACCGGCGAAGTGTGTGCCCAGGCGCTGTATCAAGGCCAGGCATTGACCGCCAAATTGCCGCAGGTACGTGCAGCGATGGAGCATGCGGCCGAGGAAGAGATCGACCACCTGGCCTGGTGCGAACAACGTATCCGCCAATTGGGCAGCCACCCCAGCGTGCTGAACCCGCTGTTTTACGGTTTGTCATTTGGTATCGGTGCCGCCGCCGGTTTGATCAGCGACAAAGTCAGCCTCGGATTTGTCGCCGCGACAGAACATCAGGTATGCAAGCATCTGGATGAGCATCTTGAGCAACTGCCGGCCGAAGATGAAAAATCCCGCGCCATCCTTGAGCAGATGCGCATCGATGAAGAACACCATGCAGATAGCGCGCTGGACGCAGGCGGTTTCCGCTTTCCAGCACCGGTGCGCTTCGGCATGAGCGTTTTAGCCAAGGTCATGACCAAAAGCACCTACAGGATCTAAACCCAAAAAAGGGCGCTCGAAGCGCCCTTTCTTTTGCCAATTGCCGCAATCAGCCCAACTCGATGATTTCATAATCGTGAGTGATGGCCACACCCGCGGCACCCAGCATGATCGACGCCGAGCAATACTTCTCGGCCGACAGCTCGATGGCACGCTTGACCTGGGCTTCCTTCAACGCCCGGCCCTTGACCACGAAATGCATATGGATCTTGGTAAATACCTTGGGGTCTTCAGTGGCGCGCTCGGCTTCCAGGAAGGCTTCGCAGCTTTCCACTGCCTGGCGGGACTTCTTCAAGATGCTGACCACATCAAAATTGCTGCAACCGCCCACACCCAGCAGCAACATTTCCATCGGGCGTACACCCAGGTTACGGCCACCGGCTTCCGGCGGGCCGTCCATGACCACCACATGGCCACTGCCCGACTCACCGAGGAACATGGCTTCGCCCGCCCATTGGATGCGTGCCTTCATCGCCCAGACTCCACTGCTAAAAAAGGGTCGCCAGCTTAGCACAGGCCCTTGAAACAGCAGCGCCCCGGATAAAATCGATAAATGACTGCGTTTGCCGGTAAATTGGCTAATCGAGGCAGAATGTGTCTGGTAAGCTGGCGCCAAATCAATGGCGCATTGCCATGATTCTCACAGCCTGCATCAATGCCGATGCCGCTGGATAAAAACAACGCCACTTACACCGTGCAGTCTTTTCGGGATACAACCATGGTTGCTCTTACTCCCACACCCAAGATCAAGAACCTCGACAAGCTGTTGATGCATTGTCAGCGTCGGCGTCATCCGGCCAAGCACAACATCATCTGCGCCGGCGAGCGCTCGGAAACCCTGTTCTTCATTATCAAGGGCTCGGTCACCATCCTGATCGAAGATGAAGACGGTCGCGAAATGATCATTGCCTACCTCAACACCGGCGATTTCTTCGGAGAGCTGGGGTTGTTTGAACAAGCAGGCAAAGAACAGGAGCGTAGCGCCTGGGTCCGAACCAAAGTCGAGTGCGAAGTGGCCGAGATCAGCTATGCGAAATTTCGCGAATTGGCCCAGCATGATCCGGATATCCTGTACGCCCTGAGCGGCCAGATCGCCCAGCGCCTGCGCGACACTACGCGCAAAGTCGGCGACCTGGCGTTCTTCGATGTGACCGGTCGCGTGGCGCGTTGCCTGTTGGAGTTGTGCAAGCAACCCGATGCCATGACCCATCCCGACGGCATGCAAATCAAGGTCACCCGCCAGGAGATCGGGCGCATTGTCGGTTGTTCGAGGGAAATGGTCGGCCGCGTGCTCAAGGACTTGGAAGAGCGCAACCTGGTACACGTCAAAGGCAAGACGATGGTGGTATTCGGCACCCGTTAAACCGGCAGGAAGCTGGCCAGCATCTGACGGTACAAGGTATCGAGCCGATTGATCGCATCCGGTGCGGGAAAGGCTTCGTGCAGCGCGATATGGCTCTCGGCGCGAACCCGCTGCTCCAAGCCACAGGCTTGATTGAAGCGGTTGACCGCCGCAATCAACTCCTCACGATCGTTCTCCAGCAACATCGCCCCATGCACCAACCCGACCGGGCGGCCACCGCTTTGTCGCCAACGCTGGGCCGTGCCCACCATTTTGCGGCCATTGAGATTGACGTTGTAACGACCGTCGCAAAAGGCACCGTCAATTTCGCCGACGGATGCATCGCCGCCCAATTCAATCAATAGATCACAGATCGGTTGGCACAAGCGCTGATAACCCGTCTCGATGCGCCCGTGGTCGCCTTCGCTACGGGGCGGGGCATAGACCAGGGCGATATTGACCGTGGCGCCGGACTGCGGCACAGGCTCACCACCGGTTTCACGCAGCAATACCGGCCAACCCGCATCGGCCGAGACTTGGCTCGCCACCGCGAAGGCAGGCAGCCGGCTCAAACGGCGCGGCATGACGAGCGCT
Source organism: Pseudomonas sp. OST1909 (assembly GCF_015277575.1). Classification (NCBI taxonomy): domain Bacteria; kingdom Pseudomonadati; phylum Pseudomonadota; class Gammaproteobacteria; order Pseudomonadales; family Pseudomonadaceae; genus Pseudomonas; species Pseudomonas sp. OST1909. Next base: position 5,876,866 of record NZ_CP063780.1, read on the forward strand.
TGGTCGCTGGGCTGCCAGAACAGCAGCCCGAATTCCTGCTCTTGCGCGCAAACGGCTGCCAATAGGGCTTGCTCGGCGGCAAGGCCTGCTTCGACAGTCATGATCACGGGCTGGAGCATCGAACATCTACCTATCTGAATAAACACAAAACCCAATGTGGGAGCTGGCTTGCCTGCTCCCACAGTTTCGAGCGTATTTCACATCAATCCAATGTCGAACTGCTGATCGTCGTACCGCGCTCCGGAAAGAACAGGCGCTGCAGTTCCGCTCCCGGGTTCTCGGCGCGCATAAATGTCTCGCCCACCAGGAATGAGTAAACGCCGCTGATTTCCATCAGTTCCACATCGGCACGGTTGACGATGCCACTCTCGGTAATCACCAGGCGGTCGCGAGGAATACGCGGCAACAGATCCAGGGTATTTTCCAGGCTGACTTCAAAGGTATGCAGATTACGGTTATTGACCCCCACCAGCGGGGTGTCGAGGGTTTTCAATGCGCGCTCCAGCTCATCGCCGTCATGCACTTCAACCAACACATCCAGGCCGACGCTTTTGGCCACGGCTGCCAACTCCGCCATCTTCACGTCATCCAGCGCCGAGACGATCAGCAATACGCAGTCGGCGCCCAGAGCACGGGCTTCGACGATCTGGTACGGGTCAACCATGAAATCCTTGCGGATCACCGGCAACTTGCAGGCAGCGCGAGCTTGTTGCAGGAATAGGTCCGAACCCTGGAAGTAGTCGATATCGGTCAACACAGACAGACAAGTCGCCCCGCCCTTCTCATAGCTGACGGCGATTTCAGCTGGTACGAAGTTTTCGCGGATCACGCCTTTGCTCGGCGAGGCTTTCTTGACCTCGGCGATCACTGCCGGTTGCTTGAGCTTGGCCTGGGCGATCAGAGCATTGGCAAAGCCACGCGGCGCATCCGCGGTTTTAGCTTGCGCCTCAAGCTCAGCCAGGCTCACACGGGCGCGGCGTTCGGCCACTTCCTCGGCCTTGCGGGCCAGAATCTTTTCCAGAACGGTTGGCACACTCATCCCTCATTCTCCATCTTGAATACGGCAGTGAATGCACCCAGCTCTTCGAGCTTCTCTCGAGCCAGACCGGTGTGCAGCGCATCGTGGGCCAACGCGACACCTTCCTTAAGACTATAGGCATGGTCGGCAGCGTAAAGTGCCGCGCCAGCATTCAGAACGATCATTTCCGCAGCTTTCTGGCCGTTTTCGGTTTTGCGACGCCCCAGGGCATCGCGAATCAGTTCCAGCGAAGCCGCCGGGCTTTCCACTGCCAGGCCGTGCAAACTCTGGCTTTTCATGCCCAAGTCTTCAGGCTCGACCCAGTATTCGGTGACCTCGTCGTTTTTCAGCTCTGCAACAAAGGTCGGCGCCGCCAGGCTGAACTCGTCCAGGCCGTCTTTGGAATGCACTACCAGCACATGCTTGCTGCCCAAACGCTGCAAGACTTCGGCCAGCGGCCGGCACAATGCCTGGCTGAACACTCCCACCACCTGATGCTTCACACCGGCCGGATTCGTAAGCGGGCCAAGCATGTTGAACAGGGTACGCAGGCCAAGGTCTTTGCGCGGGCCGGCCGCGTGTTTCATGGCGCCGTGATGGGATTGGGCAAACATGAAGCCGATGCCAACGCTGTCGATACAGCGCGCGACTTGCACAGGCGTGAGGTTCAGATAGATGCCGGCCGCTTCCAGCAAGTCGGCACTGCCGCTCTTGCCGGACACCGCGCGGTTACCGTGCTTGGCAACGGTGCAACCAGCGGCGGCCACCACGAAGGATGAAGCTGTAGAGACGTTGAAAATATTCGCACCGTCACCGCCGGTGCCGACCACATCGACGACGCCGTCGAGGGTCTTGAGCTCAACCTTGTCCGCCAGCTCACGCATCACCGAGACCGCGCCGACGATTTCGTCGATGCTCTCGCTCTTCATGCGCATTGCCATCATAAAGGCGCCGATCTGCGCGTCGGTGCATTGACCGGTCATGATTTCGCGCATCACATCGCTCATTTCAGCGGTGCTCAGGTCCAGATGGCCGACGATACGGCTCAGGGCAGTCTTGATATCCATGAAAAGTCCTTAGCGCGTGCCGCCGCTCTGCTTGAGAAAGTTGGCGAACAGCTCGTAGCCCTGCTCGGTCAGGATTGATTCAGGGTGAAACTGCACCCCTTCGATGTTCAGTGTCTTGTGACGCAGGCCCATGATCTCGTCGACCGAACCGTCTTCCAACTGGGTCCAGGCGGTCAGTTCCAGGCATTCAGGCAAGGTGTCACGCTTGACCACCAGCGAGTGGTAACGGGTCACCGTCACCGGCATGTTCAGGCCTCGGAATACACCAAGGTCCTTATGGAACACCGGGCTGGTCTTGCCATGCATCACCTGACGCGCACGCACCACATCGCCGCCAAACGCCTGACCAATGGACTGGTGACCCAGGCACACGCCCAGGATCGGCAGTTTGCCGGCGAAATACTGGATGGCTTCCAGCGAGATACCCGCCTCGGTCGGCGTGCAAGGGCCAGGCGAAACCACAATGCGCTCAGGGTTCAGGGCGGCGATTTGCGCAACGGTGAGTTCATCATTGCGCACCACCTTGACGTCCGCACCCAGCTCGCCCAAGTACTGCACAACGTTGTAGGTAAAGGAATCGTAGTTATCAATCATCAGCAACATGTGGGTTCAAACCTCTTGAATTCACTGATTTCAAATGACCGCCTTCCAGGAGAGTAACCCGCTGCCAAACGCACGTTCCGGTTGCCGGGGTTGGCCGGCAAGGGGCGTCAGACACAGGGTGAAGAAGGCAGATCGGTACAGGTCCGGCCGGGCCGGCAGAGAAAAATGTCAGGCGCGCCAACGCCAACGGGCGTGTGCCTTGACTACTCGCATCAAGAGTTTGCTGATGATCAACACGGGGAGGGTCTCATTCATACGTTCAGGCACAGTAACGTAGCCTCGCCAGCGGTGCAATATGGAGCAGCAAATACGGGGCCCCGCGTAGGCGCATTCCGCATATACCTACAGAAAATGCCGGAAGTTTTGCTAGTGTTTTGTTTCCTGCATAAAAACAACCAAATGGAATTCTCATGCTCAAACCAGCGTTTTTCACACCCCTTGCCGGCTGCCTCTTGGCACTGGCCTGCACCCAAGCCTTTGCCGCCCCGACGCCTTATTCAACCATGGTGGTTTTTGGCGATAGCCTGGCCGATGCAGGCCAGTTCCCCGACGGTTCGAATGGCTCGACACTACGTTTTACCAACCGGACAGGTCCAAGCTTCCAGGGTGAGTACGGCCTGGTTTCATCAACCCTGTTGGGCACCAAACTGGGTGTGGCCCCCAACGACTTGAATGCCTCCACCTCACCGGTTCGGGCGGCCCAAGGCTTGCCAGACGGAAGCAACTGGGCGGTCGGTGGCTACCGCACCGATAACATCCTGGACTCTATTACCTCGGTTTCCAACGCCGCGATCCCACCCGGAAATCCTGGCGGTGGCACAGTATTGCGCAGTCGCCAGGGCTATCTACCGGCTAATGGCGGGCGAGCCGACCCGAACGCGCTCTACTTCCTCTCCGGTGGTGGCAATGACTTCCTTCAGGGCCGCGTGCTCAGCCCCGCGCAAGCAGTCGCCGCAGGTGGGAGACTGGCCGACAGTGCCCAAGTGCTGCAGCAAGCCGGTGCGCGTTACATCATGGTGTGGATGCTGCCCGACCTGGGGCTGACGCCAGCCATCAACGGCACCCCACAGCAGGCCGCAACCTCTGCCCTGAGCAATATTTTCAACCAATCGTTGGTACAGCGTCTGTCACAAATCGATGCCCAGGTTATTCCACTGAACATCCCGCTGCTATTGAACGAAGCCTTCGCCGATCCTGCGCGCTTCGGCCTCGCAACCGGGCAAAACCTGACCGGCACCTGCTTCAGCGGCAACAGCTGCACCGCCAACCCGGTCTATGGCATCGGCGGCACCAACCCGGACCCGACCAAGCTGGTCTACAACGACTCGGTCCACCCCACCGTAGCCGGGCAACAGTTGATCGCCGACTATGCCTATTCGCTGCTCGCAGCGCCCTGGGAGCTGACCTTGCTGCCGGAAATGGCCCAAGGCACGTTGCGCGCCCATCAGGACGAACTACGCAACCAATGGCAAGCAGACAACGGCCACTGGCAAGCCGTCGGCCAATGGCGCGCAATCGTGGCCGGTGGCGGCCAGCGCCTGGACTTCGATGATCAGAGCAGTTCAGCCAGTGGTGACGGCAGCGGCTATAACCTGAATATCGGTGGCAGCTACCGGCTTGATGACGATTGGCGTGTGGGCGTTGCAGCCGGCCTGTACCGGCAGACACTCGAAGCCGGGGCCAGCGACTCGGACTACAAGCTCAACAGCTACATGGGCACGGCATTCACGCAATATCAGCACAATCAATGGTGGGCCGACGCCGCGTTAACGGGTGGCAAGCTGGACTTCGACAGCCTCAAACGCAAGTTCGCCCTGGGCGTCAACAAAGCGTCCGAGAAAGGCGACACCGACGGCTGGCTCTGGGCCTTGAGCGCTCGCTTGGGTTACGACCTTGCTGCACCGGGTAGCGATTGGCACCTGTCACCCTTCGTCAGCGCCGATTACGCACGCGTCGAAGTGAATGGCTACTCGGAGAAAAACAGTCGCTCCACCGCACTGACCTTTGATGACCAACAACGCGACTCCAGGCGCCTGGGCGTCGGCCTGCAAGGTAGCTACCGCATCACCCCGCAAACCCAGGTATTTGGCGAAGTGGCCCACGAGCATGAGTTCGAAAATGACACCCAGAAGGTGAACATTTCGCTCAACAGTGTTCAGGGGATCGACTTCAAGCTGGACGGCTACACGCCTCGCAGCAACTCTGACCGTTTGAGCCTTGGGGTCAGCCACAAACTGACTCAGGAGCTGGCGTTGCGGGCGGCATATAACGTGAGGAAGGATGACAACCTAACCCAGCAAGGGGTCAATGTGGGGGTGAGTCTGGATTTCTAAATACCACGCAAAACAAATGTGGGAGCTGGCTTGCCTGCGATGGCGGTGGATCAGTCACTGAATATCTCGAGTGATACACCGCCATCGCGGGCAAGCCCGCTCCCACACTTTTTATTCCAGCTTTAGTCTTGTGGAGTTTGCTCTGCCAGCGCCACAGCACGGAACATCGCCCGGCGCTTGTTCAAGGTTTCTTCCCACTCAAGGGCCGGCACCGAGTCCGCCACAATCCCGCCACCGGCCTGTACATGCAGTTCGCCATCCTTGATCACCGCGGTGCGGATCGCGATCGCAGTGTCCATATTGCCGTTCCAGGCGAAGTAACCGACGGCACCGCCATACACGCCACGCTTGACCGGCTCCAGTTCGTCGATGATTTCCATCGCACGGATTTTCGGTGCGCCCGACAAGGTGCCCGCCGGCAAAATCGCGCGCAGTGCATCCATCGCCGTCAGCCCGGCCTTCAGTTCGCCAGTCACGTTGGACACGATGTGCATCACGTTGGAGTAGCGCTCGATGACCATCTTCTCGGTCAACTTCACCGAACCGATTTCTGAAACACGCCCGGTGTCATTGCGCCCCAGGTCGATCAGCATCAGGTGCTCGGCGATTTCCTTGTCATCGCTGAGCAGGTCTTCTTCCAGCGCCAAGTCTGCCTCTTCGGTCGCGCCACGTGGGCGTGTGCCGGCAATCGGGCGTACGGTGATCAGGTTATCTTCGACACGCACCAGCACTTCCGGCGAGCTGCCCACCACGTGGAAGTCGCCAAAGTTGAAGAAGTACATATACGGCGTCGGGTTGAAGCACCGCAGCGCACGGTACAGGTCGATCGGCGCGGCCTTGAAGTCGATGGACATGCGTTGCGACGGCACCACTTGCATGCAGTCACCGGCGAGGATGTATTGCTTGATGGTATCGACTGCGCGCTCGTAGTCATCCTGCGTAAAGCTGGAGCGAAACACCGGATCGGCCGCAGGTGGGCGGCTCAGGTCCAGGCCGCGACGCGGGGTGATCGGCTGGCGGAGTTTTTCCAACAGCGCCTGCAGACTGGCCTGGCCTTGCTCGAAGGCATCCGCTTGAGCAGGGTCGGCAAGGACAATCGCATGCATCTTGCCGGCAAGGTTGTCGAACACCACGACCGCGTCGGAGACCATCAGCAAAATGTCCGGCACACCCAATGGGTCTGGGTTCGGACATTTCCCAAGACGCTTTTCGACATAGCGCACGCAGTCATAGCCGAAATACCCCACCAGGCCACCATTGAAACGCGGCAGGCCGGCAATGGTCGGTACGTTGTAGCGCGCCTTGAAAGCTTCGACGAAGGCCAGCGGGTCTTCAACGTCATGGCTTTCGATCTCTACGCCATCGTGGGTGATGCTGACATGATGGTCGTGCACGCGCAGCACCGTGCGGCATGGCAGGCCGATGATCGAGTAACGGCCCCATTTCTCGCCGCCCTGTACCGATTCGAGCAGGTAAGAGTTGGGCGCATCGGCAAGCTTCAGATAAATCGACAATGGCGTGTCGAAGTCGGCCAGGGTTTCGCAGGCCAGGGGAATACGGTTATAGCCGGCAGCGGCCAAACGCAGGAATTCTTCACGGATCATGGGGGAGCCTCGTGGCTTGAGGGTCAAACGGTCAGGTAGGCAAACGTGCCGCAGCGCGGCGAGAATCAGTCAGGCGCGCCAACGCCAGCGGGCCAGGGCCTTGATGACTTTCATCCAGAGTTTGCGAGTGACCACCACGATGGCGTTTCCAGAAGGGGACGGATCAATGTCGGGCAACGTTATCTCAGCGCCCGCTCCCAGGCAACCGGGGATTAGCAGGCGCAGATCATCAATCACCAGCGCCGGCGACTCTTCGGCAATCGGGCGCCCGTGGTTGTAGCCGTAGCTCAAGGCTACGCACTGCACGCCTGCAGCTTTTGCCGCCAGTACATCACTGCGCGAATCGCCGACAAACAACGACTGGGACGCCGGGATATTCGCCATTTTCATCACAAAGAACAGTGCGGCCGGGTCAGGCTTCTTCTGCGGCAAGGTATCGCCACCGATGATCCAGCGAAAATAGCGGCCGATTTTCATCTGGTCCAACAGCGGCGCAACAAAGCGCTCCGGCTTGTTGGTGATCAAGGCCATTTCCACGCCCTGCTTGCTCAGCCATTTGAGAGTGTCACGCACGCCGGGGTAGACCACGGTGAGTTCGTGGCCGTTTTCGTACGCGACATTGAATAATTCCAGAGCGTGCTCGGCTTCCACCTCATCGACACCCGAAGCGTCGATATGGTTTGCCAGGGCCCGGCGCACCAGCATCGGCGCGCCGTTGCCGACCCACTCGCGCACCGACTCGATCCCCGCCGGCTTGCGCCCCAATTTGAGCAGCATCTGGTCCACCGCCGCTGCCAGGTCAGGCACCGAGTCGATCAGCGTACCGTCCAGATCGAACATCACCAGCCGTGGCAGCTTGCCGGGGAACAGCTGCTCGAAGCCGCTCATGGACGCGTCAGCGCCAGTTCGGCACGCATCGTGTCGATGACGGCCTGGTAGTCCGGTGCGTTGAAGATCGCCGAGCCTGCCACGAAGGTATCGGCGCCGGCGGCAGCGATTTCACGAATATTGTTGACGTTGACCCCGCCGTCGATCTCCAGGCGGATATCGCGCCCTGAGGCGTCGATCAGCGCCCGCGCTTCGCGCAGCTTGTTCAGGGTGCCCGGGATGAACTTCTGCCCGCCGAAACCTGGGTTGACGCTCATCAGCAGCACCATGTCGACCTTGTCCATCACGTACTCAAGCACGCTCAGCGGAGTGGCCGGGTTGAACACCAGGCCCGCCTTGCAGCCGCCTTCGCGGATCAGTTGCAGGGTGCGGTCGACGTGCAGCGTGGCTTCCGGGTGGAAGGTAATGTAGGTCGCGCCGGCCTCGATGAAGTCACCGATGATGCGGTCCACGGGGCTGACCATCAGGTGGGCGTCGATCGGCGCGGTGATGCCGTATTTGCGCAGCGCTGCGCAGACCATCGGGCCGATGGTCAGGTTGGGTACGTAGTGGTTGTCCATGACATCGAAGTGCACGAAGTCGGCACCCGCGGCCAACACCTTGTCCACTTCCTCACCCAGGCGGGCGAAGTCGGCGGAGAGAATCGATGGAGCAATGACGAAGGGCTGCATGACGCACCTTTTTTGAGCTAAATCACGATGGCGCGCATTGTATACCTCATGCTTTGCTGCGCGCACCGTGACCTAACTCAATGCTTAGTAAGCCGCCCGGTAGATTTTCTCGATATCGACCACACTGAGCTGACGCGGATTATTGCGCATCAGGCGCTCGATACCCGCGGCCTCGGTGGCCATGGAGGCAATGGCGTCCTCGGGCACCCCGAAACTGCGCAGCCCTGCGGGAATCTCGACAGCGGCGCACAGTCGCGTCATCGCTTCCACGGCGCCGTCGGCAGCCTCGCTGACACTCAAGCCTGTCACGTTAACGCCCATGGCTTGGGCAATATCCTGCATACGTTCGACGCAGGCCAACTTGTTCCAATGCATGACATATGGCAGCAACAGCGCATTGCTTACGCCATGGGCAATATTAAAACGCCCGCCCAGCGGATACGCCAGCGCATGCACGGCACCGACTCCGGCATTCCCGAATGCCATGCCGGCCATGAGGCTGGCAGTAGCCATGTCATCACGGGCCTGCAGGTTGGCCGGGTTGGCGTAAGCCTTGGGCAGCGCGTTGGCGATCAGCTTGATCGCGCCGATGGCCAGGGCGTCGGTGATCGGCGAGGCGTTCAGTGACAGATAGGACTCAATGGCATGCACCAACGCGTCGACACCACTGGCTGCGGTGACACTGCGCGGGCAGGTCAGGGTCATTTGCGGGCTGATCAGCGCGACATCCGGCAGCAGGTAGTCGCTGACGATGCCTTTTTTCAGCTGTGCGACCTTGTCGGAGAGGATCGCCACATTGGTAACCTCCGAACCGGTGCCCGCCGTGGTCGGGATGGCGATCAGCGGCGGGCCCTTGCGCGGCACCTGGTCGACCCCGAACAAATCCGCCAGCGCACCGTGGTAGCCGGCATAGGCCGCCACGCTCTTGGCGATATCGATGGCGCTGCCGCCGCCCACACCAATGAGGCCGTCATGCCCGCCTTCGCGGTACGCACGCATGCAGTCTTCAACGATGGCGATTTCCGGGTCGGGCAGTACGCGATCGAAGATTTCGTAAGCACGATCGCCCAGATGTTCGAGGGCCAGGGCCACAGTGCCAGACTTGACCAGGGCCGCATCGGTGACGATCAGCGGGTTATCCACATCCAGCCGGGTCAGTTCCGCGGCCAATTGCTCGATGGCGCCCGCGCCGGTCAGCAGTTTATGGGCGATCTTGAATGAGGAAGTACTCATGTGCGCGGCCTCTTATGAATGATGGGCTGGCACAAGAATAGCTGCCCATCCCGTGTTGTCTGCCATTCACTGGTTGAATGGTCATCGCCGCTAACCTGCTGGCAGAAAACCACGCCCCACATCACTGACAAATACTGACCAACCCATTAGGCTGCTCACATCACTTATGGCCGGAAATTAACGATGCTTTTTCTCCACCGTTCGGCACTGCCAACGTTGTGCCTGTCGCTACTATGTGCCAGCGCCCTGCCTGTTCACGCCGCCGACGCGCCCGCGCCCGCTGCCGAAAAACCAGCTGAGCGCCAACCCCTGCCCGAGCGCAGCCAGTCGCAAGCCAGCGCTCTGGAGCGCCAGATTCCGCAACCGGAACAACAACAGCTGCAAGCCGGTAGCGATTCGTTCCTGGCCCTGTGGAAACCCGCCAACGGCGCAGAGGCCGAAGGTGTGGTGATTATCGTACCGGGCGCCGGGGAGAACGCCGACTGGCCGCAAGCAATCGCCCCCTTGCGGCGCAAGCTACCGGATGCGGCCTGGGGCACCTTGAGCCTGTCACTGCCGGACGTAAATGTAGACACCTTGCCGCCACGGGTCATCGAACCGCCAAAAGCTGCGGTCGACACCAGCAGCAAGGACGGCAGCACGGCCGCCAAACCTGTCGAACAGGCCGCAAGCGCCGAGGCCGAAGGCACTGACCCGGCGGTGGTGCCGGGTGCGGATGAACAGGACAAGACCGACGCCAAGCGCATCTTCGACCGCATCGACGCCGCTGTTGCCTTCGCCCAGACCCAAAGCGCGCGCAGCGTGGTGTTGCTCGGCCACGGCACCGGCGCCTGGTGGGCCGCACGCTACCTGAGCGAGAAACAACCATCCCAGGTGCAGAAGCTGATCATGGTGGCCGGGAAGACGCCGGCGGCTCGCCAACCGGACCTGCAACAACTGGCGCCGAGCTTGAAGGTGCCCACGGCGGATGTGTTCTATCAAGACGCCCCTCAGGAACGCAAAAACGCGCAGGAGCGTATCCAGGCGGCCAAGCGTTCGAAAAATGACGGTTACAAGCAGGTATCGCTCACGGCGTTGCCCGGCAATAGCGCAGCAGAGCAGGAACAGTTGTATAGGCGGGTTCGCGGGTGGCTCAGCCCGCAGGGCGGCGCAGACTGATCATGTCTTCGAACCTGTTGCAGAAACAATGTGGGAGGGGACTCTCAGGCCAATAGCCTCAGCGAAAATCCCGACGCTCGCGAATCAATGCATAAGCGTTATGCAGCTCCCGGGTACGCTCGGTGGCTTCACGCACTTGTGCGGGGCTGGCGCCCGTGCCGGCGACCTTGTCCGGGTGGTGGCGGCTGAGGAGGCGACGGTAGGCACGCTTGATCACCGAGGGCTCAGTGGTCGCCGTCACACCCAGAACCCGCAACGCCTCCTGATAGGCTCCGCCACAATTGGCCAGCGGTTTGCGCTGCGGCGCGTAATCGGTTGCCAGTGCCTGGAGTTGTTGCGGCGTCCAGCCCAGCCATTTGCCCCACAGGTCGATCAGGTCGCGCTCGGCGTCATCCGCCCGTCCGTCCGCCCAGGCCATGCGCCAACAGGCACGTAGCACGCCTTCCGCCGCATGGGGTTGCGCCTTGAGTACACGCAAGTAGCTGCGCACACGGTCGCTGCCAGACTTGCCCCGGTTGAAGGCGCTGATAGCGCGACGCTGGGCCGGCTCGGACATATCCAACGCGCGCATCTCCTGACGCGCCTGCTGGATATGCCCATCCACAACCCGGCCGTTACTCTTGGCCAACCGCCCCAACAACACAAACAACAGTTCGTCGTTGCGCAACGCCGGGCGCCCGCCCAGGCGTTCGCGCAACTGCGCCCAACTGTGCAGTTGCAGGCGACGATCCAGCGCCTGCCCCAGCAATGCACCCAACAAGGCCCCCGGAATACTGGCAATGGCAAAGCCAGCCCCGGCGCCGATCAGCGTCCCTGGCCACAACATCCTACTGCTCCGCTGTCAGCAAGGTTTCGACTTGCCCCAGACGCTCCAGCGTCCCGACATCCACCCAGCGTCCCGTCATGTGCTCCCCCGTTACCAGACCTTTAGCCATGGCCGCGCGCAACAGCGGGGCCAACTTGAAGGCACCGGCGCTGCAACCCGCGAACAATTTGGGGTCGAGCACTGAAATGCCACTGAAGGTCAGGTTATCGGCACCGGGCACGGCATCATGAAGCAGACCTTTATGCAGGTAGAAATCCCCGCCTGACGGGTGGTGCTCAGGGTTGTCGACCATCACCAAGTGCGCCAGGCCCTGGATCGGCTGCCTGAGGCGGGTGAAATCGTAGTCAGTCCAGATATCGCCATTGACCACCAGGAAGGGGTCATCCCCCAGCAGCGGCAACGCCTGGAATATCCCGCCCCCCGTTTCCAGCGGCTCACCCTCCGGCGAGTAGCGGATGCGCAGCCCGAACTGGGCGCCGTCACCCAAGTAGTTTTCAATCTGCTGGCCCAGCCAGGCATGGTTGATCACGATCTCGGTGAAGCCGGCCTTCGCCAAGGCTTCAAGGTGATACTCGATCAACCGCTTGCCGCCGGCTTGCACCAGCGGCTTGGGCGTATGCAGGGTAAGCGGACGCATGCGCTCGCCCTTTCCCGCTGCCAGGATCATTGCCTTCATACAATGGCCTCGGCGGGCTGGCGCAGGCTGGCGAGCAGTTCGCCCAGTTCGCTCAACTCGGGTCGGTCGGCGAGCACCGCTTCTATATAGGCAAAGAAACGCGGCACATCGGCCAGGTAGCGCGGTTTACCGTCACGGTGGCAAATACGCGAAAAAATACCGATGACCTTGAGATGACGCTGCACGCCCATCAGGTCGCTGGCGCGCAGAAAGTCTTCGAAGTCGTCCTGCACCGGGATCCCCAACTGCCCGGCGCGCTGCCAGTAGCCGTGCTGCCATTCACGCACACGCGACTGGGGCCAACTGAGGAAGGCGTCTTTGAACAGGCAGGTAATGTCATAAGTCACCGGGCCGTAGACTGCATCTTGAAAATCCAGTACGCCGGGGTTCGGCTCACTGATCATCAGGTTGCGCGGCATATAGTCGCGATGCACCAGCACCTTGGGCTGCGCCAGGGCACTGTCGATCAATTTTTCGCTGACGCGTTGCCAGAGGGCGTGTTGCTCAGCGTCGAAGTCGATCCCCAGGTGACGGCGCACATACCATTCCGGGAACAACTCCAGCTCGCGACGCAACAAGGCCGCGTCGTAGCTGGGCAATGGTGCGTCCATCGGCAATTGCTGGAAAGCCAGCAGCGCATCGATGGCGTCGGCAAATAATTGATCGGCATTTTCAGCGTCAATCACGTCCAGATAGGTTTTTCTGCCCAGGTCATTGAGCAAAAGAAAGCCACGAGGCAAGTCTTCTGCATAAATTTTTGGCACATTTATTCCTGATTTCGCCAGTAAATGCGCGATATCGACGAAAGGTTTGCAGTTTTCCTGGGGGGGTGGCGCGTCCATTACGACGAACGTATGGGCACCGCCCTCCCACCGGAAGTAACGCCTGAAACTCGCGTCGCTGCTGGCCGCGGTCAATGTGGCCGGGGGTACGGGGCCCCAGTCCTGAGCGTTGAAGAGGATCGGCAACTGCTCATCCAGCCAGACTTCCAGCTGTTGTAAACGTAGATCTTGCTCGGGCATTACAAGGGTCTCCGACGGCGCTAGCCGTCAAGCGGGGCATGCTTTATTATCACGCATCTTTTTCAGACCATCGAGAGGCGTGCGGCCCAAACCGCGGGCAGATGGCACGCAGGAAGCCCGGACTAATAAGATGGCATTGAAATCCCCCGCGTTTCGTAGAAAATTTCCGTTGCTGGTAACCGGCAGTCTGCTGGCCTTGCAACCTTTCGCCACCTCATTCGTGGTCGCCGCGGAACAGTATGACTGCTCAGTCTCTGCTTCGGGTGCCTGGGATTGCGCGCCGAAGACCGCCGCAGCCCCATTGCCACCGCGCCCGGTGCATGACGGTTCTGCCGTCAGCTCGGCCAACGGCACGCCGCAAGGCAAGGCTGGCGGCAGCGTCGACGCCGAGCCCAAGACTGTGCTGGTCACCGAATCCAAGGGCCGTGGCCTGCGCTCGCGCAGCGCCGACTACAGCCACCTGGACTGGGTGCCTCGCGACAAGCTGACTGCAGCGCAGCTGGCCGAGACCGGCCCTTACTGCGGCGGTGCCTACATCGAGCCGACTCGTCCTGGCATGAACGACAAGACGGACAAGAGCGATGCGCCGACCTTCATCGGTGCCAAGGCCTCGCGTTACGAACAGGAACAGCAGGTCGCCACCCTGGCCGGTGACGTGGTCATGCGCCAGGGCAGCATGCAGCTTGAAGCGGACGAAGCCAGCCTGTACCAGGCCGAGAACCGTGGCGAGCTGAACGGCAAAGTGCGACTGCGCGACAACGGCGCGCTGATCGTGGGCGACCATGCCCAGGTCCAGCTCGACACCGGCGCCGCCCAGATCGACAACGCCGAATACGTGATGCACAAGTCGCGCATTCGCGGTAACGCCCTGTACGCCAAGCGTGCCGAGAACGCGATCATCCGTCTCAAGGACGGTACGTACACCACCTGCGAGCCGGACAGCAACGCCTGGCAGCTCAAGGGCAACAACATCACGTTGAACCCGGCCACCGGTTTCGGTACGGCCACCAACGCGACGTTGCGGGTCAAGAACATCCCGATCCTGTATACCCCGTATATCTACTTCCCGATCGACGACCGTCGTCAATCCGGCTTCCTGCCGCCGAGCTTCAGCACCGGCAGCGAGACTGGCTTCACGCTGGTAACGCCGTACTACTTCAACCTGGCGCCGAACTACGATGCCACGTTGTACCCGCAATACATGACCAAGCGCGGTTTGTTGATGGAAGGCGAATTCCGCTACCTGACCAAGTCGAGTGAAGGGCAGTTTGGTGGGGCGTATCTCAACGATGATAGCGACGAGCGGAAGAAGCAGACCGATTACGAAAAAACCCGTTATATGCTCAATTGGCAGCATAAGGGTGGGTTGGATTCGCGCCTGACGACTCAGGTCGATTACACCAAGATCAGTGATCCGTTCTACTTCCAGGATTTGAAGTCGTATCAGGAAGGCGTTGAGAGCCAGGACTACCTGAATCAGCAAGGCTCGGTGACCTACCGTGGTGACAGCTATCAAGCTCGCGTGAATCTGCAGTCGTATCAATTGGCGACGATTTCGCAGATCACTCCGTATGACCGTTTGCCGCAGATCACCTTCAATGGTCAACTGCCGTATCACCCGGGTGGGCTCAACTTCTCCTACGAGACTGAAGCCGTAAGATTTGACCGAGACCTTCGAAAGGGTAATGTGGTCAATGAAGATGGCGGGCCGATCAACCCACTTGATGGCACCATCGGTGAACGACGCCTGGATACCTACGTAAACGGCCTGACCCGTGCAAACGGAACACGCTTGAACGTAGCTCCCGCTGTCGAGTACCCAATGAACTGGAGCTATGGCTTCATTACGCCGAAACTCAAGTACGTCTATACCAAATATGATCTTGACCTCGATAGCATAGGCAAGGGTGACATTGTCCGCGCGCAGCAGGATGCTGCTCAGCCTGGTGCAGCTCCTTACGCCGGCGGCGTGTTCAAAAGTTCACAAGATCGTGCAGTCCCGATCGCCAGCATCGACAGCGGCCTCTACTTTGACCGCACCACCAATTGGTTCGGCAAGGACTACAACCAGACCCTTGAGCCGCGCGCCTTCTATCTTTACGTACCAAACAAAGATCAAAGCGATATCCCGGTCTTCGATACAGGTGAGTACTCGTTCAGCTACTCCTCCCTGTTCCGCGATAATCGTTTCAGCGGGTCAGACAGGATCGGTGATGAGAATAAGCTTTCCCTGGGCGTAACCAGCCGCTGGATCGAAGAAAACGGCTTTGAACGCCAGCGTGTTTCCGTCGGTCAGGCTGTGTACTTCAAGGATCGCGAAGTCCAACTGCCGGGTGTATTGGCCGCTGATCGCGACGATGCACGCTCAAACGTCTCGCCTATCGCTCTGGAATACGCGTTCCGCTTCAACCGCGATTGGCGTGCAACAGCCGACTACAACTGGGACCCTGAAAGCCACGCCCCTCGTTCGGGCAGCGCGATGTTCCACTACCAGCCGGAAGACAACCCGAACAAGGTCGTCAACCTCGGCTATCGCTATCGCAACGACCAGGTGGTCTACAACCAGCTGACCGGCAAATGGCAGTTTGGTGGTGATTACGGCCAACCAAGTGAACCGAACTACGTGAAGGATTACTACAAAATCCAGCAACACGACTTCTCGATGATGTGGCCGATCATTCCTCAGTGGAACCTGATCACCCGCTGGCAGTATGACTATGCCCGCAACCGCACCCTGGAAGCCTTCGGTGGTTTCGAGTACGACAACTGCTGCTGGAAACTGCGCGTCATCAATCGCTATTGGGTTTCCAACGACGAATACAGCCAGATCGCCCCGCTTAACGAAAAGGGTGACCACGGGCTCTTCTTCCAGATCGTCCTCAAAGGACTCGGCGGCCTGACCGGCGCCAAGGTAGAGAGCTTCCTCGACAAAGGCATTGAAGGTTATCGTGAACGTGAAGACAAAGCTTTCTGAGTGTTTGCGCCCGCTAGTGCTGGGCGCGCTGTTCCTGGGTACTGTTTCGGCACACGCCGCGGTTCAACAGCTGGATAAAGTAGCGGCCATTGTCGACAACGACGTGATCATGCAGAGCCAGCTGGACCAACGGGTCAAGGAAGTTCAGCAAACCATCGCCAAGCGTGGCGGTGGTGTGCCGCCGACCAGCGTCCTGGAACCCCAGGTACTGGAGCGTCTGATCGTCGAAAACCTGCAGTTGCAGATCGGCGAACGTTCCGGCATCCGGATTTCGGACGAAGAACTGAACCAGGCCGTCGGCACCATCGCTCAACGCAACAACATGAGCATTGACCAGTTCCGCGCCGCGCTGGCCCACGACGGCTTGTCCTATGAGGACGCCCGCGACCAGATCAAGCGCGAGATGATCATCAGCCGTGTGCGCCAGCGCCGTGTGGCCGAGCGGGTCCAGGTATCGGAGCAGGAAGTGAAGAACTTCCTGGCCTCGGACCTTGGCAAGATGCAGCTCTCCGAAGAACTGCACCTGGCCAATATCCTGATCCCGACGCCAGACAGCGCCAGCGCCGAGCAACTGAACGCGGCGGCGGCCAAGACCCAAGCGGTGTACGACCGCCTGAAAGCCGGTGCTGACTTTGCCCAGACCGCCATTGCCGTCTCCGGCAGCGATAACGCACTGGACGGCGGTGACATGGGCTGGCGCAAAGCCGCACAGCTGCCACCTCCGTTTGATCGCGAGCTGAGTTCCATGGAAGTCGGCGGCATCACCCAACCGGCACGTACCCCAGGTGGCTTCATTATCCTCAAGCTGCTGGGCAAGCGCGGCGGCGAGACCTCGCTGAAAGACGAAGTGCACGTTCGTCACATCCTGGTCAAACCAAGCGAAATCCGTACCGAGGCACAAACCAAGGAACTGGCGCAGAAGATCTACGACCGCATCGAAAGCGGTGAAGACTTCGCCACCCTGGCCAAAAGCTTTTCGGAAGACCCTGGTTCTGCCCTTAACGGCGGCGACTTGAACTGGATCGACCCGAAAGCTCTGGTGCCCGAGTTCCAACAGGTCATGGCCGACACGCCGCAAGGCGTATTGTCCAAGCCGTTCAAGACTCAATACGGCTGGCATGTGCTGGAAGTCCTTGGCCGTCGCGCCACCGACAACACCAACCAGGCCCGCGAGCAGCAAGCCCTCACCGTGCTGCGTAACCGCAAATACGACGAAGAGCTGCAAACCTGGTTGCGTCAGATCCGTGACGAAGCCTACGTAGAGAACAAGCTGCCAGGCGCCGAGCAAACAGGCACCGACCAGGCAGCCCAGTGAAACCCCAGCGTTTCGCGGTGACACCCGGCGAGCCGGCCGGCATTGGTCCAGACCTGTGCCTGCTGCTCGCCTCGCAACCTCAGCCACACCCCCTGATTGCCATTACCAGCCGCGACCTGCTCCTTGAGCGGGCCGCGCAGTTGGGCGTGGCTGTCAACTTGCTGGAAGTGGCACCGGGCAATTGGCCGGACCTGCCCGCCCCGGCCGGCAGCCTGTATGTATGGGACACCCCTTTACAGGCCAAGGTGGTCGCCGGGCAACTGAACAAGGCCAATGCAGCCTTTGTGCTGGAAACCCTGACACGCGCCGGGCAAGGCTGCATCGACGGCGACTTTGCCGGCATGATCACCGCGCCCGTGCATAAAGGCGTGATCAACGAATCCGGCATCGCGTTTTCCGGCCATACCGAATTCCTCGCCGAGCTGACCCATACCGAACAGGTCGTGATGATGCTGGCGACCCGTGGCCTGCGTGTTGCGCTGGTGACCACACATCTACCCCTGCGCGATATCGCCGACGCCATCACCGCCGAGCGCATAGAGCGCGTCACGCGCATCCTGCATGACGACCTGCAACACAAATTCGGCATTGCCCGACCGCGTATCCTGGTCTGCGGGCTAAACCCCCACGCCGGTGAAGGCGGCCACTTGGGCCATGAAGAAATCGACATCATTGAACCGACATTAGAGCGCCTGCGCCAAGAAGGCATGGACCTGCGCGGCCCATTGCCTGCAGACACTCTGTTTACCCCCAAATATCTGGAGCACTGCGACGCAGTGCTGGCGATGTACCACGACCAGGGGCTGCCCGTGCTGAAGTACAAAGGCTTCGGCGCTGCAGTCAACGTGACACTGGGCCTGCCGATCATCCGCACCTCCGTCGACCATGGCACAGCCCTGGACCTGGCGGGCAGCGGCAAGATCGATACCGGCAGCCTGCACGTAGCCCTGGAAACCGCCTATCAGATGGCCGAGACCCGTATATGACTGAGCATTACCAACACCGGGCGCGCAAGCGCTTCGGGCAAAACTTCCTGCACGACGCGGGTGTCATCGATCGCATCCTGCGCTCCATCCACGCCAAGCCAGAAGACCGCCTGCTGGAAATCGGCCCGGGCCAGGGCGCGCTGACCCAGGGCCTGCTGGCCAGCGGCGGGCAACTGGACGTGGTGGAACTGGACAAGGACCTGATCCCGATCCTGAACCAGCAGTTCGCCGGCAAGCCCAACTTCAACCTGCACCAGGGCGATGCGCTGAAGTTCGACTTCAATAGCCTGAATGCCGCCCCCAATAGCCTGCGGGTGGTGGGCAACCTGCCGTACAACATCTCCACACCGCTGATTTTTCACCTGCTGAACAACGCCGGGATCATCCGCGACATGCACTTCATGCTGCAGAAGGAAGTGGTGGAGCGCCTGGCCGCAGGCCCTGGCGGTGGTAATTGGGGCCGTTTGTCGATCATGGTCCAGTATCATTGCCGCGTGGAGCACCTGTTCAACGTCGGCCCGGGCGCGTTCAACCCGCCGCCGAAGGTTGATTCAGCCATCGTACGCCTGGTGCCGCATGCCGTGCTGCCCCACCCAGCCAAGGATCACAAGCTGCTGGAGCGCGTTGTGCGTGAAGCGTTCAACCAACGCCGCAAGACCCTGCGCAACACGCTCAAGGCCCTGCTGAGCAACGCTGAAATCGAAGCCGCCGGTGTCGATGGCAGCCTGCGCCCCGAACAGCTGGACTTGGCCGCGTTCGTACGCCTGGCTGACCAACTGGCGATCCAGCCTGCTCCGACAGAAGGATAAGGCTCAACGCAATCCAACGTGGGAGGGGGCTTGCTCCCGATAGGGGAGTATCAGTGGATACATTTTCAACTGACACACCGCTATCGAGAGCAAGCCCCCTCCCACATTTGGATCACGTATCTGGCCTAGTGCCCACCTCATGGCCTAGACTGACCCGCATCTGCTGTCCTCTGCTTTTAAGGCCTCTTGCATGTCCGATCCTCGCTATCAGATCGACGTCAGCGTCGTCACCCGCTTCCTGGCGGACCAATCGCAACCCGAACAGAACCGCTTTGCCTTCGCCTACACCGTCACCGTAAAAAACAACGGGTTGGTCCCGGCCAAGCTGCTATCGCGCCACTGGGTCATTACCGATGGCGACGGCCAGGTCGAGGAAGTGCGCGGTGCTGGCGTTGTCGGCCAGCAACCCCTGATCGACAGCGGCGCCAGCCACACCTACAGCAGCGGCACGGTGATGACCTCGAAGGTCGGCACCATGCAGGGCTCGTATCAGATGAAAGCTACCGACGGCCACTTGTTCGATGCAACGATCGAGCCCTTCCGCCTCGCGGTACCTGGAGCCCTGCACTGATGGCGACGTACGCGGTCGGCGACCTGCAAGGTTGCCTTGAACCTCTCAAGTGCCTGCTTGAGCGCGTAGCCTTCAACCCCACAGAAGATCGCCTTTGGCTGGTGGGCGACCTCGTCAACCGAGGCCCGCAATCCCTGGAGACCCTGCGCTATCTCTATAGCCTGCGTGACTCTCTGGTATGCGTACTCGGCAACCACGACCTGCACCTGCTCGCGGCCGGCAATAACATCGAGCGCCTGAAAAAGGGCGACACCCTGCGCGAAATCCTCGAAGCGCCGGACCGCGCCGAGTTGCTCGACTGGCTGCGCCGGCAGAAACTCATGCACTACGATGAGGGCCGCAACATGGCCTTGGTGCATGCAGGCATTCCACCTCAGTGGACGCTGAAAAAAGCCCTCAAATGCGCCGCTGAAGTCCAAAGTGCACTGGCCGATGACACCCTGTACACCACCTACCTGGACGGCATGTACGGCAACGAACCGGTGAAGTGGGACAACGACCTCACGGGCGTAACCCGCCTGCGCGTGATCACCAACTACTTTACGCGGATGCGCTTCTGCACCGCTGAAGGCAAGCTGGACCTCAAGAGCAAGGAAGGCGCCGACACCGCGCTACCCGGCTACAAGCCATGGTTCGCCCATAAGGAGCGCAAGACCCGTGATACGAAGATCATCTTTGGTCACTGGGCCGCCCTGGAAGGCAAATGCGACGAACCCGGCATGTTCGCCCTCGACACCGGCTGCGTATGGGGCGGCGCCATGACCCTGATGAACATCGACACCGGCGAGCGCTTCGGCTGCCAGTGTGAATCCCCTCTTTCCATTACCCAGCCGGCCGCCGCCAAACCATAGGAGCCCGCCATGACCGAATTCAAACGTATCCCTCCCCAAGAAGCCCAAGCGCTGCGCGAGCGAGGCGCAGTGGTTGTCGATATCCGCGACCAGCCTACTTACGCGGCGGCCCACATCAGTGGTGCCAAGCATTTGGACAACGTCAACATCGCCGACTTCATCCGCGCCGCCGACCTCGATGCGCCGCTGATCGTGGCGTGCTACCACGGCAATTCCAGCCAGAGCGCGGCTGCCTACCTGGTCAGCCAGGGCTTCTCCGACGTCTACAGCCTGGACGGCGGCTTTGAGCTATGGCGTGCGACTTACCCCTCGGAAATTTCCTCAGGCAATTCGCAATAATTTTTTTCACACCCCGCTATCCCGCGTGACGCTTGGGCTTGCGCCGTTTCTGACGAACGGCGCAGCCAAACTAATTGCGCATCGCGCCTTGACCTCCCGGATTCCGAACTATCCTTAAGCGCAGGCCATCCGAATCAGGGGAGAGCCGGTACACCGGCGTACGGGTCATCGGTAGCGTTTCAGGGTGTTCTGGGGGGGAAAACAGCCATTGGCGTACGTCAATGACTGCCAGCATCCGCTGATTGATCCGGCGTCGGCTCCACGTATCGAGCGAGGTGACGACGTCATGAGTATCTTTAGCCACTTCCAACAACGCTTCGCGTCCACGCAGCAGGAAGAACTCACGCTTCAAGAGTATCTCGAGCTGTGCAAGCAGGACCGCAGCACATATGCCTCTGCCGCCGAACGCCTGCTATTGGCGATCGGCGAGCCGGAGCTGGTGGAAACCGCCAACAATTCGCGCCTGTCGCGAATATTCTCCAACAAGGTGATCCGCCGCTATCCGGCCTTTGAAGACTTCCATGGCATGGAAGAATGCATCGACCAGATCGTCTCCTACTTCCGCCATGCCGCCCAAGGCCTGGAAGAGAAGAAACAGATCCTTTACCTGCTCGGGCCAGTCGGCGGCGGCAAGTCGTCCCTGGCGGAAAAGCTCAAGCAGTTGATCGAGAAGGTGCCCTTCTACGCGATCAAGGGCTCGCCGGTCTTCGAGTCGCCCCTGGGCCTGTTCAACGCCACGGAAGATGGCGCGATTCTCGAAGAAGACTTCGGTATCCCGCGGCGCTACCTCAACACCATCATGTCGCCCTGGGCCACCAAGCGCCTGGCCGAGTTCGGCGGTGATATCAGCCAATTCCGCGTAGTGAAACTCTACCCGTCGATCCTCAACCAGATCGGCGTGGCCAAGACCGAACCGGGCGACGAAAACAACCAGGATATTTCGGCACTGGTGGGCAAGGTCGATATCCGCAAACTCGAAGAATTCCCACAGAACGACGCTGACGCCTACAGCTACTCCGGCGCGCTGTGCCGGGCCAACCAGGGCTTGATGGAGTTCGTGGAGATGTTCAAGGCGCCGATAAAGGTGCTCCACCCACTGCTCACCGCTACCCAGGAAGGCAACTACAACAGCACCGAAGGCCTGGGCGCGATTCCGTTCACCGGGATCCTGCTGGCCCACTCCAACGAATCGGAATGGCACACCTTCCGCAACAACAAGAACAACGAAGCCTTCATCGACCGGATCTATATCGTCAAGGTGCCGTACTGCCTGCGGGTCAGCGATGAGATCAAGATTTACGACAAGCTGCTCTTCAACAGCTCCCTGGCCAAGGCCCACTGCGCACCCGACACGTTGAAGATGCTCGCCCAGTTCACCGTACTGTCGCGCCTCAAGGAGCCGGAGAATTCGAATATCTATTCGAAAATGCGGGTGTATGACGGCGAGAACCTCAAGGACACCGATCCCAAGGCCAAGTCGATCCAGGAGTATCGCGATACAGCGGGCGTCGATGAGGGCATGAATGGCCTGTCGACACGCTTTGCGTTCAAGATCCTGTCCAAAGTCTTCAACTTCGACCCCCACGAGATCGCCGCCAACCCGGTGCATCTGCTGTATGTACTGGAGCAACAGATCGAACAGGAGCAATTCCAGGCGGAAACCCGCGAACGCTACCTGCGCTTCCTCAAGGAATACCTGGCACCGCGCTACATCGAGTTTATCGGCAAGGAAATCCAGACCGCGTACCTGGAGTCCTACAGCGAGTACGGTCAGAACATCTTCGACCGCTATGTGCTGTACGCCGACTTCTGGATTCAGGACCAGGAGTACCGCGATCCGGAAACCGGCGAAATCCTCAATCGCGTGGCGCTCAACGAAGAGCTTGAGAAAATCGAGAAACCGGCCGGCATCAGCAATCCGAAGGATTTCCGCAACGAAATCGTCAACTTCGTACTGCGCGCCCGTGCCAACAACAATGGCAAGAATCCCACCTGGCTCAGCTACGAGAAGCTGCGGGTGGTCATCGAAAAGAAAATGTTCTCCAACACCGAGGATCTGCTGCCGGTCATCAGCTTCAATGCCAAGGCCAGCAAGGAGGATCAGCAAAAACACAACGACTTCGTCACACGAATGGTCGAGCGCGGCTACACCGACAAACAGGTACGACTGCTCTCCGAGTGGTACTTGCGGGTGCGTAAATCGCAGTAAGGCAGCGACAAGCCAACGCTGCCAGGCATCCGGCCTGGCGGCTGACCGCTTGTCTCTAAGCTTCCAGCTCGCGGCTTGAAGCTTGTAACGTGAAGCTGCCCGGAGGGCTCCCCATGAGCTATGTGATCGACCGACGCCTTAATGGCAAGAACAAGAGCACGGTAAACCGCCAGCGTTTCCTGCGGCGTTACCGTGACCACATCAAAAAGGCCGTAGAAGAAGCCGTCAGCCGCCGCTCCATTACCGACATGGAGCATGGCGAGCAAATCAGCATTCCTGGCCGGGACATCGACGAGCCCGTGCTTCACCACGGGCGCGGCGGCAAACAGACCGTCGTGCACCCCGGTAACAAGGAATTCACCACCGGCGAACACATCCAGCGCCCACAAGGCGGCGGTGGCGGCAAAGGTCCGGGCAAGGCCGGTAATTCCGGCGAAGGCATGGACGAATTCGTGTTCCAGATCACCCAGGAGGAATTTCTCGAATTCATGTTCGAAGACCTGGAGTTGCCCAACCTGGTCAAGCGCAACCTGACCGGCACCGACACGTTCAAGACTGTACGCGCCGGGATCAGCAACGAAGGCAACCCCTCGCGCATCAACATCATCCGCACCTTGCGTTCAGCCCATGCACGACGCATCGCCCTCTCGGGCAGCAGCCGCGCAAAACTGAAGGCGGCCAAGGAAGAGCTGGCGCGTTTGAAGCGTGAAGAACCAGACAACTTCGGCGATATCCAGGAAATCGAGGTAGAAATCGAGAAACTCAGCGCACGCATTCACCGCGTGCCGTTCCTCGACACCTTTGATTTGAAATACAACCTGCTGGTCAAGCAACCCAATCCCAGCTCCAAAGCCGTAATGTTCTGCCTGATGGATGTCTCCGGCTCCATGACCCAGGCCACCAAGGACATCGCCAAGCGTTTCTTCATCCTGCTGTACCTGTTCCTGAAACGGAACTACGACAAGATTGACGTAGTTTTCATTCGCCATCACACCAGCGCACGGGAAGTGGACGAAGAAGAGTTTTTTTATTCGCGGGAAACCGGCGGCACCATTGTCTCCAGTGCACTGAAGCTCATGCAGGAAATCATGGCCGAGCGCTATCCTGCCAACGAATGGAACATCTACGCCGCCCAAGCTTCGGATGGCGACAACTGGAACGACGATTCGCCGATCTGCCGCGACATTCTGATCAACCAGATCATGCCGTTCGTGCAGTACTACACCTATGTTGAAATCACCCCCCGTGAGCATCAGGCCCTGTGGTTCGAATACGAGCGCATCGGCGAAGCCTTTGCCGACACGTTCGCCCAACAGCAACTGGTCTCGGCCGGCGATATCTATCCGGTCTTCCGTGAACTCTTCCAGCGCAGGTTAGTGACATGACCGCCAAAAAAGAGAACAAGCGCCAACCCCTATCCACTGGCTCCGAGTGGACCTTTGAACTGATCCAGGCCTATGACCGGGAAATCAGCCGTATCGCGGCAGGTTATGCCCTGGACACTTACCCCAACCAGATTGAAGTGATCACCGCTGAGCAAATGATGGATGCCTATGCCTCGGTGGGCATGCCGCTGGGTTATCACCACTGGTCCTATGGCAAACACTTCCTCAGCACCGAGAAGTCCTATACGCGAGGCCAGATGGGCCTGGCCTATGAGATCGTGATCAACTCCGACCCGTGCATCGCCTATCTGATGGAAGAAAACACCATCTGCATGCAGGCGCTGGTAGTGGCTCATGCCTGCTATGGACATAACAGTTTCTTCAAAGGCAACTACCTGTTTCGAACCTGGACCGACGCCAGCTCAATCATCGATTACCTGGTGTTTGCCAAGCAGTACATCATGCAGTGCGAAGAACGACACGGCATTGATGCGGTGGAAGACCTGTTGGACTCCTGCCATGCACTGATGAATTACGGGGTCGACCGCTACAAGCGTCCCTATCCGATCTCAGCCGAGGAAGAGCGCCTGCGCCAGAAGGAACGCGAGGAGCACCTGCAGAAACAGATCAACGACCTGTGGCGCACCATTCCCAAGCGCGCCGGCAAAAACAACGACAGGGATAATGCACGCTTCCCCGCCGAACCCCAGGAAAACATCCTGTATTTTCTGGAAAAACACGCCCCGCTGCTGGAGCCTTGGCAGCGTGAGATTGTGCGCATAGTGCGCAAGATCGCCCAGTATTTTTATCCCCAGCGTCAAACGCAGGTGATGAACGAAGGCTGGGCAACATTCTGGCACTACACGCTGATGAACGACCTGTACGACGAGGGCCTGGTCACGGACGGCTTCATGATGGAGTTCCTCACGTCCCACACCAGCGTAGTCTTCCAACCCGGCTTCGACAGCCCGTATTACAACGGCATCAACCCCTATGCCCTGGGCTTTGCCATGTACCGCGATATCCGTCGCATGTGCGAACACCCCACCGAGGAGGATCGTCGCTGGTTCCCGGAGATCGCTGGCAGCGACTGGCTGTCGACCATCAAGTTCGCCATGAGCAGCTTCAAGGACGAGAGTTTCATCCTGCAGTACCTGTCACCTCAGGTGATTCGTGACCTCAAGCTGTTCAGCATTCTGGATGACGACCTGAAAGACGACCTCGTGGTGCCGGCTATCCATGATGAACCCGGCTACCGCATCATTCGCGAAACCCTGGCCGCCCAATACAACCTGGGCAACCGCGAGCCCAACGTGCAGATCTACAGCATCGATGTGCGCGGCGACCGTTCGCTCACCCTGCGTCATCAGCAACACGACCGTAAGCCGTTGGGCGATTCCACCGAGGAAGTGCTCAAGCACCTGCACCGACTGTGGGGGTTTGACATCCACCTGGAGACCCTGCAAGGCGATCAGGTGATGAAAACCCATCATGTGCCACCGCGCAGCGATCATAACGACAACGACTACGGCCGCCTGGACATGGCCGTCGTTCATCTCTGAAACAGCAAAGCCTCCATTGCTCAGGCACAGGCGTTATCCTGTGCCGCTAATGGAGGCTTTTTCATGAAAATCTACAAAGTCGGCGGTGCGGTGCGTGATCGCCTGCTGGGCATCAAGGTCACCGATATCGATCGTGTCGTCGTAGGTGCAACCACCGAAGAGATGCTCGCCAAAGGCTATAAGCCCGTAGGGGCCGATTTCCCGGTATTTCTCGACCCGAAAAACGGCGATGAGTACGCCCTCGCCCGCACCGAACGCAAGAGTGGCCGAGGCTACGGTGGTTTTGTGTTTCACGCGAGCCCCGATGTCACGCTGGAGGAAGACCTGATTCGTCGCGACCTGACCATCAATGCCATGGCAGAAGACGATGACGGCACCCTGACCGACCCTTATCACGGCCAACGCGATCTTGAAGCGCGCATTTTGCGTCATGTTTCCCCCGCGTTCGCCGAAGATCCCCTGCGAGTACTCCGCGTCGCCCGCTTTGCCGCACGTTATGCACACCTGGGTTTCAAGGTCGCACCCGAGACGCTGGAATTGATGCGCCAGCTCAGTGAGTCCGGCGAACTGGAGGCCCTTACCCCCGAGCGCAGCTGGAAAGAAATCTCCCGCGCACTGATGGAGGATCAGCCACAGGTTTTCATCCAGGTGCTACGCGACTGCGATGCGCTGAAAACCCTGATGCCGGAGGTAGATGCCCTGTTCGGCGTACCGCAACCCGAAGCCCATCACCCGGAAATAGATACTGGCGTACACACCTTGAGCGTGCTGGAACAAGCTGCATTGCACAAACAGCCGCTGACCGTACGCTGGGGTTGCCTGCTGCACGATTTGGGCAAGGGCCTGACGCCTGTGGATAAGTTGCCGCAGCATATTGCCCATGAGCACCGTGGCTTGAAGCTGATCAAGGCGGTGAACGAACGCTTCAAGGTACCTAGGGATTGCCAGGAATTGGCCTTGCTGGTGGGGCAATATCATACCCATGGGCATCGAGCGCTGGAGCTGAAAGCCTCGACTTTGCTGGAGTTGCTGCAAAGCTTTGACGTGTACCGCCGGCCGCAACGCTTCGAAGAGTTTGTGATGGCCTGCGAAATGGATGCCCGGGGCCGCAAGGGTCTTGAGCAGCGCAGTTATCCACAGGCGGATTATTTGCGCGGCGCGGCAAAGGCTGCACGCGAAGTACCGGTCGCACCACTGCTGGAAAAAGGTTTCAAAGGCCCCGAGCTGGGAGAAGCGCTCAAGCGCGAACGGCTGAACGCGCTGAAAGCCTACAAGGCACAGCCTTCACCGTAGTCACGGTCTTTGTGGCAAGCTCGGCTCCTACAGGAGATTGTCCGGTGTAAGTTGCTGGCCTTGCCACTCAAAGCCGACAGGCGCCAGCACCTGGTCGATCTGCGCATCGCGCCACAGCTCGGCCATTGTCTTGCCTGCCTCAGGGTGAACACGGTCCGGCGCCATCATCGAAAGCGGCCACAACACAAAAGCGTTTTTAAGAATTTCTGCTCGCGGCAGGATCAATCCATCAAAATCCCCCACCAAGTCGCCATACAACAGCACATCGATATCCAGCGGTAACCCTTTGCGACCAGGTGCATACCGGCCATTATCGGCCTCGATGAGTTTGAGTCGACGGTCCAGCTCCATCAACGGCAGGTCGGTATAGGCCGACACCACCAGGTTGAAAAACGGCCCGCTCTTGATACCCACCGGCTGGCTCTCGAACACCGCCGAGCAGCGCATCTGCGTCAGGAACCCTGCCAGCGCATCCAGGCCGGCACATAGACGGCTCTCGCGCTCGATGTTGCTGCCAAGCCCGAGGTAAACCTGAGTCAACGACATCCGCGCTCGATCTCCACGCCCACGCCCTTGGCAGCGGGCACCGCGCCTGGCTTGGTCAACTTGAGGTGCAACCAGGGAATCTGGAATTCGCTCATCAGCACTTCGGCCAGGCGCTCGGCAAAGGTTTCCACCAACTGATACCGGGACTGCTCGGCAAAGGCCTGGATACGCGCGGATACACTGGCGTAGTCGAGCGCCAGGGTCAGGTCATCACCCGCGGCGGCCGGGCGATTATCCCAAGCAAAGCTCAGGTCCAGGCGCAGGCATTGACGGATGCCGCGCTCCCAGTCGTAGGCCCCGATCACGGTGTCCACTTCCAGGCCTTCGATAAACACTCTGTCCAAGCACTCTTCTCCGCAGCACGACAAGGGCGCGATGCCCCGTTAGAATCAGGGCGTCCTCGCCCGGAATAGTTAGCATGTTTTGGTCACTGGCGATTTTCGCCTACCTGCTCGGCTCGCTGTCCTTCGCCATTTTGCTCAGCCGCCTGACGGGAAATCCCGACCCGCGAATGAGTGGCTCAGGCAATGCCGGCGCCACCAATATGTTGCGTCTGGCCGGCAAGAAACTTGCCGTCCTGACCCTGCTGGGCGACGTTTGCAAGGGCCTGCTGCCCGTGCTGATCGCCAGTCTCGCCGGCCTTACCTTGCAACAGCAGGCCTGGGTGGGCATATGCGCCGTCCTCGGTCACCTGTTCCCATTGTACTTCCGCTTTCGCGGTGGCAAGGGTGTCGCCACCGCGGCCGGGATGCTGCTGGGCATTTACCCACCGGCAGCATTGCTGGCCATGCTCGCCTGGCTGCTGACGTTCTACCTGACCCGTACCAGCTCGTTGGCCGCGCTGATTGCCACGCCGCTTACCCTGCCGCTGTTGGCCTGGCAGGCACCGCAGGCGTTACTGCCGATGAGCGTGCTGACGCTGCTGATCGTCTGGCGCCACCGCGGCAATCTACGCGACCTATTTGCCGGGCGCGAACGGCATTTTTAAATACGCCGGGCGAAACCGGTTCACGTAAGCCCTACAGCGGCGGCAACTGCTCCATCGGCCAGCGCGCCTGCACGCTGATCGCCAGGCTTTCATGCTGCCCGGCCTGCAAGCGCTGGCAGCCGGCGTAGGCAATCATCGCGCCGTTGTCAGTGCAGAATTCCGGGCGGGCGTAGAACACATGGCCTTGCATGTCGCCGAGCATTTTTTCAAGCGAACTGCGCAATGCCTTATTGGCGCTGACGCCGCCTGCGATCACCAGCCGCTTCATACCTGCCTGCTTGAGGGCGCGCTTGCACTTGATGGTCAAAGTCTCTACCACGGCCTGCTGGAACGCCAGTGCGATGTCGCAACGGGCTTGCTGACCGTCGTCCCCGGCGCTGACGCTCTGCTGCCAGGTATTCAGCGCGGACGTTTTCAAACCGCTGAAACTGAACATCAGCCCCGGCCGATCACACATCGGACGCGGGAAAACGTAGCGCCCGGCGACGCCTTTCTCGGCCAGACGGGCGATTTCCGGACCACCGGGATAGTTAAGCCCCATCATCTTCGCGGTTTTGTCGAACGCTTCACCGGCGGCATCATCCAGGGACTCGCCCAACAGCGTGTATTGGCCGATTCCATCGACCTGAACCAACTGCGTATGACCACCCGACACCAACAAAGCGACGAACGGGAACTCTGGAGGTGTTTTTTCCAACATCGGCGCCAGCAAATGGCCTTCCATGTGGTGCACGCCAAGGGCGGGAATACCCCAGGCAAAAGCCAGCGCCTGGGCGCAAGAAGCCCCAACCAGAAGGGCTCCGACCAATCCGGGGCCTGCCGTGTAGGCGATGGCGTCGATCTCGGTCGGCACACAGCCGGCCTCATCCAGCACCTGGCGAATCAACGGCAGCATGCGTTTGACATGATCACGGCTGGCCAGCTCCGGAACCACGCCGCCATAGGCGCGGTGCAGGTCGATCTGACTGAACAGTGCATCGGCCAAAAGCCCGCGTTCACTGTCGTATAGTGCGACTCCGGTTTCGTCGCAGGAGGTTTCAAGTCCCAGTACTAGCATGGGTTTGCGCCTTGTAGAGGCTGAATTCGAAGGCGCGCATAATAGTCGCCACTCCCCCTCCCGACTAGCGGTTTTCGATCAGAGGCTTTGCATTCCGGCCAATGAGGGGTTAACATCCGCAACCCTTAAAAACCGACGACCTCAGCCGCGAATTTTTTGCGACGAGAACGTTGATTCCCGGTAATGAAAGAAGGTAGCTCTGGATGCCAGCCGTCAAAGTAAAAGAGAACGAACCCTTCGACGTAGCTCTGCGTCGTTTCAAGCGCTCCTGCGAAAAAGCCGGTGTTCTGGCTGAAGTTCGTAGCCGCGAATTTTATGAGAAGCCAACTTCTGAGCGTAAGCGTAAAGCAGCAGCCGCTGTTAAGCGTCACGCCAAGAAAGTTCAGCGCGAACAGCGCCGCGCCGTTCGTCTGTACTAATACACAGACGTTCGTAGCAAGCTTCTGCCAAGCCCGGCCCTCAGCCGGGCTGT
Organism: Pseudomonas sp. OST1909; assembly: GCF_015277575.1. Classification (NCBI taxonomy): domain Bacteria; kingdom Pseudomonadati; phylum Pseudomonadota; class Gammaproteobacteria; order Pseudomonadales; family Pseudomonadaceae; genus Pseudomonas; species Pseudomonas sp. OST1909. The sequence continues at coordinate 5,907,322 of NZ_CP063780.1, forward strand.
TGGCATTTGCGGATATCGCTTGATGCTTCACCGTCGACGCCGCACATGCGACCGAGACACTGCTTCACACGTCAGGGCTGGCTCTTTTGCCAGCGGTGCACGTCTCTTCTGACGAGCCTAACAAGGCTACTGACGAGCACACCTATTCTTCAAGCAGGCGATCAACTGTATCGGCTGTGCCCATCGATGCGTTTCCGAGGCCCACCGTTGGCCTAGACCGGACGCCCGGGCAACATTTCCATGCCGAACACTGATCAGAAACTACCCTCAGTGAATATTCGGCAGATACACTTCCTGAAGACCCATGCAGACGATGATGATCAAGCACTCCATACGTGCGCTTGAACACTTCACGGGCCCTCATTTACACGCAGTGATGACGAGAACGCCATGGCCGGGCTGATTCCCCAGAGCTTTATTGACGACCTTCTGAACCGCACCGACATCGTCGATGTTGTCAGCTCACGCGTACAGCTGAAAAAAGCCGGCAAAAACTACACCGCCTGCTGCCCGTTCCATAAAGAAAAAACGCCGTCATTCAGTGTCAGCCCCGACAAGCAGTTCTATTATTGCTTCGGTTGCGGCGCTGGCGGCAACGCCCTCGGCTTCCTGATGGACCACGACAACCTGGACTTTCCCCAGGCCGTCGAGGATCTGGCAAAAGCCGCGGGCATGGAAATCCCCCGGGAAGAAAGTGGCCGCCCGCACAAACCTCGGCAACCCACCGATTCGCCGCTGTATCCGCTGCTGACCGCGGCCGCCGACTTCTATCGCCAGGCGCTTAAAAGCCATCCGCAGCGCAAGGCCGCCGTTGACTACCTCAAGGGCCGCGGCCTCACCGGTGAAATCGCCCGCGACTTCGGCCTCGGCTTCGCCCCGCCCGGCTGGGACAACCTGTACAAACACCTGAGCAGCGACACCCTGCAGCAAAAGGCCATGATCGATGCCGGCCTGCTGATAGAAAACGCCGAGACCGGCAAGCGTTATGACCGTTTCCGCGACCGCGTGATGTTTCCGATCCGCGACAGCCGTGGCCGCATCATCGCCTTCGGTGGCCGCGTACTCGGGGACGACAAGCCCAAGTACCTGAACTCCCCGGAAACCCCGGTGTTCCACAAGGGCCAGGAACTCTACGGACTGTTCGAAGCGCGCAAGAACAACCGCAACCTCGACGAAATCATCGTGGTTGAAGGCTATATGGACGTGATCGCCCTGGCCCAGCAAGGTCTGCGCAACGCCGTGGCAACCCTGGGCACCGCCACCAGCGAAGAGCATTTGAAGCGCCTGTTCCGCGTCGTGCCCAGCGTGCTGTTCTGCTTTGACGGCGACCAGGCCGGCCGCAACGCCGCCTGGCGTGCGCTTGAGGCCACACTGTCAAGCCTGCAGGACGGGCGCCGCGCACGTTTCCTGTTCCTGCCCGAAGGCGAAGACCCGGACACCCTGGTCCGTTCGGAGGGCACCGACGCGTTCCGTGCGCGCATCAATCAACATGCGCAGCCGCTGGCGGATTATTTTTTCCAGCAATTGACCGAAGAAGCCGACCCGCGCTCGCTCGAAGGCAAGGCTCATATGGCCACCCTCGCTGCGCCATTGATCGACAAGGTGCCAGGCGCCAATTTGCGCACGCTGATGCGCCAGCGCCTGCTGGAAATTACCGGTTTGAGTGGCGAAGCCGTGAGCCAGCTGGTGCATAGCGCACCGCAAGATGCGCCGCCAGCCTACGATCCAGGCATGGATTACGACGCCATGCCGGACTATGCCGACTTTCACCAGCCTCAGGAGGCCTTTGCCCCCCAACAGGAGTGGACGCCGAAAAAGCCCGGGGCCGGCGGCAAGAAATGGGACAAGAAACCCTGGAGCAAAAACGGCAAGCGCGGTGATCGCGATGAAGCCTACGCTCCACGCACACCCGTAGCAGTGGAAGCCCCGACGCTTATTGCGCTGCGTACGCTGATTCATCACCCACAACTGGCCGGCAAGGTTGAAAGCGCCGACCACTTTGCCAACGAAAGCAACACCTACGCCCAGGTGCTGATTGCCCTGATCGAGGCGGTGCAGAAAAATCCCAAGCTAAACTCAATCCAGCTGATGGCTCGCTGGCACGGCACGGAACAAGGCCGTTTATTGAAAGCGTTGGCGGAAAAGGAGTGGCTAATTGACGGCGACAACCTTGAACAACAGTTTTTAGACACCATTAATAGGTTATCTGCGGGTCAACACACTCAGACCCTCGATGAGCTCATTAAGAGAGCAAGGCAGCCGGGATTGTCGGCTGAAGAGCAGATTCAGATAGCAAAACAGATGCGCGACCTCTTAAAACAGAATGTTTACGCATCAAACCCGACCTCAGCTGGCGTGTGAGGTCATAGCTCGGGTATAATCCTCGGCTTGTTTTTTGCCCGCCAAGACCTTCAGTGGATAGGGTGTTATGTCCGGAAAAGCGCAACAGCAGTCTCGTATCAAAGAGTTGATCACACTTGGTCGTGAGCAGGGTTACCTGACTTACGCGGAGGTCAACGACCACCTGCCTGAGGATATTTCAGATCCAGAGCAGGTGGAAGACATCATCCGCATGATTAACGACATGGGGATCAACGTATTCGAAGTCGCGCCAGATAAGGATTCCCTTATGCTGGCCGACGCTGATACCGACGAGGCCGCCGCTGAGGAAGCTGCTGCCGCGCTGGCTGCAGTAGAGACCGATATCGGCCGCACGACGGACCCGGTGCGCATGTATATGCGTGAAATGGGTACTGTCGAGCTGCTGACACGCGAAGGCGAAATCGAAATCGCCAAGCGTATCGAAGAGGGCATCCGTGAAGTGATGGGCGCTATTGCGCACTTCCCAGGCACGGTTGACCACATTCTCTCCGAGTACACCCGCGTCACCACCGAAGGTGGCCGCCTGTCCGACGTCCTGAGCGGTTACATCGACCCGGACGACGGCATTGCGCCGCCTGCCGCCGAAGTACCGCCGCCTGTCGACGCCAAAGCCGCGAAAGCGGATGACGACACCGAAGACGACGATGCCGAAGCCAGCAGCGACGACGAAGATGAAGTCGAAAGCGGCCCGGACCCAATCGTCGCGGCCCAGCGTTTCGGTGCGGTTTCCGATCAAATGGAAATCACCCGCAAGGCCCTGAAGAAGCATGGTCGCTCCAACAAGCAGGCAATTGCCGAGCTGGTGGCGCTGGCTGAGCTGTTCATGCCGATCAAGCTGGTGCCCAAGCAATTCGAAGGTTTGGTCGAGCGCGTTCGTAGCGCCCTTGAGCGTCTGCGTGCACAAGAGCGTGCGATCATGCAGCTGTGCGTGCGTGATGCCCGTATGCCGCGTACCGACTTCCTGCGCCAGTTCCCGGGCAACGAAGTTGACGAAAGCTGGACCGACGCACTGGCCAAGGGCAAGGCGAAATACGCCGAAGCCATCGGCCGCCTGCAGCCCGATATCATCCGCTGCCAGCAGAAGCTGACTGCGCTTGAGACCGAAACCGGTCTGACGATTGCTGAAATCAAGGACATCAACCGTCGCATGTCGATCGGTGAGGCCAAGGCCCGCCGCGCGAAGAAAGAGATGGTTGAAGCGAACTTGCGTCTGGTGATCTCGATCGCCAAGAAGTACACCAACCGTGGCCTGCAGTTCCTGGACCTGATCCAGGAAGGCAACATCGGCTTGATGAAAGCGGTAGACAAGTTCGAATACCGTCGCGGCTACAAGTTCTCGACTTATGCCACCTGGTGGATCCGTCAGGCGATCACTCGCTCGATCGCCGACCAGGCCCGCACCATCCGTATTCCGGTGCACATGATCGAGACCATCAACAAGCTCAACCGTATTTCCCGGCAGATGTTGCAGGAAATGGGTCGCGAACCGACCCCGGAAGAGCTGGGCGAACGCATGGAAATGCCTGAGGATAAAATCCGCAAGGTATTGAAGATCGCTAAAGAGCCGATCTCCATGGAAACGCCGATTGGTGATGACGAAGACTCCCATCTGGGTGACTTCATCGAAGACTCGACCATGCAGTCGCCAATCGATGTCGCCACCGTTGAGAGCCTGAAGGAAGCGACTCGCGACGTACTGTCCGGCCTCACTGCCCGTGAAGCCAAGGTACTGCGCATGCGTTTCGGCATCGACATGAATACCGACCACACCCTTGAGGAAGTCGGTAAGCAATTTGACGTGACCCGCGAGCGGATCCGTCAGATCGAGGCCAAGGCACTGCGCAAGTTGCGCCACCCGACGCGAAGCGAGCATCTGCGCTCCTTCCTCGACGAGTGATACCAGAACCCCCGGCCCAGGCCGGGGGTTTTGTTTTGCACAGATAAAATTCCCCGCAACACCCCTCCCCTGAAAGCCCGTCTACACTCGAACTATTCCCCGTGCCATAACGAGACCGTTATGCCCAGATTGCCGACCGTGTTGCTACTGTCGCTGCTGACCTGGACCGCAACGGCTGGCGCGTTGACTCTCACGGAGGATGAGCGTAGCTGGTTGGCGGACCATCAGGAGCTTCGCCTTGGGGTGGACGCGTCCTGGCCACCCTTCGAATACCGTGATGAGAATGGCCGTTACCAGGGCCTGGCTGCCGACTATGTGCGCCTGATCCAGGACCGACTGGGTGTCAGGATCAAGCTGATCGAACCGGCAAACTGGACCGCTGTACTTGAGCAAGCCCGGAGCAACCAGCTCGACTTGCTACCCGGCATCATGTCCACTCCGGAGCGCCAAAGCTACCTGGCCTTTACACGCCCCTACCTCGACTTCCCCATCGTCATCCTTGCCCATGAAGGCGGCGCGAAACCACGCAACCTGAAGGATTTGTACGGGCTGAAAATTGCCGTGGTGGAAAACTATGCACCCCATGAATTGCTGCGCACACACCACCCGGACCTGAATCTGGTGGCGATGCCCAACGTCAGTTCGACGCTGCAAGCCCTGGCCACCGATGAAGTGGACGCCGTCGTCGGCGACTTGGCGTCCAGCGTCTGGAGCCTGCGCCAACTCAAGCTCGATGGCTTGTACGTCAGCGGCGAAACGCCCTATCGCTACCAATTGGCAATGGGTGTCCCGCAGGAACAGAAAATGCTGGTGGGCATCCTGGACAAAGTCCTCGCCGACCTTAGCTCAGCCGAAACCGATGCGATCCAGCAACATTGGGTCGGCAGTTTCACCGATCACCGCACCTTCTGGGTCGACCTGCTGATGTATGGCCTGCCCGCCGTCTTGTTGCTCAGTACCGTGCTGGCGGTGGTCATTCGGATCAATCGCCGGCTCAGTTCGGAAATCTCCCGCAGGGTCGCCCTCGAACAAGAACTGCGCAGCAGCGAATACCACTATCGCGGCCTGGTAGAGAGCTTGTCCGCCATCGCCTGGGAAGCGAGCATCAGCGATTTCACCTACAGCTATGTGTCGCCCCATGCCGAAGACTTGCTCGGCTATCCGCGCGCCCATTGGCTGATTCCGGGCTTCTGGCGCAACATCATTCACCCCGCCGACCTCACGCGCACCGAAGCGTACTGCTACCGGGAAACCCGTGCCAATCGTGATCACAGCGTCGATTACCGGGTCATCACGGCGGACGGCCGCTGCTTGTGGGTGCGCGATATTGTCAGCCTGATTGAACACGGCCACGAGCCAGTGCTGCGCGGCCTGATGATCGATATCAGCGAAGCCAAGCGCACGGAGGAAGCTCTGCAGCTGTCCGAGCAGAAGTTCGCGTCGGTGTTCCAGCAATGCCCCGACATCCTGGTGATCGCCAGGCTATCTGATGGCTGCCTGCTGGAGGTCAACAAGGCATTCGAGGACCAGATTGGCCTGACCGCCGACGAGGTGGTGGGCAAAGCCGCCTCAGATCTGAATATATGGCGTATTCAGGGCGTCGGGCCGGATTTGCTGCAGCGGGTACAGACCACCAGTATCCGCAACCTGGAAATGTCCTTTCTGCGCAGCAACGGCGAAGCGTTTACGGGGCTGATCTCAGCTGAGCCCTTCCAACTCGACACCACCGAAGCCCTGGTGGTGGTGGTGCGCGATATCACCCAGCTCAAGGAAACCCAACAGCAACTGCAAACCTCCGAAGAGAAATTCGCCAAGGCGTTCCATGCGTCCCCCGACGGCTTGCTGCTGAGTCGCCAAAGGGATGGCCTATTGATTGAGGTGAACGAAGGTTTCAGCCATCTGACCGGCTTCACCAGCGCCTCTTCGCTCGACCAATCAACCCTGGACCTGGGTATCTGGGTCGATCTCAACGAACGCAAGCACATGCTGGAATTGATGCAGCGCGACGGCTTCGTGCGTGATTTCATCTGCCATATCCGTCGCGCCGACGGCCAGCTTCGCCTCTGCGAAGTCTCCAGTCGCCCGCTGCCCATCGGTGACGAAGACTGCATGCTGACCATCGCTCGGGACATCACCGAACGCCAGCAGATGCAGGAAAAACTGCAACAGGCCGCCACGGTATTCGAGAGCACCGCTGAAGGCGTCTTGATCACCGACACACGACAGAACATCAGTGCCGTCAATCGCGCCTTCAGTGAGATCACCGGCTACAGCGAAATCGAAGCACTCGGCCATACCCCGCGTTTGCTCGCCTCGGGCCTGCATGACAGCGCATTCTATGCGGCGATGTGGCACCAATTGACGGCCCATGGACACTGGCAGGGAGAGATTTCCAACCGCCGCAAGAACGGCGAGGTGTACCCAAGCTGGCTGACCATCAGCGCCGTGCGTAACCGCGACCAATTGATCACGCACTTCGTTGCCGTGTTTGCCGACATCTCCAGCCTCAAGCTGGCCCAGGCACGCCTGGACTATCAGGCCCACCACGATCCGCTGACCGGGTTGCCCAACCGCACCCTGTTTGAAAATCGACTGCAGGCCGCCCTTAACGGCCAGCAGGAAAGCGGCAGGCAAGGCGCGGTGTTGTTTCTTGACCTGGACCGTTTCAAACACATCAACGACAGCCTCGGCCACCCGGTCGGCGACCTGCTGCTCAAAGACATCGCCGTACGCCTCAAGCAGCAACTGCGCGACGTCGACACCGTCGCCCGCCTGGGCGGGGATGAATTCATCATCTTGCTGCCCGGCTTGCAGCAGGCCGGCGATGCCCAGTATCTGGCGAACAAGCTGCTCGACTGCTTTACCCCCCCATTCCAGGCCGGTGAGCATGAGTTTTTTATCAGCGCCAGTATTGGCACCAGCCTTTACCCACAGGATGGCACCGACGTCGCTACTCTGGTCAAGAACGCCGATGCTGCGATGTATCGCTCCAAGGCCAAGGGCCGCAACCGTGTGGAAAGCTATACCCGCGACCTGACGGCCCAAGCCAATGAACGCGTAGCGCTGGAGCACGAGCTGCGCCGTGCCATCGAACGTGAAGAGCTGAGCCTCTATTACCAACCCAAGCGCAGCCTGTTGACCCAAGAGCTGATCGGCGCCGAAGCCCTGATCCGCTGGCGTCACCCCACCTTGGGCGACGTCCCGCCCGAACACTTCATCGCCCTGGCCGAAGAGAACGGCACGATCCTGCAAATTGGCGACTGGGTGCTGGAACAAGCCTGTCGGCAGTTGCACGCCTGGCAAGAGGCTTTCGACGATTTCGGGCCACTGTCGGTCAACCTCGCAGGCGCGCAACTGCGTCACCCCAACCTGTTGTCACGCATCGAACAACTGCTGCGCGATTACCGCCTTGAACCTGGCTGCCTGCAATTGGAGATCACCGAGAACTTCATCATGAGCCAGGCCGAAGAAGCCCTGGGGGTTCTGCATCAACTCAAACGCTTGGGCGTCCAGCTGGCGATCGATGATTTCGGCACTGGCTACTCGTCCCTCAGCTACCTCAAGCGCCTGCCCCTGGACTTCCTCAAGATCGACCAATCCTTCGTTCGAGGCCTGCCCGACGATCCCCACGACGTCGCCATCGTGCGCGCCATCATCGCGCTGGGCCACAGCATGCAATTCACCATCATTGCCGAAGGCGTGGAGACCCCCGCACAGCAAACATTCCTCGCCGCCGAAGGCTGTGAACAGATGCAAGGCTACATCGTCAGCCTGCCCCTGCCGCCGGAGCTTTTTGCCGCGAGCTTCCTTCGTACGAAGCTGGAGGATTTTTCGGATGGCACAGTGAACAAACCATCGTTATAATCCGCGACCTACTGAGGGCCTATAGCTCAGTTGGTTAGAGCAGGGGACTCATAATCCCTTGGTCGCAGGTTCGAGTCCTGCTGGGCCCACCAACTTGAAAGCCGCGCATTGCGCGGCTTTTGCGTGTCTGGTGTAACGGTTCTTTCGGCCGGACCCAGCCTGTACCATGCGTGCTCATTGTCGTCCGCACCGGAGTCCCCCCTTGCCCGCCTTAGACGAAATCGACCGCCAACTGATCGCCGCCCTGCAGCTCAATGCCCGCGAAAGCGTGGCCATGCTTGCCCGGCAACTGGGGATTGCGCGCACCACAGTCACGTCACGCCTGGCACGCCTGGAGAAAACCCAGGTGATCACCGGTTACGGCGTGCGCCTGGGCCAGCGCGTAGCGGATGGGGGTTTGCAGGCTTATGTGGGGATTACCGTGCAACCACGCTCAGGCAAAGAGGTGCTGCGCAGGCTGAGTGCCATGGCGCAGGTGCAGCAGTTGTGTGCGGTCAGCGGCGAGTTCGATTACGTGGCATGGCTGCGCACCGATTCGCCGGAACAACTGGATCAACTGCTCGATCAGATCGGCAGTGTCGACGGTGTGGAGAAAACCACCACCTCGATCATCCTCAGCAACAAATTGGATCGCGGACAGCCAATCTGATCGATCACTTCGTCATATTGACAAAAATCAGTGCAATCCGACGACACATTGCGTCTTATTAACGAGCGCTACGCTCCCTAAACTGGCTGCCATCTTTTCCTATACTCAACGGGCCATATCCCGCCGAGCCGTCAGTAAGGTCAGCCATGAGCATTCCGTCCAGCACTATCAGCAAGACCAATCGCCACCCAGCAGACGGCAAGAAACCCATCACCATTTTCGGCCCGGATTTCCCGTTCGCATTTGATGACTGGATCGAGCACCCCGCCGGGCTGGGCAGTATTCCCGCCGCCAACCATGGGGCCGAAGTGGCGATCGTGGGCGCCGGTATCGCTGGTTTGGTCGCGGCCTACGAGCTGATGAAGCTGGGGCTCAAGCCAGTGGTGTATGAAGCCTCGAAGATGGGTGGCCGCTTGCGCTCCCAGGCCTTCGAAGGCGCCGAAGGCATCATCGCCGAGCTGGGCGGGATGCGTTTCCCGGTGTCGTCGACGGCGTTCTACCATTACGTAGACAAGTTGGGCCTGGAAACCAAACCCTTTCCCAACCCGCTGACCCCGGCGTCCGGCAGCACTGTGATTGATCTGGAAGGCCAGACCCACTACGCACAAAAACTCTCCGACTTGCCTGCGCTGTTTCAGGAAGTGGCCGATGCCTGGGCCGATGCACTGGAAGCCGGCTCGCAGTTCGGCGATATCCAGCAGGCGATCCGCGACCGTGATGTACCGCGGCTCAAAGAACTGTGGAACAAGCTCGTGCCGCTGTGGGATGACCGTACCTTCTACGACTTCGTCGCAACCTCCAAGGCCTTTGCCAAGTTGTCGTTCCATCACCGCGAGGTGTTTGGCCAGGTCGGCTTCGGCACCGGCGGCTGGGACTCGGACTTCCCCAACTCCATGCTGGAAATCTTCCGCGTGGTGATGACCAACTGCGACGACCATCAACACCTGGTCGTCGGCGGCGTAGCGCAAGTGCCCATGGGCATCTGGCGTCATGTGCCGGAGCGCTGCGCCCATTGGCCGGCCGGCACCAGCCTCAGCTCGCTGCATAGAGGTGCACCACGGGCAGGGGTCAAACGCATTGCTCATGCGGCCGATGGCCGTTTCGCCGTCACTGACAACTACGGTGATACCCGCGAGTACGCCGCGGTGCTGACCACCTGCCAAAGCTGGCTGCTGACCACCCAGATTGAATGCGACGAAACCTTGTTCTCGCAAAAAATGTGGATGGCCCTGGACCGCACGCGCTACATGCAGTCGTCGAAAACCTTCGTGATGGTTGACCGCCCATTCTGGAAAGACAAAGACCCGCAAACCGGCCGCGACCTGATGAGCATGACCCTCACCGACCGCCTGACCCGCGGCACCTATCTGTTCGATAATGGCGACGACAAGCCGGGGGTGATTTGCCTTTCCTACTCGTGGATGAGCGACGCCCTGAAAATGCTACCCCAGCCTATCGACAAGCGGGTGAAGCTGGCCCTGGACGCGTTGAACAAGATCTACCCCAACGTCGATATCAAGGCACGCATCATCGGCGACCCGATCACGGTTTCCTGGGAAGCCGACCCGCACTTCCTCGGGGCTTTCAAAGGTGCACTGCCCGGCCACTATCGCTACAACCAGCGGATGTACGCGCACTTCATGCAGAAAGACATGCCCGCCGAACAACGCGGGATTTTCATCGCCGGTGACGACGTATCGTGGACGCCCGCGTGGGTCGAAGGCGCCGTACAAACCTCGCTCAACGCGGTGTGGGGCATCATGACCCACTTCGGTGGCAGCACCCACCCAGAGAACCCGGGCCCCGGCGATGTGTTCGATGAAATTGGGCCAATCGCCCTGGCCGAGTAAGGAGCTGAACATGCGTGTCGCCCTGTACCAATGCCCGCCGCTGCCGCTGGATGTGGCCGGTAATATCCAGCGCCTGCGCCAACTGGCGCAAGAGGCATCCGACGCCGATGTGCTGGTGCTGCCAGAGATGTTTCTCTCGGGCTATAACATCGGCGCCGAAGCCGTTGGCGCGTTGGCCGAGGCGCGGGATGGGGAGTCTGCCCAAGCCATTGCCGAGATCGCGAAAAACGCCGGGCTGGCCATTCTCTACGGCTATCCGGAGCGGGCTGACGATGGGCAGATCTACAACGCCGTCCAGTTGATCGACGCCGAGGGTCAGCACCTGTGTAACTATCGCAAGACCCACCTGTTTGGCGATCTGGATCACGCCATGTTCAGCGCAGGCGACGATGATTTTCCGGTGGTAGAACTCAACGGCTGGAAGCTGGGGTTTCTGATTTGCTACGACCTGGAGTTTCCGGAGAATACCCGGCGTCTGGCCCTGGCCGGCGCCGAACTGATTCTGGTGCCCACCGCCAACATGGTGCCGTTCGATTTTGTCGCCGACGTCACCGTGCGTTCGCGGGCGTTTGAAAACCAGTGCTTTGTGGCCTATGCCAATTACTGCGGGCACGAAGGCGAGATTCATTACTGCGGGCAAAGCAGCATTGCCGCACCGGATGGCCAACGTATCGCCCAGGCCGGCCTGGACGAAGCCTTGATCGTCGGCACCCTGGATCGCCAGTCAATCCTCAACGCCCGCGCCGCCAACCACTACCTGCAAGACCGCCGCCCCGAACTCTACGGCGCGCTGCACAAGCCCTGACCCCACGGGTTTGCTAGCATAGGCACTTCTCACGCCTCGGAAGTGCCCATGCCTGCGCCGGTTCACCCTCACCCCGTTCATCTGACCCTGGCCAATGGCCTGCGAGTATCCCTGCGCCATGCGCCGCGCTTGAAGCGTTGCGCAGCCGTTCTGCGTGTGGCTGCCGGCAGTCACGATGTGCCATTGGCCTGGCCGGGGCTGGCACACTTTCTTGAGCATTTGCTGTTTCTCGGTACCGAGCGTTTTCCGGCCGGGGAAGGATTGATGGCCTACGTGCAGCGCCTCGGTGGGCAGGTCAATGCCAGTACCCGCGAGCGAACCACCGAGTATTTCTTTGAGCTGCCGGGGTCGGCCTTCGCTGACGGGCTGGCGCGGTTGGCAGACATGGTGACTCATCCACGCCTGACGCTCGACGATCAACGACGTGAACGCGAAGTGCTGCACGCGGAGTTCGTGGCCTGGTCCGAGGACGCCAGGGCACAACACCAAGTTGCGTTGTTGCAAGGTTTAGCGGCCGATCACCCGCTGCGAGGATTCCATGCCGGTAACCGCGACAGCCTGACGGTGGAAAGCGACGATTTTCAGCAAACCTTGCGCGAATTCCATAGGCACTTCTATCAAAGCGGGCAGATGACCTTGAGCCTCGCCGGTCCGCAATCGCTGGCAGACTTGCAAGCCCTTGCCCAGCAGTTCGGTGACGAACTGATTGCCGGCCCCCTGCACCCGCAAACCGCACCACCACCCCTGATGCACGGCCAGGCACGCAGCTATCAATACACCGCCAGCCGGCACCTGCATCAGGTCATCACCTGTAACGCCCCTCGCCAAGCACTGGAGTTTCTCTGCACCTGGCTCAACGCTTCGGCGTCGGGCGGGTTGTTGGCCGAATTGAAAGCTCGCCAACTGGCCAGCGCGCTGCATGCGTCTGTGCTGTACCACTACGCGGACCAGGCGGTACTGGATATCGACGTTACCCTCGATAGCGACCGCCAACCGGCGACGCAGATCGAAGCCTTGTTGTATGACTGGCTGAGCTTTTTCGCACACAGCGACTGGAATCCATTACGTGAAGAGCTTGCCTTGCTCAATGCGCGTCAACAGCAGGTTCAAGGCGCCCTGACATTGGCTCGCGACAACAGCGAAGACCTGTCGGACCAAGGCATTGCAGCCCTCAAGGCCATGCTTGCATCGCTGCATCTGCCCGCGTCTGAACACAGTTGGCAACTCCCACCTGGCAACCCCTTTCTTCGTCCGCCGGCCAAGGAAGAACGCGCCGGTTTGATCCGCGGCCAAACCAGCGCCCATCGGGGCTTGCGTACCTTTGCCCAGGATCGCTTACGGGGCCGGAGGGAGTTATCGGCGCTGACCTTCAGCAACGCACTGGCGGATGACACCGAGGAAGGCGCGCTGTACCTGCATTGGCGGTTTGACGCTGCCGTACCCGCCGGATTGGAAAGCCTGTTGCAGCCATTGCGTGAGCAAGCCCGTCAAGCGGGTGTCGAGTTGTCTTGCGAAACCATTGGCAACGATTGGCGGGTGAACATGCACGGCCTTCACGAACCGATGCCGGCCGTGCTCGAAGCGTTGGCGCGCTGCCTGAGCAGCTCGGATGCACATCTGTCATCTCCGACGCCCCCGCCGATGATCGCCATTCGCGAACTTCTCAAGGCGTTGTCGGCTTGCTGCGTCGGTGTTTCAGCCGACTCCTCGGAGACACCAGCGTCGTGGTCCACCGCTCACTGGCAGGGGCTGGGTGCGGGTTTGCCGGCAGCCTGTGAAGCGGCGATCAAAATCGCAGCCGCCCGCTTGCCAGGGCAGCCGGCCCATATTCAATGCACACCTGAAGTTCTTGAAGGGCAGCGGATCTGGCACCCAGTGAACACTGCATCCAGCGACGCTGCGCTGCTGCTTTTTTGTCCAGTGCCGAGCCAATCTCTCGTCGATGAGGCCAACTGGCGGCTGCTCGGGCATATGCTCCAGGGCCCGTTCTACCAACGTTTGAGAGTTGAGCTGCAAATCGGCTACGCCGTGTTCAGCGGCATCCGACAAGTCGACGGGCAAACCGGCCTGTTGTTTGGCGTGCAATCGCCCAGCCTGTCACTGGGCAGGATCGCCGAACACCTGCAAACCTTCCTGCAACAACTGCCGTCTTTGATCAAACGCAGCGCAGACGTCGGCAATCAGCCTCTTGCGCAGCAATTCACGGCGCAGGCACTCCCCGTCAGCCAAGCCGCCGATTTGCTTTGGCACGCGCAGTTAGCGGGTCATTCGTCGAGTTACCTGGATCAACTTCAACACCTGATCCAAAGCCGCACACGCGAGGACTTGCAGCACGCAGCCCAACAACTCCTTGAAGCAGCAGGCGGCTGGCGCTGCGTGGCTAACGGCCCGCGTATCAGCGATGACTGGCAAGCGGCACAATGATCGTTGCCAACCCTGCAACAGGCTTTTTCCATCGAGACAGCGCTAACTTGAAAAGAATTGCGTAACATTGCGCAGCAATATCTGAACATCTCCAATGGGAGGTGGACTATATGTATTACTTGGTAGTGAACGTCCCATCCCTTGATAGGAGTAAGAATATGACCTGGTCCAAACCTGCTTACACTGATCTGCGTATTGGTTTCGAAGTCACCATGTACTTCGCCAGCCGTTGATTGGCTGAGTAATACAACGCCTCGGTTCGCCCGGGGCGTTTTTGTTTTGAGCTGTGCTTGATGGAGCGATCATGTTTGTCCAGATTCTAGGTTCCGCCGCCGGCGGTGGCTTCCCGCAGTGGAACTGCAACTGCGTGAACTGCGCAGGCTTTCGCGATGGCAGCCTGCGGGCCCAGGCGCGCACCCAGTCGTCCATCGCGATCTCCGACGACGGTGTGAATTGGGTACTGTGCAATGCGTCGCCGGATATCCGCGCGCAACTCCAGGGCTTTGCGCCCATGCAACCCGGGCGCGCCCTGCGCGATACCGGTATCAGCGCAATCATCCTGATGGACAGCCAGATCGACCACACCACTGGCCTGTTGAGCCTGCGTGAAGGCTGCCCGCATCAGGTGTGGTGCACCGACATGGTCCATGAAGACCTGAGCACCGGGTTCCCGCTGTTCACCATGCTGACCCACTGGAACGGCGGCCTGGCCTGGAACCGCATCGAACTGGACGCCAGCTTCACCATCCCGGCCTGCCCCAACCTGCGTTTCACCCCACTGCCGTTGCGCAGCGCCGCGCCGCCCTACTCGCCGCACCGCTTCGACCCGCACCCCGGTGACAACATCGGCCTGATCGTCGAAGACCTGCGCACCGGCGGTAAACTGTTCTACGCCCCGGGCCTGGGCAAGGTCGACGCGCCGCTGCTGGATATCATGGGCGGCAGCGATTGCCTTTTGGTAGACGGCACGATGTGGGATGACGATGAAATGCAGCGCCGTGGCGTCGGCACCCGCACCGGTCGCGAGATGGGCCACCTGGCGCAGAACGGCCCTGGCGGTATGCTCGAAGTGCTGGAGCAACTACCCAAGCAGCGCAAGGTGCTTATCCACATCAACAACACCAATCCGATCCTCGATGAAGATTCCCCCGAGCGAGCCGAGTTGGTGCGGCGCAATGTCGAAGTGGCGTACGACGGCATGAGCATTGAATTGTAGGAGCCACTGAAATGACTGACACACCGCTGACGACCGCCGAGTTCGAAGCAGCCTTGCGGGCCAAGGGCGCCTTCTACCATATCCATCACCCCTACCATTTGGCGATGTATGAAGGCCGCGCTACCCGCGAGCAGATCCAGGGCTGGGTCGCCAATCGCTTCTATTACCAGGTGAACATCCCCCTGAAAGACGCCGCGATCCTGGCCAACTGCCCGGACCGTGAGATCCGCCGCGAGTGGATCCAGCGTTTGCTCGACCACGACGGCGCACCGGGGGAAGACGGCGGTATCGAGGCCTGGCTGCGCCTGGGCCAGGCCGTTGGCCTCGACCCGGACCAGCTGCGCTCCCAGGAACTGGTGCTGCCCGGCGTACGCTTCGCGGTGGACGCCTACGTCAACTTCGCCCGCCGCGCCAGTTGGCAGGAAGCTGCCAGCAGCTCGCTGACCGAGCTGTTCGCGCCGCAGATCCACCAATCGCGCCTCGACAGCTGGCCGCAGCACTACCCGTGGATCGACCCGGCCGGCTACGAATACTTCCGCACCCGCCTGGGCCAGGCTCGTCGCGATGTGGAACATGGCTTGGCGATCACCTTGCAGCACTACACCACCCGCGAGGGTCAGGAGCGCATGCTGGAAATTCTCCAGTTCAAACTGGATATTCTATGGAGCATGCTCGATGCAATGAGCATGGCCTACGAACTCAAACGCCCGCCCTATCACAGCGTGACCGAGCAGCGGGTGTGGCATAAAGGGATCACCCTATGAGCTTTGATCGCAGCAAAATACCGACCTGGCGCCAGGGCTACCGTTACCAGTATGAGCCTGCGCAAAAAGGCCATGTGTTGCTCTATCCGGAAGGCATGATCAAGCTCAACGACAGCGCCGCGTTGATCGGCGGTTTGATCGACGGCGAGCGCGACGTGGCAGCCATCATCGCCGAGCTGGACCAACAATTCCCCGACGTACCGGAGCTCGGTGAAGACATCGAGCAATTCATGGAGGTCGCTCGTGCTGAGCACTGGATCACCCTTGCCTGAAAAACCCGCCATCGGCCTGCCGCTGTGGCTACTGGCCGAGTTGACCTATCGCTGCCCGCTGCAGTGCCCGTACTGCTCCAACCCGCTGGATTTCGCCGAGCAGGGCAAAGAGCTGAGCACCGAGCAATGGATCAAGGTGTTTCGCGAAGCCCGCGAGATGGGTGCCGCACAGCTGGGGTTTTCCGGGGGTGAACCACTGGTGCGACAGGACTTGGCCGAACTGATCGCCGAGGCCCGCAAGCTGGGCTTCTATACCAACCTGATCACCTCCGGTATCGGCCTGACCGAGCAGAAAATCAGCGACTTCAAAAAGGCCGGGCTGGACCATATCCAGATCAGTTTCCAGGCCAGCGACGAACAGGTGAACAACCTGCTGGCAGGCTCGAAAAAAGCCTTCGCGCAAAAACTGGAAATGGCCCGTGCGGTCAAGGCGCACGGCTACCCGATGGTGCTGAACTTCGTCACCCATCGGCACAATATCGACAAGATCGACCGCATCATCGAGCTGTGTATCGCGCTGGAAGCGGATTTTGTCGAACTCGCCACCTGCCAGTTCTACGGCTGGGCGCAGCTTAATCGCGTGGGCTTATTGCCGACCCGAGACCAGTTGGTGCGCGCCGAACGCATCACCAATGAATACCGCGCCAAACTGGAAGCCGAAGGTCATCCGTGCAAGCTGATCTTCGTGACACCGGATTATTATGAAGAGCGTCCGAAAGCCTGCATGAACGGCTGGGGCAGCATCTTTCTGACGGTGACACCGGACGGCACCGCCCTGCCCTGTCACGGCGCGCGGCAGATGCCGGTGCAGTTTCCCAATGTGCGCGACCACAGCATGCAGCACATCTGGTACGACTCGTTTGGTTTCAATCGCTTTCGCGGCTACGACTGGATGCCCGAGCCTTGCCGCTCATGCGATGAAAAGGAAAAGGATTTCGGCGGCTGCCGTTGCCAGGCGTTCATGCTCACCGGTGACGCCAGCAATGCCGACCCTGTATGCAGTAAGTCCGAGCAGCACGGCATCATCCTTCAGGCACGGGAAGAAGCCGAACATGCCACCCAGACCATCGAGCAACTGGCCTTTCGCAATGAGCGCAACTCACGGCTCATTGCAAAAGGCTGAGGGCTTCAACGCTTGGCGATGATGTACACCGCGTGGATGATGCCAGGGAAGTAACCGCACAGGGTCAGCAGGATATTCAGCCAGAATGCACCGCCGAAACCTACTTGCAGGAACACACCCAGTGGCGGCAGCAGAATGGCGATGATGATACGAATAATGTCCATGGGTCAGCTCCAGAAAATCGGCTCGTGTGAGCCGTGTAGCTAATCGACATTGGCGGTTCGTGAGGGTTCAGTGGATTCTGGCACTGCGCCATCCTTTAATCGACAAGCAAAAAAACGCCCCCAGCCAAAAGAATCAGGCTGAGGGCGCCGCGTATACCGCGAGACGGTTCAGGAATTGGACGGTTAAACAGCAATGCCCTTTCGGCATTGCAGTTGCGCGGTGCGCACCCGTGAGAAGGCGCGGGCCAGGCGCAGGAGCATTTCGTCGATGTTGCTTTTGCTCACCGTCAGCGCCGGTGTGAAGCGCAGGCAGTCGGGTTGCGGAGCGCTGAGGATCAGTCCCTCTTGCAGCGCGGCTTTTACCACCGCATCTGCAGAATCATCCGATAAGGTAAGCCCCCACATCAGGCCATTCCCGCGCAATGGGCCATGGCCGTAGCGATAGGCCAGGCGGGCAAGCCCTTCGCCCAGGTGACAGCCCGACACGCGTACATGCTCAAGAAAACCGGGCTCAAGCACGGTATCGGTGACGGCCAACCCAGCCGAGGCCATCAATGCATTGCCATGATGGGTGCCTTCCAGCTCACCCACTTCAAAGCAACAGGCCTTGCCCCGTGCCAGCAGCGCCGCCAACGGCACACCGCCGCCCAGGCCCTTGCCCAGGGTGATGATGTCGGCATGCACGCCGTACTGTTGCTCGGCAAGCAAGGTGCCACAGCGGCCCATGCCGGTTTGCACTTCGTCGAGGATCAGCAGGATCCCCAGTTCGCGGCACAGCCGCTCGACGCCTTTGAGATAGTGTTCGGTCGCCGGGATCACGCCAGCTTCGCACTGGATCGGCTCCAGCAGAATGGCCACCGTCTGGGCATCCACGGCAGCATGCAGGGCGGGAAGATCATTGAAGGGGACGTGACTGAAGCCCGGCAATTGCGGTTCGAAACGGTTTACCAAGGTACCGGCCGAAGCCGCCAGCGTAGCGAAGCCATGTCCATGGCAACCGTTGCTGGCGCTGATAATGCGATAGGCGCCGCCACGGTGCAGTTGCCCCCACTTGCGTGCCAGTTTGATTGCCGCCTCGCAGGCCTCCGCGCCGCTATTGAGCAGGTAAGCCTGGTCGCTGCCGGTATGCTGGCAAAGACGCTCGACGAGATTGAGTTGGGCACGGTTGTGCAGGCCATTGCCGGGATTGATCAGCGCCTGGGTTTGCGCAGCCAGGGCCTTGATCAATACCTGTGGGCTATGGCCCAGGCTGTTGGCGGCATTGCCTTGGCTGAAGTCCAGATAGGCACGCTCATCACTGTCCCACAGCCACGAGCCCTGGCCGCGCACAAACACTTGAGGTGGGCGCGCCACAGTGGGCATCAAATGCTCGGTTGAATGCGTGTCGCGTGGGGCATCCTGGATCAGGTCATCCAGGCTCGGGACGGGGCGGCGGATGTTGAACAGATTCACAACTTACCCCCGTTTGCAACCTGACCTTGGTGGTTACGGCCGGACCATTGCACCTGAGGTTTTTTTGCCTTGCCTATGTAAACGCTATCAACAAAAACGCTGTTCATTGTCCGATCCGGCCCTGTAAGCCCTGCGAATAGGCGCTAGACTAGGCCCCTCGCGGGCCAGCGGCCATTTCGATTTTCCAGCTTTTTCGATAAGTAAGCCTTATGGATTTCAAGCAACTGCGTTATTTCGTCGCGGTGTATGAGGAAGGCCACGTAGGGCGTGCTGCGGAACGTCTTTCGATCTCGCAACCGGCCTTGTCACAGCAGATTCGCCAGCTGGAGCAGAACCTTGATGTAAGTCTGTTCGAACGCAGCAGCAAGCGGCTACTGCCGACCCTGGCGGCGCACACTTTATACAACCACGCGTTGCCACTCATTGATGGCATGCAGCAAGCCGTCGAAGCGCTACGCAACTTCAAGGGCCAGGCCATGCGGACGCTGGCCATCGGTGTGCTGCAAACCGTGCACACCAGCCTGGTGCCGCAAATGCTTGAGCGCGTGCGCAAGGCCCAGCCTCATTTGGTGGTGCAGATTTACGAACTGACGGGGCTTGAGATTGAACGGCGGTTGCTCAACGGCTCCCTCGACATTGGCATCAGCTACCTGCCGCCACGTCAGCCGGGCCTGCACGGTGTGCTGCTGTATGAAGATGAGTTGAAGGTGGTGATTCCCGACGACCATCCGCTGCGCGAATTCAAGAAAGTCTCGCTCAAACAAGCTGCCGAGTTACCGATGCTGCTGTTGGGGGAGGAGTTTCAAGTCAGGCAGATCTGGCAGGGCCAGTTGGCCAACCTGGGGCGGCGCCCGCAGGTGCAAGCGGAGCTCAACACCATGGTGGGAATACTCGACAGCCTGCCCCACACCAAGCTGGCGACGGTGCTACCGGGGCGCTCCCAGGACGAACACAACAGCCAGGCGCTTTTGTGGAAACCCTTGAGCGAACCGAGGGTGCCATTGAAGGTGGGGCTGGTCTGCCGCGATGTGCAACGCCAACAGGCCACCGTCGCATTGCTGCGCACCCTGCTGGAAGACGTGATGAATGCCCCGCAGGCAAGCGCCTGACTTTTTCGCGGGCAAAAGAAAACCCCGCCGAAGCGGGGCTTTGCAGACTGTTTCCCTGACATCCATTTCACTCCGCCGTCCTGGCAGAATCCTACGTGTCCGTGTTGTTGCTTTGCGCTTCCTGCGCGACGTCCATGTGAAGTAGATTATCCGTGGATCCAATTTGGCGATAGAGGACGATTAGCAGCACGTCATGTAAGAGATTGCTTACACGCCCTACAGGCCCTTAAAACAGTGCTTCATCCATCAGGAACAGCGATTCGCTACCGGCTTTTACCGACGCGCTCAACGAATGGATACGCGGCAGCAGACGGGCAAAGTAGAAACGTGCAGTCCCCAATTTGCTGGCGTAGAAAGCCTCCTCGGCCTCTTTGCCCAACGCGGCCTTGGCCATGCGCGCCCACATATAGGCGTAGGCCATGTAGCCGAATGCATGCAAGTACTCCACCGACGCTGCGCCGATTTCATTCGCGTTGCTCTTGGCGCGGTCCAGTACCCAGGCCGTCAATTCATCCAGGTTATCCACCGCTGCGCTGAGTGGCGTGGTGAACTCGGCCAGCTCGGCCCCCGATTCAGCGATGAACTGGCGGATCTCATCGGCGAACAGCGTGTAGAACGCACCGCCGCTGCCGACGATCTTGCGTCCCATCAAATCCAGCGCCTGAATGCCGTTGGTGCCTTCGTAGATCTGGGTGATGCGCACGTCACGCACCAGCTGCTCCTGGCCCCATTCGCGAATGTAGCCATGGCCACCAAACACTTGCTGGCCGAGCACAGTGGTTTCCAGGCCCAGGTCGGTGAGGAACGCCTTGGCCACGGGTGTCAACAACGCCACCAGGTTATCGGCGCGCTCGCGCGCCTGCGCATCGTCGCTGAACTTGGCGATGTCCAACTGCGTCGCCACGTAGGTGGAGAACGCACGACCGCCTTCGTTGGCCGCCTTCATGGTCAGCAGCATACGGCGTACGTCCGGATGCACGATGATCGGGTCTGCCACTTTATCCTTGGCCTGTGCACCCAGCGGGGAGCGGCTTTGCAGGCGGTCGCGGGCGTATTCAATCGCGTTCTGATAGGAGCGCTCGCCGGACGCCAGGCCCTGGATGCCCACCCCCAGACGCTCGTAGTTCATCATGGTGAACATCGCCGCCAAGCCACGGTTAGGCTCACCGACCAGATAACCCACGGCTTCGTCGAAGTTCATCACGCAGGTCGCGGACGCCTGGATCCCCATCTTGTGTTCAATCGAACCGCAGGTCACCGGGTTGCGCGCGCCAAGGCTGCCGTCGGCGTTCACCATGAACTTGGGCACCAGAAACAGCGAGATGCCCTTGGGCCCCGCCGGAGCATCCGGCAGTTTGGCCAGCACCAGATGGATGATGTTCTCGGTCAGGTCGTGCTCGCCACCGGTGATGAAGATCTTGGTGCCGCTGACCGTGTAGGAACCGTCCGCCTGAGGCTCGGCCTTGGTGCGAATCATGCCCAGGTCGGTGCCGGCATGGGCTTCGGTCAAGCACATGGAACCGGCCCACTCACCGGAATACATCTTCGGCAAGTACGCGGCCTTGAGCTCTTCGCTGGCGTGGGTGTTGATCGAGACACAGGCGCCGGAGGTCAACATCGGGTACAGGCCGAATGCCAGGCTCGACGAGTTGATCATTTCTTCAACCTGCGCCGACACCGCCTTGGGCATACCCATGCCGCCATAGGTCGGATCGCCGCCCACACCCACCCAGCCGCCTTCGGCGTAGGTCGCATAAGCCTGGGGGAAACCGTCCGGGGTACGCACCGCGCCGTCGGTCCAATGGCAGCCTTGCTCATCGCCGCCGCGGCTCAAGGGCGCGATGGATTTGGCGGTAACCTTGCCGGCCTCTTCGAGGATCGCCTCAACGGTTTCGGCATCAACGGTGTCTGCCAATGCCGGCAGTTGGGCCCAAGTCTTGGCGACTTCAAAAACTTCGTTGAGGACGAAGCGCATATCACGCAACGGCGCTTTGTAATCAGCCATGGCAAACCTCGTGGGAACATGAAAAGTGATTCGATAGGATCGGTTTTACAGACCACGAGTGTACCCGAACAACTTTTCAGACACATAGGGTCTGCTTGTGACTATCTGGTATTTTTAAGTCACAGTAAATACAGCGCGCTGACTCAACCCACAGCGCTTTGCGTGCGCACCGCACCACGGCGGTTTTGCCCTGCCGCAATCACGCAGTTACGCCCGGCGCCCTTGGCGGCGTACAGCGCCTGGTCGGCGGACTTGAGCACCTCTTCAGGGTTACGCTGCTCGGCCTGACGCTCGGCCACGCCGATGCTGACCGTCACCGACACGCTGGAGGCACCGCTGCCCGCACGCCGTTGACGGCCTTGATGGTCGTCATAAGGACGATCCGGGTTGCGCAACTTGATGGCGTAGCCGGCAATGATCTCGCGAATCTCCTCCAGGTGCGGCATGCATTCATCCAAGGTCTTGCCGGCAAACACCACGGCAAATTCTTCACCGCCATACCGGTAGGCGCGCCCGCCGCCGTTGACCTTGGACAGCTTGCTCGCCACCAGGCGCAGCACCTGGTCGCCCACGTCGTGGCCATGGGTGTCGTTGAAACGTTTGAAGTGATCAACGTCACTCATCGCCAGCACATAGTTGCGCCCCAGCCGTTGCATGCGTTCGTTGAGGGCGCGTCGTCCCGGCAAGCCGGTCAGTTCGTCGCGGAACGCCATTTGATAGGCTTCGTGGGCCACACCGGCAGCAATCATTAACATCACTTGGCTGCACATGATGTTGAGGGTGAACGGCAGGATGAAGGTTTGCGGCAACATCCAGAACAGGCCCAAAAACCCCACCAATTGGGCAGCGTGCAGCGGGCGCGGCTGATACCAATACTGGGCGGCCAGGGTAAGGAAGCCGATCAGGAACATGGGATAGGACAGCTGGATCAGGCTCATCCACGCGCCATGCAGCATCGGCCAGCGAATCTCCGCCAACCAGCCCAGCAAAGCCTGGGGGAAACTTTGCTCCAGGGCCAGCGCCACACTGCCCACCGCCAGCAACACCGCGCAGCGGGCGACGAAATCACGGAACAGATGGGTTTTTTCCTGCCACAGCGCGTAGATGCTGAACAGCAGCGGCAACAGCAGGCAACACAGGTGGAACACCACCGCGGCGTCGTCACGCACGCGACCATTGTCGCGGTAGAAATCGGTCTGGGTATCCAGCAGGAAATAGGCGACGTACACCGTGATCATCAGGAACAGTTCACGCTGGCGCCGATAGACCGCGCAGTAGGCGCCGCCGAGCAGCAGGACCAGGGTCGGCAACACGTTGAAGAGCGAGGTGAAGAAGACGTTGAGGTCCTTGACGTACGCAGCCGAAAGCCCGGCCAGCAACAGCAGCAGCGAAGGTAGGAAATGACTGAAACGTACAGCAGACACGCGTGACAAGGGTAAAACTCCGACCCGCAAAAATAGTGGCACTGTGCCTTTATGCAGCCAGTTAAGCACAACCGGGCTGACACGTATCACATTGCCACTACTGTAACGGCAGCGGGTTGTAATCCCTGAGTGCATTACTGCGGTTTTTTATGCCCACACTCTGTAGAAGGGCAAAAAAAACCGCCGCGTCCCGAGGGAGGCGGCGGTTTCAGAAAGAACCGGTAAGGCTTAGTAAGCCAGGCCGAAGTCTTCTTCTTTCATGTCCATCAGGTTGTTGGCGCCCGACAGCATGGTTGCCACGTGGGTACGGGTACGCGGCAGGATGCGCTGGAAGTAGAAGCGCGCGGTCTGCAACTTGGCGGTGTAGAACGCCTCTTCGCTGGTGCCGGCAGCCAGTTTCTCGGCGGCCAGGCGCGCCATGTCGGCCCAGAAGTACGCCAGGCACGCGTAGCCGGAGTACATCAGGTAATCCACCGAAGCGGCACCGACTTCTTCGCGGTCTTTCATCGCGGCCATGCCGACCTTCATGGTCAACTCGCCCCACTCCTTGTTCAGTGCCGCCAGCGGTGCCACGAACTCTTTAACCGCTTCGTTACCTTCGTTGGCCTGGCAGAACTTGTGCACAATCTTGGTAAAGCCCTTGAGCGCTTCGCCTTGGGTCATCAGCACTTTGCGGCCGAGCAAGTCCAGGGCCTGGATGCCAGTGGTGCCTTCGTACAGCATCGAAATACGGCTGTCGCGCACGTTCTGTTCCATGCCCCACTCGGCGATGAAGCCGTGGCCACCGTAGATCTGCACGCCGTGGTTGGCCGATTCAAAACCGACTTCGGTCATGAACGCCTTGGCGATCGGGGTCATGAATGCCAGCAGGCCATCGGCCTGTTTCTTGGCTTCGTCGTCGGTGCCGTACTTGACGATGTCCACTTGCTTGGCGGTGAAGTACACCATCGCGCGGTTACCTTCGGCGAAGGCTTTCATGGTCAGCAGCATGCGGCGTACGTCTGGGTGCACGATGATCGGGTCAGCGGCTTTTTCCGGTGCTTTAGGGCCGGTCAGGGAGCGCATTTGCAGGCGATCACGCGCATATTTCAGGCCGCCCTGGAAGCCGATTTCGGCGTGGGCCAAGCCTTGCAGGGCGGTGCCCAGGCGAGCGGTGTTCATAAAGGTGAACATGCAGTTCAGGCCTTTGTTCGCCGGGCCGATCAGGAAACCGGTGGCTGCGTCGAAGTTCATCACGCAGGTGGCGTTGCCGTGGATGCCCATCTTGTGTTCCAGGGAACCACAGGTGACCGCGTTGCGCTCGCCCACCGAACCATCGGCGTTGGGCAGGAACTTGGGCACGATAAACAGCGAGATGCCTTTGGTGCCGGCCGGTGCGTCGGGCAGGCGGGCCAGTACGATGTGGACGATGTTGTCGGCCATGTCGTGTTCACCGGCCGAGATGAAGATCTTGGTGCCGGAGACTTTGTAGGAGCCGTCAGCCTGAGGCTCGGCCTTGGTGCGCAGCATGCCCAGGTCGGTACCGCAGTGTGGCTCGGTCAGGCACATGGTGCCGGTCCATTCGCCCGACACCAGTTTGGTCAGGTAAGCGTCTTGCTGCTCGGGGGTGCCGTGCTCGGAAATGGTGTTCATCGCGCCATGGGACAGGCCAGGGTACATGCCCCACGACCAGTTGGCTTCGCCGACCATTTCGCTCACAGCCAGGCCCAGGGACTCCGGCAGGCCTTGGCCACCGTGCTCCACGTCATGGGCCAGGCTCGGCCAGCCGCCTTCGACGAACTGTTTGTAGGCTTCTTTGAAACCGGTAGGGGTCTTAACGCCTGACTCACTCCAGGTACACCCTTCGATGTCGCCCACGCGGTTCAGCGGTGCCAGCACTTGCTCACAGAACTTGGCGCCTTCTTCGAGGATGGCGTCGACCATGTCCGGGGTAGCGTCCTGGCAAGCCGGCAGGCTCTGATAGTGCGCTTCATAACCGAGCAGTTCGTCACGAACGAAGCGAATATCACGCAAGGGGGCCTTGTAGTCAGGCATAGCGATAAACCTCTGCTGATGTATCTGGGATGAACAACCGCGTGGATTTGTTATGGCGGTCAAACAGGTGTTTGAAACATACGTTTACGACCCAGGGTTGTCAAGCGTCGGCCAGATGCCGTTTGTCTTGACGCAGGTCATCGCCAGGCACGGCAAGGCCTGCGGCGGGATGCCACACAGAATTTTCAGGAAAGATGAAGTTTTATGTAGGAGCGAGCTTGCTCGCGAAGGACATCAGCACACCGCGCCAGTTCAGGCGGCACGCGTTATCGTTGGCGTTTTTCGCGAGCAAGCTCGCTCCTACAGGGTGGGACGGGATCAGGCGTAGGTATCGATCAACGTACCGAGCATTTCATCCGAAGCCTTGGCGACTTTTGCCCCCAGCTCGACTTGAAACTTGCCCTGGGCCATTTCCACCATATTGCTCGCCGAGCTTGATGCTTGGGCGCGGTCATTGGCTTGCAGACGATCGCTTTGCGCGGCCGATGGCTGGGCTGTTGCGGCGCTGGCAATCTTGCCGGCCGCCTGGTCGACACGGCTCTGCCCGGTCTGAATACTGCTCAGGCCCGAATAAAACGCGCTGCTTCCAGAGATTTCCATGGCTTAAGCCTGCCTTGAGAGAATCGTGAAGGTGGATTGAAGCAGACATCCCGGCAAAAGGCCCGTCAAAAACACTAATGGCATAATGCCTTGCGATAGCCAAAATCAGTCAAGCAGGTCCAACTCCAGGTACTCCGCCACGGCGGCGGCACCTGCATCCTTGAGCTTCGGCACGCGCCCCAGGCAGGGCGCCGGCAAGCGCTCGGCCAGGGTGGCGAGGTTTTCTTCCAGACGGGAGGTCTTGGGATCGATGATATTCGCCACCCAACCGGCCAGCGGCAAGCCGTCCCGTGCGATCGCTTCGGCGGTCAACAACGCGTGGCTGATGCAGCCCAGGCGCACACCCACCACCAGGATCACCGGCAGTTTGAGCGCGATGGCCAGGTCAGACAGGTTGGCCTGATCGGCCAAGGGCACGCGCCAGCCGCCCGCCCCTTCGATCAAGGTAAAGTCGGCTCCACGGGCCAGAATCTGTTGCATCGGCTTGAGCAACGATTGCACCGTCAACCCCACGCCCGCCTCGCGCGCAGCCAGATGCGGCGCGATAGCCGGCTCGAATGCCACCGGGTTGACCTCGGCATAACTGAGCGGCAATGAGCACTCGGCCAGCAACGCCAGGGCATCGGCATTGCGCAAACCCTGGGCAGTCAACCGGCACCCCGACGCCACCGGCTTCCCGGCGGCCGTGCTTTTGCCCGCGAGCCTGGCAGCATGCAACAGGCCGGCCGCGATAGTGGTCTTGCCCACATCGGTGTCGGTGCCGGTGATGAAGTAAGCGACGCTCATAGCGGTTTCTCCAGTACGGCGTACACCACCTGATACGTGGCGGGCAGGCCCTGAGCCTGACGGAACTGCTCGTATGCGTCTACCAGTGCAACAATCCGCGCGCGCCCCGTCAAGCCGCCGGGGCGGCCGGGGTTGAGGTTATGGGCGCCCAACGCTTTGAGCTCGTGGGTCAGGCTGCGCACATCCGGGTAATGCAGCACATGGGGCTGTCGCGCAAGGCTCACCACCCGCAAGCCGCTGGCCGCACATAACTGCTGATAAGCCTCGAAGGTGCGAAAGCGATTGACGTGCACCAGGCCGTCTACCGCTCGCCAGCTTTCGCGCAGTTCATCCAGGGTACCCACGCACAGGCTTGCGAACGCCAACACACCGCCAGGTTGCAATACGCGCTGAGCTTCGCTGAGCACTGCATCGAAGTTGGCACACCATTGCACAGCGAGGCTGGAGAAGAGCAGCTCGAAGCTGTCAGCCTTCAGCGGCAAGCGTTCAGCATCGCCAGCCATGAAATGCGCGGCGCCGCCCAACGGACGCGCGTGGTTGAGCATGCCTTCGGCGATATCCAGCGCCACGCCCTCGCTCCCGGGCAAACGCTCACCCAGCACTCGACTGAAATACCCTGTGCCGCAACCCATATCCAGCCAGCGGTGTGGCGAAAGCTCGCTGGGCAAACGGCGGAGCAATTCATGCCCGACCGCGCGCTGCAACTCGGCCACGCTGTCGTAGCTGGCCGCTGCACGGGAGAACGAGGCAGCAACCTGGCGCTTGTCCGGCAAGGCACCCGGCAGACAAGGGTGGGATAAGTCAGTCATCAACACACTCATGCAAAAAAGCCTGGATGGCCCCCGCTACACCGTGGGGGTCTTCCAGAAGAAACGCGTGACCGGCCTGCTCAATCAGGCCGACTTCTACATCCGGGAGCAACGCCAGCAGGTCACTGGCGGCTTCGGCAGGCACCAGCCCATCCAGGCCGGCAAACAGATGCAACTGCGGCCCGCGAAATGCCTGCAAGGCCGCCCGGGTATCCAGTTGGGCCAGCAGCTCCAGGCCGGGCATCAATACGCTGGGGGCGGTATGCGGCGCACCGCTGACCAGCAAACGCGAGAGCCCGCGAGGCTCCTGCGCGCCCTTGGCACACAACAGGCCGAAGCGCTTGAGGGTGACCTGAGAGTCGGCGTGGCAGCCCGCCAGAAACGCATCGAAGGTCTCGGCGGGCATCCCGTGGGGCCAACCATCATGGGCGACGAAACACGGGTTGCTCGCCAGGGTCAGCAAACCGCAGCAACGCTCACCACGGCGCGCCGCCAACTCTGAAGCGAGCATCCCACCCAGCGACCAGCCCCCGAGCCAGACATCGTCCGGCAGCGTCGCATCGAGCTCGTCAAGCCACTCATCCAGATCGCTGGAGTCCAGCGCCGGCAAGGGTTCGATCTGTACCCGCAGGTGCTCGTTGAGGCCCTGCAGTGCCGCGGCCAACGGTTCCAGCGGCGACACACCGAGCCCCCAACCGGGCAGCAGTATCAGGCGATCACGCATGGTCGGGCTCCGCTGCGTTCAACAACCGGAAACATTGCTCTAATCCGTTTAACAATAGCTGCACCTGCGCTTCGCTGTGCGCGGCCGTCAATGTCACGCGCAACCTTGCACTGCCGGCCGGAACAGTCGGAGGGCGGATTGCAGTCACCATCAGCCCACGCTCGCGCAGCATCTGTGACAGCTGCAACGCCCGGGCGCTGTCGCCGATCAGGATCGGCTGGATCGGCGTAAAGCTGTCCATCAATGCCAGGCCCAACTGCTCGGCACCGCGACGGAACTGGCGGATCAACCCATTGAGGTGCTCACGCCGCCAGTGTTCGCTGCGCAGCAACTCCAGGCTTTTGAGGGTGGCGCAGGCCAGTGCCGGTGGCTGGCTGGTGGTGTAGATATACGGCCGGGCAAACTGGATCAGGCTTTCGATCAAGTCTTCACTGCCTGCCACAAATGCCCCGGCGGTGCCGAAGGCTTTGCCCAAGGTGCCAACCAGCACCGGTACATCGTCCTGGCTCAAGCCAAAATGTTCGACGATGCCGCCGCCATGGGCGCCCAGCGGGCCAAAACCATGGGCATCATCCACCATCAGCCAGGCACCTTTGGCCCTGGCTTCCCGGGCCAGCGCTGGCAGGTCGGCCAGGTCGCCGTCCATGCTGAACACACCATCGGTGACCACCAGCGTACTGCCGGTGGCCTTTTCCAGGCGCTTGGCCAGGCTGTCCGCGTCGTTATGCAGGTAGCGGTTGAATCGCGCCCCGGACAATAAGCCGGCATCCAGCAACGAAGCATGGTTGAGGCGATCTTCCAGCACCGTATCGCCCTGCCCCACCAGCGCCGTGACCGCGCCCAGGTTGGCCATATAGCCGGTGGTAAACAGCAACGCACGCGGGCGCCCGGTCAAGTCAGCCAGGGCTTCTTCCAACTCATGGTGCGGCGTGACGTGGCCCACCACCAAATGCGAAGCGCCGCCACCCACGCCCCAGCGGGCCGCACCGGCGCGCCAGGCTTCGATCACCTGCGGGTGATTGGCCAGGCCCAGGTAATCGTTATTGCAGAACGCCAGCAATGGCTGGCCATCCACCACCACTTCAGGGCCTTGGGGGCTCTGAAGCAACGGGCGTTGACGGTAAAGATGTTCGGCACGGCGGGCCGCGAGGCGCGCGGCGAGATCAAAAGACATGCTGGCCTCGATCAAACAGCGGCGTTATAGAACTGCTCGCTGCTCTTTTGCTCCACCAGCGCCTGCTCGATCGCCGCCTGATGCACTTCATCGGCGTGCTCTTCACGAGCTTCGGGCAGGATGCCCAGGCGTGCGAACAGCTGCATGTCCTTGTCAGCCTGAGGGTTGGCGGTGGTCAGCAATTTATCGCCGTAGAAGATCGAGTTGGCGCCGGCAAAAAACGCCAGGGCCTGCATCTGCTCGTTCATGGCTTCGCGGCCAGCGGACAGGCGCACGTGGGATTGCGGCATCAGGATGCGCGCCACCGCCAGCATACGGATGAAGTCGAAGGGGTCGATGTCCTCGGCGTTCTCCAACGGCGTACCAGCCACCTTCACGAGCATGTTGATCGGCACCGACTCCGGATGCTCTGGCAGGTTGGCCAGTTGGATCAGCAGGTTGGCACGGTCGTCGAGGGACTCGCCCATGCCGAGGATGCCGCCCGAGCAGATCTTCATCCCCGAATCACGCACGTAGGCCAGGGTTTGCAAGCGCTCGCTGTAGGTACGGGTGGTGATGATCGAGCCGTAGAACTCTGGCGATGTGTCGAGGTTATGGTTGTAGTAATCCAGGCCGGCCTGGGCCAGCGCTTCGGTCTGGTCCTGATCGAGACGGCCCAGGGTCATGCAGGTTTCCAGGCCCATGGCCTTTACGCCTTTGACCATCTCCAGCACGTAGGGCATGTCTTTGGCCGACGGGTGTTTCCACGCCGCGCCCATGCAAAAGCGCGTCGAGCCGATGGCCTTGGCGCGGGCGGCCTCTTCGAGGACCTTCTGCACCTCCATCAGCTTCTCTTTTTCCAGGCCGGTGTTGTAGTGGCCCGACTGCGGACAATATTTGCAATCTTCCGGGCAGGCGCCGGTCTTGATCGACAGCAGGGTCGATACCTGCACGCGGTTGGCGTCGAAATGCGCGCGGTGCACGGTCTGCGCCTGGAACAACAGGTCATTGAACGGCTGCACGAACAGGGCTTTGACTTCGGCCAAAGACCAGTCGTGACGCAGGGTGGCAGAGGTGCTGGCGCTCATGGGCGATTCCTTGATTATGCTTTGGCTAACGCTGCGGGAAGGGCAATACCCACAGGCACGACACGGATGCTCGGCATATTTAAGGAAGATTCATGCACTGTCAACCTGAGTACAAACACGAAGTTTACATCTGGTTAAAAAACAAACAAACCTGTCTGATCTGTGACGAATTCACAGACTCCGCCGATAACGTATGCAATATCTGCGAAACAGAACTGCCATGGCTGCTTGAGCACTGTGAGCAGTGCGCCTTGCCTTTGCCGATGGACGGGTTGATCTGCGGCCAGTGCCAAAAACACCCTCCGGCCTTTAACCAGGTGATCGCACCCTGGACCTACAGTTTCCCCATCGACACCCTGGTCAGCCGCTTCAAGCATCAGGCGCGCTGGCCGCTGGGCCACATGCTGGCGCGCCTGCTGGGGCAGCACCTGCAACACCGCTTCGATAACGCCGAACTCAACCGCCCCGACTATCTACTGCCGGTCCCCATGGCCCGCAAACGCCTGCGCCAACGCGGCTTTAACCAGGCGCAGATGGTGGCTCGCTGGCTCAGTAGCGCGCTCGACATTCCCCTCAATGAGCACGCGCTGCTGCGCCCGCTTGAAACCGTGGCGCAGCAAGACCTCGACGCCAAGACGCGTAAGCGTAACCTGCTCAACGCCTTTGCCCTGGCGCCCGGCGCTCAAGTCGCAGGGCAACACCTGGCGCTGGTGGACGATGTACTCACCACCGGCGCTACCGCCCACAGCCTGGCGCGGTTATTGATGGGCGCCGGCGCACGCCAGGTCGATGTCTATTGCCTGGCCCGCACCCCCAAGCCCGGCCCCTGACTTGACTCCCCTGCTTCAGAGCGGCAACGTCGGCTTATCTCATCCAAGCGTATGCCCATGTCTCTGCCCAGCCCACTCAGCCAGCACATCATCCGTCGCCCCCAACGCATTGCCTTGCTGGGGCATATCGCCGAGCAGGGCTCCATCACCCGCGCCGCCAAAAGTGCGGGGTTGAGTTACAAGGCCGCCTGGGACGCCATCGATGAACTGAACAACCTGGCGCAAAAACCGCTGGTGGAACGCAGCGTCGGGGGCAAAGGCGGTGGCGGCGCCAAGCTGACGCAAGAAGGTGAACGAGTGCTGCGCCTTTATCAGCGCCTGCAAGTGCTGCAGGCCGAGCTGCTCGGTTCGGACGAAGCGGCCAGTGACTTCAACCTGCTCGGCCGCTTGATGCTGCGCACCAGTGCGCGCAACCAATTGCACGGCCAGGTCATCGCCATCGACAGCCAGGGCCGCAACGACAGGATTCGCCTGCAACTGGCCGGCGACCTGTACCTCGACGCCCAGATTACCCACGACAGCACCCAACGACTGGAGCTGCAGGCCGGCGTGGAAGTGGTCGCCCTGATCAAAGCGGGATGGCTGGAATTGCGGGCGATCGGGCACCCAGAAACACCTGGACACAATTGCATGAGCGGTGTGATCGAGACGATTCTAGATGCTCAGGACGGCCCCAGCGAGGTGCGTATCGCCTTGCCCAACGGCCAGGTGTTATGCGCGCTGGCACCGCCCGCTGCACTCCTGGTACTCAACGCTGCCGAGGGCCAGCCGATCCAGGTGCAATTCGCACCCAGCAATGTGCTGCTCGGGACCCCGGTATAACGTCTTCAGGCTGCAACAATTTGGTCACAGTCGCTCCTTAAGGTATCTGCAAAAATCGCGGGAGCCTGAGATGAGCCTATTAGAAGAAAACCAAGCCACTGACCTTGAACAAATGGTCGGCCTGACCCGCCGTCGCTTTATCGGCGCGGGCGCCCTGTGCGGCGCCGCGATGTTCCTCGGCGGTAACCTGCTGAGCCGCAGCGCCCTGGCGGTGAATGCTGCCTCCGCCAGCCCGCTGCTGGGTTTTACCAGCATCGCCGCCGCCACCAGCGACACCATCACCCTGCCCCCTGGCTACAGCGCTTCTGTGCTGATCAGTTGGGGCCAGCCGCTGCACAAGAACGCCCCGGCTTTCGACCCGTCGGGCAATGGCACAGCCAAGGCCCAGGAACAGCAATTTGGCGACAACAACGACGGCATGAGCCTGTTTCCGTTCCCGGGCGACGACAACCGTGCCTTGATGGCGATCAACAACGAATACACCAACTACCGCTACCTCTACGCCCACGGCGGCGCGCCGCAATCGGCCGAGGAGGTACGCAAGGCCCTGGCCAGCGAGGGCGTTTCGGTGATCGAAGTACGGCGCAAGGGCGACACCTGGCAGTTCGTCCAGGACTCACGCTACAACCGGCGCATCCATGGCAATTCACCGATCCGCGTGAGCGGCCCCGCTGCCGGCCATGACTGGTTGAAAACCGCTGCCGACAAAACCGGCAAGAAAGTCCTTGGTACTTTTCAGAACTGCGCCAACGGCAAGACACCGTGGGGCACCTACCTGACCTGCGAAGAGAACTTCACCGACTGCTTCGGCAGCAGCAACCCGCAGCAAGCGTTCGACGCCGGGCAGAAACGCTACGGCGTAGTGGCCGCCAGCAAAGACATCAACTGGCACCCGCACGACCCACGCTTCGACATGGCCAAGAACCCCAACGAACTCAACCGCCATGGCTGGGTGGTGGAAATCGACCCGTTCGATCCGCAATCCACTCCGGTCAAGCGCACGGCCCTGGGCCGCTTCAAACATGAAAACGCGGCGCTGGCCGAAACGCGCGACGGCCGCGCTGTGGTGTACATGGGCGACGACGAACGCGGCGAGTTCATCTACAAGTTCGTCAGCCGCGATCAGATCAACCACAGCAATCCGAAAGCCAACAAAGACCTGCTCGACCACGGCACCTTGTACGTGGCCATCTTCGATGCGGGCGACGGTAACGCCGACCATCCCAAGGGCAAGGGCCAATGGGTTGAACTCAGCCATGGCAAAAACGGCATCGACGCCGGCAGCGGTTTCGCCAACCAGGCCGAGGTGCTGATCCATGCGCGCCTGGCCGCCAGCGTAGTGAAGGCCACGCGCATGGACCGCCCGGAATGGATCGTCGTCAGCCCCACCGAC
This sequence comes from Pseudomonas sp. OST1909, assembly GCF_015277575.1. Lineage (NCBI taxonomy): Bacteria > Pseudomonadati > Pseudomonadota > Gammaproteobacteria > Pseudomonadales > Pseudomonadaceae > Pseudomonas > Pseudomonas sp. OST1909. Next base: position 5,940,961 of record NZ_CP063780.1, read on the forward strand.
GGCCAGGTCTATTGCACCCTGACCAACAACGCCAAGCGCGGCGAAGACGGCCAGCCGGTGGGCGGCCCCAACCCGCGAGAGAAAAACGTCTACGGCCAGATCCTGCGCTGGAAAGCCGACGCCGATAACCACGGCGCCACAGACTTTACCTGGGACCTGTTCGTAGTGGCCGGTAACCCGGGTGTGCACGGTGGTACACCGAAGGGCGGCTCGTCCAATATCAACCCACAGAACATGTTCAACAGCCCCGATGGCCTGGGCTTCGACAAGGCCGGGCGCCTGTGGATCCTCACCGACGGCGACTACAGCAACGCGGGCGACTTTGCCGGCATGGGCAACAACCAGATGCTGTGTGCCGACCCGAGCACCGGGGAAATCCGCCGTTTCATGGTCGGGCCGGTGGCGTGTGAGGTCACCGGGATCAGTTTTGCGCCGGATCAGAAGACGCTGTTCGTGGGCATTCAGCATCCAGGCGAAACCGGGGGGTCAACCTGGCCTGAGCATCTGCCCAATGGCAAGCCACGTTCGTCGGTGATGGCGATTCGGCGGGATGATGGTGGGATTGTCGGCGCCTGACAGGGCCTCATCGGGGGCAAGCCCCCTCCCACACTTGAATGTATTCGCAAATCAAAATTGTGGGAGGGGGCTTGCTCCCGATAGCAGTTGCACAGCCACCACCTATCCCTGCCCCGGTGCGTTACCATACCCGGCCGGACGCGGCGCCCTGCTGCGCGCAGGAGTTCGCATGGCCCACCCGTTTGAAACACTCACCCCTGATCTGGTCCTGGACGCCGTCGAAAGCATCGGCTTTCTCAGCGATGCGCGCGTGTTGGCGCTCAACAGCTACGAAAACCGCGTGTACCAGGTGGGTATCGAAGACGCCGAACCGCTGATCGCCAAGTTCTACCGGCCCCAACGCTGGACCAACGAGGCGATCCTCGAAGAGCACCGCTTTACCTTCGAACTGGCCGAGTGCGAAGTACCCGTGGTGGCCCCGCTGATTCACAACGGCGAGAGCCTGTTCGAACACGCAGGTTTCCGCTTCACCCTGTTTCCCCGCCGTGGCGGCCGCGCGCCGGAGCCAGGCAACCTCGACCAGCTTTATCGCCTTGGGCAGTTGCTCGGCCGTTTGCACGCCGTGGGGTCCACCCGCCCGTTCGAACATCGCGAAGCCCTGGGCGTGAAGAACTTCGGTCACGACTCCCTCACCACCTTGCTCGAAGGCAACTTCATTCCCAAAAGCCTGTTGCCGGCCTATGAATCCGTGGCCCGCGACCTGCTCAAGCGTGTGGAAGAGGTTTATAAAGCCACGCCGCACAAGAACATCCGCATGCACGGTGATTGCCACCCCGGCAACATGATGTGCCGCGACGAGATGTTCCATATCGTCGACCTCGACGACTGCCGCATGGGCCCGGCGGTGCAAGACCTGTGGATGATGCTCGCTGGCGACCGCCAGGAATGCCTGGGCCAGCTGTCGGAACTGATGGACGGCTACCAGGAGTTCCACGACTTCGACCCTCGCGAACTGGCCCTGATCGAACCGTTGCGCGCCTTGCGCCTGATGCACTACAGCGCCTGGCTGGCACGGCGCTGGGACGATCCGGCGTTTCCCCACAGCTTCCCCTGGTTTGGCACCGAGCGGTATTGGGGCGACCAGGTGCTGGCGTTGCGTGAGCAACTGTCGGCGCTCAATGAAGAACCGCTAAAACTCTTCTGACTGCTTTGCTTTATGTGGGAGCAAGCCCCCCTCCCACATAAAAATCCCCATTGCCAAGCAAGTCCCCATTATCTGACAAATATCCTTACAATCGCGCTTTGTTAGCTGCCTAAGCAAGGATTCTGCAATGCAAGCCGCCAACCCTCGCAAGGGGTACATCCTGGGCCTGAGCGCCTACGTCATCTGGGGTCTGTTCCCGCTCTATTTCAAAGCCATCGCCAGCGTGCCCGCCGCCGAGATCATCGTGCACCGCGTGCTGTGGTCAGCGCTGTTCGGCGGCTTGCTGTTGATGGTGTGGAAGCACCCTGGCTGGTTTCGCGAACTGCGTGACAACCCCAAGCGCCTGGCGATCCTGGCACTCAGCGGTTCGCTGATCGCGGCCAACTGGCTGACCTATGTGTGGTCGGTGAACAGTGGGCGCATGCTTGAAGCCAGCCTGGGTTACTACATCAACCCGCTGGTGAATGTGCTGTTGGGTATGTTGATCCTCGGTGAACGCCTGCGCCGCCTGCAATGGGTGGCGGTGGGGTTGGCAGCGGTCGGTGTGGCGCAACAAGTGTGGCAGGTGGGTAGCTTGCCATGGGTGTCGCTGGCGCTGGCGTTGACGTTCGGTTTCTACGGCTTGATCCGTAAACAGGCCCCGGTCAAGGCACTTCCGGGGCTGGTGGTGGAAACCTGGATGCTGGTGCCGATTGCCGTCGCCTGGTTGCTGTTCAATCCATCGGCCCACAGTGCACAACTGGAATTCTGGAGCACCTCCGAAGCCTGGTGGTTGGTGGCCGCAGGCCCGGTAACCCTGATTCCATTGGTCTGCTTCAACGCCGCAGCACGGCATTTGCCCTATACCGCACTGGGCTTCTTGCAGTACGTGGCGCCGACCCTGGTGCTGTTGGAAGCGGTATTGCTGTTCGGCGAACACCTGGCGCCAGCCACGCTGATTGCCTTCGCCTTCATCTGGGCCGGGCTGGTGATCTACAGCGTGGATGCATGGCTGACGGTGCGCAAACGCTGATCAAATAACGCACAAACCTTTGCAAGCCACGGCGCCCGTGGCTTGCAGCGTTTCACCCCAAGGTTATCCACAGCCTGATCCCCGCCATTTGTGCACAAGCCCTTGAAACTGCTCGTTTTTTGCTCAGCTGACGGAGAAGTCCGGCCGACGTGGCCTGGCGCCGGGTCTCTACAGGTTATCCACAGGCCCATGCAAGATTTCCATGCATAACCCTGTGGGTGGTTATTCCTCGTTGCGCAGTTCCACCATCAAATCGTCGGCCAAGGTCTCGAGCGATTCCTGCAAGCGCTCCAGAGACAACGTGGACGGCACCTGCAACAAAGCCTCGGCGTTGAACAAGGGGTCCCCGCTCATGGGCGCCGGGCGTACATCGGTACTCAAGCGCTCCACGTTGACACCCTGCTGGCTCAACAGCGCAGTAATCTCGCGCACGATGCCCGAGCGGTCATTGCCCACCAGCGTCATCACAATCGATTTGGACACTGCCGCCTGCCCTGTACTGCCCTCGCCCACCAGCACGCGTATGCCGTGTGTGGATAAGTCTTCCAGCGCGCCCACCAGTGCCTGACGTTGCTCCGTCGGCACGCTGACCCGCAGGATCCCGGCAAACTGCCCGGCCATGTGGGCCATGCGGCTTTCCAGCCAGTTACCACCGTGGGCGGCAATGTTCTGCGCGATGCGTTCAACCAGGCCGGGTTTGTCGGCGGCGATAATTGTGAGTACAAGATGGTCCATGGCGAAGCCCTCTGGAATTCAATCTACAAGGTGGACCCGGGAGCCCTCGAAAACAAATCGTGTACCATTTTTATATTTATCTGGAACAATCCAATAGTTTTTTGAGAACATCCGGTTCTCCGCTGTGACCGTACGACCAAAGTGGGTCGCTAAACGACGTATTTAGTCTAATTTTCACAACCGCAAGTCATCATGTAGTATGCCCAACCGTGCACTACATAATGAAAATCTGAAAAAGCGCATAAGCTCCGCAGAGTGAGGCAAGCAATGACTGAACACGTTCAAGTCGGTGGCCTGCAGGTCGCCAAAGTCCTGTTCGACTTCGTGAACAACGAAGCCATTCCCGGTACCGGCATTACTGCCGACCAGTTCTGGGCCGGTGCCGACAAGGTCATCCACGACCTGGCACCGAAGAACAAAGCCCTACTCGCCAAACGCGACGATTTCCAGGCGCGGATCGATACCTGGCACAAGACTCACGCCGGCCAGGCCCACGACCCGGTGGCCTACAAAGCCTTCCTGCAAGACATTGGATACCTGCTGCCAGAAGCCGCAGACTTCCAGGCCTCGACCCAAAACGTCGACGACGAAATCGCGCGCATGGCCGGCCCGCAACTGGTGGTGCCGGTGATGAATGCGCGCTTTGCCCTCAACGCCTCGAATGCGCGCTGGGGCTCGCTGTATGACGCGTTGTACGGCACCGACGCCATCAGCGAAGCCAACGGCGCCGAAAAGGGCAAGGGCTACAACAAGGTGCGTGGCGACAAGGTCATCGCCTTCGCCCGCGCCTTCCTCGACGAAGCCGCACCGCTGAGCGCCGGCAGCCACGTCGACTCCACCGGCTACAAGATCGTCGACGGCAAGCTGATCGTCAGCCTCAAAGGCGGCAGCAACAGCGGCCTGCGTGACGATGCCCAGTTGATAGGTTTCCAGGGCCCCGCGGCCGAGCCGATTGCGCTCCTGTTCAAACACAACGGCCTGCACTTCGAGTTGCAGATCGACGCCAGCACTCCGGTCGGCCAGACCGATGCCGCCGGCGTCAAAGACGTGCTGATGGAAGCCGCGCTGACCACCATCATGGACTGCGAAGACTCCGTTGCCGCCGTGGATGCCGATGATAAGGTGGTGATCTACCGCAACTGGCTCGGCCTGATGAAGGGCGACCTGGCCGAAGAAGTGGCCAAGGGCGGCAAGACCTTTACTCGTACCATGAACCCTGATCGCGTCTACACCGGCATCGACGGTAACGACGTGACCCTGCACGGCCGTTCGCTGCTGTTCGTGCGCAACGTTGGCCACCTGATGACCATCGACGCGATCCTCGACAAAGACGGCAACGAAGTGCCCGAAGGCATCCTCGACGGCCTGATCACCAGCCTGGCGGCGATTCACAGCCTCAATGGCAACAACACGCGCAAGAACAGCCGCACAGGCTCGGTGTACATCGTCAAACCGAAGATGCACGGCCCGGAAGAAGCCGCGTTCACCAACGAGTTGTTCGGTCGCATCGAAGAGGTGCTGAACCTGGCGCGCAACACGCTCAAAGTCGGGATCATGGACGAGGAGCGCCGTACCACGGTCAACCTCAAGGCCTGCATCAAGGCCGCCAGCGAGCGCGTGGTGTTTATCAACACCGGCTTCCTCGACCGTACCGGCGACGAAATCCACACCTCCATGGAAGCCGGCGCGATGGTGCGCAAGGCCGCCATGAAGGCGGAAAAATGGATCGGCGCCTACGAAAACTGGAACGTCGATATCGGCTTGAGCACCGGCCTGCAAGGCCGTGCACAAATCGGTAAAGGCATGTGGGCCATGCCCGACCTGATGGCGGCGATGCTTGAGCAGAAAATCGCCCATCCATTGGCCGGTGCCAACACCGCCTGGGTACCGTCGCCGACCGCTGCGGCGCTACACGCGTTGCACTATCACAAGGTCGACGTATTTGCCCGCCAGGCCGAACTGGCCAAGCGCGAACGCGCCTCGGTGGACGATATCCTCACCATTCCTCTGGCCAGCAACACCGATTGGTCGGACGAAGAGATCCGCAATGAACTGGACAACAACGCCCAGGGCATCCTTGGCTATGTGGTCCGTTGGATTGACCAGGGCGTTGGCTGTTCGAAAGTACCGGACATCAACGATGTGGGCCTGATGGAAGACCGCGCCACCTTGCGTATCTCCAGCCAGCACATTGCCAACTGGCTGCGCCACGGCGTCGTCAACCAAGACCAGGTGATGGAAAGCCTCAAGCGCATGGCGCCGGTGGTGGACCGTCAGAATGCCGGGGACACGTTGTATCGTCCGTTGGCGCCGGATTTCGACAGCAATATCGCGTTCCAGGCAGCGGTGGAGTTGGTAATTGAAGGGACCAAGCAGCCTAATGGGTATACCGAGCCGGTGTTGCACCGCAGGCGTCGGGAGTTCAAGGCTAAAAACGGCCTGTAAAAGAAAAAGCCCTGATCTTGCGATCAGGGCTTTTTTGTCGGTCACAGACTATTCATATAAAAACGAAACATCATAGGTGCCTTTTACCCGAATGATTGGCAGAGGACGAGGGTACGTTATATCCACGCTGCCTTTAAAACGCCAATCTATACCCGTACGCTCGACGGACACTATGACTTGGCCTTCGGCCCTCTCGTCTCGCGCGTAAGGAAGATAATTGTGGTCTCTACAAAGAATAGCCAGCCCCAGCTCCGATGCATCGAGTTTGTAATCGCCGGGACCTAAGGATTTGCGATACCTAATATGGAACTGCGTTAGCTGCTCACCATAAAATTGAGTGAGGCCCGGGGTAGCCAAGAAATCATTGGGTGTAAAGGTTGGCGCGGGTCGCCCATCTATTAATATTTCAAAGGACGCAGTTCCCTGAGCAACGCTTAGACTTTTTATTCCAGAAAAGAAACCAGTGCTCATGATAACTCCTGTTAACAGGCAGGCTTATGAAGTACCGATCATCCATCAGCACGTTCCAAGTCAGTAAACAGCTCGTACAAGCGTCCTTGCTACTGTCAAAGTTGACAGTTCTGCATGACTCCAGACCAACGGCCGTTTTACTGCACCATCCCCAACTCCCGCTTCACCAACTTCGCCAACTTCACGCTATCAATGGGCTTGAGCAAAAAGTCCACCACACTCAAGTGCATCGCGTCGATCACATCCGGCGCTTCGGCGTCACCCGACATGATGATGATCGGCAGCGCCGCCCGGGTCGACTCACGCACCTGACGAATCAACTCCAGGCCGTTGCTGGGCTGCATGCGCAGGTCGGTGATCAGCAAACCGATAGAGCTGCTCGATTTCAACAAATCCCACGCCGCCTCACCACTGTCGGCGGTCAAGCAACGAATACCGTCCAGCCCCAGGATTTCCGCCAACAGTTCACGCGCATCCTTGTCGTCGTCCACGATCAATACGCGTTGGGGCGGTAAATCAGGCTCGAGCATCACGGCGCTCAACGCCTCGCGCTCGGCATCACTCAAAATATCGTGGTCGGACATACGTTTCTCAGCAGTTCTGAATCAATCTCCCAGCACTCGTCAGACATCTGTGCAAGGTCGAACAATGTGCACTTCGTCGGAAAGTTTGCCTAGTGGGCGTTCTACGGGGTTTGGACGATAGTCATGTAAGGTTTTTCCCTAGTTTTGTAGCGTTTTCACCGACCTAGACTTACGTCCAATGGGCACCCGCGGTGCAGGAGTCGACCATGCAGTACGATAACGACAAAAAAACTGCGGTCACTGTTATGAGTAAAGCTGATGCATTCGCACAGGCGGGTAAAACTGCTGTGTTGCAGAACATCCACGGCACCTTGCAATTGCTGCAACGCTTCCCGCCGTTCAACCAGATGGAGCCAGCGCACCTGGCCTTCCTGGTGGAACAGTGCCAACTGCGCTTCTATGGCCAGGGCGACAGCATCCTCAAACCGTCGGGCGGGCCGGTCGAGCATTTCTATATCGTCAAACAGGGTCGGGTGGTTGGCGAGCGGCCTGACTCGCCAGATCCCACCTTCGAAATCACCACCGGCGAGTGCTTCCCCCTCGCTGCGTTGCTGGGTGAACGTGCGACCCGCACCGAACATAAAGCCGCGCAAGACACCTTCTGCCTGCAACTGAACAAGCCGGCGTTTATCAAGCTGTTTGCCCTTTCCAGCCCGTTTCGTGATTTTGCCTTGCGTGGCGTCAGCAGTCTGCTCGACCAGGTCAACCAGCAAGTGCAGCAAAAAGCCGTGGAAACCCTCGGCACCCAATACTCCCTGAATACCCGCCTGGGCGAATTGGCCATGCGCCACCCGGTGACGTGCAGCCCGCACACGCCGTTGCGTGAAGCGGTCACGTTGATGCACGAGCAACAGGTCGGCAGCATTGTGATCGTGGACGAACACAAGGCGCCCTTGGGCATTTTTACCCTGCGTGACCTGCGCCAGGTGGTGGCCGACGGCACCAGCGATTTCAGCCAGGGCATTGACGGCCATATGACCCAGGCGCCGTTCTTCCTGAGCCCGGACCACAGTGCCTTCGACGCCGCTATCGCCATGACCGAACGGCATATCGCCCATGTGTGTCTGGTCAAAGACCAGCGCCTGTGCGGCGTGGTGTCCGAGCGTGACTTGTTCTCGTTGCAACGCGTGGACCTGGTGCACCTGGCCCGCACTATCCGCAACGCGCCCCGGGTCGACAACCTGGTGGCAATCCGCGGTGAAATCGGCCAATTGGTGGAACGTATGCTTGCTCATGGCGCGTCGTCCACCCAGATCACCCACATCATTACGCTGCTCAACGACCACACCGTCTGCCGGGTGATCGAGCTGACCCTGGCGGAAAAAGGCGACCCCGGCGTGCCATTCAGTTGGCTGTGTTTCGGCAGCGAAGGCCGCCGCGAGCAAACGCTGTACACCGACCAGGACAACGGCATTCTGTTCGAGGCCAAGGACGCCGTCGAAGCTGCCCAGATCCGTGACCGGCTGCTTCCCCTGGCACAGCACATCAATCAAAGCCTGGCGCTGTGCGGCTTCAGCCTGTGCAAGGGCAATATCATGGCCGGCAACCCCGAGCTGTGCTTGTCCCGAGTGGAGTGGGCGCGGCGCTTCGGCGCGTTTATTCGCGAGGCGACGCCGGAGAACCTGCTTAGCTCGAGCATCTATTTTGATTTGCGTGCAGTGTGGGGCGACGAGCGTGGTTGCGAGCAACTGCGTCAGGGCATTCTCGATCAGGTCGCGGACAACCGTTTGTTCCAGCGCATGTTGGCCGAAAACGCATTACGCCAGCGCCCGCCGGTGGGACGCTTTCGCGAGTTCGTGCTGACCCGCAAGGGCGGCGAAAAGGCCACCCTGGATCTCAAGGTGCAGGGCTTGACTCCCTTTGTCGATGGCGCACGCCTGCTCGCCCTGGCCAATGGTATCCACGCCAACAACACCCTGGAGCGCCTGCGTCAGTTGGTCGACAAGCAAGTGATCGAGCCCCTGGATGGCGCGGCTTACGAAGAGGCCTACCACTTCATTCAGCAAACCCGTATGCAGCAGCACCAATTGCAGACCCGCGAGAACCAGCCCTACTCCAACCGCGTCGACCCCGACAGCCTCAACCACCTCGACCGACGCATCCTGCGTGAATCCCTGCGCCAGGCCCAGCGCCTGCAAAGCAGCCTGACCTTGCGGTATCAACTGTGAGTTGGTTCGGCTGGTTTCATAAGCAAAAACCCGGGCTGAATGCCGCGCAACAACAGCGCCTGGAACAACTGCCCAAGCCTTGCGCACTGGGCGATGGTTCGTTGCGCAACCAACGCTGGGTCGTGGTGGATCTGGAAACCAGCGGCCTGAACCTGAACCGTGACCAGGTGCTGTCCATCGGCGCCGTGGTGATCGAGGACGGTGCGGTGGATTTTTCGCAACTGTTCGAACGCACCCTGCAACGCACCGACACCAAGCTCAGCCCCAGCGTATTGATTCATGGTCTCGGCCCCAGTGCGATTGCCGCCGGCAGCGACCCGGCCGAGGCGCTGCTGGATTTCATGGCATTCGTGGGCGACAGCCCGTTGCTGGCCTTCCATGCACCGTTCGATCAACACATGCTGGGCCGCGCGCTCAAGGACAGCCTGGGTTATCGCCTGGCTCACCCGTTTCTCGACGTGGCCGACCTGGCACCGCTCTTGTGCCCCGACGCCACGCTACGCGAGGCCGGGCTGGACGACTGGGTCAAGCATTTCCAACTGCAGGTCGGCGAGCGTCATCACGCCAGCGCCGATGCACTGGTCACGGCGGAGCTGATGCTGATCCTGTTCAGCCGTGCACGGCAGCAGCAGATCGACACGCCCCACGCGCTGCAAGAGCGTTTGGCCCAGTGGAAACGGCGCCAACAAGCGCCATCGTTTTAATGTCACCTCCCGACAGACGCTAATTGCGCCCATCCCACGCCTCTGACACAATCGCGAATAATTCTCGTTAGTTTAAACCTACTATTTATTCGGTGATGCCTTGTCGTCGGTCCAGACCCCACACAGTGAGCTTGTTGGCGCGTTGTATCGCGACCATCGTGGCTGGCTGCTGGCCTGGCTACGCCGCAATGTGGCCTGCCCGAGCCGCGCCGAAGACCTGAGCCAGGACACTTTCATGCGCCTGCTGGGCCGCGACGGCTTGCGCGAGCCCCGTGAACCCCGGGCGTTCCTGGTGGCCATAGCCAAGGGCCTGCTGTTCGACTACTTCCGTCGAGCCGCTCTGGAACAGGCGTATCTCACCGAATTGATGCTGATCCCCGAAAGCGAACACCCATCGCCGGAAGCACAGCAACTGATCCTTGAAGACCTCAAGGCCATCGACCGCCTGCTCGGCAAGCTGTCGAGCAAGGCCCGCGCCGCGTTCCTCTACAACCGCCTCGACGGCCTGGGCCACGCCGAAATCGCCCAGCGCCTCGGTGTGTCGGTGCCCCGTGTGCGCCAGTACCTGGCCCAGGGTATACGCCAGTGCTACATCGCGCTGTATGGCGAGCCCTCGTGACAGCCATTGGCTCCAAACCGGTTTCGGCACGGGTGCTGGATGCCGCGATTGCGTGGCAACTGTCTCTGGACTCGGGCGACGGCAGCGCGGTGGAACAGCAAGAGTTCGCCAAATGGCTGGCCAGCGATGAGGAACATGCCCGCGCCTGGCGCCAACTGGGCATGCTCGATCAGCGCTTCAGCGTGGCCGCCGGCCCGGCCCGGGCGGCGTTGCTGCAATCGCGCCACGGCATTCGCCAGCGCGTACGCAAGTTGGGCCGTGGCCTGGCGAGTATCGTACTGGTGTGTGGCCTGGGCTTGTTTGCCGGCGAGCGTTACGTGCCGATCCACTACTGGCTGGCCGACCAGCGCACCGCCACCGGCGAGCAACGCACGCTGAAACTGGACGATGGCACCTCGATCAACCTCAATACCCATAGCGCCATAGATGTGCGCTTCGACGAAAAGCGCCGATTGATTGTGTTGCAGGAGGGCGAAATCCTCGTCGAAACCGGCCACGACGATTCACGCCCGTTCTATGTGCAAACCCGCGACGGCAGCCTGCGAGCGCTGGGTACCCGGTTTATCGTCAAGCGCGAAGACGACGCTACGCGCTTGAGCGTGTTGCAGTCCGCCGTGGCTGCCCAGCCTGAAGCGCTGCATCAGGAGCACGTTTTCAAAGCAGGCCAGCAAGTGTTGATGCGCAGCGATGGCCTTGGCCCGCTGCTGGCCGTGACCCACGCCACCGACGCCTGGACCCGTGGCATGTTGGTGGTCGACAACGCCCGTCTGGGCGATGTGATCGAAGAACTGGGCCGCTACCGCACCGGGCATCTAGGCGTGGATGACAACGTGGCCGACCTGCGCATCACCGGCAGCTTCCCCCTGCACGACACCACGCTGGCGTTGAATGCGCTGTTGCCGACCTTGCCGGTGCAGATCAAGCAGCACACGCCGTGGTGGGTGACTGTCGCTGCCAAGCCTTAGATTCTGTGGTGACCGGGCAATCGCCATCGGGAGCAAGCCCCCTCCCACATTGGAAGGTACTCACGCATCAAAATGTGAGAGGGGGCTTGCTCCCGATGAGGCCCTGAAACACACCGCCAAAAAATAGTTTCACCCAGCCCTATCACTTTCCGATTCTCGCTCGGCACCTAGGCAATTGAGAAATATTTCCATTCAGGAGCCGCCCTTATGTCCCGCACGCTAGACACCTTGTTGCGCCCCAGTCTGTTAGCCCTGGCCATCGCCCTCAGCGCTCCGCTGGCGAGCACTTCGCTGATCGCTGCTGAACAAGCCTTGAGCGTGCGCGCCTATAACCTGCCGGCCGCCCCATTGGCCAGCACCCTGAACCAGATCGCCAGCCAGGCTGGCCTGGCGCTGACCCTCAACCCGGCACTCGCCGCCGGTAAAACCTCGGCCCCGGTCAAGGGCCAGTTCGATGCACAGAGCGCGTTGCGTGAGGCGTTGCGCGGTACTGGCTTGCAGTTGGAACAAAGCAGTACGGGCACTTACACCCTGGTGCCGGTTCCGGAGGGCGTCGTCGCCTTGCCGACTACCAACATCACCGGCCAGGGCAGCTATGAAAGCGCTTGGGGGCCGGTGGAGGGGTATGTGGCAAAGCGCACCGCCGCCGGCACCAAAACCGATACCGCGCTGGTCGAGGCGCCACGCTCGATTTCGGTAGCCACCCGCGAGCAGATGCAAGACCGCAACGTCCAAAACCTCGACGATGCCGTCAAATACATGCCCGGTATCGTGTCCGCCAGCTACGGCAGCGACACTCGCTACGACTGGATGCGCGTACGCGGCTTCGAGCCGACGCAATTCCTCGATGGCCTGCCACTGCCACGGGGGGTGTATGCCAACCCGAAAGCCGAAACCTGGAACCTGGATCGCCTCGCTTTGCTGCGCGGTCCGGCCTCGTCTGTCTACGGCCAGACCCCACGGGGTGGCCTGTTGGACATGGTCAGCCGCCGCCCCAGCGCTGAATCGAGCCACGCCATCCAGGTGCAATACGGCAGTGACAACTACCGCCAGATCAATTTCGAAAGCACTGGCAAGATCGATAATGAAGGCCAGTTTCTCTACAGCGTTGGCGGCGTGGTGCGCGATGCCGGTACCCAGGTCGATCACATCGACAACAAGCGCTACAACATCGCACCGAGCCTGACCTGGAATATCGACACGGATACCAAGCTGACCTTGCTGTCACAGTTCACCCGTGACGATACCGGGGCCACCAGCCAGTTCCTGCCGATAGTCGGCACCAAGATCAAGTCGCCGCTGGGTGACGTTTCGCATCATAAGAACCTGGGCGATCCGGACTACGAGTACTACGACCGTACCTATTACGCACTCGGCTACGCATTCGAGCACCGTTTCAACGATACATGGCAGTTCAAACAGAACCTGCGTTACACCAAATCAGAACTGTCGTTCCAGCAATTGACCGTGGGGGCCTATGGCTGGGCGCCGGTCGACGCTGAGGGCAATATCGATCGATCGTCCACCAACGTGGACGAGAACATCGGACAATTGGCGGTCGATAACAACTTTCAGGCCGACTTCGCCACCGGTGACGTCACCCACACCCTTCTGCTCGGACTGGACCACCAGCGTACCGATACCTCGTACTTGTCGATTTACGGGCAGGCCGGAAGAGTCAACATCTTCAACCCGGTCAACACCACGCCGGTTGAACGCCCCGCACGCTCCGGCGCTTTCTACGATTACAACCAGAAAACCATCCAGACCGGTCTCTACGTGCAGGACCAAATGGCGCTGGACAACTGGCGCCTGACCCTGGGCGGCCGTGAAGACTGGGTGCACCAAGGTACAACTTACTTCAACAAAAACGACGCGACCAATACTGACCGCAGCAAGAATTTCAGCGGTAACGCGGCACTGAGCTATGTGTTCGACTCGGGCTTCGTACCGTACATTTCCTACGCCGAATCGTTCCAACCGGCGAGCAACGCCAGCGCTTCACCTACAGAGTCCTATAAACCCACCGAGGGCAAGCAGTGGGAATTGGGGATCAAGTACCAACCGCCGGGCTCGAACACGCTGCTCAGTGCAGCGGTGTATGACCTGACCCAGAAGAACGTTCTGGTCAGCAGCTTCCAGTCCGGTGGTGTATCTGTTACCGACCAGACCGGCGAAGTGAAAGTCAAAGGTCTGGAGCTGGAAGCCATCTCTGACGTCACCGAAAACCTCAAGGTAATCGCGGCGTATACCCTGGCCAAATCCGAAGTGCAAAAAGGCGATTTCAAGGGCAATCGCCTGCAATTGATGCCCAACCAACAAGCCTCCTTGTGGACCGACTACACCTGGCACACCGGCGCCCTCGACGGTTTCGGCATCGGCTTCGGCGCACGCTACACCGGCAATACCTATGGCGACCAAGCCAATACCTGGGCCGGCAAGGCCAATGCCTACACCGTGTTCGACGGCGCCGTGCACTACGACCTCGGTCGCCTCGACAACAGCCTTAAAGGCGCGTCGGTGAAACTGAACGCGACCAACCTGTTCAACAAGGACTACATTTCCACCTGTGATGGCTCGTACTGCTACTTCGGCGACCAACGCAGCGTCGTCGCCAGCGCCACCTATCAGTGGTGATCAGCTTGAGTTAACAACCAGGCCGCCCCACAGGGCGGCTTGAGTGCATCTGAAGGCTCGAAAATGAAAAGCAAAACCATCCGCCGCTGGTCCTTCATCCACACCTGGACCAGCCTGATCTGCACCGTATTCCTGCTACTGCTCGCCCTCACCGGCTTGCCGTTGGTGTTCCACCACGAGATCGACCACCTGCTGGGTAACGAGCCCGAGTTGGCACAGATGCCGGCCGATACGCCGCAGCTCAACCTTGAGCAGCTTGTGGCCAAAGCCCAGGCCCATCGACCCGGCGAGGCCATGCAGTACCTGGCGTGGGACGAAGACGACAAGAACGGTGTGATCGCGATCATGGCCGCCACGGCCGGCACCGAGCCGAACTCGTCGCACACCTTCATGCTCGACGCCCGCACTGGCGAAGCAGTGGAAACCCCGGCGGCCAATGGTGGGCTGACCCTGTTCCTGCTGCGCCTGCATGTGGACATGTTCGCCGGCCTGCCGGGCAAGTTGCTGCTGGCGTTCATGGGCCTTCTGTTTGTGCTGGCGATTGTTTCGGGCACGGTGTTGTACCTGCCGTTCATGCGCCGCTTGAAGTTCGCCACCGTGCGTCAGGACAAGTCCACCCGCCTGCGCTGGCTCGACCTGCACAACCTGATCGGCGTGGTCACCCTGACGTGGGCGCTGGTGGTGGGCGTGACCGGCGTGATCAGCGCCTGCGCCGACCTGATCATCGCCGCCTGGCGCCAGGACAGCCTCAGCGCCATGATCGAACCCTACCAAAACGCTCCGCCGCTGACCCACCGCGCACCGGCCACCGAGCTGCTGAGCATTGCCGCCCAGGCCGCGCCGGGCATGGAGCCGGACTTTATCGCCTTCCCCGGCACGCGCTTCTCCAGCGAGCATCACTATGCGGTGTTCATGAAAGGCAGCACGCACCTCACCTCCCATCTGCTCACGCCGGTGCTGATCGACGCCAGCACCCTGGCCGTCACCGCCATCGCCGAGCGCCCCTGGTACATGGACGCCATGGGCATGTCCCAACCGCTGCACTTCGGTGATTACGGCGGGATGCCGATGAAGATCTTGTGGGCAGTGCTGGATGTGCTGACCATCGTCGTGCTGGTCAGCGGCATTTACTTGTGGATCGTGCGGCGCAAGGCGGCCAAGGTATGAAGCCTCGGCAGTCGAATTTCTGGAAGGTGTTTGGCATTCCGCTGGGAATTGGCCTGCTCAGTGCCGCCGGGTTGTTTGCGGCGTTGCTGGGGGATGGGGTGTGGGATTCTTTGAGCTGGGTGGGGTTGGGCGTACCTGCTGCCATTGGCGCTTGGGCGTTGGGCAAGCGGCGCGGCTGAGGGCGCTATCGGGGGCAAGCCCCCTCCCACATTTGATTTGTGAACGCCGTCCACTGTGGGAGGGGGCTTGCCCCCGATGAGGCCCTCAGGATCACAAAAATCCCCCTCGCCAGCCACTGCGCAAGCATC
Source organism: Pseudomonas sp. OST1909 (assembly GCF_015277575.1). Lineage (NCBI taxonomy): Bacteria > Pseudomonadati > Pseudomonadota > Gammaproteobacteria > Pseudomonadales > Pseudomonadaceae > Pseudomonas > Pseudomonas sp. OST1909. The sequence goes on from NZ_CP063780.1 coordinate 5,956,496, forward strand.
TACGCTAGCCCCAGTCCATTTCGAGGAATGCCCATGTCCGCCCCCAGCATGACCTTGTTCCACAACCCGGCCTCGCCCTTCGTGCGTAAAGTGCGCGTGCTGCTGATCGAGACCGGCCAGCAGGACCGTGTGGCCCTGCACGCTTGCCTGCCGACACCGGTCAACCCGGATGCCCAAGTGCTGCAAGGCAACCCCGTGGGCAAGATCCCGGCGCTGCGCCTGGCCGACGGTTCGGTCCTGCACGACAGCCGGGTGATCCTCGATTACTTCGACCACCAGCATGTCGGCAACCCGCTGATCCCCCGTGATGGCTCGGTGCGCTGGCGGCGCCTGACGTTGGCCTCGATGGCCGACGGCATCATGGATGCCGCCGTGCTGGTGCGTTACGAGACCGCCATGCGCCCGCTGGAAAAACACTGGGATCAATGGCTGGACGAACAGCGCAACAAGATTCGTCGCGCTCTCGCCGAGCTGGAGCAGGACGCCATCGCCGAACTGGCCAGCCATTTCGATATCGCTTCGATCAGCGTCGCCTGCGCCCTGGGCTACCTCGACTTTCGCCATCCGGATATGCAGTGGCGCTCGGACAACCCCAAGCTCGCCGCCTGGTACGCCGAGGTCAGCCAGCGGCCTTCGATGCAGCAGACCCAACCGCCCGCCTGACATGTATACCTACCCCCTGTGGGAGCGGGCTTGCCCGCGATTGCGGCGTGTCATTCAGTACATCTGCTTCTGAACCCCCTCTATCGCGGGCTTGCCCGCTCCCACAGGGGACGGTGGTGGTATTGAGGAAGGTGGCGATCCTTAAGGCCAACTGCGCCCCCGCTTGCTGATCCTCCCGCAACCCAATCATTGCCCTTGCTCCACCTTGCGCTTACCCACCCCATACCAATCCAGTTTGCGCGTCAGCACCATGACCGTGCCCAGCAGGCCAAACAGCAACAGCGAACCCATCAGCAGCGCGTAATCCTCGGCACTGAGCAACCCGAACAACAAGCCATACAACGCCGCCAACCCTGCCGAGAACCCCAGCCCATGGACGACGCTGCGCAGCACATGGCACACGTAAAAACCGATCAACAACACACAGGCACTGGCCGATATCAGGTACGCCAAGGCAAAGCCCACATGCTCGGACAGCGACAACAGCAACAGGTAGAAGAACGCCAGCGCCACGCCCACCAATGCATACTGAATCGGGTGCACCGCCAGGCTCTTGAGCACTTCGAACAGGAAGAAGCCAGCGAAGGTCAGGGCGATAAACAACAGCGCGTATTTGATCGCACGGTCGCTCTTGAGGTACTGGTCCACCGGGTCGATGAAGTTCACGCCAAAGCTGCGGTTGTTGAAGTCTTCGCAGCCCTGGCGGTCCAGGCAGCTTTGCAGCGCTTGTTCAAGGTTGGTGGAGAAGAATGAGGTCTGCCAACTGGCACTGAAGCCCTGGTCGTTGACTTCCCGTTGAGCTGGCAGGAAGTTGCCGATGAAACTCGGGTGCGGCCAGTTGGACGCCAGGGACACCTGGCTGGTCTTGCCCACCGGCACCACTTGCAGTTGTTCGGTGCCTTGCAGACGCAGGTCGAAGGCGAAATCCAGCACGGCAGGTTTCTTGCCGTCTTGCGTTGGCAACATCACATGCACGCCCTCGCCCAGCCAGTCCACCTGCGAGCCCGGCGAGAACTCCAGGCGCTGATCACCCAGCTCCAGCTTCAAAGCGTTTTCAATGCCGCGAATATCGCTGATGCCCACCGCCAGAAACGCAGGCTCAAAGCGGTAATCGGCAAAGTCTTCGGTGATCCCCAACTGCGCAGGCAATTCAAAACGCCCGCTGATGCGGTTGTCAGCATGGAACAGCCGCGCCTGGTAGATACCCCGCGCACGCAGTTCGGTTTGCACCTTGCCGTCGAGCTCGAAATGCTCCGGCAGGAAATACAACCGGCCACGCTCTTCACGGGTTTCTTCGTAGCGTTTATTGAGCTTTTCATTGAGCTTCCATTCACGCACCGTCTTGCGAAACGGCACCACCATCACCGGCCCGGTGAGGCGCTGGGCGTAACTGGAACTGCGGGCGATGTCCATCAATACGCCGTCGCGCAGTTGCTGGCGGTCGGTGATGATGCCGTTGATCATCAGCAACGGAATCAGCAACAGCAGAATCAGCAGCGCAATCGCGCCAAGTTTGAAAAGCAGGCTGCGGTTCATGGGTCTCTCCCTGTTTGAATGGGGGAGAGTCTGCCCAGCCGATATGGGGGATTTATGCGGGCAATGTGGAGACTGTGTGGAGATGCAGCACCGCTTGCACGCCGCCTGGCACATTGCCGATCTGCAGCGAGCCGCCGTGCAGCTTCATCACCTCCTCGACAAAGTTGAGCCCCAGGCCCGTGCTTTTACGCCCGCTGGCCGGACGTGGCAGCGAGTAGAACCGCTCGCTCAGGCGCGGCAGCGCGTAATCGGGAATCGCCGCGGCCTGGTTGAACAGACTGACCTGCACATCGTTATGCCGCACCTGGGCACTGAACCTCAGCGTGCCGCCGGGTGGGGTGAAATCCAGCGCATTGTCGAGCAGGTTGCCCAGGGCCTGACGCAGCAGGAAGGGTTCGCCAAATACCTTCACATCGGCAGCGATGACCTGCTCCACCTGCAAGCCGGCACCTTCGATTCGCGCACATTGGGCCTTGAGCACCTCATCGACCAACACCGCCAGCGGGATGTACGATTGCTCCTCCAGCCCCTGACGTTGCTCAACCTGGGCCAGGTTCAACAGGCGTTCGATCAACTGTTGCAGGCGCGCGCTTTCGCTGTCGATATTGCCGACAAACCGCTGCTGCTGCTCACGGCTCATATCGCCCTGCAACAGCTCCGCCGCACCGCGAATCGCCGCCAACGGGCTTTTCAATTCATGGGTCAGCGTGTGCACGTAGCGCTCTACATAAGCCTTGCCTTCCAGCTGCGTGCGCATGTGTTCCACGGCGGTGGACAACTGCTTGAGCTCGCCGCCGCGATAATGCGGCAACTCGGCGCGGCGGCCCTCGCTCACGGCTTCGGCATAGGCGGTAAGGCGTCGGAGGGCGACGGTCAACCACCACGACAATAGCGCCCCCAGCAACAGGCCCAGAATCACCAGCCCCGCGCCATACCACAGCAGGCGGCGCTCAGTGCGATCCACGTAGGGTTGCAACGAGCTGTTGGGCTTGGCCACGGTGACCACGCCAATGATCTGGCCGTTATCGCGAATAGGCGCTCCCACGTGCATCACGGATGACGTGGGATCGTCCACGTCGCTGCGAGTGGAGCGCGCACCGTATTCGCCGCGCAGGGTCAGGTACACATCGTTCCACTTCGAATAGTCCTGGCCCACCGCTTCACCGCTGGAGTCAAGCAGGACCCTGCCCTTGGCGTCGGTCACATAAATACGATGGTTGACCTGGTTTTTCGGCAGGCCCCAGATCACCGCACCCGGCTGGCGATTGCCGTAAGCCTTGAGCAGCGCTGGCCAATGACTCTGGCCCAGGGTGCCGTTCTTCACATCTTCGCGCAGGATTTCAGCCAGCAGGTTGGCGGTGTCCACCAATGTTTCTTCGGTGGACTGGCGCACGCCGGGGCGGATTTCCTTCATCACCGTGTTGAGTACGAAGTAGCCAGTCAGGCCGATAAACAGCGCATACACCAGGAAAATCCGCAGCCCCAGGCGCATCAGCTGTGGCTCGGGCTGTAGCTGTAGCCCAGGCCGCGATGGGTCTGGATCGGCTCGGCCTGCGCCGCCACGCCACGCAATTTGCTGCGCAGGCTTTTGATGTGGCTGTCGATATTGCGCTCGTAGCCGGCATCGGCGGGCACACCTACGGCGTCCAGCAGTTGCTCGCGACTGAACACGCGCTCGGGTTGTTCCAACAGGCTTTGCAGCAGGCGGAACTCATGGCGCGTGAGGCTCAGGGGTTGCCCGCGATAGTGGATCTGCATGCGCTCCAGGTCCACCTGGAACAGCATCGGGGCCGCACCCGGACCAACACGCTTGAGAATCGCCCTCACCCGCGCCGCTACTTCCCGAGGGCTGAAGGGCTTGACTACATAATCGTCGGCACCGATTTCCAACCCCACCACCCGGTCGATCTCGGCATCCCTGGCACTGAGGAACATCACTGGCACTTCGCTGAACCGGCGCAGGTGCTTGCAGGTTTCAAAGCCAGTGATGTCCGGCAGGCCGATGTCGAGGATGATCAGGTCGGCCGGGCTCTGGCGCTGATGCTCCAGCGCCGCCTGGCCGAGCGTCAGCCAGGTGGTGGTGAAGCCCTCGCCTTGCAGGGCAAAGATCAGCGTGTCGGCTATCGCCGCTTCGTCTTCGACAATCAGGATGTGCGGCATGGGTTCAATCAGCAGTCCGGTTTGTCGGCAGTGTAGCGACGTGCCGGGTTCACCGCCGCGCCAAATTCACGCAGGGCCTTGGCGCCGATCAGCAGCGGGTAGTTGAAGCTGCTGCGGTCGGTGAGGTTGACCTCGACGGTGCGCTTGACGTCGCCCAGGCACATCTCCAGATCGATCACCGGACGCTTGGCCACGCTGGCTTCGTCCTTGTCGTCATCTTCGTCGGCGCGACTCTTGATCTTGCTGATGCGCGACACTTTGTGCTCGTAGACCTTGTTGCCGGCGTCCTTGCCGCCGAGGCGGAAGCGCACCCAATCGTCGCCGTCGCGGGTGAAGGTCTCGATGTCCCGGGCCGACAGCGAGGCGGTCAGTGCGCCGGTATCCATCTTGGCCTTGAAGGTTTCGCCGATCTCCGGCAACTGGATGTATTCGTAGCGACCATAAAGGGTCGGTTCGGCAGCCATGACAGGCAGGGCCAGCAGAGCGAGGGAGGCAAATAACAGTTTCACGAAGTGAGTTCCTCGGAAAGAAGTAGGCGGATTCTAGACCGCAAACGCGGCACTTAGTTAGTGACTGCCACCCTACACGGCACATTGTGAAACATTCGTCCGCTGATTTGCGATTTGGCCTCTAGACTCACCTTGCTTATCATGACCCGCCCACACGATCCCAAGAGTTATTTATGCGCCGCCTGCTCACCGGCTGTTTGGTCACACTGCTGCTGTTACTCAACACGCTGATCCTGATCGGCCCCTTGATGGTCTTTGCCCTGCTCAAGCTGGTGGCGCCGGGCCGCTCGCGTGACTATGCATCCTGGGCGGTGATGTGGATCGCCGAGACCTGGGCCGAGATCGACAAGTTGATTTTCTCGCTGTGCATTCCAACCCAATGGGATATCCGCGGCGGTGAGGACCTGCGCAGTGACACCTCCTATCTGGTCATCAGCAACCACCAATCCTGGGTAGATATTCCGGCACTCATCCAGGCGCTGAACCGGCGCACACCGTTCTTCAAATTCTTCCTGAAAAAAGAGCTGATCTGGGTGCCCTTCCTCGGCCTGGCCTGGTGGGCGCTGGATTACCCGTTCATGAAGCGCTATACCAAGGCATTTCTGGCCAAGCATCCTGAACTGGCAGGGCAGGATCTGAAAATCACCAAGAAGGCCTGCGAGCTATTCAAGCGCCAGCCGGTGACGGTGGTCAATTACCTGGAAGGCACGCGGTTCAGCGAGGCCAAGCGCGCGCAACAGGATTCACCCTTTACCCGGCTACTCAAGCCCAAGGCAGGCGGCGTCGCGTTTGTGCTGGCCGCAATGGGTGAACAGCTGGACGCGGTACTCGACGTGACCGTGGTCTACCCGCAACAAAAGATTCCGGGGTTCTGGGAATTGATCAGTGGCGCGGTGCCGAAGGTGATCGTGGATATCCGCACCCGCGAGCTGGACCCGGCGTTGTGGCAAGGGGATTACGAAAACGATCCGGCCTTTCGCCAGACCGTCCAGAACTGGGTCAACCAGCTCTGGACGGAAAAGGACCGTCGAATCCATGAACTGCTGGAAAACGAAGGCATGCAATGCGAAAGCCAGCGATGATGGAACCTTCCAAGGTCATACACGAGACCTTGAAAGGTAATCCATAGTGGTGTCTTGCTTCCTACAGTTCCCTACTGTTTCGAAGCTACCGCTCAAGCCAGCTCATTTATGCTGTTGCGCAGAGCATCTCGTACCTGCGTAGGGTTGGTCCTGTCAAAAAGGGAATCCAAAGCCGCACGCATCTTTTCTGATGCTTGCGAGATATTGCCTCCAGCGGCCTGGGCGCCCAACACTCCAAGGAGATTGGAAATCACTGCGTCAGCGGAAGTCTGCACAGACGAGGGCACATTTGCCAAATCGCTGCGCGGCGCTCCGGATGCATCGACCTCATGTAGCTGGCCGTCCGCGCCCTTCACAGTATGCACGCCACCTTCAGGCAACGGTTTGTCTGCCGGCCAATCTTTGGCACCGAGGTCCGCAAGACGCACGGCGCCTTCAGGCAATGGTTTGCCTGCCGGCCAATCTTGGGCACCGAGGTCCGCAAGACGCACGGCGCCTTCAGGCAATGGTTTGCCTGCCGGCCAATCTTTGGCACCGAGGTCCGCAAGACGCACGGCGCCTTCAGGCAATGGTTTGCCTGCCGGCCACTCTTGGGCACCGAGGTCCGCAAGACGCACGCCACCTTCAGGCAACGGTTTGTCTGCCGGCCAATCTTGGGCACCGAGGTCCGCAAGACGCACGGCGCCTTCAGGCAATGGTTTGCCTGCCGGCCAATCTTTGGCACCGAGGTCCGCAAGACGCACGCCACCTTCAGGCAACGGTTTGTCTGCCGGCCACTCTTGGGCACCGAGGTCCGCAAGACGCACGGCGCCTTCAGGCACTGGTTTGCCGGCCGGCCACTCTTTGGCCAGAGCATTGCTAGAACCCGAAACTTGTTTCAGCCCAGACATCAAATTATTGAGTGCCCGCTCAGGATTCGACCCATTAGCGACGCCACTCAGATCGTTGCGCAAGTTCTGCAGCAAATTCGCGCTCAATCCCAGGTTATGCAACACATTGGGGTCGATCAGCCTAGCCTTGCTGGTCGGCACATGGGCGCCAACCTGGTTGTATAGATTCTGGAGCGTGGTTTGCAGGTTAATAGAATTCATCAGATCACCATGTAGTTATTCGGTCGATTACCCTTCAAACAGTACTGCTGTGGTGTTACGAAGGTGACTACTATGTGGCGCCCAACTTTCCTACCGTTCCTACTGATCCACTACAATTTATTTCGCCTACATCCCACTCATCATGAAATATGACTCATTGATAATTATAGGAAACGCGATCCTTGGAGAAAGGCAGCTTAGCCGCCGCCCCCCCCAAGCCTGGGCACTGAGGAACATCACTGGCACTTCGCTGAACCGGCGCAGGTGGTGGTGAAGCCCTCGCCTTGCAAGGTAAAGATCAGCGTGTCGGCTATCGCCGCTTCGTCTTCGACAATCAGGATGTTCGGCATGGGTTCAATCAGCAGTCCGGTTTGTCGGCAGTGTAGCGACGTGCCGGGTTTACCGCCGCGCCAAATTCACGCAGGGCCTTGGCGCCGATCAGCAGCGGGTAGTTGAACAACTGGATGCAGTGCTCGATGTGACGGTGGTTTATCCGCAGCAAAAGATTCCGGGGTTTTGGGACTTGATCAGCAGCGCGGTGTCGAAGGTGATCGTGGATATCCGCACCCGCGAACTGGATCCGACGTTGTGGCAAGGGGATTACGAGAATGATCCGGCGTTTCGCCAGACCGTCCAGAACTGGGTTAACCAGCTCTGGCTTGAGAAAGATCAGCGGATAGACGAGGTTCTTGAATGAACCTGCGAAAGATCACCACGGGTATAAATCCCCTCAAACAGCTTCTTTTAAAACCTCCATAACTTTAGAGACCAACTGTGCCGAATCCAGGCCGGCCTGGTTTGCCTCTTTGAGCGCGGCTCTCAGCGACTCGCCAAAATGCTTGCCATTGAAGTTTGAGCCGGAGAACTTAAGTAAACTATCGGCCAAATCCCCTGCTACTTTGTCGTACATCTCTGGATCAGGATTGTTCAGCGTTTCAGACTTGGCAAAATGACTCTTCGAACTGTCTGCCACCCCTATCGCCTCAGACTGCAAGTGGTCAAGCAATGCCGTTGAATCAAAACGATTCTCTGCACCAGGGGCAAAATAATCGGCCACGCCAGCGAGTATTTGGCTAAGGGGCTGTTCAGGATCCCTTGCTTTTGCGAGGTTGTGTAGTGCGTCTTGCACAGTAAGGCGAAGGTCAGCGGGTGGTTCTTGTGAATTCCTTTTGGAGCGAGCCGTTGATTTCTTGTAATCATCATAGTTAATACCCAGCTCTTCAAGGCGCTCACGCAGCGCTTGTTCATATGAGCTCTCTGGACTCTCGTCCCGCTGAAGCCCAGACACATTGATATAGTTTTTTATGTCTGGGATGCTCAGGCCCTTAAAATCCATAACGCCACCTCTCATACATCACTAGGGAAAACCTTCCAAGGTCGTTGTGAGCGACCGTTGAAAGGTAACGATATGTGGCGTATTTCTTCCTACGGTTCCCTACAACCGAATGATTTTTAACAGGTGGGATTTTTCAGCGCTCATATCAATAAAAAATGACTCCGTGCGCACGCAGGTAACTAGCTACCCGTCCCCCACGCCTGAGCCAACTTGCCCAACACTGAACTGCTGGCACCCTGACCACCCAGGTACTGCAGGATCACCGGAGCAAACTGGCCGACCATACCGCTGTCCATGCCCAGGGCGCTGAACGCGGTGTTCAAGTCGTTAGTACTCTTCACATTACCCAACAGGCCGTCCAGGCCGCTGGTCTTGCTGCCGCCGCTCTGGCCGAGCATCCCGCTCAACGCGCCGAGGCTGCCCAGTGCGTTGTTGCCCGACAACTGATCGAGGCCCGGCACGCTGTTGCCCAGTTGCGAATAGTCGTTGCCGCTCAGTTTATTCTTGGCCAGCCCCAACATGGCGCCCGTGCCGCCCACCGCTTGCTCGGGGGTGATATTCAGTTGCGAGGTCAGAGCGCTCAGCAGGCCAGCCGTCTCGGACGAGGGTGCGGCGGCAGCGGCTTTATTGTTGCCACCCTGCATACCGGAAATGGCGTTGGCTGCATCGCCAAGGCTGAAACCTGCAGCGAACACCGGGCCGGCGGCCATGGACAGCAGGCAGGAAAGGGCAAAACCGCGTGAAATCTTCATCAATACAACCTCAGGAGATGGATGCAAAAGCAAGCGTTGGACTAGGTATCCCGTCGGTTGTTCCAGGCCCTGCCCGGAACCCAATCGGGATAATCGGGTCCATGGACTGACTACAAAATTTGTCGAGAAGAGACTTATGACTGCGATCCAACCCCAAGTGATTGAGCAAAAGCCTCCATTCTGGAGCCGCCCACGCCTGTTCATCGGCGCCTGTGTGGTGGTGGTTGCCGGTATCGGCGGCGCGCTCTACACCCAGGACAGCGTCAAATCCGCCGCAACGTTGGTGAACACTACCCAGCAGCCGGCCGCGCAAATCATGGCCCACAAGGATTATCTTGAAGTGCAGCCGATTGCCTCCACGGCGCCGGCGCCAGACCAAAGCCTGGAGCTGTGGGCAATCCCTAAAGATGGCACACCGGTGTCGCTGGGCCTGTTGCCGGAAGACGGCGAGGGCATCATCGGCCTGAACCCGCGCCAGCAGGAAACCATCAGCAAGCCGGTGGAGTTGATGGTGAGTTCGGAGACCAAGGGTGGCTCCATCAGCAAACAACCCACAGGCCCGACCGTCTATCAGGGTGCATTGGCTACTCGCTGATCCCTAAACACCATAAAACCCTTGTGGGAGGGGGCTTGCTCCCGATAGCGGCAGGTCAGTCACAACAGTACTGACTGAATTACCGCTATCGGGAGCAAGCCCCCTCCCACATTTGATCTTCATCAGCCGGCGTTTGCAGGCTTAAGCGCAGACGCAAAAAAGGGCGACCCAAGGGCCGCCCTTTGTCATTTGCCCAACGCTTTACGCCGCACTGAACAACTTATGCGGATCAATCACAAACTTCTTCGGTACACCCGCGTCGAACTCGCCATACCCGCGTGGCGCATCATCCAGGCTGATGACCTGCACGCCGACGATCTCGGCGATATTGATCCGATCCCACATGATCGCCTGCATCAACTGGCGGTTGTACTTCATCACCGGCGTCTGCCCGGTGTGGAAGCTGTGGGATTTGGCCCAGCCCAGACCAAAGCGAATGCTCAGGCTGCCCATTTTCGCGGCGGCATCGACAGCACCCGGATCTTCGGTGACGTAGAGGCCAGGGATACCGATCTTGCCTGCCACACGCACCACGCCCATCAGTGAGTTGAGCACGGTGGCCGGGGCTTCGGCCTTGACGCCGTCGTGGCCATGGCCGCGAGCTTCAAAGCCTACGCAGTCGACGGCGCAATCCACTTCAGGTTCGCCCAGCAGCGCAGCAATCTGTTCGTGCAGCGGCGTATCGGTAGACAGGTCGACGATTTCAAAACCCTGGGCCTTGGCGTGGGCCAGGCGGATGGAATTGACGTCGCCAATGATTACAACGGCTGCACCCAACAGCCGTGCCGAGGCGGCAGCGGCCAGACCGACCGGACCGGCACCAGCAATGTAAACGGTGCTGCCCGGGCCAACGCCGGCAGTGACGGCGCCGTGGTAGCCGGTGGGCAAGATGTCGGAGAGGCAGGTCAGGTCGCGGATTTTCTCCATGGCCTTGTCGCGGTCGGGCAGTTTGAGCAGGTTGAAGTCGGCATACGGCACCAGCACGTATTCCGCTTGGCCACCGGTCCAGTCGCCCATGTCTACATAGCCGTAGGCACCACCGGCACGGGCCGGGTTAACAGTCAGGCATACGCCGGTGTGCTGTTCCTTGCACGAGCGGCAGCGGCCGCACGCCACGTTGAACGGTACGGAAACCAGGTCACCGATTTTCAGGTTTTCGACGTCGCTGCCCTTCTCGATCACTTCGCCGGTGATCTCGTGACCGAGCACCAGGCCGGTCTGGGCAGTGGTGCGGCCGCGCACCATGTGTTGGTCGGAGCCGCAGATGTTGGTGGAGACCACGCGCAGGATGACGCCGTGCTCGATCTTCCTGCCGCGCGGGTCCTGCATTTTGGGATAGTCGATTTTCTGTACTTCGACCTTGCCATTGCCGAGATACACGACACCACGATTACCAGACATGCTTTCACCTCGCTGTTGTTTTTATGGAACTGCGTTGCCGCTTGGGTGGGCAGCGCGTTAGTGCTCGGGTACAGATGCTGTTTCTTGTGTTGCTTGTAAGGGCCTCATCGCAGGCAAGCCAGCTCCCACAGTGGATCGGGTTCACACATCCTGGAATGTGGGAGCTGGCTTGCCTGCGATAGCGATCTAAAGAACGACGGTGCGATTGGCGTTCAAGAACACCCGCCGCTCGATGTGATACCCCACCGCACGCGCCAATGTGAGCCCTTCGATATCGCGCCCCTTGGCGATCAAATCCTCGGGATAGTGGCTGTGATCAACCACCTCCACACCCTGGGCGATGATCGGCCCCTCATCCAAATCGTTGTTGATGTAATGCGCCGTGGCCCCCACCAGTTTTACGCCCTTGTTGTACGCCTGGTGATACGGCTTGGCGCCCTTGAAGCCCGGCAGCAACGAGTGATGAATGTTGATGGCCTTGCCATCCAGCTTGCGGCACAGCTCCGGCGACAGCACCTGCATGTAGCGCGCAAGGATCACCAGTTCGGCGCCGGTGTCTTCCACCACTTGCCACACCTGCCGCTCCTGGGATGGTTTGTCGTTGGGGTCGAGCGGGAAATGGTAGTAGGGAATCTGGTGCCAGTCGGCCAACGGCTTGAGATCCGGATGGTTGGACACCACCGCGACCACGTCCATCGACAGTTGGCCGATGCGCTGGCGGTACAGCAGGTCGTTGAGGCAGTGATCGGCCTTGGAGACCATGATCACCACTTTCGGCCGATAGTTCGGCGCCGTCAGCTCGAAGATCATGCCGAAGGCTTCACCACGGGTCGCCAGGCCATCGCGGAACGCCTGCTCGTCAAAACCGTCAGGCTGACGAAACTCCACACGAATGAAAAACCGGCCCGAGAGGCGATCATCGAACGAATGGTGTTCAGTGACGTAGCAGCCCTGCTCGAACAGGTAGCGGGTGACCGCGTCCACCGTGCCGAGCACGCTGGGGCAGTCGGCGGTCAAAATCCATGTATCGGGTGCGCGGCTCATGGGTGATTCCTCAGGCTTGAACGCTCAGACCGAATTCGGCCGAGGCATCCTGCAGCCACAACCACCAGTAATCGGAGAAGCTGCGACGGATCAGCAATTCCCAGGTGTCTTCAGCGGTATGGCGGATCACCAATTGCGACTTGGCGAACACCGTGCCTACCGCCTTGCCCACCGGGAAGTTATTGGGGTGTACGTCGTAGCTGGTGGACTTCATCAACACATCGCGCACATTAGGGCCGCTGAGTTCGAGAATCTGCTGGCCGCCGCTGACGTTGACGATCTGGATGTGCAAATCCCCCAAGGCGGCACGCAGGTTTTGTTCAGCGGCAAATTCTTCACCGCTCGGCACGATCAACAGCCACTCATCCGGGCCGAGCCATTGCAGGCTGGTCTCGCCGTTGACGGTCACGCTTAGCGGGCCGGGCAGTTCAATGCCGACGGCCTGGAGTACGCCAGCGGCGAAGGCGGCATCATGGCCATCGCCACGGATAGTCAGGTGGCCGAGGAGTTTCTTTTCGCGCACGGTCACGCCGGCGTTCTTGCGGCCCTTGCCGACCAGGCTGGCGAGGTCGGCATGGTGCAGCGACGATTCGGCCTCGGCGCTGGTGGTGGGGCGTTGTTGGTAAACATTGGCTGCTGTCATAAAGCACCTTTCCTGAATTCTGTGGTGACTGTTCTGGCCTCATCAGGGGCAAGCCCCCTCCCACACTTGGAATGCATTCCCCTGTGGGAGCTGGCTTGCCTGCGATGGCCGCGACTCGGTCTATCAGATGTTCTGGCGATCACCTTTCGGGTCAAAGAACACCGAGGACACAATCTCCGCCTCGATCACGCTGCCATCGGCCTGCGGTGAGAACACCCGCTCACCGATGCGCTTCAAGCCACCCTTCACCACACCCATGGCAAACGAATAACCCAGGGAGTTGTGCGCATAGCTTGAAGTGACGTGACCGACCATCTTCATCGGAATCGTCTGCTTTGGATCGAACACCAACTGCGCGCCTTCCGGCAGCCATACATTTGGATCAATCGGCTTCAAGCCCACCAGTTGCTTACGCTCTTCACGCACGCAGTCTTCACGGTTCATACCGCGCCAGCCGATCCACGAGAACGGTTTGGTACGGCCTACGCACCAGCCCATGTTCAGGTCGTCCGGGGTCATCGAGCCGTCGGTGTCTTGCCCGACGATAATGAAGCCCTTCTCGGCGCGCAGGACGTGCATGGTCTCGGTGCCGTACGGGGTCAGGTTGTACTTCTTCCCGGCCTCGACGATCTTTTCCAGCACGCCCATGGCGTAGTCGGCCTGCACGTTGACTTCGTACGACAGCTCACCGGTAAACGAGATACGGAACACCCGCGCCGGTACGCCGCCGACCAAACCTTCCTTCCAGGTCATGAACGGGAAGCCATCCTTGTCCAGGTCGATGTCGGTGACTTCCGCCAGCAGCTTGCGGCTGTTGGGGCCGGACAGGGTCATGGTCGCCCAATGGTCTGTGACCGAGGTGAAGTACACCTTGAGGTCCGGCCATTCGGTCTGTTGGTAGATTTCCAGCCACTGTAGAACGCGGGCGGCGCCGCCCGTGGTGGTGGTCATTAGGAAGTGGTTGTCGGCCAGACAGGCAGTGACGCCGTCGTCGAACACCATGCCGTCTTCCTTGCACATCAGACCGTAGCGCGCCTTGCCCACATCGAGCTTGGTCCAGGCGTTGCTGTAGATGCGGTTGAGGAACTCACGCGCATCCGGGCCCTGGATATCGATCTTGCCGAGGGTGGAGGCATCCAGCAGGCCGACGCTGTCACGCACCGCCAGGCATTCGCGCTTCACCGCAGCGTGCAGATCTTCACCGTTACGCGGGAAATACCATGGGCGTTTCCACTGGCCGACATCCTCAAACTCGGCGCCGTTCTTCACGTGCCAGGCTTGCAGCGCGGTGTAGCGCACCGGTTCGAAAATGTGCCCACAGTGACGGCCCGCCACCGCGCCGAAGGTCACTGGCGTGTAGTTGGGACGGAACATGGTGGTACCCATCTGCGGGATGGTCACGTTCAGCGAACGGGCGGCGATGGCCAGGCCGTTGACGTTACCCAGCTTGCCCTGGTCAGTACCGAAGCCCAGCGCGGTGTAGCGTTTGACGTGCTCGACCGATTCGAAACCTTCACGTGTGGCCAGTTCGATGGCGGCTGCAGTGACGTCATTTTGCAGGTCGACAAATTGCTTCGGCGCCCGGGCAGTAGCTTTTTCGTGAGGCACCTGGAACAGCGCCAGCGTCGGCTCTTCCAGACGGCTCAAGGCTTTAGGCAGCACACCTTCCACCGGCGCAAAACCAGCTTCACTGGCCGCACGCACGCCGCCTTCAAAACCATCGGCGAGGGAATCGCCAAGGCCGTAGACACCGTTGATACCGCCGACGCACACGCGTTTCTGCGGCGCTTCGCCCGGCACAAAACCGAGGATATCTTCACGCCAGGTCGGCTTGCCGCCCAGGTGCGAGGCCAAGTGGACCACCGGGCTGTAGCCACCGGAACTGGCGACCAGGTCGCAGTCCAGCCACTCGCCGGGGCTGGTGACTTTGTGCGCTTTCACATCGATCGCGGCCACGCGGGCAGCGGTCACATGCTTGCTGCCACGCGCTTCGATCACAGCGCTGCCGGTGAGAATGCGAATGCCTTTGGCGCGGGCTTCTTCCACCAGCGCGCCACGTGGGTTGTGACGGGCATCAGCCACCGCCACCACCGAAAGGCCCGCATCAAACCAGTCCAACGCGACGCGATAGGCATGATCGTTGTTGGTCGACAGCAGCAGTTTTTTGCCCGGCGCCACACCGTAGCGGCGCACATAGGTGGAGACCGCACCCGCGAGCATATTGCCCGGCACATCGTTGTTGCCGTACACCAGCGGACGCTCGCACGCACCGGTGGCCAGCACCACGCGCTTGGCGCGCACACGGTGGATACGCTGACGCACCACGCCAATCGGCGCACGGTCACCGAGGTGATCGGTGAGGCGCTCGTGAATGGTCAGGAAGTTATGGTCGTGGTAGCCGTTGACGGTGGCGCGGGGCAGCAGTACTACGTCCGGCAGGGCTTTCAATTCGGCAATGACGCTGGCAACCCACTCAGTGGCCGGCTTGCCGTCGAGGCTTTCACGGGAATCGAGCAGCGAGCCGCCGAACTCTTCCTGCTCGTCGGCGATGATCACCCGCGCACCGCTGCGCGCAGCGGCCAATGCAGCCGCGAGGCCGGCAGGGCCTGCGCCCACGACCAGCACGTCGCAATGACGGTTGAAGTTGTCGTAGGTGTCCGGGTCGTTCTCGGTCGGCGAGCGGCCTAAGCCTGCGGCCTTGCGGATGTACTTCTCGTAGGTCATCCAGAACGACTGCGGGTACATGAACGTTTTGTAGTAGAAACCCGGCGGCATCAGCTTGCCGCCAACCTTACCGAGAATGCCCATCACGTCGTTGTTAACGTTCGGCCAGCCGTTGGTGCTGGTGGCAACCAGGCCCTGGTACAACGCCTGCTGGGTGGCGCGCACGTTAGGAATTTGCGTGGCTTCGGTAGCACCGATCTGCAGCACGGCGTTCGGCTCTTCGGCGCCGGCGGCAAAGATACCTCGAGGGCGCGAGTACTTGAAACTGCGGCCGATGATGTCGACGCCGTTGGCCAGCAAGGCGGCAGCCAGGGTGTCGCCTTCAAAGCCTTTGTAGCTCTGGCCGTTGAACGTAAACGTCAGGACTTTGTTGCGGTCGATGCGGCCACCGTTGGACAGGCGATTGATCTGGCTCATACCTTCTCTCCAGCAGCCTTGGCGGTGAATTGCGGCTTCTCGCCGATCTTGTAGGTTTCAAGAATTTCGTAGGTCAGGGTGTCGCGGGTGGCGTTGAAATACTGGCGGCAACCGGCGGCATGGATCCACAGTTCGTGGTGCAGCCCACGCGGGTTGTCACGGAAGAACATGTAATCGCCCCACTGCTCGTCGGTGCAGGCATTCGGGTCCAGCGGGCGCGGGATGTGCGCTTGGCCGGACGCGTGGAATTCCTCTTCGGAGCGCAGTTCGCCACAGTGAGGACAGAAGATATGCAACATAGGGAATTTCTCCTGTTAGTGGGCGACGGCCGCAGCGCCGTGTTCGTCGATCAACGCACCGTTGTGGAAACGGTCGATGGAGAAAGGTGCGGCCAGCGGGTGCATTTCACCCTTGGCCAGGCTCGCAGCAAACACGTTGCCTGAGCCCGGTGTGGCCTTGAAGCCACCGGTGCCCCAACCGCAGTTGAAGAACATGTTCGGTACCGGGGTCTTGGAAATGATCGGGCAGGCATCCGGCGTGGTGTCGACGATGCCGCCCCACTGGCGGTTCATGCGCACCCGCGACAGCACCGGGAACATCTCGACGATGGCCTGAATGGTGTGCTCAATGACCGGGTACGAACCACGCTGGCCGTAGCCGTTGTAGCCGTCGATACCGGCGCCGATCACCAGGTCGCCCTTGTCGGACTGGCTGATGTAGCCGTGCACGGCGTTGGACATGATCACGCTGTCGATAATCGGCTTGATCGGCTCCGACACCAACGCTTGCAACGGGTGAGATTCGATCGGCAGGCGGAAACCGGCCAGCGAGGCCATGTGCCCGGAGTTACCGGCAGTGACGACGCCGACGCGCTTGGCGCCGATAAAGCCCTTGTTGGTTTCCACACCGATGCACACGCCGTTTTCCTTGCGGAACCCGATCACTTCGGTTTGCTGGATCAAGTCCACGCCCAAGGCATCGGCGGCACGGGCAAAGCCCCAGGCCACGGCATCGTGACGGGCCACGCCGCCGCGACGTTGCACGGTGGCGCCCAGCACGGGGTAGCGGGTGTTTTTCGAGCAGTCCAGGTATGGAATCTCGTCAGCTACTTGCTGGGCATTGAGCAGTTCGCCGTCCACACCGTTGAGGCGGTTGGCGCTCACGCGGCGTTCGGAGTCGCGGATGTCTTGCAGGGTGTGGCACAGGTTGTACACGCCACGCTGGGAGAACATCACGTTGTAGTTCAGGTCCTGGGACAAACCTTCCCAGAGTTTCATCGCGTGTTCGTACAGGTGCGCCGACTCGTCCCACAGGTAGTTGGAACGCACGATGGTGGTGTTGCGCGCGGTGTTACCGCCGCCCAGCCAACCTTTCTCGACCACGGCCACGTTGGTGATTCCGTGTTCCTTGGCCAGGTAGTAGGCGGTCGCCAGACCATGCCCGCCGCCACCGACGATGACCACGTCGTAGACTTTTTTCGGCGTGGGCGTGCGCCACATTTTCTGCCAGTTTTCGTGATGGCTGAGGGAGTGCTTGAAGAGGCCGAAGCCTGAGTAGCGTTGCATAGTCATTACTCCAAAACCGCGCTCAGCGATAAACCGGGAAATCAGCGCACAGGGCAGACACGTGTTTGGCCACGTTGGCCTCGACATCGGCGTCGCCGAGGTTGTCGAGGATGTCGCAGATCCAGCCTGCCAACTCGATGCACTGCGGCACCTTGAAACCGCGGGTGGTCACCGCCGGAGTGCCGATGCGCAGGCCCGAGGTCACGAACGGCGACTGCGGGTCATTCGGCACGGCGTTCTTGTTGACGGTGATGTGGGCGCGACCGAGGGCGGCGTCTGCGTCTTTGCCGGTGAGGCCCTGACGGATCAGGCTGACCAGGAACAAGTGGTTATCGGTGCCGCCGGAGACCACATCGTAGCCACGCTTGATGAACACCTCGGCCATCGCCTGGGCGTTGTCGATCACTTGTTGCTGATACGCCTTGAAGCCAGGCTCCAGCGCTTCCTTGAAACACACCGCCTTGCCGGCGATCACATGCATCAGCGGGCCGCCCTGGGCACCGGGGAACACCGCAGCATTGAGTTTCTTTTCAATCGCTTCGTTGGCCTTGGCCAGAATCAGGCCGCCCCGAGGACCGCGCAGGGTCTTGTGGGTAGTGGTAGTGACCACGTCGGCGTAGGGCAGCGGGTTCGGGTACAGGCCGGCGGCCACCAGGCCGGCGACGTGGGCCATGTCGACGAACAGCAGCGCACCCACTTTGTCGGCGATCTGACGGAAGCGTGGGAAATCCAGGGTTTTGGAGTAGGCAGAGAAACCGGCCACCACCATCTTCGGCTGGTGCTCGACCGCCAGGCGCTCGACTTCGTCGTAGTCGATCAGGCCGGTGTCGGTGTTGATGCCGTATTGCACTGCGTTGTACAGCTTGCCCGAGGACGACACTTTGGCACCGTGAGTCAGGTGACCGCCGTGGGCCAGGCTCATGCCCAGTATGGTGTCACCGGCATTGATCAGCGCCAGGTACACCGCGCTGTTGGCGGACGAACCGGAGTGCGGCTGCACGTTGGCGTAATCGGCGCCGAACAGCTGCTTGGCGCGCTCGATGGCCAGGGCCTCGACCTTGTCCACATGCTCGCAGCCACCGTAGTAGCGCTTGCCCGGGTAGCCTTCGGCGTATTTGTTGGTCAGGCCGCTGCCTTGGGCTTCCATGACGCGCTTGCTGGTGTAGTTCTCCGACGCGATCAGCTCGATATGGTCTTCCTGACGCTGCTCCTCGGCATTCATGGCCGCCAGCAGTGCGTCGTCATATCCCTGGATCTGGTCTTGTTTGCTGAACATCGCGTCTCTCCCAGCCTTTCGTATTGTTGAAGCCCTCGCAGGGCCCTTTGATGCGATGGTAGGGCTGGCGCGTACAGGTCAAATGCCTGCGCACGCCACGCAAAGGTGCGTTTACGACATGGCATCACGTGCAAGCAAATAAAAACGAGCACGGCCTGGTCCCACAGAGAACCGATAACACGTATTTAAAGTGCGCCTCCAACTAAACAAAACATTTGAATACCATGACATCTGACAGCTACAGCCTACAAAATCATAAAAACAAACATAGAAATTAAAAATTAAAAAACCCAAAACAAATAACTCTTTACAAAGTTATTTTTGCAAAAAAAACACATCAACATCAACTATGCGGCACGTAACCACCCACACCAAACCTTGTAAACCCAGCTTGAAAACCACCTCCAAGTCAGGAGCACAGGCATGACCTTACTTAACCAAGTTATCGATATATGCAAACGGCTGGCCCCCTGTGGGTGGCACAACTTACTGCTGCACCACGGTCTCGATATTCTCGCGCCCAATCTTGAACAGGAACTTCGTAAACCGCTAAGTGCGGACCGCACACTTCCTGGTTTTGAAGACTTCGCCTTGACCGCCACACGTGGCATTGAGCCAGGCAAGCCAGCACACAGTTTGCTGTACCACGCGATGGCCCATGCCAACGTTACAACGGACGCCCAAGGCAACCCCCTCCAGGCTTATCCCACAGCCACAGAACTTGAAACCGTTATCAACTATGTTTATGGCTGCCAGCCACCCAGCCTTGAGCAACTCAAAGAGCGTGCTAATGGACACCCGATGGCGGTCGTCGTCTTTGCGGTCGAATACCGCCCAGCGCCGGACACCGTACATAAGGTGCAGGCCGATCTGTGCTTTTCACGAACCGGTGTATCTCGGGTCGGAACAATGGCACCTTTATACAATGCTCAAAGCAGAGGTTTTCTACCTTTTGTCGAAGAGAACAGTCATGCAATTCGAGTCCTGCCGGCGCGATACAGCGCCTACATCGCGGTCCAGCTCAAAGGCGACAGTGCCAGTTTCGGGCCTATGCGTTTTGGTGAAAAAGACATCAGCCATGACTTCTGGGTGCCGTTGCATAAACTGTTCAACGGTAACGAGTGTATTGCCGACATAACCCTGGACGTACAGCTCCAGGCCCAACACAAAAACGAGAAACTACGCCGCATACACCTGCAATTAGGAGCAGAGTCAGGCTGGGAGGAGCCCCATATCAGCCAACCTCCCTTTGTACTGACCGAAGGCCTCGGTGACTGGCTTCCCGAGCCCGTGTTCGGCCCCGGATTAATGGCCGCCACCCCCCGAAAACATCTGGTTGAAGCGGCCCGGTACCAGGGTCAACCGCTGACGTTTAATGTCCCGAACGCGCCTCAATTGCTGGTTTCCAGCTTGCGCATTCCCGAGAATGCCCCGGAATACGCGCACATTCGCCATAAAGTCGACGACGCTGGACAGGTCATCAACCTCAATCAACTACCGAACATGCTCGAGGTATTGGAGAAGGGCAATTTCAAAGCCCTGCACTATCTGGACTATACCGCCGATGGGTGGATTCAAGCCAAGTGCGCCGCATTGGACATCGCGATTACACAACGCATACCCGCTTATTCATTGCTCTGCGCACCTGACTTTTATCCTCTGTGCAATCAGCGACACCTGATCGAATGGCTGGACAACCTGGCTCCAGACGTGCGCAACGACGTATTTCCTACCCCACCGCAATGCCTGTCGGATTCTCGTTATCCTGCCAACATCCAATCTTTTCCAGAGACCTTCAGCGGTACAGATGTCGGCATTACGGCGATCGTTGCCCAGCTTCATTCCGCGCCCGCCTTTGCTACCGATCTGAAGAGGCCAAGGGCCGCTTCTGCCAGACGCGCCTCGTACCTACCTGACGCTGGAGCCGGGGTGTTCGCGCCAGGCTGGGACGTTGGTATCGTTGCTCACGAAACCGAGCTGGACGACATCACACACCTGGCGGCTTACAGGCTGGGCAGCCCGTTTCCTGAGGACGCCAAGCTTTGTGCTGCGCTGAGTTCATTCTGGCCGGCAGTTGCACCAGATTCAGCCCAATCCTATGAGCCGGATGGGGGAGCCGGACCGACCATCAAACCGATGCTGGATCAGGAAATTGGCAAAGGTGCCGGCTTCCCGTGGGACGGCACTCCGCCCCCGCAAAGCTATAACACTAATGGTATGCCACATAGGGCTTATCAAGCTTACCTCTACGCCGACTACACGGAAAACGCACTGGAAGGAAAGTTCTCGCTGGCGCTCACGGGTAAAGTCGACTCGCAGGAGTACCGGCGTCGTATCGATGCCTTTCGGCGCGTCAAACTGTCATTAGGCGATTCGGCTGCAGAGTGGTTTATTGACAGTTTCAATATTGCAACGCCCGAAGACTTTAAAGTATCTATGCAGAATACCGACTTAGCTGCGACCCCACAGGAAGTGGGTTACCAATTGAAGATGTTTCGTTATGAGCCGGTTGAATCACCCATGCATGACCAAGTACGTATCACACTGATAGAAACTTCTACATACCTCATTTGGCCAACCGGTATTTTGCACCAACAGGGCATTCAACCTTGGCGGCGCCTCTAGAAAAGTCTCTGATCATACACAATGAATAACTACGACGTTATCGTAATAGGTGCCGGCCCCGCGGGTTGTTCGGCAGCTATTTCGTGCGCTCAACGTGGCCTGAAAGTGGCCATTGTTGAGCGCCTTGCCTTTCCACGCCATCGTCCGGGTGAAACATTACATCCGGGCATAGAACCTCTTCTTCAAGAACTGGGTGTGATTGAAAGAGTCCTAAGTGAAAAATTTATCCGGCCTGCAGGAAATTGGGTGAAGTGGGAAAAAGAACGAATGTTCATTCCTTTCGGAAACGATGCCAGTGGAGCCTGGCGCGGGTTTCAAATTCCGAGGGCAACGCTTGACGAGCTTTTACTGGAAAGAGCAATTGCATCGGGTGTACACGTCCTGCAACCCTGCGAGGCAAACAAAGTATTTGTGAAAAGAGGTCGTGTCATTGGCATCCAGACCCGAACCGAACCGCTGTTTTGCAGGCACCTGGTTGACGCAAGCGGGGCTCATGGCTGGCTGACACGCCAGCTTCAATTGACAACGCACCGCTACTCACCTGCGCTGACAGCGCTTTACGGCTATAAGCGAGGACGCCTCGAGCAGAGCGCCCTCGGAATCTTCGCGGATCGATCGGGTTGGTACTGGACAGCTCATATCGGCCCGCAGCTGTACACCTGGACGCGGCTGTACTTTGCACTGGATCAGGTGTGCAAGGCTTCTGCGGCTCCGCAGTCCGTTGCAGAATTGGCCAGCGCGGGAAAAATACACGGGGCAGACGTCACCTGGAGAGCCTGCAATCGAATGGCTGGCAACGGCTATTTCATCATCGGAGATGCCGCTACGGTGCTGGATCCTGGCGCCTCCCATGGCGTGCTCAAAGCCTTGATGTCCGGAATGATGGCTGCACAATGCATCACCGACGAATATGCCGCACCAACAAATGCACAGGCTATTTCAATGCAATATCACCAATGGATACAGGACTGGTTCGAAAAGGATGTGCGCAAAATGCACGAGTTCTACGCCGCCCATCCTTTTGCTCCTCATTGGCTGGACGACCGTTTGCCCGAATAAGTATTGGCCGTCAGGCAAGCGTCTGCCGAACCGCCAATAGCATGGCGGCCGCAAAAACGGAGTACGACACCTCACCCTCCGGTAAGGGTGCCGCCATGCCCTATACAGAACTCAGCATTGAAGATGAGCGCGACGATTCAAGTCGGGCAATACAAGAAACTCAGTCAGCGTGAAATAGCCCGGATGTTGGGGCGTAGCCCGTCCACGATCAGTCGTGAACTTCGTGAAACCGAATCGTTGCTGGCTATTCGGCCCATGAAGCTCAAGCGTCTACCCGTAAACGCCGTGTAACCTGTCGACCGTTCAAGAAGCTGATCATGGGTAATGGCCAAAAGCGCAATCGATGGTCGCACGACACGTCATCCGGGGTATGGCGTCAGCATGAAAATACGAAAAAGAATCGAGGAAGGATTTGGCTGGTTAAAGACCGTGGGCGGTCTGCGCAAGACCAAGCTGATCGGTCGCGAAAAGCTCAGCGCCCAGTTGCTGCTGGGCTTTTCGGTATACCAGTTGATCCGTTTGGGGAGCTTGTCAGGCTGGTGGCGTGGGTCGCATGTTTAGGCGAGGTACGCCTAAACATCACCCACAGGTGAATATTTGCGCTGGAACTGGCAAAACACCCGCTGATTGAGTCGGGATAAAGGGCAGCGCCAAGCCTGAGCGGCTGATCGCCCCTTACAAAGCCTTCGGCTGGAGCGCAGTCCATTCATCAATGGGGCCACGGTTATTGATAAACGTGCCTCCACCGAACTTCACCGCTAATTTATTCACAGCATTCAAGGCCGTGGTGACCGCACCTTCCGCCCAACCGCCAGTAAAGGACGCATCATCCCCGGCAAGAATGAACCCGTCGGGATTCGCCTCATGCACACCGTTCATGAATTGCGAAAATAACAGACGCTGGTACTCATAATGCCCCGGCAAGTTGATTTTGAATGCGCCGAGGTAAAACGGTTGCTCTTCCCAGTTGATTTCGGAAAAGGGATCAGTCATACCGAACTCAGCAGCCAGGTTCAATTGATGGGGGGCATATAACGAATCCAGCATGCTTGTGCATAACTGCACATGAGACGGCAAAGGTGCATCGCGATCTCCCAGGAACTTGCTGCTGTCTTCATTCCAGGTGTAAGACAGATACACCCCGCTTCCTCTGTGCGCGCCTTGACTGGGACCGTAGTCCAAAAGGTAGGTACTACGAGTGATACGGTCCGATACCGTCACACTCATTCGGTATTGCTGATCGGCACCAAGGTCCGTCCAGAAAGGCCGTTTGGTCTGCGCGAACACTTTCGCCGACCGCATGTAATGGGTATACATCACCGCCTCCCACTCTTGGGGAGACAGAAGATCACTCATTTGGTTAAAGCAGGTGGCACCGTTCATATAGCGGAACTTGTCCAGTATCCGCTTATGGGGTGTATAAACCACTGCGGGAAAAGTGTATTGCTGGATGACTCCCTGGTTATGATCAAAAATCCCGACATCGAAATGGCCATCAGGACGCCGTATGATTTGCCGCACCTCCTGCTTGAACACCTGGGGAATAACTCGGGTGCTCAAGTCCATCACGGTAGTGCCTGCTGGCCAATGAGCCATCGTATCGCCCAATGTTGTCGGGCTGCGCGTCCACAGCCGCCAAGGCAACTCGCTGGAACCGTCATACATCAACTTATGGTTGGCATCCAGGCCGGTGTACAAAACCCGCAAGACCTCTAGAAAGCAGGCTCCGAAGCCAGCGTTGAAACCGCCCGTACCGAAGCCGACCAGGCCGAACCGGTCAATCTCCTCACGGCTCCAGCCAGCTTTTTCCACAATGGCGGTAAAAAAACTGAGATTGTCCCAATCCGCGTCCAGAAGGGCATTCCAGAGTGTCTTGATCTTCGCCTGATCAAGGGTCCCCTCTGACATTGCCGCTTCCATTTCCGCGAATCTGATCGGATCCTGGTACAAAAAGGCGCCGAACTTTTGTTGGATACTGGCATATTCGGGCGGCAGATTATTGCCTTCGAAATAGACCTGGTCGCCCTTGTAGTCCACCACAGTACTGGGCGTTGCAGATGTACCTGCGCTGGGGAAATCCGTCGAGTTGGCCATCATGCCAACTTTGTCAAAATAGTGCATCAATGCCTTACCGGACACCGGAAAGCGCATAGCGCCCAACTCGCAGATAACACTGTTATTGGGGTCTTGGGGGTCGCCTGCTACATGGGAATGGAAGCGCCCGCCAATGCGATCGCTGGCCTCCACCACCACGGGATGCAAACCCAATCGCATGGCCTCATAAGCCGCCACCATACCGGCGACGCCACCGCCCACAATCAATACCTGGCGACCGAACTGTGCGCTGCAAACGTTCCACAACGGCGCACCGTTGTTGGCCGCATGATCGAGGAAACGGCCATAGTGAAAGGGAAAGTCCGGAACAAGTGCGCTGACGTCATTGGCCAGCAACCGCACCTCACCTTGGGTGCGCGAAGGAATAGCAGTCATGTTGAGTGTCCTCAGTGTTCAGGAGGGGACGTTCATCTACCGCTCAATCGCGATAATGACGACGCGCTTGATCATCAGCGCAGATATCTGCTGGGAACAATTAACATGACGTTTAAAATATGAGCCAATCCAAGGATTTGACGCCATCAATTAAGCTGCGAGGATGTCACGCATAAGTAACAGCAATGGACGGTCTGAAGTACTCACCGATTTTTGCAGGCCTCGTTGCCCAAGGTTCAAAAAATCAAACTCGGTCGAATAATCAGACCTTGGGGGCACTTAACTCACATCACGGACGCAGTTCCCCCATTCTCAACAACCGTTTTCGCACCATCCAAAGGTTCGACAAGGCAGATAGCGTGGCCTGTTACGCGATGTTTACGTTTGCCAGCGTACTCGGCATCGGCGAAGGACATCTGTTTCATCGAGGCTCAATCGCGTTAGAGGTATGCACTTCACCAAATCTGGAAGTCTTTTTCAGAGTTCCCTCAACTCATAAAAAACATAAAATTTCATTTAAAAATATAAAATCAAAATAATTAAACAAATAAGTTCTTACACAAACCCCATTGGACTTACTGACTATTCGAGTTACCAATAATTTCTCGGCGTATAACTCACCGTGCAACGTCCATTACTGCGTTCATGATACTGACGTCCATCAGGAGATACCGCATGACATTGATTAGTGAAGTAACTGCTCTGTGTAATCGCCTGGCCTCAGGCGGCTGGCATAACTTGCTGCTGCACCACGGCCTCGACATACTGGCCCCCTCGCTTGAACATGAGCTTCGCAAACCTCTGCGAATCGATAGGTCCCAATCGGGGTTCGAGGATTTCTGCGCGACAGCCACACGCGGTATCGAACCTGGCGTGCCTGCGCAGAGCCTGCTGTACCACGCACTGGCCAACCCGAACGTGGCGCAAGATGCACTGGGAAATCCACTACAGACGTACCCCACCCCCGCTGAATTGGAAACCGTGCTGAACTGGGTTTATGCCATAGAACCGCCCAGCATCGAACAACTCAAAGAACGCGCTCAAGGTGCACCGCTGGCGGTTGTCGTGTTTGCCTACGAATATCGCCCCGCCCCCGATACCGTTCACAAAACCCATGCAGACCTGTGCTTTTCGCGAACCGGCGTATCACGGGTGGGCACAGCCCCTGCTCTTTATGACGCACAGCGCCGAGGCTTTTTACCTTTCATTGAGGGTGATGACCATGGCATCCGTGTTTTACCCGCACGCTACAGTGCCTACGTGGCGATCCAGCGCAAGGGGAACCTTGCAAGCTTCGGCCCAATGCGCTTTACCCAGGATGACGACACGCGGGACTTCTGGGTGCCTCTGCATAAACTGTTCAATGGCGACGAATGCATCGCAGGGATGCACCTGGACGTTGAACTTCAGGCCTGTCACAAGAATGAAAAATTGCGTCGTATTCACACCTATCTGGGGGCAGACTCAGGCTGGGGCGAACCCGATATCAGTCATCCGCCATTCGTAATGACAGAAGGGCTTGCTCGATGGCTTGAAGAAGACCGTTACGGAGCAGGCTTGCTCTGCGCCCTCGCTCATAACCGCCTGGTTGAGCCCGCACATTACCTGGATAAACCGCTGACGTTCAGAGTGCCCGCGCGCCCCGATCTGGTGGAATCGAGCATGGTGCTATTTCCTGGCGCCCCCCAATTTGTGCATCTGCGCCATGAGGTGGACGCCGACGGTAACGTCGTTGACCTCAATCAACAAGCCGACATGATGGATGAACTGCGCAAAGGCAGCTACAACGCGCAGCACTATCTGGACTTTACGGCAGACGGTTCGATCAATAGTCAGTGCGTTGCGCTGGATAACAGCATTCCCAGACGCATTGCCGCGTATTCACTATTGTGTGCGCCGGACTTTTATCCGCTGTGTACTCAACGCCGTCTGAGTGACTGGTTAGACAGTTTGCCTATCGAGGATGCGAGGGAAATTTTTCCAGTGCCTCCCAGGTGCTTGTCCGACAACCGCATGCCCGCCAACATCCAATCATTTGCGTCTTCCTTTGACAAAGATGATGTCGGGATCACGGCGATTGTTGCGCAAAACTCATATGCAGATACCTCCTTCCCAATCGGACCGAAGGTCGCTTCAGCACAACGTGCGTCATGCCTGCCAGATGCCGCCGCCGGAACGTTCGCCCCTGGCTGGGATACCGGCCTGGATACCAATGAAGATGAGTTACTGCACTTGGCAGCCTATACACTAGGCAGCCCGTTTCCCGAAGATGCCAAGCTCTGCGCCGCGCGTAGCTCATACTGGCCTGCCGTGGCGCCTGACTCGGCACAGGAATTTGAGTCTTCCAATGGCCAAACCATCAAGCCGATGCTGGACACCGAAATCGGCTTGAATGGTGGATTATCCTGGGACGGTATCACGCCCCCCAAGCATTACATCAATAATGAAAAATCTTACATCTCATATACATCATATCTATATGGCGACTACACACAGAACGCACTGAACGGAAAGTTCACCTTGGCGCTCACTGGCAAAGTTAACAGCCAGGAATATCAACAGCGTGTTTATGCATTATGGCAAGTGCGTCGCTCGATGGGCCCTGCTTATCAA
Source organism: Pseudomonas sp. OST1909 (assembly GCF_015277575.1). Classification (NCBI taxonomy): domain Bacteria; kingdom Pseudomonadati; phylum Pseudomonadota; class Gammaproteobacteria; order Pseudomonadales; family Pseudomonadaceae; genus Pseudomonas; species Pseudomonas sp. OST1909. The sequence goes on from NZ_CP063780.1 coordinate 5,984,077, forward strand.
AAGTGGAGAGTGACGTCATTTCGAGTTGCAACCAACGACGATCTTCAGCAGGTTAAGGCCGACGCAAAACCCGTCGATATTACAAACGCAAGCGTCTATCGATTTGAACTGACCCGCAGTCAGCTTTCCCCCTCCAGCGCGTTCGACAAAGTGGACGTAGCCGTGATGGACACCCTGACGTTCCTCGTATGGCCACAATGTATATTACGAAAACAGGCAGCACAGCCCTGGAAACGAATCTGATGCTTGAGTGACGCTGCATACCGCGACGTAACAAGGATGCGCGAACTGTATGAAACGCATCCTTTCTCTCCTTCATGGCTAACAAGACATCGTCACTCAATAACCAGACGAACCGCCAGTAGCAATAGAAAGTGTACCGGATACAACGCGTATGCCCAACGCCGCATCGGGGGCGGTGAAAACTGGCGGGCCTGACGCAACAGATGCACACCTGCCAGAGGAGCAATCAAGCAGGTCGCCAAGCCCGCCAGCGCGACCTGCGTGCCGCTACCGAGCAAGATCTGCCATTGATTGGCGGCGACACATACCAACCCCGGCAACATGCTGAAATACCACGGCCGATGAAATACCAATAACGTCGCCATCGGCAGCAATACACCAAAGAATCCGAACATCAACTGCGCACTGAACACCTCAGCAATTACCAGCGCGATCAGCGCCAATCCTCGATCAATAAACGTCTTCTGCTGCCACCCTCGCGCAACCAACAGACCCAATGCCAAGGTGGGCAGCACGTTCAACGTATCGGCATCCTCGATAAACATCCGATAGGGCACTTCACTGATCACACTGAACAGCAACAGCCAGCCCAAGTAGCGCCACTGGCCGCTCACCGGCAGATTCCTGGTCCGATGCAAATTGGCTGCAATCGCCAGGCAAAACCACGGGAACGCCAGGCGCCCCGGCACGTACAGGCCGTCCAGGCTCAAACCGACATAGCGCAAATGGTCCAGTACCATGCTCAGCAGCGCCAGCCACTTGAGCAGATCCAGTGCGCCATCGCGGACGCGTCCGACAGCCAACGTTTGTGTACCGTGCATAATTCCCCAGTGACTTTGCATTTACAGTGCGTGCGCACCCGCGACAATCTTGGTTACAGTGCGCACCAACATCGACCACAGGAATGGGCCATGACCGACAAGAGCCAACAATTCGCCAGCGACAACTATTCCGGCATCTGTCCGGAAGCCTGGGCCGCCATGGAACAAGCCAACCACGGACATCAACGCGCCTACGGTGATGACGAGTGGACCCACCGCGCCGCCGACGGTTTCCGCAATTTGTTCGAAACCGACTGCGAAGTGTTCTTCGCCTTCAACGGCACCGCCGCCAACTCCCTGGCACTGTCCTCGCTGTGCCAGAGCTACCATAGCGTGATTTGCTCGGAAACCGCCCACGTTGAAACCGACGAATGCGGCGCACCGGAGTTTTTCTCCAATGGCTCCAAGCTGCTCACTGCACGCACCGAGAACGGCAAGCTGACCCCGGAATCGATCCGCGAGATCGCCCTCAAGCGCCAGGACATCCACTACCCCAAACCGCGTGTGGTCACCCTGACCCAAGCCACCGAAGTGGGCAGCGTGTACACCCCGCAAGAAATCCGCGCCATCAGCGCCACGTGCAAAGAGCTGGGCCTGAACCTGCACATGGACGGTGCCCGCTTCTCCAACGCCTGCGCGTTCCTGGGCTGCTCACCGGCCGACCTGACCTGGAAGGCCGGGGTGGACGTGCTGTGCTTTGGCGGCACCAAGAACGGCATGGCGGTAGGTGAGGCCATCCTGTTCTTCAACCACAAACTGGCCGAAGATTTCGATTACCGCTGCAAACAGGCCGGCCAGTTGGCATCCAAGATGCGCTTCCTGTCTGCCCCATGGGTAGGCTTGCTGGAAAACGATGCCTGGCTCAAGCACGCACGCCATGCCAACCACTGCGCGCAATTGCTCAGCAGCCTGGTTGCGGACATCCCCGGCGTGGAATTGATGTTCCCTGTGCAAGCCAACGGCGTGTTCCTGCAGCTCTCGGAACCCGCCATTGCAGGGCTTACAGCCAAGGGTTGGCGCTTCTACACCTTTATCGGCAAAGGTGGCGCGCGATTCATGTGCGCGTGGGACACAGAAGAAGAGCGCGTAAGAGAATTAGCCGCCGATATCAGGGAAGTCATGAGGGCTTAACGTGGGAGTTCGGCCAGCGAGTAATGGCCGATTGCCGAGTCTGTTTTTTGATATTTCTGACAGCAGCACGCTGGATCTTCGTTGACTAGCCTCTTGGAACCCGGAAGGAAAACGCAGTGATATCTGCCGCCTTCCGGGCTCGCTGCCCGCCGAATAACCGGCTGGAAACGTGAATCCAATGGAGAGCTTAATCATGGAATATCAAAGCAATGGCAATACCCTGCAAAGTGACGGCACCATCAGCACCACCGTTATCGACTGGGATGAATTCAGAAAGTGCGCCAAAGTCGGAGATACCATCCGCGAGCCATCGAAGACGTTGAGGATTTACGAAAAAGTCTATGAATTGACAGCACAAGGCCAGCACTTCGTCGTCCATATTTACGCCCAATAATCCTGTTAACGCCCAGGGCCCGCGCCGAAGACTCATGACCTCCGACGCGGTACTGACCATCGCTTACCTACAATGCCTTCGGCTGGAGCGCCGTCCAATCGTCAATGGGGCCGCGGTTATTGATAAAGGTGCCTCCACCGAACTTCACCGCCAGCTTGTTAACCGCGTTCAGCGCAGTGGTCACCGCGCCTTCCGCCCATCCGCCGGTAAAGGACACATCATCCCCTGCAAGAATGAACCCATCGGGATTCTCGCTATGCACACCGTTCATGAACTGTGAAAACAACAGGCGCTGGTATTCGTACTGCCCCGGCAGGTTCATCTTGAAAGCACATAGAAAAAACGGCTGCTCTTCCCAGTTGATTTCGACAAATGGATCGGTCATGCCGAACTCTGCGGCAAGGTCCAACTGATGATGGGCATACACCGAATCCAGCAAGGTCGAACATACCGCCACATGGGACGGCAACGGCGCGACGCGATCACCCAGGAACTTGAGACTGTCGTCATTCCAGGTGTAAGACAAAAACATTCCGCTGCCCCTGTAGGCACCGTGACTCGCAGCGTAGTCCAGCAGGTAGGTGCCTCGGGTAATACGGTCCGATAACGTCACACTCATCCGGTATTGTTGGTCCACACCCACATCGGTCCAGAAGGGCTTCTTGGTCTGGGCAAAGATTTTGGCCGACTGCATGTAATGGGTGTACATCACCGCTTCCCATTGTTTAGCAGACAGCAGGCCATTCATGAGATTGAAGCGTTCGGCACCGTCCATATAGCGGAACTTGTCCAGAATCCGTTTGTGGGGTGTATAGACCACGGCAGGGAAAGTGTATTGGTGGCTGCTTCCCAGGTTGTGATCAAAAATCCACACGTCGAACTGGCCGTCCGAGCGCCGCATGATCTGTCGCACCTCCTGCTTGAAAATCTGGGGAATGACCTGGGTGCTCAGGCTCTCGACGGTGGTACCTGCAGACCAGTGGGCCATGCTGTCGCCCATCGCATCAGGGCTACGCCCCCACAGCCGGCAAGGCAGCTCGCTGGAACCGTCGTACATCAATTTATGGTTGGTATCCAGGCCGGTGTACAGCACTCGCAGCACCTCAAGAAAGCAGTTCGGATAGTCGGTATTCCACCCGCCCGTACCAAAACCGATCTGGCCAAACAGGTCGATGTCTTCGCGGCTCCAGCCAGCCTGCTCGACCATGGCAGCAAAAAAACTGAGATTGTCCCACCCTGCGTCAATAATCGCGTTCCACAGTGTCTTGATTTTCGCCTGATCAAGGCTGCCCTCGGACATTGCAGCTTCCATCTCACTGAACTTGATTGGGTCCTGCTCCAGGAAAACGTCGAACAACTTACGCTCAATTTCGGCATATTCCTCGGGCAAGTTATCACCTTCGTAATAGACCTGGCGCTGCTGATAATCGACCACTGTGCTGGGGGTTGCGGGCGAACCGGGATTAGGAAAGTCCGCCGAATTGGCACTCATGTCGACCTTGTCGAAATAGTGCATCAACGCCTTGCCGGAAACGGGAAAACGCATGGCGCCCATCTCGCAGATGACGCTGTTGGCTGAGTCTTGTGGATCGCCCTTCACATAGGAATAGAGTCGCCCGCCAATGCGGTCGCCAGCCTCCACTACCACAGGGTGCAAGCCCATGCGCATGGCTTCATAAGCCGCGACAAGACCGGCAACGCCCGCCCCGACGATCAATACCTTGCTACCGAGGGCACTAATGGAAACCTGCCCCAACGGCGTACCGTTGCTGGCAGCCTGATCAAGGAACCGGGCGTAATGAAAAGGGAAGTCTGGAACAAGTGCGGTGACATCGTTAGCCAGCAAGCGCACCGCGCCTTTAGTGCGAGAAGGAATAGCAGACATGTTGAGCATCCTTGGCAAGAAGAGGACGTCCACCTACTGCTTCACTGCGAAGGGCGACAACGACGAATTCAACTCCTAGCGTAGAAGATCGTAGGAATTGTCTCTATATCACTTCGAGATAAAAACGCCTCCCAAGGCAAACCTCGCGCTTGCAAGGTTTTGCGCAATCAGTTCAGAAATTCCTGAAGTGATTATTTACAAATACCGATTCAATTGTACTTTTGGTTAACGGACTCTTCGCCGATCACTCAATAAAAACAGACCGCGAAACCTATGAGCACATCCTGCGACCGAGCGGCAGCCCCCAGCCCCACGCTGAAGATCGAAACCCGTTCCATTGACTATGTACCGCGTCATGAACGCCACGGCAAAGTCTGGCACCAGGCGCCTTTCTGGTTCACCGGCAACTTCGTACTGACGACCATGGTCACCGGGTTTACCGGTGCAGCCCTGGGCCTGAGCCTGGTGTATGCGCTTCTCGCGATTGTCATCGGTGTAGGCCTGGGCACCTTTGCCATGGCTTTCCACGCCAACCAAGGCCCACGCATGGGCTTGCCGCAGATGGTCCAGTCGCGGGCGCAGTTCGGCTTGCGGGGGGCGATAGTACCGTTCATCGCGGTGGTCTTCGTGTACATCGGTTTCAACGTCTTCAACGTGATTCTCGCAACCGACGCGATCAACACCGTGCTGCCCGGCGAGCGCGCGCCCTGGTACGCCTTGATGATCATCCTGGCAGTGATCATTGCAGTAGTCGGCCACGACCTCCTGCACACCATACAACGCTGGCTGACGTACGTGATGATCAGTGTTTTTGCCGTGTTGACGGTGGCTGCATTAATGAGCCTGCAAGCCGACTCGGCAGTGGTCGACGCACACTTTTCCTGGTCGGCCTTCTTGATTCAACTGTCAGCCGCTGCGGGGTACCAGATCAGCTACTCCGTGTACGTTTCGGATTACTCGCGCTACCTGCCGCATACCACACCCACGCGCAGCGTCGTTACCTGGACCTACCTGGGAGCCGCCGGCTCGGCGCTATGGCTGATGTCACTGGGGGCTTTCCTTGCATCAGCCCTGCCCTCCCCTGATGCTATCGCCAGCGTTCAGGCCGTGGGCAACCAAGTCATACCCGGCTTTGGTACCTTCACCGTATTGATCGCGGTACCAGCACTGGTGGGCATCATGGCGGTCAACTGCTATGGCGCCATGCTCACCGGAATCAGTGCCATCGATGGTTTCATCTCGATCAAACCACGCCTCAAGAGTCGAATCATCGGCATCAGCCTGGTGGCCGCAGTGATTTTTGTGATCGCCCTGAGCATCCCTGAGAGTTACCTGCACAGCTTCAATAACTTCGTACTCTTGATGCTGTATTTTCTGGTGCCTTGGACGGCAGTAAATCTCGCGGACTTTTATGCAGTACGTAAAGGGCGCTACGCAATCAGCGACCTGTTCAACCCTGCTGGCATCTACGGTCGCTGGTCAAGCGCCGGGCTCACTGCCTATTTTCTGGGCATCGCGGCGATGGTGCCGTTCATGTCTCTGGGGTTCTATCAAGGCCCTGTTGCGCTGTGGCTGGGCGGCGCTGACATCGCATTCGTGGTCGGCCTGACGGTCTCGGCAGCCACCTACTGCATCATGGCCCGTCACCGCGATCACGCTCTTGAGACCCGCGCCGTAGAGGCCAGTGACCGGCTTCTGGAAGGAGAATAGCCAATGACATCGATAACGGTCGTTTGCCATCAACTGGCACCCCGTATTGGCGATCTTGATTACAACCGCACGCTCAGTGAAAGCGCGATCCGTGGCGCAAGCGACGCCCAGGTCATCGTTCTACCCGAACTGATGCAAAGCGGTTACGCCTTCAATAATCGCGCTGAAGCCTATGCGGCTTCCGAGACAGAAGACGGCCCAACCTTGCGCCTGTGGTGTGCCCTGGCCAGTGAACTGGATCTCATCATCGTCGCCGGGTTCTGTGAGCGCCTGAGTGCTGGACGGGTCGCCAATAGCGTCGCACTGATCCAACCCGCAGGCCGGCTGACGGTGTATCGCAAAGTGCACTTATGGAACCGGGAAAAGCTGATCTTCACGCCGGGTGCCGAGCCACCTCCGGTCGTCGACACCCAGGTCGGCCGGATCGCCACGATGATCTGCTACGACCTGGAACTGCCTGAGTGGGTGCGTCTGGCCGCGTTGGCCGGTGCCGACCTGCTATGCGCTCCAGTGAACTGGCCGGAAGGTCCACGCCCGGCCGGCGAGCGGCCGGGGGAAATTGTCCGCGTCCAAGCCAGCGCGGCAGTCAATCGCATGTTCATTGCCGCCTGCGACCGCTACGGCGAGGAGCGAGGCATCAATTGGGTAGGCGGCTCGACCATTGTCGATGCCGACGGTTACCCGTTGGCCGGCGCAGTCTCCCATCAGCGGGAACAGCGGCTAGTCGCTCAACTGCCTCTGGCCGAGGCCAGAGACAAGTTCATCAGCGAGCATAACCATGTTCACCATGATCGAAGGCCCGTTCTGTACTGACTAGAACTCGATGCGCACATCGCCCTTGGGCACACTGCAGCACGACAGGATGTAGCCTTCGGCTTCGTCTTCCTCGGTGATCCCGCCGTTGTGCTCCATCTCCACCTCCCCGCCCAGCTTCATCACCTTGCACGTGCCGCAGATACCCATGCCACAGGCTTTGGGGATCAACAGGCCAAGCTTGGCAGCTGCCGCGTGGACAGTCTCGCCGGGTGCCACCCGAATGCTTTTGCCCGATGCGATGAACTCCACCTGATGCAGATCCGCGAGGTCGACTTCCGGCGCATCCGCCGCTTGCTCGGCCTGCTCCACGGCGTCGGCCCGCGCTTCCGGCGGCGTCGCACCAAAAGACTCTTCGTGATAACGCGCCATATCGAAACCGGCGGTTTCCAGCAGGCGTTTCACTGCGCTCATGTAAGGCGTCGGGCCGCAACAGAATACTTCGCGCTCCAGGAAGTCCGGCACCATCAGTTCCAGCATCTTGTGATTCAGATAACCGCGGTAGCCGGCCCAGGGTTCACCCAGGCCATGCTTTTCGCAAATCAGGTGCAGGCTGAAGTTGTCGATCCGCGACGCCATGTGCTCCAGCTCGCGGTGGTAGATGATGTCCTTGGGTGAACGCGCGCTGTGAACAAACGTCATGTCCACATTAGCGTTGGTGTCGTAGAACCAGCGCGCCATGGACATGACTGGGGTGATCCCCACCCCGCCGCTCAGGTACAGCACTTTCGGGCTGGGGAAGTCGATCGCGTTGAACAGCCCGACAGGTCCGTGCACCGCCAGCTCCTGGCCCTCGTGCAGCGTGTCATGCAGCCAGTTGGACACACGCCCGCCCGGTACACGCTTGATGGTTACCGAAAAGCTGTAAGGCACCGACGGTGAACTGGAGATCGTGTAGGAGCGCATGATCGGCTGGCCTTCGATTTCCAGCTCCAGGGTGACGAATTGCCCGGGCTTGAAGAAGAACAGAATCGGCTGGTCAGCCATAAAACAGAAGGTGCGCACGTCCCAGGTTTCCTGGATGACTTTGACGCAACGGACGATGTGCCGACCATTGGCCCAGGTCTGGGTGGTTACCGGATTCAGGAAATTGCTAGACATGTTGTTCTCCACCGCCGACGTCGGCCTTATGGTGGCGATTCTGCGTAACGCCGGGGCCACCCATTTACCTATCTGCGACATTCACATACTTACGGCGACCAGCCCCCAAAGACAGGGCCTTGCGCGTCGGGATCAGATTGGGCCATGTCGCCCATGGATAAGGTTCGACCCAACGCCGGGCCCACACTCGCTCCCAACAAAGACGCGTTCTTTACGCCTTGCTGCAAACCTGATCAGCCACTATTCGCCGGCCACACAGAATGGCCATGAGGACACACACGATGGACGTCACCGCAACCTTAAGCTTGGGCGATCCGCTGGAACCCGCACGCAAGGCCACCGCGCACATGCTGCAAGAGCGCGAGCGCACTTATTCGCTGCCGCAGCCGTTTTACTCTGACGAGCGGTTGTTTGATATCGACATGCAGGAGATCTTCCAGAAAGAGTGGTTGATCGCCGGCATGACCTGCGAAATCCCCGCCAAGGGCAACTACCTGACCCTGCAAGTGGGCAAGAACCCGATCATCGTGATCCGTGGCGCTGACGGGGTGGTGCATGCATTCCACAACGTCTGCCGCCACCGTGGTTCGCGCTTGTGCACCAGCGAAAAGGGCAAGGTCGCCAAACTGGTTTGCCACTACCACCAGTGGACCTACGAACTGGACGGTCGCCTGCTGTTCGCCGGTACCGAGATGGGCGCCGACTTCGACATGAAGCAGTACGGCTTGAAACCGGTAAACGTGAAGACTGCCGGCGGCTACATTTTCATCAGCCTGGCCGAGACCCCGCCGGCCATCGATGACTTCCTGTCGACGCTCAGCCATTACATGGAACCCTACGACATGGAAAACACCAAGGTGGCGATCCAGACCACCTTGTTCGAAAAAGCCAACTGGAAGCTGGTGCTGGAAAACAACCGCGAGTGCTACCACTGCAACGCCTCGCACCCGGAACTGCTCAAAACCCTGCTGGAATGGGACGACGTCACCGACCCGCGCGCCGACCAGGCGTTCAAGGACCACGTAGCCGCCTCCGCCGCCGCCTGGGATGCCGAGAAGATCCCTTACGCCCACGCCAGCTTCGGCCTGCGTAACCGCATCGTGCGTATGCCGCTGCTCAAGGGCACTGTGTCGATGACCCTGGACGGCAAGCAGGGCTGCGCCAAACTGATGGGTCGCATCAAGAACCCGGACCTGGGCTCGATGCGCATCCTGCACCTGCCCCATTCGTGGAACCACTGCATGGGCGACCACATCATCGTGTTCACCGTGTGGCCGATCAGCGCCCAGGAAACCATGGTCACCACCAAGTGGATCGTGCACAAGGACGCCGTGGAAGGCGTGGACTACGATGTGGAGCGCATGCGCCAGGTGTGGGACGCCACCAACGACCAGGACCGTCGCCTGGCCGAGGAGAACCAGCGCGGCATCAACTCAACCGCCTACCAACCTGGCCCGTACTCCAAGACTTATGAGTTTGGCGTGGTGAACTTTGTGGATTGGTACAGCGAGCGCATGTTGAACAACTTGGGGGCCGCGCCTGCGCCGTACCTCAAAGGTGTGGCTGCACACGAGTAACTGACACCCCAAGGATCAAAAGGTGGGAGGGGGCTTGCTCCCGATAACGGAGTATCAGCCAATGCATGTGCAAGCTGAGCCATCCCTATCGGAAGCAAGCCCCCCTCCACACTTCAAGCAGGCGCTGCCTACTATTTGATCAACTCTCGTGCAGACCGCTAACACCCTGCCCTCCAGCCTTTGCCCAACAACTTATCCACAAAGCCACCCACAGCAATTGTGGGCAAGTCGGTGTGCGGCTTAAATTAAATCAAGAAAATCCGTGACTTATTTGAAACCAAGGTATCTATCCTTACCTGATCATTTATTGATCATATCCGTGCAGACCTCGATTCATATGGCCTACAGCACTAAGCGAACACCTTATCCACAGATGCACCAACAGACTTTGGGGGCAACTTTATCCAACCTGTGGAAAAGCGCACAAACCCTGTATAAATCGGGCTTCCCGGGGTTTCAATGCAGAAAAAAGCCGAAATTGATCAATTTTTGATCGGCCCTCTTAAAGCCTTTGTTTACGTGGCTTACAGACGATAGCGAACATCTTATCCACAGATGCGCCAACAGACTTTGGGGGAAAGTCAGTACTGCCAACCGGGAAAACTCCTGGAAAAACCGCAGCTTAGGCTGGCTATTTTTCGTACATAGGGCTGCAAGGCTTGATACACAGGGGGTGTGGACAACCGCGAACAGGTTATCCACAAGCGGATCAACAGCGATTGTGGGTAAACCGCAGAACTCTTGTGGGAGGGAGCGCCCCCCCTCCCACAGCGGATCAGCGTACGACACCCTCTTCAATCAACAGCTTGAGAATCGCCTGAGCGCCCTCTTCAGCACTCACACCCTTGAGCACCTGCCCACCACCGCCACTGGCCTTGGCTGTGGCAGCCTTCATACGGTCGGCGCCGCTCTTGGCCTTGATCACCTTGAGACGCTTGGGCCTTGGCTTGGCCGGTTGCAGCAGGGCGCCTGTGAATAACTCGTCCTGTTCGATCTCCACCTCATGGGCCGCCAGTTCGCCACGTTGCGCCGGGCCGTATGCACTCTGGCGCGGTTTGGGCGCAGCGTTATCCACGGTGGCCAGAAACGGCAGGCGCACTTTCAGGCGCCGCCGCTGGCCGCGAGGCAAGGCTTGCAGTACATGGGCCACGCCGGCGTCGATGGATTCCACCTGGGCCAACCCTACAACCAGGGGCCAGCCCAATTGTTCTGCCAGCAGAAACGGCAACATGCCCGAGCCTTCACCGGTTTCCGCCTGACTGCCGGTGAGTACCACCTGGGCGCCGGCGTCATGCAGGTATTCACTGAGTACCGGCAAGGCATCGGCGCCGGGCGGTTGTTCCAGTACATGCAGTTGCGCCAGCCCCATCCCCAGGTAGCTGCGCAAGGTCGGCTCGTTGATATCGCCGGCGTGCAGCACCTGCAACTTATCCCCAGCCATTTGCAGGCCCAGCTCGACAGCGCGGGCGTCCTGCTCCGCACGGCGCGGGCGCCCGGAAGTGGGGTGGGCGCCGATGGATACCAAGCTGATTACAGTGGTTGTCATGGTCATGTCCCTAAGCTGCATCGCGCTTGGCGCCGTTGCGGTAGGCCTGCACCGCATCGATCAAGGCTTGCAGAATCGCGGCGCTTTCGCCGATCACCGACAGGTCGGCACGCTTGATCATGTCGCAGGTCGGGTCGAAGTTGATCGCCACCACCTTGTCGCAGGCCCCGATGCCTTGCAGGTGCTGGATCGCCCCGGAAATACCCACGGCCACATACACCCGCGCCGTGACCCAGGTGCCGCTGGCGCCGACCTGACGATCACGCGCCATGAAGCCATCGTCCACCGCCACCCGCGACGCACCTTCGGTGGCGCCCAGGGCCGCGGCGGTCTGGTGGAACAGCGCCCAGTCCTTCACGCCATTGCCACCGGAGAAAATGAATTCCGCTTCGGCCATGGGAATCGCCGCCGGATCCACCGCCACCGCCCCCAGGTCCTCGATACGCGACAAACTGCGCGCCAGGCTTGTGGTTAACTCTACGGGCAGTACCTCATGCCGGGTCTCGCTGACCGGGTCGGCACACTCAACGGCCGCCAGGATCAGGCGCGGCAGCGGCCGGGCCAAATCTTGCTGGCCCGCCCCCGCACGGCCGATGCACTCATCGCCCTTGATTTGCCAAACACGTGTCGCCGGGCGTTCCTTGAGGCTGGCGGCAAAGCGCCGACCCAGTTCGCCGCCGCCGCTGCGGCTGTCCGGTAGTAGCCAGTGGCGTGGATTGAACTGGTTATCCACAGCCCGCAGGCCTTGCACGCGTTGTTCCGGTGAATAACCGTCGAACGCGTGGCCATCCAGTACCAGCAGGCGATCGACACCGGCAGTGGCAAAGGCGTTTTCCTTGTGTTCACCAAACACCACGGCCAGCACCGCGCCGTCGCTGCCAGCCAGTTGCCTGGCCAGGCCAAGCAAGTCACGGTCGTGGCTGCTCAAGCGGCCACCGACCATGTCCGGCACCACACTGATGTAGAACGCGGGCGTTGGCACCTGATGCAGTGGCAACTGCACTTCCACCGCCGCTGTACGCTTGGCCGCACCGCCCTGCTGGGCGCCGCTGCGGTCAATACGCTTGATGCCGTTGGGGCCGATAAAACCGACACCGTGCACGTTTTTACGAATGATGCCGTTGGGCCCCATCCAGCTCTGCTGCACGGGCTGCATGGCCGCGTGCAAGGGGTGAAGACGGTTACGGGCGATCCATTCGGCCCGAGGGTCACGGCGAATAATGTCGCTCATCAATGCACCTCCGCGGGTTCACGTTTAGGCGCTTTTGCCGGCACGGGGTCTTCAAGCAAAGCGTCGGCCACCAACTCGGCAATGTCCTTGATCAATGGTCGCGGCTCGACCACACCTTCCAGCATCGCTGTGCACTGCGGGCAACCCACGGCCACCAGTTCGGCACCGGTTTCGCGGATGTCTTCCATGCGCATGTCGGGGATACGTTGCTTGCCGGGAATGTCAGTGATCGGCGCGCCGCCGCCACCGCCGCAGCAGCGCGAACGGAAGCCTGAGCGTTGCATTTCCTTGACCTCGATGCCCAACGCCCGCAGCACTTGGCGCGGTGCCTCGTATTCGCCGTTGTAGCGGCCCAGGTAACAAGGGTCGTGGTAGGTCACGCTGCTGCCTTTGTGCTGACCCAGGTTGAGCGCGCCGTCGCCGATCAACTCGGCCATGAAGGTGCTGTGATGCTGTACGAAGTAATTGCCGTTGAAGGCGCCGTACTCGTTTTTCAGCACATGGAAACTGTGCGGGTCGCAGGTAACAATGCGCTTGAAGCTATATTTGCCCAACGTCTGGATATTGCGCGAGGCCAACAATTGGAAAGTTGCTTCATCGCCCAGACGCCGCGCTACGTCACCGCTGTCGCGTTCTTCCAGGCCAAGTACCGCAAAGTCCACCCCCGCCGCCTTGAGCACTTTGACAAACGCCCGCAGGGTGCGTTGGTTACGCATGTCGAAGGCACCGTCGCCGACCCAGAACAGCACCTCGCAGCTGCCCTTGTCACTGAGCAACGGCAGGTTCAGGTCAGCCGCCCAGTTGAGGCGACCGCCCGGTGCGAAACCGCCGGGGTTATCGGTGGCAATCAGGTTTTCCAGGACTTCGGCGCCCTTGTTCGGCGTGGCGCCTTTTTCCAGGGTGAGGTGGCGGCGCATGTCGACGATGGCGTCGACATGCTCGATCATCATCGGACACTCTTCCACGCAGGCGCGGCAGGTGGTGCACGACCACAACGTCTCGGCATCCACCAGGCCATTGACGATCGGCTGATGCGGGTTACCGCCGTGTTCGCCCACCGGTTTGCCTGGGTATGGGCTACCGGCGAACTTGGCATCGGTGCCACCGGCCAGGCCAACGACCATGTCCTGAATCAGCTTTTTCGGGTTCAGGGGCTGGCCGGCAGCGAACGCCGGGCACGCTGCTTCGCACTTGCCGCATTGCACGCAGGCGTCGAAGCCGAGCAGCTGGTTCCAGGTGAAATCCTTGGGCTTTTCCACGCCAAGCGGCGCGGTTTTATCACTGAGGTCCAGCGGCTTCAGACCGGTGGAGCGGCCACCACCGAAGCGCTCGGCGCGGCGGTGCCAGGCCAGGTGCAGGGCACCCGCGAAGGCGTGCTTCATCGGCCCGCCCCAGGTCATGCCGAAGAACATTTCCGACACGCCCCACAGCACGCCCACGCTCAGCAGCGCAGCGAGCAGCCAGCCGCCAAAGTCAGCGGGCAGAATCCCGGCCACCGGCAAGGTCACCAGGAAAAAGCTCACCGAGAATGCCATCAGACTTTTCGGCAGGCGCATCCATGGGCCCTTGGACAGGCGCCCAGGCGGATTGCGGCGGCGCAGGTACATGAAGATGGCACCGACAAACATCAGCACCGACGTCAGCAGCAACGCATAGCCGAGGATGCGGTTATGCAGGCCAAAGCCATGCACCACAATCGCCAGCAACGCCGAGAGCACAAAGCCCAGAGCCGTGGCGACGTGGGTGTTGGCGATGTATTTGTCGCGGGCGACCACGTGGTGCAAGTCGACCATGTAGCGCTTGGGCATAGCCAAAAGACCGCCAAGCAAGTCGACTTTGGATGCACGCCCACGGCGCCACATGCTCATGCGGCGCAAGGCGCCGAGGACGGCGAGCCCCAAAGCGGCAAACAAGAGAATAGGCAACAAGGTGTTCAACATGATGAAGCTCCCACAGACCACACAGGTCTACTGTGAAACTGGCCTTGAAATGTGGGAGGGGGCTTGCCCCCGATAGCGGTGGGTCAGCTACAGCTGTATCAACTGACACTCCGCCATCGGGGGCAAGGCGAATCGTCGCACCGCCCCTCCCACATTTGAACCGAGTCCACATTGGTTCGGTGTCGGGTCAGAAATCCTTGCACAAGCGCAGGGCGTCGTAGATTGCGGCGTGGGTGTTGCGCTGGGCCACACAGTCACCAATGCGGAACAGCAAGTACCCTTCACCCGCTTCGCTCAGGCATGGCTGCGGCTTGATCGCAAACAGCGCTTCGACGTCGATCTGGCCCTTGTTGCGTGAGCCTTCCTTGAGCCCGTAGTAAAGGGCCTCGTCCGGGCGTACGCCGTTCTCCACCACCACCTGGTCGACCACACGCTCCTCTTTGGCGCCGGTGTATTCGTTTTCCAGCACTGCCACCAGCTTGTCGCCCTCGCGATAGACCTTTTCCAGCATCATGTCGCCAGTCATGATCACTTCCTTGGGGTACATGCTGCGGTAGTAAGTCGGGAACGACGTACCGCCAATTGCCACACCGGGCTTGATGTCGTCGGTGACGATTTCCACCTGGCAGCCTTTGTCGGCCAGGAAGTCCGCCACCGACATGCCGGTGAACTCGCAAATGGTGTCGTACACCAACACGTTCTTGCCCGGCGCGACTTTGCCGTCGAGCACATCCCAACTGCTCACCACCAAGCCTTCGGCGGCGCCCCAATGTTCGTTCTGTTCGATGAACGGATGCCCGCCCACCGCCAGCACCACCACGTCCGGACGCAGGTCCAGGATGGTCTCGGCATCCGCCGCCACGCCGAGGCGCAGGTCGACTTTCAAGCGCGCCAGCTCCAGCTGGTACCAGCGAGTGATACCGGCGATCTGGTCGCGCTGCGGCGCTTTGGAAGCGGTGGTGATCTGCCCGCCGATGAACTCTTTTTTCTCCAACAGGGTTACGTCGTGGCCGCGTTCGGCGGCGACACGTGCTGCCTCCATACCAGCGGGGCCTGCGCCCACCACGACCACTTTGCGCTTGGCCCCGGTGGTTTTCTCGATGATGTGCGGCACGCCCATGTATTCACGGGAGGTCGCGGCGTTCTGGATGCACAGCACGTCCAGGCCCTGATACTGGCGGTCGATGCAGTAGTTGGCGCCCACGCATTGCTTGATCTGGTCGATCTGGCCCATCTTGATCTTGGCGATCAGGTGCGGGTCAGCGATGTGCGCACGGGTCATGCCGACCATGTCCACATAACCGCCTTCGAGGATGCGCGTGGCCTGGTTCGGGTCCTTGATGTTCTGCGCGTGCAGCACCGGGACCTTGACCACTTCCTTGATCCCGGCTGCCAAGTGCAGGAAAGGCTCCGGTGGATAACTCATGTTGGGGATAACGTTGGCCAGAGTGTTGTGGGTGTCGCACCCCGAGCCCACCACGCCGATGAAATCGAGCATACCGGTGTCGTCGTAATACTTGGCGATCTGCTTCATGTCCTCATGGGACAAGCCGTCCGGGTGGAACTCGTCGCCGCACAGGCGCATGCCCACGCAGAAGTCTTCGCCCACTTCGGCACGCACGGCCTTGAGCACTTCCAGGCCGAACTTCATGCGGCCTTCAAAGCTGCCGCCCCATTCGTCGGTACGCTTGTTGACCCGCGTGCTCCAGAACTGATCGATCATGTGCTGGTGCACGGCGGACAGCTCGACGCCATCCAGGCCACCGGCCTTGGCACGACGCGCCGCCTGGGCGTAGTTACCGATCACGCGCCAGATTTCTTCCGGCTCGATGGTCTTGCAGGTGGCACGGTGCACCGGCTCACGCACGCCGGACGGCGACATCAGGGTCGGCCAGTTGAAGCCGTCCCAACGCGAGCGACGGCCCATGTGGGTAATCTGGATCATGATCTTGGCGCCATGCTTGTGCATGGCGTCGGCCAGGTTCTGAAAGTGCGGGATGATGCGGTCGGTGGACAGGTTCACCGAGCTCCACCATTCCTGGGGGCTGTCGATGGCCACTACCGAGGAGCCGCCGCAGATCGCCAGGCCGATACCGCCCTTGGCTTTCTCTTCGTAATACTTCACATAGCGGTCGGTGGTCATGCCGCCGTCGGTGGCATACACCTCGGCATGGGCGGTACTGAGCACGCGGTTGCGGATGGTCAGTTTGCCGATCTGGATCGGCGCAAACATTGCTTCGAAAGCCATGGCACGGTCCTCGGCTTACAACGGTTTGACGGTGAACAGGCCATCGTCGTGGCCCTCTTCGGAGCCTCCGTAGACTTGTTCGGCGACAGTGCGGATCTTGCTGCCACGGGCCTCAAGAATCTGGTCCATGGCTCCGGCAAACCAGCCGGTGAACATGTAGTCGACCTTGCGCCCGACCTTGCCGTACACGTAGACGAACGCCGAGTGCTCAAGCTTGACGCTGGCGGTGCCTTTATCCAGGTCGATGTCCTGGATCTTGAACAGGCCCCAGCCGCGTTGCGACAGGCGTTTCATGTAGTGTTCGAACACCGCGACGCCTTCCAGGCCGTGACACTCGGCTTCCTTTTCACACCAGTGCCAGGCGGATTTGTAGCCGGCCTTGTAGAGGATCTCGGCGTAGGCATCAGCGCCCAGCACTTCTTCGATACCCATGTGGTTGTTGACGAAGAAATGGCGCGGCACGTACAGCATGGGCAGGGCGTCGGAGGTCCAGACACCGGTTTCGCTGTCGACTTCGATTGGCAATTGCGGGGCGATCTTGGCCATGGAAACTTAACTCCAGAAAAATTCGTTGTGGTGTTGCCGATAGGTGTCTGGCTTATTCGCCCCAGACGTCCTTCAAGACGTTGACCCAGTTCTCGCCCATGATCTTGCGTACCACGCGCTCGGGGTGGCCGCGCTTGAGCAGGGTCTCGGTGAGGTTGGGGAATTCACCCACGGTGCGAATGCCCAGCGGGTTGATGATCTTGCCGAAGCTGGTCAGCCGGCGGGCGTAGCCCTTGTCATGGGTAAGCATTTCAAAGAAATCCTGGCCATGCCCCTGGGTGAAGTCGGTGCCGATGCCGATGGCATCTTCGCCGACGATATTCATGGTGTATTCGATGGCTTCGGCGTAGTCGTCGATGGTCGAATCGATGCCCTTGGCCAGGAACGGCGCGAACATGGTCACGCCGACAAACCCACCGTGGTCGGCGATGAACTTGAGTTCTTCATCGGACTTGTTGCGCGGGTGTTCCTTGAGCCCGGACGGCAGGCAGTGGGAATAGCACACCGGCTTTTTCGATTCGAGGATGACTTCTTCGCTGGTCTTGGAACCGACGTGAGACAGGTCGCACATAATGCCGACACGGTTCATCTCGGCGACGATTTCGCGCCCGAAGCCCGACAACCCGCCGTCGCGCTCATAGCAGCCGGTGCCCACCAGGTTCTGGGTGTTGTAGCACATCTGCACCACGCCAACGCCGAGCTGTTTGAAGATCTCGACATAGCCGAGCTGGTCTTCAAAGGCATGGGCATTCTGGAAGCCGAAGATGATGCCGGTCTTGCCCTGCTCCTTGGCGCGGCGGATGTCGGCGGTGGTTTTCACCGGGATCACCAGGTCACTGTTCTCGCGAATCAGGGTCTGGCTGGCGACAATGTTATTGATCGTGGCCTGGAAGCCTTCCCACACCGACACTGTGCAGTTGGCGGCGGTGAGGCCACCTTTGCGCATGTCTTCGAACAGGTCGCGGTTCCACTTGGCAATAATCAGACCGTCGATAACGATGCTGTCGGCGTGCAACTCGGCTGGGCTCATCAGGCGTCCCCTTATTGGCGATTCATGCGCCGAATCGTCTGCCGGCGCTTTGGGGCCAGCATATGCCCAGGGACAACCCGAGCCGGGTGCAAAAACGACAGGGGAATTGCCGAAAGCGTCAATCCACGACAAAGGCTGTGCAGACATGCCTGACGGGCGACTGTTCTTTGTCTTACGCTTGAGCCAGAATTCCGCATCACCTGATATGAGACGGCGCAATGAAATCGATTTTCCTGGCTTTGGCACTCATCGCAACCGGCGTTCACGCAGCCGAAGACACCGACAGCACGCCGTGCGACGGCATCGAAAACGACAAACAGACCCTGGCCTGCGCCGCCTACAACAAAACCACCGCCGAGCAATTGCTCAAGGATAACTATCAGGGCCTGCTGGAGCGCATGGCTTCAACCTACGGCAGCGACAAGACCAAACTGGCCGACATTACCGCCCGTCTGAAGGACGCCCAGCAGAAATGGGAAAAACTGCGCGATGCCGATTGCGCGGTGGACACCTTCCCGGCGGTCAATGGCAGCAAGGAGTATGCGATTGCGCAGAATGATTGCCTGGCGCGGATGAGTGATGAGCGGTCGGAGTTTCTGGAGTCGATTGGGCAGGAGTAAACGCCCTTCCACACGGCTGAGACGCGGGAAGGGCCTTGCCCCATTCAAGCCATGAAAGGTGACTTGAACGGCCTCTTGGTCAGCGGCACGCCTGGTGCGTAGGCATAACCCAGGGTGGTGATGTCCATCACGTCGCGGATACGACGCTGCCAGGGTTTGATCACATCATCGTAATTGTGCCCGGCTGGACCACCTTGCATTGGGCAGTAATGAGGCGCCAGATCAGGCTTATCCAGCTTCATTTGCGCCTGCCAGTCGGCCCAGATCTTGTCGATAAAGCAGTGATGCAGAAAAAACACCGGATCCTCGGGGGACGTCATTGCCAACATGTTGCCACCGATCCACAGATGGACTCGGTTGTGCAACTGCGAGCCCGGTGTGCTGACTTGCGGGTCGCCCTTCTGGGTGATCCATCCTTCAAGTCGGTTCCTGAAGCCTCGGTTGAACGGGCTGGCGTTGTAATTAGGCTCGTCATACAAACCTTCATTCATTGCCATCTTCACGTCGTCAGCCGTAGGCAGCGAGGTGACCCATTGCGAGAATTGTCGCTTCAGGCCCGGGCCCGGCAGGTCGTCTTCAGGGTACGCAGGCACGGGCCAATTGCCGTAACGGTGTGCAAAGGGCCCATCTTGCACCCTGGACTCATCGGTAGCGTCACCGTCACCACCCATCAAGCTTTGCTCCCACACCGGTGAGTTCGTCGGGTCGGCCGCATCCAACGTCCAATCCCAGTAAGGTATCGTGATGCCAGGCGTAATCGATTGCAGGTCGGCCTCCAACTGCAACAACATCTCACGGTGCCACGGCAAAAAGGCCGGACCCAAGTGAGCCCCGTTACGATAGTCGGGGTCTTGGGGTTCATCGGGATGAACCGTAGGCACCATCACTGCGTGGTGCCAATGCACATACTTGTCATATCCGCCATTGCGCTTGAGGGCCAACAGAGTATTGGTAAACGCTAGTCGTTCAGGCCCGCTCAGTGTTCGAATTTCCTTGCGTATATTCATTGCTAACCCACTCCATCCGAAAGCATGGAACCGCGCACGGGCTCCAGCCTTGAATCTAGTTGAGATCCAGCATCAGGAGCTACTGTCAGATCTGACAGGTTCGGCACAGTGTCTGACGAACGGTCTACACCGCGAACCAGGCCCGGGCTGCTACCATTCACGCCCTCTTTATCCGCTCAAGGCAACGTCATGATCATCTGCGGCATCGAAATCAAAGGCAGCGAAGCCATCATCGCCCTCGCCGCTCTGGACAATCAGGCGCTGACCCACGTCGCCCTGGCTACCAAGAAAATCGCCCTCGATGACGACGATGAGGCCGCCAATGTCAAAGCCTTCGCCGCCCAGGTGAAGGCGTTCGTGCAGGACAACGCCATTGAACGCATCGCCATCAAGAAGCGCAGCAAGAAAGGCGAATTCGCCGGTGGCCCGACGACGTTCAAGATTGAAGGGGTGTTTCAGTTGCTGGGCGGGGTGGAGGTGACGCTGCTGTCGCCGCAGACCATCAATGCACAGAACAAGAAGCACACCTTTGATCTGCCCGCGACGCTGAACAAGTACCAGCATGAAGCCTACAAGGCGGCATGCTCGGCCCTGGTAAAGAAATAAGCCACACCCGCTCTCTTTAGGAGCCGGCCTTTTAGCGCGGTGCAGGGTTCTTGTGTTGCAGCCAGTCACCGAAGGTTTTGTCCTCCAGGGCATAGCCGCCTCGGCTCGACTTCCACACCAGTTCCTTGTCGCGCAGGGCATCGATGCAGGCCTGGATGGTCTGGGTACCCGGCACCACGTCGCTACCCATCTTTTCCAGCGCCTTGCTGACAGCCGTGAGGGTGCTATCGGTGAATGGCGCAAAGGGTTCGTTGTTTTGAGAACGCTCCACCATCACCTCCAGCACGGCGCGCTGAGGGATGGTCAGGGCGTTCCAGGCGCTTTCGAACTCGGTCCATACACCCGCGCGCAGCAGTTCTGCACGACTGTGCAGCAGTTGGCCCAGATTGCTCGCCTCGCCCAGCTCCAATGCGACTTCACCGATGATCGTGCGCAACATCTCGGGACGCCGACCTACCCGCTCAAACGCCTCATCAATATCAGCCGCGTTGAATTGGTTGTTCTTGGCCAGGTGCGCGTTGAGGTGCACGGTGTAGGCCTGGGTGAACTCTTTGCCCAGCAGCGGAAACGGCGTGATGCTGGAACCGAAGAATGGCTGGCTTTTACCCAATACCAAATGGGCGAGTTTGTCGCGATTGGATCCGGTAAACACCAGGCGCAAACCGCTGCCCTCCTCGTCACGGCCTTGGTTGAGCTGATCCCGCGCAGCCTTCAACGCGAACATCGCATTGATACCTGATTCGGTGGTTAATGCGTGCTGTGCTTCGTCAATCACCAGCACAACGGGTTTTCCTGCAGCCCGATGGAGCAATTCCAACGCTTGGGTCAGCGTCGCACCGACAGGCAATTGTGGCTTGGTAAAGTCCCAGGAAAGCGTACGCAGAAAGCTTAGTTTCTCGATGCCAATGTTCTTTGCCAGTTTGCGAATGCCCTTTTCAAACGGCACCAACGCCCCCGCAATGGCACTCGCGATCAGCTCGGCGGGGTCTTTTTCCTTGTTGGCCCACAGGTCGACATACACCGCCAGCCAGCCCCGGAGCTGACATTCCGGAATCAGGTCTTCGCGCAGAAAAGTGCTTTTGCCCGTGCGTCGGGGCGCCGCAAGAAACAGGCCGGAGGTGAAATCCTGAATACCGGCCCCCACTAGGCCATCGGCAATACTGCTTGCCAGGGTGGGGCGGCGAAACACAAAGCCGCTGTGCGTGGACATGGTTTTATACTCAATTATGGAAAGGACTATAAATTATAGCGAAGAGTATAATTGACTATAATTGTCCGTCAAACCACCTCCCGTCGCCGATCCTCCCTAGGACACTTGGCAAACCTGGCGCGATAGCTGCGGGTGAAATAGGACGGCGACTCAAACCCACACGCAATGCTCACTTCCAGCACACTCATGTCGCTCTGGCGCAGCAGTTTCCGGGCTTTCTCCAGGCGCAGGCCGAGATAGAAGTTGCTCGGGGTGTCGTTCAGGTGCAGACGAAACAGGCGCTCCAGTTGACGCCGGGTGACCTTGATCGCGTCGGCCAGGGCCAGGGTGCTCAGGGGCGGCTCAGTGTGTTGTTCCATTTCGCCGATCACGTGCACCAGTTTCTTGTTGTTGATGCCGTAGCGCGTGGCGATCTGCATGCGCTGGTGGTCTTTGCGTGGGCGTATACGGCCGAGCACGAATTGCTCCGAGACCTGGACCGCCAGTTCCGAGCCGTGGGCCTGGGCGATCAGATCGAGCATCAAGTCGATGGACGCGGTGCCGCCGGCGCAGGTGATGCGGCGACGGTCAATCTCGAACAGCTCCTGAGTCACGCTCAACTGCGGATAGGCTTCCTTGAAGGCGTCGATGGCTTCCCAGTGCAGGGTCAGGCGGTGGCCATCGAGCAGCCCCGCTTCGGCCAGCACACAGGCGCCGGTGTCGATGGCGCCCAGGGTCACGCCGTCGTGATCGAGGCGACGCAGCCAATGCTCCAGCGCCGGGGTAGAGCATTGCAAAGGCTCGAAACCGGCCACCACTAATAATGTGGCGCCTTTTTCCAGCGGCTCCAGCGCGGCGTCGGCGTTGACCGACATACCGTTGCTCGCCAGCACCGCGCCGCCATCTGCACTCAATATGTGCCAGCGGTACAACTCGCCACGAAAGCGGTTGGCGACCCGCAGCGGTTCCAAGGCTGAGATAAAACCGATGGCCGAAAAACCCGGCATCAGCAAGAAGTAGAAATCCTGGGACATGGTGGCGCTCTCGTGGGGCGGGCAGCGTGGCACTGTGATACTCCCGTTCATGCACGGATTCAAGGGGACAGGTCGCTGCAGTGCAAGAGCCGGTCGCCGTCGTGCGTTTTGTGGCTCGCCAAGCTGCGTAACGTGGCGTCACGGTGCACAAAGACACCGGCCCCCACAATAACGACCTGCCGAGGGACCCACCATGAACCGACTGATTCGCCGTTGCGTACTTGCACTCAGCGCCAGCGCCGTTTTGAGCACTAACGCCATGGCAGCGGATGCCGCTTCATGCCAGAACGTACGCATGGGCGTGGTGAACTGGACCGACGTGATCGCCACCAGCGCCATGACTCAAGTGCTGCTCGACGGCCTCGGCTACAAGACCAAACAAACCAGCGCCTCCCAGCAAATCATCTTCGCCGGTATCCGCGACCAACGCCTGGACCTGTTCCTGGGCTACTGGAACCCGCTGATGACCCAGACCATCACGCCGTTTGTCGAAGCCGGGCAGGTCAAGGTCCTGGATAAACCCAGCCTGGAAGACGCACGCGCCACCCTGGCGGTGCCGACTTATCTGGCAGACAAGGGCCTGAAGACCTTCGCTGACATCGCCAGGTTCGAGAAAGAGCTGGGCGGCAAGATCTACGGCATCGAGCCCGGCTCAGGTGCCAATACCCAGATCAAGGCGATGATTGCCAAGAACCAGTTTGGCCTGGGCAAGTTCCAACTGGTGGAGTCCAGCGAAGCCGGCATGTTGGCCGCTGTGGACCGCGCCGTGCGCCGCAAGGAAGCCGTGGTGTTCTTTGGTTGGGCGCCGCACCCGATGAACGTGAATGTGGCGATGACCTACCTCACCGGCAGCGAAGACGCCCTGGGGCCGAACGAAGGCCGGGCCAGCGTATGGACCGTCACGTCGCCAACCTACGCCGAGCAGTGCCCCAACGTGCACACGCTGCTGACCAACCTGACGTTCACCGCCGCCGACGAGAGCCGCATGATGCAGCCGCTGCTCGATCACAAGGATGCCCTGGAATCCGCCAGGCAGTGGCTCAAGGATCACCCTCAAGACCAACAGCGCTGGCTGGAGGGCGTGACCACGTTCGATGGCAAACCCGCGGCCGCCAACCTGAAACTCACCCGCAAATAACCTTCTCCGAATCACCGTTTCGCGGCCACTTGCGGCCGCGAACGGCACCACCACGCCTGTAAGGAACCGCCTCATGAACCACGACGTCATCATCACCTGCGCACTCACCGGTGCTGGCGACACGACCGCCAGAAGCCCGCACGTGCCGGTCACCCCCAAACAAATTGCCGCCGCCGCAGTAGAAGCCGCCAAGGCCGGCGCCACCGTGGTGCACTGCCATGTACGCGACCCGCACACCGGCAAATTCAGCCGCGATGTAGCCCTGTACCGTGAGGTGATGGAGCGCATCCGCGAGGCCGACATCGACATCATCGTCAACCTCACCGCCGGCATGGGCGGCGACCTGGAAATCGGTGGCGGCGAGAACCCGATGGACTTCGGCCCCAACACTGACCTGGTCGGCCCACTGACCCGCCTGGCGCATGTGGAGGAACTGCTGCCGGAGATCTGCACCCTGGACTGCGGCACCCTCAACTTCGGCGACGGCGACACCATTTACGTGTCCACCCCGGCGCAACTGCGGGCCGGCGCCAAGCGTATCCAGGCCCTGGGCGTAAAGGCCGAGCTGGAAATTTTCGACACTGGCCACCTGTGGTTCGCCAAGCAGATGATCAAGGAAGGGCTGCTCGATAACCCGCTGTTCCAACTGTGCCTGGGCATTCCCTGGGGCGCGCCGGCCGATACCACCACCATGAAAGCCATGGTCGACAACCTGCCCGCCGACGCGGTGTGGGCAGGGTTCGGGATTGGTCGCATGCAAATGCCGATGGCCGCGCAAGCGGTGCTGCTGGGCGGCAATGTACGGGTGGGCCTGGAAGACAACCTGTGGCTGGACAAAGGCGTGCTCGCCACCAACGGCCAGTTGGTGGAACGCGCCATTGAAATCCTCAGCCGGCTGGGTGCGCGGGTCATGACCCCGGCCGAGGGGCGAATCAAGATGGGCATGACCAAACGCGGTTAAACATGTGGAATCGTCGCACCGCCCCTCCCACAGGGGATCCCCGAACTCTCTAGGAATGTGCCAATGAGCTTTATCACTGACATCAAAACCTTCGCTGCCTTGGGCAGCGGTGTTATAGGCAGCGGCTGGGTATCCCGTGCCCTCGCCCACGGCCTCGATGTGGTCGCCTGGGACCCTGCCCCCGGTGCCGAAGCAGCCTTGCGCAAACGCGTCGCCAATGCCTGGGGCGCGCTGGAAAAACAAGGCCTGGCACCGGGTGCCTCCCAGGATCGGCTGCGCTTTGTCAGCACCATCGAGGAATGCGTCAAGGACGCCGACTTCATTCAGGAAAGTGCCCCGGAACGCCTGGAGCTCAAGCTGCAGTTACACAGCCAGATCAGCGCGGCGGCCAAGCCAAATGCGTTGATCGGTTCGAGCACGTCCGGGCTGTTGCCAAGCGAATTCTATGAAGGTTCGACCCACCCGGAACGCTGCGTGGTCGGCCACCCGTTCAACCCGGTTTACCTGCTGCCCTTGGTGGAGGTGGTGGGCGGCAAGCGCACTGCGCCAGAAGCGATCCAGGCGGCCATCAAGGTGTATGAATCCCTCGGTATGCGCCCGCTGCATGTGCGCAAGGAAGTGCCCGGTTTTATTGCCGACCGGCTGCTCGAAGCGTTGTGGCGCGAGGCGCTGCACCTGGTCAATGACGGCGTGGCCACCACCGGCGAAATCGATGACGCGATTCGCTTTGGCGCCGGCCTGCGCTGGTCGTTCATGGGTACCTTCCTCACCTACACCCTGGCAGGCGGTGATGCCGGTATGCGGCACTTCATGGCGCAGTTCGGCCCGGCGTTGCAGTTGCCATGGACCTACCTGCCAGCACCGGAACTGACCGACAAGCTGATTGACGACGTGGTCGATGGCACTAGCGATCAGTTGGGCCAACACAGCATTTCGGCGCTGGAGCGCTATCGTGATGATTGCCTGTTGGCAGTGCTTGAGGCGGTGAAAACCACCAAGGCCCGGCACGGCATGACCTTCGCCGAATAAAGGGAGCCGATAATGCCCGCATTGACCACCTATACCACCCGAGTCCTTCCCGACTGGGTGGACTACAACGGCCACCTGCGCGACGCGTTCTACCTGCTGATCTTCAGCTACGCCACCGATGCGCTGATGGACACCCTGGGCCTGGACAGCGACAACCGTGAAGCCAGCGGCCACTCATTGTTCACCCTGGAGCTGCATCTGAACTACCTGCACGAAGTGAAACTGGGCGCCGAGGTTGAAGTGCACACCCAACTGATCGCCCATGACGCCAAGCGCCTGCACCTTTATCACAGCCTGCACCGGGTGGGCGATGACAAGGAACTGGCCGGCAATGAACAGATGCTGCTGCACGTCGATCTGGCCGGGCCGCAGGCTACGCCGTTCACCGAGGCCACGCTGCAACGGCTCGCCGCGATCAGCGCTGCACAGGCCGAGCTGCCAAGGCCCGCCCTGCTTGGCCGCGTCATCGGTTTACCGGCAAAAAAAGCCCCGAGCCAGCCGTGACTGGATCGGGGCAGAGGGGCCTTGTGTGAGCTGTGCATCTGGAGGGTGACCAAACCGTCAAGCTGCGTGCCTGGGATCAGTGTGCCTATTAACCGTATTGCCAAGTGACCCGAAAACGACCTGTTCATAGCCATCCAAGCCATTGCTCGATTCTGCGCTTGCCCACCCGGCGGG
The DNA here is from genome assembly GCF_015277575.1 of Pseudomonas sp. OST1909. Classification (NCBI taxonomy): domain Bacteria; kingdom Pseudomonadati; phylum Pseudomonadota; class Gammaproteobacteria; order Pseudomonadales; family Pseudomonadaceae; genus Pseudomonas; species Pseudomonas sp. OST1909. Next base: position 6,010,555 of record NZ_CP063780.1, read on the forward strand.
GGCCTACCAGAATCCAGGTCAATCCCTGTTCCCTACACCAGGATAAACGTCATGATGCACGCGGATTTGATTGACCAGGATGACCTGCTGAGCCAACTGCGCTCGCTGGGGTTTGAAGTATCCAGCGGCTCCAGTGCCGAGCAGGCGTGTGAATGTGCGGTGCGCGGTTTGAGCGAAGCGCGAGCCAAGGCGCTCAAGGGGATGGTGGAGCAGATGTATACCGGCAAGGCGACCATTTTGCCGGCGGTACGCCAGGCGATCGATAAGCAGCTGTTGCCGGCGCTGATGCAATTCAAACAGAACTCCGGCGCCTGAAAATACCGCTATCGCAGGCAAGCCAGCTCCCACAGGAGAACGCATTCCAAGGTGGGAGCTGACTTGCCTGCGATGCAGACGACTCGGTTTAGAGCCTTACACTGGCAAACGTCGACTCGTTCCTGGCCTGGCTCAACGCCGACATCGGCCCCGACAACGGTGACAACACCAGTGCCTGCGGAATCGGCATCATCGCCACTTGCTGGGTGGTGTTGGAACCGACACGTTCATCGCGTGGCGGTATGCCGAAGTATTCGCGGTAGCACTTGGAGAAGTGCGGCGTGGACACGAACCCGCACACCGACGCCACTTCGATGATCGACATCGGTGTTTGCTTGAGCAACTGCCGTGCACGGATCAGGCGCAGCTTGAGGTAATACCGCGACGGCGAGCAGTGCAGGTATTTCTGGAACAGCCGCTCCAACTGGCGGCGCGACACGGCGACATACACCGCCAGCTCATCCAGGTCGATCGGCTCTTCCAGGTTGGCTTCCATGAGCGCGACGATTTCCTGCAGCTTCGGCTGGTTGGTGCCGAGCATGTGCTTGAGCGGCACGCGCTGGTGATCCTGTTCGTTGCGGATGCGTTCGTAGACGAACATCTCGGAGATGGCAGCCGACAATTCACGGCCGTGGTCGCGGCTGATCAGGTGCAGCATCATGTCCAACGGCGCAGTGCCGCCGGAGCTGGTGAAGCGGTTGCGGTCGAGCGTGAACAGACGCGTGCTCATCGCGACGCGCGGGAAGGCTTCCTGCATCGACGCCAGGCATTCCCAATGCACGCTGCAATCAAAACCGTCGAGCAAACCCGCGCAAGCCAGGGCCCAACTGCCGGTACACACGGCACCCAGGCGACGGGATTGACGCGCCTGGCTTTGCAGCCACGACACATGCTCACGGGTGACCGTGCGCTGGATACCCACGCCCCCGCAGACGATGACCGTGTCCAGCGCCGGCGCTTTGTGCATGGAGGCGTCCGGGGTGATTTGCAGGCCGTCGCTGGCCCATACCTGGTTGCCGTCCACGCTCAGGGTTGTCCAGCGGTACAGCTCGCGGCCGGACAACTGGTTGGCCATGCGCAGGGGTTCCACGGCCGACGCCAGTGAAATCAGCGTGAAATTGTCCAGCAGCAAAAAGCCGATGGATTGAGGCGCACGGTTCTGGGGTTGGGCCCCGGAGTTGAACGACGTCATCGCGGTATCTCCTCACACAAAGCAGGTGATGGCCTCAGGCGAGGCTCTTGTTATTGCGCTCATCCCCTGCGAGAGGAGAGAGGCTTTGAATTGACAGAGCAAATGCCATGCCGAAAATTGAATGGCTATTCAATAACTCCTGAAAACGACCTGTTGATGCGTCTATATAAGCCCGCGCGTGGGGTGCGGGATATGGCGTGAGAAGGGTGCTACTCAAAGCGTGTGAGCAAATCGGTAGCACTTGTGGGAAGGCGCTTTGCGGGCGTAGGACATGTCTGTCACCCAAAGCACAATGCGCAGGTGACGAGAGGGAAATCGTTTGGTAGCTACTTATCTGTTTGCGACGCGCTAAAAGGTGGCGTTTTTTGATCTGGTGTTCACTTTATGAGCAATTGTGTCTGCACTATTGCTATCGGGGGCAAGCCCCCTCCCACATTTTGAAGGTGTTCACAAATCAAGTGTGGGAGGGGGCTTGCCCCCGATGCAGGCGACTGGGTCTCAGCACTCAACCGCACTCACCGCCAACCCACCGCGTGATGTCTCTTTGTACTTGTCATGCATATCGGCCCCGGTATCACGCATGGTGCGGATCACCCGGTCCAGGGAGATAAAGTGCTGGCCGTCGCCACGCAGGGCCATTTGCGCCGCATTGATGGCCTTCACCGCCGCAATCGCATTGCGCTCGATACACGGCACCTGTACCAGGCCGCCGACCGGGTCGCAGGTCAGGCCGAGGTTATGTTCCAGGCCGATTTCGGCGGCGTTGCACACCTGCTCCGGCGTGGCACCTAGAATCTCCGCCAAGCCAGCTGCGGCCATCGCGCAAGCCGAGCCTACTTCACCCTGACAGCCGACTTCAGCACCGGAGATCGAAGCGTTCTTCTTGCACAAGATACCTACCGCCGCCGCGCCGAGCATATAGTCGACCACGTTGGCTTCGGTGACCTCCTCACTGAACTTCATGAAGTAGTGCAGCACTGCCGGGATGATCCCCGCCGCGCCATTGGTCGGCGCCGTCACCATGCGCCCACCGGCGGCGTTTTCTTCGTTGACCGCCAGGGCGAACAGGTTGACCCACTCCATGGCGCTCAAGGTCGAGCCGATCACATTGGGTTTGCCCAGCTCTTGCAAACTGCGATGCAACTTGGCGGCGCGGCGGCGCACATTGAGGCCGCCGGGCAGGATGCCTTCGTGCTTGAGACCCTGCTCCACGCAATCCTGCATGGCGCGCCAGAGTTTCATCAGGCCACTGCGGATTTCTTCTTCGGAGCGCCAGGTCTTTTCGTTCGCCAGCATCAGTTCGGCGACGCGCAGGTTGTGGGTCTTGCACAGCTGCAACAGCTCAACCGCACTGGAAAAATCGTAAGGCAATTCGGTGCGGTCCATATCGGCCACGCCGCTTCGGGCCTGGGCCTCATCCACCACAAAGCCGCCGCCGACCGAATAGTAGGTATCGCGATGCAGTTCGCCGTCATCGCCCCATACCACCAGGGTCATGGCGTTGGGGTGGAACGGCAGGTTCTCGTCGAGCAAGCGCATGTCCCGCGCCCACACAAATGGCACCGGCAAGCGGCTGTCCAGCAACAGGGTGTCGGTTTCACGCAAGGTTTGAATGCGTACGCCGATTTGCGAGGGGTCGATTGCGTCCGGCCACTCGCCCATCAGGCCCATGATGGTTGCGGTGTCACTGCCATGGCCGATGCCAGTGGCAGACAACGAGCCGTACAGTTGCACTTCGACACGCCGAACCCGTTCCAACAGTTCACGCTCACGCAACGCCTGCACGAACAACGCCGCGGCGCGCATGGGGCCCACGGTGTGAGAACTCGAAGGCCCGATGCCGATCTTGAACAGGTCGAAAACGCTGATAGCCATTAACGTGTAACTCCTCGATAAGCGCGGGCCGGGCTTGAACGAGGTGCTACGCTCAGATCGCCCAGATGGCGGCATCATCAAGCTTTTGTTGCTCGCCACGGCGTCTCACACCGACGCATCCATGCTCACCAGCGTCGCTCGCGTGCGAACGCCTGTTTTGGCCGTTTTTTGCGGTGCAGATGGGTAAAAACAGCAGTTTTACCTTGGGAAAAAGCTGTAAGCGACGTCATCGGTACTGGATGCGACCCTCCCTGTACTGGATACGACGCCCCCTGTAGGCGTCAGATTTTCACTGGTACATGATCAGTCTCGACTCGTTTGCAAGGCACCGCGCCAGAGCTGTTCTCGCACGCTCCAACCGCAACACTTATAAAGCGCGGCGAATGCCGCCAGAAAAGACACAGGAGTCTACCCCGATGAAAGGTTCACCCTCGTTGTTGTTGGCCGCCATGCTGAGTCTGCCCGTCATGGCACACGCCGCAGAACCGGAACAGTGCAAGACCGTCAACTTCTCCGATGTCGGCTGGACCGACATCACCGTCACCACCGCGACCACCAGCGAAATCCTCAAGGGCCTGGGCTACAAGCCGCGCACCACGATGATTTCGGTACCGGTGACCTACAAGTCCCTGGCCGACGGCAAGAACATGGACATCTTCCTCGGCAACTGGATGCCAACCATGGAAAACGACATCAAGCAGTACCGTGATGCCGGCACCGTGGAAACCGTGCGCGCCAACCTGGAGAACGCCAAGTACACCCTGGCGGTCCCACAGGCGCTGTACGACAAGGGCCTGAAAGACTTCGCCGATATCGCCAAATTCAAGGATGAGCTGGGCGGCAAGATCTACGGCATCGAGCCGGGCAACGACGGCAACCGCACCATCCAGACACTGATCGACAAAGACGCCTTCGGCCTCAAGACCGCCGGTTTCAAGGTGGTCGAGTCCAGCGAAGCCGGGATGCTCTCCCAGGTTGAACGCGCCTCCAAGCGCAACCAGGCCATCGTGTTCCTCGGCTGGGAACCGCACCCGATGAACACCCGCTTCAAGATGAAGTACCTGACCGGCGGCGACGATTCGTTCGGCCCCAACTATGGCCAGGCCACCATCTACACCAACACCCGCAAGGGCTACACCCAGGAATGCAGCAACGTCGGCCAGTTGCTGAAAAACCTGGTGTTCACGCTGGACATGGAAAGCACCCTGATGGGTAACGTCCTGGACGACAAGATGAAGGCCGACGCCGCCGCCAAGGCCTGGCTGCAGAAGAACCCGCAAGTGCTCGACACCTGGCTCGCCGGTGTCACCACCGTCGATGGCAAACCAGGGCTCGATGCCGTTAAAGCTTACCTCGCCAAATAGCACCCGCTGACCCCGGGCCGGTGCGCTGGCCCGGGATGTTTTCCCCTTCGCATGTGGACATTCACTACCATGCTGACTGAACAGAAAATCCCTCTAGGCCAGTACATCGCTGCCTTCGTCGACTGGTTGACCCAACACGGTGCCAACTATTTCGACGCAATCGCATCGACACTGGAAACGATGATCCACGGCGTGACGTTTGCGCTGACCTGGTTCAATCCGCTGGCATTGATCGGTCTGATTGCGCTGCTGGCTCACTTCATTCAACGCAAGTGGGGCCTGACGGTTTTTGTCATCGCCTCCTTCCTGCTGATCCTCAACCTGGGGTACTGGCAGGAAACCATGGAGACTCTGGCGCAGGTGTTGTTCGCCACCCTGGTCTGCGTGGTCATCGGCGTGCCGCTGGGCATTGTTGCCGCGCACAAGCCGATGTTCTACACCATGATGCGGCCGGTGCTCGACCTGATGCAGACCGTACCGACCTTCGTCTACCTCATCCCTACCCTGACCCTCTTCGGGCTGGGGGTGGTGCCCGGGCTGATTTCCACGGTGGTGTTCGCGATTGCCGCGCCGATCCGCCTGACCTACCTGGGTATCCGCGATGTGCCGCAAGAGTTGATGGACGCCGGTAAAGCCTTTGGCTGCTCGCGCCGCCAGTTGCTCTCGCGCATCGAGTTGCCCCACGCCATGCCGAGCATCGCCGCCGGCATTACCCAATGCATCATGCTGTCGTTGTCGATGGTGGTGATCGCCGCCCTGGTGGGTGCCGACGGCCTCGGCAAGCCGGTGGTCAACGCACTGAACACCGCTGACATCGCCTTGGGCTTTGAAGCGGGTCTGGCGATCGTCTTGCTGGCCATCATGCTCGACCGTATCTGCAAACAACCCGACGCTAAAGTAGGGGGTGATGCATGAGCATTATCCGATTCGACAATGTCGACGTGATCTTTTCCAAAGACCCACGCGAAGCGCTCAAGCTGCTGGACCAGGGCATGAGCCGTAACGAAATTCTGAAGAAGACCGGGCAGATTGTCGGCGTTGAAAAGGCCAGCCTGGATATCGAGAAAGGCGAGATCTGTGTGCTGATGGGCTTGTCGGGTTCCGGCAAGTCGAGCCTGCTGCGCTGCATCAACGGCCTCAACACCGTCAGCCGTGGCCAACTGTTTGTAGAGCATGAAGGTCGCCAGATCGACATCGCCTCCTGCACCCCCGCCGAGTTGAAAATGATGCGCACCAAACGCATCGCCATGGTGTTCCAGAAGTTCGCCCTGATGCCTTGGCTGACGGTGCGCGAGAACATCAGCTTCGGCCTGGAAATGCAGGGCCGTCCGGAGAAGGAACGGCGCACGCTGGTGGATGAAAAGCTTGAACTGGTGGGCCTGAGCCAATGGCGCAACAAGAAGCCCGACGAGCTGTCCGGCGGTATGCAGCAACGCGTCGGCCTGGCCCGCGCCCTGGCGATGGACGCCGATATCCTGCTGATGGACGAACCCTTCTCGGCCCTCGACCCGCTGATTCGCCAAGGCTTGCAGGATGAGCTGCTGGAGCTGCAACGCAAGTTGAGCAAGACCATCGTGTTCGTCAGCCACGACCTGGATGAAGCGCTGAAACTGGGCAGCCGTATCGCGATCATGAAAGACGGCAAAATCATCCAGTACAGCGTGCCGGAAGAGATCGTGCTGAACCCGGCGGACGACTATGTGCGCACCTTCGTCGCCCACACCAACCCGCTGAACGTGCTGTGCGGACGCAGCCTGATGCGCACGCTGGACAACTGCAAGCGCGTGAACGGTTCGGTGTGCCTTGATCCGGGTGGTGACTCGTGGCTGGACCTGGCCGAAGGCAACACCATCCAGGGCGCACGCCAGAATGGCGTGGCGATGAACCTGCAGAATTGGGCGCCGGGGCAAGCGGTGGAAGGTCTGGGCCGGGTGCCGACGCTGGTGGACTCCAACATCGGTATGCGCGATGCGTTGCAGATTCGCTACCAGACGGGGAACAAGCTGGTGTTGCATGACAACAACAAGGTGGTGGGGATCTTGGGTGACAGTGAGCTCTACCATGCCCTGCTGGGCAAGAACCTGGGCTGACGCTCACTAAAGCAATGCGGTCAATGTGGGAGCTGGCTTGCCTGCGATAGCTATGTTGGATTCACCCTTGCTATCGCAGGCAAGCCAGCTCCCACATTCGACCGCATTCAATGCTTGCAACAGCGGCGCCAGTGAAGGCGCCGCCAGCTCAACTATCAGCTATAGACCCGGCCAAGGAGCTGCCGATGGCTTTCAAACTGATCGAGCACATCCCGGGTGATCTGTTCCTGGGTGAAGCCCATCAGGTCGTATTCCTGAGGCCCGTTGTGCAGGTACACCTCGGCGCGGTAATAACGGGTGCGCTCTTCTTCAGGCAAGTCAGCCGGCGCCGACGAGTAAGCATCCAGGCTCACTTCGTAGACAAACGGGTTGCCCTCTTCCATCTCGATCCGCACGCCGATGCAGCGCTTGGACTTGCCCAGCAGTGTCTGCACTTCCAGCCCTTGCTCACGCAGCGCAACCGCCGCTTCTTCCAGCGCCGGCGTTACGTGCTTGTCCATAAAGCGTTGCACGGTGGCCTGGCTCGGTTGCAGGTCCAGCGCCGTCAAGCGCTCGCTGAACCCACGACGCCCGCGTTCAGCCAGTTGCGCCTGCTCCTGTTCGATGGCCACGTCCTGGCGCATCGCCTTGTGCAAACCGAACATAAAGAAGATCAGCACCACCGAGAACGGCAGCCCTGCCAGCACCACCATGGTTTGCATGGCTTCGAAGTTGCCGGCAAACAACAGGCCGATCGTCACCAGCGTAATGACCGCCGACCAGAAGATCCGCAACCAGTGCGGCGCATCTTCGTCCACATTGCCGCCTTTGCAGGACAGGTTGGCCATCATCACCGCGCCGGAATCCGCCGGGGTCAGGAACAACACAAAGCCCACGAAGATCGATACGCCGATGACAATTTTCGATGCCGGGTAATGCTCAAGCAGTTGGTAGATGGCCATGGACGGTTGCTCCAGCGCCGTCTTGCCCAACTCCACCGCCCCGTGGTTCAACACCAGGTCCAGGGCCGAGTTACCGAAGATCGACAGCCACGCCAGGGTAAAGCCCAGCGGGATCAGCAACACGCCAGCTACCAGCTCACGCACGGTACGACCGCGGGAAATACGTGCGATGAACATGCCCACAAATGGCGCCCAGGAAATCCACCAGGCCCAGTAGAACAGGGTCCACAGGCCCATCCAGCGCTCGGTCTTGTCGGCGTCGCCTTCGTACACGTACAGGTCGAAGGTTTTCAGAATGATGCCGTTGAGGTAATCGCCGGTGTTCTGCACCAGGCCGTTGAGCAGGTGCAGGGTCGGGCCGAACAGCAGCACAAAAATCAGCAAGCCGCTGAACAGCACGATGTTGAGGTTGGACAGGCGGCGAATACCGTTTTCCACGCCCGATACAGCGGCGATGGTTGCCACGGTGCTCATCACGATGATCACGATCAGCAAGTTGGTGTTGCTGTGCTCCATGCCAAACAGGTTTTCCAGCCCCGAGGACACCTGCATCGAGCCGATACCCAGATTGGTCACCAGCCCCAGCAAGGTGACGAACATGCCGAAACCGTCTACCGCATGGCCGGCCGCGCCCTTCACCCAACGCTCGCCCACCAGTGGGTAAAGCGCCGAACGCAAGGCCAGCGGCTGGTTATGACGGTACGCAAAATACGCCACAGCCAGGCCGACCAGGGCATAGATCGCCCAACCGTGCAGGCCCCAATGCAGGAAGGTCAGCTGCAGCGCCTGGCGGGCCGCGCCATTGCTGGCCGCTGCGCCTTCGGGCGGGTTGAAGTAGTGGTCCAGCGGCTCGGACGCACCGAAATACAACAGCGAAATGCCGATGCCCGACGAGAACAACATGCCGGCCCAGGCGCCGTAGCTGAAGTCCGGGGTGTCGTCCTTACTACCCAGTTTCAATTTCCCGTAGGACGAAAACGCCAGACCGACCACAAACACCAGGTAGGCGGCGATGACCACCATGTAGTACCAGCCAAAGCTCTTGGAAAGCCAGGCCTGGGCTACGCCGAGCATGCGCCCGGCCTCCTGCGGGGCGATGATCAGGATGGCGGTCAATATCAGAATCAGCGCGGTGGAGGTGTAGAACACCCAACCGTTGACCCGGACCTTTTCCGGCGGGGTCTTTATAAGAGAGGCAGAACTCATGGCGCAGATGCTCCAGGCAGTGCGAGAGAGAAACACAAGGCAACGGTTATCCCGGGACATCGATTTTTCGGCAGTCGACGGACGGGTGTTATAAAGACACCCCGAAAATTCTTGAGCCCGCCGAAGCGGTGATCAGGCGCTGAAGTGGCCTGTTTCAAGGGTTTTTGCAGGTGTCAGAGGTTGCAGCTCGCAGGTAGGAAATATCTGTAGGCAGCGACCATTTGTCGCAGATCTTATTCTTTGTTGATTGAACGTTCAATCAAAACAAAATAGACTGGCCCTCAAGCCGACGGACGTGGATCGCCCATCGGCAGGCCTAAGGAGAGGTGCTACATGCCCAAGGTCGGTATGCAACCCATACGCCGCCAGCAGTTGATCGAAGCCACTTTGACGGCCATCGATCAGGTCGGAATGGGAGATGCCAGCATTGCGCTGATTGCGCGGCTGGCCGGCGTCTCGAACGGCATCATCAGTCACTACTTTCAGGACAAGAACGGCCTGATTGCAGCGACCATGCGCTACCTGATGAATGCGTTGATCGAGAACGTCCACGAACGCAGGCGTGCCTTGAAGGATGACAGCCCACGGGCACACCTTCAGGTGATCATCGAAGGCAACTTCGACGCCAGCCAGGTCAACGGCCCAGCAATGAAAACCTGGCTGGCCTTCTGGGCCACCAGCATGCACCACCCGTCATTGCACAGGTTGCAGCGGATCAACGATCACCGTCTGTATTCCAACCTGTGTTGCCAGTTCCGCCGTGCGATGCCGTTACCCGAGGCACGCAGCGCAGCCCGCGGCCTGGCGGCTTTGATCGACGGTTTGTGGTTGCGCGGCGCCCTGTCGGGAGACGCTTTCGACACGGAGCAAGCGCAACGGATCGCTTACGAATACATGGATTTCCAATTGGCCAAGCAGGTGAGTTAGAGCACTTATAAACGCTCAACCCCTGAACGTCCGCCGCTCAGTGTTGCCACAACTCCATGGCCCACTGTACGGCGGGTAACGCCAACCACTTATGCACTTGCGAGGACTTTATGGCCCGTTTCGACCTGCAAAAACTCTACATTGACGGCGGCTACAGCGACGCTGGCAGCGATGCCACCTTCGAAGCCATCAACCCGGCTAACGGTGAAGTTCTCGCCCAAGTGCAACGCGCCACGAAAGAAGACGTCGAGCGTGCCGTGGTCAGCGCTGAAAAGGGCCAGAAAATCTGGGCTGCCATGACCGCCATGGAGCGTTCGCGCATCCTGCGTCGTGCTGTCGACATCCTGCGCGAGCGCAACGATGAACTGGCCGCCCTGGAAACACTGGACACCGGTAAAGCCTTCTCCGAAACCAAGTACGTCGACATCGTCACCGGCGCCGACGTGCTGGAATACTACGCAGGCCTGGTGCCAGCCATCGAAGGCGAGCAGATCCCGCTGCGCGACACCTCCTTCGTCTACACCCGCCGCGAGCCGCTGGGTGTAGTCGCCGGTATCGGCGCGTGGAACTACCCGATCCAGATCGCCCTGTGGAAATCCGCTCCGGCCCTGGCTGCCGGCAACGCGATGATCTTCAAGCCAAGCGAAGTCACCTCGCTGACCACCCTGAAACTGGCCGAGATCTACACCGAAGCCGGCGTTCCGGCTGGCGTGTTCAACGTACTGACCGGCAGCGGCCGTGAAGTCGGCACTTGGCTGACCGAGCACCCGCGCATCGAGAAAGTCTCGTTCACCGGCGGCACCGACACCGGCAAGAAAGTCATGGCCAGCGCCTCGAGTTCGTCGCTCAAGGAAGTGACCATGGAACTGGGCGGCAAGTCGCCACTGATCGTGTTCGAAGACGCCGACCTGGATCGCGCCGCCGACATCGCGATGATGGCCAACTTCTACAGCTCCGGCCAGGTCTGCACCAACGGCACACGTGTGTTCGTGCCCAAGCATCTGCAAGCTGCGTTTGAAGCCAAGATTGTCGAGCGCGTTGCGCGCATCCGTGTCGGCGACCCGCAGGACGACAACACCAACTTCGGCCCGCTGGTCAGCTTCGCCCACATGGAAAGCGTGCTGGGCTACATCGCCAAAGGTAAGGAAGAAGGCGCCCGCCTGCTGTGCGGCGGCGATCGCCTGACCGACGGCGACTTCGCCAAAGGCGCCTTCGTGGCCCCGACCGTGTTCACCGACTGCACCGATGAGATGACCATCGTGCGTGAAGAAATTTTCGGCCCAGTGATGAGCATCCTCACCTACGAGACCGAAGAAGAAGTGATCCGTCGCGCCAACGACACCGACTTCGGCCTGGCTGCCGGCCTGGTGACCCGCGACCTGAACCGAGCCCACCGCGTGATTCATCAACTGGAAGCGGGTATCTGCTGGATCAACGCCTGGGGCGAGTCCGACGCCAAGATGCCGGTCGGTGGTTACAAGCAATCCGGTGTAGGCCGTGAGAACGGGATCAGCTCGCTGAACAACTTCACCCGCATCAAATCGGTACAGGTTGAGCTGGGCGATTACGCCTCGGTGTTCTAACACCTGCGAGTCTTGTATTGCCCGTGAGGCCATCGCGGGCAAGCCCGGCTCCTACATTTGCGCTGTGTGAACCCGATCAAATGTGGGAGCTGGCTTGCCTGCGATCGAGTGCGAAGCACTCGCCAGACCTGACCACACTTCAAAGAGGGTACATTCATGTCCCAAGAATACGATTACATCATTGTGGGTGCCGGCTCCGCCGGTAACACCCTGGCGACCCGTCTGACCGAAGACGAAGGCGTCACTGTTTTGCTGCTCGAAGCCGGTGGCCCGGACTACCGCCTCGACTTCCGTACCCAGATGCCGGCCGCCCTCGCCTTCCCGCTGCAAGGCCGCCGTTACAACTGGGCCTACGAAACCGATCCAGAGCCACACATGGACGGCCGCCGGATGGAATGCGGGCGCGGCAAGGGCCTGGGTGGTTCTTCGCTGATCAACGGCATGTGCTATATCCGTGGCAATGCCATGGACTATGACAACTGGTCGAAGCTGCCCGGTCTGGAAGACTGGACCTACCTCGACTGCCTGCCGTATTTCCGCAAAGCCGAAACCCGCGACATCGGCCCCAACGATTACCACGGCGGTGAAGGCCCGGTCAGCGTGACCACGCCGAAAGCGGGCAACAACCCGTTGTTCCACGCCATGGTCGAAGCCGGCGTACAAGCCGGTTACCCGCGTACCGAAGACTTGAACGGTTACCAGCAAGAAGGCTTCGGCCCAATGGACCGTACCGTCACGCCGAATGGCCGTCGCGCCAGCACCGCACGCGGTTACCTGGACACGGCTAAAAAGCGTTCGACCCTGACCATCGTCACCCACGCCCTTACCGACAAAGTGTTGTTCGAAGGCAAGCGTGCCGTTGGCGTGCGCTACCTGATCGGCGCCGCCGAAGAGCGCGTTGAAGCCCGTGCGCGTAAAGAAGTGCTGGTGTGCAGCGGCGCGATCGCTTCGCCGCAACTGCTGCAACGCTCCGGCGTCGGCCCGGCCAAGCTGCTGGAAAGCCTCGACATCCCAGTAGTCCACGACCTGCCGGGCGTCGGCGAAAACCTGCAGGATCACCTTGAGCTGTACCTGCAATATGCGTGCACCCAGCCGGTGTCGCTGTACCCATCGCTGCTCTGGTACAACCAGCCGGCCATCGGTGCCGAGTGGCTGTTCAACGGCACCGGTATCGGCGCCAGCAACCAGTTCGAAGCCGGCGGTTTTATCCGTTCGCGTCCGGAATTCGAGTGGCCGAACATCCAGTACCACTTCCTGCCGGTGGCGATTAACTACAACGGCAGCAACGGTGTGAAAGAGCACGGTTTCCAGGCGCACATGGGCTCCATGCGTTCGCCAAGCCGTGGCCGCGTGCAATTGAAGTCGAAGAACCCACGGGACTACCCGAGCATCCTCTTCAACTACATGGCCACCGAGCAGGACTGGCAGGAATTTCGCGATGGCATCCGCCTGACCCGTGAAATCATGCAGCAGCCGGCACTGGATCAATACCGTGGCCGCGAAATCAGCCCGGGTATTGAAGTGCAAACCGATGAGCAACTCGACAAGTTCATCCGCGAGCACGCCGAAACCGCGTTCCACCCGTCCTGCTCGTGCAAGATGGGCACCGACGAGATGGCCGTAGTGGATGGCGAAGGCCGCGTGCATGGTATGCAGGGCTTGCGTGTAGTCGATGCGTCGATCATGCCGATCATCACCACCGGTAACCTGAACGCGCCGACGATCATGATCGCCGAAAAAATCGCCGACAAGATCCGTGGCCGCAAGCCACTGCCGCGCAGCACCGCCGACTACTACGTGGCAGGCGATGCGCCGGTGCGTGGCAAGCCGATGCGTGAAGTAGGCCCTACTGCGCAGTAACTGATACACCGCGGTGCCTGATATCGCAGGCAAGCCAGCTCCCACATTTGACTGTGTTCACAAATCAAAATGTGGGAGCGGGCTTGCCCGCGATGAGGCCCGACCCGACACCGCAAGCCCCCCCTACACTTTCCTTGATCAGCTCTGCGCCCCGGCCTACTCTGTTGGCCTGCCGCGCGCCGAGCCGCCCACAAGGAAGGCCCCATGTTCGAACACCACGCCACTCTCAAGCAGCACTTCAGTGCCCTGCGCACCCGTGCCGAATTCTTCTCCCTGCGCTACGTACGCGAATCCGGCCAATACCTGTCGGTACGCAAGAACGTCGCCGAACCACCGCACCTGAGCCACGATGAAGGCGCCATGCTTACCGTGCGTCTCAATGGCGTAGAAGCCTATGCCGCGACCAACGACATTTCCCTTGCCGGCCTGCAAGCGGCCCTTGAGCGCGCCGAACAGCAAGCCCGGCTGATCCAGCCCCACGCCCTGCTCGACCTGCACCAACAGCCAGTGTCCAGCGACGTCGCCGACTACCTGTCCCCTGACCTCGACCAGCCCTTCCCGTCCCTGAGCGACTGCTACCAATTGCTCGGCGATGAATCTGCTGCCGTGCCCAGGGATGAGCGCCTGGTGACCTGGGAAGTGAGCCTTGGCACTACGCAGGTTGAACAGATCTATCTCAACAGCGCCGGCGCGCAATTGCGCCAGGCCCAGCGCTTCGTCTTCCCTGGCCTGAGTGTCACCGCCTTCGACGGCAACGACAGCCAGACCCGTACCCTGGGCGGTACCAACTTCGGCCAGCAAGGCAGTGCCGGTGTGATCCAGCGCTTTGGCCTGGTGGGCGCCGCCCGCAAGGTGGCCGACGAAGCCCTGCAATTGCTGCTCGCGCCGAATACGCCCCATGGCCCACGCGACCTGCTGCTGATGCCCGACCAGATGATCCTGCAGATCCACGAATCCATCGGCCACCCGCTGGAGCTGGACCGTATCCTCGGTGACGAGCGCAATTACGCCGGCACCAGCTTTGTGAAGGCCAGCGACTTCGGCCATCTGCAATACGGCTCGCCGTTGCTTAACGTGACCTTCGACCCCGATATCCCCGAGCAACTGGCCAGCTACGGCCATGACGACGACGGCACCCGCGCCAGCAAGCAATTTCTGATCCGCGATGGCCTGCTGCTCAAGCCCTTGGGCGGTGCGTTGTCGCAATTTCGCGCCAACCTGCCAGGCGTCGCCAACAGCCGCGCCTGCGGCTGGAACCGCCCGCCCATCGATCGCATGGCCAACTTGAATATCGAGGCCGGCGATAAAAGCATGGCGCAATTGGTGGGCGGTATTGAAAACGGCATCCTGATGTCGACCAACCGTTCGTGGTCCATCGACGATGCGCGCAACAAGTTCCAGTTCGGTTGCGAGTGGGGCCAGTTGATTGAAAACGGCGAACTCAAGGGCGTGGTGAAGAACCCCAACTATCGGGCAATTTCCGCGCAATTCTGGCGCAACCTCAGCGCGGTCGGCGACGCCAGCACCTTCAAGGTATTGGGTACGCCCAACTGCGGCAAGGGCGAGCCCAACCAGGTGATCCGCGTCGGCCATGCGTCGCCGGCCTGTGTATTCAGTAACATTGACGTATTTGGGGGCGATGCCTGATGAACCACTTCAAGGCACTGGTGGACTGGCTCAAGCAGGCCGTCACCGACAAGGAGCAGTTCCACCTGGGTTACGCGGATGAATCGTCCGAGTTCGTGCGTTTCAACCACGCACAGGTGCGCCAGGCCGGCCAGGTGCAACAGGCCAGCCTGAACCTCAAGCTGATCAACGATGGCCGCCACGCCGACCTGGGCATCACCCTGTCCGGCGAGGCGGCACTGGATCGCCAGCGTCTGGCCAATGCCCTGCAACAGCTGCGTGAAACCCTGCCGCTGCTGCCACGTGATCCGTACCTGCTGCTCAGCCACAACGCCTGGCAAAGCAGCAACGAACAGCGACGGCCGCTGCCGGCCCTGGCCCAGGTGCTGGACGACATCAGCCAGGCTGCCGACGGCGTCGATCTGGTCGGCTTCTACGCCGCCGGCCCCATCAGCCGTGGTTTCGCCAGTTCCTCGGGCGCGTTCGGCTGGCATTGCGCCAACAGCTTCAACTTCGATTTCAGCCTGTTCCACGCCAATGGCGAAGCGGTCAAGGCCAGCTACGCCGGGCACACCTGGGACAGCACCGAATTTGCCGCACGCTTTCAACAGGCCCGCGAGCAACTGGCGTTCCTGGGGCGGCCGCTGCACAAGCTGGCGCCCGGCCAATACCGTGCCTACCTTGCACCGCCAGCGCTGGAAGAAATCATCAGCATCATTACCTGGGGTGGTTTTTCGGCCCAGGCCATCGCCAGCAAAGGCAGTTCGTTGCAGCGCCTGTATGCCGGTGAGCAATCACTGAGCCCGCTGGTGACAATCAATGAACAGATCAGCGGTTCCCTGAGCCAGGCGTTTTCCACCGAAGGCTACCCGCGCGCGGATGTGCCCCTGATCCGGGCAGGCAAGGCCGAGGGCCAGTTGATCAACTCTCGCAGCGCCGCCGAATACGGTTTGAGCACCAACGGCGCCAGCAGCGACGAGTCTCCCAGCGCCTTGCAAATGGCGGCAGGCAGCCTGGTCCAGGCCGATATCCTCAAGCAGTTGGGCACCGGGTTATATATCAGCAACCTCTGGTACCTGAACTATTCCGACCTGCCAGCGGCGCGCCTGACCGGCATGACGCGCTTCGCCACGTTCTGGGTGGAAAACGGCGAAATCAAGGCGCCGGTCAGCACCATGCGCTTTGATGACAGTGTGTATCACTTGCTGGGTTCTCAGCTCGAAGCCCTGACCGCTGATCGGGAACTGCTACTGTCGGCCAGCACTTACAGCCAGCGCAATACCGCCTCCAACCTGCTGCCAGGTGCCTTGGTCAAACGCCTGACCTTGACATTGTAAACCCCGGTAATCCGGCCCTCTGTAGGCGCGAGCGCACCCGCGCCTACAGAGGGAATTGCACCCTCTCAGCCAGACTTTTCGCCGTTTCCTACCGCAAATTCCCAACTCACCGTCTGGAGCGCCCGGTTGGTTGTCGCCTGTAAAAAACCTCGTTATAACGGTTAGTGGCATCCCGCCACCCCACCCACGTGCCCACACGTGATGCATGACCTTGCCCAGTAAACGGCAAGCTGGAGCGCTGATATGAACCATGGAAGTTTCGTCATTGAAAGGCTGTTCAAACACTACAACGTTCACGTAGAGCAGCTCGGTAATAACCCGCAAAGAAAAACCGTGCTGATGGTCAATGGCGCCCTGTCCACCACGCGCTCCTTTGCCCGCACCAGCAAATGCCTGGCCGAGCATTTCAATGTGCTGCTGTTCGATTTGCCATTCTCCGGCTACTCGCGCGAGCACAACACCGACCTCGACTTGGTTACCAAGGACGATGAGGTGCAAATCCTGCGCGCCCTGGTAGAGCGCTTTGAGGTCAACCATTTAGTGTCCGCCTCGTGGGGCGGCATCTCCACATTGCTGACCCTGGCGCACAACCCACCCTCCATCGAAAGCTCCGTGGTGATGGCCCTGGCCCCCAACCTCAATCAGGCCATGCTTGAATACGTGGAGCGCGTGCGCGTGTTGATCGAGGCCGATGACAAGTCCGCGGTCGGCCACCTGCTCAACGAGACGGTCGGCAAATACCTGTCGCCGCGCCTCAAGCGCAACAACCATCGGCACCTGTCGACCATGGCCACTACCGAGTACCGCCAGGCGCGCTTTCACATTCACCAGGTCCTGGCCTTGGGCGATGGCAACTATTTGCCGGCGCTGCGACAGATCGAGACGCCGGTGCACTTTCTCAACGGTGCCCTGGACGAATACACCCCGGCCGCCGAGGCCCAGCTGTTCAAACAATATGTAGGCCGCAGCAGCTTTGCGGTGGCCGAGCATACCGGCCACCTGCTGGACCTGGAGTCTCGGGAAGCGGCGCTGGCAGTTCACCGTGCATTGCTGGATTTCCTGGTCGGAGAGCACGCAACGTTGTCGGACTTAGACGAACCGCCAGTGGGAAAATGAGCGACGAATGGCGCATAATCGCCAACACATAGCCTGCTAATAAAAGGGTCCCCATGCCGAATCGTGCCCCTCTCGATGCCAAGACCGCCCGCTGGCTCCCCTGGGTGGTAGCGATTGCCTTCTTCATGCAATCGCTGGATGGGACGATCCTCAACACGGCTCTGCCGGCCATGGCCCGGGACCTCGCGGAGAACCCGCTGCGCATGCAGGGGGTGGTGATTGCCTACATGCTCACCGTCGCCCTTCTGATCCCCGCATCCGGCTGGATCGCCGACCGTTTTGGCACCAAGAAGATTTTCTTTGGCGCGATCATGCTGTTCAGTCTCGGCTCGCTGCTGTGCGCACTGTCCAGCAGTTTGACCATGCTGGTGGGCGCCCGGGTAATCCAGGGCTTGGGCGGTGCGCTGATGCTGCCAGTCGGGCGGCTGGTGGTGCTGCGCGCCTATCCGCGTTCCGAGCTGGTGCGCATCATGGGTTTCATCACTATCCCCGGCCTGCTCGGCCCCTTACTGGGCCCGACCATGGGCGGCTGGATGGTGCAATACCTGACCTGGCACTGGATCTTCCTGATCAACCTGCCGGTGGGCATGATCGGCTGCTATGCCGTATGGAAGTTCATCCCCGACCTGCGCGGCAGCGAGCGCACGCGCTTCGACGGCCTGGGTTTCCTGCTGTTCGGCGCGGCGATGGTGCTGATCACCATCGCCATGGAGGGTCTGGGCGAACTGCACCTGCCGCACCTGCGGGTCATATTGCTGCTGTTCGGCGGGTTCGCCTGCCTGGCGGCGTACTGGCTGCGCGCCGGGCATATTGATAACCCGTTGTTCTCGCCGGTGCTGTTCAAGACCCGCACCTTTGCCGTGGGCATTCTGGGCAACCTGTTTGCGCGGCTGGGCAGCGGCGCACTGCCCTTCCTGGTACCGCTTTTGTTGCAGGTGGCACTAGGTTACTCGCCATCAGAAGCCGGGATGAGCATGCTGCCACTCGCGGCGGCGGCGATGTTTGCCAAATCCGTGGCAAGGCCGCTGATCGAGCGCCTCGGTTATCGCATCGTGCTGACCGGCAACACCTTGGCTCTGGGCATCATGCTGGCGAGCATGGGCCTGGTCAGCGAGCACACGCCCTACCCGCTGCTGCTGGCCATGCTGGCGGTGCTGGGGGCGATCAACTCGCTGCAATTCACGGCGATGAACACCGTGACCCTGATCGACCTCGACGACGCCCAGGCCAGCAGCGGCAACAGTTTGTTGTCGGTGGTGGCGCAGTTGTCCCTCAGCCTCGGCGTGGCCTGTGCCGGCGCGTTGCTTGGCGGGTTTACTGCCGAGGCCGGCAATGACGGTGTGGAAAGTGTCCTCGGCGCGTTCCAGCTGACCTTCCTCACCGTGGGCATCATGGCGATGCTGGCGGCGGCGATCTTCCTGCAATTGTCGCCAAAAGACGGCAAACGCGTGGTCAGCCGCGAGCACGATATCGAGCATTGACGGGCTTCTCGTCGAGAACTTGCGGGGAAAATCCCACAGGGCTGGTACACTGCGCGACATTTTGTTTTGCAGAGCCAGTCCCGTGACTACCATCGCCACCGCTTTTAATACTTTGCCCCTGTCCGCCGCCATGCTGGCTAACCTCGACTCGCTGGGTTACGTCGAGATGACGCAGATCCAGGCGCAAAGCTTGCCGGTGATCCTCAAGGGGCTGGACCTGATTGCCCAGGCCAAGACCGGCAGCGGCAAGACCGCCGCCTTCGGCATCGGCTTGTTGAACCCGATCAACCCACGTTACTTCGGTTGCCAGGCGCTGGTGATGTGCCCCACCCGTGAGCTGGCCGACCAGGTCGCCAAGGAAATCCGTCGCCTGGCCCGTGCCGAAGACAACATCAAGGTGCTGACCCTGTGCGGCGGCGTGTCCCTCGGCCCGCAGATCGCCTCCCTGGAGCATGGCGCCCACGTCATCGTCGGCACTCCGGGCCGCATCCAGCAGCACCTGCGCAAAGGCTCGCTGGTACTGGATGGCCTGAACACCCTGATCCTCGACGAAGCTGACCGTATGCTCGACATGGGCTTCTACGACGCCATCGAAGACATCATCAGCAAGACCCCGCCACGCCGCCAGACCCTGCTGTTCTCGGCCACCTACCCGGTGAGCATCAAGCAGCTGGCGTCCAAGTTCATGCGTGCGCCGCAGCAGGTGAAGGCCGAGGCGTTCCACTCCGACGACCAGATCGAACAGCGCTTCTACGAAATCTCCCCAGAAGAACGCATGGACGCGGTGACCAAGGTGCTGGCGCATTTCCGCCCTGCCTCCTGCGTGGCGTTCTGCTTCACCAAGCAGCAAGTGCAGGAAACTGTCGACCACCTGACGGCCAAAGGCATTTCCGCCGTCGGCCTGCACGGCGACCTGGAACAGCGCGACCGTGACCAGGTACTGGCGATGTTCGCCAACCGCAGCACCTCAGTGCTGGTGGCTACCGACGTGGCTGCCCGTGGCCTGGACATCGACTCGCTGGACATGGTGATCAACGTCGAACTGGCCCGCGACTCGGAGATCCACATTCACCGCGTGGGCCGTACCGGTCGTGCCGGCGAGACCGGTATCGCCATCAGCCTGGTGGCACCGTCCGAAGCGCACCGCGCCCAGGCCATCGAGCAACTGCAGAAGTCGCCGCTGAACTGGGACCAACTGGACAACCTCAAGCCGCAAAGCGGTGGCCCGTTGCTGCCGCAGATGAGTACCCTGTGCATCGCCGCCGGGCGTAAAGACAAGGTCCGCCCAGGCGACATTCTGGGTGCATTGACCGGTGAAGCCGGCATTCCGGGCGCCCAGGTCGGCAAGATTGCGATCTTTGACTTCCAGGCATTCGTGGCCGTAGAACGCGGAATCGCCAAGCAGGCGTTGCAGCGCTTGAATGACGGCAAGATCAAAGGCCGTTCGTTGCGCGTGCGGATCCTGTAAATATCTCGCACACCAATGGAGATTCAAATGTGGGAGGGGGCTTGCTCCCGATAGCGGAGTCTCAGTCAATATAGATGTGACTGAACCACCGCCATCGGGAGCAAGCCCCCTCCCACATTTGACTGTATTTCAATTCAGAATTTGTATGAGGACACCGTTTTGCGCTCGACCGAAGTTGTGATCATTGGCGCCGGCGCGGCAGGCTTGATGTGCGCACTGACCGCCGCCGGGCGTGGGCGCAAAGTGATGCTGATCGACCACGCCAACAAGGCCGGCAAGAAGATCCTGATGTCCGGTGGTGGCCGCTGTAACTTCACCAATATGTACACCGAGCCGGCCAACTTCCTCTCGCATAACGCGCACTTCTGCAAGTCGGCCCTGGCGCGCTACACCCAGTGGGATTTCATTGGGCTGGTGGCCAAGCACGGCGTGCCGTACCACGAGAAAAAACTCGGCCAGCTGTTCTGCGATAACAAGTCCAGCGACATCCTCGGCATGTTGCTCGATGAGTGCATCCAGACCGGCGTGAGCCTGCACCTGGACACCTCCATCGAGGAAATCGCCAGGCTCGATAACGGTTACCAATTGCAGACCACGCTCGGCGAGTTGCACTGCGAGTCGCTGGTGATTGCCACTGGTGGCTTGTCGATCCCCACACTGGGCGCCACCGGTTTCGGTTACCAAGTGGCCAGGCAATTCGGCCATGAACTGTTGCCGACCCGCGCCGGGCTGGTGCCGTTCACCATCACCGACCAGCTCAAGGAGTTGTGCAGCGAGTTGTCCGGCACCTCGGTGGATTGCCTGGTCAGCTGCAACGGCCAGAGCTTTCGCGAGAACATGCTATTCACCCATCGTGGCCTGAGCGGGCCGGCGATTTTGCAGATCTCGTCTTACTGGGAGTCCGGCGACACGGTGGAAATCAACCTGTTGCCCGATCATGACGCCCATGACTGGCTGCAACAGCAACAGGCCGAGCATCCCAACAGCGAGCTAAAGACCCTGCTGGGGGAGATTTTCACCAAGAAGATGGCCAACCTGCTGGCCCAGAGCTGGTTCGAATCCAAACCGATGAAGCAGTACACCCATGCTGAAATTGCCGATATCGCGCAAAAGCTTGGGAGCTGGCAACTCGTACCGGCCGGCACCGAGGGCTATCGCACTGCCGAGGTAACCTTAGGTGGAGTGGACACGCGGGAAGTATCTTCCAAGACCATGGAATCACTGAAAAGCCCTGGCCTGTACTTCATCGGCGAAGTGCTGGATGTGACCGGTCACTTGGGCGGGTTCAACTTCCAGTGGGCGTGGGCATCTGGTTACGCAGCCGCACAATACGTCTGACACAACGCAGTAAAAATGTGCCAGGGAAAAATTTGCTGTTGGATGTGATCACCACACTTGCCGTGGCGTCCTTGATAGCTCAATTTAGCGACAACGTCCCGGAAGACTCCAGACTTCATGTCATCGACCTCGTTCAAGCAGTCCATGCGGCGCCTGTGGGCGCTGGATAAATTCAGCTACAGCGTACGGGTGTTCATCGCCCTCACCGGCAGCATGGCGCTGTGTTGGTACCAGGATGAAATGACGCTGCTGATCCCGCTGTTCCTGGGGATTATCGCCAGCGCCCTGGCCGAGACCGATGACAGTTGGCAGGGCCGCCTCAACGCATTGGCGGTGACGCTGGTGTGTTTCAGCATCGCCGCGCTGTCGGTGGAGCTGCTGTTCCCCTACCCCTGGATCTTTGCCATCGCCCTGGCCCTGGCCAGTTTCTCCCTGACCATGCTCGGTGCGCTGGGCGAACGCTATGGCGCGATTGCCTCGGCCACCCTGATTCTGTCGGTCTATACCATGATCGGCGTGGACCAGCGCGGCGGCGCCGTCACCGACTTCTGGCATGAGCCGCTGCTGCTGGTGGCCGGCGCCGCCTGGTACGGCGTGCTGTCGGTGCTGTGGCAGGCGTTGTTTTCCAACCAGCCGGTGCAGCAAAGCCTGGCGCGGTTGTTCCGTGAGCTGGGGCGCTATCTCAAGCTCAAGTCATCCTTGTTCGAGCCGATCCGCCAACTGGATGTGGAAGCCCGGCGCCTGGAACTGGCCCAGCAAAATGGCCGGGTGGTCGCCGCGCTGAATGCGGCCAAGGAAATCATTCTGCACCGTGTCGGCAATGGTCGACCGGGCTCGAAGGTCAGCCGCTACCTGAAGCTGTATTTCCTGGCCCAGGACATCCACGAACGCGCCAGCTCGTCTCACTACCCGTACAACGCCCTGACCGATGCCTTTTTCCACAGCGATGTGCTGTTTCGCTGCCAGCGCCTGCTGCGCCAGCAAGGCAAAGCCTGCCAGACCCTGGCCGAATCGATCCAACTGCGCCAACCGTTCATCTATGACGACAGCTTCGCCGAGGCCCTGGGCGACCTGAACGCCTCCCTGGAGCACCTGCGCATCCAGAGCAACCCCGCCTGGCGTGGCCTGTTACGCTCGTTGCGCGCCTTGGCCGCCAACCTGTCCACCCTTGACCGCCTGCTGGGCGACGCCAGCAACCCCGATGCCCTGGCCGACGCTACCGACAGCAACCTGTTGGACCGCGCCCCGCGTAACTTCAAGGAAATGTGGACGCGCCTGCGCACCCAACTCACGCCGACGTCATTGCTGTTTCGCCACGCCTTGCGCCTGTCACTGGCATTGACCATCGGCTATGGCACCCTGCACGCCATCCACGCGTCCCAAGGTTACTGGATCATCCTCACTACCCTGTTCGTCTGCCAGCCGAGCTACGGCGCCACCCGCCGCAAACTCGGCCAGCGGATCATCGGCACCGCCATCGGCCTGACCGTGGCCTGGGCGCTGTTCGATTTGTTCCCCAACCCGGTCGTGCAATCGATGTTCGCCATCGCTGCGGGCCTGGTGTTCTTTATCAACCGCACCACGCGCTATACCCTGGCGACTGCAGCGATCACCCTGATGGTGCTGTTCTGCTTCAACCAGGTGGGCGATGGCTACGGGCTGTTTCTGCCTCGCCTGTTCGATACCCTGCTTGGCAGCCTGATCGCGGGCCTGGCGGTGTTCCTGTTCCTGCCCGACTGGCAAGGCCGACGCCTGAACAAAGTGCTGGCCAACACCCTGACCTGCAACAGCATCTACCTGCGCCAGATCATGCAGCAATACGCCGCCGGCAAGAGCGACGACCTGGCCTACCGCCTGGCCCGGCGCAACGCGCATAACGCCGATGCCGCGCTATCCACCACCCTGGCGAACATGCTGATGGAGCCTGGGCACTTTCGTAAGGAGGCCGACGTAGGCTTTCGCTTTCTGGTGCTGTCACACACCTTGCTCAGCTATTTGTCGGGTTTGGGTGCGCACCGCGAAACCCAGCTTCCGGCCGACGTGCGTGAGCATTTGATCGAAGGCGCAGGCAACAGCCTGGCGGCAAGCATTGATGAGATCGCAAGCGGCCTGGCCAACAAACAGCCGATTGCGATCCAGAGTGATGCCGAGGAAGGGTTGGCGGCAGAGTTGGAGCAAATGCCGGATGAGATCGATGAGGCGCAGCGGCTGGTGCAAACGCAGTTGGCGTTGATTTGTCGGCAGTTGGGGCCGTTGCGCACGTTGGCCGCGCACTTGATCAAAGACACCAGCGCGGCTTAGGCCGCTATCGGGGGCAAGTCGAATCGTCGCACCGCCCCTCCCACATTCGATTGGTGTATGCCGCTCCCTTGTGGGAGGGGCGATGCGACGATTCGACTTGCCCCCGATGAGGCCCGCACAGACGCTACATCCCATGCGCCTTCATCAACCGCGCATAACTGCCATCCGCCTTCATCCGTGCAATTTCCCGATCAAAACCGGCAACAATCTGCGCGTGTTCGGGGTTCTTCAGGCTGACCAGGATATGCAAGCTGTTCTGGCTCAAGGGCTCGCCCACAAACGCCACAGCATTGCGCACCCGCGGCGATTCCCGCGCCAGGTAGTAACGCGCTACGTATTCATCCTCCAACGTCAACCGCACGCGCTGGGCCGCCAACATGCGCACGGCCATGGCAAAGTTGTGCACCGGCACTTTCTGCAACAGTGTGTCTTGGTCAAACGCTGCCGAGTAGGCGTAGCCGCGCACCACGGCGATCTTCTCGTCGTGCAGTTCTGTCAGGTTGCGATAAGCAATGGGATCGTCGCTACGCTTGAGAAAGCGCACACGGTTAAGCAAATACTCGCGGGAAAACTGCCCCAACTGCGTACGGGCCTCGTCGTACCAGGCGTTGATCAGCACGTCGTAGCGCCCATCACCCACCCCCTTCAAGGCGCGAGCCCAAGGCACCTGGTCAAAATCACTGGCATACCCCGCACGGGCCAGGGCCGTGCTGACGATATCCGTGGCCAGGCCGCCATTGATCAGGGTGGCATCGGTAAACGGCGGCCAGCTATCCGCCACCAGGCGCAGGCGTTGTGCCAACACCGGTTGGGCCAGTAACAACACGGCGATCAAAGCAACGGCACGAGTCAATCGCGGCATGCTCAAAGTCCTTGGCGGGCAGGCAGTGGCCTGATAACAGTAGCTCATCAATGAGCGTGCACTGCAGATTACACAAAGAAGCCCGCTGCGCCCGCGCCGAATGATGGCAAATTGACGCCATTCACAAAATTACCATTTTAGACACCAGCGCCCGCCGCGCTTACTATTCTTGGCACGTCTTTATACGAGCACACATCATGACGGTCGATTGGGTCTGCAAACATCACGACGACTTGGGCAAGGAACAGCTGTACGCCATCCTGCGCCTGCGAAGCGAGGTCTTCGTCGTCGAGCAACAATGCGTTTACCAGGACATCGACGGCCAGGATCTGACGGGCGATACCCACCACTTGATGGCCTGGCAAGATGATGAGCTGGTGGCCTACCTGCGGTTACTGGACCCTGAATCCCAGGGCGATGACGTAGTGATCGGCCGTGTCATCGTCGCGCCGGTGGCACGGGGCACCGGGCTGGGGCATCAAATGATGGAGGAAGCGCTCAAGCGCATTGAGAGTATCTGGCCAGAAATGCCGATTTTTCTCTCAGCCCAGGCGCATTTGCAGGGGTATTACGGACGGTATGGGTTTGTGGTGGTGGGTGAGGAATACCTGGAGGACGATATTCCCCATATTGGTATGCGGCGGGCTTGATGGCCTCATCGGGGGCATGGGTATCTACACAACTTCGTAGCAGCCACCAGTAACCACGATGCGAAGCGAGCCGCTCTTGATCTTGATCTGCTTTTGATCTTGGGCGCCCCGTTAAACCACGCTGGCCGGAATTCGACAGGGATTTGGGGGGTAAACCGGCAGGGATGCCGGTTTAGCCGCCCCGCGCCATGGATGGCGCGTGGCGGCGGCCCCCCAAATCACTGGCGGATTACGGGCACACCGAGCCCAGGCGAGGTGCCGAGTGGTGGGGCAAGAGCCCTTTGGTTACTTTGGGGCTTTTCCAAAGTGACCCGCTGTCAGAGCGGAACCCTAAGTGGCCGTTACCTAAATAACGGATATGTACTCGGTTTGATCCGGCATCCTGGTCGGCCCTAAGGCCGCCATCGGGAGCAAGTCGAATCGTCGCACCGCCCCTCCCACAGGGTCCGGCTTCGCACCAAAGTTGTGTAGATACCCATGCTCATCGGGGGCAAGCCCAGCCACCACCTATGTCAGGGGTAACCCAACACCTGCTTGATCATCGCAAGATTGGCCGCGATCCACCCCCGGTCAATCGCACCCCAATCACGAATCCGATAATGCCCAGCGTGATTACGCGCCCCCTCTTCCTGCTCAAACTCGCACACGATATCCAAGTCAGCCAACGCCGCAATCGTGTCCTGGGCCGTGCGCCGTGGCATACCAGTGGCCTCGGTCAGCGCCGGGACGCTGCTGGCCAATTGGCTGTCGATCAAATACGCCACATACAGGCGGCGATAGAAGCTGCTTTTGGTCTTGCTCACATCCATGGTCTGTCGCCTTGTGGTTAGGGCTTGCCCTGCAAATCGCGCCAGGTAAGGTACACCCGCAGGTCGAATTCCACCTGATGGTAGTCCGGCATCATGTATTGGCAGAGTTTGTAGAACGCCTTGTTGTGGTCCGATTCCTTGAAGTGCGCCAGTTCATGCACCACGATCATGCGTAGAAACTGCGGGGCGGCCTCCTTGAACAGCGAAGCGATGCGAATCTCTTTCTTGGACTTGAGATTGCCGCCCTGTACCCGGGAAATCGTGGTGTGCAAACCCAAGGCGCGATGGGTCAGGTCCAGGCGGTTGTCGAACAGCACCTTGTCGATGGACGGTGCGTTGCGCAAGTGTTCCTGCTTCAGGGCCAGCGCGTAGGCGTACAGCGCCTTGTCGCTCTGCACGGTGTGGCGTTCGGGGTAACGCTGCTCCAGATAGGCACCCAACTGGTCCTTGGCGATCAGTTGACGCACTTGCTCCTGAAGCGCAGCGGGATAGGCCTGAAGGTATTTCAACGCAGTCATGGGGTGTGCAACGCAAATGGGACGGTCGCCAGTGTAGCGAATTCAACGCACGCGAGGGTACGACCAGCCGGCAACGTCCTCGGCCATCAACGGCAACGCCGCCCACGGCCCCTGGATACACGTGCAGCCATTGGCCTTGAGCCATTCTGTTTGCTCAAGGGTCTCTACGCCTTCAGCGATCACCAACACATCAAAATGCCCACACAACTGGATGATGCTGCGGGCCATTGCGGCATCCCGCGACGAGCCTGGCAGGCGCGCCACCAACTGCGGGTCAAGCTTGAGCGTGTCGAACGCAAGATCGCGCAAATGGGCCAGGGAGCAGTGGCCAGCACCAAAGTCATCCAGGGCTATACGCACGCCAATGCGGCGCAGTAACTGCAGCTGTTTGGCCGACTCCTCAAGGTTATTCATCAGGCAGTCTTCACTGATTTCCACCTCCAACTGCCGCCCACGCAGCCCATGTCGCTCCAGTACCTGCTGCAGTTGGTTGGCCAGGTTGGGCATATTGAACTGGCTGCTGCTCAGGCTCACGCTCAGCACCAGCTCAGGGTCGAAGGCAGCTTGCCAGGCCTGGCGCTGGGCAGCGACTTGCTGGTAGATCCAGGTGCTCAACTGGCTGATCAAGCGCGCCTCTTCCAACAGCGGCAAAAACAAACCTGGCGGCACATCGCCAACACTCGGATGCTGCCAGCGCAACAGTGCTTCGACACCGCGCAGACGCCCATCCTCCAGGCACACCTGAGGTTGGTACACCAAGGTGAAATCCTTGTTCGCAATGGCTGTGCGTACGCTGTCTTCGAGCATCAGCCGCGAACGGGCGCGGCCGTTCATTTCCTGGTCGTAGTAACGATACTGCTGACGTCCGGCGCGCTTGGCTTCGTACATAGCGATATCTGCTGCCCGTAACAGACCGCTCAGGTCCGAGCCGCAATCGGGAAACGTCGCAATGCCAATACTGACGCCGAGCATCACATCCAGACCGTCGACCTGCTGGCACACAGACACTCGCTCGATCAGCTTCTCCGCGATCTTCGCAGCCTGTTCGGGGAACTCCAGCTCCAGCAAGGCGGTGAACTCGTCCCCGCCAATGCGTCCGAGAATGTCGTAGGAACGCAGACATGCCTGCATTTGTTCAGAAACCCAACGCAGCACGCGATCACCGGCGTCGTGGCCCAACGTATCGTTGACCCGCTTGAAGCCATCAAGGTCCAGGTACAGCAATACCAGCGCCTGCTCGCTGCGTTCGCCGCGCAGCAACGTATTCTCCACCGCCTGATGAAAACCCCGCCGGTTCAGCAGCCCGGTCAACGGGTCGGTCACGGCCTGGAACTCCAGCTGCTGGTGCAGGTGGCGCACTTCAGACATGTCCAGCACTGTCACCACCATCGCCTGCTGCTCGGCAGGCAAGGGCGCGCAGGATAACGCCACCGGCACCTGCTGGCCGCGACCCGTACGCAAAATGGCATCGTGCTGGCGCCACGTCTGGCCCTTGCGATACGCCTCGTACATCGGGAAGCCCAGCCAAGTGGGCACATGAGGTTTTTGCAGAAAACTGAGGAAACTCTCCCCCTGCAACTCGGCCATCGTGGCATTGAGCAGCCGCGAAATGGCCGGGTTGGCGTATTCGATCACACTGGTTTCGCCCACCACCAGAATGCCCTCGGCGGCGTTATCCAGCACCGAGGCATTGAAGGCGCGGGCCAGTTCCAGGTCATGGCTCAGGCGCTGCAAAGCGCGGCGATTACGCTGGTGATCCAGCAACGCCTGCACCTTGGGCTTGAGGATAAGTGGGTCAAACGGCTTGAACAGGTAGTCGATCGCACCGCTGGCATACCCTTCAAGCACCGCGTCGGGTGAATGGGCAGTGGCTGTCAGGAAGATAATCGGCGTCATGCGCGTGCGTTGGCTGCCACGCATCAGACGTGCCACCTCAAAGCCATCCATACCGGGCATGCGCACGTCCAGCAACACCAGGTCGACGTCGTGGGCCAGCAGCAATTCCAAGGCTTCCAGGCCGGAAGCGGCGGTCATTACCCGCCAGTCTTCACACTGCAATAGCGCACGCATGCTGACGAGGTTTTCCGGGTAGTCATCGACCACCAAAAGGACCGAACTGGCATCGCCTGGGTGTGGAGCGCAATCCATGCTACGTCTCTTCCTTGGGGAGCTGCACCGGTCAGTTCTGTTACCAAACCCGGATAAATACTGAGGGCTCACTCTAGCCTCGGTTCCAAAAAAGCAGAAGTGACGTGGATGCCCTCATTGAAACAAAAGCCAGGAAGCCGACTAACGGTAAGGCCCTGCAGCCCGCGGCTCATGGGCAACATGGCTTTTTGGCATTCCTCTGACGCCAATTAATTGCCAGCGATTGTTTAACAATTGCACCAGCACCGCCTATAAAGAACCGGTAAGGCCTCTGGGCCAACGTTTTCACCCTCTGTAAAAGGCCAACACCATGATCGACCTCTCTACCTGGAACCTGAGCATTCCGGTCGGCTCCCCGCCCACGACCATCGACACCCCAAGGCTGCTGAGTGGCTTCAACGATCAATACTTCCAGGCCGAAGGCAGCGATGTGCAGTTCTGGACCCCCGTGACCGGCACCCGCACCGAAAACGCCATTTACCCACGCAGCGAACTGCGCGAAACCTACGCCGACGGGCGCCTGCGCAACTGGACCTACCCCGAGGCCGATAACTTCCTGCGCGCCACCCTCACGGTCAACCAGGTACCCACCTCCGGCAAAGTCGTTATCGGCCAGATCCACGCCTATGACAGCCAGAAACCACTGATCAAGCTGGAGTACCAGTTCAAGGAAAAAACCCAGACCGGCAACATCGTCGCCAAGGTGCGCATGCGCCCGGACGAGGCCGAGAGCCAGGTCATCATCGTCGCCTCCAACGTGCCGCTGGAGAAGAGCTTCACCTACGTTATCAATCTCAACAAAGCCGGGCTGCTCAGCGTGTACGCCGCCGACAGCGAGTGGAATGAACGCATTGGCGCTGCCTGGGGCGACAAGCCGTTGTACTTCAAGGCGGGGGTGTATGTGCAGGACAACAGTGGGGACAGCAAGGAAGGCGCGCGGGTGACGTTTGCGAAGTTGGATATTGATCACGAGTAAATGGATTAGCCTATTTCGAGTAGGCAACGTCCGATAAGCCCAAGGATCATTCCCCGATAAATCCAGACGATTAAATCCCCTGTGGGAGGGGGCTTGCTCCCACATTTGGCCTGTGTGGCCTGAGGGCCTGGTGTTCGTCCTACAGGACCGTTGCGGTCAGCCAGCTCGCCGCTTATAGTTCGCCCCGTCGCTGGCGTTGATCAGCGATAGGGTTTCGCAGCCCTAACGATACGTGTGTAACCAAGCATCATGAATACAACGATGAGCGCTTCGGCGCCCGTCGTCTGTTTTATGGTGGCTGTGTGTGGGAGACCTCCGGGTCTGCCGGGTTCCTCGTATCCTCGGTCTGCGAACCCGCGCACAGCTACCACCCACTTCGTTTCGCAGCGAATGGCGGTAGTCCTTTTCAGATACGAGGATATTTGCCATGACCCAACAGCTTCCACCCCGCCGTTTCACCCCCTGCACCGAAACCGCCACCGACTACCCCGTGCTTCTCATCGACAGCGACGCCCCACTGCTCGACCTTCACGCCTGCCTGCGCGAACGCCTCAACGCTGCTTTGGAACACCTGAACCTGATGGCCTGCTCCAGCCTGCCGGACTTTGCCGAGCGCGACCTGAACAACGTGGCCAACACCGCACGCATTCTGGTGCAGGACGTGAGTGATGTGTTTCGGGTCATTGAACACCGTGGATTCGATACATCACCGCCAAGCTGATCGAAACCCGGACACAAAAAACCCGCATTTCTGCGGGTTTTCTTGAGGCGACGAAAGATTGGAAAATCCCCCGCCCCTACTTCTGAACAGGCAATGTGAACTTGGCAGGCCCCTTTGAGTTCATCAGCTCAAAAGCACAGTCCGTGACTTTACTATTTGTACACTCTTTATGCTCATTCCAACCAGAACCGTTAGCCACGGGAGGCAAGACAAACCGCTTAGACAACCTAAAATAATCGTCCTTGCCTTTCCCGCTGTAATTACAGATTACGTAGTGATAAGGCAATTTCGTTTCGCTGTCTGCACCTTGTTTGATCGCTGCGCCCAGAAACTTGACGCCCTCAGCCCCAGAATAATCGTCAACGAGCTGTTCGCCACTCCATTGCTGCTCTTGCTCTCCAGCTGAAAACTGAATGCTCACAACCTTGATAGTTGAAGAATCTGGGCAAGATAACTGCGCCGCCTGTGCATTACCTATCAGCATCAACGCACCCGTCGCCGCAAAAAACTGAAGCCACTTAAGAGTTGAATGTGACATAGCATATTCCCCTTCCTGGATGAGTGAGCCAAGCATGCGCAAGAGCGTTAACTAGCGATACTGTCAACATTGACAGGTTTTAATACAATTTAGAAATAAGCAACGCAAATGTAATTGCGTTCAACTCGATTGCGCCTCCCTTCCTTTATGAAGACAAATGCATTAACACTGTTTTCTGCTGCCAAGCATGGAACTGCCCAATTTTCCATACCCTATCGTTCAGCGAGGTACAACAAATAGGTCGTTCTCGCTCAATCGCAAGATTTCGAGGCCTATCTGTATATCTGCCGCCATTTACTTTCAATTCCAAAACAGTATAAGACACTGTCATATTTCACAGGCGCCATGCAGACCAACTCTCTATAGCCTTACAAAAACGGCACAACAAAAAATGCGCCGCTTTAAGCTAATCCTTTATCAAACGTTATAGGGAAATTTATCATGAACAATGCCTAATCCAATGGGAACGTATGCCGGAAACAACTGCCAATCCCACTCAGCCTCGTTACTTGACAATCACAAGTGCCGACAGCCATACCGGTGACGTAAAAGCACTCTACCATGACGGAGCCAGGGCCAATTCAATCAGCGGAACATATAAATTCGCTAATGCGGAAAAAGGAGGACAAGCAAGGTTAGATTTGGCCAGCCCCCCGGGTGAGCAAACGTCTTAAAAAGAAGCCCGCATTATTGCGGGCTTCTTTTTAAGCGCCTAAGGCTCAGCTCACCTTAGCGCTCAACTCACTTTTCAAATAGCGGAGGGGTCGTGATGAGCAAAATGTCACCTATATCGAACTTTCAACTAAATTAATCTGATTATGTCCCTTATGACGGACATTTCAATTACCTTACGTCTGATGCAATTCAGGCCAAAAGCAGCACGTGCAGTTCTGGACCCCCGTGACCGGCACCCGCACCGAAAACGCCATTTACCCACGCAGCGAACTGCGCGAAACCTACGCCGACGGGCGCCTGCGCAACTGGACCTACCCCGAGGCCGACAACTTCCTGCGCGCCACCCTGGCGGTCAATCAGGTGCCCTCATCCGGCCAGATCCACGCCTATGACAGCCAGAAACCACTGATCAAGCTGGAGTACCAGTTCAAGGAAAAAACCCAGACCGGCAACATCGTCGCCAAGGTGCGCATGCGCCCGGACGAGGCCGAGAGCCAGGTCATCATCGTCGCCTCCAACGTGCCGCTGGAGAAGAGCTTCACCTATGTGATCAACCTCAACAAAGCCGGGTTGCTCAGCGTGTACGCCGCCGACAGCGCGGGTTCTTTCTGGGTCACATCAGGTTACTTGATACACATCAACATAAAGCTCATCGAGGAATCCCCAGCTGGTTTGTTATCACCTACTTTCAGTGTCAGCACGTTGACATAGTTGATAGCCGGAATGCTTCCCAACTTTGCATGCGCGTAATAAATATGATCGTCGGAACGGACATCAACTACCGACACCGAGCAAAATGACGGAACCTCTTTGAAAACGCCGGGTACGAACCTGACTTTGTAGTCGGAGAAGTAGTCAGGATGTGCAGAGCGCTCTACTTGTTTTATCCAAATGGGGGATTGCTTCACGACTTCCCCTTTGGCATCTATCGTCGCTGTCATGACCTCCGCCAGCGCAAAACGCCCCGCAACAGCGGTTGCAAATGCAACAGCGGTGAGTGCGAGCAACTTCCCTAACCTCATATTCTAATTCCCACAAGTTCGTCAATTGAATGCATGGCCGAACAGCCATAAAACCTATCCAAAACAATAACCGAGGCACTGTCAACGACGCACATTGAAATTAGAAACTAGTTACCAATGAGAGGGTAAATACCTACACTCGGGAAGCTTTTTTAGCTCAATAGCCGAGAAACCTGCAATCAGCTACATTGCCAGAGCCTGGCTTGCAGAAGGCATTATCGTCCCAGTTCGGTTGTACCGGTTGTGGCAGCGTCAAGAAACGCCGGGACATACGCAGAAAGGCAAAATGTTCAGGACCCTCATAATCACAGGCAACAAAAGGTCCGTTTTGCCCGGGTCTGATCCCGGCGGAAATGAACTTCAATCCAGCCAGATAGGACTCCTGTGCATAGGGATTTTCTCCACTCCAACCAGCGCCCGGCGCAACAGAGACGTAACGATAGCCCTGCTCCTGTTTCTCTTGCTGAATGGCACCGATGGCCGGGCACATTGATACCGCTGCAGGATGCTGCCGAGCACATCCGGCCAAAGCTGCCAGCCCAACCAAAGCGGCTGGAAACAATAGTTTCATACCCTTGCACCCCATCATTCCAGTCCTCATAAATACATGCTTCGTTATTTTTTTAAAGAAGTTCGCCAATACCGTGACGTCGAGCACTGCCAAATTTTAAACAGGTTATGTTAGCGAAGTGTCAGGCAATCATTCATGTTGGTCCGTGGAGGTGACTTGTTCGCTGGTGGGACAGGTAGTAGCCGCGTATGCATGTCCGATCGAGGCGGCCATACTCATCACTGCCATCACACGCAATAACACATTGATAGTTGATCGAGCTGATACCGCTTTTGCGGCATTGACACCTTTCACTATCATCCACTCCTTTAGATTCCTTGAAAGCTCATACTGAAGGAAGATGACAGGGCTCGACACTGTAATTCTTGACAGTTATTTAAATAAATTAGAAATAATGGTTATGCCTTTTCGAAATTATAGGCATGGCCGACAAACCTGGGAAACAACTTTATTTGACTGAAGAGGGCGCGCAGGCGATGAGCATGATGGAATCGCAGCTAAAAAAAAGCCCGCATCACTGCGGGCTTCTCTTCAAACGCATAAGGCTTAATTCACCTAAGCGTTCAACTCACCTTTGAGGTAACGCTGGTACATTGCTTCCAGCGAGATCGGTTTGATCTTCGAAGCATTACCCGCAGTACCAAACGCTTCGTAGCGAGCAATACACACGTCGCGCATTGCGGTCACGGTGGCACCGAAGAATTTACGTGGGTCAAATTCGCTCGGGTTGGTGGCCATCAGGCGACGCATTGCGCCAGTAGATGCCAGGCGCAGGTCGGTGTCGATGTTGACCTTGCGCACGCCGTACTTGATGCCTTCGACGATTTCTTCAACCGGTACGCCGTAGGTTTCTTTGATGTCGCCGCCGTACTGGTTGATGATCGCCAGCCATTCTTGCGGTACCGAGGAAGAACCGTGCATCACCAGGTGGGTGTTGGGGATGCGCTTGTGGATTTCCTTGATGCGGTCGATAGCCAGCACGTCGCCGGTAGGTGGCTTGGTGAACTTGTAGGCGCCGTGGCTGGTGCCGATGGCGATGGCCAAGGCGTCGACCTGGG
Source organism: Pseudomonas sp. OST1909 (assembly GCF_015277575.1). Taxonomy (NCBI): domain Bacteria; kingdom Pseudomonadati; phylum Pseudomonadota; class Gammaproteobacteria; order Pseudomonadales; family Pseudomonadaceae; genus Pseudomonas; species Pseudomonas sp. OST1909. The sequence goes on from NZ_CP063780.1 coordinate 6,045,123, forward strand.
TCTTCTTGACGAAGTCGGCCGCTTCTTCCGGGTCGGTCAGCATCTGGCTGTGATCCAGCACGCCTTCGGCGCCGATGCCGTCTTCTTCGCCGGCCATGCCGGTTTCAAGCGAACCCAGGCAGCCCAGCTCGCCTTCGACCGAAACGCCGCAGGCGTGAGCCATGGCCACGGTTTGTTGGGTGACGCGTACGTTGTACTCGTAGTCGGTTGGGGTCTTGCCGTCTTCGCCGAGGGAGCCGTCCATCATCACCGAGCTGAAGCCCAGTTGGATGGAGCGCTGGCACACGTCAGGGCTGGTGCCGTGGTCCTGGTGCATGCACACCGGGATATGTGGGAATTCTTCGATGGCCGCAAGGATCAGGTGACGCAGGAACGGGGCACCGGCGTATTTGCGCGCACCGGCCGAAGCCTGGACGATCACAGGGGAGTCGGTCTTGTCAGCGGCTTCCATGATGGCGCGCATCTGCTCAAGGTTGTTGACGTTAAAGGCTGGGACGCCGTAGCCGAACTCGGCTGCGTGGTCCAGCATTTGACGCATGCTGATAAGTGCCATTGTGTTGTCTCTCCCGGTCGAGGGTCGTTAATCGTGCAAGCCTGCCGTAGCGGCGGCTGCTATTCAAGTTATTGCAGATCAAGGGGTTGAGCTTGAGCTGCTGAATCGTTATTGCTGATGGGTTCAGTTGGCTTTGCAGCCGCGCCCAATCAAATCATCGGTGGCCACCCAGTACACCAGGCCTTCCTCACCTTTGGTGTGAAACGCCAATTGGCCGTCGCTGTACAGCACGCCCGAGGCGGCTACCTCTTGCTTGAGACGGTAAACCTGGTCCGAACCGCCGAGGCGTACATCCACTTCGGAACGGGCCTGGTTGGCGAAGCGCCAGTTGAGCTCGGCCTTGCTGTCGCAGGTCCAGGTGGTCCACTTGTCGGCAGGCTCTGCGGCCTTGCTGAACATGTTCATGCTGCTGCAACCGGCCAACAGGGCCAGGGCTGCCAGGGCGAAAACGCCTTTCATTGCCAATCCTCGCAGGGCGACCTGGGGCCGCCGTTGCTGTTGGTTAGTGGATCAGACCCGTCAAGGGCAACCCTGTTCCTGACCGTTGGGCGCGGAGTCGTATTTCTCCAGCCGTTCGTTGCCGATGCGCTTGTTGATCACCGGCATGGTCTCGGCTTGCCAGTCAGCCTGGTAACAGCTTTTGTTCAACGGTGCCTTGGCGTTGTCCGCCTCCGGCGCCGCGCTGGGTGTGCCGCTGCAGCCGGCCAACAGGCCCGCTGCGATCACCAGTGCCAACGACTTGATCATGGGAACGCTCCTTTTCCTGATCACGCGAGCCTTAGCCCTTGGCTCGGGTTTCCAACACTTCCACGGCCGGCAAAACCTTGCCCTCGACGAATTCGAGGAAGGCGCCGCCACCGGTAGAAATGTAGGAGATCTGATCAGCAACGCCATATTTATCGATGGCCGCCAAGGTGTCACCGCCGCCGGCGATGGAGAAAGCCGAGCTTTCAGCAATGGCTTTGGCCAGCACTTTGGTGCCGTTGCCGAACTGGTCGAACTCGAACACGCCTACCGGGCCATTCCACAGGATAGTCTGGGATGCCTTGAGCAGTTCAGCGAAATTGGCCGCGGTTTGCGGGCCGATGTCCAGGATCATGTCGTCAGCGGCCACGTCAGCGATGAGCTTGACGGTGGCTTCGGCGCTTTCAGCGAACTCTTTGGCAACGACCACGTCCACCGGCAATGGCACGCTGACTTTGGCGGCGATGGCGCGGGCGGTATCCAGCAGGTCCGGTTCGTACAGGGATTTGCCCACCGGGTGGCCGGCTGCGGCCAGGAAGGTGTTGGCGATGCCGCCGCCGACGATCAACTGGTTGCAGATCTGGCTGAGACTGTTGAGCACGTCCAGCTTGGTGGAAACCTTGGAACCGGCAACGATGGCCGCCATTGGCTGGGCCGGAGCGCCCAGGGCCTTGCCCAACGCATCCAGCTCAGCAGCCAGCAGTGGGCCGGCAGCAGCAACCTTGGCGAACTTGGCCACACCGTGGGTCGAACCTTCAGCGCGGTGAGCAGTGCCGAAAGCGTCCATCACGAACACATCGCACAAAGCGGCATATTGCTGGGCCAGTTCGTCGCTGTTCTTTTTCTCGCCCTTGTTGAAGCGCACGTTTTCGAACAGCACGATCTCGCCGGCTTTCACGTCCACGCCGCCCAGGTAGTCTGTGACCAGTGGCACGTCACGGCCCAGGGCCTTGCTCAGGTACTCGGCGACAGGCTTGAGGCTGTTTTCGGCGGAGAACTCACCTTCGGTCGGGCGGCCCAGGTGGGAGCAGACCATCACGGCCGCGCCTTTTTCCAGGGCCAGCTTGATGGTCGGCAGCGAGGCCAGGATTCGCGCATCGCTGGTGACCACACCGTCCTTGACTGGGACGTTGAGGTCTTCGCGGATCAGTACGCGCTTACCTTGCAGATCGAGGTCGGTCATCTTCAACACGGTCATGGGTCGCAGTTCCTGAATTACTGTTGAGGTTGTTTAGCGGCGATGTGCAGATAATGTTCCGCAACATCCAGCATTCGGTTGGCAAAGCCCCATTCGTTGTCGAACCAGGCCAGGATGTTCACCAGCCTGGGGCCGGAAACGCGAGTCTGGCTGGCATCGACAATCGCCGAATGCGGGTCATGGTTGAAATCACAACTGGCGTGGGGCAACTCGGTGTAGGCCAGCAAGCCTTTGAGCGGGCCGCTGGTCGCGGCGTCACGCAGTATCCGGTTGACCTCCGTCGCATCAGTGTCGCTGACGGTTTGCATGGTGATATCCAGGCAAGACACATTCACCGTCGGCACACGTACGGCTTTGGCCTGGATTCGCCCGGCAAGTTCCGGCAACAGCCGCTCGATGCCGCGAGCTAAGCCTGTGGATACCGGAATCACCGACTGGAACGCCGAACGCGTGCGGCGCAGGTCTTCGTGGTGATAGGCGTCGATCACCGGTTGGTCGTTCATCGCCGAGTGAATCGTGGTGATCGACACATAATCCAGGCCGATCGCCTGATCCAGCAGACGCAACAACGGCACGCTGCAGTTGGTGGTACACGAAGCGTTGGACACCAGCAGCTCATCACCGGTCAGGCAATCCTGGTTGATGCCGTAGACAATGGTGGCGTCGACATCCGCCTCGCTGGCCATCGGTTGGGAAAACAGCACACGCGGCGCACCGGCGTCGAGAAAACGCTGGCCATCGGCACGGGTGTGATAGACACCGGAGCATTCCAGCACCAGGTCGACGCCCAGTGCTTTCCAGTCGATGCCTTCGGGGGTGGCACTGCGCAACACTTGTACGCAGTTGCCATTGATATGCAGACAATCGCCGTCGACCCGCACTTCGCCGGGAAAGCGCCCGTGAGTGGAGTCAAAGCGTGTCAGGTATTCGATGCTGGCCATGTCGGCCAGATCGTTGATTGCAACAATTTCAAACCCGGCTGCCGCCCCTCGCTCGAACAGAGCACGCAAGACGCAACGACCAATGCGGCCGTAGCCGTTGAGTGCAACTTTGTAGGGACGCGGTTGGGGCATGGGGTTCTCGATCAAGGTTAGTTCGGTGTTGAATGTTCTGACGCCATCGCGGGCAAGCCCACTCCCACATTGGACCGCGATCCAAATGTGGGAGCGGGCTTGCCCGCGATAGCGCCAGTGCAGACAACGCAGACTGACTTAGTCTTCCAGCAACTCTTCAGCCTGACCCAGGATGTTTTCCAGGGTGAAACCGAACTCTTCGAACAACGCTGGCGCCGGCGCCGACTCACCATAGGTGGTCATGCCGATCACGCGGCCTTCCAGGCCCACGTACTTGTACCAGTAGTCAGCGTGAGCCGCTTCGATCGCGATACGCGCGCTGACCTGCAGCGGCAACACCGATTGCTTGTAGCCGGCGTCCTGGGCTTCGAACACGCTGGTGCATGGCATGGATACAACGCGAACGTTGCGGCCCTGCGCGGTCAGCTTGTCGTAGGCCTGAACGGTCAGGCCCACTTCGGAACCGGTGGAGATCAGGATCAGCTCCGGCTCGCCGATGCAGTCCTTGAGCACATAACCACCACGGCTGATGTCGGCGATCTGCGCATCGGTACGCACCTGGTGTTGCAGGTTCTGACGCGAGAAGATCAGCGCCGAAGGGCCGTCCTTGCGCTCGATGGCGTGCTTCCAGGCCACGGCGGATTCGACCGCGTCGGCTGGGCGCCAGCAGTCCAGGTTCGGCGTGGTGCGCAGGCTGGTCAATTGCTCGACCGGCTGGTGCGTCGGGCCGTCTTCACCCAGGCCGATGGAGTCGTGGGTGTACACATGGATCACACGCTTCTTCATCAGCGCAGCCATACGCACGGCGTTACGTGCGTACTCCATGAACATCAGGAAGGTCGCGCCGTAAGGCACCAGGCCGCCGTGCAGGGACACGCCGTTCATGATGGCGCTCATGCCGAACTCGCGCACGCCGTAGTACATGTAGTTGCCGCTGGCGTCTTCGGCCGAGACACCTTTGCAGCCTTTCCACAGGGTCAGGTTGGAACCGGCCAGGTCAGCCGAACCGCCGAGGATCTCAGGCAGCAGCGGGCCAAAGGCGTTCAGGGTGTTCTGGCTGGCTTTACGGCTGGCGATGGTCTCGCCCTTGGCCGCGACTTCGGCGATGTAGGCCGAGGCTTTTGCCGAGAAGTCGGCAGGCAGGTCACCGGCCAGGCGACGAACCAGCTCGTTGGCAAGCTCCGGGAATTCGGCGGAGTAGGCCGCGAAACGCTGGTCCCACTCGGCTTCGGTGGCCAGGCCTTTTTCCTTGGCGTCCCATTCGGCGTAGATATCGGCCGGGATTTCAAACGGGCCGTGGTTCCACTTCAGCGCTTCACGGGTCAGGGCGATTTCCGCGTCACCCAGTGGGGCGCCGTGGCAGTCTTCTTTACCTTGCTTGTTCGGCGAGCCGAAACCGATGGTGGTCTTGCAGCAGATCAGGGTTGGCTGCGCGCTCTTGCGAGCGGTGTCGATGGCGATCTTGATTTCTTCCGGATCGTGGCCGTCGACGTTGCGGATCACCTGCCAGTTGTAGGCTTCGAAACGCTTGGGGGTGTCATCGGTGAACCAGCCTTCGACTTCGCCGTCGATGGAAATGCCGTTGTCATCGTAGAAGGCAATCAGCTTGCCCAGGCCAAGGGTGCCGGCCAGGGAGGCGACTTCGTGGGAGATGCCTTCCATCATGCAGCCATCACCCAGGAACACATAGGTGTGGTGATCGACGATGTCGTGGCCGGGGCGGTTGAATTGCGCGCCCAGAACTTTTTCAGCCAGCGCGAAGCCGACAGCGTTGGCCAGGCCCTGACCCAGGGGACCGGTAGTGGTCTCCACGCCTGGGGTGTAGCCGAATTCCGGGTGACCGGGGGTGCGGCTGTGCAGCTGACGGAAGCTCTTGAGGTCGTCGATGGTGACGTCGTAGCCGGTCAGGTGCAGCAGCGAATAGATCAGCATCGAGCCGTGGCCGTTGGACAGCACGAAGCGGTCACGGTCGGCGAACGACGGGTTGCTCGGGTTGTGTTTCAGGTAGTCACGCCAAAGTACCTCGGCGATATCCGCCATGCCCATCGGGGCACCGGGATGGCCGCTGTTGGCTTTTTGCACGGCATCCATGCTGAGGGCACGAATGGCGTTGGCACGCTCACGACGGCTGGGCATCGCTGATCTCCTGGAGTTTACTTATAAAGAAACGGAAAAAAGGACCGGCATTTTCCCTCAGCCACCGCCTGCGGGCAATGACAGATAGTCACTTGAGGGTGTTTTTCCTGTGGTTTGGACGGCAATAGGTTGCAGAAACCTTTAACTGGTTCGTCTAAAGGTTATAGCGGCGGCTTATAACCGCCACTTATCGATCAATATCAAAACTTTTTGATATTGGCCTTGCAGGGATTTACACCCGTCACTAGACTGCTGGCCTTATGAACCTACCCGTGCCCTCCCTGCGTCCTGACGACGGCGATGAACTGGCAGCCCTTTGCAAGGCTGCAGGTGATCCGTTGCGCCTGAACGTATTGCGCGCACTGGCCAACGATTCGTTCGGGGTGCTGGAACTGGCGCAGATCTTCGCCATCGGCCAATCCGGCATGAGCCACCACTTGAAGGTGCTGGCCCAGGCCGACCTGGTCGCCACGCGCCGCGAAGGTAATGCGATTTTTTACCGCCGCGCCCTGCCCCATACCGAACAGCTGGGCGGCAAACTGCACGCCGCCTTGCTTGAGGAAGTGGATAACCTGGGCCTGCCGAGCGACGTACAGTCGCGCATCGGCCAGGTCCACGGGCAACGCGCCGCCGCCAGCCAGGACTTTTTCTCCCGGGTTGCCGACAAGTTTCGCGCCCAGCAGGACCTGATCGCCGGCTTGCCCCAGTACCGCGAAAGCGTACTGGCGCTGTTGGACAAGCTGAGCTTCAGTAGTGAAGCAACGGCCGTGGAAGTCGGCCCTGGCGATGGCGGCTTTCTGCCCGACCTGGCACGACGTTTCGGGCAGGTGACGGCGCTGGACAACAGCCCGGCAATGCTTGAACTGGCGCGCCAACTCTGTGAACGCGAAGCCCTGGGCAATGTGCGCCTGCAGTTGGCCGACGCCTTGAATGACACCAGCCTGCGGGCCGATTGCGTGGTGCTGAACATGGTCTTGCACCATTTCGCCGCCCCCGCCGACGCCCTCAAGCAAATGGCCGGGTTACTGCACCCCGGCGGTAGCCTGCTGGTTACGGATTTATGCAGCCACAACCAGAATTGGGCCAAGGAGGCCTGCGGTGATCTCTGGCTGGGTTTTGAACAGGACGATCTGGCCCGTTGGGCCACCGCTGCGGGACTCGTTCCCGGGGAAAGCCTCTATGTAGGTTTACGTAATGGTTTCCAGATTCAGGTCCGCCATTTTCAGCGACCGGCTGGCGACACTCACCATCGGTAAATATCAGGAAAACATCGAGATGAGCGAATACTCCCTTTTCACCTCCGAGTCCGTGTCTGAAGGGCATCCGGACAAAATCGCCGACCAGATTTCTGACGCGGTGCTGGACGCTATCATCGCTGAAGACAAGTTCGCCCGTGTGGCGTGCGAGACGCTGGTGAAAACGGGCGTGGCGATCATCGCCGGCGAAGTCACCACTACAGCCTGGGTCGACCTGGAGCAGATCGTTCGTGACGTGATCACCGACATTGGCTACAACAGCTCCGACGTCGGCTTCGACGGCGCGACCTGCGGCGTGATGAACATCATCGGCAAGCAATCGCCTGACATCAACCAGGGTGTAGACCGTGCCAAGCCTGAAGACCAGGGCGCCGGCGACCAGGGCCTGATGTTCGGCTACGCCAGCAATGAAACCGACGTGCTGATGCCGGCGCCGATCACCTTCTCGCACCAGTTGGTGCAACGCCAGGCCGAAGCACGTAAATCCGGGGTATTGCCTTGGCTGCGCCCGGACGCCAAGTCCCAGGTGACCTGCCGTTACGAAGGCGGCAAAGTCGTGGGTATCGACGCCGTTGTGCTGTCGACCCAGCACAACCCGGACGTGTCCTACGCCGACCTGCGCGAAGGCGTGATGGAGCTGATCGTCAAGCACGTGCTGCCTGCCGAGTTGCTGACCAAGGACACCCAGTTCCACATCAACCCGACCGGACAGTTCATCATCGGCGGCCCGGTGGGCGACTGCGGCCTGACCGGTCGCAAGATCATCGTCGACAGCTACGGCGGCATGGCCCGTCACGGCGGTGGCGCGTTCTCGGGTAAAGATCCGTCCAAGGTTGACCGTTCGGCCGCTTATGCCGGTCGTTACGTGGCCAAGAACATCGTGGCTGCCGGCCTGGCCGAGCGCTGCGAAATTCAGGTTTCCTACGCCATTGGCGTGGCGCAGCCTACGTCGATCTCGCTGAACACCTTCGGCACCGGCAAGATCAGCGACGAGAAAATCGTCAAGCTGGTACGTGAAATCTTCGACCTGCGCCCCTACGCAATCACCACCATGCTCGACCTGCTGCACCCGATGTATCAGGAAACCGCAGCCTACGGCCACTTCGGCCGTACCCCTGCGCAGAAGACTGTTGGCGATGACACCTTCAGCACCTTCACCTGGGAAAAAACCGACCGCGCCAACGACCTGCGTATCGCTGCAGGCCTGTAAGCGTTCGCGCTGTATACAGAAACACCCGGTAAAAAGCCCCGAGCAATCGGGGCTTTTTTGTGGGCGCCTGGATGACTTAGGCTGGGCTCCCTTTTCGAGCACGGATGCTCATGATGCATAAGTTCATGGCTTTTTTTCTCAGTGTTTTATCCAGCTGGACGTGGGCAGAAACGTGCCCCGATCACGCTCACCTGCAACTCGACAGCTTGGCCAGGCAGATCAGCCAGTGGGACGACAGTTACCACCGCCAGGGCCAATCCCCCATCAGTGACGAACTCTACGACCAGGCCCGCCAGCGCCTGGCGCATTGGCGCGAATGCACCCGCCAACCTGCGCCGCAGGCTAATAACCCGCTGGCCAGTTCACGCGGCACGTTACGCCACCCGGTCACGCACACCGGCCTGGAAAAGCTGCCGGACGAACCGGCAGTCAAGGAGTGGCTCAACACCCGCCAGGACGTATGGATCCAACCCAAGGTCGATGGTGTAGCGGTGACGCTCGTCTATCGCCAGGGCCGCTTGCAGCAGCTCATCAGCCGAGGCGATGGCGTGCTGGGCCACGATTGGTCGGCCTCGGCCGCCAGGATCCCCGGTATCGTCCAACAGCTGCCGGACGCGATTGATGTGGTGCTGCAAGGCGAACTTTACTGGCGCCTTGATCACCATGTGCAAGCGATAAACGGTGGGCTCAATGCGCGCAGCAAAGTGGCCGGGCTGATGAACCGGCGACAATTGAGCGACGCTGAGGCGGCAGGCATCGGCTTGTTCATCTGGGCCTGGCCTGACGGTCCGGCGGATTTCACCGAACGCCTGGCCACGCTGACGCGCTGGGGCTTCAGCGATACACAGCGTTATAGCCATCCCATTGAGCACATCAGCGAAGCCGCTCATTGGCGCACGCATTGGTACAACGCACCGTTGCCCTTCGCCAGCGATGGCGTGGTGCTGCACCAGGCTGCGCGGGCACCCGCCGAGCGCTGGCAAGCCAGTGCGCCTTACTGGATGGTCGCCTGGAAGTACCCAGCCATCAAAGCCCTGGCACTGGTGCGCAAGGTGCAATTCAGGGTCGGTCGCACCGGGCGCATCACCCCCATCCTCGAACTGGAACCCGTGTGGCTGGATGATCGGCAGATCAGCCGGGTCAGCGCCGGCTCCCTGAAACGCTGGCAAGCCCTGGATATCCGCCCCGGCGACCATGTGTCGATCAGCCTGGCGGGCCAGGTTATCCCCCGACTGGACGAGGTGATCCTGCGCAACGAAACCCGTGTGGACGTGCAGCTACCCGACCCTCGCGATTTTCACGCCCTGAGTTGCTGGCAACTGGAGCCCGGCTGCGAAGATCAGTTGCTCGCCCGCCTCACCTGGCTGAGCGGCAAACAGGGCCTGGCCTTGCCACATATGGGCCGTGAAACCTGGAACATATTGATCCAGGCCGGTCTAATCGCAGGCTTTCTCGATTGGTTAACCCTGGATGCGGCGCAGCTTGCTACCATTGAGGGCTTCGGTGATCGCACTCGTGAGCGAGTGCTCGACAGTTTTAACAACGCCCGGCAACGCCCTTTTTCACAATGGCTCAAGGCCTTGGGCGTACCGCCAGCGGCGCGCAACAACCTGGAGGGCGACTGGCAGACGCTGGCCGCCAAAGACACCCAAGCCTGGCTGGCCTCAGACGGCATCGGCCCGGGTCGTGCAGCGCAACTGAGCGCGTTTTTTCGCGACCCGCAGGTGCAAGCCTTGGCTGAAACATTACGCGAGGCCGGGATAGATGGGTTTTGAACGCCACCCGGCCACCTGATTGCGACCTTGGAGCTTTATAGATGAAATTTCTCGCCCCCTTTGCCTTGCTGACCCTCGCAAGTTTCACAACCATGCCACTGCTGGCCGCCGAAGAAGCGCAGCCGCTCACCGGCTGCGCCGCCAAGCGCCAGGCCATCAGCACCCAGATCGAACAAGCCAAGGCCCACGGTAACAGCGCCCAACAGGCCGGCCTGGAAAAAGCCCTGAGCGAAGTCACCGCCAACTGCACCGACGCCTCCTTGAAAAAAGAACGTGAAAACAAGGTGCTCGACGCCAAGCACGAAGTCTCCCGCCGTCAGGCCGACCTCGACAAGGCCATGAAAAAAGGCGATCCGGACAAGATCAACAAGCGTAAGGACAAACTGGCCGAGTCGCGCAAAGAACTACAGGACGCGGTGGAAGAACTCGACCAGTAAAAACGATCAGTGATCGCGGAACTGTTTATGACAGGCGCTGCAGGCGTCTTCGACTTTTTGCACCGCCGGCTGAAGGTTGCTGGCCTTGTAGGGTTGCACTTGGCTGGCGATCACCAATTCACCGGTGGCCGCCTCAAGGTCGCGGGCCAGTTGCTGGAACTGCGCCTGTTTCTGCCACACGTCGTCCTTGGCGCTGGTGTGATCTTCTTCGCGCACGCTTGGAAAGTGCTTCCACGGCTCATGGGACAACGCATCCAGCTTGACCGCGCCTTCTGCAAACCTGGCACCGTCGAACGGGATACGCCCGCGCAACATCCCGCCCAGGTCTTCGCCGGTCTTGAGCATCTGCTTGAAGATCGCCTTGCGTTGGCCCAGTGGGGAATTGGGGTCAACACCGCCACAGGCGGACAAGGCCAGGCAGGCCAGCAGTACAACGGTCAGTTTTTTTAGAATCATGATGGCTTCAGGTCACGGGAAACGGCGGCCAGTATCCTCGCCCCGCCCGCAAAGACCAATAGCCCTATTAATAATAAGGGTTGCCCGAATGCAGTGAAGCATGGGTAATCGCTTCAGGAAGTGCTTACATGAATATCACCGCGAAACCCTGGAGCCGCCGACTCGCGTGGGCTCTGCCAATGATCGCACTGCTGGCCGGCTGCGATGCAGGTAAAGATGCCGGCAAAGAGGTCGCCAAAGAAGAAGCCAAACCCCATGCGGTCGCCACCTATGTGAGTGCACCCTGGGAAGCCTTGCCGGTGGTTTCCGACAGCGATTTGCTGGCCGGTTTTGAATCCTGGCGCAGCGCCTGCCAGCGCCTCAAGGCCGACCCGGTATGGGGCACCACCTGCGCGGCAGCGGCCAGCGTACCGGGCGATGCCGTGGCGGTTCGCGGCTTTCTCAAGGAACACCTCGATGTCTTCGGCTTGCGTTCGGCCAACAACACACCCAATGGTTTGATCACCGGTTATTACGAGCCGGTCTACCCCGGCAGCCTGACCAAAACCGCTACCGCCCATGTGCCGGTCTACGGCGTGCCGGATGACTTGATTATCGTCAACCTCGAAAGCATCTACCCGGAGCTTAAAGGCAAGCGCCTGCGTGGACGCCTGGAAGGTCGGGTGCTCAAACCTTATGACGACGCCAGCACCGTCAACAGCCAGGGCTCCACTGCCAAGCCGATCGCCTGGCTGACCGACCCAATGGACCTGCAATTCCTGCAAATCCAGGGCTCAGGGCGTATTCAACTGGCGGGTGGGCGCCAACTGCGCGTAGGTTACGGCGACCAGAACGGCTACCCGTACCGCCCAATCGGCCGTTGGCTGGTAGAGCAAGGCGAGCTGAAAAAAGAAGAGGTGACCATGGGCGCCATCAGCGCCTGGGCCAAGGCACATCCGCAGCGCATTCCCGAACTGCTGGCGAGCAACCCCAGCTACGTATTCTTCAGCGCACGCCCCGACAGTAACGAAGGCCCACGCGGTTCGCTGAACGTGCCATTGACCGCCGGCTACAGCGTGGCAGTGGACCGCAAGGTCATCCCGCTGGGTAGCCTATTGTGGTTGTCGACCACCAAACCCGATGGTTCACCGATCACCAGACCTGTCGCGGCCCAGGACACCGGCGGCGCAATCACCGGCGAAGTACGGGCAGACTTGTTCTGGGGCACAGGTGATGCGGCGGGAGAGCTGGCAGGAAATATGAAACAACAAGGGCAAATCTGGATGCTGTGGCCCAAAGGCGCGGCTCTGCCGCAAGTACCGGATGCCCCCGCCGGCACCTGACAGACGCTGATAATGAAATGTGGGAGGGGCGGTGAGACGACTCCCCTTGCCCCCTCCCACAAAGGATTTGCTCAGGCGTTAGATCGAGACAAAGAAGAAACTCGCAATCAACGCCATTCCCACGGCCCACACCAGCGAACGCAAAATCGCCCAATCGGCCAGGTAGCAAATGATGTACAGCAGGCGGCTGGTGATAAACAGCACCGCCAGCACATTGATCGTCACCAGCTCGGCGTTGCCGGCCATGTGCGCAATGATCACTGCCGCGGCAAACGCCGGGGTCACTTCAAAGCTGTTGAGTTGCGCATTGTTGGCGCGCTTGGCGACACCCTCAACGGTATCGAGGAAAGCACGCGGGTCGTGGTTGTGCCGAGCTCCGAACTTTCCCGTGCTGAACTTGGCGACACCCGTGCATAGATAGGGCAGAAAAATTGCGATCAACACACACCAGAAAGCGACTGTCATCACTCATTCCTTTTTTGGATTTATCCGACGGTTAGAGTTTCATCACGAACATGCCGATCAGCACCAACCCACAAGCTATGAGCCGTGGCCGCCCAAAAGGTTCTTTCAAGTAACGCATGCCGAACAGCACCACCAGGATCACGCTGACTTCCCGCAACGCCGCCGCCTCGGCAATCGAGCCCAACTGCATGGCCCAAAGCACCAAAGCGTAGCTCAACAACACGCACAATCCCACGCTCAGGCCCAACCGCCATTGAGTGCGCCAGAACAGGCTGAAGGCCGCACGCTTGCGCACCAGCACCAGGGCTGTCGCTACCACCAGAACCGCCTCAATTGATTCGTGATGTAACTTCACCTGTTTATACTAAACGCCACCTCGGCGCACCCCATGCGCCTACATTTCCCTGCTCCAAGGACCCCGGATGCTCGAACTTGTCGCCGCCTTCATTTGCCTCACCACCCTGCTCACCTATGTGAACTTCCGCTTTATTGGCCTGCCGCCGACCATCGGTGTAATGATCACTGCGCTGATTTTTTCCCTGATCCTGCAGGGCCTGAGCTTTATCGGCTATCCCGGCCTGGAGGAGCGCATCCAGCAACTGATCGGCCAGATCGACTTCGGCGATTTGCTGATGAACTGGATGCTGTCATTCCTGTTGTTCGCCGGCGCCTTGCACGTCAACTTGAACGACTTGCGCAGTTACCGCTGGCCCATCGGCCTGCTGGCCACCTTTGGTGTGTTGATCGCCACCGTGGTGATCGGCAGCCTGGCGTACTACATCTTCGCCCTGTTCGGCTGGCACGTGAGCTTCCTCTACTGCCTGCTGTTCGGCGCGCTGATTTCGCCTACAGACCCGATTGCGGTGCTCGGCGTGCTGCGTACCGCCAATGCGTCGAAACCACTGAAGACCACCATTGTCGGCGAGTCGCTGTTCAATGATGGCACCGCCGTGGTGGTGTTTACCGTGCTGCTGGGTATCGCGCAGTTGGGCGAGACGCCCACCGTGGGCGCCACTGCCCTGCTGTTTGCCCACGAGGCCATAGGCGGCGTGGTATTCGGCGGGCTGATCGGCTACCTCGTGTACCTGATGATCAAGAGTATCGAACAGCACCAGATCGAAGTGATGCTGACCCTTGCCCTGGTGATCGGCGGTTCGGCCATGGCTTCGGAACTGCACGTGTCCGCACCGATTGCAATGGTGGTCGCGGGGCTGATCATCGGCAACCTGGGGCGCAAGCTGGCGATGAACGACATGACGCGTCGCTACCTGGATGGTTTCTGGGAACTGCTTGATGACATGCTCAACGCCTTGCTGTTTGCGTTGATCGGCATGGAGTTGCTGCTGTTGCCATTCAACTGGCTGCACGTATTCGCGGCCAGTTTGCTCGCCGTGGCGATCCTGCTCTCGCGCCTGTTGACGGTGGCCCCGGCGATCTTGCTGCTGCGGCGCTGGCGCACGGTACCGCGCGGCACTATCCGCATCCTGACCTGGGGTGGTTTGCGTGGCGGTGTCTCGGTGGCCTTGGCCTTGGCGCTGCCCTTGGGTCCGGAGCGCGACTTGTTGCTGAGCATCACCTACATCGTGGTGCTGTCATCGATCCTGTTGCAGGGGTTGAGCATCGGCAAGCTGGTCAAACACGTGACCCGGGGCGAACCCCAGGCCACGCCTGAACATCACTGATCTTTTCTAGTCGGCTGCGGATGCCTCGGGTCCGCAGCAGCTTTGCCTGGCAGGCTGCTCTCACTGCGAATCTGCGCATGGCTGATCAGGGCGAAGATAAAACTGCCGCCGATGATATTGCCCGCCAGGGTCGGTCCGGCAAACACCAGCCAGAAATCCTTCCACGGCAGCTCGCCGGCAAACACCAGGTAAGACACTTCCGCCGAACCGACGACGATATGCGTGAAGTCACCCAGGGCCATCAGGTATGTGATCAGGATAATGATCCACATCTTTGCGCTTTCCATCGATGGGATCATCCACACCATGGTGGCGATCATCCAGCCGGAAACGATGCCCTTGGCAAACATCTGGCCAGAGTCGTTCTCCATGATCTTGCGTCCGATTTCAAGAAAGGCCAGGTCGGTCTTGGTATCGAAAATAGGTAAATGCAACATCACGTAAGCCACCAGCAAAGTACCGCACAGATTGCCTACCAGCACGACTGTCCATAGTCGTAGCAGACGTGCAGCATTGCCCAGAGTGGGTTTGCTCATAACCGGCAGCACCGCGGTCAGGGTGTTTTCGGTGAACAATTGCTGGCGTGCGAGGATCACCGCCAGAAACCCCGCGCAATAGCCAAAACTGGCTATCACCTTGAAGCCCTCGGCGTCCGGCAGGCGTGAATTGAGCAAACCCATCGCCATCAACGACAGGCCCATGGTAAGTCCGGCGGCCAGTGCCGACCACCATAAGGCGGCGACACTGCGCTCCAGCTCCTGGTCGCCCTGGGTACGGATGATTTCGTGAAGAACCGCCGCACGGGGCGGCTGGTTCTTGTCGACGTCCTGCTGCTCTTCCTGCGACAGGTTGGGGGTCTTGCCGTCTGCTTGAGTGGCCATGATGTACCAAAGTCCGAGGGGTGCCTGAAGCTACGACATGCCGCGACGATGGCTGTTCAATGACCCGGCAATTAAACCGGAATGCGCCACGCCTTGGCCTGTTCCACGGTGGTGGAACTCAAGGGTTTGCTCCAGGGTTTATTGCGCGCTTGATAGTATTTGATGATGCCATCGAGCACGCTATTGAAGTCTTGCGGCGTCTTCACCTCTTTCAAGTCACGCACCGCACGCTGCAGCAGCTCAACGTTGGATGCCGGCTGGCCAGGACGGTACAGCGATGGGTAGATGACCTCCCGCGTAAAGTGTTCAGCTTTCACCCCGATATCCCGACTTTGCATCTCGGCGACCGCACTGCTCAATACCTTGGACATACTTGGCACACTGCCCGATTTTTGCTTGGCGCCCACCTGTAAAAGCTGCTGGAAATTACGCTGGCCCGGCGTATTCAGACGTTTGCCCAACCACTCGATGTGCTCGGGCCTGCTGGCGAGAGAGTCCAGATTGCGTAAGGCCGCAGCAATCTTCGGAGTAATCTTCAGGGACGTGTCGGATTGGTTGGCTTCGGTGATTGCACTGTTCAACGCCTCCAACGCCTGTTTCGCCTCATCGCGAAACCGCACTGCGTCTGCGCTGGCGGGGTCCTTGCGCAATTCACCCTGCACGCTGGCAAGCATTTGATCATCCATCGCCAACACAGCATCGTCCAGGGAGGCGAACTCATGGCGCTCACGTGTCAGTTCACGCTTTTGCAGGTGGCTCGACACCGATTGGCGAGCCTGGGCCTGCAAATGCTGTTTCTGTTCAAGGGTCATGGTGAAGTTGACGGTGCCGTTGAGCAGGCCGCGAAAATCGCCTTTGTTCGAGTTCAACGGCAATGTCACCGTTTGATCCGAGAACGCCTTGAGCCGGTCATTTTGGTAGGTTTCAGCCGCGGTATGCGGCGTGCCTGTGAACGTGTCAGCCAAATGGCTGAAAAAGTCACCGCTCTGGCGCGGTGGTGAGCTCTGCTCGGATTCGAACTTGACGATCAGCGATTCGTCCTTGCCCAAAGGGCTCTCCGCAAACGAACGTTCAATGACACCGGGGGCAGGGGTATTGAGGAGCAGCCCTCCGTCTTGAAACGCCGTAACCTCTGCATCCGCCTGAAACCCATGGCCCTGTTCGGACGGGCTCTTGAACAGGCCCGGCAACGCCCCCGAAATAAGCGCAGCACGGGCGATGTCCATATCTGGCGTCAGGCTGGCATTGAACACCACCAACTGTGGACGACCGTCGAACATGCCTGTGCCCGTGATGTTCAGTTGCTTGATCGCCGGAATATGGCGGCTCAACACCTCCAGGTCGCGAAAGGTGGGCCCGGCTCCGGCTTTGAGCCGGTCGACGATTTGCGTGACTTCAGGCGGGCGGTCCGCCATGGGCATGCGCTCGACATGGGCAAGAATCGATTGACGTGACTGGTTGCGAATCAATTCTTCCAGGGGCTGCCCCTCGGTTTGCAGGCGCGGCAGCAGGGTCAGCAGCAGTTGCGAAATATTGCCGCCCGGGCCAGGTAGATTGCCGGCAAGCTTGCCAAGTTTGGAACTGGCATCCTGCAGCCAGGCCAGGATCGGATCCTTGCTGTTGAGCAGGCTAGGTAAGTCGAGACTGTTCGACAACTGCGTGAACGCCTTCGCGTCCATGCCACTGGCGAGTAACGCTGCAGAAATCGCACCGGCAGACGAGCCCGACACCACCTTGACGTCTTTGAGTTTGTCGGCGTCTTCAAGCGCCTGCACCATCCCGGGAAAGGCAATGCCCTTGGCACCACCGCCACTGAGCACCAAATGAGCAGGCGGCGGCGGGGACAGCAGCACCTCGACGCGGCCATCGCTATGCCGATAAATACTCAGGTTGCGCTCGCCCACGCCCTTGACCAAAGGCGTCTTCACGTCCTGGCTGAAGGTTTGAGACGAAAGAGGCTTATTTTCTACAACGGAACTGGAGACTTTCATACATGAGGCTCTCTCTACAGGGTGTAGGCCTGAGTGATGAGAGAGCCTCGCAAGGATCCACACGGAATGATTCGGTAACGCAAATCACGTCGCGCAGGTGTTACTCAGAAAGACCTTCGTCCTGGAACTGGTCCTTCACATACTTGATTTCGGTACGGCCATGGGGCGCCGGCAAACCATCTTCGCCCAGGTTGACGAAGACCATTTTTTCCACCGTCAGGATACTTTTGCGGGTGATCTTGTTGCGCACTTCACAGGTCAGAGTGATGGAGGTGCGGCCGAACTCAGTGGCGGTGATACCCAGTTCAATGATGTCGCCCTGGCGCGAGGCGCTGACAAAGTTGATTTCGGAGATGTATTTGGTCACCACGCGCTGGTTGCCCAATTGGACAATCGCGTAGATGGCTGCTTCTTCATCGATCCAGCGCAGCAGGCTGCCGCCGAACAGGGTGCCGTTGGGGTTGAGGTCTTCGGGTTTTACCCATTTGCGGGTGTGGAAGTTCATGATCACTCCAAAGCGTCTTGCCAAATGATGGGCAACATCATGGCAGAGCCAGGGCCCAAGCTCTATGAGCCATTGCCTATCGCCCCCATGCGCGATCTTCATGCCGCCGACAGAAAGGCTTGGGAAGTGCCACATACACGGCTATAATCGCCTCCGTTTCAAAACGGTCATCTTCGATTGATACCGTTCTCCCGCCACCTGTCCGAGGGGCGCTGCAGCAGGTTCAACCTGTCAGGCTCGGATGGGGCGTTGTCCGGCCTGGTTGCCCTGGCCTGATACTAAACGCACAACGGCGCCCATTCGCACACTACGAATGGAGGCTCTCTATGAGCGCTGTAATGACGCCTGCAGATTTCAACGACTACAAAGTCGCCGACATGTCCCTCGCTGCCTGGGGCCGTCGCGAAACCTTTATCGCCGAATCCGAAATGCCGGCCCTGATGGGCCTGCGTCGCAAGTACGCCGCTGAACAGCCGCTCAAGGGCGCGAAGATTCTGGGCTGCATCCACATGACCATCCAGACTGCCGTACTGATCGAAACCCTGGTTGCCCTGGGTGCCGAAGTGCGTTGGTCCTCGTGCAACATCTTCTCGACTCAGGACCAGGCCGCCGCCGCTATCGCTGCCGCCGGTATCCCGGTATTTGCCTGGAAGGGCGAGACCGAAGAAGAGTACGAGTGGTGCCTGGAGCAAACCATCCTCAAGGATGGCGCGCCATGGGATGCCAACATGATCCTCGACGACGGCGGCGACCTGACCGAACTGCTGCACAAGAAGTACCCGCAGATCCTCGACCGCGTCCACGGCGTGACCGAAGAAACCACCACGGGCGTGCACCGCCTGCTGGATATGCTGGCCAAGGGCGAGCTGAAGATCCCGGCCATCAACGTCAACGACTCGGTGACCAAGAGCAAGAACGACAACAAGTACGGCTGCCGTCACAGCCTGAACGATGCGATCAAGCGCGGCACCGACCACCTGCTGTCGGGCAAGCAAGCCCTGGTGATCGGCTACGGTGACGTGGGCAAGGGTTCCTCCCAGTCCCTGCGTCAGGAAGGCATGATCGTCAAGGTCTCCGAAGTTGACCCGATCTGCGCCATGCAAGCCTGCATGGATGGTTTCGAAGTGGTTTCGCCGTTCATCGACGGTATCAACGACGGCACCGAAGCAAGCATCGACAAGGCCCTGCTGGGCAAGATCGACCTGATCGTCACCACCACCGGTAACGTGAATGTGTGCGATGCGAACATGCTCAAGGCCCTGAAGAAGCGCGCCGTTGTCTGCAACATCGGCCACTTCGACAACGAGATCGACACCGCATTCATGCGCAAGAACTGGGCGTGGGAAGAAGTGAAGCCGCAGGTGCACAAGGTTCACCGTACCGGCGCCGGCAATTTCGACCCACAGAACGATGACTACCTGATCCTGCTGGCCGAAGGCCGCCTGGTGAACCTGGGCAACGCCACTGGTCACCCAAGCCGCATCATGGATGGCTCGTTTGCCAACCAGGTATTGGCGCAGATCTTCCTGTTCGAACAGAAGTACGCCGACCTGTCGCCAGCCCAGAAAGCCGAGCGCCTGACCGTTGAAGTACTGCCCAAGAAACTCGACGAAGAAGTGGCCCTGGAAATGGTCCGCGGCTTCGGCGGCGTCGTGACTCAACTGACCAAGACCCAGGCCGACTACATCGGTGTGACGGTTGAAGGTCCGTTCAAGCCGCACGCTTACCGCTACTGATCGGCCTTGCTGGCGCCGGCTCTTCTGTGGGAGCCGGGCTTGCCCGCGATGCAGACGCCTCGGTGTTCCAGTAACACCAAGCTGATGCTATCGCAGGCAAGCCAGCTCCCACAGAAAGCCAGGCACCCGCATCGATTGCGTATGCCTTCCAGGCTTTCGAGTTTCCAAGGGTATTACCATGTCCCAAGACCGTCGCTACAGCTTCGAGTTTTTCCCGACCAAGACCGATGCTGGGCATGAAAAACTGATGGCCACTGCCAAGGTGCTGGCCAGCTACAACCCCGACTTCTTCTCCTGCACCTACGGCGCCGGCGGTTCGACCCGCGACCGCACGATCAACACCGTGTTGCAGCTGGAAAGCGAAGTCAAAATTCCCGCCGCTCCGCACTTGTCGTGCGTGGGCGACAGCAAGGCCGACCTGCGTGGTCTGCTGACCCAATACAAAGCCGCCGGCATCAAGCGTATCGTCGCCTTGCGTGGCGACCTGCCGTCCGGCATGGGCATGGCCAGCGGTGAGCTGCGCTACGCCAATGACCTGGTGAGTTTCATCCGCGAAGAAAGCGGCGATCACTTCCATATCGAAGTGGCCGCTTACCCGGAGATGCACCCCCAGGCGCGCAATTTCGAAGACGATTTGCAGAACTTCGTGCGCAAGGCCAATGCCGGCGCCAACAGTGCAATCACCCAGTACTTCTTCAACGCCGACAGTTACTTCTACTTCGTCGAGCGTGTACAAGCGATGGGTGTGAATATCCCGATCGTGCCGGGCATCATGCCGATCACCAACTACAGCAAGCTGGCACGTTTCTCCGACGCCTGCGGTGCCGAAATCCCCCGCTGGGTGCGCAAGCAACTGGAAGCCTATGGCGACGACGTCAAAAGCATCCAGGCCTTCGGCGAACAGGTCATCACCGAGATGTGTGAGCAATTGTTGCAGGGTGGTGCGCCAGGGTTGCATTTCTATACCCTGAACCAATCTGAACCCAGTCTTGCTGTCTGGAACAACCTCAAGCTGCCACGCTGAGGTCTGTTCGGTTGTACCAAGGCCCTCAGACGAGGGCCTTTGTCGTTTTACGTGACCCACGGAACCCCGCAGTCCATGAATACAGTGTCCCCGACTTCCCGCCCGCAACTGGTCTATCTGGTCTTCGGTGCCCAGACCTACCACCAGGAAGCGGTATTCAGCATCGCCAGCGCACTGGCGTTCCTGCAGGACACCCCGGACGCGAACTTGGACATCCAGGTGTTCACCGACAATCCCGAGCCTTATCACCTGCTGCCGGTACGCGTGCGCCCACTGGACGAGGCCACTCGCAAACGCTGGAGCGAGCCCCACGGTTATCATTTCCGCACCAAACACGTGGTACTGCGCCAGGTACTGGAAGAGTCCGAGGTGGCGCTGCTGATCGACACCGACACGTTCTTCCACCATTCGCCCATCGCCCTGTTCGAGCGCGTGCAGCCCGGCACCCTGCTGTGCAACGCCTTCTACACCAAGTACGGCGACAACCACGAAAGTATCCTCTACACCGCCCTGCATCAGCGCCTGCTGGAGATGGGCGTGGCCGACGATGACATGATGACCCTCAATTCCGGGGTCATGGGCCTGACCCAACAGGATGCACACATCCTCGACCGCTCCATCGAATTGATGGATGAACTGTTCCCCCACGCCCAGGGCGCCTACACCCTGGAAGAGTTCTGCCTGTCCATCGCCGCCTACCGCACCGTCAACGTGCGCGAATGCCCGGACCTGATCCACCATTACTGGAGCCGCAAACAGCTGTTCCGGGCCAAGGTCAAGGCGTGGATCGCCAAACACGCCAGTGCCCCAACCAGTGCACAGGCCCTGGCCGATACCCGCCAGGTCTCCTCGCACCTGCCGCGCCCGCCGCGCGTGCAGCGCATGATGTACAAGCTGATTACCTTGCTGCTGCCCAAGCACCAGCAGCAGTTCATTCGTGAAATCCTCTATGGCTGCTACGAACACGAAAACGAATTCGATCAGGCCTGCGGTCCGGTTTGGTGGGACAAGGCACGACAAAACCAGGAAGAACGCCAGAAGCGTCCACTGGATGCCCACCAACTGGAACACTGGTTCGCCAACCCCGTGGTGCGGCTGATACTGGGCGAGCGCCGCGCCGCGATCCACGAACACTTGCTGGACGCTCCGGCGAAATAACACCGCCCGCCAATGCGCGTGGTAGAGCTTCTCTTTCTGTCGGGAGCGTCGTAACCTCAAGGTATGCCCGCCATTTTCAAGCTACTGACCGCTGTGCTTTTTTCTTGCCTGAGCCTGGTCGCTCATGGCGAGAAACTGCGCATTGTCACCGAGCCCTGGGCGCCCTATGTCTACGACGATAACGGCACCAGGGCCGGCCTGGATTACGAAACCACAGTGGCCGTGTTCCAACGTCTGGGCGTGGAAGTGCAATGGCAATTCCTGCCCTGGAAGCGCTGCCTGGCGATGCTCGAGCAGGGTCACGCCGATGGCGCGCTGGATATTTTCCACAGCCATGAACGCGACGCCCAGTTGCTCTACCCCAGTGAACCCTTGTCGGAAGTCGAATTCGTCCTGTTCTACGCCAATGATCGCCCTCACCCCGCCACAACCCTCGATGAGCTGCGTGGCCTGACTGTCGGCATCTCGCCCGGCTACCTCTATGGCGAGACATTCAGTGGGTCCAGCGCATTCGAGCGCGAGCCTGCCCCCAGCCATGAAGCCAATTTCGGCAAGCTGATGCTCGGGCGCATCGATATGGTCGTGACTGACCGGCGAGTGGGGCAGCACATCATCAAGACGCTGGGCCTTGAGGGCAAAGTCAGCCAGGCGGCAGTGGTGGTCAGCCGCCAACAACAATTTCTCGCGGTGCGCCGTGGAGCCGGCATGGACCTGTTGGTACAGCGCTTTGCCGCCGAGCTCAAGCGTTTCAAGCAAGAGCCGGCCTATGCCGCCTTGAGCGCCAAATATGGTGGGATGCAGGCGCAAACCGCACCGATATCAGCCTCCGAACACGCCGTTGAGCAGCAGGAAAGCAGCGCGCCGTGATTGCTCTGTTATACTCCGGCCTTTCCGCCAGGCTTACGCCCGGCCGCTCGGGTCTTGAAAAAGGCACCCAACCCAGCTACTGCGCAGCTTTGCAGCCCGCGCGAGCCGGTGGAGTGCCCGCCAGACACAGCAGGACCGGACGGGATTGCGCTCCCCTAAGCGCCATTCACGCCCGGCAAGATTATCCCTTTGGGCCAAGCCCTAACTAAAACAGGATTACTCATGTCCTTTGCTTCCCTCGGTCTCTCCGAGGCTTTAGTCCGCGCCATCGAGGCAGCGGGCTATACCGAGCCTACTCCGGTGCAACAGCGGGCCATTCCCGCCGTGTTGCAAGGTCGCGACCTGATGGTCGCGGCTCAGACAGGTACCGGTAAAACCGGTGGTTTCGCCCTCCCGATTCTGGAGCGGTTGTTCCCCAACGGTCACCCGGACAAATCCCAGCGTCACGGCCCGCGCCAACCGCGTGTACTGGTCCTGACCCCTACCCGCGAACTCGCAGCCCAGGTCCATGACAGCTTCAAGCTGTACGCCCGCGACCTGAAGTTCGTCAGCGCCTGCATCTTCGGCGGTGTCGGCATGAACCCACAGGTTCAGGCCATGTCCCGTGGCGTTGACGTACTGGTCGCTTGCCCGGGTCGTTTGCTCGACCTGTGCGGCCAGGGCAGCGTCGACTTGTCCCACGTGGAAATCCTCGTGCTGGACGAAGCCGACCGTATGCTCGACATGGGCTTTGTCCATGACGTGAAAAAGGTCCTCGCACGCCTGCCGGCCAAACGTCAGAACCTGCTGTTTTCGGCAACGTTCTCCCAGGACATCACGGCCCTGGCCGGCAAGCTGCTGCACAACCCGGAGCGCATCGAAGTCACGCCACCGAACACCACGGTCGAGCGTATCGAGCAACGCGTATTCCGCCTCGCCGCCAGCCACAAGCGCTCGCTGCTGGCGCACCTGATCACCCACGGCGCGTGGGAACAGGTGCTGGTCTTCACCCGCACCAAGCACGGCGCCAACCGCCTGGCCGAGTACCTGGACAAGCACGGTCTCACCGCTGTCGCCATCCACGGTAACAAGAGCCAGAACGCGCGCACCAAAGCCCTGGCCGACTTCAAGGCCGGCACTGTGCGCATCCTGGTCGCCACCGATATCGCCGCCCGCGGCCTGGATATCGACCAGTTGCCACACGTGGTCAACTTCGAACTGCCGAACGTCGATGAAGACTATGTGCACCGTATCGGTCGTACTGGCCGGGCCGGTCGTTCGGGCGAGGCCATTTCCCTGGTCGCACCGGACGAAGAAAAACTGCTGAAAAGCATCGAACGCATGACCAAGCAGAAAATCGCCGACGGCGACCTGATGGGCTTCGATGCCAGCGCCGTGGAGGCCGAGAAACCTGAAGCCCGCGAGCGTCCGGATGTGCGTAACCCGCGCAACCCACGCGGTCCGAAGGGCGATGGCCCGAACGGCGGCGGTGGTGGCGGTGGTCGTCGCGACAAAGGCAAGGACAAGGGCAAGGAAAAGTCCGCCACCAGCAGCCGAGGTGAACGCCCGGCCCGTGAGCAAAAGCCACGTGAAGGCACCCCGGCCCGCGAACAGCGCCAGCCGAGCCAGCCGCCACGCGCCGCCGCTGACCGTGCCCCGGACGAGTTCCTCGACGACGATGTGGATAACTTCGGTAACCGCGTCGACTACGTGCCCCAGGCCAAACCGGCCCAGGGCCGTGGCCGTCGTCCAGGTGCTCCGGCACAAGGCGCCGGTGCGGGTGCTCCCCGTGGCGGCCAGCCACAGGGTGGCCGTCAGAACGGCCCGCGCAACAGCAGCGGCGGCACCACCGGTACTCCGCCTGCCAAGCGCAGCGGCCCGCGCAACGGTGCACCGCGTGACGGCCAGGCCCGTCGCGAAGATTCGCGCAGCAACAACCGCCGCCCGGCCCGTGACGACCAGCCACGCCTGTCCGAGCCAGCGGTGCAAAACCCGCGTGGTGGCCCGGCGCCGAAGATCATCCACAAGGAGTCGAAAGCTGATCGCTTCCCGACACCCGAGCAGTTGGACCAACTGCCAGGCCGTCCTCGTGGTGAGAAACCGGCGCTGCTGACCCGCAACCGCTGAGTTCCAAAGCCATAGGCGTTGACTGTTACAACGCCATCGCGGGCAAGCCCACTCCCACAAGGGAATGCATTTCAATTGTGGGAGCTGGCTTGCCTGCGATGAGGCCCGGCTAGGCAACACGAATCGTCAGCCAAAAAAATGCCCCGCATCTTTCGATGCAGGGCATTTTTTATGCGCGGCGAAAATTACTTCGCTTTCACACCTTCAAACGTGATGTACAGCTGAACGTTGTCAGACTGTGGACCTACGTCCATACCGTCTTTGTTGAATTCCTTGCGGCTGATGTTGGTGGTGCCTTCAAAGCCGGCACGGTAGCCGCCCCATGGATCCTTGCCTTCGCCCAGGAACGTGGCTTTGACCAGGATCGGCTTGGTCACACCGTGGAAGGTCAGGTCGCCGGTCACATCAGCGGTCAGCTTGCCATCAGCATTTTTGCCAGTTGGCTTGACGCTGGTGGAGACGAACTTGGCATCAGGGAATTTGCCCGACTCCAGGAAGTCCTTGCTGTTGACGTGCTTGTCGCGCTCGGCGTGGTTGGAGAACACGCTGGCAGTACGCACGTTAACTTCAATCTTGGCGTCTTCCGGCTTGGCGGCGTCAAAGCTGAACTTGCCGTCCAGGTCCTTGAAGGTACCGGTAATGTAGCTGTAGCCCAGGTGGCTGATCTTGAAATCGACGAAGGCGTGCTGGCCTTCCTTGTCGATCACGTAGTCAGCGGCCATCGCCGAACCTGCGGACAGCAGAGCAGAACCGATTGCCAGCGCAGCGAGTGTTTTTTTCAACATGCTTTCTATTCCTTGTGAGTCGAGGTTGAACATCAGGCTTTGCGCCCCAGCATTCGTGTCAGGGTCGCATCACGATCGATAAAGTGGTGTTTCAATGCAGCCACGCCATGCAAACCGGCGAAGACCACCAACACCCAGGCCAGGTAAAGATGCACCCAACCGGCTGTGTCTGCCTGGTCCGGTAGACCGGAAACCACGGCAGGAATTTCAAACAGACCAAACACCGGGATACCGACACCGTCTGCGGTGGAAATCAGGTAACCGGCAATCATCACGGCAAACAGCCCGAAATACAGGAAAGCGTGCCCAAATGCAGCACCGATCCGCGTCAGGCGGCTATAGCTGGCCAGCGGTGGCGGCGGCGGGCTGACCAGGCGCCAGACGATACGTACCAGCATGATCGCGAACAGCGTGATGCCAATGCTCTTGTGCAGGTCCGGCGCATCTTTGCGCCAGGCGCTGTAGTAGTCGAGGCCGACCATCCACAAGCCCAGGGCGAATAAACCGAACACCACCAGGGCTACGCCCCAGTGCAAAACCATGCTGACCCAACCATAGCGGGCCGGCGAATTGCGTAGCTGCATGTACTTAATCCCGTAAGAACTGTGCCCAAGACTAGCGTTTTACCTATCGAATTAAAGCGGAAAATTTCGCTTTGAAATATCGAGAAATACGATGAAGAGGCTAGGTATCATAAATTAACAAGGGATTAAGACTATTCCCAAGAAACGCGACAGACCGTCCTGCATTTACCGCCAATTGCCCCACAATGGCTTGTGACACTCGCCACCATTGCATAGGCTTGCGCGATTGTTTCGCCTGCGCGCGCCGCAGGACCGCTTCGAGGAGATCACCGATGGGCTTGAACAACCAGTGGATGCAACGCGACCTCGCGGTGCTGTGGCATCCCTGCACCCAGATGAAAGACCACCAGCAACTGCCGCTGATTCCGATCAAGCGCGGTGAAGGCGTATGGCTGGAAGACTTCGAAGGCAAACGCTACCTCGACGCCGTCAGCTCCTGGTGGGTCAACGTGTTCGGCCACGCCAACCCGCGCATCAACCAGCGCATCAAGGACCAGGTCGATCAGTTGGAGCATGTGATCCTCGCCGGTTTCAGCCACCAGCCAGTGATCGAGTTGTCCGAGCGCCTCGTGCAGATGACGCCTGAAGGCCTGACGCGCTGCTTCTACGCCGATAACGGCTCATCCTGTATCGAAGTCGCATTGAAGATGAGCTTTCACTACTGGCTCAACCGTGGCCTGCCGAACAAGAAGCGCTTCGTCACCCTGACCAACAGCTACCACGGCGAAACCATCGCCGCGATGTCGGTAGGCGACGTGCCGTTGTTTACCGAGACCTACAAGGCGCTGCTGCTCGACACCATCAAAGTGCCAAGCCCCGATTGCTACCTGCGCCCCGACGGCATGAGCTGGGAAGAACACTCGCGCAACATGTTCCTGGCCATGGAACAGACCCTGGCTGACCACCACGATACCGTTGCCGCGGTGATCGTCGAGCCACTGATCCAGGGCGCCGGCGGCATGAGGATGTACCACCCGGTGTACCTCAAGCTGCTGCGCGAGGCCTGCGACCGCTACGGCGTGCACTTGATCCACGACGAAATCGCCGTGGGCTTCGGCCGCACCGGCAGCATGTTCGCCTGTGAACAGGCCGGCATCCGCCCGGACTTCCTGTGCCTGTCCAAGGCCCTCACCGGCGGCTACTTGCCGCTGGCCGCCGTGGTCACCACCGAAGATGTCTACAGTGCCTTCTACGACGACTACCCTACCCTTCGCGCCTTCCTGCACTCCCACAGCTACACCGGCAACCCGCTGGCGTGCGCGGCAGCCTTGGCGACGCTGGATATCTTTGAAGAAGACAACGTGATCGAAAACAACAAGGCCCTGGCCCAGCGCATGGCGACCGCCACCGCGCACCTGGTGGACCATCCTCACGTTGCGGAAGTGCGCCAGACGGGCATGGTGCTGGCGATCGAGATGGTGCAGGACAAAGCCACCAAGGCCGCCTACCCGTGGCAGGAACGCCGTGGCTTGAAGGTATTCGAACACGCACTGGAGCGTGGCGCGCTGTTGCGGCCACTGGGCAGCGTGGTGTATTTCCTGCCGCCCTATGTGATTACACCGGAGCAGATCGACTTCCTGGCCGAAGTGGCCAGCGAGGGGATTGATATCGCCACTAACAGCAACGTCAGTGTGGCGGTGCCGAAAGATTTTCACCCAGGCTTTCGTGACCCGGGTTGATACCAACCCCTGTAAGAACCGACTTGCCACAGCAAGCTCGCTCCTGCATACACCTCTTCAGAGAACAGAAATGAGACTGTCCCGCTTTTTCACCGACACCCCGCTGAGCCTCGGCGATCACGAACTTCCCGAAGCCCAGGCGCACTACATCAGCCGTGTGTTGCGCATGGGTGAAGGCGATGCCGTGCAGCTGTTCGACGGCTCTGGCCAGGAGTTTAGTGGCACGCTGCTGGAAGTCGGTAAAAAACGCGTCACCGTGCAACTGACGCGAAGCTTTGCCGGCCAAGATGAATCGCCGCTGCACATCCACCTCGGCCAGGGCCTGTCCCGGGGTGAGCGCATGGATTGGGCGATCCAGAAAGCCACTGAACTGGGCGTCAATGCGATCACACCGATCTTCAGCGAGCGCTGCGAAGTGCGCCTCAAGGATGAGCGCGCCGACAAACGCCTGCTGCACTGGCGTCAGGTTGCCATCAGCGCGTGCGAGCAGTGTGGGCGTTCAACGGTGCCGGTGATTCACGCACCGGTGTTGCTGGCCGACTGGCTGAAGCAAACTGAAGCCGACCTGAAACTGGTGCTGCACCCAGTCGCCGAGCCGATGATCAGTCACGCGAAGCCTTCGAGCCTGGCGTTTCTGATCGGGCCGGAAGGTGGCTTGACCGACGGCGAAGTCGACACCGCCCAAGGCGCTGGCTTCCATGCTGCGCGGTTGGGGCCACGGGTATTACGTACCGAAACCGCGCCCGTGGTGGCGCTGTCGGTCGCCCAGCAACTCTGGGGTGATTTCTAAACGGAGCGATCACTCCACCGGATCACTCACCGGCTTGGCAATGATCGCCTTCAACTCGCTGGTCATCGGGAATTCCAGGTTCAGACCCTTCGGCGGGATCGGCTGTTCAAACCAGCGCTGGTAAATCCCGTTGATCTCTCCCGAACGGTACAGATCACCCAAAGTCTCGTTGACCACGGCGAGAAACTGCGGGTCGTCCTTGCGCACCATGCAGCTGTAGATCTCCCGCGACTGCTCCTCGCCCACCACCACCCAGTGGTGCGGGTCCTTGGCCTTGGCGCGCTCGCCGTAAAGCAACGCATCATCCATATAGAACGCGACCGCACGGCCGGTCTCGAGCATCTTGAAAGCCTCGCCATGGTCCTTGGCGCTAATCACGAACATATTGGCTTTGTGTTCAGCGTTGTAACTTTTGAGAAAGCGTTCATTGGTGGTGCCGGCAGTGGTCACCACGTTCTTGCCCTTGAGGTCGACAAAGCCTTTGATCCCGCTGTCCTTGGCCGTTAGCAACTGCCCCTTCACGTAGATGAACCCGTAGGAAAATGCTACCTGCTTCTGCCGCTCGGCGGTCACGCCGGTGGAGCCACATTCCAGATCGACGGTGCCGTTCTGCACCAGCGGGATACGGGTTTGGGACGTCACCAGGTTGTACTTCACCTTGAGCTCACTCACCCCGATTTTCTGCTGGATGCGCTCGACAATCTTGCTCGCCAGATCCACCGAGTAGCCCATCGGCTTGCCACTGTTATCCCCAATGTAAGAAAACGGCACCGACGCATCGCGATACCCCAGGGTGATGGCCTTGGCGCTGGCGATCTTGCTCAAGGTGCCCTCCAGAGGCGTTTCGGCCGCATGGACGTTTGCCCCCAACAAAAGCCCCAGGGTGCAGCCGGTCAACAGGATCTTTTTCATTGTTATTCTCCGTTGGTTTTTGAGGTTATTTACGTACCGCAATCACGCCGCGTTACAGGGGTATCCTCAAGCGGCGCGGGGCGTCAGGCCCTGCATATCAATGGAAGGGGAACGCTGATCGATCAACTCGGCCAGCAGTTGGCCGCTACCGCAGGCCAGGGTGAAGCCCAGTGCGCCATGCCCCAGGTTCAACCACAAATTGCGGTAGGCGCTGGCACCGATCAACGGCACGCCCGTCGGTGTTGCCGGGCGCATACCGGCCCACTCGACCGCATGGGCGTAGTCACCGGCCAAAGGAAACGTTTCCAGCGCCTGACGCTTTATCAAGGCCAGGCGCTTGGGCTCAAGACGCGCATCAAAGCCGACAATATCCACCATGGCCGCGATCCGCAGTTGCTCACCAATGCGCGCGTAAACGATCTTGCGGTCATAGTCGGTGATGCTCACGTTCGGCGCCTTGTGCTGCGCGCCGATCGGCACGCTCAGGCTGTAGCCCTTGAGCGGATACAGCGGCAGGGACAAGCGCGGCAATGCCAACTCGGCGCTGCGATGCCCGGCAGCCAATACCAGTTGGTCGACCGGCATCACTTCATGGCCCAACTCGATGGCCTGCACCGCACCGTCGGCGTGACGAATCCCGGTAACCTTGCGCCCCAGCAAAAATGTGCAACGCCCGGACGCTTCCAACCTTGCAGCCAGGCGTTGGCAAAAGGAATGGCAGTCTGCAACTTCTTCACTGGGCGTATAGATGCCTCCGACAAAACCCTGCACCGCCAACGAAGGTTCCAGGCGTTGGCAATCGGCCATCGACAGGACCTGCTGCTGCAGGATGTCAGTGACGTTGGCGCGTGCACGCTCAAACGTCTCGGCATTGCGAAAGGTCACCAGCTTGCCGTTGCGCCGCCAGTCGAAGCCGTCCAGGCGATCATCGACACGCCATTGCTGCAAGGTGCCTTGACTCAGGCTCGCCAGCCGCAGCAAGTGGGCAGCGTTGCGCTTGTTCACCGAGCCCCGGCAGGCACCGATGAACGCGGCCATCCAGCGCCATTGCTGGAGGTCAAGCCGTGGGCGCAGCTTCAGCGGCGAGTCGCCGCGCAACAGCCACCCAATCGCCTGCAGCGGCACGCCCGCGTCGGCCAATGGCGCAACATAGCGATAGGACAGCTGCCCACCGTTGGCGAAACTGGTTTCGCTGCCCAAGGTATCGCGGGCGTCGATCACCGTTACCTCATGGCCAGCCCGTACCAAAGCATAAGCACTGGCCAAGCCGATAACCCCACCACCGATGATGCAAACCTGCCTGGCCATCCCAGCCCCCGACCGTTGATTAACTGAAGACCAAGCGTAGGCGCAGGTGACAGGCCACCGACAATGAATAAAGATGGGTCACCTATAAACAAAGGTTATGGACTTGCCATGCGCTTGCGTCATATCGAAATCTTCCAGGCCATTCGCCAGACTGGCTCGATCAGTGCTGCCGCGCAGTTGCTGCACGTCTCGCAACCAGCGGTGACCAAAGTGTTGCAGCACGCCGAATTGCAGCTGGGCTTTGCGCTGTTTCTGCGGGTGCGCGGCAAATTGCAGCCCACGCCGGAAGCCTTGGCACTGGAAAGCGAGGTCGAGAAAGTCACCGAGAGCTTGCAAGGTGTAAGGCGTCTAGCCAAGAGCCTGCGCCGCGCCCCAGGGCAAAGCGTGCGCATTGGTGCGATTCCGGCGTTGGCCTTGTCGCTGCTGCCTCCGGCGATTCTGGAATGGAAGCGCGAATACCCCGACATGGCTTGCGAGCTGTCCAGCGACCATAGCCGTGAGCTGGTCCAGAAGTTGTTGATGCGCGAAATCGACCTGGCGCTGACCCTCAACTTTTCCGGCCATCCTGGGTTGACCACCCAGGTGCTGGCCAATGGCGTGCTGGTTGCATTGGCGTCCAAGGGCTATTGGTCGGCGGCTGAAATCAACCAGCCATTGCCGCTGAGCGAACTGGCGGGCGCGCCATTGATCGGGCTGTCCAGTGCTGATCCGCTGGCGACCAAGCTGGACAGCTACCTGGAGAACGTCGATCCACCGCCACGCGTGACCCTCTCGGTGCAAACCTATTCCCTGGCCCGGGCGATGGTGGAGTCAGGCGCCGGTTTGACGGTCATTGACCCCTTTACCGCCCTCGGCGCATCGACGGCAACCACCTGCATCCGCACCCTCACGCCACCCCTGCCGATCACCCTCTACGCCCTGACCCGTGGCGATGAACCACCGCCGCATATGCTGGCCAAGCTGCTGCAGATCTTCGGCAGTCGCGCCTGTGAGCTACTGGCACGTCTCTAATACCACCGAAGCCCCCTCCCACATTCAAAGCACGTAATGCATGATCGCCACAAAATGCAGCAGGCTGCCGCCAATCACAAACAAATGCCAGATCCCATGGGAATGGCGCAGGCGATCCTCCAGGGCAAAAAAGATAATGCCTACGGTGTACAACACACCGCCCGACGCCAACCAGATAAACCCGGCCGTGCCCAGCGCCGCTATCAGCGGTTTGACCGCCACCAGCACGATCCAGCCCATTATCGCGTAGATCACGATGGACAGAATCCGCGCCTCCGAGCGCGGCTTGATCTCTTGCAGGATGCCGATCACCGCCAGCCCCCACACAATCCCGAACAGCGTCCAACCCCAGGGCCCGCGCAGAGTCACCAGGCAAAACGGTGTGTAGCTGCCGGCGATCAACAGGTAGATCGAAAAGTGATCGACCTTTTGCATGATCTCTTTTCGCCGCCCCCGCACGCTGTGGTACACGGTCGACGCGCTGTACAGCACCATCAGGGTAAAGCCATAAATCGCCACGCTGACGATCTTCCAGGGGCTGCCGTCCAGGCTCGCCACCACCAACATCCACACGGCGCCAATACACGCCGCGACTGCACCGAGCAAATGGCTCCAGGCGTTGAACCGTTCCCCGTGATACATCTATCGTTAACCTCCCCTCATCGTTGACGACTGGCGGCAAGCCTCCAGCCTTGCGCATAAGAGTGCAAGCAGCGTGTGACGTTCCAGCGACGAGGGCTGCGTTTGCAGGCACAATCGAGCGCAATCGAACAAGAGCCCACGGCCATGCTGATCGACGAAGAGTTCACCCTCAAGAAGCTGGAAATCTTCCTGGCGTTCATGCGCACCGGCAACCTGGCCCGCGCCGCCGCCGAACTGCAAACCAGCAACGTCAGCGTGCACCGCGCCATCCACTCCCTGGAAAGTGCCCTGCGCTGCCCGCTGTTCAAACATGAAGGGCGCAACCTCACCCCGCTGGAAAGCGCCTACGTGCTCGAAGAGCGTGCGCAAAAGCTGATAGCCGATGTGGTCGAGGGAGTGCGCCTGACCCGCGAAGCCGCCGGCTTCTGCGCCGAACGCTTCAAGCTCGGCTCGCTGTACTCGCTGACGGTCAAGACCGTGCCGCAACTGATCATGGGCCTGAAGATCCGCCGCAGCGAACTCAATATCGACCTGATCCTGGGCTCCAATTTCGACCTGTTCTACAAGCTCAAGAACATGGAGGTGGATGCGATCCTCATCTCCCTGGACGATCACGCCAACGATCCGGACTGCGAGCAGATCGCGCTGTTCAGCGATGACATCTTCCTTGCCACACCGGCCGATTCCCCCCTGGACCGTCATCAGGAAATCGACCTGGCCGACGTGCGTGACGCCACCTTTATCACCCTCACCCAGGGCTTCGCCACCCATCAGGACGGCAACCGGGTGTTCAAGCAGGCGGGGTTCGAACCGAAGGTGGCGATGCAGGTGAACGATATCTTTACCTTGCTGAGCATGGTCAGCTCGGGGGTGGGTTATGCGCTGCTGCCTGGGCGGATTGCAGCGGTGTATGAGAACCGCGTGAAGCTGATACCGCTGCAACCCAGGTATCGGTTGCAGCAGCAGATCGGCGTGGTGTTCTTGAAGGCCAAGGAGCGTGACCCGAACCTGCTGGCGTTGTTGGCGGAGTGTCGAATGTATGCCAATCGCCAGGCTTGAGAATGCCATCGGGGGCAAGTCGAATCGTCGCACCGCCCCTCCCACACTTGACCGAGTTCCAACCTGAGAATGCGGTCAAAATGTGGGAGGGGGCTTGCCCCCGATTGCGCCCGACCAAACACCACAGTCCGCAAACCTAACCCACCAACCCACGCACAATGAAGTACAACAGCGAAGGCCCGAGCAAACACCCAAGCCCGGTATGAAACGTCGCCGTCAGCGCCCCATACGGCACCAGCCGCCGATCCGTCGCCGCCAGGCCCGCCGTCACGCCACTCACGGTGCCGGCCAACCCACCGAACACCATCGCCGAACGCGGGTTATCCAGGCCCATCCAGCGCGCCGCCACCGGCGTGCCAACCATCACCAGTATTGCCTTGATCAAGCCCGTTGCGATCGACAGCGCCATCACATCCGAGGTCGCGCCAATCGCCGCGCCGGTCACGGGGCCGACGATGTAGGTTACAGCGCCAGCCCCGATAGTGGTCATGCTGATCGCATCGCGATAACCAAAGGCCCAGGCCATGCTCGCGCCAACGATAAACGGCAGGATCGTGCCCAGCAGCAGTGCAATCACGCCGATCATCCCGGCCTTGCGCGCCTCGGTGGCTTGCACTTCGAACGCCGTGGCGACGATGGCGAAGTCACGCAACATCGCACCGCCCATCAGGCCGATCCCGGAAAACAGCGCAAGGTCCGCCAGGCCCTTTTGCCCACCCGTGAGGGTGCCGCCGACCCAGGCCAGAACCAGGCCGATGACGATGGCAATCGCCGAGCCATGAATGCGCCCGAAGGTCAGGCGCTTGGACAGCACCACGGAAATCCACATCACCACGCCAACGAACGCAAAAGCGGTAATCAGGCCGTTATGTTCCAAGCCTTTTTCAATGAGATCCCACATATCAGCGACCTCCCGCGACGAGAATCAGCGGCTCTTCGGGCGGCAAGGGCTCGCCCTTGTGGGTGCGGCTGATCAAGGCGATGGTGCAGCCACACACCACGACCGAACCAATGGCCGCGAGCACTGCAACCGGGCCGCCATGCAGCGCCGTTACTACGTTTTGCTGCGCCGCCATCGCCACCACCACCGGGATGTACATGGCGCCCCAGAAACCCACGCCCATCTCGCAGTCCTTGGTCATGCCGCCGCGCTTTTGCATCCACAATCGCGCGCAGATCAGCAGGATCATCGCGATCCCCACGCCACCCACGTTGGATTTGACGCCCAGCAACACGCCGAGCATGTCACCCATGATCACGCCCGCAAGCGTGCAGATCGCCAGCAATGCCACACCGTAGATAATCATTGTCGTTGTCCTCAAAGTGCTCGTTCGAAATTGTTGTTGTTGTGCTTCGAAAGCCTTGGGTGTTGCTTTATCGGTGGCGGCGTTCCTCCTCTTGCAGCAGGGCCTGCAAGGTATCCAGGCGTGCGCCTTCGCAGGCGATCACCGTGCCTTGTTCGAACACGCGGCGTGACAGACCAGTGAGCACCGCGCCCGGGGGCAGTTCGATTTGCAGGCGCACACCGCGCTCGTAGGCGCTTTGCACGGTGCCGCGCCAGTCGACGACGCGGCACATGTTGAAGGCCAGGTCATCGCGCAGTTGCTCAGGGTTGTGGATAGGTCGCGCGCGCGTGCTGCTCAGGTAGGTGATGCGCGGCGCCTTGAGTGGCACGAACACTTGGGCAAGCACCTTGGCCGGCGCTTCCAGCAGCGCACAGTGGGACGGCACGCTTACTGCCAGACGCTTGGCGATGCCGTTGCCTTTGATGCGCTCGGCGACACGCTGCATCGCTTCATTGCTGCCGGCGATCACGGTCTGGTTGTCGGCGTTGATATTGGCCAGATACACCGGAGTTGCAGCGCTGTGGATATCTGCCAGCAAGGCTTCAACCGTGGATAAATCGGGGCCGATCAGGGCGGTCATGCCGTAGCCTTGTGGATAAGCCTGTTGCATCAGCTCGCCACGCAGGCTGACCAGTTTCAGCGCATCGGCGAAGTCCAGGGCGCCGGCGATGACGGCGGCCGGGTAGGCGCCGATGGACAGGCCCGCTACGTAGTCAGGCGTATGGTGCAACTGCTGGGCATGGGCAACGCCGACGATCAGCAGGCACAGTTGCACCGCACGCGTGCTCGCCAAGGCTTGCGCCGAATCGAGCTGACGCACATCTTCACCCAAGGCATCACTGGCTTCTTCCAGAACCTCGGCCGATAGCGCCTGGAGCATACCCGCCCGCTGAGCGCCCTGCCCCGGAAACACCAGGAGGCTGCTCATGCCACAGCCTGCCAAGGGTCGAGCACAAGGTGTGCGCCGCTGCTGGTTTTGAGCAGCACACGACGAGATACGCCGGCCCATTCGCGCAAGGCGACAGCGCCAAACGGGGTTTGCAGTTGCAGGTCCACGGCGCACGGCGCGGTGTCGAGTTTCGCCAGTAACGCCCGCGCCTCAAAGCGATCAAGCGGTTCGGGGGTGCGCAAAATCAAATCCAGGTCACTCATGACATGCAACGCTTCGACGCCGCTCGCCAATTCAAATCCGGCGCTACCGCTGACGCCCCAGTGGTGCTGCGCCAGCACTGGCCGCAGTTGATCGAGCGCCCGCAGCGCGGGTAAATCCCGTGGCGAGATCACCTGGCGCAAGTCTTCGGGCGCCACGCGCCGTTGCACCGCAGCAACAGGCATCACCGCCCCATAACGCTGCTCACGCAGACGCCCACGTACGCCAACCGCCACTTGACCCGCTTCGGTAATGGCGCGCCGCACCACTACTGGATGGCCGGCGCTCAGCGCGTCCTGCGCCCAGGCCGGAGCGTCAGCGGGCAGATGCGCGGGGGTCATGCCCCAGAGCAAGTCATGGGCGTTCACCATTGTTCCCGCAGCAGTTGGCGTACATGGCTTGAGGCGGCGCGATTAGTCGCACCGAGACGTCCTTTTAAATCAGGCTGCGCGACATCTTTGATCGCCTGCACCAGGCAATCGCTGACCCGTACCACATCGTCCGGCGTCGGCTGTTCAATCTGGCTCACCGACAAGGTCTCCCAGAGCAAACCCAGGCTGGCATAGCTGTCGATGTCATAGGCCATCGGCGGCACGCTGGCGGCCAGGGCTTCGAGTTCTTCGACGCTGCGCAGGGTCACCCGTGCGGCCGAAGCCTTGCCCATGGCGTGCACCATCACGCCGGGATCACGCAGGGCGATCAAGCGATTGGCCTGGTAACCGTGGGCCAGGAACGCGCCGGACATGGCCTTGCCCACCAGCAGTGCAATCACCGGGTGGCCGGCCAGGCGTGCGCGAGCGTAGCTGTCTGCGGCGGCGGCCAGGGCCTGGTGAATGCCGAGCGCCTCTTCACGACGGCCGTAGGCTTGGCTGGGCACATCGACAATGGCGATCAGCGGGCGTTTGTCACCCCTCTCGATGGCTTCATCGACGGCCTTGGCAAGCCCCCAACCTTCCAGCAATCCGACTTCGCCATTGCGTGCACGCGGGAAGCGGTTATTGGGGTCGGTGACCACGGCGATAAAGCGCACCGCCTGTTCACCCAATACGCCGTCTGCGACTTTCAATGAGTCCGGCAAGCCCTCTACGAGTGTCGCGCCGACGCTCAATGCGTTGAACCATTGCAGCCCTCTCATGAACGTTCTCCCTGATACAGAGCGCGAACCGTCGCGGGCTCGATTTGCGCGGTTGCGTCCAGTTCGGCCAGCTTCGCCAGGTAGAAATCAGCACGCCGGCTGCGGGGTTGTTCGGGCGCACCTTGTTGCAACAGCGCGCTCACGGTTTGCTGGATCTGCGCCACATCGTCCGCCACATAACGGTCGGCCAAGCCACTGTTGAAACGTTGTTCGCCGCCGGTGAGGCTCCAGATGAAAGGCCGGTCGCGGGAGTCGTATTCTTCCAGCCCGGCCTCCTGTTCGATCACCTGCGGCCCGTTCAGCCCCAGGCGCGCTTCACGGGTGACCACCAGGTAGCTGCACAACCCGGCCGCGATGGACATGCCCCCAAAGCAGCCGACACTGCCTGTCACCACACCGATCACCGGCTGATACTGGCGCAGGT
This sequence comes from Pseudomonas sp. OST1909, assembly GCF_015277575.1. NCBI lineage: Bacteria > Pseudomonadati > Pseudomonadota > Gammaproteobacteria > Pseudomonadales > Pseudomonadaceae > Pseudomonas > Pseudomonas sp. OST1909. The sequence goes on from NZ_CP063780.1 coordinate 6,082,523, forward strand.
CGACAATCGCCGCGTGAATATCGGCAATCGCGGCGAGGCCCAGGTTGGCCTCCTGCAAACGCACGCCGCCGGTCTCCAGCAGCAGCACGGCGCGGGTCGGGATGCCATTGCGGTTATCCTCGGCGGCCAGTTCCAGAGCGCCTGCGATCTTCGCGCCGCCGACTTCGCCGAGGCTGCCGCCCTGGAAGTTACCTTCGATAGCGGCAATCACCACCGGTAGACCAGCGACGCTGCCTTTGGCGATGACCACGCCGTCATCCGCCTGGGGCACCACGCCCTGACGGCTGAGCCACGGCGACATGACGCGTTGAAACGGGTCGATCAGCTCGCGATAGGTGCCAGCATCCAACAACGCCTTGGCGCGCTGCCGCGCACCGAGTTCGACAAAGCTGTGCTTGGTGAGCAAATCAGTCATGGCCGATCTCCTCGAAACCTTGCTCCAGGCGCAAACGCACCACGCCGGGGGTGGCGCCGAAATCGTGGATATCAATCTTCAATGCAGGCGGTACCTGCTCCTGGAAGATACGTTCGAACAGGTGCTGCCAACGTTGCTGCGCACCGTTGACCGAGGTCTGCACCTGGATCGTCAGCGTGCCGGCTGTACCCGGTTCCAGCAGCACTTCGAGGTCGCCGGAACCGACGCAACCCACCAGCGCACGGCCTTTTGGCGGCTGCCCGGCAGGGAATTCAAAGGATAAGGTTTCCATCACAACGCTCCGTCGAGGCGGTCGATAAACAGGCAGGCGGCGAGCAAGTCGGCAGCGCCGCCAGGGGAGGCATTCAGGGCCAGGAGTTGCTGGTCCAGTGCGTGCAGTTGGCGACGGCCCGCGAGGGTTGCGCTACCGCCAGCGTCGAGCACGGCCTGGGCGCCTTGCTGCATGGCTTGAAGGCCTACAGTGCCGGCGCGGTAGAGCACGCAGGTGTCGGCCAGCTCGGTCATGATCGCGAGCAAGGCATCCAGGCGGGCATTCTGCTCACCGACGTTTTGCCCGCGGCTTTTATGCAGTTGCGGCAGGCCGCGTTGCATCACAGCGGGGAAGCCCAGTTGCGCTTCTTCACGGGCACCGCGTGCGCCGTAGCGCTGGGCGACCTGTGCGCCGTGGCTCAACGGTTGCGGCGCGAAGCGGTCTTTGAGCAGAGCTAGTTTGGCCGCGGTCAGGGTTACGGCGCGTGGTTGCAGGGCCGCTGCTGCGGTGAGCAAACCAAGGGCCCAGATTGCGCCGCGATGGGTATTTACGCCGTGGGTAGTGATGAGCATCGCTTGCTCGCCTTCACGGCCAATACGGCCGAGTGCTTCACGCAAGGGCACACCGACTTCACCGCATTCAAGGGCAGCCTCGGCCATTTCCTTGAACATCGGCCACAACGACAGCGCCGACGCGTGCATCAGGCCCAGGTGCAAATCGCTGTGAGCACCGTTGCCACGCCGGTCTACCAGGGCGGGTTTAGGCGACAAATCCGCTTCATCGATCAGCGCGTCGACGGCCATATCCGCCAGGCGATCGGCCAGGCTCAGTTCATGCTGTTTGAGAGCGCGCATTTACCAGCTCCTGAATTTGGCGGGCGGGTTGTACAAGCCGCCGGACCACTCCACCAGGTCGGCCACGCTCTTGGCGGCCAACAGTTCGCGGGTGGCGTCGGTGCGGCGGATACCCAAGTCTTCGGGCAAGGCAATCAAGCCTTCGCGGCGCATACGGGCGGTGTCCCTGGGGTTATGGCGCAGGCCGATGGCGGTCACCCCGGCGACGGCAGCGATCATTGCCTGGCGTTCTTCCAGGGAGCGCGCCTTGTAGAGGTAGGCGATACCTTCTTCGGTGAGCAAGTGGGTAACGTCGTCGCCGTAGATCATGATCGGCGCCAGGGGCATGCCGCTTTTGCGGGCCACTTCTACTGCGTCGAGGGTGTCGACAAAGGTCGGTTTGCCGCCTTCCTGGAAGGTCTCGACCATTTGCACCACGAGTTTTTTGCCGCGCTCAAGCAGCGCTTCCGGCGCATCGTCATGGCGCATATCCAGCCAGGCCGGTGTGCCGTGCCGACGACCACGTGGGTCGTGGCCCATGTTCGGCGCACCACCGAAACCGGCAAGGCGGCCACGGGTCACGGTGCTGGAATGCCCGTCGCCATCCACTTGCAGGGTGGCGCCGATAAACAGGTCCACCGCGTACTGGCCGGCCAGTTGGCAGAACATGCGGTTGGAGCGCATCGAGCCGTCGCGGCCGGTGAAGAACACATCCGGGCGCGCGGCGATGTAGTTTTCCATGCCCAGTTCGGTGCCGAAGCAGTGCACGCTCTCGACCCAACCGCTTTCAATCGCCGGGATCAGCGTGGGGTGTGGGTTGAGGGTCCAGTTGCGGCAGATCTTGCCCTTGAGCCCCAGGGATTCGCCGTAGGTGGGCAGGATCAATTCGATGGCGGCAGTGTTGAAGCCGATGCCATGGTTGAGGGACTGCACATTGTGTTTTTCGTAGATGCCACGGATCGCCATCATCGCCATCAACACATGCACCGGCTTGATATGGCGCGGGTCACGGGTGAACAGCGGTTCGATGTAGAACGGCTTGTCGGCCACCACCACGAAATCGACCCAGCTTGCGGGGATGTCCACACGGGGCAAGTCGGTGACGTCATCCACCAACTGGTTGACCTGCACAATGACGATGCCATCGCTGAACGCTGCGGGCTCGATCAGCGCCGGGGTGTCTTCGGTGCTGGCGCCGGTGTAGATATTGCCGGCACGGTCGGCCATGAAGCCGGCGGAGAGCACCACGTTGGGGATCAGGTCCACCACCAGGCGTGCGTAGAGTTCGATGTAGGTATGGATCGCGCCGATTTCCAGCAGGCCATCTTCCAGCAACTGGCTGATGCGCAGGGATTGGGTGCCGGCGAAAGAGAAATCCAGCTTGCGGGCGATGCCCTTTTCAAACAGGTCCAGGTGCTCGGAGCGCCCGACACTGGGCATGATCATGTGCAAATCGTGGAGCTTGGCCGGGTCGGCCTTGGCCAGGGAGCGCGAGAGGAAGTCGGCCTGTTTCTGGTTGTTGCCTTCCAGCACCACACGGTCGCCGGGGAGGATCAGCGCTTCCAGGGCCTCGACGATCCTGTCACTGGGCAGCACCGCCCCGTCTGCAATTTTTTTGACCAGCCCGAGCCGCCGCTGCTTCTCGTCGCGCCGCCGCGTCCAGCGCGAGTCGGGGGTGATGGTTGTTGTCATGGTCGCTCCACGGGGTTTGCTGTCGTGGGGCTGTACCTTAGGAGTGAATTCGGGGGCCATCAATCAAGCTCAGCGACAGACCGTTACGCCTGGAGTAACAAAGCTCAAAATGTGGGAGGGGGCTTGCCCCAATGCCAGTCAGTTAAGCGGTCATCGCCTACTGTAGGAGCGAGCTTGCTCGCGAAAAACGTCAACGATAACGGGGGCTTGCTGAATGAACGCAGCGCCTGTGAGTTTTTCGCGAGCAAGCTCGCTCCTACAAAAAGTCCTTAACTGACTGGCATTGGGGCAAGCCCCCTCCCACACTTGCTCAGTAGCGCCTGCTAGATAGCGGTCCCAAAAAAGGACCGATCAATCCCTATTTGGGACCGTTTCGAAATTCCGGCGAAGGGCTGATTTGCTCAAGTGCCCTATCGACCAACAACTGACCAAACTCTGCCATTTGCTGAATCCCGAGCATGATGGCGCGCTGGGAAGTGTCCAGGTCGAAGGCCAGGTTACAGGTGAGTGCGTTGAGGGAGGACAGGGTTTCGCTGGCGTTGACCAGCAGGGTTTCGGTGTTTTGGTGGGGGTTTACGGTGAAGAGGGGTGGATTGGGGGTAGGTTTGATCATGATGAAACTCCTAAACAGTCAGTAAGGAGCGCCACCGTTCGCTTGCACGCGAATGAGGGTGGCGACCGTGCGCAGGTGTGCAAGACCGGGCCTGTTTAGGACACCCAGCAGGTCCGAAGACCTCCTGCGCGCAGCCGCCATAAAGCAGCGAGCACAAAAAACGCCCGTTGGATGGCTGGGCGTTCATACGCCTAAACAGTTTCGTCGGACTTGCACGTCCGTGTCACCGTTTTTTGCGATGACGGGACGAAGACTAGGCGTGCGGACCTCTCACCACAAGTTCATGCACGGCCCAAAATCTTGCAGGAAAAATCCGAAGCCTTTTATGTCGAAGTGCGTGCAGGAAGTTTCATACAGCGTTTTGGGGTTGTTGCTTGGAACTGGTCCTTCTAGCCTTCGCGGTTGAATGCCCATAGTCGAAGGACGTACCAACATGCCGATGCACAACCCACCTCACCCAGGTGAAATTTTACTTGAGGACGTTATCCCAGCCTTGGGCATCACCATTACCGAGATGGCGCGACGTCTTGGCTTCGCCCGCGAGACTTTTTCAAGGATCCTGCATGGCCACGCCCCGGTCAGCCCGGACCTTGCCGTCCGGTTAGAGCGGGCCGGTGTAAGTACTGCACAGCTGTGGTTGTCGATGCAAAGTGCCTACGACCTGTGGCAGGCCGAGCATCGGGAGCAGCCGGTAATTGAACGCTTGGCGCGGATTGATTGAGGAATGGAGAAAGTGGGAGGCGCAAGTCGAATCGTCGCACCGCCCCTCCCACATTTGCTCAGTAGCGCCTGTTAGATAGCAGTCCACGAGAAGTTCATGCACGGCCCAAATCTGCCCCAATCAATCTTCGCCACTCCCCACCTCTCGCTCTTCAAATGCCGATCGCACGGCTTCCACAACACGCTCTGCACGGCCCGTATCGTCCAACTGCGGATAGGCTTTCTTCAGTTTCCCTGATACCTGCCAGCCATTTTCCTTGAGCGAGCGAATGATGCGGTTCGCGTCGTGATCCGGCATTTCCAGCACTTCCTTGAGCCGCTCCTGGGCAAGCTGGAAAATGATGAGTACCCGCGCTTCATCAGCCATCTCGGTACGGACGGTATGCGCCACGACCTGCGCCGTGTACAGCACGTGCTCGGTCAGATCGGGATAGCGCCATGCAAAGTGCGCGTCGTCGTAGTCATCGAAGACCAGGTTGCTTGAGGTGCCGTCTTCGTAGACGGCGACTTTTCCAAAACGATAGGACGCTGCATAGCGTTGCATAAATGGCCGCGAAAACACTTCCAACGTACGGTCATAACGCGCCCGAAAATCAATCGAACGGGTGATGGTGGCCGATACAGGCAGGATCACGCCCTCCGGCACCGCCTTATCACGAATCAAGATATCGTTGATCAAGAAACGATGAATCCGACCATTACCATCGCGCATCGGATGGATATACACAAAGGCAAAGGCAATTGCCGCCGCCCGGGCCAACGGCTCGGCGCCGCGTGTGGCTAGTTCGAATGCCTTTAGGCCACCGAGCAAGTGTGGCAGCCCCTCAAAGGCCGGCGCGATGTAGTGCACGATATCCTCGCGCATCGTCGCCTGCCCCACGAAGACCGGTGAGCGTCGCAAGCCCAGCCCGAACGCGTCGTGCCCCAAAATTCCGGCTTGCAACGTGTGCAGGCTGTCGTTGCTCAACGGATCCTCGATACGGCCGCAATACTTGGCAATCACGTGGGCAAACCGCTGAATCCTGTCGGCTTTGTCTGACTCTTGCTCGATCAGAAAGCTGGCCCGCGACTCCTTGAGCGTCAACCAGCTGGCCGTGCGCATCAGGATGTCAGTGCCAAAGGTTTGGTTCAGCTCGCGAAGGGCTTCGCCCAGGTCAAATTGCAGCACTTCTTGAACCGATTCGGTACGGCGGACCAAGGGGCAGAACGCTGGCACACCGGGAAGATTATTGTTTATCCGCCAGCGTCGTACCCGCAGAAGCTCAACACGCGTCAGGTAATGCTGCGCTGATACGGCGTCGACATAACCGCCATTGGTGACATCCGGCACATCAAGGTGCTGTCCCGTCAGCCACTCGTACAAGAATCCAGCGCGGCGAGCATATTGACCAAAGGGCGCTTGCCGGCACCAGTCTTCGATTGGTTTCGGGCCAACTGTGGCAAACAGACGGGCAAAAAACTCAAGGTGAATCTCTTCGTACTTGAGCCCAAATTCGAAATGCCCCGCGAAATCGTCCGACGGTTGGTAGCTGGCAGGATACTTGCGCTCGACATGTCCATCGCTCTCGCGGCTCATCCGTGTCCTACCGATTACCGATTCGACGCGTAGGGGTTGTGCAAGTGCGATACCGTATTGCTCGGCGAGTGCCTTGAAACCTACTTGCATCATCAAATCCCCTAACGAGCCATTAAAAATACTAACTCTGGGGGATAGTAGGCGAAAACAATAATCTCGCGCTCATGAAAATGCTAACGCTCACTTTAATTTGATAACGAATCAGCTTTTCTCGTCTAAAACGATAATTTCAGCTGCAACGGCTCGACACGCGTGTTTACGCCAACCCGGACTCGACCAACAGCGCCTCCAACCCCATCAAATCCGGCACCTTCGCCACCTGTTCCCCCACTTGCACCGCCGCCAGTTCCAACGGGCACAACGGCACATCCACGTAGCTCAACTCGCTGTCGAGTTTGTACGAGCGGGGAATGCCCTGGATCACCAGCGCAATAAACTTCAAGGTCGGCCGCCCGCCCAGTGCGTTCAACACCACGATCCGCGAACGTTCGCCGGTCACGCTGGCTTCACCGCACACGGCTTCAAAGCTGATCAAGGGGATTTGCCGATCGCGCCAGGTCACCTGGCGCAGATACCACGGCGGCGCATCGCTGGCCGGTTCGCCGCGCTGGAAGTCGATCAGCTCGGCGATGGCCACGTTGGGCAGCACCAGGTGGCGGTCGGCCAGGGGCAGCAGCAGGCCGGTGAGTTGGCTGGCGCGGTGGTCAAGCATGGGACTTGCTCCAGTAGGTGATGCTTTCCAGCAGCACCGACTCCTGGTACGGCTTGCCGAGGTAGTCGTTGACGCCGATGGCCATGGCGCGGTCGCGGTGTTTCTGGCCGGTGCGCGAGGTGATCATGATAATCGGCAGGCGCATCAGGCGCGGGTCATTGCGGATCTGGATGGCCACTTCGAAGCCGTCCATGCGCGGCATTTCGATGTCGAGCAGCATCAGGTCCGGGGTGTGTTCTTCAAGTACGGCGAGGGCATCAATGCCGTCCTTGGCGGTGAGCACGTTCATGCCGTTGCGCTCCAGCAGGCGGCTGGTGACTTTGCGTACGGTGACCGAGTCGTCCACCACCAGCACCAGCAGCGGGCGCTTTTTCAGCGGGTCGTTGAGGACCAGTGGCACATCCACTGCCTGGGCCGGCAAGGCCGGTTGGCGGGCGCGGATATGCGCCAGCAGGTCGATGATCAACACCACGCGGCCATCACCGAGGATGGTCGCACCGGGCACGCCCTGTACCCCGGCAAACTGTGGCCCCAGGCCCTTGACCACGATTTCGCGCGTGCCGGCCATGGCGTCTACATGCACCGCTACGCGCCGTTCATTGCAGTGCACCAGCAACACCGGCAGCGGCTGGTACTGACCGAGCAGTTTCGGGCGGCTGACGGTGTGCAGCAAATCACCCAGGTAAAACAACTCGTAGCGCTGGCCGGCGTATTCATAATGCGGCGGGTCTTGCTGGTAGTGCCCGGCCAGTTCGTGGGGCAGTACGCGCACCAGGCCTTCGAGGGTGTTGAGGGGAATTGCGTACTGGTCGTCTGCGCATTGCACCATCAGCGCACGATTGACCGACACGGTAAACGGCAGGCGAATACGAAAGTGCACGCCCACGCCTGGGGTCGAGTCGATCACCATCGAGCCGCCGAGCTGACGCACTTCTTCGTGCACCACGTCCATGCCCACGCCACGCCCGGAGATCTGGGTGATTTTTTCTGCCGTGGAAAAGCCCGGTTGCAGGATGAACTGCAGCACGTCGCGGTCGCTGATGGTTTGATCCGGGCCGAGCAGTCCGCGCTTGATCGCCTTGCGCCGCACCGCTTCAAGGGGCACGCCGGCGCCGTCATCGCGCATGTCGAAGACGATGTCGCCGCCTTCGTGGGTCAGGTCCAGGGTAATGCGACCCTTTTCCGGCTTGCCCGCCTGCAACCGCACCTCGCGCGACTCCAGGCCGTGGTCGACGGCATTGCGCAGCATATGTTCCAGTGGCGCCGCCATGCGTTCGAGCACGTTGCGGTCCATCTCGCCTTCGGCATTGCCGACGATGAACTCCACGTCCTTGCCCAGCTCCTGCGCCACTTGGCGCACGATGCGCTTGAGGCGTGGCAGCATCCGCTCGAAAGGCACCATACGCGTGCGCATCAGGCCCTCCTGCAATTCGGTGTTGATGCGCGCCTGTTGCTGGAGCAAATCGTGGGCATCCTGATGGCGCTGCTCCAGGGTGTCCTTGAGGTCGAGCAGGTCGGAGGCCGATTCGGACAGCGCGCGGGACAGCTGCTGCAACTGCGAATGGCGATCCATTTCCAGTGGGTCAAACTCTTCGTAGCCCAGGCGTTCGGCCTCGGCCTGCTGACGACTGAGCAGGCGCCCCTGGGTTTCGCTGTCGAGCCGGCGCAATTGATCGCGCATCCGCTCGATGGTGGTTTGCACTTCATTCAATGCAATGCGCGCATCGTTGACTTGCTGCTCGATACGGCCACGGAAAATCGAGGTTTCACCGGCGAGGTTAACCAGGTCGTCGAGCAGTTCGGCGGAGATTTTCACCATGTCGGCAGCGGGGTCGACCGCCGCTTCAGCCTTGCCCGCAGGCAACGCTACGGGCACCACCGGCTCTACACTGGGGTGCACCAGGCTTTTGATGCGCTCGATAAGTTTGTCCACCGCCCCCACCGGCAGCCCATCCGCTACGGCATCGACCATCTGTGCCAAACGATCATGGCAACCTTGCAGCAGCGCAAACAGCTCTGGGGTCGGCGCCAGCAACCCGGCGGATAACCCCTCGTAGAGAAACTCCAGCTCATGGGCCAAATCGCCAATCGGCCCGATCTCTACCATGCGCGCCCCGCCCTTGAGGGTGTGCAGGTCACGCAACAGGGTTTCAACTTCCTGGCGGCTGCCCGGCTCGGCCTGCCAGCGCAGCAACGCGCTGCCTGAACTGTCGAGGATATCGGCGGCCTCTTCGAGGAAGATATCCAGCAATTCAGGGTCTGCACCCGAGGCCGGCGCCGCCGCAGCCGGAGTCGCCGGCGCGCTGTTCTGGCGCAGCTCGCGCAGTTTGGCGATCAGCTCGGCAGCATCGCTCAAAGGCTGCTGCTGTTGCAGTTCTTCCAGCTGCAAGGCCAACCGTTCGTGGCTGGCCATCAGCACCTGGGACAGCTCGGGGGTGTAACTGTACCGGCGGTCCACCAGGCCCTCGTACAGGCATTCCAGCTCATGGGCCAAGTCGCCCACCGGGTCGATTTCGGCCATGCGCGCACCGCCCTTGAGGGTGTGCAGGTCCCGTTGCAGTGAGGACAAAGGCGCGGCGCTTTCGGGCTCCAGCAACCAGCGCTTGAGGGACTGCCCGGCACTGTCGAGGATATCTACGGCCTCCTCAAGAAAGATGTCGACAATCTCATCATCCATGGCTGTTTGCTGATCCAAGTGCGCAGTGGCAGCGCCCAGTTCCGAAATGCTCAAGGCATGGCTGCCGTCGCTTTTGATCAGGCCGGTGGCGGACGGGTCCAGCGCGTCATCCAGCAACGCGTGCAGGGCTTGCACCCGCGCAGGCGCCGGGCTGATTTCCTGGCCGGCGGCCAGTTGGTCGAGCATGTTGATCAGCGCCTCATGGGCCTGTTCCGCCTCATGGAAAAACCGCTCGCTGACCGCCAGGCTGCTTTCTTCCACAGCGCCATACAGGTCGAGCAAGGCCTCGCACAACGCGTCGATGGCGTGCAGGTCGGCGATGTGCGCGCCCTCCCCCAAGGTGGTCAGCGCATCCAGCAAGGCGGTCAGTTCCTGGCGTTCGCCGGGATGTTGCTGCCAGCGGCGCAACAGGTTGTCGGCGTCGAGCAGAATGTCCATGCCCTGGGCCAGGAAGTTGGTGATCAGATGCCGATCGCGCTTGATCGGCAGGCCGGGACCAGGGGCTTCGAGCAACGCTGCAAGCTGCTGGTCCAACAGGCTTTGGGTGCGTCTGATCAGATCCGCCGCGCCCTGGATGGGTGCCAGGGGATCGCTGTCCAGGTCGCGCAGGCCACGCTGGAACAGCCCTTGGGCCTCCAGCAGCAACTCCACTTCGTCCAGGTCCAGGGGCAAGCGGTGGGCCTTGTATTCGCGGGTCAGGTGGTCGAGGGGGCGCGCCAGTTCGGCGATGGGCAACACCCCGGCCATGTAGGCACTGCCCTTGAGCGTATGCAGGGCACGTTGCAGTTCATCACTGACCTGCAACGGCACCTGTTCGGCGGCGTGGTGCAGGAAGTGGTTGAGGCTGTCCAGATGGCTCTGGGCTTCGTTGCGGAAGATCTCCATCAGCATCGGGTCATGGGGCTCGCCAGCGGTTGTTGCCGCGCCACTGGCCAAGGCATGGGCGCGGGCGGCCAGGGCGTCGACCTCGTCGCGCTGGCGTTGGTCGTCGATGGCAAAATCGGCGATCAATTCCGGCAGCACGGCCACGGCCTCATCCAGCACCTGCTGCACCTCGGCGCCAAGGGCGACGCTGCGTTCCAACACGCGGTTAAGCAGGTTTTCCACGGCCCAGGCCAGTTCGGCCAGCACCAGGGCACGGACCATGCGACCGCTGCCCTTCAACGTATGGAAAGCGCGGCGCATTTCGCCCTGGGCGGTTTTGTCCGCACTGTTGGGCAGGTTGCGGTGCAGCACGTCGAGAACTTCGTCGGTTTCTTCGAGGAAGACTTCGCGCAGCTCATCGTCAATCGGCTCTTCACCCGCCGGCGGTGGCAGCAGGCTGCCGGGGCGTTGCAGAGCCGGAGGATTAAGGCCTGACGTGGGGCTTGCCAGTGCGTCAAATTGGGATTGGCTCGGTGCCTGTTCGGTCGACAGTGCGCCATCGGGCGCGACCAATGCCTGGCGCCAGGGCTTTTCGGCCGGCAGATAACCCAGCGCCGCCAGGCTTTGGGTGGCCCGCTCCAGCACACGCTCGCCAGCGGCGTCAGGGTCCTGGAGCATGCGTTCCAGGTAATACTCCAGGCTGCTGATCACATCGGCGAACTGCTCCAGTCGCACCGGCGAAGGCGCGACGTCGCTGATCATCAACTGCTCGTCGACATAATCGGTGCAGCCGCGCATCAGGCTCGCCGCACGCGGCAGGGGGATCATCGCCAGCGCGCCACGCACCTGGCTCAGCAATTGCGGCAAGGATTCCAGGCGCTGGCGGTCCCAATGGGCTTCGATGCAGTCGATCACCAGTTCCTTGGCTTGTTTGAGGCACTGGCAGGATTCAGCAATCACCAACTGATGGATCTGGGTCAGGTCGGTGGTGGGCAGCCGGCTTTCTTCGCGGCTTTGCGGCTCCACCGTGCCGATCATGCCCGCCAGCGTGGCTTCGACGTAGAGCAACGCGCCTGCCACGTCCATCAGCACCGCGTCATTGGGTTCGCGTTGTCCCTGGGCCAGGCTCAGCACGACAGCCAACTGGTCGATGATCACTTTGCGCGGCTGGCCAAAACCCAGTACGGCGAGGGTGTCGGCGATCTGCCGCAGGGGCGCCAGCAGCGCGTCGAGTTCGTCGATGTGCTGGCGGTCACTGCGTACGAACAAATCGAGGCGCTCCTTGACCCGCACCAGCTCCTCACACAAGGCACCGAGTACCGACCCCATGGCATTGCGGTCCGGCCCGGCCATTCGAGCACGCTCGGCGTCGACCACGGCGCTGTCGGGCAAAGCTTCATCCAGGCCATAGCGCTCTTTAAGGCTTTGCATGCGTGGCGTCGGCCGGGTGACTTTGGCCACGTAAAACAGCAGGCTTTTGAGCAGCTCATCCGGCGCAGGCTGATTGATGCCGCCAATGCCCTGGGCCAGCAGGCGCTTGAGTTGCTTGCCGCTGGCCTTGAGCAGGCTGCGCAGCGCCGGGCTGTTGGCGACCACGCCGGTCAACATGCCCTCGACCAGCGCCGAGGCCACCTGCCACAACGGTAACAACGGCGCGCCCTGGCACAACGTCTCAAGGCGTGCGAACACTCGCGCCATGTCTTCCAGGTTGCTCGGACCGTGGTCTTCACGCAGCAACCCGGCGAGGGCTTGTTGCAGCAGGGGATGCCATTGGCGCAACTGCTCATGCAACTGCGGCGTTGCTCGTTGGGCCAGTGTTTCATCAGGCAGCGGCGCGATCGACAGCAGTTGCGGGCTGAACAGGCTGGTTTCCGACAGCAGGCTTTCACCCCGCGCAGTGCGCAGGTCGTTGAGCAGCGGCAGTACCACCAGCGGCAGGTCGCGGCGGGCGCTGTGTACGCGGTCCAGGTACAGCGGCAACTGGCCGAGGGCTTGTTGCAGCAGGCGGATGCTTTCTTCGCGCTGGCTGACGCGAGCGGTCTGGAGCGCCAGGGCCAGTTCCTCGATCTCTTCGGCCAACAGCGCCGCGCCGTAAAACTCGACCATTTGCAGCGCGCCATGCACCTGGTGGATCCCGGCCAGGCAATTGTCGAGGGTGTCGCCGTCGCCGGTTTCAACGTAAGCGTCCAGCGCCGAACGGGCCTGTTTCAGGGTTTCGGCAATGTCGCCCTTGACCCATTCGAGGGCCACGTAGTCGTGCCGATCAACCATAACTGCTCCGCTTAGAATTCGTGGGTTGCTGGTATCTCACAAACAATGGAGATCCAATGTGGGAGCTGGCTTGCCTGCGATAGCGGTGGGTCAGCAATACATCTGTATTTGACAGACCGCTATCGCAGGCAAGCCAGCTCCCACAATTGGACTGTGGCGTTCTTCAGGTCGTATTTCAATCGTCCACCTGTTTGGGTGGCGGCAAGGTGAAACCCGACACCGACCTGCGCAACTGACTGGCCATCTTCGCCAGGTTACCAATGCTCTCGGCGGTCGCGGTCGACCCCGACGACGTCTGGGTGGTGATCTGCTGGATCACATTCATGGTCAGGGAAATCTGCCCGGCCGAAGACGTCTGCTGCTGCGCCGCATTGGAAATGCTCTGGATCAGCGCCGCCAGGGTTTTCGACACGCCTTCGATCTCTTCCAGCGCGACCCCGGCATCCTGGGCCAGGCGTGCGCCGCGCACCACCTCGGTGGTGGTCTGCTCCATGGAGATCACTGCTTCGTTGGTGTCGGCCTGGATCGCCCGCACCAGAGTTTCGATCTGCCGGGTGGCCGCCGACGAGCGCTCGGCCAGGCGCTGCACCTCATCGGCCACCACCGCAAAACCGCGCCCGGCATCGCCGGCCATACTGGCCTGGATCGCGGCGTTGAGGGCGAGGATATTGGTCTGGTCGGCAATGTCGTCGATCAGGCTGACGATGTCGCCAATTTCCTGGGACGACTCGCCCAGGCGCTTGATGCGCTTGGCGGTGTCCTGGATCTGTTCGCGAATGTTGTCCATGCCATGGATGGTGTTGTGCACCACCTCGTTGCCTTTGTTGGCGATCTCAACCGAGCGCTCTGCCACCGCTGAGGACTCGGCGGCGTTGGCCGATACCTGGTCGATGGACTGCGCCATCTGGTTGATCGCGGTAGACGCTTCGGCAATCTGCTGCGCTTGATGTTCCGACGCCTGGGCCAGGTGCATGGCGGTGGCCTGAGTGTCCTGCACCGCGCCGGCGACTTGCCCGGCCGTCAGGTTGATGGTGGCGACCAGGTCACGCAATTGATCCACGGAATAGTTGATCGAATCGGCGATGGTGCCGGTGAAGTCTTCGGTGACCGAGGCGGTGACGGTGAGGTCGCCGTCGGCCAGGTCTTCGATTTCATCCAGCAGGCGCATAATCGCGTTCTGATTACGCTCGTTCTTCTCAGCGGTTTCACGCAGTTGGCGGTTGGTTTCGCGCACCATCACCAGGCCGATCAGGATGATCGAGGCCAGCGCCAACAGGCCCAGCAGATAACCGCCGATGGTGTCGAAACTGCGGCCGCCGGCGAGGTTTTCAAAACCGGTGGCCAGGTGCGAGGCTTCATCGAGCAGGGTTTGCGACAGGTTGAAGATATGGCTCGCCGAGGCCCGCACCTGGAACAACTGCGGCGAGGTTTCGAGGATTTCATCCACGGAGCCTGAGACAAACTCGAACAGCTCGGCAATCTCCGCCAACCGCGTACGGGCGTCAGGGTCTTCGACCTGGGTGATACGCAGCCCGGGGTTGCCGTTGAGCATACCGTTGAGCACCACGCCAAAACGGTTGGCGTCGCGACCGAAGGCATCGGCGGCCTGCACGGCGGTTTCATCGCCCGCAAGCACGGTGTTGACCGCCCCCAGGATCCGTTCGGCCAGCAGCGACTGGCGCTGGGCCAACGCCACCTGGCTGGCCGGGGCGCCGCGTTGCAGCAGGATATCGACGACCTTTTCCGACTCCATCTGCAGTTGCGGCACGGTTTCGGCCAGGGTCGCCGCCACTTGATGCAGCGACAGAACGGTCTGCTCGCTGGCGAGGATCGCATCGGTGTTTTTCAGCAGCGCTTCCCAGTCGGTCTGCACCGCACGCATTTCGGCGCGTACCGCGCTGGGTGCGGCGGGCAAGCCGGTTTGCGGATCACCCTTTTTCAGGTAGCCCCAGCGCTGGGCAAAATCGTTGCGCGCCTCGCCCAGCAGCTTGAACGCGGCGGCCTTGCCGGCGGCGGCTTCGGTGGCGTTCTTGGCAATGCGCTGGGACAGCACGCGCAGCTCACCGGCGTGGCCGATGTACTGCTTGTCGTAGGTGGACTGGGTGTTGAGGTACGCAAAGTTGGCGAACAGCAACATGATGAACACGATCAAGGCGATAAACAGCACGATGATCTGCGAACGGCTGCGCGAAGCGGCCTGGGGTTTGGGCGTGGTAACGGTGCTCATGCGGCGACATCCATGAAGCCAGGGGCCTGGGCCAAAGCGAAGGGGCTGAAGACTTGCCACTGCGGGTCGCCGTCGAACTGGCCCTGGATAAACGGCGCGCCGGACGCGGTGCTGGCCATCCAGGCGTCCAATGGGAAGTGCTGCATACCGACCACTTCGTCTACCAGCAGCCCGACAAACACGTCATTGAACTCCACGACCAACACCCGCCTTTGCTTGCGCGCCTTGGACAACTCAAGGCCGAGGAAACCGCCCAGGTCCAGCACCGGCAGCAAGCGCCCGCGCAGGTTGGCCACGCCCTTGACCCACGGCTTGACCCCCGGCATCAAGGTGCAGCGCGGTTCATGCAACACCTCGGCGACCTCGCCCATGGGCGCCACGTACCAGTGTGGCCCCAGGCGAAAGCCGATACCGCTCCAGCGTTGCAGGCGGGTTTCCTGGGACGGCAGGTCGGCGGCCAGCAGGCGGCAGCGGCGGTCGATGTCCAGCAGCAGCTCGAAAGCAGTTTGCGACTCGGTCATGATCGCGAGCCTTTAGCCGGCCAGTACCTTGTTCAGGGTGGCGATCAGGGTTTCTTCATCCACCGGCTTGGTCAGGTAATCCTTGGCGCCCTGGCGTGCCCCCCAGATCTTGTCGGTTTCCTGGTCCTTGGTGGTGATGATGATGATCGGAATACCGTTGGTTTCCGGCTCCTTGGACAACTGGCGGGTGGCCTGGAAGCCGTTGAGGCCCGGCATCACGATGTCCATCAACACGGCGTCGGGCTTTTCCTGACGGGCCAGCGCTACGCCGTCCGCGCCGTTTTCGGCTTTCAGGACTTGATGGCCGTGCTTTTCCAGCATGCCGGTCAGTTTGTACATTTCGGTCGGCGAGTCGTCGACGATCAGAACACGTGCCATGGTTTTCCCCACTACATTGGTCGGCGCCGGCCCTTGTGAGGTGGCGTCAGTGTGCTTGTTCTACTGCGGCGAAGGCAGGCACATAGGCCTTGATCGCACCCAGCAGTTCTTCCTTGCTGAAAGGTTTGGTCAAAAATTGATCGACACCCACGATGCGCCCCTTGGCCTTGTCGAACAGGCCATCCCTGGAGGACAACATGATCACCGGGATCGCCTTGAACGCCGGGTTGTTCTTCACCAGGGCGCAGGTCTGGTAGCCATCCAGGCGCGGCATCATGATGTCGACAAAGATAATGTGCGGGTGATGATCCACAATCCGCGCCAGGGCATCGAAACCGTCGATGGCGGTGATGACCTCGCACCCCATGTTCTTCAACAGTGTCTCGGCGGTGCGGCGGATCGTTTTCGAATCGTCGATCACCATCACTCTCAAGGCGTTGGAATGCTGTTCCATATCTGCTCTACCATCGCCACAGCGAATCGGTTTTCGGTGTGTACTGCCTGATGTTGCACAGGATGAGCGCCGCAAGCCTTGGAATTCAAGGGCTGCTACGCCGTGGCAGTCTTTTTAGCACAGTCTCCGGGCGCAATCTATCGAGGCACCCACCCGGTGGTTTTTCCTTGACCCACAACAACCACAGCGCCACTCTGACGCCACTTTTATGCGCCCTAATTTGCTAGAGGAAATCCCCCATGAGCGTTCGCGTCGGCATTGTCATGGACCCAATCGCCAGCATTTCCTATAAAAAGGACAGTTCGCTGGCCATGCTCCTGGCCGCCCAGGCCCGCGGCTGGACGTTGTTCTATATGGAACAGCGCGACCTGTACCAGGGCGACGGCGAGGCGCGGGCGCGGATGCGTCCGTTGCAGGTATTCGCCAACCCCGAGAAATGGTTCGAGCTTTCGGATGAAATCGACAGCCCCCTGAGCGACCTCGATGTGATCCTGATGCGCAAGGATCCGCCGTTCGACATGGAGTTTGTGTACTCCACCTACCTGCTGGAGCAGGCCGAACGCGCCGGCGTGTTGATCGTCAACAAGCCGCAGAGCCTGCGCGACTGCAATGAAAAGCTGTTTGCCACCCTGTTCCCGCAGTGCACGCCGCCGACCGTGGTCAGCCGCCGTGCCGATGTACTGCGTGAATTCGCTGCCAAGCATGGCGATGTGATCCTCAAACCGCTGGACGGCATGGGCGGCACTTCGATCTTCCGCCACCGCGCCGGTGACCCGAACCTGTCGGTGATCCTCGAAACCCTGACTGCGCTGGGCACCCAGCAGATCATGGGCCAGGCTTACCTGCCGGCGATCAAGGACGGCGACAAGCGCATCCTGATGATCGACGGCGAGCCAGTGGACTACTGCCTGGCGCGCATCCCCGCAGCGGGCGAGACCCGTGGCAACCTGGCGGCCGGTGGTCGTGGTGAAGCACGTCCGTTGTCGGACAAGGACCGCTGGATCGCCGCTCAAGTTGGCCCGACCCTGCGGGAAAAAGGTCTGCTGTTTGTCGGACTCGACGTAATTGGTGAGAGCCTCACGGAAATCAACGTCACCAGTCCAACCTGTATTCGCGAGATCGACAATGCATTTGGCACGAACATCGGCGAAATGCTGATGGCCGCCATTGAGCGCAAGCTACAAGCCAAGTGACATAGAACAGCCGGACACACACCAACATTGCGTTATCATGCGCCACCTGTGAAACGCGCGATGTTGGTTTTCTTGTCATGACACTCCCGTCCGAACTGCCCCCAGAACTCACCCATCAAGGCGTGCGCCCGGCTGATCGGCTCGGATTTACCCTGTTTCTCGCCGCACTGATTCACCTCGCCTTGTTGCTGGGCGTGGGCTTCACCATGGTCGAGCCCAAGCAGATCACCAAGACCCTGGAAATCACCCTGGCTACGTTCAAAAGTGAGAAGAAGCCCGAAAAGGCCGACTTTCTTGCCCAGGACAACCAGCAGGGCAGCGGTACGCTCGACAAGAAAGCCGTGCCCAAGACCACTGAAGTGGCGCCGTTCCAGGACAACAAGGTCAATAAGGTCACCCCGCCGCCGGTGCCCAAGCCCGAGGTCAAGCAGGCAACGCCCAAGGCCGCCGTGACCACCGTTGCGCCCAAGCCGCAAAAGGCCCCGACCCAGCGCGAAAAAACCAGGACTGAACCCAAGCCCGAGCCGGTGAAGCCCGCGCCAACCTTCGACAGTTCGACGCTGTCCGACGAAATTTCCAGCCTGGAAGCCGAACTGGCCCACGAACAACAGCTGTACGCCAAGCGCCCGCGCATCTACCGCCTGAACGCCGCGTCGACCATGCGCGACAAAGGCGCCTGGTATAAGGACGAGTGGCGCAAGAAGGTCGAGCGCATCGGCAACCTCAATTACCCGGACGAAGCCCGGCGTCAGCAGATTTATGGCAACTTGCGCTTGCTGGTATCGATCAACCGTGACGGTTCGCTCTATGAAGTGCAGGTGCTGGAGTCCTCCGGCCAACCGCTGCTGGACCAGGCCGCCCAGCGCATCGTGCGTCTGGCCGCGCCTTTTGCGCCGTTCAGCGGCGACTTGAATGACGTGGACCGCCTGGAAATCATCCGCACCTGGAAGTTTGCCAAGGGCGACCGGCTGTCCAGCAACTGACCCGCCCCGCCTACTGTAGGAGCGAGCTTGCTCGCGAAAAACCCCAGGACGACACGTTCATTAAGGCAGCACGCATAATCGTTGACGACCTTCGCGAGCAAGCTCGCTCCTACACTTGTCAGTTCGCCCCTCCAACGCCACACTAGCGGACATGAAAAACGTCAGCCCGACCTACCTCAAGCACCAATTCCTGATCGCCATGCCCCACATGGCCGACCCGAACTTTGCGCAGACCTTGACCTACATCGTCGAGCACACGGCCAATGGTGCCATGGGGCTGGTGGTCAACCGTCCACAGGAGCTGAGCCTGGCCGATATCCTTGAGCAATTGCGCCCGGAACTCGACCCACCGAGCCGCTGCCAGGATGTGCCGATCTATATCGGCGGGCCGGTGCAGACCGATCGCGGCTTTGTGTTGCACCCCACCGGGCCGCAATACCAGGCCACGGTGGATCTTGAGGGCGTGTCACTGTCCACGTCTCAGGACGTGCTGTTCGCGATCGCCGATGGCGTCGGCCCTGAGCAAAGCGTGATTACCCTGGGCTACGCCGGTTGGGAAGCCGGGCAACTGGAAGCCGAACTGGCGAGCAATGCCTGGCTGACCTGCCCGTTCGACGCCGACATCCTGTTCAACACCGCCAGCGAACTGCGCCTTGACGCTGCCGCCGCCAAGCTGCGGGTCAACCTCAGCCTGTTGACCAGCCAGGCGGGGCACGCCTGATGGCCTTGCGTCTGATCCTGGGTTTTGACTACGGCACCAAACAGATCGGCGTAGCGGTCGGCCAGGTTATTACCGGCCAGGCCCGCGAGCTGTGCACCTTGAAGGCCCAGAACGGCATACCGGACTGGAACCAGGTTGAAGCCCTTATCAAAGAGTGGAAGCCCGACGCTGTGGTGGTCGGCCTGCCCCTGAACATGGATGGCACCCCCAGCGACATGTGCCTGCGCGCCGAAAAATTCGCGCGCCGCCTCAATGGCCGCTACAACCTGCCCTTCTATACCCACGATGAGCGCCTGACCACCTTTGAAGCCAAGGGTGAGCGCCGTGACCGCGGCGGGCAGAAGGGCAGTTACCGCGACAACCCCGTGGACGCCATCGCCGCCGCCTTGCTGTTGCAGGGTTGGCTGGATGAAAACACCGCTTTATTTGAATCCTGACCCGCCGCGATCCTGTGGGAGCGGGCTTGCCCGCGAAGAACGTTAACGATACCGCGTGAAGGCTGGATGAACGCGGTACCCATGAGTTTTTCGCGAGCACGCTTGCCCCTACACACTTAAAAAGGAGCCCCCATGAGCCTGCCCAATCCCGCCGAACTGATCAGCCAGATGGCATTACGCCTCAAGGCGCACCTGGAACACCGCGGCATCAGCGAACCGCGCTTAATCGGCATCCGCACCGGCGGCGTCTGGGTAGCCCAGGCGTTACTGGAAGAACTGGGCAGCGATTCGCCCCTGGGTACACTGGACGTGTCCTTCTACCGCGACGACTTCAGCCAGAACGGCCTGCACCCACAGGTGCAACCCTCGGCCCTGCCATTTGAGGTTGAGGGCCAGCACCTGATTCTGATCGATGACGTATTGATGAGCGGCCGTACCATACGCGCCGCCATGAACGAACTGTTCGATTACGGCCGCCCCGCCAGCATTACGTTGGTGTGCCTGCTGGACCTGGATGCTGGCGAATTGCCGATCAGCCCGGATGTCGTGGGCGCAACACTGTCTTTGCAAGCCCGGCAGCGGGTAAAATTGTCCGGTCCCACGCCGCTCGAACTCGAACTGCAAGACCTTGCCCTTTAAACCGCCTTGTACAGAGTCCCCGCGATGACGCCTCTAGATGCCAAGCGCCCGCTGCAGCTCAATGCTCAGGGCCAGTTGCAACATTTCTTGTCCCTCGACGGTTTGCCCCGCGAACTGCTCACCGAAATCCTCGATACCGCCGATTCGTTCCTTGAAGTCGGCGGCCGCGCGGTGAAGAAGGTCCCGCTGCTGCGCGGCAAGACCATCTGCAATGTGTTCTTCGAGAACTCCACCCGCACCCGCACCACCTTTGAACTGGCAGCCCAGCGGCTGTCGGCCGACGTGATCACGCTGAACGTGTCCACCTCGTCGGCGAGCAAGGGCGAGACCCTGCTCGACACCCTGCGCAACCTCGAAGCCATGGCCGCCGACATGTTCGTGGTACGCCACGGCGACTCCGGCGCCGCGCACTTCATCGCCGAGCATGTGTGCCCGCAGGTAGCGGTCATCAACGGCGGCGACGGCCGCCACGCCCACCCGACCCAGGGTATGCTCGACATGCTCACCATCCGTCGGCACAAGGGCGGCTTTGAAAACCTCTCGGTGGCCATCGTCGGCGACATCCTGCACTCCCGTGTAGCACGCTCGAACATGCTGGCCCTCAAAGCCCTGGGCTGCCCGGATATCCGCGTGATCGCGCCGAAGACCCTGCTGCCCATCGGCATCGAACAGTATGGCGTGAAGGTCTACACCGACATGGCCGAGGGCCTCAAGGATGTGGACGTGGTGATCATGCTGCGCCTGCAACGCGAGCGCATGGCCGGTGGCTTGCTGCCCAGCGAAGGCGAGTTCTACCGCCTGTTCGGCCTGACCACCGCACGTTTGGCCGGGGCCAAGCCGGATGCCATCGTGATGCACCCAGGGCCGATCAACCGCGGGGTGGAGATTGAGTCGGCGGTGGCCGATGGCCCGCAGTCGGTGATCTTGAACCAAGTGACCTACGGCATCGCGGTACGCATGGCCGTGCTGTCCATGGCCATGAGCGGGCAGACCGCGCAACGTCAATTCGAGCAGGAGCAGGCCCAGTGAAGCTCAGCATTCTCGGCGCCCGAGTCATCGATCCAGCCAGTGGCCTGGACCAAGTTACCGATCTTTATCTGGACGCCGGCAAGATCATCGCCATTGGCGCCGCACCTGCCGGCTTCAACGCCATCGAAAGCATCGACGCCAAGGGCCTTGTAGCCGCGCCCGGGCTGGTGGACCTGAATGTCGCCCTGCGCGAACCGGGCTACAGCCGCAAAGGCAACATCAACAGCGAAACCCAGGCCGCTGCGGCCGGTGGCGTGACCAGCCTGTGCTGCCCGCCGAACACCAAGCCGGTGCTGGACACTTCGGCGGTGACCGAGCTGATCCTGGACCGCGCCCGTGAAGCCGGCAATTGCAAGGTGTTTCCCGTCGGCGCCTTGAGCAAGGGCCTGGATGGCGAACAACTGGCCGAACTGATCGCCCTGCGCGACGCCGGTTGCGTGGCCTTCAGCAACGGCCTGGAAAGTTTTCGCAGCACCCGCACGCTGTGCCGTGCCCTGGAATACGCGGCCACCTTCGACCTGACGGTGATCTTCCATTCCCAGGACCGCGACCTGGCCGAAGGCGGCCTGGCCCATGAAGGGGCAGTCGCCAGCTTCCTCGGCCTGCCGGGCATCCCGGAAACCGCCGAAACCGTGGCCCTGGCCCGCGACCTGTTGCTGGTGGAGCAAAGCGGCGTACGCGCGCACTTCAGCCAATTGACCAGCGCCCGCGGCGTCGCCCTGATCGCCCAGGCCCAGGCCCGTGGCTTGCCGGTGACGGCGGATGTGGCGTTGTACCAATTGATCCTGACGGATGAGGCGCTGATCGACTTTTCCAGCCTGTATCACGTGCAACCTCCCCTGCGAACCAAGGCCGACCGTGACGGTTTGCGCGCGGCGGTGAAGTCGGGAGTGGTGTCGGCGATTTCCAGCCATCACCAGCCTCACGAGCGTGACGCCAAGCTGGCGCCATTTGGCGCGACCGAGCCGGGTATCAGTAGCGTGGAGTTGTTGTTGCCGCTGGCGATGACATTGGTGGAAGACGGCTTGCTCGACCTGCCGACGCTATTGGCCCGCCTGAGCGCCGGCCCGGCCGACGCCCTGCGCCTGCCGGCGGGCAAGCTTGAAGTCGGTTCGCCAGCGGACCTGGTGCTGTTTGACCTGGGCAGCTCGACGGTGGCCGGGGAGCATTGGTTGTCCAAGGGTGAAAACTGCCCGTTCATTGGCCACAGCCTGCCGGCGACGGTGCGCTACACCTTGATGGATGGGCGGATCAGCTACCAGGCCTGATGCTGGCAAAACTGTAGGAGCGAGCTTGCTCGCGAAAAACGTATAGGCGACGAGGGCAGCCTGTCAGCACTGCGTCATCGTTGACGTTCTTCGCGAGCAAGCTCGCTCCTACAGGTTATTCAGCGGCCGCTGTTGCGCTCGGTATTGCGGATCGAGATCTGCGTATTCAACGTCCAGAAGTCATACAGCACCCCGATCAGGAACAAACCGCCGGTCAGCAGGTAGATCAGGCCGGTGATCCATTTGCCCTGGTACATACGGTGCACACCGAACAGGCCCAGGAACGCCAACAGGATCCACGCGACGTTGTATTCGATAGGCCCAGCGGTAAAACGCAGGTCGGCTTCACGGTCCATGGCCGGGATGAGGAATACGTCGATCAACCAACCAATGCCCAGCAGACCGAAGGTAAAAAACCAGATCGTGCCGGTCACGGGTTTGCCGTAATAAAAGCGATGCGCCCCGGTAAAACCGAAAATCCACAGCAGGTAACCGATCACCTTGCTATGGGTATCTTGCTGCTGACCAACCTGTTGATAGGTGTTCATGGAGTACCTCTTTTGCTTCGATAGATAAATTTTTTCATTTTCTTTGTGACTTTTTTACGAGCGCCCGACGTACGGCAAATGGTATCTTCCTGCCCTCAAAGCCTTATGCCACCTGACTTGTGTAGGACAATTGCGGCAATTCGTCGCGTTTTTCCTGGATTTGACCCCAAGGTTCAGTCGACAAACGGCCTGAGAACGACACAAAAAGCTGTTATAAAGTTGCGCGCAAACCCATAAGAGCCACGCCTAATGCGACCATTTTTCAAGACATGGCTGACCATCTGCCTATTAATGCCACTGGCCGCCCACGCCACCAATCGTGAGCAACGACTTCCGAACGTCAATGGTTTCACCCCTAAAGTCCACAGCACAACCACCAAGGCCAAATCGGTAAAGCTGACCGTCAACCGCCCGACTCAACTGAGCAAGGCACACGGTAAAGCAACGCCCGGCCTGATGGCTGTCAACACCAGGCAAAGCAGCAACGTCCTCAGCCGTGCCGTCAACGTGCTGGGTACTCCTTATCGTTGGGGCGGCAGCAGCCCAAGTAAAGGGTTCGACTGCAGCGGGCTGGTTAAATATGCATTCAACGATGTAAAAGCGGTGGATTTGCCACGCACCTCCAACGCCATGGCTGCCGGCCACGGCTTGAAGGTTGATCGCAAAGACCTGAAGCCGGGCGATCTGTTGTTCTTCAAGTTGAAGAGCCGCCAGGTCAACCACGTTGCCATCTACCTGGGCAACGACCGCTTTATCCACGCGCCGCGTCGTGGCAAGTCGGTGAGCATCGACACGCTGAAAAAGCCGTTCTGGGACAAGAACTACGTGATTGCCAAGCGTGTGCTGCCTAAAGAGCAGAACAGCAACCTGCGGATCGTGCAGCGCTAAGCCAGGCGCCACTGAAGCTCCCCATTTGAAATGCAATCAAATGTGGGAGCTGGCTTGCCTGCGATGACGGTGTGTCAGTTGGCAGAGAGAGCGCCTGACAGCCCGCTATCGCAGGCAAGCCAGCTCCCACATTGAGTATCTGTGCGTTTTAGATATCTGCAGGCACCCTCGCCTTCTCCCGCGCCTCTTCCCGCCTGATCAACCCCGCGCCGACCAACGCCTTCAAACTCATATCCAGCGTCTTCATCCCCAACGCGCCCCCGGTCTGAATTGCCGACACCATCTGCGCCACCTTGTCCTCACGGATCAGATTGCGAATCGCCGGCGTGCCCAGCATGATTTCATGGGCGGCCACACGGCCGCCGCCGACCTTCTTCACCAGTACCTGGGACACCACCGCCTGCAACGACTCCGACAACATCGAGCGGACCATGGCCTTTTCCCCGGCCGGGAAGACGTCCACCAGCCTGTCTACCGTCTTTGCAGCCGATGAAGTGTGCAGGGTGCCAAACACCAGGTGCCCGGTCTCAGCGGCCGTCAAGGCCAGACGGATGGTTTCGAGGTCGCGCAATTCGCCCACCAGGATCACATCCGGGTCTTCCCTCAGGGCCGAGCGCAGCGCCACGCAGAAGCTGTGGGTATCGCGGTGCACCTGGCGCTGGGTGATCAGGGCCAGTTTCGGCCTGTGGATAAATTCGATGGGGTCTTCAAGCGTGAGGATGTGCTGGCGCCGGTGCCGGTTCAGATAATCGATCATCGCCGCCAGCGTGGTGGACTTGCCCGAACCGGTAGGCCCGGTGACCAGCACCAGGCCACGGGGGAACTGCGCCATACGCTGGAACACCTCGCCCAACCCAAGGTCTTCCAGGCTCTGGACCTCGGTCGGGATGGCTCGAAACACCGCGCCTATACCGCGATTCTGGCGGAACACGTTCGCCCGAAAGCGTGCGACTCCCGGCAATTCGAAGGCAAAATCCGTTTCAAGAGATGTTTCGAAATCCTTTTGTTGGTGTTTATTCAACAAAGGGCTCACCAGATCGACCAGTTGCGCTGCGTTCAGCACCGGCTCATCCATCGGCCAGACCTCGCCATCGACTCGCAGCATCGGCGCCAGGCCGGCCGACAAATGCAGGTCACAGGCGCCACGGCTTACGCTGGCCGTCAGCAATTGCGTGATATCCATAGGGCTTTCCATTTCCAGTAGAATGCCGCGGACTCCATATCCACGGGCGCATCTTGAATGTCGACGATAGCAGACAACATTGGCCTGGTTAGCCAGCGCATCCGCGCCGCAGCCGACGCCGTGCAACGTGACGCAAGCAGCATCCACCTGCTGGCCGTGAGCAAGACCAAACCCGCACAAGCCGTGCGCGACGCCTATGCCGCTGGGATGCGCGACTTTGGCGAGAACTACCTGCAGGAAGCCCTGGGCAAACAGGCGGATTTAACCGACTTGCCCTTGAGTTGGCACTTCATCGGCCCCATTCAATCGAACAAGACTCGCGCGATCGCCGAGAACTTCGCTTGGGTGCATTCCGTGGACCGCCTGAAAATCGCACAACGCCTGTCCGAACAACGCCCGGCCGACCTGCCGCCGCTGAATATCTGCATCCAGGTCAATGTCAGTGGCGAGGCCAGCAAATCCGGCTGTACGCCTGCCGACCTGCCGGCCCTGGCCAACGCGATCAGCGCCCTGCCACGCTTGAAGCTGCGCGGCCTGATGGCGATCCCCGAGCCGACTGAAGACCGGGCCGCACAGGATGCGGCGTTTGCCAGCGTACGCGACCTGCAAGCCAGCTTGAACCTGGCGCTGGACACACTTTCCATGGGCATGAGCCATGACCTTGAGTCGGCCATCGCCCAAGGCGCCACCTGGGTGCGGATCGGTACCGCCCTGTTTGGCGCCCGCGACTACGGCCAGCCGCAAAACGGCTGACTTCCCTCGAAAATAAGGACCTGTCATGAGCAACACGCGTATTGCCTTTATCGGCGCCGGTAACATGGCGGCCAGCCTGATCGGTGGCCTGCGGGCCAAGGGCCTGGACGCCGAACAGATCCGCGCCAGCGACCCGGGTGACGAAACCCGCGAGCGCGTCAGCGCCGAACACGGTATCAAGACCTTTGCCGACAACGCCGAAGCCATCCACGGCGTCGATGTGATCGTGCTGGCGGTCAAACCACAAGCCATGAAGGCCGTGTGCGAGAGCCTGCGTCCAAGCCTGCAGCCGCATCAATTGGTGGTGTCCATTGCCGCCGGCATCACCTGTGCCAGCATGAAGACCTGGCTCGGTGACCAGCCGATCGTACGTTGCATGCCCAATACCCCAGCGTTGCTGCGCCAGGGCGTAAGCGGTTTGTACGCCACCGCTGAAGTCAGTGCGCAGCAGCGTGACCAGGCTCAGGAATTGCTGTCTGCGGTAGGCCTTGCCGTATGGCTGGAGCAGGAGCAGCAACTGGATGCGGTCACCGCCGTTTCCGGCAGCGGCCCGGCCTACTTCTTCCTGTTGATCGAGGCCATGACCGCCGCTGGCGTCAAGCTGGGCCTGCCCCACGACGTTGCCGAACAACTGGCTGAGCACACGGCCCTGGGCGCCGCGAAAATGGCTGTCGGCAGCGATGTCGATGCCGCCGAACTGCGCCGTCGGGTAACGTCGCCGGGCGGCACCACGCAAGCCGCCATCGAATCGTTCCAGGCCGGGGGCTTTGAGGCCCTGGTGGAAAAAGCACTGGGTGCCGCGGCACATCGTTCGGCCGAGATGGCTGAGCAACTGGGCAAATAGTCGTCCCTTACCAAGGTAATCAAACATGCTCGGAATCAATGACGCTGCCATTTTCATCATTCAGACCTTGGGCAGCCTGTACCTGCTGATCGTGCTGATGCGCTTTATCCTGCAACTGGTGCGGGCGAACTTCTACAACCCGTTGTGCCAGTTCGTGGTCAAGGCCACCCAACCGCTGCTCAAGCCGCTGCGCCGGGTGATCCCGAGCCTGTTCGGCCTGGACATGTCCTCGCTGGTGCTGGCGTTGCTGCTGCAGATCCTGCTGTTCGTGGTGATCCTGATGCTCAACGGCTATCAGGCGTTCACCGTACTGCTGTTGCCGTGGGGCCTGATCGGTATTTTCTCGCTGTTCCTGAAGATCATTTTCTGGTCGATGATCATCAGCGTGATCCTGTCGTGGGTCGCACCCGGCAGCCGTAGCCCGGGCACCGAACTGGTGGCCCAGATCACCGAACCGGTGCTGGCACCCTTCCGTCGCCTGATCCCGAACCTGGGTGGCCTGGATATCTCGCCGATCTTTGCGTTTATCGTGATTCAGTTGCTGCAGAGCTGGGTGATTCCACGCCTGGCATACTTTGCCTACATGCCCAAAGAGCTGTTCGGCCTGATCTGAATGCCGTAGCCCCTATGGGAGCTGGCTTGTGTGGGAGCTGGCTTGCCTGCGATAGCATCACCTCGGTGTGTCTGAAAACCGCGGTGCCTGCATCGCGGGCAAGCCCGGCTCCCACATAAACCCTTTCCACATTTTGTATCTGCGTACTGGTACAGACCATTGCTTGCCGCTAGGGTCCCCGCTCTTTAGACTTACGCCTCATTTAAACGAGAGCAGGGTCGATGCCAGCTGCCTTTCCCCCCGATTCTGTTGGACTGGTCGTGCCTCAAGTGGCGCACTTCAGCGAACCGCTGGCCCTGGCCTGCGGCCGTTCGTTGCCTGCCTACGACCTGATCTACGAAACCTACGGCCAACTGAACGCCACGGCGAGCAACGCCGTGCTGATCTGCCACGCCCTGTCCGGCCACCATCACGCCGCCGGTTTCCACAGCGTTGACGAGCGCAAACCCGGCTGGTGGGACAGTTGCATCGGCCCCGGCAAGCCCATCGACACCAACAAGTTCTTCGTGGTCAGCCTGAACAACCTCGGCGGCTGCAATGGCTCCACCGGCCCCAGCAGCCTCAACCCGGACACCGGCAAGCCATTCGGCGCGGACTTCCCGGTGTTGACCGTAGAAGACTGGGTACACAGCCAGGCACGCCTGGCCGACCTGCTGGGCATCCACCAGTGGGCCGCGGTAATTGGTGGCAGCCTGGGCGGTATGCAGGCGCTGCAATGGACCATCAGCTACCCCGACCGTGTGCGCCATTGCCTGGCCATCGCCTCGGCGCCCAAGCTGTCGGCGCAGAACATCGCCTTCAACGAAGTGGCGCGCCAGGCCATCCTCACCGACCCCGAGTTCCACGGCGGTTCGTTCCAGGAAGCCGGCGTGATCCCCAAGCGCGGCCTGATGCTGGCGCGGATGGTGGGGCATATCACCTACCTGTCCGATGATTCCATGGGCGAAAAATTCGGCCGTGGCCTCAAGAGCGAGAAGCTCAACTACGACTTCCACAGCGTCGAGTTCCAGGTGGAAAGCTACCTGCGCTATCAGGGCGAAGAGTTTTCCGGACGTTTTGATGCCAACACCTACCTGTTGATGACCAAGGCCCTGGACTACTTCGACCCGGCGGCCAACCACGACGACGACCTGGCGAAAACCTTCGAGCACGCCACGGCCAAGTTCTGCGTGATGTCATTCACTACCGACTGGCGCTTCTCGCCGGCCCGCTCCCG
The DNA here is from genome assembly GCF_015277575.1 of Pseudomonas sp. OST1909. NCBI lineage: Bacteria > Pseudomonadati > Pseudomonadota > Gammaproteobacteria > Pseudomonadales > Pseudomonadaceae > Pseudomonas > Pseudomonas sp. OST1909. The sequence goes on from NZ_CP063780.1 coordinate 6,111,062, forward strand.
TGAGCTGGTGGATGCCCTTATGGCTGCCAAGAAGGACGTCTGCTACCTGGAGATCGATGCACCGCAAGGCCACGACGCCTTCCTGATTCCGATCCCGCGTTACCTGCAGGCCTTTAGCAACTACATGAATCGAATCGCACTGTGAGAACGCCATGAGAGCCGACCTGGAAATCATCCAAGACTGGATCCCCGCCGGCAGCCGCGTGCTCGACCTGGGCTGCGGCGATGGCGAACTGCTGAGCTGGCTGCGCGACAACAAGCAAGTCACCGGCTACGGCCTGGAAAACGACCCGGACAACATCGCCCAATGCGTGGCCAAGGGCATCAACGTAATCGAGCAGGACCTGGACAAGGGCCTGGGCAACTTCGCCAGCAACAGCTTCGACATCGTGGTGATGACCCAGGCCCTGCAAGCCGTGCACTACCCGGACCGCATCCTCGACGAAATGCTGCGGGTCGGGCGCCAATGCATCATCACCTTCCCCAACTTCGGCCACTGGCGCTGCCGCTGGTACCTGGCCACCAAGGGCCGTATGCCGGTCTCGGATTTCCTGCCGTACACGTGGTACAACACGCCGAACATCCACTTCTGCACCTTCGAAGACTTCGAAGCCCTGTGTGGCGAGCGTGAAGCCAAGGTCATCAACCGCCTTGCCGTCGATCAACAGCACCGCCACGGCTGGGCGAGTAAGCTATGGCCCAATCTACTGGGCGAAATCGGTATTTACCGGGTCAGCAGTCCTGGCCTGACCGACCACAAAGTTGCCGTCTAATCATCTTCAAGAGGGACGTTCATGAGTCGTTTGGCTATTTTTCTATTGACCGCATGCCTGGGCGCCAGCGCCATGGCCGCCGACACTATCGACGCTAATCGCAAAAAAGACTTCGGCGATATCACCGTTCACTACAACACCTTCACCTCCAGCTTCCTGCCACCGGAGACCGCGCAGAATGTTGGCGTGGTGCGCAGCAAGGAGAAGGGCTTGATCAATGTGACCGTGATCAAGGGCGTGGCCCCGGTCGCGGCGCAAGTGACGGGTACCATCAAAGACCTGGGCGGCAAAAGCGAAATCCTGACGTTCAAGCAAATCGAAGAGAAAGGCGGCATCAGCTACCTCGCGCCCTACTCGGTGACCCAGCGCGAATACAAGACGTTTACCATCAACGTTGAAACCGGCGGCAAAGCCCATGGTTTCCAATTCAACCAAGAACTGTTTCCGGCCGAATGATGAACCTTACCCAACTCGTACTGGCCAGCCATAACGCCGGCAAACTCAAAGAACTGCAGGCCATGCTCGGTGAATCCGTGCAACTGCGTTCGATTGGCGAGTTCAGCCAGGTCGAACCGGAAGAAACCGGCTTGTCGTTCGTTGAGAACGCGATCCTCAAGGCCCGCAACGCAGCACGCATCTCCGGCCTGCCGGCCCTGGCGGATGACTCGGGCCTGGCGGTGGACTTTCTCGGCGGCGCGCCCGGCATTTATTCGGCCCGTTACGCTGACGGCAAGGGCGATGCAGCCAATAACGCCAAGCTGCTCGACGCGCTCAAGGACGTGCCCGACGCCGAACGTGGTGCACAGTTCGTCTGCGTGCTGGCCCTGGTGCGACATGCCGATGATCCGCTGCCGATCCTGTGCGAAGGCTTGTGGCACGGGCGCATCCTGCACGCCGCCAGCGGTGAGCATGGCTTCGGTTATGACCCGCTATTCTGGGTGCCGGAGCGCAATGTCTCCAGCGCCGAACTGAGCCCGGCCGACAAGAACCAGATCAGCCACCGCGCCCGCGCCATGGCCTTGCTGCGCCAGCGCCTGGGCTTGAAATGACCCAGAACACCTCTGCGCAGCCGCTGATCCACGGTGGCGCGCAAACACCACGGGCGGCCCTGCCCCATCTGCCGCCCCTGGCGCTATACATCCACATCCCGTGGTGCGTGCGCAAATGCCCGTATTGCGACTTCAACTCCCACACCGCCAGCAAGGTGCTGCCGGAAGAAGAGTATGTAGATGCATTGCTGGCGGATCTGGATCAAGACCTGCACGCCGTTTATGGCCGGGAACTGAGCTCGATTTTCTTCGGTGGCGGCACGCCCAGCCTGTTCAGCGCCGCCGCCTTGGGCCGCTTGCTCAAAGGCGTTGAAGCCCGTATTCGGTTCGCCGCAGATATCGAGATCACCCTGGAAGCCAACCCCGGAACCTTCGAGCAAGAGAAGTTCGTGGCGTACCGCAAACTGGGGATCAATCGCCTGTCCATCGGCATCCAGAGCTTCCAGCAAGAGAAGCTTGAAGCCCTGGGCCGCATCCATAATGGCGATGAAGCCGTGCGCGCCGCTGGCATGGCGCGCCAGGCCGGGTTCGATAACTTCAATCTGGACTTGATGCACGGCCTGCCCAATCAATCCCTCGACGATGCCCTGAGCGACCTGCGCCAGGCCATTGCGTTGAAGCCAACCCACCTGTCCTGGTATCAACTGACCCTGGAACCCAACACCGTCTTCTGGAACCAGCCGCCCGCGCTGCCCGAAGACGATACGCTGTGGGATATCCAGGAAGCCGGCCAGGCGCTGCTCGCCGAACACGGTTACGCGCAATACGAGGTGTCGGCCTATGCCCAACCGGGGCGGCCGGCACGGCATAACCTGAATTACTGGAGCTTTGGCGACTTTATCGGCATCGGCGCCGGCGCCCACGGCAAGCTCAGCCACCCGGACGGGCGCATCGTCCGCACCTGGAAAACCCGCGCACCCAAGGACTACCTCAACCCGGCCAAAAGCTTCCAGGCCGGAGCGAAAGAGCTGACCAACGACGAACTGCCGTTCGAGTTTCTGATGAACGCTCTGCGCCTCACCGAAGGGGTCGATGCCAAGCTCTACGCCGAACGCACCGGCCTTGATCTGGCCAGCCTCGATGAAGGCCGCCGCGAGGCAGAACAAAGTGGATTAATGCAGGTCGAACCGTCACGCCTGGCGGCAACCGACCGCGGGCAACTCTTTCTCAATGACCTGTTGCAGACGTTTTTGAGCTGATCGCTCTTAAGGAAATCGAATGGATCTGGTACTCGACCTGCTCGCCACCGTATCCCGCTGGAGCCGTAGCAACCTGTCGGAAATCTCCCTGGCCCTGGTGGGTTGTTTGCTGGTGCTGTTCGGCGCCGATATCAAGGGCTGGGTCGAAGCACGCCTGGGCAACATTGCCGGCGCCTTGCGCGTACCCTTGATGGCCCTGCTGTGCCTGATCGGCAGCGGTGCGGCGTTGATCTACGCTACGCCGTGGATTGTGCGGGGGCTGAGCCAGTTCAATAACTACAGCCTGGCGCCGGTGCTGATCGTGGTGCTGGTGTTGATTGGGGTAGTGGCAGACCGCCGCTGATCCAGCAGGCACTACAAAACAAATGTGGGAGCTGGCTTGCCTGCGATAGCATCACCTCTGTATCACTGATATACCGAGGTGTCTGTATCGCAGGCAAGCCAGCTCCCACATTTGATTGCATTTCAAGCTGATGACTGTTTAAGCCAACTTCTCGAACTTCAAGTCCCACACCCCATGCCCCAACCGCTCACCACGGCGTTCGAACTTGGTGATCGGCCGCTCGGCCGGGCGTGGCACGCATTTGCCGTCTTCCGCCAGGTTGCGGTAGCCAGGGGCAACGTTCATCACTTCCCGCATGTATTCCGCGTACGGTTCCCAGTCGGTGGCCATGTGCAGGATGCCGCCCACCTTGAGCTTGCTGCGTACCAGCTCCGCGAAGGAGGCCTGGACGATACGGCGCTTGTGGTGACGGGCTTTGTGCCATGGGTCCGGGAAGAACAGCATCAGGCGGTCGAGGCTGTTGTCGGCGATGCAGCGGTTGAGCACTTCAATCGCGTCGCAGTCGTAGACTCGCAGGTTGGTCAGGCCCTGGGTCAGCACGCCATTGAGCAATGCGCCGACACCTGGACGGTGGACTTCCACACCGATGAAATCCTGCTCCGGCGCGGCAGCGGCCATCTCCAGCAGGGAGTGACCCATACCGAATCCGATTTCCAGGGACCGCGGGGCCGAACGACCGAACACCTGGTCGTAATCCACCGGCGCGTCGGCCAGCGGCAACACGTACAGCGGCGTGCCTTGCTCCAGGCCCTTTTGCTGGCCTTCGGTCATACGGCCGGCGCGCATCACAAAACTCTTGATGCGGCGGTGCTTGGACTCGTCGCCCGCTTCCACGGTGTTCGGCGTTTCGTTTGATTCAGTCATCAATGGCTCTTACTTGATCAGACCATCCAGCGGCGAAGAGGCGCTGGCATAGAGTTTTTTCGGCATCCGCCCGGCGAGGTAGGCCAGGCGGCCCGCGACGATGGCGTGGTTCATGGCTTGGGCCATCATGACCGGCTGCTGGGCATGGGCGATGGCCGAGTTCATCAGCACCGCGTCGCAACCCAGCTCCATGGCGATGGTCGCGTCGGAGGCCGTGCCCACACCCGCGTCCACCAGCACCGGGATTTTGGCTTCTTCGAGGATGATCTGCAGGTTGTACGGGTTGCAGATGCCCAGGCCGGAACCGATCAGGCCAGCCAGTGGCATCACGGCGATACAGCCGATTTCTGCCAGCTGCCGGGCGATGATCGGGTCATCGCTGGTGTAGACCATCACGTCGAAGCCTTCCTTGACCAGGGTCTCGGCGGCCTTGAGGGTTTCGATCACGTTGGGGAACAGGGTTTTCTGGTCGGCCAGCACTTCCAGCTTCACCAGGTTGTGGCCGTCCAGCAACTCACGGGCTAGGCGGCAGGTGCGCACGGCTTCGATGGCGTCGTAGCAACCGGCGGTGTTCGGCAGGAAGGTGTAGCGGTCTGGGGACAGCACTTCGAGCAGGTTCGGTTCGCCTTCGATCTGGCCCAGGTTGGTGCGGCGCACGGCGAACGTCACGATTTCGGCACCCGAGGCTTCGATGGCCTGGCGGGTCTCTTCCATGTCGCGGTATTTGCCGGTGCCGACCAGCAAGCGGGACTGGTAGGTACGACCGGCCAGGACGAAAGGCTTGTCGTTACGAACGATGCTCATGGGAAATCCTCTGTTTGGATGAGGTTCTGCAGAATGCGTTACCGCCGTGGCGGGCTAACCGCCACCGATGGCGTGGACCACTTCAACCTGGTCGTTTTCCTTCAGCGAGGTCTCGGCGTGCTGGCTACGCGGGACGATATCCAGGTTGAGCTCCACTGCGACGCGACGCCCGGTCAGGTCCAGGCGGGTCAGCAGGGCCGCGACGGTTTCACCGTCGGGCAGTTCAAAGGGTTCGCCGTTCAACTGAATGCGCATGCCACGGGCCGCCATCGTTTTTAGGGGCCCGCATTCTAGCGCGATTGGGACCTGCCGGTCAGCTCCAAGCGTCAAGCGGTCAAAGCTGCAAGCGCCACACTGCCAGGCCAAGGAAGAACCAGCCAAGCAGGAACGCCAGCCCGCCAAACGGCGTGATGATCCCGAGTTTGCTGATGCCAGTCATCGTCAGCACATACAGGCTGCCCGAGAACAGCAGGATACCGACGGTAAACGAGATACCCGCCCAACTGACCAATCGACCGGGAATATGCGCCGCCAGCAACGCCACGCCGAACAACGCCAGGGCGTGCACCAGTTGGTAGGTCACGCCGGTATGGAAGATCGCCAGGTAGTCGGCGCTCAGGCGGTTTTTCAGGCCGTGGGCGGCGAACGCCCCCAGGGCGACACCGGTAAAACCGAAAAAGGCAGCCAGCATCAGAAAGCTACGCAGCATGGGGAACTCCAGTCAGACTCATCGGGCAGGGTCTGTATAATGGCCCGCTCAACGGGTTCGGCCAAGCCATCTCTATGCTGCGTGTCCTCTTCAAACGCTTTCTCAACGTCGTGAAATGGTTTGCCATCGGCAGTGTGTTGTTGGTTCTGCTGTTTCGTGTGGTGCCGCCCCCGTTCACCGCGCTGATGGTGGAGCGCAAGGTCGAGTCCTGGATCGACGGCGAGCCCATTGACCTGCAACGCAGCTGGGTGCCGTGGGATGAGATCTCCGACGACCTGAAAGTGGCGGTGATGGCCGGTGAAGACCAGCGCTTCCCGCAACATTGGGGCTTTGATTTTGGCGCGATCCAGGCCGCGATCCTGCACAACGAGCGCGGCGGTTCGATTCGCGGCGCCAGTACGCTGAGCCAGCAAGTGTCGAAAAACCTGTTCCTGTGGGCCGGCCGCAGCTATTTGCGCAAGGGCCTGGAGGCATGGTTTACCGGGTTGATCGAGGTGCTGTGGCCCAAGGAGCGGATTCTTGAGGTGTACCTCAACAGCGTGGAATGGGATGAAGGCGTGTTTGGTGCAGAGGCGGCGGCGCGACATCACTTTGGCGTGAGCGCCAAGGGGCTTTCACGGCAACAAGCCAGTTACCTGGCGGCGGTGTTGCCTAATCCAAGGGTGTGGAGTGCCAGTCATCCGACCGCGTATGTGGCCAGACGAGCGGCCTGGATTCGCCAGCAGATGAGTCAATTAGGTGGCAGTGGTTACTTGGCGGAGCTGAACAACTCCCGAAAAGCACCTTGGTCCGACTGACACAATACGGGACCTGTGGGAGCTGGCTTGCCTGCGATGAGGGCAGGTCAGCCAACTCATCTGCAAACTGACACACCGCTATCGCAGGCAAGCCAGCTCCCACAGTGGACTGTGCCGGATTTGAAACTTTCGAACACAAACAAAAATGCCCCGGTCTTTCGATCGGGGCATTTTTTGTTCACAGCGCTTTACGCAGCAATCGACAACTTCAACTTGTTCATCGCGCTTTTCTCAAGCTGACGAATCCGCTCAGCCGACACGTTGTACTTCTGCGCCAGGTCATGCAGCGTGGCTTTCTCTTCCGCCAGCCAGCGCTGGTAGAGAATGTCACGGCTGCGTTCGTCCAGCACTTCCAGCGCTTCGTGCAGGTTGTGGTTGGAATTGTCGCTCCAGTCGGCATCTTCCAGTTGACGCGCCGGGTCGTACCGGTGGTCTTCCAGGTAGTTGGCAGGCGATTGGAAGGCGCTGTCGTCATCCGCTTCGGCGGCTGGGTCGAAGGCCATGTCATGGCCGGTCAGGCGGCTTTCCATCTCGCGCACTTCACGAGGCTCCACACCGAGGCTTTCGGCCACGCGGTGGACTTCTTCGTTGTTCAGCCACGCCAGGCGTTTTTTCTGGCTGCGCAGATTGAAGAACAGCTTGCGCTGGGCCTTGGTGGTCGCCACTTTCACGATGCGCCAGTTGCGCAGGATGAACTCGTGGATTTCCGCCTTGATCCAGTGCACGGCAAACGAAACCAGGCGCACACCCATTTCAGGGTTGAAGCGCTTTACAGCCTTCATCAGGCCAACGTTGCCTTCCTGAATCAGGTCAGCCTGGGCCAGGCCGTAGCCGCTATAGCTACGGGCGATATGTACGACAAAACGCAGGTGGGCGAGCACCATCTGCCGAGCCGCCCCCAAATCCTGCTCATAGTAGAGACTCTCGGCCAGTTCACGCTCCTGCTCGGGTGTCAGCAATGGAATGCTGTTGACCGTGTGCACATAGGCCTCCAGGTTCGCACCCGGGACCAAGGCATAAGCAGGTTGCAAAGAAGTGGTCATACGAAAAAACCTCCGACTCACATAACTCGTGCAGTTCAGCACTGCGAAAATTGACCTGGGAACCGTAGGACAAGTTCCCTAAACCACTGATACGGTCAATACAAACGAAACCACATTAATCTGGCATTAACTACTTCGGCGCCAGTTCACGTAAATGCCGTGCTACCGCAATCCAGGCACCGATATACCCCAACAACACCGCGCCAAGCAAGAGACTCAGACCATCGGCTACCGGCACCCCGGCCAGGGCAAAATCACTGCCATACAAACCGGCCAGCCCGACAACCGCGTCGTTCAACCAATTCAGGCCAAACGCCAGCACGCCCCAGGACAACACCCCGGCACCCAGGCCATAAAGCGCGCCCATGTACAGAAAAGGACGGCGTACATAGCTGTCCGTGCCGCCGACCAGTTTAATCACTTCTATCTCGGTGCGACGGTTTTCAATATGAAGACGAATGGTATTACCTATCACCAAAAGTAATGCAGACACTAATAACACCGTCAGGCCGAACACAAAGCGGTCACCCAGCTTGAGGATCGCGGCCAGGCGCTCTACCCAGACTAGATCAAGTTGGGCCTGTTGCACCTTGGGCATCTCTGCGAGTTTTTGTCGCAGGGCCTCCAGCGCCGGCTTGTCGACCTCATTCGGCGTCACCAGCACCACGCCCGGCAGCGGGTTCTGCGGCAGTTCCTTGAGCGCCTCGCCCAGGCCGGATTGCTGCTGGAACTCTTCAAGGGCTTGATCGCGGCTGATGTATTCGGCATCCGCCACGCCCGGAATGTTCTTGATGTCGTCGCGCAGCGCTTCGCCGTCCTTGCTGCTGGTGTCCAGGTTCAGGTACAGCGATATCTGCGCCGCCCGCTGCCAGGAACCGCCGAGGCGTTCCACATTATTAAGCAGCAGCGACAAGCCCATCGGCAGGCTCAAGGCTACGGCCATGACCAGGCAGGTGAAAAAGCTGCCGATCGGCTGTTTGCCCAGGCGCCGCAGGCTGTCAAGCAGGCTGGCGCGATGGCTTTCGATCCAGGCGTGCAGCAAGGTGCCGAAGTCCGGGCCATCGTCTTCGTCACGCTTTTTCTTCGGCGGTTGCGGATCGGCAGGCTTGGGTGCCACGCGTTCGGATACTTTGGGGCTACGGGTAGCACTCATACGCCAGCCTCCCCATCACCGATCAAGCGGCCGCGTTGCAAGGTCAACATGCGATGGCGCATACGGGCGATCAGGGCCAGGTCGTGGCTGGCGATCAATACGCTGGTGCCCAGCCGATTGATGTCTTCGAACACCCCCATGATCTCGGCCGCCAGGCGCGGGTCGAGGTTACCGGTGGGTTCGTCCGCCAGCAGCAAGGCCGGGCGGTGGACGATGGCGCGGGCAATACCGACGCGCTGTTGCTGGCCGGTGGACAGGTCCCCCGGGTAAAGGTCGGTCTTGTCCGACAAGGCCACGCGCTCCAGCGCCGAATCCACGCGCTTGACGATTTCGGCTTTGGACAGCCCGAGAATCTGCAGCGGCAGCGCGATGTTGTTGAACACCGTGCGATCGAACAGCAGCTGGTGGTTCTGGAATACCACGCCGATCTGGCGGCGTAGAAACGGAATTTGCGCATTGCTGATGGTAGCCAGGTCCTGGCCCGCCAGCAGCAACTTGCCAGTGGTCGGGCGCTCCATGGCGAGTAACAGGCGCAACAGCGTGCTTTTGCCAGCGCCCGAGTGACCGGTGACAAACAAGAACTCGCCGCGACGCACTCGAAAGCTCAGCTCATGCAAGCCCACATGCCCGTTGGCATAGCGTTTACCGACCTGTTCAAATCGAATCATGAACGCTCCCGCTCGGCAAACAGTGCCTGTACAAAGGGTTCGGCTTCAAAGGTGCGCAGGTCGTCGATACCTTCACCGACACCGATATAACGAATCGGCAACCCGAACTGTTTGGCCAGGGCGAAAATCACTCCGCCTTTGGCCGTGCCGTCGAGCTTAGTCAATGCCAGGCCGGTCAGCTGCACCGTCTGGTTGAATTGTTTGGCCTGGCTGATGGCGTTCTGACCAGTACCGGCGTCGAGCACCAGCAAGACTTCATGCGGCGCATCGGCGTCGAGCTTGCTGATCACACGGCGCACTTTCTTCAGCTCTTCCATCAGGTTGTCTTTGGTGTGCAGGCGCCCGGCGGTATCGGCGATCAACACGTCGATATTACGCGCCTTGGCAGCTTGCACGGCATCGAAGATCACCGAAGCGGAATCGGCACCGGTGTGCTGGGCGATCACCGGGATCTTGTTGCGTTCGCCCCATACCTGCAACTGCTCGACGGCGGCGGCACGGAAGGTGTCACCGGCGGCGAGCATGACTTTCTTGCCCTCGCCCTGCAGCTTCTTGGCCAGCTTGCCGATGGTGGTGGTTTTGCCCGCGCCGTTGACGCCGACCACCAGGATCACGAACGGCTTGTTCGGGGTGATCACCAGCGGCGCTTCCACGGGCTTGAGCATTGCAGCCAGTTCGGCCTGCAAGGATTTGTACAACGCATCGGCGTCGGTCAGTTGCTTGCGCGCGACCTTCTGGGTCAGGCTCTGGATGATTACGGCGGTGGCTTCGACCCCCACATCAGCGGTGAGCAGGCGGGTTTCGATGTCTTCCAGCAGTTCATCGTCAATGACCTTCTTGCCCAGAAACAGGCTGGCCATACCTTCGCCGATGCTGGCGCTGGTCTTGCTCAGGCCCTGCTTGAGGCGGGCGAAAAAGCCGCTCTTGCTGGTTTCGGCAGGCGCGACAGGCTCTTCGATCACAGCAGGCGCGGCAACGACAGCAGGCACTTCAACCGGGATTTCGACCGCTGGCGGCGTCTGGACCACTACCTCTACCGGTGGCGCCACCGGAATGGGCGGCGTCACGTGTTCAGCCTGCACATCTTCAACCAGTGCCACCGGCTCTTCGGCTACCGGTAGCGCAAGCCACGGTTTGTGCTCGGGCTCGGGCTCCGGCTCGGGTTCTGCCTCGACCACCGGCTGCAATACCGGCTCCGCGATGGGCAACACCACCGGCGCCGGCGTCTCGGCAACCGGCTCGGCTTCTACTATAGGCTCTGGAATAGGCTCGGCTTGAACCTGTGGCTGTTCGACGACGGTTTCCTGCGGCTTTTTGCGCAGCCATCCGAACAGGCCTTTTTTCTCGCCAGCCGCAGCTGGGCTCTTCTTGTCGTCGTTGGAACCAAACATGGAGGACGGCTATCTCAAAGTAGCGATGCGCCAGGGCGCCTCGGTAAATAAATTCGATGCAGAACAGACTGCTTTAACGCCCGCTTGTTCATGCGCAACATTTTGTAAGGCGTAAATAAGTGCCTTGGCAAATCGTTTCAATATGGGACTGAAGCGATAAAATCGGCGAAACGTGGAAGATTGTCGGGGAAAAACGCCAACTACTCCAACTTTCCTACGACTGAACCCAGGACTAGATGACGACCGCAGTGGCCGTCCCTAAATCGGATCAGTATCCTAGCACCTCCTCGCCCGCCGACGCTAAGACCAAGCGGGCAGCCCAACAGGTTAAAAAACGAATGAATGCTCTAGCCCGCCGCGCCGCAGGCCTGCTGCTCAGCACAGTTTGTCTGCCCCTTTCAGCCTTCGCTGCCGACCCACAACCCACTCATGAATTCACTCTGGATAACGGCCTTAAAGTGGTCGTGCGCGAAGACCATCGCGCGCCAGTGGTGGTTTCCCAGGTCTGGTACAAGGTTGGTTCAAGCTACGAAACCCCAGGCCAGACCGGTTTGTCCCACGCCCTTGAACACATGATGTTCAAAGGCAGCGCCAAGGTCGGCCCCGGCGAAGCCTCGCTGATCCTGCGTGACCTGGGCGCCGAAGAAAACGCGTTCACCAGCGATGACTACACCGCGTATTACCAGGTGCTGGCCCGCGACCGCCTGGGCGTGGCCTTTGAGCTGGAAGCCGACCGCATGGCCAGCCTGCGCCTGCCGGCCGACGAGTTCAGCCGCGAAATCGAGGTAATCAAGGAAGAACGCCGCCTGCGCACCGACGACAACCCGATGTCCAAGGCCTATGAGCGCTTCAAGGCCATGGCCTTCCCGGCCAGCGGCTACCACACGCCGACCATTGGCTGGATGGCTGACCTTGAGCGCATGAAGGTCGAGGAGCTGCGCCACTGGTACCAATCCTGGTATGTGCCCAACAACGCTACCCTGGTAGTGGTCGGCGATGTGACCCCGGACGAGGTGAAAAGCCTGGCCCAGCGGTACTTCGGCCCGATCCCCAAGCGTGATGTGCCACCGGCGAAGATCCCACTGGAGCTGGCCGAACCCGGCGAGCGCCTGCTGACCCTGCGGGTGCAGACCCAACTGCCAAGCGTGTTCCTGGGCTTCAACGTACCGGGCCTGGCCACCGCCGAAGACAAACGCTCGGTGCAAGCCTTGCGCCTGATCTCGGCCCTGTTGGACGGCGGCTACAGTGCACGTATCTCCGAGCAACTGGAACGTGGTGAGGAGCTGGTATCCGCCGCGTCCACCAACTACGACGCCTATACCCGTGGCGATACGTTGTTCATGCTCTCGGCCACGCCCAACCAGCAGAAACAAAAGACCGTCGCCCAAGCCGAAGCCGGCCTGTGGCGCCTGCTTGATGAGTTGAAAGCCAAGCCGCCGACCGCTGAAGAACTGGAGCGCATCCGTGCTCAGGTCATCGCCGGCCTGGTGTACCAGCGCGACTCCATCACCAGCCAGGCCACTGCCATCGGCTCCCTGGAAACCGTCGGCCTGTCCTGGAAGCTGATGGACACCGAACTGGCCGACCTGCAAAGCGTGACGCCAGAAGATATCCAGAAAGCTGCGCGCACCTATTTCACCCGCGAACGTCTGAGCGTCGCCCATGTTTTGCCTGAGGAGACCGCTCATGAGTGATCGTAAAAGCAGCCGCCTGATCCTGCCCAGCCTGATCGCAGTCACCCTGATTGCGGCCAGTGCCGTGTATTTCCTGCGCCCGAGCGAGTCGGTCGCCAGCCAGGCTCTGGAAAAGGCCCAATCGGCCAGCACCCTGCAGTCGCTGGCGGAACTGGACGGCAAGGCGCCAACCAACCGCAAGCTCGATGTGCAAACCTGGACCACCGCCGAAGGCGCCAAGGTACTGTTTGTCGAAGCCCATGAACTGCCGATGTTCGACATGCGCATCCTGTTCGCCGCCGGCAGCAGCCAGGATGGCGACACACCGGGCCTGGCGCTGATGACCAACGCCATGCTCAACGAAGGCGTGCCGGGCAAGGATGTCAGCCAGATCGCCAGTGGTTTTGAGGGCCTCGGCGCCGACTTCGGCAATGGTGCCTACCGCGACATGGCGCTGGTCACCCTGCGCAGCCTGAGCGACAGTGATAAACGCACCGCAGCCCTGGCACTGTTCGACCAGGTTATTGGCCAACCGACGTTCCCGGCAGACTCCCTGGCGCGGATCAAGAACCAGATCCTGGCCGGCTTCGAGTATCAGAAGCAGAACCCCGCCAAGCTGGCGAGCATCGAACTGTTCAAGCGCCTGTACGGCGATCACCCTTACGCGCACCCGAGCGAAGGCACCCCCGAGAGTGTGCCGAAGATCACCCTGGCGCAGTTGAAGGCATTCCACGCCAAAGCCTACGCGGCGGGTAATGCTGTGATTGCGGTGGTCGGCGACCTGACTCGCGCTGAGGCCGAGGCCATGACGGCCAAAGTGTCGGCCTCACTGCCCAAGGGCCCGGCCATGGCCAAGATCGCTCAACCGACCGAGCCAAAAGCCGGCCTGAGCCGTATCGAGTTTCCCTCCAAGCAAACCCACCTGCTGTTTGCGCAATTGGGCATCGACCGCGCCGATCCGGACTACGCAGCTCTGTCCCTGGGCAACCAGATCCTCGGCGGCGGTGGCTTCGGCACCCGCTTGATGAGCGAAGTGCGCGAGAAACGCGGACTGACCTACGGCGTGTACTCCGGTTTCTCGCCGATGCAGGTGCGCGGCCCGTTCATGATCAACCTGCAGACCCGCGCCGAAATGAGCGGCGGCACCCTGCGCCTGGTTGAGGATGTACTGGCTGACTACCTCAAGAACGGCCCCACGCAAAAAGAACTGGACGACGCCAAGCGCGAACTGGCCGGCAGCTTCCCGCTGTCCACCGCCAGCAACGCCGATATCGTCGGGCAGCTGGGCGCCATGGGTTTTTACAACCTGCCGCTGAGCTATCTGGAAGATTTCATGAAACAATCCCAGGCCCTGACCGTAGAGCAGGTCAAGGCTGCAATGAACAAACACTTGAGCGCCGACAAGATGGTCATCGTGACCGCCGGCCCGACGATTGCGCAAAAGCCACTACCGCCCCCCACTGATAAACCTGCCGAGCAGCCGCTCGGGGTTCCGGAGCATTAATGGCCAGTTCATCTCGCCCGAAAAAACCTGTCCACAACGTGCATAACGGTGTGGGCCAACTGCGCATCATTGGCGGTGAATGGGGCAGCCGCAAGCTGAGCTTCCCCGACGTTGTGGGCCTGCGCCCGACGCCGGATCGCGTGCGTGAAACCCTGTTCAACTGGCTCGCGCCATACATCGGCGGGGCCAAGGTGCTGGACCCGTTTGCCGGCAGTGGCGCGCTGTTCCTGGAGGCGCTGTCCCGTGGCGCAGCCCAGGGCCAGGCGTTGGATGCCAGTAATGTGGCGGTGTCCAGCCTCAAGGAACACCTGGGCACGCTGCGTTGCACCACCGGCCAGGTACAGACGGCTGATGCGCTGCGCTACCTGGAAACCCAGGCGGTGACTGAATACGACGTGGTGTTTCTCGACCCGCCGTTCAACCAGAACCTGCTGCCGACTGTGTGTACTTTGCTCGAAGAGCGCCAGTGGCTGGCAGCGGATGCCTGGATCTACACTGAAAGCGAGACCGCGCCGTCTACGCTCGGCCTGCCGGGCAGCTGGCGCCTGCATCGGGAGCAAAAGTCCGGGCGGGTGTATTACGCGTTGTGGCACCGCTTGGTCGAAAACGCCGCTTAACCTGTGGCAGGGGAGCTTGCCACGGCGAGCTCACTGGCTACCGAGAGTTTCATGACCCCCTCTTCCGATTTGTTCAAACCCGCCTTCGGCCTCGGCAACCCGCACCTGCAAACACTGTGGGGGCCGCTGTGGCGCCCGGCGACCCATATCGAACGCCAACGCGAACGTCTATGGCTTGAAGACGGCGACTTCCTCGACCTCGACTGGCATGGTCCCCATGACCTGCACGCACCGTTGGTACTGGTGCTGCATGGGCTGACCGGTTCGTCCAATTCGCCCTATGTGGCCGGCCTGCAACAAGCCCTCGCCGGCCAAGGTTGGGCCAGCGTTGCGCTGAACTGGCGCGGCTGCTCGGGCGAGCCCAACCTTCTGGCGCGCAGTTATCACTCCGGGGCCAGCGAAGACCTGGCCGCGGCGATTGCCCATCTGCGCGCCAAACGGCCACTGGCACCGCTGTATGCCGTGGGGTATTCCCTGGGCGGCAATGTGTTGCTCAAGCACTTGGGCGAAACCGGCGTGACTTCGGGGCTGCAAGGCGCGGCGGCGGTCTCGGTGCCGTTCCGCCTGGACCAATGCGCTGATCGCATCGGGCTGGGGTTTTCGCGGATCTACCAGAAGCACTTCATGCGCGAGATGCTGGCGTACATTCGCGTAAAGCAACGCCAGTTTTTGCAAGATGGACGTGAGGAAGGTCTGAAAACCCTGGAGGCACTGGGCTCCCTGGAGAAGATGCGCACGTTCTGGGACTTCGATGGGCGAGTGACTGCGCCGTTGCATGGCTTCTTGAGTGCTGAGGATTACTATCGCCGCGCCTCCAGCCGCTACTACCTGGGCGATATCCGCACACCAACACTGATCATCCAGGCCGCCGATGATCCGTTTGTGTTTGCTCATAGCCTGCCGGAAGCGAGTGAGCTGTCGGAGTGCACCGAGTTTGAATTGCTGACAAAGGGTGGGCATGTGGGCTTTGTGGAGGGTTCACTGAAACGTCCCGGCTATTACTTGGAACGCCGCATCCCACAGTGGTTACTGACACAACGCAGTTAAAAATGTGGGAGGGTTTACAGGGCCAATTGCTCAGTCGCCTGTTGCAATTTCCCGCGCCGGATCCGTAATCCACTCACTCCACGACCCCGCATACAACTTGCCCAACGGATACCCCGCCAACGCCAGCGCAAACAGGTTATGGCACGCCGTCACCCCCGAACCGCAATACGCCACCAGTTCCTGCGGCGGGCGCCCCTGCAATTGCGCGGCATAGCGTTGCTTGAGTTGCTCGGCCGGCAAGAAACGACCATCACTGCCCAGGTTTTCATTGAATGCCGCGCACTGCGCGCCGGGAATATGCCCGGCAATCGGGTCGATGGGTTCTACTTCGCCACGAAAACGCGGCTGGGCGCGGGCGTCGATCAAGGTCAGGCCGGGCTGACCCAGACTTTTTTGCAAATGCTCGGCATCCAGCACCAGCCGATTATCCGGCGCACCAGTGAAGGTGCCCGGCTCGGTCAGCGGCGCATCCAGGCTCAAGGGGAAACCGGCGCTGTGCCAGGCCTTGAGGCCACCATCGAGAATAAACACCCCATCACGCTTGCCCAGCCAGGCCAGCAGCCACCAGGCACGGGCGGCATAGGCACCGGGGCCGTCGTCATACAGCACCACATCGGTGTCGGCGCTGATGCCCCAAGCTCGCAGCTGTTTGGCGAAGGTGTCCGCCGCAGGCAAAGGATGGCGGCCGGTCAAGCCCTTGGTCACCGGGCCACTCAGATGGCACTCCAGGTCGGCGTATTGCGCGCCCTCGATATGCCCTTCGGCGTAGCTGCACAGGCCGTAATCCGGGTCTTCCAGGGCAAAGCGGCAATCCAGGATCACCAGCCCTGCCGACTTCTGGCGCTCGGCCAATTGCTGGGGGCTGATCAGTTGGGCAAGCGGCATGACTGACTCCTGTGAATACAAAGGGGAAAGGTCTTACTTCACTTCTTCCAGTGCCTGGTTCAGGGGCACGTAAAATTCCTTGAACAACGCATCCACCGCTTCTTTGGCCTGGGGCGTGACAAACCCCGCCTCCAACACCAGCACCTGGTACACCCCGCGCTTGATCGCCTCGGCGCTCAGGTGGGTGGACTTTTCGTTGGTGGTGCACAGGAACCGCACCCAGGAAGTCAGGATGATCCAGGCATTCAGGGTCAGGGCTTCGGTTTGCACCGGGTCCATATTCAGAATGCCGGCATCGACAAACCCCTGGTAAATGGCACCGCCCTGGATCAGGCAACGCTGGGAAAACCGCCGATAGCCCGTGGCCAGTTCCGGATCGCTCTCCAGCAGATGTTCGAGGTCGCGGTGCAGGAAACGATAGCGCCACATGCCCGCCAGTACGGCTTGCAGATAAAAGCGCTTGTCCTCCACCACCATCGTGCGCCCCTGGGGCGGGCGCAGGAAACTGTCCACCAGGGCTTCATATTCGCGAAACAGCACGGCGATGATCGCCTGCTTGTTGGGGAAGTGGTAGTACAGGTTGCCCGGAGAAATCTCCATATGGGCGGCGATATGGTTGGTGCTGACACTGCGCTCGCCCTGCTGGTTAAAAAGCTCCAGGCTGGTTTGCACAATGCGCTCGCTGGTCTTTACTCGTGGTGCCATGGGGGATCAGCTTCCAAACACGGGATGGGGCATCTTACGGCCTATGCTGGCCAGGTTAAATCTGGATGTTACTGCAATGTTATTTGACAATTTAGAGCAATGACTCTAAAAATCCAGGCAGACCTATAACAATCGGGAACTGCGCCATGTCTGCCAACGTTGCCTACCTGCAAGATGCCCAGGCCTTGGACCACCTCCAGGAGCTGTTCGAAGCCCAGCGTCGCGCCTACGCCGCCAACCCGATGCCACCGGCTGCGCAACGCCAACAATGGCTCAAGGCCCTGCGCGATGTGCTCAGCGACGAACGCCAGGCGCTGATCACTGCGATCAGCCAGGACTTCAGCCATCGCAGCGCAGACGAAACCCTGTTCGCCGAATTGATGCCCAGCCTGCATGGCATTCACTATGCCAGCAAACACCTCAAGGGCTGGATGAAACCCTCCCGCCGCGCTGTAGGCATTGCCTTCCAGCCCGCCTCGGCCAAAGTCATTTATCAACCCTTGGGCGTCGTCGGCGTCATCGTGCCGTGGAACTACCCGTTGTATCTGGCTATCGGCCCGCTGGTCGGGGCTTTGGCCGCCGGCAACCGGGTGATGCTCAAGCTCAGCGAGTCCACACCGGCCACCGGCGAACTGCTCAAGGCGCTGCTGGCCAGGATCTTTCCCGAGGACCTGGTGTGCGTGGTGCTGGGCGAAGCCGAAGTGGGCATGGCGTTTTCCAAATTGCGCTTCGATCACCTGCTGTTTACCGGTGCCACCAGCATTGGTAAACACGTGATGCGTGCGGCGGCCGAAAACCTCACGCCGGTCACCCTGGAACTGGGCGGCAAGTCACCAGCCATCGTCTCGGCCGATGTACCGCTCAAGGACGCCGCCGAGCGCATCGCCTTCGGCAAAGCCTTGAATGCCGGGCAAACCTGTGTGGCGCCAGACTATGTGTTGGTGCCGGAGGACCGCGTCGCAGGGTTTGTCGAGGCGTATTCCAAGGCCGTACGTGGGTTTTATCCGACCCTGGCCGACAACCCGGACTACACCGCCATCATCAACGAGCGGCAACTGGCCCGGCTCAATGCCTACGCCAAGGACGCTACCGACAAGGGCGCCACCCTGGTCCCACTGTACGAGCAAGGCCAGGCTCGACGTATGGCCCACAGCCTGCTGCTGAATGTCAGCGACGACATGACAGTCATGCAGGACGAGATTTTCGGCCCGCTCTTGCCCATCGTGCCGTATCGCGGCCTTGACCAAGCCTTTGCCTACATCAACCAGCGTCCACGCCCACTGGCCCTATATTACTTCGGCTACAACAAGAACGAGCAGGAGCGTGTGCTTCACGAAACCCATTCCGGCGGCGTATGCCTGAACGACACCTTGCTGCACGTAGCCCAGGACGACATGCCATTTGGTGGCATCGGCCCGTCGGGCATGGGCCATTACCACGGCCATGAAGGCTTCCTGACATTCAGCAAGGCCAAGGGCGTGCTGGTTAAACAGCGCCTGAACGCGGCGAAGTTGATCTACCCCCCTTACGGCAAATCGATTCAGAAGTTGATCCAGAAGTTGTTTATCCGCTGATAACCGTCACCTTCAGGACGATAAAAACAATGAACCCCAGCCTGAACGATTCACCCGCACTGTCTCGGCGCGGCGTCTTGAAAATCGGCCTGTGCGCCAGCGCTTTCCTCGCCACGGCCGGGATTGGCGCCAGTCTCAGCGGTTGCTCCAGCAGTACGCCGGCCAGCGGCTTCGCGATGTTGCGCGCCAGTGATTTGCCGTTCTTGCGCGCAGTGATCCCAGTGCTGCTGGAGGGTGCGGCCAGCGCCGAGACAGTGGTCGCAGGCATTGAAGACACCCTGAAAAAACTCGACTACAGCCTGCAAAACTTGTCGCCGGAGATGTTCAAGCTCACCCAGCAGTTATTCGACGTGCTGGGCATGGGCATCACCCGCGGCCCGCTGACCGGTATCTGGGGCAGTTGGGAAAATGCCAGCAGCGAGCAGATCCGCAACTTCCTGCACCGCTGGGAAAACAGCTACCTGAACCTGCTGCGCATGGGCCAGGGCTCGCTGCTCAAGTTGGTGATCATGGCCTGGTATTTCCGGCCCGCCTCCTGGGCCCATTGCGGTTATCCCGGCCCGCCGAAGATCTGATTCGCATCCCTCACAATAAAAACCAGAGACGACCCTGATGCCCGTACCCGATCTGTTCCGCGATGGCCTGGCCCGTGGCTGGAAAACCCACAATGGCGCCGCCCTCGACAACGACCTGACCCTGGAAGCCGATGTGGCCATCATCGGCAGCGGTGCCGGTGGTGGCACCACCGCCGAGATTCTCAGCGCCGCTGGCTACAAGGTGTTGCTGATCGAAGAGGGCCCACTCAAGACCAGCAGTGACTTCAAGCTGCTCGAAGACGAAGCCTACGCCAGCCTCTACCAGGAAGGCATCGGCCGCATGAGCAAGGACGGCGCCATCACCATCCTGCAAGGTCGGGCTGTGGGCGGCACCACCTTGATCAACTGGACCTCCAGCTTTCGTACACCCGACGCCACCCTCGCCCACTGGGCCAGCGAATACGCGGTGAAGGGCCACAGCAGCGCCGAGATGGCGCCCTGGTTCGAAAAAATGGAACAGCGCCTGGGCATCGCACCCTGGGCGCTTCCACCGAATGCCAACAACGATGTGATCCGCAAAGGCTGCGAAAAGCTTGGCTACAGCTGGCATGTGATCCCGCGCAATGTGCGCGGCTGCTTCAACCTGGGTTATTGCGGCATGGGTTGCCCGGTGAACGCCAAACAATCGATGCTGGTGACGACCATCCCCTCCACCCTGGAGAAAGGCGGCGAACTGCTGTACCTCGCCCGCGCCGAGCAGCTCAAATACAGCGGCGACACCATCAGCAGCCTGGAATGCGTGGCCATGGACGAGCGCTGCGTGGCGCCGACCGGGCGCAAGATCAGCGTAAAAGCCAGGCATTACGTGCTGTCGGGCGGCGGTATCAATAGCCCGGCCCTGCTGATGCGCTCGGACGCGCCCGACCCGCATTCGCGGCTGGGCAAGCGGACCTTCTTGCACCTGGTCAACTTCTCGGCGGGGCTGTTCGACGAAGTGATCAACCCGTTCTACGGTGCGCCGCAGTCGATTTACTCCGACCATTTCCAATGGCAGGACGGCACTACCGGCAAAATGTCCTACAAGCTCGAAGCGCCACCCTTACACCCAGGATTGGCCAGCACCTTGTTTGGCGGCTACGGCAAACAGAACGCGTTGGACATGAGCCAACTGCCTCACACCCACGCCATGCTCGCCCTGCTGCGCGACGGCTTTCACCCCGACAGCCCGGGCGGCAGCGTGGATTTACGCGGCGATGGCACACCCGTGCTTGATTATCAGGTTTCGCCCTACGCCTGGGACGGCCTGCGCCGGGCCTTCCACAGCATGGCCGAGATTCAGTTCGCGGCAGGGGCCAAATCGGTCAAACCGTTGCATCACGACGCACGGTACGTGAACAGCCTGGCCGAAGCGCGCAGCATGATTGACGGTTTGAACCTGGAGTTGCACCGCACAACCCTTGGCAGTGCCCATGTGATGGGCGGCTGTGCCATGGGCGAAGATCCGAAGCATGCGGTAACCGACAGCCTCGGTCGCCACCACCAACTGCGTAACCTGTCGATTCATGACGGCTCGCTGTTTCCTACCAGCATCGGCGCAAATCCCCAGTTGTCGGTGTATGGATTGAGCGCCCAACTGGCGTCAGCCTTGGCCGAACGTCTGAAAACAGCGTGAAAAACCGTTCGATTCACGGCATTTATCTACGTAAGTCGACTTGGCCGACCGGGATGGCTGCGATACCATCCGGTTCCCCAACGGACTCCGCCAGGACGACGCGATGAACCGAGTGTTGTACCCAGGTACCTTCGACCCGATTACCAAAGGCCATGGCGATCTGGTCGAACGCGCCTCTCGCCTGTTCGACCATGTGATCATCGCGGTCGCAGCCAGCCCCAAGAAAAACCCGCTGTTTCCCCTGGAACAACGTGTGGAGCTGGCGCAAGAGGTCACCAAGCACCTGCCGAATGTGGAAGTGGTGGGTTTTTCCACCCTGCTGGCACATTTCGCCAAGGAGCAGAACGCCAATGTGTTCTTGCGTGGCTTGCGGGCGGTGTCGGATTTCGAATACGAATTCCAGCTGGCCAACATGAACCGCCAACTGGCGCCGGACGTGGAAAGCCTGTTCCTCACGCCGTCGGAGCGTTATTCGTTCATTTCCTCGACGTTAGTTCGTGAAATTGCTGCTTTGGGCGGAGATATCACCAAGTTCGTGCATCCTGCCGTGGCTGACGCACTGACATTGCGCTTCAAGAAGTAAGACCGCTCAATCGGTGCCTGCTCGCACTGCGGGCGCCAATGCGGCACAATTGCGCGCATTAGTTTTCAGATGCCTTGGCAGAGTGCCCTGGCAGGAGTTTCCATGTCCCTGATCATCACCGACGATTGCATCAACTGCGACGTCTGCGAACCCGAGTGCCCGAACGCCGCCATTTCCCAAGGCGAAGAGATCTACGTGATCGACCCCAACCTGTGCACCCAGTGCGTCGGCCACTACGACGAACCGCAGTGCCAGCAGGTTTGCCCGGTTGATTGCATTCCGCTGGATGAAGCGCACCCAGAGACTGAAGAGCAGTTGATGGAGAAGTACCGCAAGATTACCGGTAAGGCCTAAGCCTTTTCATTGCCCGTAATGGCCTCATCGCAGGCAAGCCAGCTCCCACACTTGGATATGTGAATACATTCAAATGTGGGAGCTGGCTTGCCTGCGATAGCGATCTCAGCCCTCACCCAGCAATCAGCTCTGGCACTTGGGGCAAAACACACTCGCCCGCTGCCCCAGCACCACATTGCGCAACTCGCTCCCGCAGACCTTGCACGCCTCGCCGCCACGGCCATACACGAACAGTTCCTGCTGGAAATACCCCGGCTGCCCATCACCGCCGATAAAGTCGCGCAGCGTGGTGCCGCCCCGCTCGATAGCGGCGGCCAGCACCCGCTTGATCTCAATCGCCAATTTCAAATAGCGCCCGCGTGAAATACCACCAGCGGCGCGACGCGGATCAATCCCCGCCGCAAACAACGCCTCTGTCGCATAGATATTGCCCACGCCCACCACCACCGCGTTGTCCATGATGAACGGCTTCACCGCCATGGACTTGCCGCGTGACAGCTGGAACAAACGCTCACCATCAAACAGCTCGGTCAACGGCTCCGGGCCCAGACGCAGCAGCAGTTCGTGGTTGTGCGGATCCTGGCTCCAGAGCATCGCGCCGAAACGCCGAGGGTCGGTGTAGCGCAGGGCCATCCCCGACTCCAACTCGATATCCACATGTTCATGCTTGGCCGCGGGCATACCGACCTCAACCAGACGCAGGTTGCCCGACATACCCAAGTGACTGATCAAGGTGCCCACTTCAGCATTGATCAACAGGTACTTGGCCCGCCGCTCCACCAGCACGATGCGCTGGCCAGACAGGCGCACATCCAGGTCTTCCGGGATCGGCCAGCGCAGGCGCCGCTCACGCACCACCACGCGGCTGACGCGTTGGCCTTCCAGGTGCGGGGCAATGCCGCGTCGGGTGGTTTCGACTTCAGGTAACTCGGGCATGTGTACCTCTTGAATGACGGTTCAGTGCGCGCCCAGTTCGCGGATCGACAACTTCAGGCTTTCGAAGTCGTAATCCGACAGGCCCACGTAATCCAGCACCAGGTGCCCGATTGCATTCCACTCATGGTCCACCGCCTGGTTCCCCAGTACGCGAAACGACGAACAGATATGCTCGGCCATCTTCAAGATAGCCAGCAGGTTCTTGAGCTGCGGGTTGCGCGACGACTCATCGCTGAAAATCGCCAGGGCGTTGTGGTGATTGGCGATGGCGTCGGTGACATGCTCCGGCAGGCGCCAGGACTTGGCGGTGTAGTAGCCGACCACTGCGTGGTTGGTGTGGAACGCGTTGTTTTCGGTATCGACCACGCGGCAATCCGGGCCGGCGTTGGCGTAAGCCTGTTCCAGCACAGACATGTAGTTGGGAAAACGCTTGAGCATCAACGGTACGCCGCAATCGTGGAACAGGCCCAAGGCATAGGCTTCGTCGACGGTTTGCGAGCCGGTGCGCTTGGCCAGCGTGAGGCAGGTCATCGCCACATCCTGGGCGGTGTCCCAGAAACGGTTGAGGGTAACGATGGTGTCGTCGCTCATCTCGCCCTTGATCGACTGCGCGTTGATCAAGTTGATGATCGAGCGGCTGCCCAACAGGTTTACCGCACGCTGGATCGATGCAATTTTGTTGCTCAGGCCGTAATACGGCGAATTGACGATCTTCAGCAGCGCACCAGACAAGCCCGGGTCCTGGGAGATCAACCGTGCGATCACTTCCAGGTCCGGGTCGGGCATGTACTGCTCCATCTGCAAATCCACCATGATTTGCGGTTGGGGCGGCACGCTGATGCCTTGCAGGGCCTGTTGAATCTGCTCGGCGGAAAGCTCTTGGGACATAAATACACACTCTGGACTAGGCGCGAATTCTACCCCTTATGCAGCCGTGACCGACACCCAAAAACCCAAGTGAAACCCGATCGAATGTGGGAGCTGGCTTGCCTGCGATAGCATCACCACCGTACGTCTGATACACCGCACCGCCCGCATCGCAGGCAAGCCAGCTCCCACATGAAAGAGTGCGCAAAGGGTATACTCCCGCTCTTTTTTCCGGAGCGACGTCATGTCCCTGCCAAGCCTGCGTCTCAAAGCCAACGCCGATCGTCGTTTGCGCAACGGCCACCTGTGGGTCTACAGCAATGAAATCGACGTGGCCGCCACCCCACTTCACGGCTTCCAGGCAGGCGATCAGGCTATCCTGGAAGCAGCCGGCGGCAAGACCCTGGGCATCGTGGCCATGAGCCCGAACAACCTGATCTGCGCCCGCCTGCTGTCGCGCGACATCAAGTTGCCGCTGGACAAGTCACTGCTGGTGCACCGCCTCAACGTCGCGCTGTCCCTGCGTGATCGCCTGTTCGACAAGCCGTTCTACCGCCTGGTCTACGGTGATTCCGACCTGCTGCCGGGCCTGGTGGTCGACCGTTTCGGCGACATCCTGGTGGTGCAGATCGCTTCGGCGACCATGGAAGCGCATAAAGAAGACGTGATCGCGGCCCTCACCCAGGTGCTCAAGCCCAGCGGCATTCTGTTCAAGAACGACTCCGCCGCACGCGACGCCGAGGGCCTCAACCGCTACGTCGAAACGGTTTTCGGCCTGGTGCCGGAGTGGGTGGCGCTGGAAGAGAACGGCGTGAAATTCGAAGCCCCGGTGATCCAGGGCCAGAAAACCGGCTGGTTCTACGACCACCGCATGAACCGCGCCCGCCTGGCCCCGTATGCCAAAGGCAAGCGCGTGCTCGACCTGTACAGCTACATCGGCGGCTGGGGCGTGCAAGCTGCAGCCTTTGGCGCCAGTGAAGTGTTCTGCGTCGACGCTTCGGCCTTCGCCCTCGACGGCGTAGAGCGCAACGCCGCGCTGAACGGCTTTGCCGAGAAGATGACCTGCATCGAAGGCGACGTGTTCGAGGCCCTCAAGGAACTGAAAGCCAGCGAAGAACGCTTCGACGTGATCGTCGCCGACCCGCCGGCTTTCATCAAACGCAAAAAAGACATGAAAAACGGCGAAGGCGCCTACCGCCGCCTCAACGAGCAAGCCATGCGCCTGCTCAGCAAGGACGGAATCCTGGTCAGCGCTTCGTGCTCGATGCACCTGCCGGAAGACGATCTGCAAAACATCCTGCTGACCAGCGCCCGTCACCTGGACCGCAATATCCAGATGCTCGAACGCGGCGGCCAGGGCCCGGACCACCCGGTGCATCCGGCGATTGTCGAGACTCGGTATATCAAGAGCATTACTTGTCGCTTGCTGCCTAATAGCTGACAGCGGGATGCTCCCCGTAGGAACAGTCAACGACTGATCCTACGGGCCTTTCAGATGTTTCCCACTGCCACTTCCATTGACTTCCCTTGCCGCCAAACCGACTCTCTTCCCCCCAGCAAGGAAGGATAGAGCGGTCCGGTTGATGCCTATTAGTACAGCCACATCGAACAAGTCATATTTCATCGTACTGTTGATGACCATGACCCTGCTCGCCGTCTTCCCCCTCGACGTAGTCCTGCCGTCCTTTCCCGCCCTCTCCAATCACTTTGGCCACACGCCTTCAGAAATCGCCCAGTCCGTCAGCATTTTTGCCATTGGCCTGGCCGTCTCGTTGCTGCTGATAGGCCCGTTGTCTGACATGTTCGGCCGCAAAAAACTGCTGCTGGCAGGTATTGCCTTATCGGCGCTGGGTGCAGCCGGTTGTTTGCTGGCCCCGGATTTCAATTGGTTTATCGGCTTTCGCGTGGTTCAGGCCGTAGGGTGCGGGGCGTTTGCCCTGTCGCAGGCGCTTATCCAGGACTTGTTTACAGGACGGGAGCTGCAACGGATTCGAATCTGGATGACCACCGCCGGCGGAGTGTTCATCTCAAGCTCGCCACTGATGGGCACCTGGCTGCAAATTTATGGCGGATGGCAGGCGAGTTTTTACGTGTTTATCGTGTTAGCCACAGTGGTGTGGCTCTGGTCCGCACGCCTGCTGCACGACTCGCGCAGCAGCCATCGCCCTTCACCGCTACAGTTCTTCAACGGCTATTGGCTGCTGTTTTCCGACCTCCGTTTCGTCAGCTATTGGTTGATTTCCGCCCTGGCCTTTGCCTGCCATTTCTCGTTTATCGTGATGTCGCCCCTGATCTTCATGGAGCGCTTGAACCTGTCGACGTATCAATTCGCCTGGGCATTGCTGCTATATGGCGCGGCCTACGTCTGCGGCGGAGTGATTGCCAGTATCCTGCATCGCAAAATGGACGCCGACCGGCAAATCAACACTGGCCTGTTGCTGATCACTGTTTCAGGTCTGGTCATGCTCTGGCTGGCCTGGCAGTTCGGCCTGTCGGCCGCCACGGTGCTGATCCCGATGTTGATCTGCACAACCGGCACCACCATCTGTCGACCCATTGCCAACTCCAAGGCCATGAGCCTCTACCCGCAACTGGCTGGCACGGCGACCTCTGCCGGTAGCTTGCTGATTTTCATGTGCGGCGGCCTGATCAGCCTGGTGATCAACCTGGCCACCGCCAACCTGACCACCGCGCTAGCCCTGTGCTTTCTAATCCTGAGTGCCGCCGGGCTCGCCCTGAATGCGCTGATCAAGCAGCGCCCACATGTCCTGTAGCGGCTATCTTCAAGGTTACGGCCATTCCCTCCAGCCGCCAGCGGTGTAGAATCGGCCCTATTCATCGCCAGTCATCCCCCGGCGGGTTTATGAGCTCGAGGCCCAAGCAAGCGGCGATCCCGCGATGCGAGTGGCAACTTCCGGACACACGGCCATTTTTCGGGTGTTCCAGTCGTCAATTAGAAGCTCACTCCCCTTTGCACCTGATTAATAAGTGATTAGCCGCCCGGAGTGCTCCATGCCAGATTACCGCTCGAAAACATCCACCCACGGCCGCAACATGGCCGGCGCCCGCGCACTGTGGCGTGCCACGGGGATGAAGGATGACGACTTCAAGAAGCCGATCATCGCGATTGCCAACTCCTTTACCCAGTTCGTACCGGGCCACGTCCACCTCAAGGACCTGGGCCAACTGGTCGCCCGCGAGATCGAACGCGCCGGCGGTGTAGCGAAAGAATTCAACACCATCGCCGTGGACGACGGCATCGCCATGGGCCATGACGGCATGCTGTATTCCCTGCCGAGCCGCGAGATCATCGCCGACTCCGTGGAGTACATGGTCAACGCCCACTGCGCCGACGCCATCGTGTGCATCTCCAACTGCGACAAGATCACCCCCGGCATGTTGATGGCTGCCTTGCGCCTGAACATTCCGGTGATCTTCGTCTCCGGCGGCCCGATGGAAGCCGGCAAGACCAAGCTCGCCTCCCACGGCCTCGACCTGGTTGACGCCATGGTGATCGCCGCCGATTCCAGCGCTTCTGACGAGAAGGTCGCGGAATACGAGCGCAGCGCTTGCCCGACCTGCGGTTCGTGCTCCGGCATGTTCACCGCCAACTCGATGAACTGCCTGGTCGAAGCCTTAGGTCTCGCCTTGCCGGGTAACGGTTCCACACTGGCCACCCACAGCGACCGCGAGCAACTGTTCCTGCAGGCCGGCCGCACCATCGTCGAGCTGTGCAAACGCTATTACACCGAGAACGATGAGTCGGTGCTGCCGCGCAACATCGCCAACTTCAAGGCGTTCGAGAACGCCATGACCCTGGACATCGCCATGGGCGGTTCCACCAATACCATCCTGCATTTGCTGGCCGCCGCCCAGGAAGCCGAGATCGACTTCGACCTGCGCGATATCGACCGCCTGTCCCGCCACGTGCCGCAACTGTGCAAGGTCGCGCCGAACATCCAGAAGTACCACATGGAAGACGTGCACCGCGCCGGCGGGATCTTCTCGATCCTCGGCTCCCTGGCCCGCGGCGGCCTGCTGCACACCGACCTGCCGACCGTGCACAGCAAGTCCATCGCCGAAGGCATCGCCAAATGGGACATCACCCAGACTGACGACGAAGCCGTGCACACCTTCTTCAAGGCTGGCCCGGCCGGTATCCCGACCCAGACCGCGTTCAGCCAGTCGACCCGTTGGGACACCCTGGACGCCGACCGCGAAAACGGCTGCATCCGTAGTGTCGAGCACGCCTACTCGCAAGAAGGTGGCCTGGCCGTGCTGTACGGCAACATCGCTCTCGATGGCTGCGTGGTGAAAACCGCCGGAGTGGATGAGTCCATCCACGTCTTCGAAGGCCGCGCCAAGATCTACGAAAGCCAGGACAGCTCGGTACGCGGCATCCTCGCTGACGAAGTCAAGGAAGGCGACATCGTGATCATCCGCTACGAAGGCCCCAAAGGCGGCCCGGGTATGCAGGAGATGCTCTACCCCACGTCCTACCTGAAATCCAAAGGTCTGGGCAAAGCCTGCGCGCTGCTGACCGACGGGCGTTTCTCCGGCGGGACTTCGGGCCTGTCCATCGGCCACGCTTCCCCGGAAGCCGCTGCCGGTGGCGCGATTGGCCTGGTGCAGGATGGCGACAAGGTGCTGATCGACATTCCGAACCGCTCGATCAACCTGTTGATCAGCGATGAAGAACTGGCGGCACGCCGGGTTGAGCAAGACAAAAAGGGTTGGAAGCCGGTAGAAAAACGCCCGCGAAAAGTCACTACCGCGTTGAAGGCTTACGCATTGTTGGCCACCAGTGCCGACAAAGGTGCTGTACGTAACAAGGCGATGCTCGACGGCCTGTAAGCCCCGCGCATCAAAATGCCCCGCCAGGTGCGGGGCATTTTTTTGCCTGGAGATAGCCCCAAGCACAATGATGATCAAAATGTGGGAGGGGGCTTACTCCCTCCCACAGAAGTGATGCGTCAGGCTTTAGAACTGTGGGGTGTAGGTCATGCTGAACATCACGTTACGCGGGTCGCCATAGTAGTTACTGCCCCACGTCGCGTTATACGCAGGGATGTAGTACTTCTTGTCGAACATATTGTTCAGGTTCGCCGCCACGGTGAATTCCTGGTTGATCTTGTAGGCCACCCGCGAATCCCACAGTGCATTGCCGGGTACGCTGAAGTTGCGGTCGTAGGCTTCGGTGCTGCTTTGTGCGGTTACGCCGGCACCGACACTGAACTGCTGCCAATCGCCCGGCAACTGGTAGTCACCCCAGACCTTGAGCAGGTGCTTGGGTGTCCAGGTGCTGAAGATCTTGCCTTCGTAAGTGTCGTCTTTGAGGAATTTGGTGGTGTTGTAGGTGTAGCTGGAGACCAGTTGCAAACCCGGCAGCACTTCGCCGCTCAAAGTGGCTTCGAAGCCTTGGCTGCGAACCTTGCCCGAGGCGAGCGAGCAGTACCAGCCGCCGCAGACTTTGCCGCCTTGCAGGTCTTGAGCCGCACGGTTTTCCTGGTCATAACGGAAGATGGCGAACGAGGTATTCAGACGACCGTCCGCCAGTTCACCCTTCAGGCCCAGTTCGTAGTTCTGGCCTTCGATGGGCTTGAGCACGGTCAAAGACGTGGTCAGGTTGGTCTGGGGTTCGAACGCGTCAGCGTAGCTGGCGTAGGCCGACCATTGGTCATTGAGGGCGTAGACCAGGCCGGCGTACGGGGTAACGTGACCATTGCTCTGCGTGGTGCTGCGGGTTGGGTCGCCATACACACCCCGGGAACCGCTCTCGTCGGTGTAGCCATAGTCATACCAACTGGTACGTGCACCGAGAATCAAGGTCAGTGGGTCCACAACCTTGACGCGCCAAGTGCCATAAACCCCTTTCTGGCGAATGTCATACCAACTTTTCGTAGCATTTCCCGCCTGGAAAAGCTGGTTTTTGTCGCGCTGTGGACGGTTGTGATCGATGTTGAAAATGTCCGCGCCGGCCGTCGCTGCTCGCGCCCACTGGTCGTTGGTGGTGAGTTTGGAATAGTTGGCGCCCAGCACCATCTCCTGTTGCAAGCCCAAACCTTCAAACTTGCCGTTCACATACACATCCACCCCACGGCTCTTGGTATTGAAGTCGGTGACCCAGTCCACATAACGCACATTGCCGGCGGTGCCGGGGTTGGGAATCTCATCCCAGGTCGCCTGGTAGGTCGCGTCGTTGTGTTCATCCATGGCCACGAGGGCAGCTTTCACCTTCCAGTCATCGTTGAAGCGATGCTCGATATCGGCAAACACCTGGGTCTGGTTATTGACGTTGCGGTTCCAGCTGGCGCCGACAAAAGTCGAGCGCGGCAGGCCGATATCGCTGCCATTGGCGTAACGGGGCAGTGACATGAAGTTGGGGCGCGAGTGGCCTTTCTGGTTGCTGACCCCCACACCGACGGTGGTGTCTGGCGTGAAGTCGTAGTCCACGGCGGCATACACCGTCTGATTCCAGCCACCGGCATAGTCAACGAACGAGTCCGTCGTGTCGTAATCCGCCACAAACCGGCCGCGCAGGGTGCCTTCGGCATTGAGCGGGCCACCGGCATCGACCTGGGTGCCGTAGTGGTCCCAGGAGCCGGCTTTTGCGGTGATCGTCACGGTCGGGTCCTGCTGGCCACGCTTGCGCACCAGGTTCATGGTGCCGCCCGGGCTGTTGGCGCCTTGCAGCAAGGCGGCCGGGCCGCGCAGGGTTTCTACACGGTCATAGATGGCCATGTTTTCAGTGAGGTAGCTGCCCAACGCATAGGTGTTACGCGGGATGCCCACGCCATCGTATTGCAGGGTGCCGACCTCAAAGCCACGGGAGAAAATGAACATACCGGGCCCAGGGGATTTGGTCGCTGTCAGGCCGGGGGTGCGCTTGACCACTTCGGACAGCTTGGTGGTGTTCTGGTCATCCATCTGCTTGCGTGTCATGACGCTGACCGATTGCGGGATGTCCTTGAGCTTCTGTTCGCCTTTGCCAAGGGTCACCGCGCCCGTGGTGTAAGAGCCGCTACCCTCGGTGGTGGCGCCCAGGCGTTCGGCGCTGATGGTGGTGGCGCCGACTTCGATGGCCGAACCGCTGGCCACGCGCTTTTCCAGGGTGACCGTATCGGCATTGATAAACGCCGCGCTCAATCCCGTGCCGCCAAGCAGTTGCGCGAGCGCTTCGCGCTGACCGAGATTGCCTTTCACACCTGGCGATATCACCCTCTGGGTCAACTCACCCGACACCAGCACCTGAACGCGCGTCACCGCCGAAAACGCCGCCAACGCGCCGTCCAGGCTTTGCCCCGGAATATCAAAACGGTACGTCTGGGCTTGCGTAGTCTCGGCGGCCTGCAAATACGTCGATGCAGTGCCACAGGCCATGGAAATGGCCAGTGCCAGCAAGGGCCGTGCGGCGAATCGGTGTGCCATGGATGGTGCTCCCCGGTGCAAAAGTCTGTGATCGGCGCCGCACTACTTGAGAGTGCTTACTATTTACGCCTCAGTGATCAAGGACGAGCGCTTGCGGGGAAACCCTGAAAGTTTTTTCAAAAAAATGTGCTTACGACGCCTTTCCTTCACGCAACACCAGTAAATACGGGGTGTAGTGCTCAGCGCGCAGGTTGAGGGTGTATTCCAATGCCTTGATCACAGCGTCGGGTTTGTCGATTTCAAACACCCCCGACACCACTCGATTGCGCAGCGCATCCCCAAGTACCAGGGTTTTGCCTGGCCAGTAACGGTTCAACTCACTGACCACGTCCGACAGCGGTTGCTGACGAAACACCAACTGTCGCTGGCGCCAGGCAAACCCGCTGGCCGGGTCGAAACCGTGGACTTCAGCCAGGCGTTGGTCCTGGTACTCCACCGCCCGTCCCGGCTCCAGATACACCGGTGTGCCACTGCCGGAACTGACCTGCACCTTGCCCTGCGCCACCTGCACGAGGGTTTGCGCATCGCGTCGCGCCACACTGAAGCGGG
Source organism: Pseudomonas sp. OST1909 (assembly GCF_015277575.1). Taxonomy (NCBI): domain Bacteria; kingdom Pseudomonadati; phylum Pseudomonadota; class Gammaproteobacteria; order Pseudomonadales; family Pseudomonadaceae; genus Pseudomonas; species Pseudomonas sp. OST1909. The sequence goes on from NZ_CP063780.1 coordinate 6,142,785, forward strand.
TGCCGACCACCTTCACCCAGCCGTCGCCGGACTGCACCACGAACGGTCGCGCCGGGTCCTTGGCCACCTCGAAGAAACCTTCGCCACGCAACAGCCGCACCTGGCGCTCGCCCGCACTCATGCGCACCTGTATGGCACTGTCGGTATTGAGCTGCAGGTGGGAGCCATCGGCCAGCTCGATGCTGCGTGACTCGCCGGTGCCGGTGGCATAGTCCGCACGCATGCGGTCAAGCCAAGGTGTGTTCTGCACAGTCAGGCCCACCGCCAGCAGCACGGCCGCGGCGCAGGCCCAGCGCGACCAGCGCCGTGCGGGCTTGCGCCAGGCAGCCTGTTCGGCGCGACGAACGACCCGCGCCGGTTCATGCAAGCCACCGAGCATCGCCTGCACTTCCTGCCAGGCGGCATCCTGGGCATCACCCTGCTCCAGCCAGATGGCAAAAGCCTGCAGTTCGCCAGGCGTGACATCCTCGGCCTGCAGGCGGAAATACCAGGCGGATGCTTCGTCGAACAGTTCGTCGGCTGTGGGGGTAGCGGTCATGACCGACGTCCTTGTTCATCGCAGGCAAGCCGCTTCTTGATAAAGCCACGGCATTCAATCAAGGCGCGACGCAATTGGTATTCCACACTGCGCGGGCTGATCGACAGGCGTTCGCCGATCTCGCGATAGGAGAGTTCGTCGACATGATAGAGCAGGAAGATCTGTCGAGTCGCTTCAGGCAACGCCAAAATCGCGTCCTGCATCAACTGTTGCTGTTGATAGGCAGCCAATTGCTCATCGATACCCGGGTTGCTGCACGGCAATTCTTCGCTGGGCTCGCCGGCATCCAGGCGTTCGCGGCGAATGGCCTGGCGCTGGTGATCGCGCACCAGGTTGCTGGCGATGGTGAAGAGGAACGCCGGGAGATTGTCGATTTTATCGCCACAGTCCATGCGAGCCAGGCGCAGGAACGACTCCTGAGTCAGGTCGGCGGCCACTTGGGCACTGCCGGTGCGGCGAGTGACGAAGGCTTCGAGGGCTTTCTTCTGCTCCGCGAACAGGCGCGCGATCTGCGAATTCCAGGAGAGCACGGCACTACCTTGAGAAGAACGTGGGGTTCAGGAGGTGTGCACGCTAGCAGAGGATGAGATTTAATCGCAATAGCGATTGGTTTCCAGCTAAAAGCTGCAAGCTACAAGAAAACGCAAATCCGCTTCTTCTTGCAGCTTGCACCTAACAACTGCCCTTATTGAATCTCCTCCGGCTTGACGATCACCCAGTTCTTGTCCGCCGTCACCGGCAACCCTTCCTTGGCTTGAGCCGCCGCGTGCTTGGCGATCATGCCGTTAAGCTGGGTCATGTACTTGTCTTTACGGTTGATCCACAAATGGATGCCCCCCTTGGCCACGTCCACATCGTGGAACAGCATGTAACCGTCGCTGGTGGGTGTATCACCGCCGACGATCACCGGTTTTTTCCACTCGTCGATATAGGTGAGAATCGCCGCGTGCTTGCCGGCCATCCAGGTCGCCGGGGTCCACAGGTAGGGCGTCAGCTCCAGGCCGAGGTTGGCCTTCTCGTCATATTTACCCGCGGTGATCTGCTTGCGTGCGGTGGTCAACTCGCCGGTCTTGCGGTCCTTGAGCATCGTGGTCACGCCGATGACGTTCTCGGGCTTTACGTTGTAGCCGTACTTCGGATCGGCCGCGACCATGCGCACCAGTTCCTCGGACGCGGCGGTCATCACATACACCTCGATGCCGTTTTCCATCAGTTTGTTGTAGAGCTCGGCCTGGCCAGTGAAGACTTTCGGCGGCTGTATCTCGGTTTTTTTCACCACGTCGCCTTCAAAATAGCTGACCGGTACGGGCTTGCCGGAGGCCATCAGCTCGTCGACCTGCACCTTGAGTTCCTTGAGGGTGAAGCCGGAAAAAATCTGCGCAACCCAGGGGTAGCAGACCATGTCGTCGACTTCGCACAGGCGGTAGTAGTAGCTGAACAGACTTTCCTTATGGTCGGCGGTGTCTTTGAAGGGGATAAGCTTGAGCGATGGGTCCATGGTTTCGCGGGTGATCAGACCCTTGTTTTCCATGTACGGCAGCAGCGACTCTTCAAGGTCGTAGCGGTAGCTGGTGTTGTCCATGTCGAACACCGCATAGTTACCCTTGTTGGCGTTGGCGGCGATCATTTCGTTGAGTTGCTTGGCGGCCGGTGCCGGCCAGTGTTTCAACTCGGTGGCGGCAAACGCCTGGCTGGCGAGTCCGAGGCAAAAGGCTGCGGATAAGAGTAGTTTCGGCGCGAGCTTCATAGGCGTTGTCTCCCTCAAGTGAAAGACATCGACGCTAACAAATCCCTGTGACACTTATCACCCGAGCGCGACGGCTTTGGTTCTGATTCCGCCACGGCCATGCGCACTAGCGTCAGACGCTTATTCCAAAAACGACAGTCACCATTCCATATTGGTATTAAATCAATATATTTCAAGCTGTTAGGCTTCCCGGTTCGCAATCGCAGGCTCACGCGATTGGCTGCCTTCTCAACGGAGCTTCAATGAATCTGCCCCTGATTCTCAATTTATTGGTGTTCGTGGCCCTCTTGCTGGGCCTGGCACAAACCCGTCGGACTAACTGGAGCCTGGCCAAGAAGGTCCTGTTCGCCCTGGTCTTGGGCGTGCTGTTCGGTGCGGCTTTGCACACCATCTATGGCGACGGCAATCCAGTGCTCAAAGCCTCCATCGGCTGGTTTGATCTGGTCGGCAATGGCTATGTGCAGTTGCTGCAAATGATCGTGATCCCGCTGGTGTTCGCTTCGATCCTCAGTGCCGTGGCGCGCCTGCATAACGCCTCATCCCTGGGCAAGATCAGCTTCCTGACCATCGGCACGCTGTTGTTTACCACGGCCATTGCGGCGCTGATCGGCATCGGCCTGACCAACCTGTTCGGCCTCACCGCCGAGGGCCTGGTGGCCGGCACCCAGGAAATGGCGCGCCTGCAAGTGATCCAGAGTGATTACGCAGGCAAGGTCGCCGACCTGAATATCCCGCAGTTGCTGCTGTCGTTCGTGCCGGCCAACCCATTCGCCGACCTGGCCCGGGCCAAGCCGACGTCGATCATCAGCGTGGTGATTTTTGCCGCGTTCCTCGGGGTGGCCGCGCTGCAACTGCTCAAGGATGATGTGGAAAAGGGCCAGAAGGTCATCAACGCCATCGACACCCTGCAAGCCTGGGTGATGCGCCTGGTGCGCCTGGTGATGAAGCTGACCCCGTACGGCGTGTTGGCGCTGATGACCAAGGTGGTTGCCGGTTCCAACCTGCAAGACATCATCAAGCTGGGCAGTTTCGTGGTGGTGTCGTACTTGGCCCTGGGCCTGATGTTTGTGGTGCACGGCCTGCTGCTATCGTTGGCCGGGATCAACCCGCTGCGCTTTTTCCGCAAGGTGTGGCCGGTACTGACCTTTGCCTTCACCAGCCGCTCCAGCGCCGCCTCGATCCCCTTGAGTATTGAAGCGCAGACCCGCCGCCTGGGTATCCCCCAGTCGATCGCCGGTTTCGCCGCTTCGTTTGGCGCGACCATCGGCCAGAACGGTTGCGCTGGTCTTTACCCGGCGATGTTGGCGGTGATGGTCGCACCGACCGTAGGCATCAACCCGTTGGATCCGCTGTGGATCGCGACGCTGGTGGCGATTGTGACCTTGAGTTCGGCGGGCGTTGCCGGCGTAGGCGGCGGTGCGACCTTCGCCGCGCTGATCGTACTGCCGGCCATGGGCTTGCCAGTATCGCTGGTGGCGTTGCTGATTTCGGTGGAACCACTGATCGACATGGGCCGTACGGCGTTGAACGTCAATGGTTCGATGACGGCGGGGGCGATTACCAGCCAGATCATGGGGCAGACGGATAAAAAGCTGTTGAATGCCGATGAGCATGCCGAGTTAGCGCAGGTCTGATAGACCGCTATCGCAGGCAAGCCAGCTCCCACATTTGAATGTATTCACACATCAAAATGTGGGAGCTGGCTTGCCTGCGATGCTTTTAGGCTTTTTCCCACACTTCGAAGTTGTAGGCCGGTTTATCACCTTCGGCCGGATTTTCGACATTCGACACCAGCTTCCACTGGTTCCTATCAAACTCTGGAAACCACGCATCCCCTTCCGGGCTCAGCGCCACGCGCGTCAGGTACAGGCGATCGGCCTGCTGCAGTCCCTGCGCATACAACTGCGCGCCGCCGATCAACATCAGCTCGTCCACGCCTTGGGCCTTGGCCCACTCCTCGGCACGCTCCACCGCTGCTTCCAATGACGGAAAAACTTGCGCACCTTCAAGCGTCAGATCGGTCTGACGGCTGACCACTATGTTCAAGCGCCCTGGCAGCGGTCGACCCAGGGAATCCCAGGTCTTGCGCCCCATGATGATCGGCTTGCCGAGCGTGGTGGCCTTGAAATACTTGAAATCCCCCGGCAAATGCCAGGGCATGCTGTTGTCGACGCCGATCACGCGGTTTTCACCGAGGGCTGCGATCAGGCTTAAAGGGAGAGTTTTTTTCATGGCGACGAGAATACCAGAGCCGCGAGTCAGCGGTTATGCTCCACCTTCACTGAAACAACAGGATGGCGCGTGACTGCACTGACTCCTCTGCACACACTCTGGCTGACAGAAGCCGTGCGCCTGCGTGAAGAACACGCCGGCCCCCTGGAAGACCTGGAAGCCAACCGCCTGGCCCGCACGGCCGGGGGCGACCTGTCGACGCGTATTACCCAACGCGCCTTGCACCTGGCCGAGCGCGATGGCCTGACCGGTGCCCTCACGCGCTGGCTGCAAGGCGCGCGCCTGGCGCTGGTATTACTGGCGGTCGTGGCCGTGATCAGTGGCGCCGGTCTGGCGTTCGCGGCGCTGGGCAATGGCCTGACGCCGGTGAACGTGTTCTGGGCCCTGGGCAGCCTGCTCGGGTTGAACCTGATCCTGCTGGTCAGTTGGGCCCTGGGGCTGCTGTTTGCTGGCGAACACAGCGCCAGCCTTGGGCGCCTGTGGTTATGGCTCAGCGAGAAACTGGCGCGTGACGCCAAAGCCGCACAATTGGCGCCAGCGTTGCTGCTGTTGTTGCAACGGCAAAAACTCAATCGCTGGGCGGTGGGTGTGCTGGTCAACAGCCTGTGGCTGCTGGCCTTGCTCAGCGCCATGGTGATCCTGCTGACCCTGCTCGCCACCCGTCGTTACGGCTTTGTGTGGGAAACCACCATTCTCGGCGCCGACACGTTTGTCGCCGTGACCCAGGCCCTCGGCAGCCTGCCCGCTTTGCTGGGTTTCAATGTGCCAACCGTCGACATGATCCGCGCCAGCGGTGATTCAGCCCTGAATATCGAAAACGCCCGCCAAGCCTGGGCCGCCTGGCTGGTGGGCGTATTGCTGGTCTACGGCCTGCTGCCCCGGTTGATCCTCGCCCTGTTCTGCCTGTGGCGCTGGAAAATCGGGCGTGCGGCGTTGCGCCTGGACCTCAACCTGCAAGGCTACACCCAACTGCGCGAACGCCTGATGCCCAGCAGCGAACGGCTTGGGGTCAACGATGCCGCGCCCGAACAGCTGCACCACGTCAGCGGCGGCGTCAGCGAGATGGACAGCGACGGCGCCTTACTGGTGGCCATCGAACTCGACGATCAACACCCGTGGCCACCCAAGCTGCCCAGCAACGTTAAGAACGCCGGCATCCTCGACAGCCGTGAATCGCGAAACAAGCTGCTGGAACAACTCAGCCGTTTCCCGCCCGCACGTCTGGTCATCGTCTGCGACCCGCGCCGCTCGCCGGACCGTGGCAGCCTGGCGTTGATCGCCGAACTGGCGCGCAGCGCCACCGCCACCCGCGTATGGCTGCTGCAAGCGCCGCCCGGCCAGGCGCTGGACGCCGAACGCCTGGGTGACTGGCACACCGCACTGCAACAACTTGAGCTGCCCTTTGCCGATTGCGCACCACTGAACTGGCTGGAGACCGGGCATGACTAAACCGCTGAAACTCGCCGTGGTCGGCCACACCAATGTCGGCAAGACCTCACTGCTGCGCACCCTCACCCGTGACGTGGGCTTCGGCGAAGTCTCCCATCGCCCCAGCACCACGCGGCATGTCGAAGGCGCGCGCTTGTCGGTGGATGGCGAAGCCTTGCTGGAGCTGTACGACACGCCCGGCCTGGAAGACGCCATCGCCCTGCTCGACTATCTGGAGCGCCTGGATCGCCCCGGTGAACGCCTGGACGGTCCCGCTCGCCTGGCGCGTTTTCTGGAGGGCAGCGAAGCACGCCAGCGGTTCGAACAGGAAGCCAAGGTGTTGCGCCAATTGCTGGCCTCGGACGCCGGCCTGTATGTGATCGACGCCCGCGAGCCAGTACTGGCCAAGTACCGCGATGAGCTGCAAGTGCTGGCCAGTTGCGGCAAACCCTTGTTGCCGGTGCTCAACTTCGTCACCAGCAGCGACCAGCGCGAGCCGGACTGGCGCGAAGCCCTGGCCCGCCTCGGCCTGCACGCGCTGGTGCGCTTCGACAGCGTGGCGCCGCCGGAAGACGGTGAACGTCGCCTGTATGAAAGCCTGGCCCTGCTGCTGGAAAACTCCCGCCCGCAGTTGGAATGCCTGATCCTCGATCAAGAGGCCCAACGCCAGGCCCGCCAGCAAAGCGCCGCACGCTTGATCGCCGAACTGCTGATCGACTGCGCGGCCTGCCGTCGCAGCGTCGTCACCGAAGATGAGCAGCAAGCCATCGGCGATCTGCGCAAAGCGGTGCGCCAACGAGAACAAAAGTGTGTTGAAGCCCTGCTCAAACTGTTCGGCTTTCGCCCACAGGATGCCGCCGCCAGTGATCTACCGTTGCTTGATGGTCGCTGGGGCGATGACTTGTTCAACCCCGAAACCCTCAAGCAACTTGGCGTGCGGGTCGGTGGCGGAATCGCCGCCGGTGCCGCTGCCGGTGCTGGCGTGGATCTCTTGGTCGGCGGCCTGACCCTCGGCGCCGCGGCCCTGGCCGGCGCTATCGCCGGTGGCGCCCTGCAAACCGCACGCAGCTATGGCAGCCGCCTGCTGGGCAAGATCAAAGGCCAACGCGAGCTGACCGTCGACGACAGCGTGCTGCGCCTGCTCGCCTTGCGCCAACGTCAGTTGCTCAAGGCCCTTAGTCTGCGCGGGCATGCGGCGATGCATAGCATCAAGGTCGACACGCCCCAGGACAAAACCTGGCGCGAGGGCAAGCTGCCCGACGCACTGCACAAGGCCCGCGCCTATCCGCAATGGTCATCCCTCAACACTCAGCCAAAGTTAAACCAGGCTGAACGTCAGGAGCAGCTTCAAGCATTGGCGCAGGCACTCAAGGATCAATAATAGTGAATGCCCATTGAGTGGAGAGACGCCTGACTCAATGCTCAAGAGGCTGGGATATCCAAGACCTTGACCTCAAAGGCTTCAGGCTCGTGCCAGCTGAACAACAAATAGAGCTCCGCCAACTGGTGGACCAAACCCCGATCAAGATCATCGATCACACCGTCATGATTGACATCGAAATGAATGTTCCATTCGAGCACTTGGTCGTTATCAAAGTCATAAGCGGCATTCCACGCGACCAACGTATGAGGTTCGTTGATCCCGGCCTCCTCCTGCACGTGCAGGCGCACAGTGTCGGGCGTACCGTCCTTGTAGAAATCTTCGGAGAAGATTTTCAGATAGCGCGTGGAAGCCGTCCCAGGATTAAACCAGTTGAGCTTCAAATAGGCAGAGGCAAACCTGTCCAACAACAGTTTATCGAGCCGGCTTTCCCGACCGTCATTCGTCACGTCCCCTCTGCTGTAGTCGATTTTTCCGTCAGTTGGGAAGTCGTAGGCAATGGCTTGTTTGACCAGGCTGTGCTGAATACCCTGCGTGCTCTGGTAGAACTGAAGCACTACAGTATCCGCCCGGCCAGCCCCTGTATGGTCCTGTGCGAAAACTTTTAAATAGCGCATTGATCGACGCCTTGTTCAAATTTATTCAAACTCGGATGAGCGTGGTCATACCATTTGAACGCAAGGAAATTGATGCACATGGATCGGATCAACGCTGTGTCGTCTTTGTCAGCGACGCCGTTTCTGTCCACATCGCCAGCGGTAAATGACTCCAAGACACCGTTATGGTCGGTATCGTATCCGGCGGCCTGGTAAACAAGTACCGGTTTACGCAGAGGGCTGTGGCGGCGATCCAGGAAGTTTAACTGCACGCCGTGGGGAAGACCGTTGGCTTCGTCTTGTATCGCCATCACCATGAGCGTACGTCGCCAACTTTCACCCTTGTTAAACCAGTTCAGTCTCAGGAACGTATTGGCAAATGCCTTGAGCAACCAATAATCAACGACATCACTTTTACCGTCAAAGTTTATGTCGCCGGAACACTGAAAATCCACGATCTCATCGGCGTCAATATCCGTTGCGACAGCCTCATGATGCAACTCGTCAATGCCTGTGGAGTGACGTTGATAAAAATGCACAATGACCGTGTCGGCCACGCCATTGCCGCAACGGTCTTGGGCGGTCGCTTTCAAATAACGCATTACGTACTCTCGTTTTAATAGCTGAAGAACCACAGAGAGTAATACTACTTACGTCCGCACCTCTAGCCGTCGACTCCCTATTTTTCGTATGAGTTTGCACTGGCTGTTATCAGTAGACGCAGGTCAACCGCTGTTATTTTTTACCATTTGAACGCAAGAAAACTGCTGCGCAGGGAACGGATCAGTTCTTTGTCGGCCTGATCGACCACACCGTTTTTGTCGATCTCGGTATGGGTCAGCCGTTTCAAAGATCCGCCCCCTATCCAGTGCTCAACGCCTACCGCCAAACGTTAAAAAGAGCAACAATCACTGATGGCTAACACCAATTAAACTTGGTGTACAACTTGACCATGTGCTGCAGAGCGTCTCGATCTACCGTATCAAACAGGCCGTCGGGAAACTCTTCTTCATCCAGTCGCATCACCCCACGTTCAGTGTAGTCGCAAGCGGAGACGCTCATTACAAGTTTATTCTTGCCAATCATTGGTTTCTCACTCTGATAGAAATCCAATCGAATTTCAACAGGATTGGTTGCCTTATCGAAGCGGCTCACATAGAAATTTATCGATCGGTTTGACATTGCCGGTCGGCTGAGCCAACTCAGTTTCAATACACTGTTAGCAAAGTCCTTAAGCAGCTCCCTGTCCTGCTGGCCTGAGACAATACCATTACCGTCAATATCTCCAGTGACTTGATAGTCAACCAAACCGTCAGCCGTGATATCAACGGCTGTAGCTTTACGCATCACTTCATCGGGTAGTTTTGGATTACGCTGAATAAAAAATAGACTCACAGTATCTGCCTGGGCATTGGAACTCTGGTCCTTCACAACAACTTTCAAATAACGCACTCGCACTGCTCCTTTTATTTAGCGTTGCGCCTTACTTAAGGTCGCACCATCAACAATTCCAAACGCTTTAACTCAATGCTTAGCCAGGTTCAAACACTAGACTTGTTGTTGTACCACTGCATTGCCAGAAAAGATGTGCCCAGCGCCCGGATCCATTCCTTATCGGTTGTGTCGGCGATACCGTTCCTATCGATATCACTGTTAGTAAAGGTCTCAAGCACACCATTACCGTCAGCGTCATAAGCAGCGGCATTGCACGTCAGGCTCTCCTTGCGAATACCGCCCAACATATCGTTGAGCTGCAACTTAATAGCATTAGGTTTGCCTTGCTTATCATAATGATCCACATACAGGGTCAAGGTACGTTGAGCGCTATCCCCTTTATTAAACCAGCCAAACTTTATAAACGTATTCGCAAATGCCTTGAGCAATTGTTTATCTCGAATAGTGCGCTGCCCATCACGATTGATATCGCCGGCGCACTGCACATCGATAACAGAGTCGCCGTCCATATCTACGGCCAGGGCCTCATGACTCAATTCATCCGGCTCGCCATCTCGACGCTCAAAAAAGTGCAATATAACGGTGTCGACCTTTCCATTACCGCTTCGGTCTTGGGCGGTAGCTTTTAAGTAGCGCATGGTCACTCCTTCGTTTCATACCACTCAAACGCCAGGAAGCTTTTGCACAACGTCCTGAGCAAGGCCTTGTCAGCCTTGTCGGCAACCCCGTTGTGATCGATATCACTATGGGTAAACGTCTCCAGCACTCCGTCGCTGTCGATGTCATAACCCATGGCGGTGGAGACCAGCAAAGCTTTCCCCCCAGACGCCTTGCTCTCTCGGAACTCCAGCGTCACCGAGGCTGGCCACCCCGCCTCGCCAAAATCATCCACGTACAGGACGAGCGAGCGCTGCCAATAGCTTGCCGTATTGAACCAATTGAGCTTCAAGAAGTTGTCGGCGAACGTCGCGATCCGTCGCTTATCCAGGTCCAGCGCACCGGCCTTGCTATGTCCTCCCCACTTCGCACCCAGGGTCATTTCCTGGCCGACGATATCGTAGATCAGCTCATCGGGGCGACCGGGCCGCTGCTGATAAAAGTGCAAAATGACCGTATCGGCATGACCGTTGCCGTGGAGGTCCTGGGCAATGGCTTTTAAGTAATGCATCCGTACTGCTTCCTTTAATTGAAGAAGCAAGCACCTTAATGAGCTGACAACAGGTACTCTAGGCGGCGTATCTGCGTATTGCGTGAGACCCCTCTACGTAGCCAGTAGCCTCGCAGCCTTGGACTTGAGTATTTGCAAGTCCAACACCGGCACCTGCGTTTCCTTGGCTTGCTCGTCCCAGTGGCGCATGCGCAGGCTGATCTGGCACAGCGGATCCTGCTCAAATATCTGGGCCTCCTCGGCCGTCATCACGCCGCCCTGATATCCCAGGGTACGCCGGCTGGCCTCACTCAAGCCCGCGTAATAGCCCGGCTGGCTGAAGGTCAGGTAACGCTTGGCCGGTACGTGATATTCCACCAACTTGGCCATGCGTTCGCTAAAGCCTGCACGGCGCAAGTAATCCGCGCCCAGCCGCTCATGGCTGACCACGCCATAACCGCCCATGTTCTCGGCGCCCTGGCCGCAGAGATGGCCGATGTCGTGGAAGAACGCCGCCAGCACCACCTCATCATCAAAACCTTCGGCCATGGCCAACTGCGCGGCCTGGGACATGTGCTCGATCTGCGACACCGGTTCGCCGATGTAATCGGCCGTGCCATGTTGTTCGTACAAGCCAAACACTTGGGCAATCGCCTGTTCCGGGCTCATCACGTCTCTCCCCACAAGGTACTGATATTTCGCTCGGCCATCGCCGGCCCAACGCTCATGCCCACGCCGGTATGCATCAACGCGGCGCTGACACCGGGTGCCGCCTGCACAAACGAGAACGGCCCGGGCCCGCGAGCGCCGTAGACGCCTTGCCAGCGTTCGACCACCTGGATTTTGCAGCCCAGGGTCTGTTCGGCCAGCTCGATCATCCAGTCATCTACCTGCTCGGCATTGAAGGGCGACGGGTCGCTGTCGTAATGGTGGGAGTCACCGATGATCAGTTCGCCATGGGGTGTAGGGCTGATCAACAGGTGAATGCCGTGTTCCTGCAGATGCGGCGTTTCACGCAGGATCTGCGCCTGGACTGCAGCGGCCTCCGGCAGGTCGGCGAAAGCGCCGTAATGCACGCAACTCAAGCCGGTGAGCAGGGCGTGTTGCAGGTTCAGGTTCAGCACCGGCCGCGCACGCAGCATTTGCAGGCGGCAGGTCTGCGGGTTGAGCGGGGCGATGGATTCGGCCAACAGGGTCTGATAGTCGTGGCCGGAGCAGACGATGATCTGCTCGCCGCGAAAGCTGCCGGCCGTGCTGTGCAATTGGCCCGGTTCGACGTCGCGTACCAGCGTGGAGAAGTGAAATTCCACACTCAGGTGCTGGCTCAGGTAATGGATCAGCGCCGGGATCGCCTCGCGGGAATACAGTTGCTGATCGTCCTTGCCATGCAACGCGGCGCGGTGATGGCGGAACTGGCCGGCGTAGAGATCCTTCATCGCAGCGCCTTGCAGCAGCTCCACGTTATAGCCGTGCTCCCGGGCACGCCCGGCGCAAAAGGCTTCGAGCAACTGTTCTTCGGCCTCGGTGCGGGCGAACAGGTAGGAGCCATTGCGCTTGAGTGCAAGGCCCGCTGCTAGCGCCCATTGGCCCCAGATGTCGCGACTTTCCCGTGCCAGGTCGAGCATCGGGCCCGGCGGCTGGCCGGTGACCACGGCCTGGCCGAAGTTGCGTACCGAGGCGCCCAGCGGTGTGGCGCTGCGCTCGAACACCTTGACCTTGAGGCCGCGCTTGGCGGCGGCATAAGCGTGGGACAGGCCGAGGATGCCGGCGCCGATGATCAGCAGGTCGCTGTGGTGTGTCATGGAGTGATGTCCTGAATTCGAAGCCGCTATCGCAGGCAAGCCAGCTCCCACATTTTGATGTGTGAATACCTTCAAATGTGGGAGCTGGCTTGCCTGCGAAGGGGCCATAAGCCCTAACGAAAACCTTACTGACCCGCCACCTTCTCCGACTTACCGTCATAGCGCTTGCGCCATTCAGCCAGGATGCTGTCGCGATTTTTCGAGGCCCAGGCAAAGTCGTTCTTGATCAGGCGCTGCTCGTAGTCGGCCGGCAATTCGGTCTGCGGCTTGGCGATACCCGGCTGGGCGAGGATGGCGAAGTTAGCCTTGTACAGCTCCATCGCCGCTGGGCTGGCGGAAAAGTCAGCGAGTTTTTTTGCCGCATCGGCGTGTGCGCTGCCCTTGACTACGGCGGTGGCTTCGATCTCCCAGCCCAGGCCCTCTTTGGGCAGAATGATGTCCAACGGGGCGCCCTGGCGTTTGAGTTGAATCGCCGGGTATTCAAAGGAAATCCCGATCGGGAACTCACCGGACGCCGCCAGCTTGCACGGCTTGGAGCCGGAGTGAACGTATTGGCCGATGTTCTGGTGCAGGTCGTCCATGTACTGCCAGCCTTGCTTCTCGCCGAAGGTCTGCAACCAGGCACTGACATCCAGAAAGCCCGTGCCGGACGATGCCGGGTTAGGCATGACGATCTTGCCCTTGTACTCAGGCTTGGTCAGGTCCTGCCAGCTCACCGGTTTGGTCAGGCCCTGCTTTTCGGCTTCGATGGTGTTGAAGCACAGGGTCGCAGCCCACACGTCCATGCCCACCCAGGCCGGCGGGTTGGCGGCGTCTCGGTAGTTTTTGCCGATCTTGTCCAAATCCTTGGGCGCGTAGTTGTCGAGCATGCCTTGCTGGTCGAGGATCGCCAGGCTTGAGGCGGCCAGGCCCCACACCACGTCAGCCTGCGGGCGGTCTTTTTCAGCCAGCAGCTTGGCGGTGATGATGCCGGTGGAATCGCGTACCCACTTGATCTCGATGTCGGGGTTGGCCTGTTCGAAGGCTTTTTTGTAGGTCTTCAACTGTTCGGCTTCAAGGGCCGTGTACACGGTCAATTCGGTCTTGGCGAAGGCATTCAGGCTGAATGCCGTGAGTACCGCAGCGACCAGCGCCAGGGGCTTGAACATGGAGCACCTCCTTCAGGGATGTTTTATTGGCCGGGCGCGGTCTGGCGCCAGGCTTGGGAGCGACGCAGCGCGCCACGTGAGGCCCACGCCAGCAACAGCGAGACGCCGACTGAGGTGAACAGGATCAGGGTCGACATGGCCGCCGCGCCGCCCACGTTGCCGGCGTCGTCCATGTTCAGCACGGCGACGGCGGCGAGGATGGTGTCGGGGCTGTAGAGAAAGATCGCGGCGGACACGGTGGTCATCGCCGACACAAACAGGTAGCGCAGGATATCCAGCAGCGCCGGCAGGCAGATCGGCACCGTGACGCGCCAATAGTGGCGGTACAACGGCGCCTTGAGCGACAACGCCGCCGCCTCGAACTCGGCGTCCAGCTGGCGCAGGGCGGTGGTCGCGGTCATCTGCGCGGTGGTCAGGTAGTGCGCAATGGTGCACACCACCAGCAACGCCATGCTCCCGTAGAACACGTGCAGCGGGTTGCCGTTGAGGTTGAAAAAGAACACGTAGCCCAAGCCGAGCACCAGCCCCGGCACCGCCATCGGTACGAAGCTGAGCATGCGCAGCGCCAGGTTCAGGCCCTTCTGGCCCTTGGTCTTCTCCATCAGGTAGGCGCCGGTGAAGATCAGCACACTGCCGATCAACGCCGTGCACAGCGCCATGGTCAGGCTGTTGCGGTAGGCCAGCCAGCCGCCGCCGGCGGTGTCTTCGAACTGGTAGTGGTTGAGCGATAGCGACAGGTTGTACGGCCAGAACTTCACCAGCGACGAATACACCGCCATCCCGAACACCAGCAGCAACACCGCGCAAATCAGCAACACGATGGCCAGGTAGCAACCGTCGCGCAGCCGCGATGGCGCGGGCAGAAACACCTGGGCGCGACCGCTCATCGAGTCGCCATGCCGACGGCGCAACCAGGCATCCACGCCGAAGCTGAACAGTGCCGGCAGCAGCAACACCATGCCGATCAACGCGCCGCGCCCGAACTGTTGCTGACCGACCACCGCCTTGTAGGCTTCCAGCGCCAACACCTGGTAATCACCGCCCACCACCACCGGCACACCGAAGTCGGTGATGGTCAGGGTAAACACCAGGCAGAACGCGGCGAACACTGCCTGGCGCGTGGCCGGCCAGGTAATGCTGCGAAACGCCCGGGCCGGGCTGGCGCCCATGCTCGACGCGGCATCGAACAAGCGTGCATCCGCCAGGGACAGCGCCGAGAGCAAGATCATCAAGGCATGGGGAAAGGTGTAGATCACTTCACCGAGCACAATGCCCCAGAAGCCGTAGATATTGTCCGAGAGCAAGCCGCGCAACATGCCCTGGTTGCCGAACAGATAGACCAGGGCAATGCCCGGCAGCATCGACGGCGCCATCAAGGGCAGCAATGACAAACCGCGCCAGACGGTCTTGCCGGGAATCAGCGTACGTTGCAGGGCGTAGGCAAACAGGTAGGCCAGCGGTACGACGATGACCGCCACGCTGAGGGAAACTTTCAGGCTATTGCCCAGCAACCAGTGGAAGTTGGCGCTGGTCAGCAGTTCCCGCGCTGCCACCAGGCCACCGCCCTGCCCGGCTTCGCTGCTGAAGCCGCGCCAGAAGATCGCCAGCAACGGCAGCAGGACAGCCACCACCAACAGGCCGAGCCAGAGCCATTTGCCGCCGACTACAAAGAGGCGGTCGCCCCACTCGGCGCGGGACACCTGACGCGGTACCGGCAATGTCATGACGGCGGCCATCTCAGGCAAACACATGCAGGCTGCGCGGCGGCAAGGCCACCCAGATGTCCTGGGCGCCCAGGCGTGGCATGGCTTCGGGTGCCAGTTCGGCCAGCAACGGATGGCCCGGCAACTGTTCCAGCTCAAAGCTCATGCGGCAGCGGTTGCCGAGGAAGGTAATTTCGCGAACCTTGGCCGGGAACAGGTTTTCTTCATGCACCGTCGGGTTGACGCTGATCGCTTCCGGGCGACAGAACAGGCGGCCCGACCTGGCCACACCCGCATCGTCGGCCAGGCGCATATTCATTCCGCCGACCTGGGCATGGCTGGCGCTGCTACGGCTGAACGGCAACCAGTTGCCCTGGCCGACAAACTCGGCCACGAACGGCGTGGCCGGGCGGTCGTAGATCTCCTGGGGCGTGGCGTACTGCTCGACCTTACCGTTGTTCATCACGGCAATGCGGTCGGCCATCAACATGGCTTCGTCCTGGTTGTGGGTCACCATCAAGGTGGTAATTCCCAGGCGCCGCTGCAATTGGCGCAGCTCGGTGCACAAATGCTCGCGCACACGGGCGTCGAGGGCCGACATCGGTTCATCCA
Source organism: Pseudomonas sp. OST1909 (assembly GCF_015277575.1). Classification (NCBI taxonomy): domain Bacteria; kingdom Pseudomonadati; phylum Pseudomonadota; class Gammaproteobacteria; order Pseudomonadales; family Pseudomonadaceae; genus Pseudomonas; species Pseudomonas sp. OST1909. The sequence goes on from NZ_CP063780.1 coordinate 6,158,574, forward strand.
GCAGCAATAACGAAGGGGCCGGCGCCAATGCACGGGCCAGAGCGACGCGCTGCTGCTGGCCGCCGGAGAGTTGGCCGGGGTATTTCTTTTCGCTGCCGACCAAACCGACCAGTTCAAGCATCTGCCCGACGCGCTTGCGCACTTCATCGCGGCCGCTGCCTGTGAGGCCGTAGCCGATGTTTGCTTCAACCGTGAGATTGGGGAACAGCGCGTAGGACTGAAACAGGATGCCGTAGTCTCGCGCCTGGGGCGGCAGCAGGGAAACGTCCCGCTCGCCCAGGTAAAGCTCACCGCTATCCTGGCGCTCCAGGCCGGCGATGCAGCGCAGCAACGTGGTCTTGCCGCAGCCGGACGGGCCCAGCAGGCACACCAGCTCGCCGGCGGCGACGTCCAGGGACACGTTGTCCAGCGCGGTGAAAGCGCCAAAGCGTTTCTGGATCCCGCGCACCTTCATGGGCGCGCCGGGTTGGGTCAGGGCTGTGTTCATGCAAGGCACCTCATCGAACGGATGAAGGCCATGCTAGGGAGGCAATGCGTAGTTGGTGTGGCAGAAAGGCAAAAGGAGGTGATAGTGGTATTGGTGGATTTGTGTAGGACTCATGGAGATGAGTTGCCTGTCCTACCGCTATCGGGAGCAAGCCCCCTCCCACAGTTGACTGGGTTCCAACATGAGAATGCGGTCAAAATGTGGGAGGGGGCTTGCTCCCGATTGGCCCTCAAGCCAGCCACAGAACTTAAATTGGCGACATTTCCTGAGCCAGGCCAAGGAATGCCGCCGGCAGCCGCGCACCTTTACGCTCTTTAAGGCAATACAGATATTCCGGAATCTGCGGCGCATTCTCGATGGTCAGCACACGCAATTGCGGATCATGGGGCACTTCCTGGCGAGCAATGATGCTGATGCCGATATTGCGCAGCACCGCCTCGCGAATCGACTCACGGCTGCCAATCTCCAGCAACGGCCCATACCCCACGCCGCCGCTTTTCAACAGTTCTTCGGTCAGCCTGCGGGTGGTGGAGCCGGCTTCACGCATCAACAGCGTATGCCCGGCCAGCGCGCTCAACGACACATGCTCAAGCTTGGCCAACGGGTGATTGCGATGTACCGCCAGCACCAGCGGGTCGGTGCCCAGCACGCGGCGGATCAGGCGCGGGTCGTCCAGCAATTGCGAAGAGGCCGCAACGTCGACGCGGTAATCATCCAGCGCTTCGAGCACCTGCTGGGAGTTGCCGATTTCCACCGATACTTCCACGTGCGGCAGGCGTTCACGAAAGGCTTTGACCAGGTCGAGAATGTAATACGGCGCCGTCGCGGCAATCCGCAGCGCGCCCTGGACCTGACCATTGTTGCGCAGGAAAAACTCGATATCCGCTTCCTGCTGCAACAGCGTCTTGACCATCGGCAACAGCCGCGCACCTTCGTCGCTGACCGTCAGGCGACGGCCGCCGCGATAGAACAGCTCAACGCCGTATTGGCTTTCCAGGTTGCGAATCTGGGTGGTCACCGTGGGCTGGCTCAGGCCGAGTTTTTTCGCCGCCTGGGTGATACTGCCCAGGCGGGCGACCATGAAAAACGCCTTTAACTCAGCACTCAGCACACCACCCTCTCATCCTCTATTTGCGCAACAGGCGCAGGCCATTGAACACCACCAGCAAACTCACGCCCATGTCGGCGAAGACCGCCATCCACATGGTCGCCATGCCCATGAAGGTCACGGCCAGGAAAATTGCCTTGATCACCAGCGCCAGGGCGATGTTCTGCTTGAGGATACTCGACGTTTGCCGCGACAGCCGAATGAAAGCCGGAATCTTGCGCAGATCATCATCCATCAGCGCCACGTCAGCGGTCTCGATAGCCGTGTCAGTGCCCGCCGCTGCCATGGCAAAGCCGATCTCGGCACGGGCCAGAGCCGGGGCGTCATTGATGCCATCGCCGACCATGCCCACCCGATGGCCTTGGCCGTAGAGGGTTTCGATGGCTTGCAGCTTGTCGGTGGGCAACAGGTCACCCTGGGCCTGGTCGATGCCGACTTGGGTGGCAATCGCCTGGGCGGTGTGGGTGTTGTCGCCGGTGAGCATCAGGGTTTTGATGCCCAGGTCGTGAAGTTGCTGGATGGCTTCGCGACTGCTGTCCTTGACTGTGTCGGCCACGGCAAACAGCGCCAGGGGGCCGGACTTGTCCAGCAGTAGCACGACGGACTTGCCTTGTTTTTCCAGGGCGAAGAGTTTTTCTTCCAGCGCCTCTGAGCACAGGCCGAGGTCTTCCACCAGGCGGTGGTTGCCCAAGTGATAGGTCTGGCCATTGATGTCGCCGCGCACACCGCGCCCGGCCAGAGCCTCGAAGTTATCCACAGCATGAATTGGCAGGTTTTTATCCACAGCCGCGTTAGCGATCGCCAGGGACACCGGGTGGTCGGAACGCCCGGCCAAACTGGCGGCCAGGGCCGGGGCGCTGTCTTCAAGATTCGGGAACAGCGGCAGGTAATCGGTTTGCACCGGTTTGCCGTGGGTGATGGTGCCGGTCTTGTCGAGCGCCAGGTAGTCGAGCTTGTAACCGCCCTCCAGGTACACGCCGCCCTTGATCAGGATGCCTTTGCGCGCTGCGGCGGCCAGGCCGCTGACGATGGTCACCGGTGTGGAGATCACCAAGGCACACGGGCAGGCAACCACCAGCAGCACGAGGGCGCGATAGATCCAGTCGAACCACACGCCCGCCATGAACAGTGGCGGAATCACCGCCACACCCAGGGCAAACAGGAACACCGCCGGGGTGTAGACCTTGGAAAAACTGTCGACAAAGCGCTGGGTCGGCGCCCGTGCGCCTTGGGCTTGTTCCACCGCGTGGATGATTCGCGCCAGGGTCGAGTTGTTGGCCGCCGCAGTGACTTTGTACTCCAGGGAACCGGCCTGGTTGATGGTGCCGGCGAAGACTTTATCGCCGATGGTCTTTTCAATCGGCAGGCTTTCCCCTGTGATCGGTGCCTGATCGATGGTGGATTGACCGGCAGTGACTTCACCGTCCAGGCCGATACGCTCGCCGGGTCTTACCCGCACGATCGCGCCCAGTTCTATGCTTTTGACTTCCTGTTCCAACCATGAACCGTCAGCCTGGCGCACGGTGGCCTGCTCCGGGGTCATCTGCATCAAGCCGCTGATGGCATTGCGCGCCCGATCCAGGGACTTGGCCTCAATCAATTCGGCCACGGTAAACAGGAACATCACCATCGCCGCTTCAGGCCACTGACCAATCAGGATGGCGCCGGTCACCGCGATGCTCATCAGCGCGTTGATGTTCAGGTTGAGGTTTTTCAGGGCAATCCAGCCCTTTTTGTAGGTGGTCAAGCCGCCGCTGAGGATCGACACCAGCGCCACCAGTGCGATCACCCAGGTCGGTGCCACACCGGTGAAGTGCAGCACTTCGGCACCCAGAGCGCCCACGCCCGACACTGCCAATGGCCACCAATGCTTCTTGGCCGGCGGCGCGGCAGCGGGGCTGCCTTCCTCGATAGGGTCGGCCTGCATACCGATGGACTTGATCGCCGCAATGATCGGCGCCGTGCTCGGCAGGTCATGGGTGACACCGAGGATGCGGTTGATCAGGTTGAATTCCAGTTGCTGCACGCCGGCGAGCTTGCCCAGTTTGTTCTGGATCAGCGTCTGCTCGGTGGGGCAGTCCATGGCTTCGATGCGGAAGGTGCTCAGGCGCGAGCCGGCGGTGGGCGCTTCGCTCAGGGTCACCACGGCAGGCCCGGCAGCGCCGGAACAGCAGGAGCCTGAGTGGCCGTGGCTATCCACCGGCGTGAGTTTTGCCGGGGCGTGATCATGTGGGTGATCGTGACCATGATCGTGCGGGTGATCATGAGCATGGTCATGATCGTGCTTGTGGTCGTGCTTGTGTGGGGTGTGAATGGAGTGGCTCATCAGGTCGCGTCCGTAAAGGTGCCTGTTGCCAAGTAAAGACCCTGTAGCCACTATAGGGTCAAGCACCCATGTGGAGATTGCTGCGATGAAGATCGGCGAACTGGCCAAACTCACCGACTGTCCGGTGGAAACCATCCGTTATTACGAGAAGGAAAGCCTGCTGCCACCGCCTGCGCGCACTGAGGGCAACTACCGGGTCTATACCCAGGCGCACACCGAGCGGCTGATCTTTATCCGCAACTGCCGCAGCCTGGACATGACCCTCGAAGAAATCCGCAGCCTGTTAGGGCTGCGCGACAGCCCCCAGGACCAGTGCGAAAGCGTGAATGCGTTGATCGACGAACATATCCACCACGTGAAAGCGCGGATTGATGGATTGTTGGCCTTGCAGGAACAACTGCTGGACCTGCGCCAACGTTGCGGCGGTGGGAACCAGTGCGGGATCTTGCAGCAGTTGGAAGTCAGCGGCGGGATTGCGGCCAGTGAGGCCGAGCCTTCGCATGTGGGCAGAAGCCACGGCCACTAAACTCAAGCGAACACGCAACCCATGTGGGAGCTGGCTTGCCTGCGATAGCGGTGGGCCCGCGACATTGATGTCGCCTGACACTCCGCTATCGCAGGCAAGCCAGCTCCCACAGTTTTTTACCGCGATGGGCCGTTAGATAGCCACGTCGGCCTTGATGCTTGGGTCCGCGTCGTAGCCCACGATCTCGAAATCTTCGAACTTGTAGTCGTAGATCGAAGCTGGCTTGCGCTTGATCACCAGCTCCGGCAGCTTTTTCGGCGTGCGCGCCAGCTGGGTCTGGATCTGTTCCATGTGGTTGCTGTAAGCGTGGGTGTCGCCAGTGGTGACAATGATCTCGTGAGGGATCAGGTCGCATTGCTGGGCCAGCATATGGGTCAGCAACGCCAGCGCGGCGGTGTTATACGGCAGCCCCAGGAATACGTCAGAGCTGCGGATATACAGCTGCATCGACAGATGGCCGTCATGCACGAACGCCTGATACAGCAAGTGGCACGGCGGCAGGGCTTGCTTGCCGTTGCGCGCGTTTTCCTGCGGGCTCTGGGTTTCGTCCGGCAGGTACTCGACGTTCCAGCCGTGGAACAGGATGCGGCGGCTGTTGGGGTTGGTCTTGAGCGTGTGCACCATGTAGTCGATCTGGTTGATCGTGCCGCCATCTTTGGTAGGCCAGGCGGTCCATTGCTCGCCGTACACCGGGCCCAGGTCACCGTCTTCGGTGGCCCATTCATCCCAGATCTTCACGCCATTTTCGTTGAGCCATTTGATGTTGGTGTTGCCGCTCAACATCCAGATCAGTTCGTTGGCGATGCTTTTGAAGTGCAGCTTCTTGGTGGTCAGCAGCGGGAAGCCGTCGGCCAGGTTATGCCGATACTGACGGGCGAACACGGCCTTGGTGCCGGTGCCGGTACGGTCGCCCTTGGTCAGGCCATTGGTCACGACGTCGTGCAGCAGTTCGAGATATTGCTTCATTTGAGTACCTGTATCGTTGAAGCCGAGGCGGGCAAACCTCGGCGTTCGAATTTAAAGCGCGGCGTTCTTCAGCGGCTGCGGGCGGTTGTAAGCCCACCACAACATGCCCAGGCCCGCCAGGATCATCGGCAGGCTGAGCACCTGACCCATGGTCAGCCAGCCCCACGCCAGGTAGCCCAACTGCGCATCCGGCACCCGAACGAACTCGACGATAAAGCGGAAAATCCCGTAGAACAGCGCGAACATACCCGACACGGCCATGGTAGGGCGTGGCTTGCGCGAGAAGAGGTAAAGAATAAGGAACAGCGCCACACCTTCCAACGCAAACTGATACAGCTGCGACGGGTGGCGCGGCAGTTGCGCCGGGTCGCTGAACGGCGGGAACACCATGGCCCACGGCACGTCAGTCGGCTTGCCCCACAACTCGGCGTTGATAAAGTTGCCAATGCGCCCGGCACCCAGGCCGATCGGCACGAACGGCGCCACAAAATCCATCAACTGGAAGAACGACTTGCCGTTGCGGCGCCCGAACCACCAAGCGGCGATCATCACGCCGACAAACCCGCCGTGGAATGCCATGCCGCCCTTCCACACTTCGAAAATCAGCGTCGGGTTGGCGATATACGCAGACAGGTCGTAGAACAGCACATACCCCAGGCGCCCGCCGACGATCACCCCCATCGACATCCAGAACACCATGTCGGAGAGCTTCTCCTTGGTCCAGGTCGGGTCGAAACGGTTCAGGCGCCGGGAAGCCAGCAGCCAGGCACCGCCGATGCCGATCAGGTACATCAACCCGTACCAATGGATTTTCAGCGGACCAATGGCCAGGGCCACCGGGTCGATCTGCGGGTAAGGCAGCATTGCGACTCCTCGTTAAAACATTTAGTCATGACGCACCGGACCATGCCGATGTGCGATTAAGCCTGCGTTACAGCGGCGAGATCAAATTAAGAAGTTCACATACACGCCAAATAGCCCGGCATGTTAACGGATGGAAGGTGAACGGCCCAACTTCGTTACGATGGAACGCCTGCACATCTGTGGGTAGAGTGGCAAAAACACAAAAGGGGTCACCCGATGTGCCTGATTGTTTTCGCCTGGCGACCGGGCCATGCCCAACCGCTGATCGTCGCGGCCAACCGCGATGAGTTCTATGCCCGCCCCAGCCTGCCGCTGGCCCAGTGGCCGGATGCGCCGCAGGTCTACGCTGGCCGCGATCAGGAGGCCGGGGGCACTTGGTTGGGTGTAAGCGCGGATGGGCGTTTTGCTGCGCTGACCAATATCCGCGACCCGCACCAGCCACCGGCACGCAAGTCGCGGGGCGAGCTGGTGGCGCGCTTTCTCAGTGGATCGCTGCCCATTGATGACTATTTAGCCGACGTTAACGGACGCTCGATTGAATATGCCGGGTTTAACCTGCTGGTTGGCACGCGGGATGAGCTGTGGCATTACAACGCCAATGATACCGAGCCGACGTTGCTGAAGGCTGGGGTTTACGGGTTATCCAATGCCGGGCTGGATACGCCCTGGCCTAAGTTGGTGAAGGCCAAGGCGGCGTTCAGCGCAGTGCTGGAGAACCCCGAGCCTAAGGCACTGCTGGGAATTCTCAGCGACCCGCAGACCGCCCCGTTTGCTGAACTGCCGGACACCGGCGTAGGCCTGGCGACCGAAAGCCTGCTGTCGAGCGTGTTTATCGCCAGCCCCAGTTACGGGACACGGGCGAGTACGGCGCTGATTGTGAATGCCGATGGGACGCGCAGGATGCTGGAGCGTAGTTTTGGCCCGCACGGCGGGCGGCTGGGCGAGGTCGAACTGGAAATCTGACGGCGCTTGGACTGACGTCATCGCAGGCAAGCCAGCTCCCACAGGGAACTGCATTCCAAATGTGGGAGCTGGCTTGCCTGCGATGAAGGCGCCTCGGTCTAGAGGGTTTTCGCCGAGGCCGGGTTGATCATCCGGGTCAGCCCGAGGTTCTTCAGCGCCAACTGCAACGAGCTGTGGATAACTTGCGGGTTGTCGATGGTCATCAACTGCGCGAGCAAATCCTTGGCCATGCCCAGGTCAACCTGGCGCAGCATCCACTTCACCTTCGGCAAGTTGGTGGCGTTCATCGACAGGCTGTCAAAGCCCATCGCCATCAGCAACACCGCGGCCGCCGGGTCGCCGGCCATCTCGCCGCAGATACTCACCGGCTTGCCCTCGGCATGGGCGTCGCGCACCACGTGTTGCAACGCTTGCAACACCGCCGGGTGCAGGTAGTCGTAGAGGTCGGCCACCCGTGGGTTGTTACGGTCCACCGCCAGCAGGTACTGAGTCAGGTCGTTGGAGCCCACCGAGAGGAAGTCCACCTGCCGCGCCAACTCCTTGGCCTGGTATACCGCTGCGGGAATTTCGATCATCACGCCAATCGGCGGCATCGGTACGTCGGCGCCTTCGTCGCGTACTTCGCCCCAGGCGCGGTGGATCAGGTGCAGGGCTTCTTCCAGCTCATGGGTGCCGGAGATCATCGGCAGCAGGATACGCAGGTTGTTCAACCCCTCGCTGGCCTTGAGCATGGCGCGGGTCTGTACGAGGAAGATTTCAGGATGGTCGAGGGTAACGCGAATGCCACGCCAGCCAAGGAAGGGGTTGTCTTCCTTGATGGGGAAATACGACAGTGACTTGTCGCCGCCAATGTCCAGGCTGCGCATCGTCACTGGTAGCGGGTGGAAGGCCTGCAGTTGCTCGCGATAAATCGCCAGCTGCTCCTTCTCGCTCGGAAAACGCTGGTTGATCATGAACGGCACTTCGGTGCGGTACAGCCCCACCCCCTCAGCGCCTCGTTGCTGCGCACGCGCTACATCCGCCAGCAGGCCGGTGTTGACCAGCAGCGGTACGCGGTGACCGTCGAGGGTGACGCACGGCAGCTCGCGCAACGAATCGAGGCCCTGGGCCAGTTGCTTCTCTTCTTCCACCACTTCGGCGTATTGCTTGCGCAGCACGTCGCTGGGGTTGGTAAATACCTCGCCGCGATGCCCATCGACGATCATGTCGATGCCGTCGACCTTGGAGTACGGCAGGTCCACCAGGCCCATCACCGTCGGGATGCCCATGGCCCGGGCCAGGATCGCGACGTGGGAGTTACCCGAGCCCAATACCGAGACCAGGCCCACCAGCTTGCCCTCAGGCACTTCGCCGAGCTGAGTGGCCGTCAGCTCTTCGCTGACCAGGATGGTGTTATCGGGGAAGACCATGTTGGTGCTGCGGTCTTCCTGCAGGTACGCCAGCAGGCGGCGACCCAGGTCGCGCACATCCGAAGCCCGCTCGCGCAGGTAGGCGTCGTCCATCATTTCGAAACGGTTGACGTGATCGGTGACCACCTGGCGCAACGCGCCCTGGGCCCACTGGCCGGTCTTGATCACGGTTTTGACTTCGTTACCTAGAGACGCGTCGTCGAGCATCATCTGGTACACGTCGAACAGCGCACGCTCTTCGGGGCGCAGCTGGGTGGCCAGCTTGTTCGACAGGTTGCGCATGTCGGCGCGCACGCCTTCCAGGGCGGTCTTGAACAGTTTGATTTCGGCTTCGATGTCGTGGACGGTCTTGTCCGGTACCACATCGAGGTCGGCCGGCGGCAGCATGACCACCGCCGTACCCACCGCAGCACCCGGCGAGCCGGGCACGCCGACGAACTTGGCTTCCTGGATGCCCTTGCCCTGGCGCCCCAGGCCGCGGATCGAGCCGGTGGCTTCAGCGTGGGCGATAACCCCGGCCAACTGCGCGCTCATGGTCACCAGGAAGGCTTCTTCACCTTCATCGAACTGACGACGTTCTTTTTGCTGGATGACCAACACGCCGACAACGCGGCGGTGGTGGATGATCGGCGCCCCCAGGAACGAGGCGTAGCGCTCTTCACCGGTTTCGGCGAAGTAGCGATAACGCGGGTGGTCGGCCGCATGTTCGAGGTTCAGGGGTTCTTCACGCGTCCCCACCAGGCCCACCAGACCTTCATTGGGCGCCATGCTGACCTTGCCGATGGAGCGCTTGTTCAAGCCCTCCGTGGCCATCAGCACAAAACGGTTGGTCTCGGGGTCCAGCAGGTAAACCGAGCAGACCTGGCTGCCCATGGCTTCCTTGACGCGCAACACAATAATCCCCAACGCCGCCTTGAGATCCTTGGCGGAGTTAACTTCCTGGACGATCTTGCGCAGCGTATTGAGCATGGCTCGGGGTCGAACTCCGTCGTCAGTCGCGCGCTAAAAGGCGCGGGGCAAGCTCTTTGAGAGCGCGGCGGTAAACCTCGCGCTTGAATGTCACCACCTGGCCCAACGGGTACCAATAGCTGACCCAGCGCCAGCCATCGAACTCCGGTTTACCGGTCAAATCCATCCGCACCCGCTGCTCGTTGGAGATCAGGCGCAAAAGAAACCATTTCTGCTTCTGGCCGATGCACAGCGGTTGGCTGTGGGTACGCACCAGGCGTTGCGGCAAACGATAGCGCAACCAGCCACGGGTACAGGCCAGAATCTGCACATCTTCACGCTCAAGGCCGACTTCTTCGTTCAACTCACGGTACAAGGCGTCTTCAGGGGTTTCGTCGGGGTTTATCCCACCTTGAGGAAACTGCCAGGCATCTTGGTTGATTCGGCGAGCCCATAGCACCTGTCCGGCATCATTCGTAAGAATAATCCCGACATTAGGACGGAAACCATCGGGGTCGATCACGGCAACAACCTCGCAAACGCATGTCGCCGCATTGTTCCACAAAGATTGTTCCAGCGGCAACGAGGCTTCTTACCTTATGTGCACTCTTGTGAAAAGACCGTATTCTGGACGCCTTTTTACAGACTTTTCAGCGAGTAACTGCAATGCGCCTGGCTTTATTCGACTTGGACAACACCCTTCTCGGCGGTGACAGCGATCACGCCTGGGGCGATTACCTGTGTGAGCGTGGGATTCTCGACCCGGTGGCCTACAAGGCCCGCAACGACGAGTTCTACCAGGACTACCTGGCCGGCAAGCTCGACAATGCTGCCTACCTGAACTTCAGCCTGGAAATCCTCGGCCGTACCGAGATGGCCCAGTTGGACGAGTGGCACCGCGACTTCATGCGCGACTGCATCGCCCCGCTGATGCTGCCCCTGGCGGCGCAATTGCTGGCCAAACACCGCGCCGCCGGCGACAAGCTGGTGATCATCACTGCGACCAACCGCTTCGTCACCGCGCCGATTGCCGAGTTGCTGGGCGTCGAGACCCTGATCGCCACCGAATGCGAAATGCTCGACGGCCGCTATACCGGGCGCAGCACCGATATACCGTGCTTTCGTGAAGGCAAAGTGACGCGCTTGAACCGTTGGTTGGAAGAGACTGGGTACAGCCTGGAAGACAGCTACTTCTATAGCGACTCGATGAATGATTTGCCGTTGCTGGAGCAGGTGACGCATCCGGTGGCGGTGGACCCGGATCCGAATTTGCGCGCTGAAGCGCAGAAGCGGGGCTGGCCGGTGATCACTCTGCGCAGCTGATGACGCTATCGCAGGCAAGCCAGCTCCCACATTTGGAATGCATTCCCCTGTGGGAGCTGGCTTGCCTGCGATGAAGGCGACGCGGCCTAACGCTTTAAACCGGCTTGGCGCCCATCAGCCCTGCAATCGCCACAAACCCCACCAGGCTGACCACCGCCAGCACCAGGGTAAAATTCAGGCTGCCGCCCTCACCTTTGCGCAGGCGATTAAGGCGCGCCACCAGCCAGAACCACGCCAGCGCCGCCACGGTGTAGAGGATGCTGGAGCCTAAAATCCAGGTTTGCCCCAGGGGCCAGCCGATCAGGTGCACCAGCCACCAACCGGTGAACGGCATACTGACCAGGCAAATGCCCATCAGCAGCCACACGAACGCCCATGGGCGTTGCACGGTAACCGCCGGGCCGGCGCTGCGTTTACGCCAGGCCAGTACGGCCAGGCCGAGGCCGCTGAGCAGCAGCAACACGGTGGCGGTGATGTGGATAACCTTGAGGGTGGTCAGTGTTTCCATGGTCTCGATTCCTTAAAGGCCGCTCAGTCAGCGTAGTCGCTCAACCGAGGAACAACTGGTAGGCCGGGTTTTCGCTTTCATCCCAGTACGGGTAGCCGATTTCAGCCAGGGCTGCCGGCACCAGGTGGCGCTCGTCCGCCGGCACTTGCAGCCCGGCGACCACACGGCCGTCCGCTGCACCGTGGTTGCGATAGTGGAACATCGAAATGTTCCAGCGCCCGCCCAGCTTGTGCAAGAAGTTGAACAAGGCGCCCGGACGCTCCGGAAATTCGAAGCGAAACACCACCTCATCGCTGACTTTGGCCGCATGGCCGCCCACCATATGGCGAATGTGCAACTTGGCCAGTTCGTTTTCGGTCAGGTCCAGCACGGGGAAACCCTGGCTGGTCAGGCTGGCGATCAGTGCGCTGCGCGGATCGTTTTCCGGGTGGGTCTGCACGCCGACGAAGATGTGCGCTTCGCTGCCAGAGTGGTAGCGGTAATTGAATTCGGTGATCTGGCGCTTGCCCACGGCCTCGCAGAACGCCTTGAAACTACCCGGCTGCTCGGGAATGGTTACTGCGATGATGGCTTCGCGGCCTTCACCCAGCTCGGCGCGCTCGGCCACATGGCGCAGGCGATCGAAGTTGACGTTGGCGCCGGAGTCGATGGCGACAAAGGTCTGGCCGCTGACGCCGCGAGTCTCGACGTACTTCTTGATCCCGGCCACGCCCAACGCGCCTGCCGGCTCGGTGATGGAGCGCGTGTCGTCGTAGATATCCTTGATCGCCGCGCAGATTTCATCGGTGCTGACGGTGATCACTTCATCCACATGATCCTTGCAGATGTCGAAGGTGTGCTGACCGATCTGAGCCACCGCCACGCCATCAGCAAAGATTCCCACGGTCGGCAGCACCACGCGCTCGCCTGCCGCCATGGCGGCTTGCAGGCAGTTGGAGTCGTCCGGCTCAACGCCGATGATCTTGATTTCCGGACGCAGGTATTTCACATACGCCGCAATACCGGCGATCAGCCCGCCGCCGCCCACCGGTACGAAAATCACGTCCAGCGGCCCCGGGTGCTGGCGCAGGATTTCCATCGCCACGGTGCCCTGCCCGGCAATCGTGTGTGGATCATCGTAGGGGTGAATGTAGACGTAGCCTTTTTCTTCGACCAGCTTGAGCGAATAGGCCAGGGCTTCCGGGAAGGAATCACCGTGCAGCACCACTTTGCCGCCCCGCGAGCGCACGCCTTCGACCTTGATCTCCGGGGTGGTCTTGGGCATCACGATGGTGGCCTTGACCCCCAGCACCTTGGCCGCCAGGGCCAAGCCCTGGGCATGGTTGCCCGCCGATGCCGTGACCACGCCACGGGCGCGTTCCTCGCTGCTCAATTGGGTCAGCTTGTTGTAGGCGCCGCGAATCTTGAACGAGAACACCGGCTGCAAGTCTTCGCGCTTGAGCCATACCTTGTTGCCCAACCGCTCGGAGAGCTGGCGGGCAGTCTGCAAGGGAGTTTCCACGGCGATGTCATACACGCGCGAGGTGAGGATCTTTTTGACGTAGTGTTCAAGCATCGGCAGGCATCTACTTCACGAGTTGGGCAGGGCCAAGGAGTCTAACCCAGCGTTTGGGCGGGCGACCACACGAATCCGGAGGTTTTGTTGGGTTATACTCGCGCCCCTCGATAACTCCCCGCCCGTTCCGGAGCCCGCATGACCCAGGATCAACTCAAACAGGCAGTGGCCCAGGCCGCCGTCGATTTAATCCTTCCCAAACTCGACGACAAGAGCATCGTCGGTGTCGGCACCGGCTCCACTGCCAACTGCTTTATCGACGCACTGGCCCAGCACAAGGGCGCATTCGACGGCGCCGTGGCGAGTTCCGAAGCCACCGCTGCACGCCTTAAAGGCCATGGCATTCCGGTGTACGAGCTCAACACCGTGAGCGATCTGGAGTTCTACGTGGACGGCGCCGATGAAAGCGACGAACACCTGAACCTGATCAAAGGCGGCGGCGCAGCCCTGACCCGCGAGAAGATCGTCGCGGCCGTGGCCAAGACCTTCATCTGCATCGCCGATGCCAGCAAGCTGGTGCCGGTACTCGGTGCATTCCCGCTGCCGGTGGAAGTCATCCCCATGGCCCGCAGCCACGTGGCCCGCGAGCTGGTAAAACTGGGCGGCGACCCGGTATACCGCGAAGGTGTACTGACCGACAACGGCAACATCATCATTGATGTGTTCAATATGCAGATCACCAATCCGGTGGAGCTGGAGACGCAGATCAATGCCATCGTCGGTGTGGTCACCAACGGCCTGTTCGCTGCGCGCCCGGCGGATGTGTTGCTGCTGGGTACCTCCGAAGGCGTGAAAACCCTCAAGGCTTAACAACTGTGGGAGGGGGCTTGCTCCCGATGGCAATGTATCAGGCAGCTAATCTGTAGCTGACACTCCGCTATCGGGAGCAAGCCCCCTCCCACATTTGAGAGCCCTCGCTGTAACAAAAACGCTACCTTTCGCAGCACTCCTCTCCAAAACCGTGCGCTCGGTCACGGCACGCACCGCCCCACCTGGTATCCAATCCGTTACAAATTACAGCCACGCGACCCACGCGTTTAACAGTGCGCCAATTTGCAGCCGCCCACGGAATGAGGCGCGCATTGTGCAAAGGGTCTGGGCCTGAACATCTCCCTCACCTCAAGGAAGACCCTTGTGATCAAGCCCCTCGCCTTCGCCATCAGCGTTGCCGGTGCCCTGCTGTCCACGCAAGCCCACGCCTACGATTACGGCCAGCACGCCAACACCACCCTGGAAAAACTGATCAACGACTACCCTGGCAGGTATCGCGGCACGGCTAATTTCGCCGGCGCTGCGGATTGGATGCAAAGTCAGATGGGCACGGCCTATGCCACCAGCCGCCAGGACTTCACCTGGAACAGCGGCAGCCGTGCGTCACAAAACGTCGTGACCTACGCTGCCGGCACCCAGCCGCAGTACGTGGTGATTGGCGCGCATTTCGATACCTACTTCGGCCGCCCGGCCCTGCAAGGCCTGGACGACAATGGCTCCGGCGCCAGCGTGTTGACCGAGGTGGCGAAGAACCTCAGCGGCCTGTCATTGGAAAATGGCCTGCAAGTAGTCGGCTTCGGCGCGGAAGAAGAAGGCTTGCGCGGCTCCCGGGCCTTTGTCGACTCACTCAGCGCCAGCCAGCGCGCCAATATGCTCGCGATGATCAACCTCGACAGCTTGATCACCGGCGACATGATGTACGCCCACGCCGGCCAGAACAGCACCGCCAACCCGGCCTTGGCGTCCTTGCGCGAGCATACGTTGCAGATCGCCAAGGAGCTGAACATCCCACTGTTCACCAACCCCGGCCTGGACCCGAAATACCCCAAGGGCACGGGCTGTTGCAGTGATGGCGAGGCCTTTGAACCGCTCAACATCCCAATCCTTTATATAGAAGCCACTAATTGGGAACTGGGCGACCTGGACGGCTACACCCAGACCGACAACCCGAAAATCCCCGGCGGCTCCACCTGGCACGACCCTAAAGAAGACAACAAGGCCGTGCTCACCGATGCCTTCGGCCAGGCGCGCATCGACCAGCGCCTGCGTGACTACTCGCGCCTGCTCAGCCGCCTGGTGCTGGAACTGACCAACGCCGACCTGATGGCCTCAACGGCGTCCGGCGGTGCCGTTGCACGCAACATGCAAGACAACCTGCAACGCCAGCATCAGGCCCTGGTGCGCCTGCATGATCGCCGCTGGCTGAGCCTGCAGGCCGCTAGCCGTGAGGTCGGCAGCTTTGATGGCGAGATCGGCGTGGATGGCGAATACAGCCCGGACAGCGGCTTCGACAGCGCTCCCAACCCCGAAGCCCGGCGCCTGGGCCTGCATGCGCTTGGCGACTATCAACTGACCTCGAGCCTGAATATCGGCGCCAGCCTGAGCTACCTCAATGGGCGCGACAAACTCGAGCATCGCGGCAAACTGGACAGCGACACTTGGCAGGCAGCCGCCTATGCATTGCTCAATGATGGCGGGCCAAGCTGGTTGGCCGGCGACCTGAGCGTCGGCCACACGCGCTTCGATTCCAAGCGCAACCTGGTCATCCAGGCCAATGGCGGGCCGATCCTGCTCAATCAGCAATTGACCGGCGAGGCCGATGCCCTGGCGTTGGGCGCACGGGTCTTGGGCGGCTATGACTTTGACTTCGGCGCCCTCAAGAGCGGGCCTTTCGCCGGTCTGGACTACAGCCACTACCGCATCGACAAGTTCCACGAAAAGCAGAACCTGCGCACAGCCCTGGAGTATGAAGAACAGTCTTTCGATTCCCTGGAAGCCAGCCTCGGCTGGCGCGTGCGTGGCGCGGTTGCCCTGCCCTATGGCCTGAGCCTGATGCCGTATGGCGACATCGCCTGGGTCAAGGAACTGGCCGACGGCCGCCTGGACGACCTGCAACTGACGGCACGCGCCGATGGCCAGGCGCGCACCGCTCGGCTCGGCTCACCGGACAAGAGCTTTGGCCGCGCGCAAGTCGGCAGCCAATTGGCGATCACCCCACAGCTGGGTGTATACGCCGAGGTCAATGGCCGCCTGGGGCATGCCGAAGGCAGCCAAACCGGCTATTCACTGGGCGTGCAATGGATGTTCTGATCAGGGCTTCTTGAACACGTAGAACAGGTTCGGCTCGCTGACCAAATACAAGGTACCGTCGTCATCCATGGCAATTCCTTCGGCCTGAGGCACGCGCTTGCTCAGGCCATGGCGCCCTTTAAGCAACGACAAACTGCTTAAGGGGCGACCGTCGATATCCAGCTCCAATACCAGGAACGACTCATCCGACAGCGCCAGCAGATGGCCGCTGCGTTCGTCGTATTGCAGGCTCGACAGGTCGCGTACAAACAGCCCTGCATCGCGCTTGGGGTTGTTGATCACATGTACCGAGTAGGTTTTTTCCGGTTTGAAATGCGGGAAGCCGTGGACCTCGTAGATCAGCATCGGGTCGCGCTCCTTGGCCACGAACAGGCGCTTGCCCACTGAGTCGTAGGCCAACCCTTCGAAACCCTTGTTGCCACCGATGTGCACGCCCAAGGTCATTTGCTCTGCATCGGCAGCGTCGAGGAATTGGGTGTCATCGTCCACATGCACCTTGATCAAGCGCTGCTGGCGCTCATCGCTGATGACGTAGATGTTGTCGCTGATAAATTCCACCGCCTCGGCATCACCGAAGCCCACCAGAGGAATGCGCCGCAAGATCTTGCCCTCCAGGGACAGCTCCACCAGCTCGGCGTTTTTATTGGTGACGGTAAACAGGCTTTTGCGCACCGGATCGTAAGTGAGGGCCGAGACATCATCGTCGAGCCCTTCGATCACCTGGCCTTCCAGGGTCACGCGGTAATCTGCCAGGCCAATGGCGCGCTCATCGGCAGGCTGGCGCCACACCTGCCAGTTGAACCAGGCACGCTCGAACAGACGAAACTGCTGCGCAACGACCCCGGCGGCAACCAGGGCAAGCAACAGCAAGATGAAAACAGCAGGTTTGGGGCGGGCAAGTCGACGCATCGGGGCGGGCTCAGTGAAAAAACTGGCGAATAGATATCAAGGTCGCCTGAATTTAAACTTAAACGCGCCGAACTGTCTGGCGAATGCCGTTTATAAAGAAAAGTCTGACGTAATTCGTCAGTTATTTCTGCTTTTCAAAACGATAGAACAAGTTGGGTTCACTGACCATGTACAGGTTGCCGCTCTCATCCAGGGTCACCCCTTCGGCGCGCGGGATGGTGTCTTTCAGGCCGTTGAAGCCACCGAGCAAGGTCATGAAGCTGACTTGCTCGCCTGTTTCGTCCAGTTCCAGCAACAGGTGGGAATCGGCCGACAGCACCAGCAAGTGCCCAGTGCGCGGGTCAATGGACAAGGCCGAAAGGTTGCGCACATCCAGTTCGGTGCTGGCCAGCTTTTGCTTGTCGCCGGTCAGCGTGTTGCCATCGCTCTTCCACGTGAACAAGGCCGGCGGCCGCTCTTCGCCCAGCACAAGCTGCTGATTGCGCTTGTCCCACGCGATCGCTTCAAAGGCTTTGTTCTGGTCTTTGGAGGGGCCCAGGTCATGGCTTGGGAAATCAGCTTTGTTCAGCGCTGTGGTGCCGGCGTCCACCTTTACCACGGTCACAGTGTGGTCGCGTTCATCTACCACGGCCATCGAGCCGTTTTCCATCACCGTCACGCCCTCAGGATTGTTCCAGCCATTGAGCGGCATCTTGCGCAATACGTCGCCTTGCAGGCTCAGCTCTACCAGAAACGGGTTTTTGCCCATGACGGAAAACAGGGTTTTGGTCTGGGGGTTGTAGGACAGGTCGGAAGCCTCATCCTTCTCCATACCGGGCAGCAGCTTGGCGTCGATGACCGCCTGATAGTCCGGGAGCCAAACACTCTCCTGGCGTTCAACCGGGCTCTCGAAGCGCTCCAGCACCCACAGCACACCGCGATCATCCCAGTGCATGGCCCAGGCCACGCCATACAGAATGGCACCGGCCAAAAATACCCAGGAATACCAGCGCATGGACAAGCGCGAGCGAAGCGAGGTTTTCGAAGTGGGTAGAGGCACGGCCATTGAGCGCTTTTCCGGAAAGTCAGCTGTATGGGATAGCACAGGATTCAACGGCCTGCGCGCAAGAGGCTGGGATTATCCGGATGGCGTGTGAAAAAAATGCAAAAGCCCATACTTGGGATATACACAAAACCAATGTGGGAGGGGCGGTGCGACGATTCGACTTGCTCCCCCCACATTTTTTACCGCATTTCTACAGTGAGTCAGCGCACAGTACTTTCGAAACGGTTCACACCCGCCAGCTCCAACACCAGTTCATCCCCCACATTCAATGGGCCAACACCTGCCGGGGTGCCGGTGAGAATCACATCACCCGCCTGCAGGGAGAAGCAACCAGCCATGTACTGAATCATCGGCACGATCGGGTTGAGCATCTGCGCGCTGTTGCCATCCTGGCGCACTTCGCCGTTGATGGTCAGGCGTATGCCGATGTCGGTCACGTCCGCAAAGGTACTGCTGACCACAAAGGGGGCAAGCACCGCCGCGCCGTCGAAGCACTTGGCGATTTCCCACGGCAGGCCCTTGGATTTCAGCTCGGCCTGTTTGTCGCGCAGGGTCAGGTCCAGCGCCGGGGCGAAGCCGGAGATGGCGTCGAGGACTTCTTCGCGGTTTGGCTTGTTCGACAACGGCTTGCCGATCAACACCGCGATTTCCACCTCGTAATGCACCGAACCGCGTTCGGTGGGAATCGCAAAACCACCTTCCAACGGCACTACGCAGCTACCGGGCTTGATGAACAGCAAAGGCTCGGTGGGCACCGGGTTATCCAGTTCCTTGGCGTGTTCGACGTAGTTACGCCCGATGCACACCAGTTTGCCCACAGGGAAGTGGATGTTGGTGCCGTCGACATACTTGTGCTGGTAGCTCATGGAACGACTCCTTCAGGTGCGGTTAAACCGCGAAGATTTTGCCAGGGTTCATGATCCCGTTCGGGTCGAACACGGCCTTCACAGCCTTCATGTACTCGATTTCAACCGGCGAGCGGCTGTAGGTCAGGTAATCACGCTTGGTCATGCCCACGCCGTGTTCAGCGGAAATCGAGCCGTTGTACTTGGCGACGGTTTCGAACACCCACTTGTTCACGGTGGCACACTTGGCGAAGAACTCGTCCTTGCTCAGGTTTTCGGGCTTGAGGATGTTCAAGTGCAGGTTACCGTCACCGATATGACCGAACCAGACGATTTCGAAATCCGGGTAGTGTTCGCCGACGATCGCATCAATTTCGCTCAAGAATGCCGGCACTTTGGAGACGGTGACCGAAATATCGTTCTTGTACGGTGTCCAGTGGGAGATGGTCTCGGAGATGTACTCGCGCAGCTTCCACAGGTTGTGCAACTGGGTTTCACTCTGGCTCATCACGCCGTCCAGTACCCAGCCCTGCTCGACGCAATGCTCGAACGTTTCCAACGCATGGTTGGCGACTTCTTCAGTGGTGGCCTCGAATTCCAGCAGCGCGTAGAACGGGCACTCGGTTTCGAATGGCGCCGGCACATCGCCACGGCCGAGGACTTTAGCCAGGGCCTTGTCGGAGAAAAATTCGAAGGCGGTCAGGTCCAGCTTGCTCTGGAACGCGTGCAGCACCGGCATGATCGAGTCGAAGTCGGTGGTGCCGAGTACCATGGCGGTGAGGTTTTTCGGGGCACGGTCCAGGCGCATGGTGGCTTCGACCACAAACCCCAGGGTGCCCTCGGCGCCGATAAACAGCTGGCGCATGTCGTAGCCGGTGGCGTTTTTGATCAGGTCGCGGTTCAGTTCCAGCACATCGCCCTTGCCGGTAACAACTTTCATGCCGGCCACCCAATTGCGGGTCATGCCGTAGCGAATCACCTTGATCCCGCCGGCATTGGTGCCGATATTGCCGCCAATCTGGCTGGAACCGGACGAGGCAAAATCCACCGGATAGTACAGGCCGTTTTCTTCAGCGACGTTCTGCAATTGCTTGGTGACCACGCCCGGCTGGCACACGGCGGTGCGGTCGGTGAGGTTCACGTCGAGGATCTGGTTCATATAGTCGAACGACACCACCACTTCGCCATTGGCCGCGACTGCCGCGGCCGACAGGCCGGTGCGCCCACCGGACGGCACCAGTGCTACCTTGTGCTCGTTGGCCCAACGGACGATGGCCTGCACCTGCTCAGTGGTCTTGGGAAACACGATAGCGCTGGGCGCGGGGGCGAAGTGCTTGGTCCAATCCTTGCCGTAAGCCTCCAGGGAGTCGGCATCGGTCAGCACTTTGCCGGGCTCAACCAGGGTCTTTAGCTCATCAATCAGGGCAGGATGGGTCATCGACAGAACTCTCGAACAATTCATGGTCATCCTGAGAACGCTTCACGTCGCAGGAATAGGTGTTTAGCGGGGTGCGTATGCTAGCATACCGCCCCCGCAGGACAGACCCAAAGGGCGTTTCTGCGGTGACGGCTTTCCTGCCGTCCGGGTCAGCTTGCGCTGCTCGACTCCCTGCCAATTTTCTCCGGGATACAGGTTTACGCAGATGAGCAAGACTTCTCTCGATAAGAGCAAGATCAAGTTCCTTCTTCTGGAAGGCGTCCACCCATCGGCTGTCGACGTTCTGAAAGCCGCCGGGTACACCAGCATTGAGTACATCACCAGTTCTCTGCCGGAAGCCCAGCTCAAGGAAAAGATCGCCGACGCGCACTTTATCGGCATTCGCTCCCGCACTCAGCTGACCGAAGAGATCTTCGACCACGCCAAGAAACTCGTGGCGGTCGGTTGTTTCTGCATCGGCACCAACCAGGTGGACCTCAATGCCGCACGCGAGCGCGGTATCGCGGTGTTCAACGCCCCGTACTCCAACACCCGTTCCGTAGCGGAGCTGGTATTGGCCGAGGCCATCCTGCTGCTGCGCGGTATCCCAGAGAAGAACGCCTCCTGCCACCGTGGCGGCTGGATCAAAAGCGCGGCCAACTCCTTCGAGATCCGCGGCAAGAAGCTGGGTATCGTCGGTTACGGCTCGATCGGCACCCAACTGTCGGTGCTGGCCGAAGGCCTGGGTATGCAGGTGTTCTTCTATGACACCCTGACCAAGCTGCCACTGGGCAATGCCACCCAGGTGTCGAGCCTGACCGAGCTGTTGGGCATGTCCGACATCGTCACCCTGCACGTCCCGGAAACCGCTGAAACCCAGTGGATGATCGGCGAGAAGGAAATCCGCGCGATCAAGAAAGGCGGGATCCTGATCAACGCCGCTCGCGGCACTGTGGTCAAGCTGGACGCCCTGGCCGACGCAATCAAGGACAAGCACCTGATCGGCGCCGCCATCGACGTGTTCCCGGTGGAGCCACGCTCCAACGACGACATCTTCGAAAGCCCGCTGCGTGGCCTGGATAACGTGATCCTGACCCCGCACATCGGCGGCTCCACCGCTGAAGCCCAAGCCAACATCGGCCTGGAAGTCTCGGAAAAACTGGTCAAGTACAGCGACAACGGTACCTCGGTATCGTCGGTCAACTTCCCGGAAGTGGCCCTGCCGGCTCACCCGGGCAAGCACCGCCTGCTGCACATCCACCAGAACATCCCGGGCGTGATGATGGAGATCAACAAGGTCTTCGCGGAAAACGGCATCAACATCTCCGGTCAGTTCCTGCAGACCAACGAGAAGGTCGGCTACGTGGTGATCGACGTCGACGCCGAGTACTCGGACCTGGCGCAAGAGAAGCTGCAGCACATCAACGGCACTATCCGTAGCCGCGTGTTGTTCTAAGGTTTCAACCGCACCACGAAAAAGGGAGCCCCTCGGGGCTCCCTTTTTTGCATCTGAACAAATCTTACTTGACGTTAACCGTGATGACTTTCGAGGCTACCGTAGGCTCGAACTGGCGATGCACGTTGTCGCCAGCCACCAGTTGCAAGGTGTGCTTGCCTGGCGTGAGGGTCAGCTCGGTCTCGGTTTGCGCCTTGCCGAAGTGAATCGATGTAGGCGTGGCCGGGATCGCTTCGTTTGCGTTGAGCGCCCCCACTTCCTGATCTACCAGCAGGTGATGATGGCCGGCGCCCGGTACCTGTTTGTCGATCGGCTCCAGGTCCAGGCCCTTGATGCCAAATTTGACGGTGAAGGTTTTGTCGACAGTAGCGCCGTCTTTGGGCGAGACAATGAACACTTCAGCACCAGCAGGAGCCGGTGTGCGCGGCAGGTCGGCAGCGCTGGCCAACATCGAAGCACCCAGCAGCAGGGACGCCAGGGTTGCACGGGACAAAAGGGCTTTCATTCGCTTCTCCAGTTTTTCAGTGAAATCTGTAGGGTTATGACAACTTCGCGATAAATTGCGGTCCAAGGCACCCGACACCATAGCAAAACGATGCTGAACAGCGCCTCGTCCATTCGAATTCTCTAGGAGTGATCATGCGCTTTTCGCCTGGCCTGTTACTGTTGCTTGCCCTTCTGAGCCCATTGGCCCATGCCGAGCTGATCGATGACGTCAATGATCGCGGCGAACTGCGTATAGCCCTGGAAGCCAACACCCCGCCGTTCAATTTCAAGGAAGGCGACAAGCTCACCGGCTTTGAAGTGGAACTGGGCGAGCAACTGGCGAAAGAAATGGACGTACGCTCCTCGTTTATCACCACCGATGATGCCGACCTGATGAACGGCGTGGCGACCGGCAAGTACGATGTGGCAATCAACCATATCGCTATGACTGCCGAGCTGAAGGATCGTTTCGATGTCAGCGCCGCTTATAACGACAAACCTGAACTGGTGATCCCGTTTCAGAAGGGCAACCCCGCGTTCAAGAGCAGCCTGGACAAGGCGCTGGAGCGGGTGAAAGCGGATGGCCGCTTGAAAGCGCTGGAGCAGAAGTGGTTTGAAAGCCGAACACCGATAGTCAAGACACAGTAGGTCAAATGTGGGAGGGGCCGCCTGCTCAGAACGGCTCGTTGCCCCGCCGGCGAAACCAGCCGGTCAGGGACAGGCGCTCCCGCGTGGCAGGCAGTACCTCGTGGGGCACCTCGCCCGACAAAAACACCACCAGACAGCCGCCGGTGGGCACCACGTCATATTCGACGCCGCCCTTGAGGTACATGCGCAACTGGCCGCCATGCTCGGGCAGCCAGGCGTCGTTCAGGTAGATCACCGCCGAGACCATGCGCCGGTCGTCGTCACGAAAGCGGTCCACATGCTTGAGGTAAAACGCACCGGGCGGGTACATCGCGAAGTGGCTTTCGAAATCTTCCAGCCCAAGGAACAGGCTGCGGTTCATTGCCAGGCGCAGGCTGTCCATGACGGCCATATAGGTGTCGCAAACCGCCGCGTCGCCCTCTTCCAGCCACTGAATATGATCACCGCGAATACCCTCGCGAATCTCCTGGGCCGGCCCGCGTCCGACTGCCGCCGGTGCCAGCTCACCTTCGGCCGCACGTTTATGGCACTCAGCCGCCAGTTCCAGGGTCAGAGCCTGGGGCAGGAAGCCATTCTGCTGCGACCAGCCTTTTTCGGCCAAGTCGTCAACGATACGTTGCAGCAGCGGGTCATCGAGGGATATTTGCATGGCGCGCATAGTATCCATACGCCTGAGAATCCGACAGCGCCGTCGAGCGCCCAAATGCACTTTAAATCAGCTGTCTGATAGGACTTCTCGACAAATCCTACGCCCGACACGGACAATAGTGGCCGACTGACAGGAGTCCATATGCGTCGTTTGTTTTTTACCGTGTTGATGTTCTGCGTTTTGCCCGCCTGGGCAGACAGCCATGACCAGTTGTACAAGGTTGCCGGCTGGGCCGAACAACGTGCGCATTTCAATGACGCCCTCAGTGCCGCGCAGCAACGCTACCGCAATAGCCTGCCGCCGGTGGTGTATCAGGCGCTGGTGGACAACAGCAATAAGCGCTTTGGCGCCCAAGCCATGGATCAGCGTGCCGAGGCGCAACTGCGCAAGCACCTGGCCAACCCGAAACCGGCCCTGGCGTTCTTCCAATCGCCCCTGGGCCGCAAGATCGTCGCTGCAGAATTGCTGGCCACGCGCCGCGACCAGTTGGCGAAAAACGCCCAGGGCTTGCCGAAAATCCAGGCCGACGCCACCCGCAGCCTGATCATCGGCCATCTGGCCCAAGCCCTGCCCGCGCGCGAGGCCGGTGCAGAAGTCAGCCTGGCGATTGCCGGTGTAGCGGCCGACAGCTTGAGCCAGATGATCCCCGGTTTGCTTGGCGGCGGTCAGGCCCAGGGTATGTTGAATGGGCAGCGCGAACGGTTGATGCAACAAATCGACAAGGACCTGAACAACACGCTGTTGTACGTCTACCGGGATTTGTCCGACCCGGAGCTGGAAGAGTTCGCTACGTTTGCCGAATCGCCGGAAGGTAAGGCGTATTACCAGGCGGCCCTGGCAGCCATTCGCGCAGGGCTGGCTGTCGGCCAAAGCACCTCAAGCCTGACGCAGTAATTGTGGGAGGGGGCTTGCTCCCGATAGCAGAGTGTCAGTCACCAGATATATGACTGACACACCGCAATCGGGGGCAAGCCCCCTCCCACATTTAAAATGCGTTAGTTCAGGTGATCGGTGAGGTACTTGAAGTACTCATTACGAATCTCTGGAATCTCATTGGCCAGGTGATGCCTGCCCCGCGGCAGCATCAACACCTCGGGCTGGGCGAACTTCCCCCGCAGCACGCGCAAGTTGTGCTGCCAATCCACCGTCATATCTTCCTCACCCTGCACGATCACCGGCCGCCGTGGGCTGCGGGGTGCGGCTTCGATGCGTTTGATCCAGCGCGCCAGCGCCCCTACCCAAGCGGTGGGCAATTGGCGCGGCTGCAGTGGGTCGGCTTCAAGGAACGGTTTGAACGCAGGGTCGTTGGAGTTATCGCTGAAGCGCCGGGCGATGCCTTTGACGAATGGGCGCAGCAGGTAATAACTGACCTGCGACCATCCCCAGGCACGCGGCCGCACCAGCGGTGAGAGCAGGAAGGTCTTGCCCTGGGCCGGGCTGTCGGCGCCGTGGTTGAGCAAGTGGTCCACCACAATGGCGCCGCCGGTGCTTTGCCCGAACAGATGCCAGGGTTGCGGCAATTGCAGCGCCTTGGCCTCAGCGAACAACGCCTGCACCACGCTCTGGTACACCGCAAACTCATCGATGCTGGCGCGCGGGCCGCTGGACAAGCCGTGGCCCGGCAAGTCGCAGGCGATCACCACAAAGCCCTGGTCCAGCGCCCAATCCACCACATGGCGGTACAACCCCATGTGGTCGTAGAAACCGTGGAACATGAACATCGTTGCCACCGGCGCAGGCGGCCACCATACCTGGGCCACCACTTCAAACCCGTCCACTTCCAGGCGCCCCAACCGGCTCACCGCCGGCACCTTGCGAGCGGCCAGGTCAAGCCCATAGAAACGTTGATAGACCCTTGCCTCGGCGCTAAGCGGTTGCGCGTCCACCAGGGGCCGCAAGCTTTCGCGCAGATGATCAGGGTCAAAGGTGACGGGCATAAAGGCTTCCAGACTGGCGGTGAAGATGAATATCGAGCTGCGATATTCATCTGTCAGGACAAGCATGGCAAGCTACGCGACCTGCGAGGATACCTTTGAATGCGACCGCCTTACCGCAACGCCCTGTTCGCCAGCCTGATCCTGGTTATCTGCGCCGGCGTGCTGTGGGCCGCGTATGACTGGTTCCAGGGCCGCTACCTGCGCGCCTTCAGCGAACACACGGCGGTATTTTCCGGCGACGCGCTGCAACTGCCCGCCGCCCTCAGCGGCCCTGGCCCGATTCGCCTGGTGCACTTCTGGGACCCGGCCTGCCCGTGCAATGTCGGCAACCAGCAACACCTGGGTGAACTGATCGAGCAGTATGCGCCCCAGGGGGTCGAGTTCTATGCGCTGCAAAAAGCCGGTAGCCACGGCACCCTGCCCGACAACCTGCGCCACATGAAAATCCTCGACGCCCTGCCCGGCGCCGATCGGATACCCGCCAGCCCGGCCGTAGGCATCTGGGACCGCACAGGCAAGCTGGCGTACTTCGGCCCCTACAGCGAAGGGCTGACGTGCAATGCCAGCAACAGTTTTATCGAACCCATCCTCAAGGCCCTTGGAACCGGACGCGAAGTGAATGCCACTCACACCCTCGCGGTAGGCTGCTATTGTTCGTGGCCTAAGGATCTGTAGCCCGTCCACTCTGGTAAGGAATGTTCATGAAGCGCGTCTTGCAGATTTTCGCGGTGCTGATTGCGCTGGTCGCCCTCGGCGCCGGTTGGTATGTCTACAGCAAGCAGCCCACGCGCCAGGGCACAGTGAACCTGGCCCACCTGCAAAGCTCGGTCACGGTGCGCTACGACGACCGTGGCGTACCGCATATCCGTGCCGAGAACGAGGCTGACCTGTACCGCGCCCTGGGCTATGTGCATGCCCAGGACCGGCTGTTCCAGATGGAGGTCATGCGGCGCCTGGCCCGTGGCGAACTGGCCGAAGTGCTGGGGCCCAAACTGCTTGAAACCGACAAGCTGTTTCGCAGCCTGCGCATTCGTGAGCGCGCCTTGAGCTACGCAGAGCACATGGACCCCGATTCGGCGTCGTCCAAAGCCCTGCAAGCCTATCTGGACGGGATCAACCAATATCAGGACAGCCACGCCAGCCCCATGGAGTTCGACGTGCTGGGCATCCCCAAGCGCCGCTTTACCGTCGAGGACAGTATCAGCGTCGCCGGGTACATGGCTTACAGCTTTGCCGCCGCCTTTCGTACCGAGCCGGTGCTGACTTACGTACGCGACCGTCTGGGCAGCGACTACCTGAAAGTGTTCGACCTCGACTGGCAACCCAAGGGTGCGCTCAACCTGGCGGCCAGTGACTGGCAAACCCTCGGCGCCATCGCCGCCCTGAGTGAACAGGCCCTGGCCGAAAACGGCCTGCCGCAGTTCGAGGGCAGCAACGCCTGGGCCGTCAGCGGCAGCCATACCAAAAGCGGCAAGCCGTTGCTGGCGGGTGACCCGCATATCCGCTTCTCGGTGCCATCGGTGTGGTACGAGGCGCAGCTGTCGGCGCCAGGCTTTGAGCTGTACGGCTATCACAACGCGCTGGTGCCGGTGGCGTTCCTGGGGCACAACCTGGACTTCGGCTGGAGCCTGACCATGTTCCAGAACGACGACCTTGATCTGGTCGCCGAGAAGGTCAACCCGGACAACCCCAACCAGGTCTGGTATCACGGCCAATGGGTCGACATGACCAGCAGCGAGCAACAGATCCAGGTCAAGGGCCAGGCGCCGGTGACCCTCACGCTGCGCCGTTCGCCCCACGGCCCGATCATCAATGACGTGCTCGGCGAGAACGCCGGCAGCACGCCAATTGCCATGTGGTGGGCGTTCCTGGACACCGAAAACCCGATCCTCGAAGGCTTCTACCAACTCAACCGCGCCGATACCCTGGCCAAGGCACGTGCCGCGGCCGCCAAGGTGTCGGCACCGGGCCTGAACATCATATGGGCCAATGCCAAGGGCGATATCGGCTGGTGGGCGGCAGCGCAGTTGCCGATCCGCCCGGCCGGCGTCAACCCGGCGTTCATCCTCGATGGCAGCACCACCCAGGCCGACAAGTTGGGCTTCTACCCGTTCAGCGCCAACCCCCAGGAAGAGAACCCGGCACGTGGCTATGTGGTCTCCGCCAACGCCCAACCGGCATCGCCCACCGGCATGGAGATCCCGGGCTATTACAACCTCGCGGACCGTGGCCAGCAGTTGAACGCGCAGTTGAGCGACAACAGCGTGAAGTGGGATGTAAGCAACAGCCAGGCCTTGCAACTGGGCACCACCACCGCCTACGGCCCACGCCTGCTCGCACCGCTGCTGCCGGTGCTGCGCGAAGGGATCAAGGACCCGGCTCAACTCAAGCTGGTGGAACAGCTCGCAAGCTGGAAAGGCGACTACCCGCTGGACTCCACCAGCGCCACGCTGTTCAACCAGTTCCTGTTCAACCTTGCCGATGCGACCTTCCACCCGAAGCTGGGCGATGCACTGTTCAAGACCCTGATCACCACCCGCGTGATCGACGCGGCGTTGCCACGCCTGGCGGCCTCGCCGGACTCACCCTGGTGGGAGGGCAAACGCGCGGATATCGTCAAGCTCGCCTGGGACAACAGCCTGGCCCACCTCAAGACGACCTTCGGCGACGACCCGACGCAGTGGCAGTGGGGCAAGGCGCACACCTTGACCCATGGTCATCCGCTGGGCATGCAGAAACCGCTGGATAAGCTCTTCAACGTCGGCCCGTTCGCCGCACCGGGCAGCCACGAAGTGCCGAACAACCAGACCGCCGCGATCGGACCGGCGCCATGGCCGGTGACCTATGGACCTTCGACACGGCGCCTGATCGACTTTGCCGACCCTGCCCACGCCCTGACGATCAACCCGGTGGGGCAAAGCGGCGTACCGTTTGATGCTCACTATGGTGATCAGGCGCAAAGCTATATCGAAGGCGGGTATGAGCAGGCGCATCTCAGTGATGAGGAAGTGACGGCCAATACCCGAGGTACCTTGAAACTGTTGCCTGCCAGATAGCTGTTTACCGCTACACGGGTGCGGCGAAGTTAAGCCTGAACTGTTGCGGTGTGACGCCCAGGCGGCGATTGAACACGCTGCGCATGTGCTGGGCGTCGCGAAACCCGCATTGATAGGCCACGGTCTTGAGCGGCGCATGGCTGCTTTCGAGCATCACCCGCGCCGCGTCCACCCGCGCGCGCTCGACAAATTCCGCCGGCGTGATCCGCGCTTCACGGGCGAACACCCGGGAGAAATTGCGCGCACTCATATTGGCCGCCCTGGCCAAATCGGCAATGGTCAAATCCCCGGTCAGGTTGGCCAGCACGTATAACTGCACCAGCGCCACCGCCGAAGTGGCCTCGGCATGGGGTGTGAGAAACGGGCTGAATTGCGATTGCCCGCCCGAGCGTTGGGTGAACACCACCAGGCGCTTGGCCACGCTCAGCGCCACTTCCGGGCCGTGATCCTGGGCCAGCAGGTACAGCGAAAGATCGATACCCGCCGTGACCCCGGCCGAGGTGTAGAGGTTGCCGTCCTGCACATAGAGACGGTCGGCCTCGACCTGGGCAGAAGGGCACAGGCGCGCCAGGCTGGCGGCGTCATTCCAGTGGGTAGTGACGGTTTTACCGTCCAGCAGACCGGCGCGGGCCAGCATGAAGGCGCCGTTGCAGATCGAGCCGAAGCGCTGTGCCCTGGCAGCGGCACCGCGCAGCCACTCATCAAACTGAGGGCCGAAATCTTCGAAAGGCAGTTGCGGGCCGCCCGCTACCAGCAACAGGTCGTAGGGCTGCCGGGCTTCGCTGTAGTGTTTGTGGGCCTGCAAGGACAGGCCGTTGGAGGCAGCCATAGAACCGTGACCGAAACCGATCACCTCCAGGCGGTAGTGATCGTCGGGCACCAGGAAGCGGTTGGCCTCGCAGAACACATCCATGGGCCCGGTCACGTCCAGTGACTGGACGCCGGGGAAGATCAGGATGGCGACGGTTTTGTGCATGGGAGACCTTTATCTCTGGGCTGACGCAAAACCCTGTGGGAGCTGGCTTGCCTGCGATGCAGACACCTGGGCTCATCAGGTATACCGAGGTGATGCTATCGCAGGCAAGCCAGCTCCCACATTAGATCGCGCGCAGCCTTGGCGCGATGTGGCAGCACATTGGCCGAAAACGCTCCCTCGTCTCGATAGCTGCGTCGCCCAAGCGCGACCAGACTGGAGTCTTTCCAGAGGAGCACCCCCATGAACACCACCATCGCCGGCATCAAGATCCCAGACAGTGCCTTGGCCAAGGCCACCACCGAATACATCCGCGACATCGAATCCGACCTGCTCTACCACCACTCGCGCCGGGTATTCCTGTTCGGCGCCTTGAGCGGAGAGCGCAAGCAACTGGCCTACAACCCGGAGCTGCTGTACGTCGGCGCAATGTTCCATGACCTGGGCCTGGTGGAAGGTCATCGCAGTGACGACCAGCGTTTCGAAGTGGACGGTGCCAATGCCGCCGCCGCGTTCCTCAAGCCTTACGGGCTGAGCGATGACGATATCGAACAAGTGTGGCTGTCCATCGCCCTGCACACCACGCCGGGTGTGCCGCAACACCTGCGCCCCACCGTGGCGCTGGTGACCGCCGGGGTGGAGATGGACGTGCTGGGCATGGACTACGCCGCATTTTCCACGGTGCAGCGCGAAGCGGTGGTGCATGCGCATCCACGCGGTAAAGGGTTCAAGGAGTGCATCATCTGCGCCTTCGCCGACGGCTTGCGCCATCGCCCGCAGACCACGTTTGGCAACGTGAAGACCGATGTGCTGGTGGATCAGGAGCCGGGGTTCAGGCCGATGAATTTTGTGCAGGTGATTCGCACATCGCCATGGGCTGCATAGTTGACTTGAAATGCAATCAAATGTGGGAGCTGGCAAGCCAGCTCCCACATTTTTTAGCGCATTCCGGCAGTTAGACCGGTGCAGGCGCGCGGCGCTTGTCCGGCTGTTGCCAGCCATCCGCTGCAGCTTCTTCGATGGCTTGCTGGATGGCCTTCTTGCGATGCTCTTCGGCCCGGCGGCTGAAGAACCACACCAGGAACGTCACCAACGACACCGCCAACAGGATCAGGCTCGCCACCGCGTTGATCTCGGGTTTAACCCCAAGGCGCACCGCCGAGAACACTTCCATCGGCAAGGTGGTGGAACCCGGGCCCGACACAAAGCTGGCCAGTACCAGGTCATCCAGGGACAGCGCAAAGGACATCATGCCGCCCGCCGCCAGCGACGGCGCGATCATCGGGATGGTGATCAGGAAGAACACCTTCCACGGCCTCGCGCCCAAATCCATCGCGGCTTCTTCGATCGACAAATCAAGCTCACGCAAGCGCGCCGACACCACCACCGCCACATACGCCGCACAGAACGTCGTGTGCGCGATCCAGATGGTGACGATGCCACGCTCCTGGGGCCAGCCGATCATCTGCGCCATGGCCACGAACAGCAGCAACAGCGACAGGCCGGTGATCACTTCCGGCATCACCAGCGGCGCCGTCACCAGGCCGCCGAACAGCGTACGGCCCTTGAACTGGCTGATACGCGTGAGCACAAAGGCCGCCAACGTGCCCAGCGCCACCGCGGCCACCGCCGTGTAGCAGGCGATTTCCAGGGAACGCGCCACCGAGCCCATCAATTGGGTGTTGTCCAGCAGGCCCACGTACCACTTGATCGACCAACCGCCCCACACCGTCACCAGCTTGGATTCGTTGAACGAATAGATCACCAGGATCAACATCGGCAGGTAGATAAACAACAAGCCTGCGACCAGCATGAAGCTGGAGAAACGAAAGCGCTTCATATCTTGCCCTCCAGCTCTTTGGCCTGGCTGCGGTTGAACAGGATGATCGGCACGATCAGGATCGCCAGCATCACCACGGCCAAGGCAGAAGCCACCGGCCAGTCACGGTTGTTGAAAAATTCCTGCCACAACACTTTACCGATCATCAGGGTTTCCGGGCCGCCGAGCAGTTCCGGGATCACGAACTCGCCCACCACTGGGATAAACACCAACATGCAGCCGGCGATGATGCCGTTCTTGGACAGCGGCACGGTGATTTTCCAGAAGCTGTTGAAGGTGCTCGAACCGAGGTCGGAGGCAGCTTCCAGCAGGCTCTGGTCGTGTTTGACCAGGTTGGCGTACAGCGGCAGGATCATGAACGGCAGGTACGAGTAGACCACGCCGATATACACCGCGATGTTGGTGTTGAGGATCTGCAACGGTTCGCTGATCAGCCCCATGGACATCAGGAAGCCGTTGAGCAAGCCGTTGTTGCTGAGGATGCCCATCCACGCATACACGCGGATCAGAATCGCGGTCCAGGTCGGCATCATGATCAGCAGCACCAGCACGGTCTGCATCTCTTTGCGCGCGGTGGCGATGGCGTAGGCCATCGGGTAGCCGATCAGCAGGCACAGCAGCGTGCTGAAGAACGCCATCTTCAACGAGCCCAGGTAGGCGGCGATGTACAACTCGTCGCCCGCCAGCAGGCTGTAGTTGGCCAGGTTCAGCACCACTTCCAGCTTTTGCTCAACGTAGGTGTAGATCTCGGTGTAGGGCGGGATCGCCACGTCGGCTTCGGCAAAGCTGATTTTCAATACGATGAAAAACGGCAGTGCGAAAAACAGAAACAGCCAGAGGAATGGAATCCCGATGACCACCTGCTTGCCATTGGGGATTATGCGATCCAAGCGCCGCTTGAATTTCTTCATGTTCATGAGCGAAGTACCACGCCGCTGTCGTCTTCCCACCACACGTAAACCTGATCACCCCAGGTTGGGCGCTGGCCACGGCGTTCGGCGTTGGCGACGAAGGACTGCACCAGCTTGCCACTCGGCAGCTCCACATAGAACACCGAGTGACCGCCCAGGTAGGCGATATCGTGCACCTTGCCGCTGGACCAGTTGTGCTCGCAGGTCGGCATTTCGGTGGTGACCAGCAGTTTTTCCGGGCGAATCGCGTAGGTCACCGACTTGTCTTCCACCGAAGTAGCGATGCCGTAGCCCACGTAGATGTCGCGATCCAGGTCCGGGCACTTGAGCACCGCATGGCCTTCGGCGTCGTCCACCACCTGGGTGTCGAAGATGTTCACGTTGCCGATGAACTCGCACACCAGGCGGCTGGTAGGGGTTTCGTAGATGTCGATCGGGCTGCCGATCTGGGCAATCCAGCCCAGGTGCATGATCGCGATACGCTCGGCCATGGTCATGGCCTCTTCCTGGTCGTGGGTCACCATCACGCACGTCACGCCGACGCGCTCGATGATCTCTACAAGCTCCAGCTGCATCTGCGAGCGCAGCTTCTTGTCCAGGGCGCCCATCGGCTCATCGAGCAGCAAGAGTTTGGGGCGCTTGGCCAGGGAACGGGCCAGGGCTACACGCTGGCGCTGGCCGCCGGACAGCTGGTGCGGCTTGCGCTTGGCGTATTGGCTCATCTGCACCAGCTTGAGCATCTCGGCCACGCGGGCGTCGACTTCGGCCTTGGGGATCTTGTCCTGCTGCAGGCCGAACGCGATGTTCTGCGCCACGGTCATGTGCGGGAACAGCGCATAGGACTGGAACATCATGTTGATCGGCCGCTCGTAGGGCGGCATGTCGGTAATGTCCACGCCGTCCAGATAGATGCGGCCTTCGGTTGGGCGCTCGAAACCTGCGAGCATACGCAGCAAGGTGGACTTGCCTGAACCCGAACCGCCGAGCAAGGCGAAGATCTCGCCTTTCTTGATTTCCAGGGACACATCGTCCACCGCAATCGTCTCGTCGAACTTCTTCGTGACCCGGTCGATTTTGACCAACACCTTTTTCGGTGTCTGGTCGCCCTCGAGGGCTTTCTTATAGGCGCCGGAGGCAACTGCCATTTACGAAACTCCCAAAAAAAGAGTGCAGCTCGCCCAATACGGGCCAGCCTTGGATAGTTTGAGCCTTACTTGCCCGTCTTGACCTTGGTCCAGCTACGGGTCATTAAACGCTGCACTTTCGGGGGTAGCTCGAAGTTGACGAATGTCCGCTCGAGAACCGCCTGCGGTGGGTAAACCGCTGCGTCGGTGCGTATCGATTGTTCCATCAGCTTGTCCGCCCCGGGGTTAGGGTTGGCGTAACCGACGTAATCACTGACCTGGGCGATCACCTCAGGTTGCAGCAAATAGTTGATGAAGGCATGAGCCTCTTTAACGTTGCTCGCATCCTTGGGGATCGCCAGTACGTCAAACCAGAGGTTGCCGCCTTCCTTGGGAATTGCGTAGGCGATGTTCACGCCCTTGCCCGCCTCGGCCGCGCGGGCCTTGGCCTGGAATACATCACCGGAGAAACCGGCGGCCACGCAGATGTTGCCGTTGGCCAGGTCCGAGATGTATTTGGAGGAATGGAAGTAAGTCACGTAGGGCCGCACTTTGAGCAGCTTCTCTTCGGCCTTCTTGTAGTCGGCCGGGTTGGTGCTGTTAGGGTCCAGGCCCATGTAGTTGAGCACTGCCGGCAGCATTTCATCGGCCGAATCCATGAACGACACACCGCAGGTGGCGAGCTTCTTCATGTTTTCCGGTTCGAACAACACCGCCCAGGAATCGATATGGTCGACGCCCAGCACTTCCTTGACCTTATCGACGTTGTAGCCAATGCCGTTGGTGCCCCACAGGTACGGCACCGCGTACTGGTTGTCCGGGTCGTTCTTTTCCAGGCGCTTGAGCAGGGCCGGGTCGAGGTTGGCGTAGTTTGTCAGCAGTGACTTGTCGAGCTTCTGGAACGCCCCGGCCTTGATCTGCTTGCCGAGGAAATGGTTGGACGGCACGACCACGTCATAGCCGGTACGCCCGGCGAGCAACTTGCCTTCCAGGGTTTCGTTGGAATCAAACACGTCATACACGGGCTTGATGCCGGTGGCCTTTTCAAAGTTGGCCAGGGTGTCGGGGCCGATGTAGTCCGACCAGTTATAAACATGCACCGTCGATGCGGCCTGCACGCTGACAGCCAGCGTGATACCTGCACCCACCAGCAAGGCTTTGCGAAATAAAGAAATTGGCAAGTGGAGGTCCTCTTAAATAGTTGGGCCCAAAGTTGTTGCCCGGCAACAAAACCGGCGCGCAACTTACCCTCGATAAACCGATCCGGCAAAACTTTCTTTGATCTAATTTGTGGGAGAGGGGCTTACCCCCCTCCCACAGCTGCCAGGGCTTACTTGCCCGACTTGATCTTGGTCCAGCTACGGGTCATTTCACGCTGGGTCGCGGCCGGCAAGTCGGCAATCGCGTAGAGCTTGGCCTGCACGTCCGCCGACGGGTAGATGCCCGGGTCGCTGGTGATGTCTTTATCGACCAGTGCGGTGGCCTTCTCGTTACCGTTCGGGAAACGCACGCTGTTGGTGATCGACGCCATGACTTCGGGCTTGAGCAGGTAGTTCATGAAGGTGTAGGCGGCCTCGACGTTTTCGGCATCCTTGGGGATAGCGACCATGTCGAAGAAGCTGCCGGCGCCTTCTTTCGGAATGTCGTAGGCCACTTTGACTTTGCCACCGGCTTCAGCCGCCCGGGACTTGGCTTGCTGAATGTCACCCGAGTAACCCACGGCTACGCAGATATTGCCGTTGGCAAGGTCGGAGATGTACTTGGACGAGTGGAAATAGCCGATTGAAGGACGGATCTTCAAGAACAGGTCTTCAGCCTGCTTGAGATCGGCTTTCTTCTGGCTGTCGGTCGGCAGGCCCAGGTAATGCAGCGCGATTGGCAGCATTTCGGTTGGCGAGTCGAGGAAGCTCACGCCGCAGCTTTTCAGCTTGGCGATGTTTTCCGGCTTCATCAGCACATCCCACGAATCGATCTTGTCCACGCCCAGCGCGGCCTTGACCTTCTCCGGGTTGTAGCCGATGCCGATCGAACCCCACATGTAGGGGAACGCGTGCTTGTTGTCCGGGTCGCTGACCGACACGGCCTTGAGCAGGGATTTGTTCAGGTTGCTGTAGTTAGGCAGCTTGGACGTGTCCAGCTCCTGGTACACGCCGGCCTTGATCTGCTTGGCCAGGAAGTTGTTCGACGGCACGACGATGTCGTAGCCGGACTTGCCTGCCAGCAACTTGGCTTCCAGGGTCTCGTTGCTGTCGAACACGTCGTACACCACCTTGATACCCGACTCTTTTTCAAAGTTGGCGATGGTGTCCGGTGCAATGTAGTCAGACCAGTTGTACACGTGCAGCACTTTATTGTCTGCCTGGGCCGCGCCCGCCATTGCGCCCATCAGGGACAAGGCGAGGAGGGTCTTGCCAGCGTTTTTCAAACCTAATGCCTTCATTGGGTGATGCTCCGATTTTTCTTTTTTGGGCCGCACATTGTTTATGTTTCGGGCCCAGCCAAAGGGCAACAAAACAGGACGACAGTCTGGCAAGTTCAGGGGCCCGCTTTCAACCGGCCCCCGCATTTATCTACTCAGCCCTGCAATGCCGCCAACGTCAGGTCCAGACAATGACGGGCCTTGGTCACCAGCTCGTCGATTTCTGCCTGGCTGATCACCAGCGGCGGCGAAATGATCATGGTGTCGCCCACGGCGCGCATGATCAGGCCATTCTCGAAGCAGAAGGTTCGGCAGATCATGCCGGCGCCCTTGCCTTCATGACGCTTGCGCGTGGCCTTGTCCTGCACCAGCTCGATCGCACCGAGCATACCCACGCCGCGCACTTCGCCCACCAGCGGGTGGTCAGCCAGCTCCCTCAGACGTTTCTGCAAATACGGTGCCGTTTCGTCGTGTACACGGCTGACGATTTTTTCATCGCGCAGGATACGGATGTTTTCCAGGGCCACAGCCGCGGCGACCGGGTGGCCGGAGTAGGTAAAACCGTGGTTGAAATCGCCCCCTTCGTTGAGCACCGCCACCACTTCGTCGCGCACGATCAGGCCGCCCATGGGCACGTAGCCTGAGGTCAGCCCCTTGGCGATGGTCATCATGTGTGGCTTGAGGTCGTAGAAATCGCTACCGAACCACTCACCGGTACGGCCGAAACCGCAGATCACTTCGTCGGCGACAAACAGGATGTCGTACTTGGCGAGAATTTCCTTGATGCGCGGCCAGTAGGTGGCGGGTGGCACGATCACGCCACCAGCTCCCTGGATCGGCTCGGCGATAAAGGCGCCGACGTTGTCCACGCCCAACTCCAGAATCTTCTCTTCCAGCTGGTTGGCGGCCCAGATCCCGAACTCTTCAGGGCTCATGTCGCCGCCTTCGCCAAACCAGTAGGGTTGAGCGATGTGGGTGATGCCCGGGATAGGCAGGTCGCCCTGCTCATGCATATAGGTCATGCCACCCAGGCTGGCGCCGGCCACGGTAGAACCGTGGTAGCCGTTCTTGCGGGCAATGATGGTTTTCTTGTTCGGCTGGCCCTTGATCGCCCAGTAGTGGCGGACCATGCGCAACATGGTGTCGTTGCCTTCGGAGCCGGAGCCGGTGAAGAACACATGGTTCATGCCGGCGGGCGCGACTTCGGAAATGACTTTGGCCAGTTCAAGCACCGGCGGGTGAGCGGTCTGGAAGAACAGGTTGTAGTACGGCAGCTCTTTCATCTGTTTGGCGGCGGCGTCAGCCAGTTCGTCGCGACCATAGCCGATCGCCACGCACCACAGGCCGGCCATGCCGTCGAGGATCTTGTTGCCTTCGCTGTCCCACAGGTAAACACCGTGGGCTTTGGTGATGATCCTTGGGCCTTTCTCTTTCAATTGCTTGAAATCGCTGAACGGCGCCAGGTGGTGATCATTGCTCAAGGCTTGCCATTCACGGGTTTGCGGGTTGTTGCTGGACATACCAATCTCCTAGACTTTTCAGTGAAGGGCGCGCCGTTTGAAGGACGCGCCCGGCGCATCAGACGGCGAAGAGCAGGAATTCCCGCTCCCACGAACTGATCACGCGCTTGAAGTTTTCATGCTCGGCCCGCTTGACCGCGACGTAGCCTGTGATGAACTTTTGCCCCAGGTATTTCTCGATGGTCTTGCTGTTTTCCATACGCTCAAGGGCATCTTCGATGGTCAACGGCAAGCGCAGGTTGCGGCGCTCGTAACCACGGCCGACTACTGGCGCGCTCGGGTTGTGGCCTTCGACCATGCCGATGTAGCCGCACAGCAGGCTGGCGGCAATCGCCAGGTAGGGGTTGGCATCGGCGCCCGGCAGGCGGTTCTCCACGCGGCGGTTCTGTGGGCCGGCATCCGGTACGCGCAGGCCGACGGTGCGGTTCTCTTCGCCCCACTCCACGTTCACCGGCGCCGAGGTGTCGGGCAGGAAGCGGCGGAACGAGTTCACGTTCGGGGCGAACAGCGGCAGCAATTCAGGTATGAACTTCTGCAGGCCACCAATGTGGTTGAGAAACAGCTGGCTCATGGTCCCATCTTCATTGGAGAAGACGTTCTTGCCGGTGGCGATGTCGATGATGCTCTGGTGCAGGTGCATCGCGCTGCCGGGCTCGCCGGTCATCGGCTTGGCCATGAAGGTGGCAGCCACGTCGTGCTTGAGCGCGGCTTCACGCATGGTGCGCTTGAACACCAGGATCTGGTCGGCCAGGGACAGGGCATCGCCGTGACGGAAGTTGATTTCCATCTGTGCGGTACCGTCTTCGTGGATCAGGGTGTCGAGGTCCAGCTCCTGCAGTTCGCACCAGTCGTAGACGTCTTCGAACAGCGGGTCGAATTCGTTGGCTGCTTCTATAGAGAAAGACTGGCGGCCAGTCTCCGGGCGCCCGGAACGGCCAATCGGCGGTTGCAGCGGAAAGTCCGGGTCTTCGCAACGCTTGGTCAGGTAGAACTCCATCTCCGGCGCCACGATGGGCTGCCAGCCGCGGTCGGAGTAGAGTTTGAGGACTTTCTTGAGCACGTTGCGCGGCGACAGCTCGATCGGGTTGCCTTGCTTGTCGTAGGTGTCGTGGATCACCTGGGCAGTCGGCTCGATGGCCCAGGGCACCAGGAATACCGCGTTCTGGTCGGGGCGGCAGATCATGTCGATGTCGGCCGGGTCGAGCAATTCGTAATAGATGTCGTCCTCGACATAGTCGCCGGTCACGGTCTGCAACAGAACGCTTTCGGGCAGGCGCATGCCTTTTTCGGCGATGAACTTGTTGGTCGGCGAGATCTTGCCCCGGGTAATACCGGTGAGGTCGCCAATCATGCATTCGACTTCTGTGATCTTGTGGTCTTTCAACCAATCGGTGAGCTGGTCGAGGTTGTTACTCATAAATGCCTCTGGGCTGGGTTTCCTGGCATCCGTTAAAAGCCAGGCGTTGGTTGACGCAGCATCCGCGTCGTTTGTTCATTCAGGGTAGGAGCTTACCTGCCATTTGCCCATGGGTTGCATTCCTCACGCCAAAGTTGTGCAGAATCATGATCGGCACGGCGAATATGGGCGGGTGGGTGGCGCAGGCGTTGGCAAAGAGGAGGTCGGACGGGCCGTCAAGAATATTGGCCGGTGCGTGAGCATTCACGCGGGACGAACGGACTGCGCACAATGTGTGGCGCAAGCACGCAGAGACGCCGAATGGCGGCAGGTGAAACATGAAGCACCCCGGTATTATTGCTGTTATGGGTTTGAATCGAGCTTAGCCTTGTTCATTTTTTTACACAACACCCCCGTAAAAAATACAACACGGCCCGCTCAAGCCTGCAGGTCCAAAGACCTTTAAACCCAAAAAACCGCCCCAAAAAGCCCCAAAAAAGCCTTCATGGCGCTTTTTTAGGGCAAAAAATGCCTCGCTTGACTTCGGCAAGCCGTTCGGGTTGACTGAAACCAGAAAAGATCAATGATTGATATTTTTAACAACAAAGGTGTTGCATCATGTCGGTACCCCCGCGTGCCGTTCAGCTTAACGAAGCGAACGCGTTCCTTAAGGA
Source organism: Pseudomonas sp. OST1909 (assembly GCF_015277575.1). Lineage (NCBI taxonomy): Bacteria > Pseudomonadati > Pseudomonadota > Gammaproteobacteria > Pseudomonadales > Pseudomonadaceae > Pseudomonas > Pseudomonas sp. OST1909. The sequence continues at coordinate 6,197,943 of NZ_CP063780.1, forward strand.
TCATCCTGAGGTTCTGTACGTAGACCTTCTAATTGCGGATATGAATGGTGTGGTGCGCGGCAAGCGCATCGAACGCACCAGCCTCCACAAGGTTTACGAGAAGGGCATTAACCTGCCTGCCTCTTTATTTGCCCTGGATATCAATGGCTCGACGGTGGAAAGCACCGGCCTGGGCCTGGACATCGGTGATGCTGACCGAATCTGTTATCCAATCCCCGACACCCTGTGCAATGAACCCTGGCAAAAGCGCCCTACCGCGCAATTGCTGATGACCATGCACGAACTTGAAGGTGAACCTTTCTTCGCCGACCCGCGCGAAGTGCTCCGCCAAGTTGTAAGCAAGTTTGACGACCTCGGTCTGACCATCTGCGCCGCCTTCGAGCTTGAGTTCTACCTGATCGACCAGGAGAACGTGAACGGCCGCCCACAACCGCCCCGCTCGCCGATCTCCGGCAAACGCCCGCACTCGACACAGGTCTACCTGATCGACGACCTCGACGAATACGTCGACTGCCTCCAGGACATTCTGGAAGGTGCCAAGGAGCAAGGCATTCCGGCCGATGCCATCGTCAAGGAAAGTGCCCCGGCGCAGTTCGAAGTGAACCTGCACCACGTGGCCGACCCGATCAAGGCCTGCGACTACGCAGTACTGCTCAAGCGCCTGATCAAGAACATCGCCTACGACCATGAGATGGACACCACCTTCATGGCCAAGCCTTACCCAGGGCAGGCAGGCAATGGGTTGCACGTACACATCTCCATTCTGGACAAGGACGGCAAGAACATCTTTGCCAGCGAGGATCCCGAGCAGAACGCCGCATTGCGTCACGCGATCGGCGGTGTGCTGGAGACCCTGCCCGCCCAAATGGCGTTCCTGTGCCCCAACGTCAACTCCTACCGTCGTTTCGGCGCGCAGTTCTATGTGCCGAACTCGCCGTGCTGGGGCCTGGACAACCGCACCGTAGCCATTCGCGTCCCCACCGGCTCGTCCGATGCCGTGCGTATCGAACACCGCGTGGCCGGTGCCGATGCCAACCCTTATCTGCTGATGGCTTCGGTCCTGGCGGGTGTACACCACGGTCTGACCAACAAGATCGAACCGGGCGCTCCGGTGGAAGGCAACAGCTACGAGCAGAACGAGCAAAGCCTGCCGAACAACCTGCGCGATGCCCTGCGCGAGTTGGACGACAGCGAGGTGATGGCCAAGTACATCGATCCTAAATACATCGATATCTTTGTTGCCTGTAAGGAAAGTGAGCTGGAAGAGTTTGAACACTCCATCTCCGACCTTGAGTACAACTGGTACCTGCATACCGTGTAAGTGGTTGCGGCATTGAAGAAGCGCCACAGGCTTAGGGTCTGTGGCGCTTTTTTATGGGCTTATTCCGGGAGACCGAATTGGCCTCATCGGGAGCAAGTCGAATCGTCGCACCGCCCCTCCCACACTGACCGAGTTCCACATTTGGAATGGGGTCAACTGTGGGAGGGGGCTTGCTCCCGATGGCGGCCTGGAAGACAACACACCTCCCTGCTCATACAATGCCCGCTGCCTTGTAGGAGACATCCATGACCACCCGCCCCGCCGCCCCTCGCAAACCCCGCGCCCGCAGCCAGGCGCGGATCGACGCGATCCTGGACGCCGCCCGCGCCTTGCTGGCTGCCGAAGGCGTGGCCGGTTTGTCGATCTACAGCGTGGCCGAACGTGCGCAGATTCCGCCGTCGTCGGTGTATCACTTCTTCGCCAGCGTGCCGGCTTTGCTGGAGGCGTTGACCGCCCAGGTACACGCCGCCTTCCGCGCCGCCATCCAGGCGCCCATCGAACATGACTCACTCAAGCATTGGCGCGACCTGTCCTGCATCGTCGAACAGCGCATGCTCAACGTTTACGACCAGGACGCGGCTGCACGCCAGTTGATCCTGGCACAGCACGGGTTGACCGAGGTGACCCAGGCCGATCGTCAGCATGATCTGGAATTGGGGGACTTGATGCTGGAGGTGTTCAACCGCCATTTCGAAGTGCCGAGCTTGCCTAAGGACGTAGATGTATTTGCCCTGGCGCTGGAGTTGAGCGACCGCGTGTATGCGCGCTCGGTGCATCAGCACGGGCTGATTACGCCGCGCATGGCTGAGGAAGGAATGCGAGTGTTTGATGCCTATGTGGGGCTCTACTTACCCGCATATTTGTCCAAACGGGCCTCATCGCAGGCAAGCCAGCTCCCACATTTTTGATCTGTGAATACATTCAAATGTGGGAGCTGGCTTGCCTGCGATAGCGAGCTCAAGAGCGACGCGAATCACAATTTTGCAATCGACACCTCAGTCGATTTCACAAAGGCAATCACTTCACTGCCAATCACCAGCTCCAGCTCTTTCACCGAGCGAGTGGTAATCACCGAAGTAACGATGCCCGACGCCGTCTGCACATCGATCTCCGACAGCACGTCGCCAACCACGATTTCCTTGATGGTGCCTTTGAACTGGTTACGCACGTTGATGGCTTTAATAGTCATGATGTTTTTCCTGTGTGGGTTATTGAGCCCAACGCAATTGCGTCGGCAGCGGTGAAACAGGTTCGGGTTCCGGCGGTGAGCCGGGCAGCGACAGCACGCGGTTGAGCACCTCGGCCTCCAACGCGGCCAGGCGGTGTGAACCACGGGCCCGTGGGCGCGGCAGGTCGACGGCGAGGTCGAGGCCGATTTCGCCGTCTTCGATCAGAATCACACGGTCGGCAATCGCCACGGCTTCGCTGACATCGTGGGTCACCAGCAACACAGTGAAACCGTGCTTGCGCCAGAGGTTCTCGATCAGTTGCTGCATCTCGATGCGGGTCAGGGCGTCCAGTGCGCCCAGCGGCTCATCGAGCAGCAACAGGCGCGGTTGGTGAATCAACGCGCGCGCCAGGGCCACGCGCTGCTTCTGGCCACCGGACAAGGCCGCCGGCCATTCATTGGCGCGCTCGGCCAGGCCCACCGCTTCGAGGGCCTCCAGCGCCCTGGGGCGCCAGTTGCCCGTAAGGCCAAGGCCGACGTTGTCGATGATCTTTTTCCACGGCAGCAAACGCGCTTCCTGGAACATCAATCGTGTGTCTTCAATCGCCTCGTGCAGCGGCGCGGAGCCGGCCAGCAGCTCGCCGCCACTGGCCTTGTCCAGCCCCGCCAGCAGGCGCAACAAGGTACTCTTGCCGCAGCCGCTGCGACCGACCACGGCCACGAATTGACCGGCCGGAATATGCAGGTCGATGTCCTTGAGCACTTCGCGAGTGCCGAAGGATTTGCGCAACTTGCGCACCGCCAGGGGAATGCCCTTGAGCAGGCGCGGGGGTTGTTGAGCTGTCATGCCGCACCTCCTTTGACTTGATACGCCGGGTGCCAACGCAGCCATACCCGTTCCAGGCCACGCGCCGCCAGGTCGGCGAGTTTGCCGAGGATCGCGTACATCACGATGGCCAGCACCACCACATCGGTTTGCAGGAACTCACGGGCATTCATCGCCAGGTAACCGATGCCGGAACTGGCCGAGATGGTTTCCGCCACGATCAGCGTCAGCCACATAAAGCCCAGGGCAAAGCGCACGCCCACCAGGATCGACGGCAGCGCGCCAGGCAGGATGACTTGCCAGAACAGGCTGAACCCCGACAGGCCATAGCTGCGCGACATTTCCACCAGCGCCGGGTCGACGTTGCGGATACCGTGATAGGTGTTCAGGTAGATCGGGAACAACGTGCCCAGGGCCACCAGGAAAATCTTCGCGGTCTCGTCAATGCCGAACCACAGGATCACCAGTGGAATCAGCGCCAGGTGCGGCACGTTGCGGATCATCTGCACCGAGCTGTCCAGCAGGCGCTCGCCCCACTTCGACAACCCGGTGATAAAGCCCAGGGCCAGGCCGATGCTGCCACCAATCACAAAGCCCAGGCCGGCACGCCAGCCGCTGATGGCCAGGTGCGTCCAGATTTCCCCACTGACCACCAGGTTGACCCCGGCTTCGATCACCGCACTGGGCGCCGGCAAAATGCGCGTCGACAACCACCCCGCCGACACCGACAACTGCCACACCGCCAGCAACAAGATCGGCAGCACCCAGGGCGCCACGCGATGGCTGAATTTTTCAAAGTCCATAATGGCGCCTCAACTCTGTGACGCAGCTTTGGGAAGGATGTCGTTGGCGACCATCTCGCCAAACGGGCTGACGTAACCGGCGCTTTTGGGCAGCTCGGGACGTTCGATATCCAGGTGCGGAAACAACAGTTCGGCGACCCGATACGACTCTTCCAGGTGTGGATAACCGGAGAAGATAAAGGTGTCGATACCCAGGTCCGCGTATTCCTTGACCCGCGCCGCCACGGTAGGGCCATCGCCGACCAGCGCCGTGCCTGCTCCGCCACGCACCAGGCCGACGCCGGCCCACAGGTTGGGGCTGACTTCCAGGTTGTCACGGCTACCGCCATGCAAAGCGGCCATGCGTTGCTGACCGACCGAATCGAAACGCGCCAGGGACGCCTGGGCGCGGGCAATGGTGTCGTCGTCCAGGTGGGAGATCAGTTTGTCGGCGGCTTTCCAGGCCTCTTCGTTGGTCTCACGCACGATCACATGCAGGCGAATGCCGAAGCGCAGGGTACGCCCGAGCTTCTCGGCCTTGGCGCGCACTTGGGCAATTTTTTCCGCCACGGCGGCCGGTGGCTCGCCCCAGGTCAGGACCATTTCCACCTGCTCGGCCGCCAGGTCCTGGGCCGCTTCGGAAGAACCGCCGAAGTACAGCGGCGGGCGCGGTTGCTGGACCGGTGGGTAGAGCAGCTTGGCGCCTTTGACGCTGATGTGCTCGCCGTCGTAGTCCACGGTTTCGCCTTCCAGCACGCGGCGCCAGATGCGCGTGAACTCCACCGAGGCCTGATAGCGTTCTTCGTGGCTGAGGAACAAGCCGTCGCCGGCCAGCTCTTCCGGGTCACCACCAGTTACCAGGTTGAACAACGCTCGGCCACCGGACAGGCGGTCCAGGGTCGCAGCCTGGCGTGCGGCCACCGTTGGCGAAATGATCCCGGGGCGCAGTGCGACCAGGAACTTCAAGCGCTGAGTCACGGGAATCAGCGAGGCGGCCACCAGCCAGGAGTCTTCGCAAGAGCGCCCGGTAGGGATCAACACCCCGCCGAAACCCAGCCGGTCGGCGGCCTGGGCCACTTGTTGCAGGTAACCGTGATCGACGGCGCGAGCGCCTTCAGCGGTGCCAAGGTAATGGCCGTCGCCGTGGGTAGGCAGGAACCAGAAAATATTGAGGCTCATTGGAGTTGTCTCCTGAAGAAATCGAATTAAGGCGCTTTGGCAACAGCGGCAGGCGGCGTCCAGATCACGTCCTTGATGCTCAAGGGTTTGGGGATCAATTTGAGCTGATAGAAGCTGTCGGCGATTTTCTGTTGGGCGGCGACCACTTCCGGGGTCAGGAACAGCGCACCGTAGCCCTGGCGTTTCACCGAGGTCAGGGTGATGTCGGCGGGCAGGCCCAGCAGTGGCGCCACTTGTTCGGTGACTTCCTGCGGGTTGGCCTTGGACCACTCGCCCACCGCGCGCACTTCTTCCACCAGCGCCCTGATCACTTCAGGGTGCTGTTCGGCGTAGGGTTTGGTGGCCAGGTAGAACTGGTGGTTGTCGGCAATACCGGTGCCGTCGCGCAGGGTGCGCGCTTGCAATTGTTTCTCGGCGGCGGCCTGGTAAGGGTCCCAGATCACCCAGGCATCCACGCTGCCGCGCTCGAACGCAGCACGCGCATCGGCCGGCGGCAGGAACACCGTCTTCACGTCGGTGTAGTTGAGGCCGACATCTTCCAAAGCGCGCACCAACAAGTAGTGCACGTTGGAGCCTTTGTTGAGCACCACCTTTTTGCCTTTTAACTCTGCCACCGATTTGATCGGTGAGTCTTTGGGCACCAGGATCGCTTCACTGGTGGGCGCCGGCGGTTCGTAGGCAACGTAGAGCAGATCCGCGCCGGCCGCCTGGGCAAACACCGGCGGGGTTTCACCGGTGACGCCAAAGTCGATGGAGCCGACATTCAGGCCCTCAAGCAATTGCGGGCCACCGGGGAACTCGGTCCACTGCACCTGCACGCCCTGGGCGGCCAGGCGTTTTTCCAGGGTGCCCTTGGCCTTGAGCAGCACCAGGGTGCCGTACTTCTGATAACCGATCCGCAGGGTCTCGGCGGCTTGGGCTTGAACGATGGCGCCGAAGGACACAGCCGCAGCAAACAGTGCGACCAGACCACGACGCAAGATGACAGTGCGCATGGCGCTCTCTCCACAGTTGCGATTAGGGTTTTGGCTGCACCTGCTTGGCCGTTGGCGGCTGAGTAAGGTGAGTGTTTCTCGATTCGGGGGTAAGGCTCAGATGCTCCAGCGAGCACTCAACAAACGTTCATTCAACACGTCCGGATCCAGCGGCTTCGGGCGCCGCGCCATGGCGCTGTAGAGCTGCTCCAGGGCTTCGTGCAAACGTTTCTCAAGCACCGGCACCAACTGCGCCTGAACACTGCCTTCGCCGTAAGCGATCTGACTGTCTTCGGCGAAAATGCCGTGGAGCAATTCCTGGGCTTTGAGGGCCGACAGCACCGGCTTCAGGGCGTAGTCCACCGCCAGCATGTGGGCGATGCTGCCGCCGGTAGCCATCGGTAATACCACCTTATGGGCCAGGGCGCGTTCGGGCAGCAGGTCCAACACGGTTTTCAGCGCGCCGGAAAACGACGCCTTGTACACCGGTGTGGCGATCACCAGGCCGTCGGCATTGGCTACCTGTTGCAGCAGGTCGATGACCTTGGGGCTGTCGAACCGTGCGTGCAGCAAGTCTTCAGCCGGGAAGTCGCGTATCTGGTAACTCACCACCTCTACGCCCTGCTGTTGCAGCCACTGACGGGTTTTATCCAGCAACACCCCGGAGCGCGAACGCTGGCTGGGACTGCCTCCAAGTGTTACGACCAGCATGCAGGAGATTCCTTGAGCAAGTGTCGGCGGTTCGCTGTACGGCGATGGCGCCAAGATGGAACAGACCATATCAGTAGATTTATATATCTATAAATCTTATTTATTCATTTGCTTATTCCATAAATACATAAGCGTTCAACCAATCGCCAGGCGAAAAAAAAGGCCGTCAAAACGGCCTGAAAACCCCTGCTGTGTGAGACGGTTTGCAACTTGATGCCTTTGCTGTTCATGAGGCCGCCATCGCGGGCAAGCCCGGCTCCCACAGGGGAATGCGGTCAACTGTGGGAGCCGGGCCCGCGATGGCGATATCCGCCTTAACGATTGGGTTGTGGGGTAAGGCGCAGGTACGGCTTCACCGCGCGATAGCCCTTGGGAAAGCGTTTCTTGATCTCTTCCTCGTCCTTGAGCGACGGCACGATCACTACCTCATCCCCATCCTGCCAGTTGGCCGGCGTGGCGACCTTGTGGTTGTCGGTCAGTTGCAGCGAGTCGATCACCCGCAGGATTTCATGGAAGTTGCGCCCGGTACTGGCCGGGTAGGTGATAGTCAGGCGGATCTTTTTGTTCGGGTCGATCACGAACAAGGAGCGCACGGTGAGGGTGTCACTGGCGTTGGGATGGATCAGGTCGTAGAGGTCCGAGACCTTGCGGTCGGCGTCGGCCAGGATCGGGAAGTTGACCACTGTGTTCTGGGTCTCATTGATGTCTTCGATCCACTTGTGATGCGAGTCCACCGGGTCTACCGACAGGGCGATGGCCTTGACGCCACGTTTTGCGAATTCGTCCTTGAGCTTGGCGGTGAAGCCCAGCTCGGTGGTGCACACCGGGGTGAAGTCTGCCGGGTGGGAAAACAACACACCCCAGCTGTTGCCCAGCCATTCGTGGAAGCGAATCTTGCCGGCGCTGGAATCCTGTTCGAAGTCGGGGGCGATGTCGCCCAGTCTTAGGCTCATGGTGTGGCTCCTGATGAGTGCTTATGGAGCCCACTGTGCATGGATTTGGAATTATTTAAAAAGAATAAATATCGATTTATCTAGACGATAAAGGAATATTAAAAATGTGTTCATTGGACTTGGGCACACACGAAGATCAACATGGTTTTCAAGGTTCGAGAAGGCCTTGAGTCGCTGTAGTAAAGAGGGTTTCAGGAAGGGCTTGCGGGGGTTGAGCCCGACTTGAAAGCAGTACACCTTGCCCGGCATTGCGCCGGGCAAGGCTTTACAGGCTTACAACAGCGGGATCGAGTAGCTGACGATCAGGCGGTTTTCGTCCTGGTTACGTGCGTTGGCGATGTCGCTGCGCCACATAGCGTTTTTCCACGCCACGCCGACGTTTTTCAGCGGACCTTCCGGTACGACGTAGGCAACAGTGATGTCACGTTCCCACTCGGACTGGCCGGTGAACTCGGCACGGTTGCTGGCAACGGTGTCGATATGATCACCCTTCAGGTAAACCACACCAGCGGTCAGGCCAGGTACGCCCACCTTGGCGAAGTCGTAGGAGTAGCGAGCTTGCCAAGTGCGCTCGCCGGCACGGGCGAACTTCTGGATCTGCATATCGGTGGTGATGTAAGCCGACGAGCCGTCACCCTGGTTCAACCAAGGGAAGTCGCTGCTGCCGTTGCTGACCTGGTAACCGCCACCGAAGGTGTGGCCGGCAACCGAGTACAGGAACAGGCCGCTGTACAGGTTGTTGTCGACTTTGCCACGACCGGAGTTGACGCCACCGTAGTTGCCTGTGGAGAAGTAGGCAGACTGGTTGCCGTTGTTACCATCGTCGGAGCTGTTGAAGTAACGCAGGTCAGACTTCAGCACGCCAGGGCCGATAGCCCAGTTGTGGGTCAGGCCCAGGAAGTGTTGCTTGTAGAAATCTTCCAGGTTGCCGTAGTAGTACTGGGCGGTCAGGTCCTTGGTGATCTTGTAGTCACCACCGGCGTAGTAGAACTTGTTGCTCGAACGCCAGTTCACGCCACGGCTGTTGGCGCCGGAGATGGACAGGCTTTCGTTGTTGCTGGAGTTACGGCCCTTGGCTTTTTCGATCTGGCCGGCAACCAGGGTCAGGTCCTTGATGTCGCTGGAGGTGATCTGGCCACCCTGGAAGGTCTGCGGCAGCATACGACCATCGTTGGTCACGATGACCGGCAGCTTGGGCTGCAAGGTACCCAGCTTCAGTTCGGTCTGGGAGATCTTCGCTTTGGCGGTCAGGCCCAGGCTGGAGTAGTTATCAACGGCTTCGCCATTGGACTTGCTCGGGAAGATGGTGCCGCCATACGAGCTGGCGGTCGCGCCGTTGGTGCCGCCGCCGGAATCCAGGCGAACACCCAGCAGGCCGATAGCGTCAAGACCGAAGCCGACGGTGCCTTGGGTGTAACCGGAGATGAAACGCAGATCGAAGCCTTGGCCCCACTCTTCGTTCTTGCTCGGGTTAGCCGTGCCTTCGCGGTTGTCAGTGTTGATGTAGAAGTTACGCAGGCCCAGTGTGGCCTTGCTGTCTTCGATGAAACCGGCGGCGCCTGCTTGCTGGGCGATTGCGCCCAAAGCTACAGCCACAGCCAAGGTGGACTTCTTCATGTACCGCTCCTCTCGTTTCTAATTTTTGTATTTCTTTGGCCCCGGGTCTGACGCCCTGGATCCACAGATGCGCGATTAGCGCCAGATAGTGACTAGCAAGTCAATCGTAACCTTGTGTGTCTACTACCTTCGTCTAATCGCAGTTGATTTGGTCCCTGCAGGGTAATGAGTTTTTCATACACCCAAAAAGAATTGTTTCATTCTTTTTCATACGATTCGGGAATAAGCGGATGCGTGAAGCGGGTGGGTCGAGTGACACGAACCGCTCCATAAGCTAATTCCTAAAGGGTATTTACCAGTGCTTTTTTAGATCGATTAGTGTGACGGTACGGTTGCATACGTCACTCACGATCAAAAAGGCGACGCCATCATGGCCAAACGCACATCCTCCCGTCAATTTGTTACAGTTTTTGTATCGGTATTACTTTCTTTTGGTGTCAGCGCAGCCGATTTGACGGTCGGCTACCAGACCGGCATCGATCCCAGCAAAGTCCCCCAGGCCGACGGCCTCTACGAAAAAACCATTGGTGAGAAAATCGCCTGGCGCCGGTTCAACAGTGGGCCGGAGGTGGTCACGGCCATTGCATCGGGTGATGTACAAATCGGCAACCTCGGTTCCAGCCCCCTCGCCGCAGCCGCTTCGCGCAATCTACCCATCGTCGCGTTTATCGTATCGGCACAGATCAACGCTTCTGAAGCCCTGGTAGTGCGTAATGGCAGTGGCATCGACAAACCCGAAGACCTGATCGGCAAAACCATCGCCACACCCTTCGTCTCAACCTCCCACTACAGCCTGCTCGGCGCCCTGAAGCATTGGGGGCTGGACACTAAGCAAGTCAAAGTGGTGAACCTGCAACCGGCCGAAATCGCCGCCGCCTGGAAGCGCGGCGATATCGACGGCGCATTCGTGTGGTCACCGGCCCTGGGCGAAATCCGCAAGACCGGCAAGACCCTGACCGATGCGGCGCAGGTGGGCCAGTGGGGCGCACCGACGTTTGAAGTGTGGGTCGCGCGCAAGGATTTCGCGGAAAAACATCCTGAGGTAGTGGCCAGGTTCGCCAAGGTCACCCTCGATTCCTTCGCCGACTATGCCGCGCATAAAGACAGTTGGACGGTGGATTCGGAACCGGTGCAGAAGATCGCCAAATTGACAGGCTCCAATGCCGACGATATTCCAGAGTTGCTGGCGGGCACGACGTTTCCCGATGCGCAGGCACAACAGACCGACGCCCTGCTCAAGGGCGGCACGGCGAAGGCGATTGGGGAGACGGCGAAGTTCTTGAAGGAGCAAGGCAAGGTGGAGACGGTGTTGCCGGATTATTCGGCCTATGTGACCGACAAATTCATCACACAATAAATACAGTCTTCGGTGGGAGCTGGCTTGCCTGCGATGCCAGCATCTCGGTCGTTCAGATAAACCGAGGCGCTGCTATCGCAGGCAAGCCAGCTCCCACACAGAGCCGTACTCTTTTACAGGGCCTTTTCAAAGATCTTGGAGTTGCGCTGATAGTTGTACAGCGACGCACGCGCCGACGGCAGGCGGTCCACGCTGCTCGGCACAAAACCGCGCTCACGGAACCAGTGGGCCGTGCGCGTGGTGAGCACGAACAAGGTCTTCAACCCCTGCGCACGTGCACGGGTCTGGATGCGTTCGAGCAACACATCGCCGCGCGCGCCGTGGCGGTACTCCGGGTTAACCGCCAGGCACGCCAGCTCGCCCGCATCCGAATCCGCAATCTGATACAGCGCTGCGCACGCGATGATCATGCCTTCGCGCTCGACCACGCTGAACTGTTCGATCTCCCGCTCCAGCACTTCCCGCGAACGACGCACCAGAATGCCCTGCTCTTCCAGCGGACTGATCAGGTCCAGCAAACCGCCGACGTCTTCAATCGCCGCTTCACGCACCAGTTCGAATTGCTCCTGGGCCACCAGCGTACCGCCGCCGTCACGGGTAAACAGCTCGGTGAGCAAGGCGCCATCTTCGGCGTAGCTGACGATATGGCTGCGCCCTACTCCACCCCGACAGGCTTCGGCAGCGGCATCGAGCAGCTCGGCTTGATAGTTGCTGCCCAGGCGTTGCAGGTGCGCAGGCACTTGCTGTGGGCGCAATTCACGTACCAGACGGCCGTTCTCATCGATCAAGCCGGGATCGGCGCCGAACAGCAGCAATTTGTCGGCACCCAGGTCGATGGCGGCGCGGGTGGCGACGTCTTCGCAGGCCAGGTTGAAGATTTCACCGGTAGGCGAGTAACCCAACGGCGACAACAACACGATAGAGCGCTCGTCCAGCAGGCGGTTGATGCCCTTGCGGTCGACCCGGCGTACTTCGCCGGTGTGGTGATAGTCAACGCCCTCAAGCACGCCAATCGGCCGCGCCGTCACCAGGTTGCCGCTGGCCACGCGCAGGCGCGAGCCCTGCATGGGCGACGAGGCCATGTCCATGGACAGGCGCGCTTCGATGGCGATACGCAGATGGCCGACCGCGTCGATCACGCACTCCAGCGTCGCCGCATCGGTGATCCGCAAGCCTTCGTGGTAAGCCGGGGTCAGGCCGCGTGCTTCAAGGCGGGTTTCAATCTGCGGACGCGAACCGTGCACCAGCACCAGCCGCACACCCAGGCTGTGGAGCAGCACCAGGTCGTGGACGATATTGCCGAAGTTGGGATGTTCCACACCGTCGCCAGGCAGCATGACCACAAAGGTGCAGTCGCGGTGGGCGTTGATATAGGGCGAAGCGTGACGAAGCCAATTAACGTATTCGGGCATAACACCTGGGCCTGTAATAAAAAGCAGCCGAAAAAGGATGAGTCGCAAAAACGCACAGCGGGCTGATGGTTATCGTCGGAACAGGCTTGGCGACACGCTCGCTCTCCTTATGTACGAATGGGCAAAGGTTAATTTATGCAGGTTTCAGGCAGTAATGTTCGATCAGTTCCCGCAATAGACGCACTGTAGGCGTCAAGCGTGACATTTCGAGGTACTCGCCCGGCTGGTGGGCGCAGGCGATGTCGCCGGGGCCAAGCACCAGGGTTTCACAACCAAGGCGCTGAAGATAAGGCGCTTCGGTGCCGAACGCTACTGCTTCGGCACGATGACCGGTCAACCGTTCCGCCACCCGCACCAACTCGGCGTCTTCGGGCTGCTCGAAAGGCGGCACTTCGGGGAATAGCGGCGCGTAGTCGATCTTGACCTTATGACGCTCGGCCAAGGGTTCGAGCTTCTGCCGGATCGCCGCACGCAGCACGTCGGGGTCCATGCCCGGCAAGGGTCGCAGGTCGAACTCCAGGGAGCACTGGCCGCAGATGCGATTAGGATTGTCGCCGCCGTGGATACAGCCGAAATTCATGGTCGGCTGCGGCACGCTGAATTGCGCGTTGCGGTATTCGCGCTGCCAGGCCAGGCGCAGGCCGCGCAGTTCGCCAATGGCATCGTGCATGGCTTCGAGGGCGCTGTGGCCCAGGCTTGGGTCCGACGAGTGGCCGCTGCGGCCGAGGATATCGATGCGCTCCATCATCACGCCTTTGTGCAGGCGGATCGGCTTGAGCCCAGTTGGCTCACCGATCACCGCCGCCCGTCCCAGCGGCCTCCCCGCCTCGGCCAGGGCACGCGCGCCGGACATGGAGCTTTCCTCGTCACAGGTGGCGAGGATCAGCAGCGGCTGCTTGAACGGCTGGTCGAGCAACGGCAACACCGCTTCAATGGCCAGGGCAAAAAATCCTTTCATGTCGCAACTGCCCAGCCCCACCCAACGACCATCGACTTCCGTCAGCTTGAGCGGATCGGTCTTCCACAGTGCCGCATCATAAGGAACCGTATCGCTATGGCCCGCCAACACCAAGCCACCGGGGCCGCTGCCGAAACTGGCGAGCAGGTTGAATTTGCCAGGGCTGACTTGCTGGATGTCGATAGCGAAACCCAGGTCGCCCAGCCACGCGGCGAGCAGATCGATCACCGGGCGGTTGGTCTGGTCGAGAGACGCTTGTGTGCAACTCACCGACGGCGCGGCGATCAAGGCGGCGAACTGCTCTTTCATGGACGGTAACGGCATGCGCGGTCTCCCAACTTCCCGGATGAACCTCACTATAGAGGCATCTGCCCAACACAATAAACCGTTGCGGCACGTTGCCGGGCTCAGTCCTGTACACTGCACGACCTTGGCAGCCACACTTTTCCCCGGCTGCGCTCCCGATCCTGGATTTTCCGGCCATGCAGAAAGAAACCGAAATCAAGCTCCGCGTCAGCCGCGAAACACTCGCCGCGCTACGTGAGCACCCGCTACTGAAAAAACGCAACAAAAGTGGCTGGGAACGCCGTGAGTTGATGAATCAGTACTTCGACACCCCCGAGCGCGACCTGGCGCAGGCCAAGGTCGCCCTGCGCCTGCGCAAGGACGGTGACGACATCATTCAAACCCTCAAGACACGTGGCCAAAGCGTCGCCGGCTTGTCGGAACGCAACGAGTACAACTGGGACCTGCCCAAAGCCAAGCTCGATGTGAAGAAACTCGACGGCGAGTGCTGGCCCGAGCAACTGGCCGAGTTGGACAAAAAGACCCTCAAGCCGATCTTCACCACCGACTTCGTGCGTGAACGCGCCGAAATCGCCTGGGGCCGTGGCAAGGCCAAGGTGGTGATCGAAGCCGCCCTGGACCTGGGCCATGTGGTGGTCGGCAAGCAGAAGGAAGAAATCTGCGAGCTGGAACTGGAATTGCGCGAAGGCGAACCCGCCGCCCTGCTGGAGCTGGCCGCCGAACTGGCTGCGACCCTGGCCCTGATGCCCTGTGACATCAGCAAAGCCGAGCGCGGCTACCGCCTGTATGACGCGAGCAGCTACTCCTTGAGCCTGCCGGCACCGCAGATCCACGCCGAAATGCCTTTGGATGATGCTTTCGCCGCAATCATGTGGCACCTGTTGGGCAGCAGCCAGCGCCTGGCCGAGCAATACCGTTTCAACGGCCACTGGCGCTTGCTGCAGGACTGGGTCGAGAACCTGGGTGAGTTGCGCGCGCTGATCGGCAGCCTCGGCCAGGCCGCGCCGCGCCAATCCACCAGCGAACTGCGCAGCGCCCTGGATGCACTGCTGGAGGACTGGCGTCCGCTGGTCCAGGCCGGTGACGACGATGAAGACATTCGCAAAGCCGCGCCGGAGCAGTTCATTGAAGAGTTGCAAGACGTACGCTGGGGCCTGTTCTCACTGAACACCTCGCGCTGGCTGCTGGCCCGCACCTGGACCGCCGAGCGTAACGTGCGCGGCAACCGCCAGGGCGCTGCGCAAATCACCAACTGGCTGCCACGCCTGCTGGCCGACGACGCCGTCGCCCTGCAACTGCCGCGCTACCAGCAACAGCCCGAAGACCTGGCCGAGCAACTGCCGCGCATCGAACGCATCCAGGCCTGGCTGCACCATGCGCGCCATGTGGTAGACATTGCGGAACTGGACCGTTTGTACGGCGAGCTGAACAAGCTGGCGCAGTTGGCTAACCAGCCGATCACCGATGAATCGCTGGATGCGCGTATGCACCAGGCGATTGCGGTGTATCAGAACCGGGCCTGGAAGACCCTCCTGCGCCTGTAAAAACGCCATCGGGAGCAAGCCCCCTCCCACATTGTGTGGGAGGGGGCTTGCTCCCGATGAGGCCCGCCCTGTCAGCGCAATACTGGCAAGCTAGTGGTGGACTTGATCTCCGACAACGCCACGATGGAGTTGACCTCCTGGATCCCCGGCACCATCGATAACTTCTCGAAGAAAAACCGCTCATACGCCTCGATGTCCGAAGTGACGATGCGCAGCAGAAAATCCACCGACCCCATCAGCACATAACACTCCAACACCTCCGCAAATCCGCGAATCGCTTCGGTGAACTCAGTGAAGTTGGAGCGGCCGTGAGCGTTGAGTTTGATCTCGGCGAAAATCTGCGTGTTGAGCCCGATTTTCTTGCGGTCCAAGAGGGTGACCTGGCCCCGGATCACGCCCTCTTCCTTGAGCCGCTGAATGCGTCGCCAGCACGGAGACTGCGACAGGCCGACCTGCTCGGCGATCTGTGCGCTGGAGAGCGAGGCGTCCTCTTGCAGCAGGGCCAGAATGCGGCGATCGTAGACGTCCAACTCGCTGTGCATAGAAATACCTGTGGGTGTGTATTTTTTGAATTGATTGATTCGATAATGCGCCAATAAGGCTCATCTTAGATAAGAAATCTCCGTAGGCGAATGTGAAAATTCCTCCAGTCGATTTTGGAGAGTCAGTATGCACGCCGTCGAAACCGCCCACCCTGTCACCCGCGTCGATGCGTGGGCCGTCAACAGCGCCCAGTGTCAGGCGCACTATCGGATCGTCGCCGAGGCTGAGCCCGACGTGCTGTGCCGGGTGCTGAACTACTTTGCGCTGCAGTTCCTGACGCCAGCCCACGTCAATATGAGCCGGGACGCCGACCTGCTGAATATCGATATCGTGATCGACGGCCTTAGCTGGCACCGTGCCCAAGTCATCGGTGAAAAGATTCGAAACCTGATCAGTGTCTGCGACCTGGAGTTGTGGCCGGCTGATGCCGAGCGGCCTCAGGCACTGGCGGCGACCGCGCGGTAAAAACCTGCAATACACCTGGGAACGAGGATTTCCAGCGGCTGACTAGTCTGGGATTACACCCCAAACCGCCCAGGAAACCTGCATGACCGCTGCCTCCCTCGACCACCCCTTGGAACTGCACCAGTTATTGCCGGCGTTGATCGAGCAAGGGCTGATTACCGCGCAGGCGGCACATAGCATTCAGGCAGCATCTTGCACTCAACATCCCCTGGAATGCATCGCAGCCCAAGGCCCTTGTCTTGAGACCCTGACCCAATGGCTGGCACAACATGCAGGTCAGCCTTACCTGCGCATCGACCCGTTGAAGATCGACGTGGCGAGCGTGGTGCCGTTGATGTCCCATGCCTTCGCCCAGCGCCACGGCATTCTTGCGGTCGCCGTGGATGCCCAAAGCGTCACGATCGCCAGCGCCCAGCCGTATATCAGCGCCTGGGAAGCCGGGCTCGCTCAAGTGCTCAAACGCACCATCAAGCGCGTGGTGGCCAACCCCCGCGAAATCCAGCGTTGCCTCCACGAGTTTTACCGCTTGGCCAAGTCAGTCAGCGGCGCCGATCAGAAAATGGCGATACCCGGCAACGTCGAACTGCTCAGCCTCGGCGCCAGCGACAAGGAGCCCGATGCCAATGACGCGCATATCGTCAATATCGTCGACTGGCTGTTGCAGTACGCCTTTGCCCAACGGGCCAGCGATATTCATATCGAACCCTGTCGCGATCAGGGCCGGGTGCGTTTTCGCATCGACGGGCTGTTGCATGACGTCTATCAATTTCCGCCTCAGGTCACCACCGCAGTGGTCAGCCGCTTGAAAAGTCTTGGGCGAATGAATGTGGCCGAGAAACGCAAACCCCAGGATGGTCGCGTCAAGACCAGGAACCCGGCAGGCGCCGAAGTGGAATTGCGCCTTTCGACCCTGCCGACGGCGTTTGGCGAAAAGCTGGTGATGCGGATTTTTGACCCTCAGGTGCTGCTCAAGGACTTCGACCAGTTGGGCTTGTCGAGCGCCGATCAGCAGCGCTGGCACGCCATGACTGGGCAAGCCAACGGCATCATCCTGGTCACAGGCCCGACCGGCTCGGGCAAGACCAGCACCCTCTACACCACCCTCAAGCAACTGGCGACCCGAGAGGTCAACCTGTGCACGGTAGAAGACCCGATTGAAATGGTCGAGCCGGCGTTCAATCAAATGCAGGTCCAACACAATATCGACCTCAGCTTTGCCAGCGGCGTCCGCGCCCTGCTGCGCCAGGACCCGGACATCATCATGATCGGTGAAATCCGTGACCGGGAAACCGCCGAAATGGCCATACAGGCCGCACTGACCGGGCACTTGGTGTTCTCGACCCTGCATACCAACGATGCGCCCAGCGCCATCAGCCGACTGCAGGAGCTTGGCATTGCTCATTATTTGATCAAGGCCACACTCATAGGCGTCATGGCGCAGCGTCTGGTGAGGGTTTTGTGCACCCACTGCAAGCGTCCGACGGGTGTGGAGAACATAGGCTGCTACAAGGCCGTCGGTTGTGTGGAATGCCGTGACAGCGGTTATCGAGGCCGAGCCGGGCTGTATGAAATCATGCCGTTGGACCCAGCGCTCAAGGCGCTGGTGACTCCCGGTACGGACATACAGGCGCTACGCCGTGAGGCGCTCGCGCAGGGCATGAACAGCTTGCGCATGGCCGGCATCGATAAAGTGAACGCCGGCGTGACCACAATGACGGAAATATTACGGGTCACGCCTGGGGATTCAGAAACAAATCCTTTATTTGTTGGGCCGTGAAACCGTCCTTATCGGTGACCAGACCGCTACAATCGGCCCAACGTCGTTCACTGAAATCTTCAGATAAGGAATCGCTATGCAGATCGGAACCGTACTGCTTCTTTTCGTGGGCTTGGCCATCGCCATCCTGTTCATGGGTTTCAAAGTGGTGCCCCAGGGCTACCAATGGACCGTCGAACGTTTCGGCCGCTACACCAACACCCTCAAGCCCGGCCTGAACATCATCATCCCGGTCATGGACCGCATCGGTCGCAAGATCAACGTGATGGAAAGCGTGCTGGACATTCCGCCCCAGGAAGTCATCACTGCCGACAACGCCACCGTGCAGATCGATGCCGTGTGCTTCTTCCAGGTGGTCAACACCGCCCAGGCGGCCTACGAGGTCAACAACCTCGAACACGCGATCCGCAACCTGCTGCAAACCAATATCCGTACCGTCCTGGGCTCCATGGAGCTTGATGCCATGCTCAGCCAGCGTGATGGCATCAATGAGAAGCTGCTGCGCACCGTGGACGAAGCCACTGCGCCGTGGGGCATCAAGATCACCCGTATCGAGATCAAGGACATCAGCCCACCCGCCGACCTGATGGCCGCCATGTCCGGCCAGATGAAAGCCGAGCGAATCAAGCGTGCACAGATCCTTGAAGCCGAGGGCCTGCGTGCGTCGGCAATCCTGACCGCCGAAGGCAAGAAGCAGGCGCAGATCCTCGAAGCCGAAGGTAGCCGTCAGGCCGCGTTCCTGGAGTCCGAAGCGCGTGAGCGTCAGGCCGAGGCCGAAGCTCGGGCGACACAAGTGGTGTCCGAAGCCATCGCGTCGGGCAATGTGCAGGCGGTCAACTACTTCGTCGCGCAAAAATACATCGATGCCTTGGGCAAGCTGGCGTCGGCCAACAACAGCAAGGTCATCCTGATGCCGCTGGAAGCCAGCCAGGTGATTGGCGCCGTGGGCGGTATCGGCGAAATCGTCAAGGCGACTTTCGGCAACCAGAAAGGCTGAGGCCAACACCATGTGGGACTTTTTGCTGCATTTGTCGTTCTGGGACTGGTTGGCGCTGGGCACTGTGCTGTTGATTCTTGAGGTGTTCGGCGCCGGTGGGTACCTGCTGTGGATGGGTATCGCCGCGGCCGCAGTGGGGGTGATCAAGTTCCTGGTCCCGCCGCTCGGGCTTGAGTGGCAGCTGCTGCTGTTCGCCATGCTGTCGATCCTGACGGCCGTGTATTGGTGGAAGCGCCAACGCAGCAGCGCCAAGGTCAGCGATCAACCGGGGTTGAACGAGCGTGGCTCCGAATTGATCGGGCGCACCTTCATGGTGCATCAGGCGATTGTGGATGGCCGGGGCAAGATTAAAGTCGGCGATGGCGTGTGGATGGTCACCGGTGCCGATGCCCCAGCAGGCGCTCAAGTACGCGTGGTTGGCCAGGATGGGGTGATTTTAGAGGTTGAAACTGTTTAGTCAGTGATGGAACTGGATCGACTTAACTACAATCAAAACGTACAGATAACCCACCGGAGTCACCCATCATGCGTCTTAAATATGCTGTCGCAACCCTCGCTGTGCTTTCCCTACCTGTCGGCTCAGCCATGGCCGATAGCTTTTGGCGTAATGTCATCTCGTCGGGCGCCACCACTGGCTCGACTTACCTGACATTCAAGGACCACAAGCTGGTAGTCGCCGCCCAGGACGACGCCGGCAGCTTCGTCGCCAGCGACGGCGGCATCCGCGGCCCGTACCTGGAAGCGGCCATGCAGAAGGTCCGCGCCGACAACCCTGGCCTTCAGGCCACGGACATGGAACTGGCTAACGCCATCCTGGCGAAGAATGCTGTAACCGAGTAACAGCCGCACCGATAAAAAATGCCGCTTTTTCAAGCGGCATTTTTTTGCCTGCCCTATGACGAATCGTTCATAAGCGACAGGCTATATTCAGTCTTGCCGTGCAACCATGCGTTACTGACACGTTTAACATTCATCGCCTATCTTGAACGGATGCCTTCTTCGTCATGAGCCAACAGCCTTTCCTGCCGTTTTCCAAACCGACCATTGATGAAGCCACCATTTCGGCAGTCGGCGATGTCCTGCGATCCGGCTGGATCACCAGCGGGCCAAAAGTGCAGGCGTTCGAGGCGCAGTTGTCGGAATACTTTGGCGGGCGGCCGGTGCGCACCTTCAACTCGGGCACCTGCACCATGGAGATCGCCTTGCGCATCGCCGGTATCGGGCCTGGGGATGAAGTCATCACGACACCGATTTCCTGGGTGGCCACCGCCAACGTCATCCTCGAAGTCGGCGCTACTCCAGTGTTCGCCGATATCGACCCGATTACCCGCAACATTGACCTGGCCCAGGTTGAGGCGGCAATCACACCACGTACCAAAGCGATCATCCCGGTCTACCTGGCGGGCTTGCCCCTGGACATGCCGATGCTTTACGCGCTGGCCAACAAGTACAACCTGCGTATCGTCGAAGACGCCGCGCAAGCCTTGGGCTCCAGCTGGGACGGGGAACGCATCGGTGCAACCGGTGACTTCGTGTCGTTCAGCTTTCAGGCGAACAAGAACATCACCTCATCCGAGGGTGGCTGCCTGGTGTTGAACAACGCCGAGGAGGCTCGCCTGGCAGAGAAGTATCGCCTGCAGGGCGTGACCCGCACCGGTTTCGATGGCCTGGATGTGGATGTCCTGGGTGGCAAGTTCAACATGACCGACATCGCCGCCGCCATTGGCCTGGGGCAGTTTGCACATATCGAGAAGATCACGGCCCACCGCCAGCACCTGGCACGCCACTACTTCCAGTGTTTTGGCAGTGACTTCGAAGAGAAATATGGCGCGCAACTGCCGCCGGCGGACTTCGAGAACAGCAACTGGCACCTGTTCCAACTGGTGTTGCCGGAGCGCCAAGACGGCTTGCCTGCTCGCGCAACGTTCATGGAGCAGATGCAGGCCCACGGCGTTGGCATTGGCTATCACTACCCGCCGATCCACTTGCTGAGCCTGTATCGGACACAGGGTTTCAAGGAAGGCATGTTCCCGGTGGCGGAGCGTGTTGGGCGTTTGATCGTGTCGTTGCCGATGTTTACGGCGATGACAGAGGCAGATGTGGAGCGGGCTGTAGCGGCGGTTAAAGCGGTACTGAAAAAAGACTGAACACAACCAGCAGGCACACCCCAATCAACTGTGGGAGCTGGCTTGCCTGCGATGCGGGCACCTCGGTGTATCGCTGATACACGGGTGATCCAATCGCAGGCAAGCCAGCTCCCACATTGATGTGTGCTGTTGCAGCTATTGCGTTTAGTCGCCGATAGCGGCTTTGTAGCCGGCAGCGTCGAGTAGCTTGTCCAGTTCAGCCTTGTCGCTTGGCTTGAGCTTGAAGATCCAGGCGCCGTAAGGGTCAGAGTTCAGCAGCTCAGGGCTGCCACTCAGCTCTTCGTTGACAGCAATCACTTCGCCGGCAATCGGCGAGTAGATATCCGAAGCAGCTTTCACCGACTCAACCACACCCGCCTGGCCTTGCGCTTCAAAATTGGCACCCACCTCTGCCAACTCAACAAACACCACATCACCCAAAGCTTCCTGTGCATGGTCGGAGATGCCGACAGTCACGGTGCCATCAGCTTCCAGACGGGCCCATTCGTGACTTTCGGCAAAACGCAGGTCGGCAGGGATATTGCTCATAGTCTGTGTCCTCAAGAAGAAATGTCAGCGGCCATTGGCCTGCCGGAAAATAGTTAGATCAAGGTTTTGCCATGGCGTACGAAGGTCGGCTTGACCACTCGAACCGGGTACCACTTGCCGCGGATTTCCACTTCGGCCCGGTCGGCAGTCGCCGCCGGTACGCGCGCCAGGGCAATGGATTTGCTTAGCGTAGGCGAGAAACTACCACTGGTGATCTCTCCTTCGCCAACATTGGCGATACGAACCACCTGGTGAGCGCGTAAAACTCCACGCTCTTCCAGCACCAGCCCGACCAATTTGAACTGCACACCGGCTGCCTTTTCCGCTTCCAGCGCAGCACGACCGATAAAATTGCGCCCGGCAGGTTCCCAGGCAATGCTCCAGGCCATATTGGCCGCCAGGGGCGATACCTGCTGATGGATATCCTGGCCGTACAGGTTCATGCCGGCCTCCAGGCGCAAGGTATCGCGGGCACCGAGGCCGATAGGTGAAATGCCCGCGCCCACCAGATCGTTGAAAAAACCCGGTGCCTGGTCGGCGGGCAGGACAATTTCCAGACCGTCTTCGCCGGTGTAGCCGGTACGGGCGATAAACCAGTCGCCGTCGGCGTGGCCTTCGAACGGCTTGAGCTGGTGGATCAGGATGCCACGGGACTGAGTGACCAGTTCGGCGATTTTATGCCGGGCGTGGGGCCCTTGGATGGCAAGCATGGCCAATTCGGACCGCTCATGCAGCTGCACCTGGTAAGCGCCCAGTTGCGCCTGCATCCAGGCCATATCCTGATCGCGGGTGGCGGCATTGACCACCAACCGGTAACCGGTTTCGGTGCGGTAGACGATCATGTCGTCCACCACTCCGCCTTGCTCGTTGAGCATGGCGCTGTACAGCGCACGGCCGCAGCCGTGCAATCGATCGACATCATTGGCCAGCAGGTGCTGAAGCCATTCCTTGGCCTGAGGGCCGGTGACATCGATTACGGTCATATGAGATACATCGAACACCCCACAGTCGCGCCGCACCTGATGGTGTTCTTCAACCTGCGAGCCGTAATGC
Organism: Pseudomonas sp. OST1909; assembly: GCF_015277575.1. Classification (NCBI taxonomy): domain Bacteria; kingdom Pseudomonadati; phylum Pseudomonadota; class Gammaproteobacteria; order Pseudomonadales; family Pseudomonadaceae; genus Pseudomonas; species Pseudomonas sp. OST1909. The sequence goes on from NZ_CP063780.1 coordinate 6,220,561, forward strand.
AAAGGCATATCCCAACCGCCAAAATCGACCATTTTCGCGCCGAGGGCGAGATGCAGGTCATACAAAGGCGTACGCTGTCCCATGGGTTTCTCCTTCCGGGCTTGGCGAAGGTGCGCAGAGCTGCCACTTGCGCCGAACACCTTGATTTACAAGGCCCACAGCCACATACAGCAGGTCGATCCGAAAGACGGAGCGCACCGAATGCCGCGCATTGTAGCCTCAAGCCGTAGGACTGGCACCTAACCGATTTGCCGAGCAGAGCGACGGATCAGCCCGATGACCGGCAACAACCCGACCAGCACCAGGGTCAACGCCGGCAAAGAAGCCCGCGCCCATTCACCTTCACTGGTCATCTCGAAGATCCGTACCGCCAGCGTGTCCCAGCCAAACGGGCGCATCAGCAATGTCGCGGGCATTTCCTTGAGTACATCCACGAACACCAGCAGCGCCGCGCTCAAGGTGCCGGGCAACAACAACGGCAGATACACTTTGCAAAACAGTCGTGGACCGCTCACCCCAAGGCTGCGTGCAGCTTCGGGCAATGACGGGCGAATGCGCGCCAGGCTGTTTTCCAAAGGCCCGTAGGCCACTGCCAGGAACCGTACCAGGTAAGCCAGCACCAATGCCGACAGGCTGCCCAACAGCACGGGCCTGCCCGCGCCGCCCAGCCAGCCGGACAGTGGCACCACCAGCTCGCGGTCCAGGTAACTGAACGCCAACATGATCGACACCGCCAGCACCGAGCCCGGCAAGGCATAACCGACATTGGCCAGGCTGATGCCGGAGCGAATCGCCCGGGTCGGCGCCAGGCGGTTGGCAAAGGCCAGGATCATCGCCACGCTGACCGTAATCAGCGCGGCAATACCGCCCAGGTAGAGGGTGTGGACGATCAGGCCCGTATAGCGCTCATCCAGGTCGAAGCGCCCGCGCTGCCAGAACCAGGCCACCAGTTGCAGCATCGGGATCACAAACGCACAGGCAAATACCAGGCCGCACCAGGCGCTGGCCGCCACGGCCTTGAATCCGTGCAGGTGGTACAACGCCTTGCCGCGTGGCCGCTCATTGCTCGGTCGGCTGGCTCCACGCGCGCGCCGTTCGCCATACAGCACCAACATCACAACCAGCAGCAACAGGCTGGCCAGTTGCGCGGCGCTGGAAAGGCTGAAAAAGCCATACCAGGTTTTGTAGATAGCCGTGGTGAAGGTGTCGAAATTGAACACCGAGACGGCGCCGAAATCTGCCAGGGTCTCCATCAACGCCAGGGCCACACCGGCACCAATCGCTGGTCGCGCCATCGGCAACGCCACGCGCCAGAATGCTTGCCATGGCGATTGCCCCAATACCCGCGCCGCTTCCATCAAGCCTTTGCCCTGGGCCAGGAACGCCGTGCGCGCCAGCAGGTAGACGTAAGGATAGAACACCAGCACCAACACGATGATCACGCCGCTGGTGGAGCGCACTCGCGGCAAACGCAGCCCATTGCCGAACCATTCGCGCAGCAGAGTTTGCACGGGCCCTGCAAAATCCAGCAGACCGACGAACACGAAGGCCAGCACATAAGCCGGGATCGCAAAGGGCAGCATCAGCGCCCAATCGAGCCAACGTCGCCCGGGGAATTCGCAGAGGCTGGTCAGCCAGGCCAGGCTGACGCCCAACAGTGTCACGCCAAGACCGACGCCGAGCACCAGGGTCAAGGTGTTGCCCAGCAATCGAGGCATCTGGGTATCCCAGAGATGGGACCAGATCTGATGGTCAATGCTCTGCCAGGACAGCAGCAGCACGCTCAGCGGCAGCAGCACCAGGGCGGCGACGGTGAAGACCGGCAGGTACCAGCGGCGTTGGGCGGGGTGGGCCAAGGAAAAGCTCTCTATAGAACAGACTATTTGAAGACAAACTCAAAACAATGTGGGAGGGGGCTTGCTCCCGATAGCGGAGTGCCAGTCAATGATGATTAGACTGATACCCCGCTATCGGGGGCAAGCCCCCTCCCACATTTACATCTGTGGCAATTTACACATTCAGTTCCAGCCAGCGCGATCCATCAGCCGGATTGCCTCAGCCTGGCGCTTGCCCGCCACTTCTACCGGTAAGGTATCGGCCACGAACTTGCCCCAGCTCGCCACTTCCGCCGATGGCGGTACCGCCGGGTTGGCCGGGAACTCCTGGTTCACGTCGGCAAAGATTTTCTGCGCCTCAGGCGTGGTCATCCACTCCACCAGCGCCTTGGCTGCTTGCGGGTGCGGCGCGTGCTTGGTCAGGCCTATGCCCGACAGGTTCACATGCACGCCACGGTCGCCCTGGTTCGGCCAGAACAGTTTCACCGCCAGATCCGGCTTCTGCTTGTGCAGGCGGCCGTAGTAGTAGGTGTTGACGATACCCACGTCGCACTGTCCGGCATTGATGGCTTCCAGCACGGCGATGTCATCGGAGAACACGTCGGTGGACAGGTTGTTGACCCAGCCCTTGACGATCTCTTCGGTCTTGGCCGCGCCATGGGTTTCGATCAACGTGGCGGTCAGTGACTGGTTGTAGACTTTTTTCGCGGTACGCAGGCACAGGCGGCCTTCCCATTGCTTGTCGGCCAGGGCTTCGTAGGTGGTCAGTTCGCCCGGTTTCACCCGCTCGGTGGAATAGGCGATAGTGCGCGCACGCAGGCTCAAGCCGGTCCAGGCGTGGGCCGATGAGCGATATTGCAGCGGGATATTCTTGTCGATCACAGCGGAAGTGAACGGTTGCAGGATGCCCATTTGCTCGGCCTGCCAGAGGTTGCCGGCGTCGACGGTGAGCAGCAGATCGGCGGTGGCGTTCTCACCCTCGGCCTTGATGCGCTGCATCAGCGGCGCTTCCTTGTCGGTGATGAACTTGACCTGCACCCCGGTCTTCTGGGTATAGGCATCGAATACCGGCTTGATCAGCTCGTCAATGCGCGAGGAGTAGACCACGACTTCGTCGGCTGCCTGCACGGTGGTGCTGCCGATCAGGGTGAGTGCCAGGGCAGTCAGGAGGCGCTTGGGTGCCAACATGGGTGCGGTCTCTCATTTGCAAATTGAGGGCAAATGATAAGGACTCACATTTGGTAACGCTCGGCGGAGGCGTTACCAGATGTTGCACAGCCCGAATATGCGCGAGGGTTGAGGGCCTCATCGGGGGCAAGCCCCCTCCCACAGGGGACTGTATTTCAATTCAGGGTTTAGCGAGTTCTGGTAGATCGCCAGTCAAACCTAGCGCCTGGCGCACAAACACTGCCTTGGCTTCAGGCATCTGGTCGACGATTTTCAGGCCGGCATTACGCAGCCAGCGCAGCGGCAGTTGATCGGCCTGGAACAAGCGCTCGAAGCCTTCCATCGCCGCCATCAGCGCCAGGTTGTGGGGCATGCGCCGCCGCTCGTAACGGCTCAGCACCTTCACATCCGCCAGGCGCTCGCCGCGCTCGGTGGCCGCCAACAACACCTCGGCCAGTACCGCCGCATCAAGAAAGCCCAGGTTTACGCCCTGCCCCGCCAACGGGTGAATCACGTGGGCAGCATCACCGATCAGTGCCAGGCCCTCGGCCACGTAGCGTTTGGCATGGCGCTGGCGTAACGGCACGCAAACGCGCGGGTCGGCACTGACCACAGTGCCCAGGCGCCCTTCGAAGGCGCACTCCAGCTCCCGGCAGAAGCGTTCATCATCCAGGGCCATCAGGCGCTCGGATTCAGCCGGCGTGGTCGACCAGACAATCGAACACCAATCTTCCTGCCCATCCCGTACCAGCGGCAGGAACGCCAGCGGGCCGGTATCGGTAAAGCGTTGCCAGGCCGTGCGCTGGTGCGGCTGGCTGCTGCGCACGCTGGTCACGATCGCGTTATGCAGGTAATCCCACTCGCGGGTCGGGGTGCCGGTCAGGCGGCGTACTGCGGAGTTGGCGCCATCGGCGGCCACCACCAGCGGCGCACGCAATTTGCGCCCATCAGCCAGGGTCAGCAGCCAGTCATCGCCGGAGCGGCGCATCTGCTCAAGGCGCGCATTGGCCAGCAGGCCGAGGTCGCAGTCGTGCAAGCGCTCCAGCAAGGCATCCTGCACCACACGGTTTTCGACGATATGCCCGAGCACCTCGGCATGCACGCTGGCTGCCGAAAAGTGAATCTGCCCGGTACCGCTGCCGTCCCACACCTGCATCTCGCCGTAAGGGCTGGCGCGACGCGCGACGATACCGTCCCACACGCCCAGGCGTTCGAGGATGCGCTGGCTGGCCGCCGACAACGCGCTCACCCGCGGCTCAAACGCCGCCTGCGGTTCAAACGGTTTGACGCTTAGCGGGCTGCCGTCGAGCAGCAGCACCTGCAAGCCGCTGCCCTGCAATGCCAGCGCCAGGGCGCTTCCGACCATTCCGGCCCCGACAATCAGCACATCTGCGCGCATGTCCATGCTTTAAGCCTTGTCTCGTGTGCGGCACAGGCCGCCAATAAAGTGATGGGCCGGCTCAAACATCAGAGCGCACCCCCAGCCCCATTGCCTGGCGGGCGAACCAGCGTTTGGCCGGCGGCAACAGGTCCAGGCCGAGCAGGCCCAGGTTACGGCCCAGCGCCATTAGCGGCTGGCCGCTGCCAAACAAGCGTGTGACCTGATCGGAGAAGCCTACGGTCAGTTGTTGGTCCAGGCGCTGGCGATCCCGATAGCCTTGCAACGTCGCCAGGTCACCTGGCACTGCCGGGCCGGCCAACAAGGCTTCGGCCAAGGCATTGGCATCGCGCAGGGACAGGTTGAACCCCTGCCCGGCAATCGGGTGCAGGCTGTGGGCGGCATTGCCGAGGACCGCAAGATTCGAGCGCACTTGCTCTTCGGCTTCCACCAGGGTCAGCGGGTACAGATGACGGGCGCCCACTTGCTTGAGGGTGCCCAGGCGATAACCGAATACGCCCTGCAACTCGCTCAGGAAGCTGCGCTCGTCAAGATCGGCCAGGCGCTGGGCGTCCATGCCGATGCGGGTCCAGACCAGCGCACAGCGGTTGTCCGGCAGCGGCAACAAGGCCATCGGCCCCTCATCGGTAAAGCGCTCGAACGCTTCGCCATTGTGGGCTTCGCTCGGGGTGATATTGGCGATCAGTGCGCTCTGGTTGTAGGGCCGGGTCTTCACGCCAATGCCCAGTTGCTCACGCAGGCCGGAGCGGCCGCCGTCGGCCAACACCGCGAGGTCGCATTCCAGCACGGTTTCATCGTTGAGGGTCAGGCGATAGCCATCAGGCAGCGGCTCCATGCGCGTGACTTCCGCGGGGCAGCGCCAGCTGACGACGTCTTTATCCAGGCCTTGCCACAGGCATTGGCCCAGCCAGGCGTTTTCCACCACATAGCCCAGGGCCGGTACGCCCTCTTCCATGGCGGACAAGCGCGCGGTAGAGAAACGCCCGCGGTCCGATACGTGGATCTGCTTGATCGGCTCGGCGCGGCGGGCAATGTCCTGCCACAGGCCCAGACGCTGATAAATCTGCCGGGCACCAAAGGACAGCGCCGAAGAACGCGCATCGTAACTGGGCTGGTAGCTGTCGCCCGGGGCAAAGGGTTCGATCAGCACGATCTTCCAGCCACGTGCCTTGGCCCCAGCCTGCAACGCCAGGGCCAGGCTGGCACCCACCAGGCCACCACCAATAATCGCCAGGTTGACCCGGCTCATCGGGCAGCCGCCATCAGTGCTTCGATCTCGGCAACGGTCTTGGGCACCGCGCCGGTCAGGATTTCACAGCCTTGCTTGGTCACTATCACGTCATCCTCGATGCGTACGCCAATGCCACGCCATTTCTTTGCCACGTTCTGGTTGTCCGGGGAAATATAGATGCCCGGTTCCACGGTCAAGGCCATGCCGACTTCCAGCACTCGCCATTCACCGCCGACCTTGTACTCGCCCACATCATGCACATCCATGCCCAGCCAGTGGCCGGCGCGGTGCATGTAGAAGGCGCGGTAGGCTTCGCTGGCGATCAGTTCGTCAACGTCACCTTGCAGCAACCCCAACTTCACCAACCCGGCGGTGATGACCTGCACGGTAGCTTCATGGGCCTGGTTCCAATGCTTGTTCGGTGCGATCTGCGCGAAGGCGGCTTCCTGGGAGGCCAGCACAATCTCGTAGATCGCCTTTTGTTCGGGCGAAAACTTACCGTTGACCGGCCAGGTGCGGGTGATGTCGCTGGCGTAGCAGTCGATCTCACAACCGGCGTCGATCAGCACCAGGTCGCCGTCCTTGAGCAGCGCGTCATTCTGCTGGTAATGCAGGATGCAGCTGTTGCGCCCGGCGGCGACGATGGAACCGTAGGCTGGCATTTTCGCACCGCCCTTACGGAACTCGTAATCCAGCTCGGCCTCCAGGCTGAACTCATGCAAACCCGCACGGCTGGCCTGCATCGCCCGCACATGGGCCGCGCAGGAAATGCGCGCCGCTTCGCGCATCACCCTCACCTCTGCCGCCGATTTATACAGGCGCATATCGTGGAGCAGATGATCCAGGGCAACGAATTCGTTCGGCGGCTGGGCGCCCAGGTGCGCTTTGGAACGGATCACGTTGATCCACTCCATCACATGCCGGTCGAATTCGGCGTTGCTGCCCATGGCCGAATATACCCGGTCGCGGCCTTCGATCAGGCCGGGCAGGATGTCGTCGATATCAGTGATAGGGAATGCGTCGTCGGCGCCAAAGTCGCGGATCGCGCCTTCAGTGCCGGCGCGCAGGCCGTCCCACAGCTCGCGCTCAGCGTTGCGCTCACGGCAGAACAACACGTATTCGCCATGCTGGCGACCGGGCATCAGCACGATCACCGCTTCGGGCTCGGGGAAACCGCTGAGGTACTGGAAGTCGCTGTCCTGGCGGTAGACATGCTCGACATCGCGGTTGCGGATCGCCACGGCGGCGGCCGGCAGGATCGCGATGCTGTTGGGTTCCATCTGCGCCATGAGCGCCTTGCGGCGACGGGTGTATTCCGCTTTGGGGATATGGATCATGGGCAGATGGGGTTCCTTTCTTAATGCAGCGAAGGCTTGGGTGCAGCAGGTTCAGCAGACTTTTTGGTCTCGGTGAACAGCAGCAACGGCGCGACGCGCAGGTATTCCATCACTTCCATATAGTCGCCTTCGCCGTCTTCGGACTCTTCCAGGGCATCTTGCACCTGGGAGATGGCCGCCAGGTCCTGCAGCACTTCCTTGGCGTCGTTGCTAAGCTCCAGGCCACCGGCGTTCACGCCGAAACCGTGGAGGAAACCCTGGCACCATTGGCCCAGCGCGGCAGCGCGCTCAGTGAGCGGGGCGTCGTCGGTCGGCAGCAGCAGAACCACGGTGACGTCGTCACCGGTCAGCTCGCCCTTGACCATCTCTTGCAGGCCGATCAGCGCGTTACGCACGTTTTCGGTCGGTTCGGTTTCGAGCAGCTCGGCCACGTCGGCCAACCAGTTGTCGGCATCAAAGCCCACACCAGTGCAACTGCGGCCCAACAGCACGCCGTGCAGTTCGGCAGGCGAGCATGGGTGACCGCTGGTGCTCAGCAGTTTGGAAAAAGCGTCGTACGGGGAATTCTGAATGGGCATGGTGAGCTAGGCGCCAGACGGCGCAATGTCTAGAATGGAGCGCTGTATCCTAGCACCGGCAGACGCACCAAGACTATCGAGGGCGTCAGATCGTTTATCCTGCAGTTGCCATTCATCAGACAAATCCAGTGGAACCCAATGGAAGACACCGACCTGCAAGCGCTGATGGCCAGACTCGAACTGCTAATTGATCGGGTCGAGCAACTAAAGAGTCAAAACGGACTCCTATTAGCTCAGGAAAAGACCTGGCGCGAGGAACGCGCTCACCTCATTGAAAAAAACGAAATCGCCCGGCGTAAGGTCGAATCGATGATTTCGCGCCTGAAGGCCCTGGAGCAAGACTCATGAGTTCAAGCAATAGCGTTACCGTGCAGATCCTCGACAAAGAATATTCGATCATCTGCCCCCAGGAAGAACGCAGCAATCTGGTGAGCGCTGCCCGTTACCTGGACGGCAAGATGCGCGAAATCCGCAGCAGCGGCAAAGTGATCGGCGCCGACCGCATCGCCGTGATGGCCGCGCTGAATATCACCCACGATCTGCTGCACAAGCAGGAACGCCCTGACGTGCAGGCCAGCGGCTCGACCCGCGAGCAAGTGCGTGACCTGCTCGAGCGCGTGGATCTGGTGCTTTCCACCGATTCCGACGCACCCAAGGGCTGATTGCCGAGTCTGTTTAAGGTATACTCACCCCACTCCCTGGCGTGTTTGCCAGTCGGCGATGTCCCTGAGCCGATTCGCACTACCCTGGAAGTTGCACGTTGGGCTGGTGTGCATGTCCGCTAGACGGAAAGCCTTAAAGCCTACTGCTTCTTCCACCTTGAACTTTCGGGTTCAAGGGCTAAGTCGACAGCGGCTCTGTCGGGGAGCCTGAATTCCCAAACTCAATGCCAGTCCCAGGACTGGCATTGTTTTATGAGCCGATAAGCCATGACCGAACCTGCGCCGCTGTCCCGTCCGCAACTTCGACGCATGTTGCGCAAGGCCCGCCGTGCCCTCACGCCGAGCGAGCAGCGCCAGGCCGCCCTTGGCCTGTACCGGCAACTGGCACAGCACCCGCTGTTTCGCCGGTCCAAACATATTTCCTTATACCTGCCGACGGACGGTGAAATCGATCCGCGCCTGCTGCTGCGCGCGGCGCAGCGCCGTGGCAAGGCCACCTATCTGCCGGTACTGAGTGCCTGGCCGCGCACCAAGATGGTGTTCCAGCGCGTGCGGCCTGGGGATAAGTTGTCGCCCAACCGCTTTGGCATTCTTGAGCCGCGGGTCAATGTCCACCAGCAGCGCAAGGTCTGGGCGCTCGACCTGGTGCTGTTGCCGTTGGTGGGGTTCGATCGCGAAGGCGGGCGCCTGGGCATGGGTGGCGGATTCTACGACCGCAGCCTGGCTTACCTGGCCAGGCGCAAAAGCTGGCGCAAGCCGACCTTGCTGGGGTTGGCCCATGAATGTCAGCAGGTAGACCGCTTGGCGCAGGCAAGTTGGGACGTGCCGCTGGCGGGCACTGTCACCGATAAGCACTGGTATGTTGCAGAAACGTCGCTGGAACCAGCGACGCCTTGAAGCCGTATTAACGCTTGAATTGTTGCTGCACTGGCGAGAGTTCAACCGGTGCGTCGGCCTTGTTCGACCACAAGCTCTGGGCATACCCGGTGGTCACAACGCCCAGACCAAACAAAATAACCAAAATCCATAGTAAATCCGGTTTACGTTGCATCGATTGCCCCCCTTCAGGCACCTCGTACACGATGACAACAACGTTCCAAAGTAGTCCGTTGCAGCTGCGCCAAGCCTAAAAGCGCGCATTCTGCGGTAACGTGAACCAACACGCAAACCTTGACGCCAACCGACTGTCGGTTTGTCATGCAATTGCCCGACAACTTGCCCAATGCCTTTTTCAGGAGCCCAAAAATGGCCTACTGGCTGATGAAATCCGAGCCTGACGAATTGTCCATCAAGGACCTGGAAAAGCTCGGCGAAGCCCGCTGGGATGGGGTGCGCAACTATCAGGCGCGCAACTTTCTGCGCGCCATGGCGGTGGGCGATGAGTTTTTCTTCTATCACTCCAGCTGTCCGGAGCCTGGCATTGCCGGCATCGGCAAAATCGTCGAGGCCGCCTACCCGGATCCTACAGCGCTGGAACCGGACAGCCACTACTTCGACGCCAAGGCCAGTGCGGAGAAAAATCCGTGGAGTGCCATCACCGTGGGCCACGTCAACACCTTCCCCAAGGTGCTGGGCCTGGGCTATCTAAAGCAGCAAACCGCTCTTGCCGAAATGCCGCTGGTGCAGAAAGGCAGCCGGCTTTCGGTCATGGCGGTCACGCCTGAACAATGGGCGGCCATCCTTCAGCTGCTTTAACTGACCGATATCAAGACCCTCACGGGCCAAACCCATCACACTGGACGCTAACGCCGCAGGATGCAGCCATGTCTACGAACCACCATACGTCCCGTCTGTTCGCCATCGCCCTGATCGTCCTCCTGCTGGGGGCGGGGGCCTTTGGCTACTGGCGTTCGACCCAGGATCGCCTGCCCGAGGGCTTGAGCATGGGCAACGGGCGCCTGGAGTCCACCGAAGTACAAATCGCCGCCAAGATCCCCGGGCGCCTGGCCGAAGTGCACGTGGATGAAGGCGACAAAGTGCTCAAGGGCCAGTTGCTGGCACGCATGGACACCCGCACCCTGCAAGCCCAGCGTGCCCAGGCCGAAGCAGAGGTGTTACGCGCCAGGGAAAACTTCGCCTCTGCTGAAGCCAACGTGCGGTTGCGCCAAAGCGAGCAACTGCTGGCCAGCCAGGAACTCAAGCGCACCCAAGAGCTGTACCGGCGCGGCTTTGCCAGCAGCCAATTGATCGACCAGCAGCAAGCGCGCCAAAACACCGGCAACGCGGCAGTGATCGCCGCCCAAGCCCAGGTCAACGCGGTGAAGGCCGCCATCGGCGCAGCCCAGGCCCAGGTGGCCCAACTCACCAGCGAAATCGACGACAGCAGCCTGCGTGCGCCCATCGACGGCATCATCCAATTGCGCTTGGCCGAGCCGGGCGAAGTGCTCGGCGCGGGTGGGCGCGTGTTGCTGCTGATTGACCCCAATGACCAGTACATGAATCTCTACCTGCCCGCCTCCGTCACCGGCCGCCTGACCGTCGGCAGTGAAGCACGCATCCTGCTCGACGCCCTGCCCCAGCAAGCGCTACCGGCCAAAATCAGTTTTGTCGCGGCCAAATCGCAGTTCACTCCCAAGGAAGTCGAAACCCGCGATGAGCGACAGAAACTGGTGTTCCGCGTCAAATTGCGCCTGACTCAGCCCAGCGCCGTGCCACAAGCCAAACCGGGCATGCCCGGCGCGGGCTATGTACGCACGGCCGATGTCGACTGGCCGGCCCACCTGCAATGAGCGGCCTGGCGCTGCACGCCACGGGGATCAACCACCGCTACGGCAAGCAACAGGCACTGCTCGACATTGCCTTCAGCTTGCCAGCCGGTACCCGCTGCGGGTTGATAGGTCCGGACGGCGCCGGCAAGTCGAGCCTGCTGGGTCTGATCGCCGGGGTTAAAAAGCTGCAAAAGGGCCAGTTGCAGGTGCTCGGCGGTTCCATCCAGAACCGTCGCCACCGCAATAGCTTGTACCCGCGCATTGCCTTTATGCCCCAGGGCCTGGGCGGCAATCTGTACCCCGAGCTGTCCATCAGCGAGAACATCCGTTTCTTCGCCACCTTGTTCGGCCTGTCGAAAGCCGATTGCGACCAGCGCATGCACAACCTGCTGCTCGCCACCGACCTCGCACGCTTTGCCGAGCGCCCGGCAGGCAAGCTCTCTGGCGGGATGAAACAGAAGCTCGGCTTGTGCTGCGCACTGATCCATGATCCGGACCTGTTGATCCTCGACGAGCCCACCACCGGCGTCGACCCGCTGTCACGCCGGCGTTTCTGGGAGCTGGTAGACAGCGTACGCAGTGAGCGCCCGCAACTGACACTGCTGGTGGCCACCGCCTACATGGAAGAGGCCGAGCAATTCGAGCATTGCCTGATGCTCGACCGTGGCAGGTTGATCGCCGATGGACTGAGCCGCGAACTGGCGGCGATAACGCCCAGCGGCAAACTGGATGAGGCCTTCACGCACTTCCAGGGCGACAGTGCCCACGACAGCCAGCCGCTGGTAATTCCACCGCGCACAGGCGGCAACGCCGATATCGCTATCCAAGCCCACGACCTGACCCTGCGCTTTGGCGATTTCACCGCGGTGAACAACGTCAGCTTTGCCATTGGCCGCGGCGAGATCTTCGGCTTCCTCGGTTCCAACGGCTGCGGCAAGACCACCACCATGAAAGTCCTGACCGGGCTGATGCCGGCCACCGAGGGCAGTGCAATCCTGCTGGGCAAACCGGTAGACGCCAAGGACCTGGCGACCCGCAAGCGCGTGGGCTTCATGTCGCAGAGCTTCTCGCTGTATGGCGAGCTGAGCGTGCGCCAGAACCTGGTGCTGCATGCGCAACTGTTCGACTTGCCCAAGGCCGACAGCGGTCCGCGCATTGATGAACTGATCCAACGTTTCGACCTGGGTGAAGTGGCCGAACAGCCCTCCGGCGAGTTACCCCTTGGCCTGCGCCAGCGTTTGTCCTTGGCGGTTGCGGTGCTGCATCGCCCGGAAGTGCTGATCCTCGATGAGCCCACCTCGGGCGTCGACCCGGCGGCGCGGGATGATTTCTGGCGGTTGCTGATCGAGTTGTCGCGGCAACAAGGCGTGACCATCTTCCTGTCCACCCACTTTATGAACGAAGCCCAGCGCTGCGACCGCATCTCCTTGATGCATGCCGGCAAGGTGTTGGCCTGCGACACGCCCGAGGCGCTGCAACAGCAGTTCCACGGCGATACCCTGGAGGCGGCTTTCGTCACCTGCCTGGAGCAGGCCCAGGGCGAACCCGAACCCAGCGCGCCCCGTGCAACGGTCAACGATGCCCACGCGCCGCCCGCGAGCACACACGGCTTCAGCCTGGCGCGGTGGTTAGCCGTGGCCAGCCGCGAAGGCAAGGAGCTGCTGCGCGACAAGGTACGCATGGCCTTCGCCCTGCTCGGGGCGATGTTCATGATGGTGATCTTCGGCTACGGCATTTCCCTGGACGTGGAAAACCTCGCCTTCGCCGTCTACGACCAGGACCAGACCCCGCAAAGCCGCGCCTATCTAGAGGCATTTCGCAGTTCGCGCTATTTCGCCGAGCAAGCACCCATTCGCGACGCCAACGAATTGCACCGGCGCCTGCAACGTTCGGAAATCAAGCTGGCCCTGGAGATCCCACCCGGCTTTGGCCGTGACCTCTACGCCGGCCGCCAGCCCACCGTCGCGGCCTGGCTCGACGGCGGCATGCCGTTTCGCGCTGAAACCAGCCGCAACTACGTGGAGGCCGTGCACCAGGGCAACCTTGCGCAACTGGCTGAACTCAGTAGCTTACCCTTGAACAACCGGGCCGCCGTCAAGCTTGAAACACGCTTTCGCTACAACCAGGACGTGGTCAGCGTGAATGCCATTGGCCCTGGCGTGATGGCGCTGATCCTGGCGTTCATTCCGGCCATGCTCACCGCCCTCGGCATTGTGCGCGAGAAGGAGCTGGGGTCGATCACCAACTTCTATGCCACACCACTGACACGCCTGGAGTTTTTGTTGGGCAAACAGGCGCCCTACCTGGTCATCAGCCTGGTCAACCTGGCACTGTTGGTGGCGATGAACCGCTGGTTGTTCGGTGTACCGTTCAAAGGCAGCGGCCTGACCCTGGCTTTCGGTGGCCTGTTGTACGTGCTGGCGACCACGAGCATGGGCCTGCTGATCTCGGCGTTCACCCGCACCCAGATCGCGGCGATCCTCGGCACCATGATCATCACCAGCCTGCCGACCATCCAGTTTTCCGGGCTGATCGTGCCGCGTTCGTCCCTGGAAGGTGCGGCAGCGCTGATGGGCATGCTGTTTCCGGCCGGGCACTTTCTGGATATCGCGGTGGGCACCTTCACCAAGGCCCTGGACCTGCGCCAGTTGTGGCCACAATGCCTGGCCTTGTTCGGATTTTTCGTCGGTTTTACCGGGCTGAGCCTGGTGATGCTCAAGAAGCAGGAGGCCTGATGCACAAGCTCGCCCATATCCTGCGCCTGGGGCTCAAGGAACTCACCAGCCTGCGCCACGACAGCGTGTTGCTGCTGTTTCTGGCCTACGCCTTCACCGTGGCGATCTACATGCCCGCTGCCGGTTCGGTGATTGGCGTGCACAACGCCAGCGTGGCCTTTGTCGATGAAGATCACAGCGCGCTCTCGCGGCAAATGGCCGAGGCCCTGCAACCACCGGAATTCCAGGCGCCGGCGCCACTGGCCTACGACCAGCTGGACAGGGTCATGGACAGCGGCCAATACACTTTCGTCGTCAATGTACCGGCGAATTTCCAGGCCGACCTGTTGGCGGGGCGCCAGCCGGGAGTGCAGGTGAACATCGATGCCACGGCGATGAGCCAGGCATTCATGGGCGCGGGTTACATCGGGCGGATTTTCCAACGCGAACTGCTGACCTACAGCGGCCAGGCCGACGCTGCCGGCAAAGCTCCGGCCCTGCTGACTACTCGGGCGTTGTTCAATACCAACCTGGAAGGTGGCTGGTTCCTGGCGGTGATCCAGATCGTCAACAACATCACCATCCTCGCCATCGTGCTGACCGGTACGGCCCTGCTGCGTGAACGCGAGCACGGCACCCTCGACCATCTGCTGGTGCTGCCCCTGACCGCGCTGGAGATCATGCTGGCAAAAATCTGGAGCAACATGCTGGTGGTGGTGTTGTGTACGTGGCTGTCCCTGGAACTGGTGGTCAAAGGCTTGCTCGGCGTGCCATTGGCCGGGTCGTTGAGCCTGTTCCTGTTGGTGACGGCCCTGTATTTATTTGCGAGTACTGCGTTGGGGATCTTCCTCGCCACTCTCGCCCGCTCGACGCCGCAGTTCGGCCTGCTGGCGATCCCGGTGATCATTCCCATGCTGTTGCTCTCTGGCGGCAGTACACCGCTGGATAGCATGCCCGAATGGTTGCAGTGGGTGATGCAGGGCTCGCCATCGACGCATTTTGTGAGCTTGAGTGCCGCGATTCTATTCAGGGATGCGGGGTTGAGCGTGGTGTGGCCAGACTTGCTGGCCCTGACGGGAATTGGCTTGGTATTTTTTGCGGTGGCGTTGGCGCGGTTTCGCAAGAGCCTGGCTTCCTGAGGCGCCTGGCAGGACCTCGCGAATGGCGCTAAGCGCCGGCTTCACTGGATGATCAGATTGTTGAAGAGCAAATCTTCCACCATCGGCTTGCCGGTCTCGTCATTCATCACTTGCTGGGTTTGTTTCAGGGCTTCCTGACGCAGCTTTTCCTTGCCTTCGACCGTACTCATGGCCTCGCTGGTCTGCTGGGTAAACAGCGCCACCAGCTGGTTGCGGATCAACGGATCGTTGGCTTTGACCGCCGCGGCTGCTTCGGTGCCGGTCACGCGCAGGGCGATATCGGCCTTGTAAACCTTGAGCTTGGCCGTGCCATCCAGGCCGTAGTTGCCCACAAACGGCGGGGTCAGGCTGATATAGCTGACTTTCGGTGCCTCGCCTTCCTTGGCCTCTTCGGCCTGGACGGCCATCGGCAACGTCAGGGCCAGCATCAACAGGATCCACGCTTTCACAGTTCATTCCTCGAATTCGTTTGCCCGGTAGCATAACGCTAGCAAGGCTGAGCACAAGCTTATGGGGGCTTATCAGGCGCGGGTATGCTCGTTGACCCACGGGCGCACCCTCCTACACTTATCGGCCACGATGCCAAAAGGAATAGTCCGATGAAAGCTGTGCTGTGCAAAGCCTTCGGCCCCGCCGAAACCCTGGTGCTGGAAGAGATCGCCAGCCCTGCGATCAAGAAGAACGAAATCCTGCTGGACGTGCACGCGGCCGGGGTGAACTTCCCGGATACCCTGATCATCGAGGGCAAGTACCAGTTCAAGCCGCCCTTTCCATTCTCACCCGGTGGCGAAGCGGCAGGCGTGGTCAGCGAGGTGGGTGAGAAAGTCAGCCACTTGAAGGTCGGTGACCGCGTAATGGCGTTGACCGGCTGGGGCAGCTTTGCCGAGCAGGTCGCGGTGCCTGGCTATAACGTGCTGCCGATTCCGCCGAGCATGGACTTCAACATCGCCGCCGCCTTCAGCATGACCTACGGCACCTCGATGCACGCGCTTAAACAGCGCGCCAACCTACAACCCGGTGAGACCCTGCTGGTGCTAGGCGCCTCCGGCGGTGTGGGCCTGGCCGCGGTGGAAATCGGCAAGGCCATGGGCGCACGTGTGATCGCCGCCGCCAGCAGCGCCGACAAACTCGCGGTGGCCAAGGCGGCCGGGGCTGATGAGTTGATCAACTACAGCGAAACCAGCCTCAAGGACGAGATCAAGCGCCTGACCGATGGCAACGGCGCTGACGTGATTTACGACCCGGTGGGTGGCGACCTGTTTGACCAGGCCGTGCGCGCCATCGCCTGGAACGGCCGCCTGCTGGTAGTGGGGTTTGCCAGCGGGCGCATTCCCGAATTGCCGGTGAACCTGGCGTTGCTCAAGGGCGCGGCGGTAGTCGGGGTGTTCTGGGGCTCGTTTGCCCAGCGCCAGCCGCAGGATAACGCGGCGAATTTTCAGCAGTTGTTCACGTGGTATGCCGAGGGCAAGTTGAAGCCGTTGGTGTCGCAGGTGTATCCGCTGGAGCAGGCTGCCCAGGCGATTAATGATCTGGGGCAGCGCAAGGCAGTGGGTAAGGTCATCGTACAACCCCGCTGACCGAAGTGAAATGCGATCCTTGTGGGAGCTGGCTTGCCTGCTCCCACAGTTGATCTCTGCGGGCTCTGAGGAATTCGTTACGACCACAACTTATCTATTTACGACATGTTCGTAAAAGAACATGCAATTGCTCTCGTTTCCTGTGTTTGCAGATAAGAGGCGATGCTATTTTCGGTAACGAAACTGTAACATTCGCATCCGCAGTCAAAACAAGAAATTTGGAGCTCTTGAATGTTTGCTTTCTTTCGACCTGCCGCACACCAGGCGCCCCTGCCTGAAGAAAAAATAGACAGTACCTACCGACGCCTGCGCTGGCAGATCTTCGCTGGTATTTTCTTCGGTTACGCCGGCTACTACCTGCTGCGCAAAAACTTCTCCCTGGCCATGCCCTACTTGATCGACGAGGGTTACACCCGTGGTGAACTGGGCCTGGCGATGTCGGCGATTGCGATTGCCTACGGTTTGTCCAAGTTCCTCATGGGGCTGGTGTCCGACCGTTCCAATCCACGTTACTTCCTGCCGTTCGGCCTGCTGGTTTCAGCGGGGGTGATGTTCATTTTCGGTTTCGCACCTTGGGCAACCTCCAGCGTGACCATGATGTTCATTCTGCTGTTCATCAACGGCTGGGCCCAGGGCATGGGGTGGCCGCCGAGTGGGCGGACCATGGTGCACTGGTGGTCGCAGAAAGAGCGCGGCGGCGTGGTGTCGGTGTGGAATGTGGCGCACAACGTCGGCGGTGGTCTGATCGGCCCGCTGTTCCTGCTGGGCATGGCGTGGTTCAACGACTGGCATGCTGCCTTCTACGTGCCGGCCACCGTGGCCCTGGCGGTCGCGGCGTTCGCCTTCATCACCATGCGCGACACCCCGCAATCGGTGGGCTTGCCGCCTATCGAGAAGTACAAGAACGATTACCCGGAAGGCTACGACGCCAGCCACGAAGACGAATTCAGCGCCAAGGAAATCTTCGTCAAGTACGTGCTGCGCAACAAGATGCTCTGGTACATCGCCTTCGCCAACGTGTTTGTCTATCTGCTGCGCTACGGCGTACTGGACTGGGCGCCGACCTATTTGAAAGAAGCCAAACACTTCACGGTCGACAAGTCGTCCTGGGCGTATTTCTTCTACGAGTGGGCAGGCATCCCGGGTACGCTGCTGTGCGGCTGGATGTCGGACAAGATCTTCCGTGGCAATCGCGGCCTGACCGGCATCGTGTTCATGGCTCTGGTGACGGTGGCAACACTGGTTTACTGGCTCAACCCGCCGGGCAACCCGATGGTCGACATGATTGCGCTGTTCTCAATCGGCTTCCTGATCTACGGCCCGGTCATGCTGATCGGCCTGCAGGCGCTGGAGCTGGCACCGAAAAAAGCCGCCGGCACTGCCGCGGGTTTCACCGGCTTGTTCGGTTACCTGGGCGGTTCGGTAGCAGCCAGTGCGGCCATGGGTTATACGGTTGACCATTTCGGCTGGGACGGTGGGTTCGTACTGCTGATTGGTGCCTGTGTACTGGCGATCGCGTTCCTGATCCCCACGCTGTGGCACACCAACAGCGTCAGCTCGGCGCGTTAATCGGCAGAGCAATCTTTGGCACAACGCTTGAGCCGCGCCTCCAGGTTTTTATCTGGCATGGCGTGGCTACGCAGGGCGTTCACGGTCTGCTCGACATAATCGCGAGTCGTGCCGTAACGCCCGCAAGCGCTTTGCAGCACATGATTAAGCACAATGTCGGGCAAGTTGCCGGCATAGCTAGGCAAGTGCCGCTCCAGAACAAACCCCAACGCCTGCACGGTGCTGCCATCTTCCAATCGGCAACTGAGCCAGTGCGGCCGGTACGAGGGGTAAGGCATCTCACGTTGCCATAAAGCGTAAAGCGAGGCCTCCAACTGGTCTTCCGGCAAGCGGTAGGCAAACCCGCTGCAGGAACCACCGCGATCCAACCCAAACACCAACCCCGGCAGCTCCGGCGTACCGCGATGCTCGTGTGACCACAAATACAGGCCACGGTGATAACCGTGAACCCGTGCCCGCACCCGCTCGGTCGACGAGCACTCAGGGCGCCAGATCAGCGAACCATACGCAAACAGCCACACCGGCCCCCCCTTGTGCCGAGCCATGGTGGCTTGCATCGAGCTCATCAATTGTTCGTGAGTGAGTTGCGGCCCCAGATCGAGCCGCGGAGGGTAAGCCAATTGCAGAAGATCGGTTTCAATGGCGGTCATGGCGAAAAGCGGTGCGCCTCCTGTGTGTTACCAGTTGTAAGCGACTTTACCGTAATAGAACGCGCCGCTGTAACCGTACGGCGAAAAAGTGCTGTAGGCGAGATTGCCGCTGCTGCTGGCGTAAGCATTAACCTTCTCTGGGTATTTGTCGGTAACGTTGTCGCCACCCAGAGTGAAGGTCCAGTTCTTGAGCTTGTAGTCGGCTGACAGGTCCAGCACCCAGGCGGCCTTGAAGGTCTGGTCGTTGACCTTGTCCGCCTGATAACTGGTGAACTCACCATAGCGCACCAGGTTAGTGTGCAGCGCCCAATTACCGAAGGTGAAGTCGTTGCCCAGGCTCAGCTTGTGCTGGGGCGTGGTATCGCCCAGCAAACCGATACGCTCGCGGCGGTCCACCCGCATCAGGTTGGCCCCCAGGCTGTCGAGAATCGCGGGGTTGGCTTTCACGTCGGTGACTTTGGTGTGGTTGTAGTTGTAGCCCACGGTACTGTTCCAGCGAATGCCGTTATCGAACTGGTAGCGATAATTGGCCACCAGGTCGACCCCATCGGTGCTGGTGTCCGTGGCGTTGGTGAAGTACCGGGCCGTGGTGTAGTTGATATTGCCGACGCCATTGGCTTGCAGGTAAGCCACCGTGGCCGGGTTGAGATTGAGGTTAGACGACAGGCTGATGCGGTCGCGGATGTCGATGCGGTATACATCGAGCGTGACGGTCAGGTCATCGGCCGGCTCCAGCACCAGGCCGAGGCTGTAGTTGCGCGACTTTTCCGCCTTGAGGTCTTCGGCACCGAGCAGGCGCGCCACCTGACTGTTGGCCGGGAAGGTGCCGGCTTCCTGGATGGTGCTGCCGATCAACTGCGATGAGGTGTAGGCAAAATTCTGCTGGGCCAGGGACGGCGCACGGAAACCGTTGGAGATGCTGCCGCGCAAGGCCACCTGGGGGGTGAAGTCGTAGCGGGCCGACAGCGAGCCGCTGACGTTGGAGCCAAAGTCACTGTAATCCTCATGGCGCACGGCGGCCGAGGCGCTGAGTTTTTCGGTGAAGTTGGTTTCCAGGTCCAGGTACTGTGCCCAGTTATGCCGCGTGCTGGTGCCGGCATCGGCATCGCGGAAACCGCCCAGGCCGGAGCTGCCGGTCTGGTAATAGGACGCAGGCTCGCCCGCCTCGATTTCATAGCCCTGATGCAGGTATTCACCGCCGAACGCCACGGAGACCGGATACGGCAGAAAGCCCACATCGAACTCACGGGACAGATCCAGGCTGACTTGCTTCTGATCGTTGCTCAGGGTGCCGTTGTTGAATTTACGCGGCGTTGCCAGGCCCAATGAGGTGTTGATGGTTTCAGTCCCCAGTTCGTACTGGTTCTTGCCGTAGTTGGCCGACAAGTCGTAATGCCAGTTGTAGGCCAGCAGGCCGCGCAGGCCCACCACCAGAGAAGTGTCTTCCAGGTTGCCCTTGATCAGCGGTAGGTAGCCGTTGGGGTTGAGTGCGGCAATGTTATTGGAGGCGTTGCTGGCCCGGTAGAACGCCGCTGTTTCACCGCGGCGCTTGCTGTAGCCACCGAAGGTGTAGAACTCGGCGGCATCGCTGAAGGAATATTCCGAGTTGAACTGGAACTTGCCTTCATTGGTGGCCGGCTCACCTTGGCGGAACACACGCTGGCCGTAGGTGGTAGAGCCGATGCTGCCGGGGCGGTAGTCGTTGCCGGCGCGGTTGGTGTAGTCGTTGTCGGCGCCTTCGGCAGACAGGTTGATAAAGCCATTGTCGCCCAATGCCAGGCCCGTATTACCACTGACATTACGCTGGATACCATCACCCTTTTTGTACTCGCCAAACTTGCTGGACACCGAGCCGCCATGGTCGGCGTTTTTGAGGATCACGTTGATCACCCCGGCGATCGCATCGGAGCCGTAACGTGCAGAAGCACCGTCGCGCAGCACTTCGATATGGTCCACCGCCGACAGCGGAATGGCATTCAAGTCTGCCGGGGCCGAACCGCGCCCAACCGCACCGCCCAGGTTGACGAAGGCGCTGGTATGTCGACGCTTGCCGTTGACCAGCACCAACACCTGGTCCGGCGACAAGCCGCGCAACTGCGCCGGACGCACCAGTTCGGCGCCGTCCACCAGGCTTGGCCGGGGGAAGTTGATCGACGGTATCAGCCGCGCCAATACGGCACCCAGCTCATCGGAGCCGGTACTGCGCAGGTTTTCACCGGAGATTACGTCGATTGGCGACAGCGATGCACTGGCGGTGCGCTCTTGGGCGCGGGTGCCGGTGACGATCACAGTGTCGAGTTTAGGTGCATCAACCGCAGAAGTTTCGTCTGCCAGAACTGGATTGAATCCCACAACGGTCAGCAAATTGGCCGACAAAATCGCCGTGTATAGCGCGTGTTTTCTGTAGCTCCCCATACCGCTCCCCTTTGAATCAAAAATAGAACTGCAATACGCGAAGTTCGTACGATCGATCCGGCTGGCGGGCGGTGGCGGTCAGTATCTGGTTATGGTCGGTGAAGTCGGTAGTCCGTTGCGATATAGCTTAAAGATATTCATCAACCAGAATAAATACCTTAAAAGAATAAGCAAAAGCATAAGCACGCTCGCCCATTCGTCAGGATCCACACGGCTAATCCCGGTACTTTCAGCCCCGGTTCAGCCTGGGCGCGTGCCAAGCCGTCAAACTGCGCGCCTGTAACGACCCACTTAGCCGTTCATCAAATCGACTACCGAGGTCGCCATGAAAAAATTCCGATTGCCTGGCCTGTTATTGCTTGCCCAGGCCACCACTGCACTGGCGAGCGAAACGCCAACGGCGACTGACGACAAAGGCTTCTGGTACGCCCAGACAAGCGTCTACACCCGGCACTTTGCACCCGACCCGCAACACAACAACAAACAGGACCTGATCGGCCTGGAGCGCAATGAGGCGTCGGGCCTGGTGTATGGCGGGGTGACCTTTCGCAACTCGTTTCGCCAACGCTCGTACTATGCCTATGCGGGCAAGCGCTACGACATGGCCGACTACCCGGTGTATGCGAAGTTGACTGGTGGATTGATCCAGGGCTATCGCGGCGAGTATCGCGACAAGATTCCGTTGAATCGATTCGGGGTGGCGCCAGTGATCATTCCGTCTGTGGGTACCCACTACGGACCGGTCGCGGCGGAGCTGGTGTTGCTGGGGTTCAATGCAGCGATGGTGACGACTGGCTTACGCTTCTGACACGACACTGTCCCCTGTGGGAGCTGGCTTGCCTGCTCCCACATTATTCAGCGCAACACTTCAGGGCCGTGGGGCGTAGGCAAACACGTCAGCGCGCATCCGGTGAGCATCCATACCGGCGTCGACCAATGCATCCAGGGTGCCATAAATCATCGCCGGTGAGCCGCTGGCGTAGACATGTACCGTGTTGAGATCGGCAATGTCCTCGCACACCACCTCGTGCAGCAAACCGCAGCGCCCTTCCCAGCCACAGAGGTCGCTGACCACTTTGTGCAGGAACAGATTGGGCAGTTGCAGCCACTGATCCCAGTGCTCGATCTGGTAGAAATCTTCCGGGCGCCGTACGCCCCAGTACAGGTGCACCGGGTGCTTGAAGCCCGAAGCGCGACAGTGCTCGATCAGACTGTGCATCTGCGCCATACCGGTACCGGCGGCCATCAGCACTAGTGGCCCGTCCGGCAACTCGGCCAGGTGGGTGTCACCGAACGGCAGTTCCACACGGGCCATCTGGTTGCGCTGCAATTGTTCGATAAGGTTGCGCGCACTGTCCTCGCGCACCAGCACATGCAGCTCCAACTCACGCCCGGCATGGGGTGCAGAAGCCAGGGAAAACGCCGACTTCTCGCCGTTCTCCCGTTCGAGCATCAAGTATTGCCCGGCGTGGTAACGCACCGCTTTACCGGCCGGGGCGCGCAGGCGCACACGCCACACATCGCCGCCGACTTCGACGCACTCGATCAATTGGCATGACAATTTGCGCAACGGCAACTCTCCTGGCGCGAGTACGCCATCCCACAACACAATGCAGTCTTCCAGCGGCTCGGCGATACAGGTATAGAACTCGCCATGGTCGCGCACTTCACCGGCCTGGCTTACCCGGCCCTCCACCAGCAACGCCGCACACACATGGCACACGCCATTGCGGCAGGCCTGGGGGCATTCGTACCCCAGGCGGCGTGCACCTTCGAGGATTCGTTCGCCAGGGACCAGCTCCAGTACAGCGCCGGAAGGTTGCAGGGTTACACGCATCAATCTATTCCCAATTCTTTCCAGATCGCATCGACACGCGCGGTGACGGCTTCATCCTTGACGATCACCCGGCCCCACTCGCGAGTGGTTTCACCCGGCCATTTGTGGGTGGCATCCAAGCCCATTTTCGAACCCAGGCCCGATACCGGCGAGGCAAAGTCGAGGTAGTCGATCGGCGTGTTATCGATCATCACCGTATCGCGCTTGGGGTCCATGCGCGTGGTAATGGCCCAGATCACGTCGTTCCAGTCCCGCGCATTGATGTCGTCGTCGGTCACGATAACGAACTTGGTGTACATGAACTGTCGCAAAAACGACCACACACCCAACATGACGCGCTTGGCATGGCCCGGATACGACTTCTTCATGGTCACGATGGCCATGCGGTACGAACAGCCCTCGGGCGGCAGGTAGAAGTCGGTGATTTCCGGAAATTGCTTCTGCAGGATCGGTACGAACACTTCGTTGAGCGCCACACCGAGAATGGCCGGCTCATCGGGTGGACGACCCGTGTAGGTACTGTGGTAGATCGGTTTGACCCGATGGGTGATGCGCTCGACGGTGAACACCGGGAAGCTGTCGACTTCGTTGTAATAGCCGGTGTGGTCGCCGTAAGGGCCTTCATCGGCCATCTCACCCGGGTGAATCACGCCCTCAAGGATAATTTCGGCGGTAGCCGGCACCTGCAAGTCGTTACCGCGGCACTTGACCAATTCGGTGCGATTACCGCGCAACAGGCCGGCGAAGGCGTATTCGGACAAGCTATCGGGCACAGGTGTCACGGCGCCGAGAATGGTCGCCGGGTCGGCCCCCAGGGCCACGGACACCGGGAACGGCTTGCCCGGGTGTTTTTCACACCACTCTCTGAAGTCGAGTGCCCCGCCACGGTGGCTCAGCCAGCGCATGATCACCTTGTTGCGGCCAATGACTTGCTGACGGTAGATGCCGAGGTTCTGGCGATCCTTGTTCGGGCCTTTGGTGACCGTCAGGCCCCACGTGATCAGCGGGCCGACATCGCCCGGCCAGCAGGTCTGCACCGGCAGCATGGCCAGGTCGACATCATCGCCTTCGATGACCACTTCCTGGCACACCGCGTCCTTGACCACCTTGGGGGCCATGGCAATGATCTTGCGGAAGATCGGCAGCTTCGACCAGGCGTCCTTCAAGCCCTTGGGCGGCTCGGGCTCCTTGAGAAACGCCAGCAACTTGCCGATCTCACGCAGCTCGCTGACCGACTCGGCACCCATGCCGAAGGCTACGCGCTCGGGCGTACCGAACAGGTTGCCCAGCACCGGAATATCAAAGCCGGTCGGGTTTTCGAACAGCAGCGCCGGGCCCTTGTTGCGCAAGGTGCGGTCGCAAATCTCAGTCATTTCCAGTACCGGAGAAATCGGCATCTGGATACGTTTCAACTCTCCGCGCTGCTCAAGTTGCTGCACGAAATCCCGAAGATCCTTGAATTTCATTAAACATGCCACCCGTAAAATAGGCGTACATCCTACCTGCTCTGAGGGCGGCTGGCAGCTTAATTGGCCGTCACGCCGCGTGATTGCAACGAACTGAACAATGGCTCAAGGAAGGCTTCAATGTGTCGCGCCCCCACGTCTGACAGATGGTTATCGTCGGTATACAGCGCGCGACCATTGAGTTCGACCCGGCACAAACCATCGACGCCGCACAGCAGGGGCGCAGGGTCCAGCACCGCGACACCACTGTCGGCAGCCGCCAGTTCGTCAAACAATTGCGTGATGAACGCCTGGCGCTTCACATGCTCGGCCACGGCCAGCCCTTCACCACTCACGGGCCGGTTCATCATCGCCAATCGGCTGAGACGGTAAGGCACGATGATTTCCTGCAGCGGCACTTCCTTGACCAGCCAGACCTTATGGCCGGCAGCACGCAAACCCTGGATGCGTTCGCGCAAGCCTTGGGCGAAGCGTTGCTCGGCGACGGCACGCACGTACTGGCCAGTGCCGGGGTCCTTGAGCGCATGTTCCTTGTCACCCGACATTTGCCCGTACACATACAGGCTCCAGCGGGCGGCCAACACCACATCGCTGAATGCCTGCTCGGCCATGGCCTTTTCGACGCGATGGTTGAAATGTGCGCACCGGGCAATATTCTCCAAGCCATCGAGCGGTATACAGCCTGCAAAACTGGCCTCAACCAGGCTGATATCGTGGCGATCAGCACCCTCTTTGAGCGCGGGTATCAGCGCCGTAGCGTGACTATCACCCCATACCAGCGCTGAAACCGATTGGCCTTTCGGGCCGAAATGGCAGAACAGGCGCTCATCGGGCGTATCTTTGTCGGCCATGCACGCCAGCAGGTCCGGGCTCCACTTCTTGGCTTGGGCAAAGCGCAACGCCTGCTCGGACAAGCGCGAAGGCACGCCGTCAGCTTCGCGTATCGCAAGGCCAGTGAAACCCAGGCCCAAGATGCCGACGACCGCTGCCGCCAGGATCGCCTTGCGCGGAGCCAGCAAGCGCTTTTCCCGGAACGGCGTTTCCACAAAACGCCAGGACAGATAGCCCAGCACCAACGAAAGCAGCATCAGCCCGGCAAGCTCCAGGGGGCTCAAGCCATCCACCGCGGCATAGTTGGCATACACGAACACCGGCCAGTGCCAGAGGTACCAGGAATAGGAAATCAGCCCAATCCCTACCATCAGCCGGGTGCTCAACAGGCGCCCGACCCAGGTGTGTTGCTGCCCGTTGGCCCAGATCAGACCGACCACACCCAACACGGGCAACAGCGCGGTGGCCCCCGGAAAGGGCGTTTTCGCGTCGTAACCCAATACGGCAATCAGGATCAGCGCCATTGAGGCCAGACTGACACCTTGCGCCAAGGCCGGTGAGGCCCGCCATTCACGCATGGGCAGCACCGCCAGCATGGCACCGGCCAGCAACTCCCAGGCTCGCAGATGCAAGAGGAAGAAGGCTTTCTGCGGTTCATGCTGAACCGCCCAGACGCTCATGCCAAAAGACCCGAGCAACACCGCAAACAGCGCCAGGCGCCAGTGCTTCAAGCGGCTCGAGAGTAATGTCAGCAGCAGCGGGAAGAAAATGTAGAACTGCTCTTCTACCGCCAGCGACCAGGTATGCAACAAGGGTTTGATGTCTGAAGAGACATCGAAATAGCCATGCTGACGCGAGAACAGCAGGTTGGAGGTAAACGTCACCTGATAGTGCGCCGAACGCCCCAACTCCTCATAGTCCTTGGGCGCCAACAGAAACCAACCCACTGCCAGTGTCGCGGCGATCATCACAAACAGCGCAGGCAAGATGCGCCGGGCACGGCGAGCCCAGAAGTCGATGAAACTGAAGCGTCCAGCTTGACGCTCACGCCAGATGATTGACGTAATCAGGAAGCCCGAGATGACGAAGAAGACGTCAACGCCAACAAAACCGCCAGTAATGCCAGGGACACCAAAGTGGAACAACACGACTGCAAGGACAGCGATGGCACGCAGGCCATCTATGTCTCTGCGGTAAGCAAGGGTGGTCATAAGAATGTGGTCAGTCTGCGACGAAAGGGATGAGCGAAGTCACGCGTCAATTTTTGTTACTTAACGGATACTTATGCCACAAAAATCGCAGAATCTCGACGCAAAAAAAATGGCGCCCCATTAAGGGCGCCATTTTTTTGGACCTGAAACGCTGTATTACTTGCGTTTCATCGACAGGAAAAACTCGTCGTTGGTCTTGGTGGTTTTCAGCTTGTCGATCAGGAACTCGATGGCAGCCACTTCGTCCATCGGGTGCAGCAGCTTGCGCAGGATCCACATACGCTGCAGCTCGTCGTCAGCGGTCAGCAACTCTTCGCGGCGAGTGCCGGAGCGGTTGATGTTGATCGCCGGGAACACACGCTTTTCAGCAATGCGACGGTCCAGGGGCAGCTCCATGTTGCCGGTACCCTTGAACTCTTCGTAGATCACTTCGTCCATCTTCGAGCCGGTTTCAACCAGCGCGGTGGCGATAATGGTCAGCGAGCCGCCTTCTTCGATGTTGCGCGCGGCGCCGAAGAAACGTTTCGGTTTCTCCAGGGCGTGGGCATCGACACCACCGGTCAATACCTTGCCGGAGCTCGGGATCACAGTGTTGTAGGCACGGGCCAGACGGGTGATGGAGTCGAGCAGGATCACCACGTCCTTCTTGTGTTCGACCAGGCGCTTGGCCTTTTCGATCACCATTTCGGCAACCTGCACGTGGCGGGTTGGCGGCTCATCGAACGTCGAGGCAACCACTTCGCCGCGCACGGTGCGCTGCATCTCGGTCACTTCTTCCGGACGCTCATCGATCAACAGTACGATCAGGTGAACTTCAGGATTGTTACGCGCGATGTTCGCTGCAATGTTCTGCAGCATGATCGTTTTACCGGCTTTCGGCGGCGCGACGATCAGGCCACGCTGGCCTTTTCCGATCGGGGCGCACAGGTCGATCACACGACCGGTCAAGTCTTCGGTTGAACCGTTACCGGCTTCCATCTTCATGCGCACGGTCGGGAACAGCGGGGTCAGGTTCTCGAAGAGAATCTTGTTTTTCGCGTTCTCGGGGCGATCGAAGTTGATCGTGTCGACCTTGAGCAGGGCGAAATACCGCTCGCCCTCCTTCGGAGGACGGATCTTGCCAACGATGGTGTCACCGGTGCGCAAGTTGAAGCGACGGATCTGGCTCGGCGAGACATAGATATCGTCTGGGCCGGCGAGATAGGAAGCGTCTGCGGAGCGGAGGAAGCCGAAGCCGTCCTGGAGAATCTCCAGCACGCCATCACCGGAGATTTCCTCGCCGCTTTTCGCGTGCTTCTTGAGCAGGGAGAAAATCACGTCCTGCTTGCGCGAACGGGCCATATTTTCTATGCCCATTTCTTCGGCCAGTTGGAGCAGGTCGGTAATCGGCTTTTGCTTGAGTTCAGTCAGATTCATATAGGAATGACGTAATCATTTATGGAGGGGGGAAATTAAGCTTTTGGCTTAATGAGGCCGCGCCGCAGAGAAGGCGACAGGATCGCGTACTAATCGAAAAGGAATGCGTCGGCGACGGCTTGCAGGGGGCAGTGGAGAAACCAGTGCGGGGCCGAATGTACCACCTGAATTTCGGAGCGTCTAGCCCTGTATTACGAAAAAGCCCCGAGATTTTCGGGGCTTTTTTGACGACGCTTAGATGTTCGCGTCGAGGAATGCAGCCAGTTGCGACTTGGACAGCGCGCCAACCTTGGTGGCCTCGACGTTGCCGTTCTTGAACAGCATCAGGGTCGGAATACCACGCACGCCGTGCTTGGCCGGGGTTTCCTGGTTTTCGTCGATGTTCAGTTTGGCAATGGTCAGTTTGCCTTTGTAGGTCTCGGCGATTTCGTCCAGAACCGGAGCGATCATCTTGCATGGGCCGCACCACTCAGCCCAGTAGTCGACCAGTACAGCACCGTCGGCCTTGAGTACGTCAGCTTCGAAGCTAGCGTCGCTAACGTGTTTGATAAGATCGCTGCTCATGGAAGTCTCCAGGTTGTAAGCAAAAAAAACGTTGCCCATCATAGCCGCCCTTCCTTCGTTCAGGAAGCCGCCTCTGATTGAGTCTTGCTATGGCGTTGCATGAGTGGGGATATAGCCACTCATGGCGTCACGGCAGTCACAAACACGATGCCTGTTCGCAACGCCGCATTGCGAACGTGCTCCTGCATGGTTTTCTGCGCTGCCGCACTGCTGCGCCGGGCCAAGGCGCGCAGGATTTTGCGATGTTCCTGCCAGGTCTCCATGGCTCGGTCCGGCCGGATGAACGGTAGTTTCTGGCTCTCCAGAAACACCTCGGCGCTGGCACTGAGAATACTCACCATGGCCTGGTTGCCGCTGGCCAGCAGGATGCGCTGGTGAAATTCGAAGTCCAGCCGGGCGGCGGCTTCGAAGTCACCCACTTTGAGGACCTTGCGCATCGCCTCGACATTGTCTTCCAGGCTGTCGAGTTCGTCCGTGGTCAATGTGACTGCCGCCAAACCCGCAGCGAACCCTTCAAGCGCGTAACGCAGCTGGAAGATGTCCAGCGGTGTGGCCTGCGCCGCAAACGGCCAGGCGAGCTCGGATGGCGGGTCCGGCGCCAGCACGAACACGCCCTTGCCCGCCTGCACACTGACCACACCCAATGCGCTCAAGGAAGATAAGGCCTCGCGCAACGACGCCCGGCTCACACCCAAGCGTATCGCCAAATCGCGCTGAGATGGCAATGCATCGCCCGGCCCAAAGCCTTGTTCCTTGATCAGTTTGCGGATGGCTTGCAAGGCCGCTTCCGGTACGGCTTGGGCGATGGAATTCATAAAAAACTCAAGGTTCCCGTCAGCTGAAGCGCTAGTTGTAAAGCTATTGAAGTCTGGCGGCAAGCCACGCCCCAAAGGGGCTCGTGCGTTTTTTACGGTGCTCGAAAAGAGTGCGAAAAATCCCGCAACTGTTCAGACCAGTAAGACCATGGCACTTCAACGAATCCGTGCCTTACAGACCATTACGAGAGGGCTGGCATGGGCTGTGCACTGAGCAAACTCAGAAAATTCCTTCGCCTTTTTCGGAGAGTTGCCATGACCAAGCGCTACAGCGCCCTGCTAACTGCCCTGTTTGCCAGCCTGATGCTGAGCCAGGCACCCGCCCAGGCTGATGGTCTGGACGATATCGTCGCCCGTGGCACCCTCAAGGTCGCCGTGCCCCAGGACTTCCCGCCGTTTGGTTCGGTCGGCCCCAACATGCAGCCACGTGGCCTGGACATCGACACCGCCAAGCTGCTGGCCGACCAGCTCAAGGTCAAGCTGGAACTGACCCCGGTCAACAGCACCAACCGCATTCCGTTCCTTACCACCGGCAAGGTGGACCTGGTGATCTCCAGCCTGGGCAAAAACCCCGAGCGCGAAAAGGTCATTGATTTCTCCAAGGCTTACGCGCCGTTCTACCTCGCGGTGTTCGGCCCACCCGAGGCGGCAATCAGCACCACCGACGACCTCAAGGGCAAGACTATCAGCGTGACCCGCGGCGCCATCGAGGATATCGAGCTGACCGCCGTGGCGCCCAAGGAAGCCACGATCAAGCGCTTTGAGGACAACAACTCAACCATCGCCGCTTACCTTGCCGGCCAGGTCGACCTGATCGCCAGCGGCAACGTGGTCATGGTCGCAATCAGCGAACGCAACCCCAAACGCGTCCCCGCGCTGAAGGTCAAGCTCAAGGATTCGCCGGTGTACGTAGGCGTAAACAAGAACGAGCCGGCGCTGCTGGAGAAGGTCAACCAGATCCTGGTTGCGGCCAAGGCAGACGGCAGCCTGGAAAAAAACGCACTGCAGTGGCTCAAAGAACCGCTGCCTGCTGACCTCTGAAGCGGAGTTGAACGATGGCCTATCAATTCGACTTTGTGCCGGTGCTGGCCAATACCGACCTGCTGCTGCGCGGTGCGTTGTTTACCCTTGAACTGACGGCCATCGGCGCCCTCCTTGGGGTTGCACTGGGCACCGTCGGTGCCGTGGTGCGGGCCTGGAAGATTCAGCCGTTTGCATGGATCTTTGGTGTGTATGTCGAATTGATCCGCAACACGCCGTTTCTGGTGCAGTTGTTCTTTATTTTCTTCGGCCTGCCGTCCCTGGGGTTGAAAATCACTGAGTGGCAAGCCGCTGTGCTGGCAATGGTGATCAACCTGGGGGCGTACTCCACCGAGATCATCCGCGCCGGGATCCAGGCCATCCCGCGCGGTCAGTTGGAAGCCGCCGCCGCGCTGGCGATGACGCGCTTCGAAGCGTTCCGTCACGTGGTACTGCTACCGGCGCTGGGCAAGGTGTGGCCGGCCCTGAGCAGCCAGATCATCATCGTGATGCTCGGTTCGGCGGTGTGTTCGCAGATCGCCACCGAAGAATTGAGCTTTGCCGCCAACTTTATCCAGTCGCGTAATTTCCGTGCCTTTGAAACCTATGCCCTGACCACCCTGGTGTACCTGTGCATGGCGCTGATGATTCGCCAACTGCTCAACTGGATCGGCCGGCGGTTTGTGATGAGGAACAGTCGATGAGTGAGTTCACCTTCTGGGACATCGTGCGCAACTTGCTTACTGGCCTGCAGTGGACCCTGCTGCTGTCACTGGTAGCATTTGTGGGCGGTGGCCTGATCGGCCTGCTGGTGATGACGATGCGCATCAGCCGCAAAGCTTTCCCACGCAATATTGCCCGCACCTATATCGAACTGTTCCAGGGCACGCCCTTGCTGATGCAGTTGTTCCTGGTGTTTTTCGGCGTTGCCCTGCTTGGCGTGGACATATCGCCCTGGCTGGCCGCTGCAATCGCATTGACCCTGTTCACCAGCGCTTACCTGGCCGAAATCTGGCGCGGTTGCGTAGACTCCATCGCCCATGGCCAATGGGAAGCCTCGGCCAGTCTGGCCCTGAACCCTTTTGAGCAACTGCGTTTTGTGATCCTGCCCCAAGCGCTGCGCATTGCCGTCGCGCCAACGGTGGGTTTCTCGGTGCAGGTGGTCAAAGGCACCGCCGTGACCTCGATCATCGGTTTCACCGAACTGACCAAGACCGGCGGCATGCTCGCCAACGCCACCTTCGAGCCGTTTATGGTCTACGGCTTGGTGGCCCTCGGTTATTTCCTGCTCTGCTACCCCTTATCCCTCAGTGCGCGCTACCTGGAAAGGAGACTGCATGCCTCTGCTTAGAATTTCCGCCCTGCATAAGTATTACGGCGATCATCACGTCCTCAAGGGCATCGACCTGACGGTGGAAGAAGGCCAGGTTGTGGCGATCATCGGCCGTAGCGGCTCGGGCAAGTCCACCTTGTTGCGTACCCTCAATGGCCTGGAGTCGATCAATGACGGTGTGATCGAAGTCGATGGCGAATACCTTGATGCCGCCCGCGCCGACCTGCGCAGCCTGAGGCAGAAAGTCGGCATGGTGTTCCAGCAGTTCAACCTGTTCCCGCACCTGAGCGTCGGCGAAAACGTGATGCTGGCACCGCAAGTGGTGCAAAAAGTGCCCAAGGCCAAAGCGGCACAGTTGGCCAGGCAAATGCTCGAACGCGTTGGGCTGGGCGAGAAGTTCGACGCCTTCCCCGATCGGCTGTCCGGTGGTCAGCAGCAACGAGTCGCCATTGCCCGCGCGCTGGCCATGTCACCCAAGGTGCTGTTGTGCGATGAGATCACCTCGGCCCTGGACCCGGAGTTGGTCAATGAGGTGCTCAGCGTGGTGCGTCAACTGGCCAAGGACGGCATGACGCTGATCATGGTCACCCACGAAATGCGCTTTGCCCGGGAAGTTGGCGACAAGCTGGTGTTCATGCACCAGGGCAAGGTGCATGAAGTCGGCGACCCGAAGGTGCTGTTCGCCAGTCCGCAAACCCCCGAGCTCGCCAACTTCATCGGCTCGGTTGAACAGCCGGGCTGACCAGCTCGAAGCTGCCCTGTCCGTCCAGTACCGTCTGATTGCGTACCTGCAGGGCGGCTGGGGAAAGGTCGGTGTCGATGTCGACCTGGGCAGTCAATTGCTTTCCAGCCGTTTGCGCCACCAGGACCTGGCCCGGTAACAACTGCCCGCTGGCACTCTCACCGGGCACGTGTGACAGCGCCCACCCAACGGCACGCCCGTCCACTTGGGCATGCTTGAGCGTCAGGCGAAAACGCCCCTCACGCCCAAAACGAAAGCCCTGGCCATCCGCTGCTCCGGTAAATCGTAATGCCATTGCCGAAGGCTCTGCGCAAAGTACGCTCAGGTGCACCGTGCGCGTACCCAGCACGACTGAGGGGCTTTCGTCCAATGCCTCCTGGCGAATAACGCCATAGTCGATACGCGGCTGGCTTATAGACAGTCGGCAGTTTTCAGCGCGCACGCCCTCAGCCAGCAATACCCCACAGAGCAGTACGAACCCCATGCTTTTCAGCTTAGCGATCATGGCACACCGCCGATGTTGTCTCATAGAACTTGTCATTGTCGGGTTGAGTCTCGGCGGTAAGGCTTAGCAGGCAGGAGGAAGAGTCCGGCAATGAAACACGCAGGGTTTGCGAGTCGTTGAGGTCGTTCAGGAAAATCATGCCCTCACCCACCACACTGGTCAGGAAACGATTGTCCTTGCCGAACACCGAGGCGCCCTGAGGCAACGGCCGCCCTTGCTGATCGTGGACGGTGAGCAGCACACGGCGCACTTTGACCACATCGAATGCCACGGTATTGAAAGACCCCCGGCCGGCGGCGAGCACATGGGTACCGTTTTTCAGGTCAACACGCTTTGGCAGCGACTGGGTCTGCACTTCGATGCGACTGTTGGTGTACGCGGGCAAGCCAGGTATAACGGCCTGCCCGCTGAAATCGGTCCACACCGGGCCTTGCGGGGTGTCGATTCTTGCAGCGCCGATATCCCCTACCGAGGCAATACCAAACGTGTCCTGCACGGCATACGGCGAAAAGGTTACTCCGCCTCCGTGCGCCACCACGCCGCCTTGCAACTGCCCCGTGTAGTTGGTGCTCAGCGGATCGCGACTAATCCCCAGGCCGATCCGGGTATAACGAGGCATCAGATCCACCTGGCCACGTACCGATTGCTCGCGGGCACTGAGGTCGCGTTCGATACCCACCTCGTAATTCACATACTCATTGACCCGCTCACTCAACGCCGTACCGGCACGAGACTGATCCCCGCGACGACGGATATAGCTGTTCACGCGACGATCACCGCCCAGGGGCACGCTGACCTGCAGGCGCACGGACAACTCATTGTCCCGGGCCGTTTCGCGCCGGCTGCCGACACCGTTGGCGTCGCGGCGCGAATGAGTACCGCCCACCTGCGAGTCGGCGACCAACGCGACATCGACACGATTGAACGATTTATTCCATGACGCAAACACGTGCTCAGCCGTTTGCCCGTCGACTTGAGAACTGCGTGTATAGCCCAGGGAAAATGCGCCCAGCGTGGTGTCGACCCAGCTAACGCCCGCCGTGTACTGATTCTTGAAGCGCGAGTCCAGCACGTCGGCCTTGGTCGGCCGGCCCGCTTCAAGTACCTCGCGATACCCTCGGGTCTGCGTGGTTGCGCTGAGGTTAAGATCTATATCGGCGTACACAGGACTGCTGACGGACACGCTGCTGCGTGACCCGGATACGGCATTACGACTATCCCGAGACACGTTATGGCGTGCACCTACAGAAACCCGCTGGAAAAACACGCTGCTCAGGGTACCGCCTGCCGACCAGTATTCATCGGTGTTCAACAAGCCAAAGCCGGCCGAGGAGTCACGGCCCAGGCCCCACGTGCCGCTGGCCATGGCGACTACCGGCGACGGGGCTTGCTCATGCTCGTTCTCACGCACCTTGCCAAGGGAGAAATAATAGCCTGGTACCGCTGGCGCAGCCCCTGCGAAGGAGGCCGCCGGCACCACGAAACTGCGCCTGGCGCCCCGCACATCGATGACGCTGACCTCCAGGTCGCTGGTGCCGTTGAGCAACGACAAGCCCGTCAGCCGGAAGGGTCCTTCGGGCACCAGCGTGCTGTGGATCAACACGCCTGACTGGCGCACTTCAATCCGCGACTGGCTCTGGGCCAACCCCTCTACCACCGCATTGTTGCTGCCCGCCGGTGCACGCGATTGGCCATCGGGGGAAAACTGCACTCCAGACAGCTGGATGCCGCTGAACAGCGGGTTATTGCTGGAGAGCTGACCCACTTGAAAAGTCGATTGCAACGCGGCGATATCCCGCTGGGCATAGGCATACAGGTGCTCGGTACGGGCCGTCCCATTGTCAGAGACATAGAATTGGCGACTGCGAACAATCCAATCACCCAGGTTGAAACCCGCCTCGGTATTGGCCGAAACGAACCGGCTGGGCCCACTGCTCGAATGGCTGTCAAAACCCTGCACGTCATAGTTGAACAGCGCCGCCGCGCCACCCCGGGCGAACTCCCCGGCCTCCCATTGCGGCTCACGCAGGGCCGCGGTCGGCACCACCAGCGCTACCTCATCGCTGCCGGGCCGCAGCCGCACCATCGTCGTCGGGAAAACCCCGAGGAAGTCGTGGCAGGCCTGATCCTTGGTGGCTGCTTCGCCAACGATGCCAGCGGGTTTCACCAACCCGGCTTTTTCCAGCAGCCCAGGGGTAAAACACAATTGTCCTTGCGAGTCGAACCTCGCATCCACAAGCCCGAGCGGGTTTCCGTTGACCCGCAACCCCACCACATGAACACCTTCGCGAAAACGCGCGGCTGTGCGGAAGTAATCAGAGACTTTCGGGTCAATGCCGTGCGTGGTCAATGCCGCAAGGTCGAAGCCTTCGCCCAACTCCAACGCAGGAACAGCGCCAGGCAAGCTCCACAATGTCGCAACGCCCATGAGCAGCGAGGGTCGACGGGACCAAAACGAGGTCATTAATGGTTTACGCGACAGGTTTGTCATGGGTCGATCAACCCCTATCGGTATTGATCGAGGCCCGATAGCTGCCCGCCGAAAAGCCGTAGACCGTGGCTGGCTGCATCTCAACTGCAGTCATACCCTCCAATAGCCCTTCAACCGTCAATGCCAACGTTTCACCTGGCAAAACGTATGCACGCGGCAAAGTAGCTGGGGTTCCTTGCGGAAGTATCTGCACCTGCGGCGCCAGGCGCACTACGTATGCACTGTCGTTGTGAACCATGAGACGCTCTCCCACACGCCTCCACTCCAGCAGTTCCCATGGAGAATGATGCTCAGGCAGGCCGCGTGGGTGCAGGATCAGCGGCAAACTCTGCCGAAGGGTGATACCAATGGTCGCAGCGCCAGCCGCACGCGCCTGGGGGATACCCTCGAAAGTCACGCGTTTCAACCGCTGGATCTTCAATGGTTCCTTCAAGGTGCTGATGAAACGGACCAACTGGGTTTCACCCGCCTCTACTCGCGTAATGGGAGGTGTCACAATCAATAGCGGCTCCACATCCTCGGGCATGTTGTGCACGACGGAATGAAGCAGCGCGGGCGCCGCATCAGTATTTTTGATATTCATCGTGGCCTCCCCTTGTTCTTCGTAGAGCAAGACCACTGTTGTTTCCGGCAACATTCCATCCGCCGCCGCAATGGGGATAAAACACAACCCCACACTTGCACAAAATACAAAAGCACAATTTTTTACTGAAAGGCCATTCACTCAGTTTCCCCCAAACTTGAAACTGACTACTTGTTGTAGCCAGAAAAAACAGCCGATAAGAAACGGACACTTTCTAACCAGCTGTATTTTATTTCTTAGAGTTCGATGTAGCTCAATTCAAGGGTTGCGCGCCCATCAAGGGTAATCTCACGGCCCAAGTCCAATTCCGTGCTTTTGTTAATAACCGGCCTCACCGCGATAGTGCCGGTCAGTTGAGTAATGGAGGCCGGAGTGTTGGCCGTACTGCTGCGCCACGAATGCTGACTAGGCGATTGGGCGACTTTACCGTCACCGCTCTGCCAGGCACCTGACCCGACACGCATGATGGGATACAGGGTTGTGGTCGGCGACCGAAGGTTTTTGAGAGTGATCGCAAATCCACCGGTCTTACGACCGGATACAGCGCCCAAGCCATAGTTGTGTGCCTCGGTGTAGCCTCCTCCAAGCACATTGAGAATGCCCGGCACCTTACTGCCGGACTGCAGGTCAACAAACTTCAGCCCGAAACGAGCGGCCGTGGTTCCGCAACTGACGGTCAGGGGCGTGGTCTTTTCCGCCAGCGGAGTGAACGCTGTAGGAGACAGCTGCCCAGAGGGAATGTCGCCATAGTTGATAATACCGCCACCGGTCATACTGAGGCTGCACGCGGCGGGCTTGATGGTACCCCTGACGATCAATTCGGCACTGGTGGATGCATGGGCGTTGAGAGCTGCAGCGAGATAAGCAATACCAAGAGTCAAACCAACAATTTTTTTCATATTCAACCTGTCACTGAAATTTATCAGGCATGTTTATTTCGGCCTTGAAGATACAAGGTCATAAATAAATAACACCACGGCAAAATTGCCGAGTGACAGTCTGTCGCTTTGGCACTTCACTGAAGAATAAGACGACACTCCAATTATCGTGGGATCGATAAAAACAAACTGTGGGCCAAGCCTCTCCCAGCAGTAGTCTTAAACAAAAAAACAAATAGAATATCGAAGCTTAGTTTGTAGGCGAAATCATAATCGGCGATAAAACAGCTCTAAGTTAAAAACTCCTACAGCCCTCACGTATACACCAACAGAAGCCCGGAACGGCAACCTACCTTTGCGTCAGGGATTGCTTACAGACAACCTCAGAGAGCTTCCCGAAGCACTACGCGTTGGCGTCAGCGGTCGATCGTGGCACGATGGCAAGGTTATCGACCGAGATCCCCAAACCATGCCGCAATCCCAAGCCAAGAATCTGTCCTTGATCGCCGCCATCGACCTGGGCTCCAACAGCTTTCACATGGTCGTGGCCAAGGCCCAGAACGGTGAGATCCGCATCCTTGAGCGGCTCGGCGAAAAAGTGCAACTGGCCGCCGGGATCGACGACGAGCGCAAGCTCAATGAAGAATCCATGCAGCGCGGGCTCGACTGCCTCAAGCGATTTGCGCAATTGATCAATGGCATGCCGCCTGGCGCCGTGCGCATCGTCGGCACCAACGCGTTGCGCGAAGCCCGAAACCGCAATGAGTTTATCCATCGTGCCGAGGAAATCCTCGGGCACCCGGTGGAAGTTATCTCTGGCCGTGAAGAGGCGCGCCTGATCTACCTCGGCGTTTCCCACACACTGGCCGACACGCCCGGCAAACGCCTGGTGGCGGACATTGGTGGCGGCAGTACCGAGTTCATCATCGGCCAGCGTTTCGAGCCACTGCTGCGTGAAAGCCTGCAGATGGGATGCGTGAGCTTCACTCAACGTTACTTCAAGGACGGCAAGATCACGCCGGCGCGCTATGCCCAGGCTTACACGGCGGCGCGGCTGGAGATCATGAGCATTGAACATGCCCTGCACCGCCTGACGTGGGATGAAGCCATCGGCTCGTCCGGCACCATCCGCGCCATCGGTCTGGCCTTGAAGGCTGGCGGCCATGGCACTGGCGAGGTGAATGCCGAAGGTCTGGCGTGGCTCAAGCGCAAGCTGTTCAAGCTGGGGGATGCGGAGAAAATCGACTTCGACGGCATCAAACCTGATCGCCGCGCCATTTTCCCTGCGGGCCTGGCGATTCTCGAAGCCATCTTCGACGCCCTAGAACTGCAACGCATGGACCACTGTGACGGCGCCCTGCGCGAAGGCGTGCTCTATGACCTACTGGGCCGTCATCACCACGAAGACGTGCGCGAGCGCACCCTCAGCTCGCTGATGGAGCGCTACCACGTCGACCTGGAACAAGCCGCCCGTGTGGAGCGTAAAGCCTTGCACGCTTTCGACCAGGTGGCCGCCGATTGGGACCTGGAAGACGGCGTCTGGCGCGAGCTGCTGGGCTGGGCTGCCAAGGTGCATGAAGTGGGCCTGGACATCGCCCACTACCATTACCACAAGCACGGCGCCTACCTGATCGAGCACTCGGACCTGGCTGGGTTCTCCCGCGAAGACCAACAGATGCTCGCGCTGCTGGTGCGCGGCCATCGCCGCAATATTCCCAAGGACAAATTTGCCGAATTCGGCAAAGACGGCATCAAGCTGATTCGCCTGTGCGCGCTGTTGCGCTTTGCAATCCTGTTCCACCACATTCGTGGCACCCAGGAAATGCCCCAGGTAAAACTGCGCGCTGCTGATGACAGCCTGGAAGTGATCTTCCCCAAGGGCTGGCTGGATGAAAACCAGCTGACCCAGGCGGACTTCGCCCAGGAAGCGGAATGGCTGACGCGGGTGGGGTTCAGCCTGAACCTGCGCTAAAGCGCACTGCAAAACAAATGTGGGAAGGGGCTTGCTCCCGATGGCGGTGGCCCTGCCGACTAATGTGTCGACTGATTCACCGCTATCGGGAGCAAGCCCCCTCCCACATTTTTTAGACCTTGCTGGTGCTGGGTTTTAGTTCACCGCAAGAATCGGGCTACCCAACTTTTCCAGCAACGTCGCCTGCGCGCTGCGCGGGTTCTGGTTGCCGGTCGGGGTGTTGCGTACATAACGCCCGTCCGATTGCAGGCTCCAGCTGTGGGTGTTGTCGGTGAGGTAGCTTTCCAGCTCCTTCTTGACCCGCATGATCAGCTTCTTGCCTTCTACCGGGAAGCAGGTCTCCACACGCTTATCGAGGTTGCGTTCCATCCAGTCGGCGCTGGAGAGGAACATCTGCTCTTCACCACCGTTGAGGAAGTAGAACACACGGGTGTGCTCCAGGAAGCGGCCGATGATCGAGCGCACGTGGATGTTATGCGACACGCCGACAATACCCGGGCGCAGGCAGCACATGCCACGCACCACCAGATCGATGCGCACGCCCGACTGGCTGGCCTTGTACAGCGCGCGGATGATCTTCGGATCGGTCAGCGAGTTGAACTTGGCGATGATGTGCGCCGGCTTGCCATCGAGGGCAAACTGGGTCTCGCGGGCAATCATGTCGAGCATGCCCTTCTTGAGGGTGAACGGCGCGTGCAGCAGCTTTTTCATGCGCAAGGTCTTGCCCATGCCGATGAGCTGGCTGAACAACTTGCCGACGTCTTCGCACAGTGCGTCGTCGGATGTCAGCAGGCTGTAGTCGGTGTAGAGCTTGGCGTTGCCGGCGTGGTAGTTGCCGGTGCCCAAGTGAGCGTAGCGCACGATCTCCCCGGCCTCGCGGCGCAGGATCAACATCATCTTGGCGTGGGTCTTGAAGCCGACCACGCCGTAGATCACCACCGCACCGGCGGCTTGCAGACGGCTGGCCAGTTGCAAGTTGGACTCTTCGTCAAAGCGCGCACGCAACTCGATCACCGCGGTGACTTCCTTGCCGTTACGCGCAGCATCCACCAACGCATCGACGATTTCCGAGTTGGCGCCACTGCGGTAGAGGGTCTGGCGCACGGCCAGAACATGCGGGTCCTTGGCGGCCTGGCGCAGCAGGTCGACCACTGGGGTGAACGACTCGAAGGGGTGCAGCAATAGAATGTCCTGCTTGCTCACAACGCTGAAGATGTTCTCGCTGTTTTGCAGCAGTTTCGGGATCTGTGGCGTGAACGGCTTGTATTGCAGCTCCGGATGGCTGTCCAGGCCGGTAATGCTGAACAGGCGCGTCAGGTTCACCGGGCCGTTGACCTGGTACAACTCGGATTCGGCGAGGTTGAACTGCTTGAGCAGGTAGTCCGACAGGTGTTTAGGGCAGGTATCCGCCACTTCCAGACGCACCGCATCGCCATAACGCCGCGAGAACAGCTCGCCACGCAGGGCGCGAGCCAAGTCTTCGACGTCTTCGGAATCCAGTGCCAGGTCGGCGTTACGGGTCAGGCGGAACTGGTAGCAGCCCTTGACCTTCATGCCCTGGAACAGGTCATCGGCGTGAGCATGGATCATCGACGACAGGAATACATAATTGTCGCCAGCGCCCCCTACCTCTTCCGGTACCTTGATGATGCGTGGCAACAGACGCGGGGCCGGGATAATCGCCAGACCCGAATCGCGACCGAAGGCATCGATACCTTCAAGCTCGACGATGAAGTTGAGGCTCTTGTTCACCAGCAGTGGGAACGGGTGCGTAGGGTCCAGGCCGATGGGGGTAATGATCGGCGAAATCTCGTCCCGGAAGTAACGGCGCACCCAGGTCTTGATCTTGGCGGTCCAGTGACGACGACGAATGAAGCGGACCTGATGCTTTTCCAGTTCCGGCAGCAGGATGTCGTTGAGGATTGCGTACTGGCGGTCCACATGACCATGTACCAGCTCACTGATGCGCGCCAACGCCTGGTGCGGTTGCAGGCCGTCGGCCCCGGCTTGTTCACGGGCGAAGGTGATCTGCTTCTTGAGGCCGGCAACGCGAATCTCGAAGAACTCATCCAGGTTGCTGGAGAAGATCAGCAGGAATTTCAGCCGCTCCAGCAACGGGTAGGACTCATCCAGCGCCTGTTCCAGCACGCGGATGTTGAATTGCAGTTGTGACAACTCGCGATGGATGTACAGGCTGCTGTCATCCAGGTTGGTGACCACGGCCACCGGTGCCGGCGCAGGTGCTTCGGCAACCACCGCTGGCGGGGCAGGCTCCAGCTCCGGCGGGGTCTGGGAAACTTGTTCAACCACCGGGTGAGCGTCTTTTACGGCAACTTCGGAGAGTCCTTCGGTATTCATCGAGTGTTCCTGTGAGGGCTATTGTTGCTCTCTAAGCAATTGGGCAGCGCGGGCGGCGAAGTAGGTCAGAATGCCATCAGCGCCGGCACGTTTAAAGGCAGTCAGGGATTCGAGGATCACCCCTTCACTCAACCAACCATTCTGGATCGCCGCCATGTGCATGGCGTATTCACCGCTGACCTGATAGACAAAGGTCGGCACTTTGAATTCCTCTTTGACCCGATAAAGGATGTCCAGGTACGGCATCCCGGGCTTGACCATCACCATATCGGCGCCTTCGGCCAGGTCGGCCGCCACTTCGTGCAGCGCTTCCTGGCTATTGGCCGGGTCCATCTGGTACGAAGCCTTGTTGGCCTTGCCCAGGTTCAGCGCCGACCCCACCGCATCGCGAAAGGGGCCGTAATAGGCGCTGGCGTATTTGGCCGAGTAGGCCATGATTCGTACATTGACGTGACCGGCCAGCTCAAGGGCTTCGCGAATCGCCTGGATACGCCCGTCCATCATGTCCGACGGCGCAACCACCTGGGCGCCCGCCGCTGCGTGCGACAAAGCCTGCTTGACCAGTGCATCGACGGTGATGTCGTTCTGAACATAACCCTCTTCGTCAAGAATGCCATCCTGGCCGTGCGTGGTGAACGGGTCCAACGCCACGTCAGTGATCACCCCGAGCTCCGGGAAGCGCTCGCGCAGGGCACGGGTGGCGCGCTGGGCGATCCCTCGTGGGTTCCAGGCTTCGGCGGCGTCCAGAGACTTGAGCTGCGGGGGGGTCACCGGAAACAGCGCCAGTGCCGGGATCCCCAGTTCGACCCAACCGGCCGCCTCGATCAGCAACTGATCAATGGTCAAACGCTCCACACCCGGCATCGAGGCGACTGCTTCCCGACGATTTTCACCGTCGAGCACAAAGACCGGCAGGATGAGATCGTTCGTCGTCAGTACATTTTCACGTACCAGGCGGCGAGAAAAATCATCACGACGATTGCGACGCAGACGAGTGGCGGGGAACAGGCGATTGGCAGGGGTAAAGCTCACGACAGACTCCTGAGCCCGCGTTTACGGGCGAGCGTTGCAGTTATAAGCGGCCATTATGACGAAGGAATGACAGTTGTGCTTATCGATGCGACCTGTAGTCGCATTCGTCATTTATGTAGGAATTGTTCACTTCGTGACACATCTCGATACTTTCATGAATCTTCGTGAAGGCGTAGGCTGCGCGTTCATTTCGCCAGCACCCTAGACCATGCTTCAACAATTTCTGCATGACTTCGGCTACTTTGCCCTCTTTCTCGGCACGTTTTTCGAAGGCGAGACCATCCTCGTACTCGCAGGCTTCCTGGCGTTTCGTGGCTACATGGATATCAACCTGGTGGTGGTCGTTGCCTTTTTTGGCAGCTACGCCGGCGACCAGCTTTGGTACTACATGGGGCGCAAGCACGGCCGCAAGCTGCTGGCACGCAAGCCGCGCTGGCAGTTGATGGGCGACAAGGCACTGGAGCATATCCGCAAGCACCCGGATATCTGGGTACTGAGCTTTCGCTTTGTCTACGGGTTGCGCACGGTGATGCCTGTGGCGATAGGCCTGTCCGGTTACCCGCCGATGCGCTACCTGATCCTCAACGGTATTGGTGCGGCGATCTGGGCCGCTGCACTGGGGGCTGCGGCCTATCATTTCGGTGCGGTGCTGGAAGGTATGCTCGGCAGCGTCAAGAAGTACGAGCTATGGGTACTGGGCGCCTTGCTGTTGCTGGGCTTTGGCCTGTGGCTGCGACGTCGCTTCAAGAATGCCCGCATCGCCCGCCAAGCGTGTGCCGAGGCCAAGGCGCGCCAGGCTGTCGAGCAAGCCTCGGTCGAAACGCCTAAGACGCCAACCGAGTAAAACGGCCTCTGCAACAGTAGAGACCAATCACGCTGAGCAGGCTG
Source organism: Pseudomonas sp. OST1909 (assembly GCF_015277575.1). Classification (NCBI taxonomy): domain Bacteria; kingdom Pseudomonadati; phylum Pseudomonadota; class Gammaproteobacteria; order Pseudomonadales; family Pseudomonadaceae; genus Pseudomonas; species Pseudomonas sp. OST1909. Next base: position 6,263,484 of record NZ_CP063780.1, read on the forward strand.
TAGCTCGCCAGGCCCAGCCAGGCGAGAGGGCTGGCAGGCCACAGGCCGACCAGCGGCGCCAGCCATACCAACGGCAGGTTCAGCGCCAGGCGCGCCAGCTCGGCCTTCAACGCCCATGGGCGATTCTCCAGCGCCACCCCCAACGTAAACAGGCCCAGCGCCATAGCGCCCCAGCCGAGCACCAACGCCGCCGTAGGCAGGCCCTCACCGAAATTCATCAGATAACTGCCAAAGCCCACATAAGCAGCAAATTGCAAGGCGATGTAGACCTGCTGCCGCGCATCCAAAGGCACTTCGAATTTGCGAAACTGGCTCAGGTCAGGCTTGGCTATCGGGTATTTGGCTTTGACGTCCGCCGGGCGCCAGCCGGTGCGCATGAACCAGATGCGCAACTTGTCCCACCAGCTTTCGGTGCGCCGGGCGTCACTCCATAATTGCGCATAAAACTGCAGGTTGGCCCACAGCGGGTTCCAACTGGCCAGAGGTGTGGTTACCCCAAAGATCACCGGCTCGTTGTCGTCTTCCTCTTGAAAAGTACCGAACAGCCGGTCCCAAATAATGAACACCCCGCCGTAGTTACGATCCATGTAGAGAGCATTCTGTGCGTGGTGGGCCCGATGATTGGACGGCGTCACGAAGCACCACTCAAACCAGCCCAGCTTGGGAACGTGGCGGGTATGGACCCAGAATTGATACAACAGGTTGAGCGAAGCCACGCTGATAAACACCACCAGCGGCACGCCGACCACAGCCAGAGGCAGGTAGAAGATCCAGCTCAGCAGAAAACCGGTGCTGGTCTGGCGCAAGGCGGTGGTGAGGTTGTAGTCCTCGCTCTGGTGATGCACCGAATGCGCGGCCCAGAGAATATTGCGCTCATGGCCCATGCGATGCAGCCAGTAATAGCAGAAGTCATAGAACACAAAGGCGAACACCCAGGTCCAGGCACTCTGGGCCGACAACTCGATGAGCGCCAGGTGTTTGAGGGCGAACGCGTAGGTCAGCAGGCCCACGCCCTTGGTCAGCAAACCGGTCGTGGTGGACAGCACACCGGTGCTGAGGCTGTTGATGGCATCCGCTACTCGGTAGTTGCGTGCACCGCGCCAACGGTCGGCCAGCAGCTCCACAACGATCAGGGCGATAAAAAACGGTACTGCGTAAGGCACAAAGTCCATGGGCTAGTCCGGTCTATTTTTGTTACATCAAGATTAGGTGCAGCGACGTGAGATCCCATTGGCAACAGGTTACAAATTAGTAGACATTTAACGCCATGAATCAGGAGAAATGCCCATGAGCAAAAAGATTGCAGTGATCCTTTCCGGCTGTGGCGTATACGACGGCGCAGAGATCCACGAGAGCGTGATCACCCTGCTGCGCCTGGACCAGCGCGGCGCTCAAGTGGAATGCTTTGCACCCGATATTGCGCAATTGCACGTGATCAACCACCTCACCGGCGAAGAAATGCCCGAGTCGCGCAATGTGCTGGTGGAGTCTGCGCGTATCGCCCGGGGCGCAGTGAAGGATATTGGCCAAGCCAACGCCGCCGACTTCGACGCCCTGATTGTGCCCGGCGGGTTTGGCGCCGCGAAGAACCTGTCGAACTTCGCCGTGGAGGGTGCCGGCTGCAGCGTCAACCCGCAGGTGCTGGAGCTGGCTGAAGCGTTCGCCGAAGCAGGCAAGCCGGTGGGGTTGATCTGCATCTCTCCAGCCCTGGCCGCGAAGATCTACGGCCCTGGCGTGACCTGCACCATCGGTAACGATGCCGACACAGCGGCTGCCCTGGACAAGATGGGCGCCACGCACCACGAATGCACGGTGGAAGATATCGTCGAGGACAAGGCGCGCAAACTGGTCAGTACGCCGGCGTATATGCTCGGCAAGAACATCAGCGAAGTGGCGTCAGGGATCAACAAGTTGGTGGATCGGGTGCTGGAGTTGACCCACGAGAACGACTGACGGGTAGGCGCCTGTGGCGAGGGAGCAAGCTCCCTCGCCACAGGTCAGGCTGGGCGCATAAGACGGGTAAGGATTCGGTCCAGGGCATTGGCAAACGCCTGCTTATCCTTCTCGCCATGGGGCGGTGGTCCGCCGCCCATCTGACCTTGCTCACGCAGGTCGGTGAACAGGTTGCGCACCGCCAGGCGCTCACTCATGTTCGCCGGGCTGAACTCCTTGCCTCGCGGATCGAGGGCGGTGACGCCCTTCTTCACCAGCCGATCGGCCAAGGGCACGTCACTGCAAATCACCAGTTCGCCGGGTACGGCGTGCTCAACCAGGTAATCATCGGCCGCGTCGGGGCCACTGGGCACCACGATCAGCTTCACACAGGAAAAGCTCGGTTTGCTCTGGCTCTGCCCGGCCACAAGCACCACCTCGAACTGGCGCTTGAGGGCAAACTTCACTACCTGGTCCTTGGCCGCCCGAGGGCAGGCGTCGGCGTCGATCCATACCCGCATGCTACGCCGCCGCCCGGTGCTTTTCGGTCAGCCGGCTACGGCCATACAGCACCACAATCGCCAGGATCGCCACAGCCTGCGCACCCAACGAATACGCATCGGCATGAATGCCCAGCCAGTCGAAGTCAAAGAACGCCACCGGCCGCGTGCCGAAGATGCCCGCCTCCTGCAAGGCCTTGACACCGTGCCCGGCGAACACCACCGACAGCGCGCACAGCAACGCAGCGTTGATGCCGAAGAACAGCGCCAACGGCAACTTCGCCGAGCCACGCAGGATCACCCAGGCCAGGCCCACCAGCAGCACCAGCGCAGTGGCACCACCGGCCAGCACCGCGTTGTGCCCGGCAGGGCCGGCCTGCAGCCACAGGGTTTCGTAGAACAGGATCACTTCGAACAGCTCGCGATAAACCGAGAAGAACGCCAGCACGGCAAAACCGAAACGGCCGCCGCCGCCCACCAGGCTGCTCTTGATGTAATCCTGCCAGGCCGCCGCGTGACGCCGGTCGTGCATCCACACGCCGAGCCATAGCACCATCACGCTGGCGAACAGCGCCGTGCAGCCTTCGAGCAGTTCTCGCTGGGCCCCGCTGACGTCAATCACATACGCCGCCAAGGCCCACGTAGCCAAGCCTGCCAACAGCGCCAGGCCCCAGCCGACGTTGACGCTGCGCACCGCCGACTGCTGGCCGGTGTTACGCAGGAAGGCGAGGATCGCCGCCAGCACCAGAATCGCTTCCAGGCCTTCGCGCAACAGGATCAGCAGGCCAGAGATATAGCTCAATGACCAGCTCAGGCCATCGCCGCCCAGCAAGCCGGCGGATTCAGTGAGTTTGCCTTTGGCAACGTCCAGACGCTGCTGCACCTGCTCGACAGGCAAACCATCCTGCAACGATTGGCGATAGGCCATCAGGGCCTTCTCGGTGTCTTTGCGCACATTGGCGTCGACGTTATCCAGGGAGCTTTCCACCAGCTCGAAGCCTTCCAGGTAGGCAGCGACGGACAAATCATAGGCCTGCTCGTGGTCGCCGTTGCGGAAGGCCGCGAGGCTCTTGTCCAGCGTGGCGGCCGTGTAGTCGAGCAACTGCGCGGGACCACGCTGAACCTGTGGCGGCTGTGCACGCTGGGCGCGGAACGTCGCCGCAGCGCCAGGGCCGTCAGCGGCGAGCACTTCATTGGGGGTCTGGCGCGCCAGGTCGGCGAGGTTGAACACCTGCTCACTTTTGGCGGCAGCCGGATCGGCGGTGAAACCGGCGATATAGGTCGCCAGGTCCCAGCGCTGGCGATCATCCAGTTGATCAGCGAACGACGGCATATCAGTGCCTTCGACACCCAGGCCGAGGGTGTTGTAGATCGCATACAGGCTCAAGCGATCCAGGCGCGTGGCGTCACGCAGGTTAGCGGGGGGCGGCGTCATGCCCATGCCAGCCGGACCATCACCGGCGCCGACAGTGCCGTGGCACACCGAACAATGCTGGGCATAAAGCGGCGCGCCGCGTGTCGGGTCCGGCGTGATGGCCGGGGCTTGGCTGACTTCATACGCCACGGCCAGCTTGGCGCCCAACTGACGAGCCTGGCGGGCCACGCTCGCGCCGTCCTGATGAGCGGTGACCGCCGCCAGCAATTCATTAACGCCGCTTATCAACTCAGCGCGCTCGGGTTTGTCGGGCAGATCAGCCACCAAACCCTGCAGCACTCCGAGGAACTCCACCTGCTCGCGGTATTCCGAGTCGTCCACCACCTTGCCTGCCTCTACCGTAGGTGGGTAGTCGGCGCCGATGTAATCCAGCAAATGCAGGGCCTGTGGCGCGCCTTCGGCGGTCGCGGCCAAGAGATTGAAGCTGCACGACATCAGCGCCGGCAACAGCAGCCACGCAAGAAAGCGGAAAGGGGCAGTCATGAATGAATCTCAAGTGGAAATACGAAGTAACACTATTGTTGAGCTTTAATGAATTCGACTCAAGGTGTTATTTCATATCACCCCTAAATCCAATGTGGGAGGGAGCCCCTCCCACATTTCGATTCGGTTTCGGCAATTACGCCGTAGCGCGATGCAGGCTGGCGAGAAATCCGGCAGCGCCGACAAACAAGCCGGCGAATGTACGGTTTACGCGCTTCTGTTGTTTAGGCGTACGCAACAGACGCAAGACTTTCGACGCCAACCCCGTGTAACCCGCCATCACGATCATATCGACGCTGATCATGGTCGCACCGAGGATCAGGTACTGAATCAACAGCGGCGCCTGCGGGTTCACGAATTGCGGCAACACCGCCAACATGAACACCAGGGCCTTGGGGTTGCTGGCGTTGACCAAAAAGCCGCGGAACATCATCGCCATCGGCTTGCCGATCGGGCGCACGGCGGCGTCATCGGTCATGTCCATGGGCAGGGCGCGCCATTGCTTGATGGCCAGGTACACCAGGTAGGCCACGCCAAACCATTTGATCGCATAGAATGCGGTAGACGACGCCGCCAGAATGGCCCCCAGGCCACCCGCGACCACGGCAATCTGCATCGCCAGGCCCAGTTGCAGGCCAATGGCGTTCCAGTAGCCCCGGACAAAACCGTATTGCAGGCCGCTGGACATCGAGGCGATGGCACCGGCGCCAGGAGAAAGGGAGATGATCCAACTGGCCAGGAAAAAGGCCAGCCATGTGTCGAGAGCCATTGCGCACCTCAGAAGGGAGTCAGCGATTGTGCCTTTAAGCTAACTCTACCGACCGAAGGCTGGCTATAGATTTTTACAAGATGTAAACGCTAGCGGTCGCCCGGAAATACATGGGTGCCAGGCCAACGGCGCACCGAGCGCTGAAAGAACAAGCTGTTAGGCACTTGCACCATCGCGCTGCTGGTCCCGGCTTCTTCTACTTCGATCAATGTGGTGTAAAGCAGGTTGATCGCCACGACCCTGCCCTTCACGCCGGGTTTGTCGACGGTGTCCACCAACTCGACAATATCCCCAAGGCGGAACGGCCCGACGGTGAAGATCAGAATTGCGCACAACAGGTTGGACAGCACCGACCACATGGCGAAGAACGCCACTGCCGCTACCGCGACAAACCCTGACAGCGCCGTCCACAGCACCGTGGCAGACACTCCCAGGCGCCCCAGCACAAAGATCAGCGCACTGCCCATGATCAGCCAGCGCAAGCCGCCGCGCAGGGGCATCAGCAGTTGCGGCGGGAACGGGTAACGCTCACCCAGGCGCGTCAGGCCCTTGGCGACGAAGCGCTGGGCCAGGTAGCCGGCCAGCAGGATCAGCAGGATTTGCACGCCGATCCATACGGGCTCGACCCATTGCGCCGGTACCGGCAGTTGCAACGCTTCCATCAGGACAGCGCCTCCAGCTCCGCTTGCAAGGTTTCGAGCAGTTCGAGGGCCTCCATCCAGGTTTCCTCCAATTGCCCTTCGCGCACCTTGAGCTTGGCCTGTTCGGCCAGCAGGTCACGCAGCTCATCCTTACGCGCCGCCTCGTACACGGCGCTATCACCCAGGCTGGTTTCGATCTTGGCCAGGCGCTCGTGCACCTTGCCCAGCTCGGCTTCCAGCTTGTCGGCCTCACGCTTGTGCGGCGCCAGTTGCTGGCGCAGCGCGGCGGCGGCCTGGCGCTGGGCTTTCTTGTCAGTCTTGTCCGGGTTGACCGGGGTGTTGCTGGCCGGCGCATTGCGCAGGCGGTAATCGGTCAGCCAGCGTGCGTAGTCGTCCAGGTCGCCGTCGAATTCTTCGACCTTGCCGTCGGCCACCAGCAGGAAGTTGTCGGTGGTGCTCTTGAGCAGGTGGCGATCGTGAGACACCACCAGTACCGCACCGCTGAACTCCTGCAGGGCCATGGTCAGTGCCAGGCGCATTTCCAGGTCCAGGTGGTTGGTCGGTTCGTCGAGCAGCAGCAGGTTTGGACGGTCCCAGGCGATCAGGGCCAGGGCCAGTCGGGCTTTTTCGCCACCGGAGAAATTCAGCACTGGCTCGTCGATCCGTGCGCCACGGAAGTCGAAACCGCCGAGGAAGTCGCGCAGGGTTTGCTCGCGCTCGGTGGGCGCCAGGCGCTGCAGGTGCAACAGCGGGCTGGCCTTGGCATCAAGCGAGTCCAGTTGATGCTGGGCGAAGTAACCCACCACCGTGTTCTCGCCACGGGTCAGGCGGCCAGCCAGTGGCTCAAGCTCACCCGACAGGTTCTTGATCAGCGTCGACTTGCCCGCGCCGTTGGGGCCGAGCAAACCAATGCGTGCGCCCGGCGTGAGCTGCAGCTTGACCTTCTTCAGGATGGTCTTGTCGCCGTAGCCCAAGCGAGCGTCCGACAGATCGAGCAGAGGGCTTGAGATCTTCACCGACTCACGGAACACGAAATCGAACGGCGAATCGACGTGGGCCGCCGACAGTTCTTCCATGCGCTCCAGCGCCTTGATGCGGCTCTGGGCCTGACGGGCCTTGGTGGCCTGGGCCTTGAAGCGGGCGATGTAGCTTTCCATGTGCGCACGTTGCGCCTGTTGCTTTTCAAAGGCCTGTTGCTGCTGGGCCAGGCGTTCGGCGCGTGCGCGTTCGAACGCGGTGTAGCCGCCACGGTAGAGGGTGATTTTCTTCTGCTCGACGTGGGCGATGTTGTCGACCACGGCGTCGAGGAAATCCCGGTCGTGGGAAATCAGCAGCAAGGTGCCCTGGTAGCTCTTGAGGAAATCTTCCAGCCACAGGATCGCATCGAGGTCCAAGTGGTTGGTCGGTTCGTCGAGCAGTAACAGGTCGGAGGGGCACATCAGTGCCTGGGCCAGGTTCAGGCGCATGCGCCAGCCGCCGGAGAAGTCGGCGACCGGGCGGTCCATCTGTTCGTTGGTAAAGCCAAGGCCAGCGAGCATTTTGCGGGCACGGGCGTCGGCGGTGTAGCCGTCGGCACTGTCCAGCTCGGCGTGCAGGCGGGCCTGGGCGGCACCGTCCTGGGCTTTTTCGGCTTCGGCGAGGTCGTGTTGCACCTGGCGCAGGCGCAGGTCGCCATCGAGCACGTAGTCGATCGCGATGCGGTCCAGGGTGTCGATCTCCTGGCGCATATGGGCGATGCGCCAGTCGGCCGGCAGCAGGCAGTCCCCGGAATCCGGGGTCAGCTCACCGAGCAGCAAGGCGAACAACGTGGATTTGCCGGCGCCATTGGCACCGATCAGGCCGGCTTTGTGACCGGCGTGCAGGGTCAGCTCGGCGTCTTCGAGAAGACGTTGCGGGCCACGCTGTAATGTTAGGCTTTGAAGTCGGATCATAATGGCGGCGGAGTCTACCAGCTTCGTTGGCCGCTGGCTTGGGTGTGAATATGTGCGCTGACCTGTGGAGCTTTGCCCTTTCTACCTACGCTCGCCCGGGTGTAGAGGCCGCTTGCCTGCGTTTGCAGGAACATGGCGCGGATGTATGCCTGCTGCTGTGTGGTGCGTGGCTGGAGCGGCGCGGTGTGGCACATACACCTGAGCGGGTGCAGGCGCTGCAACAGCTTGCCCGTCCGTGGCGGGTGCAGGTTGTCGAACCGTTGCGATACCTGCGCGTGCAATGGCGAGCCCTGGCGCAGCAGGATACGCAGCTGGCATCGTTGCGCGAGCGGGTCAAAGCCCTGGAGCTGGAGGCTGAACGAACACTGCTGGCGCGCCTGGAAACCTTGGCGCAGGCATGGCCGATCAATGAGGTGGTGGGTCAGTACGAATGGCTTGAAGGCGTGGCGACCGAAGCCGCCAACCTTGACCACGACGCGCTGCAGGCGCTGCGCGTCGCGGCCACCGACGCTTAGGAAGCGTTGGTTGGGGTGGTGCTTGGCGCTACCGGTGCAGGCGTGGTGCTGGCCGATGCGGTTGGAGCGGTGGATGCTGTCGGTGCCGGTGGAGTGGCTGGCTTGGCGACTGCTGGTTTGGCAGCAGCAGGTTTAGCGGCTGGCTTGGCTGCTGGTTTCGCGGCAGCAGGTTTGGCGGCTGGCTTGGCTGCTGGTTTCGCGGCTGCAGGTTTAGCGGCTGGCTTGGCTGCTGGTTTCGCGGCTGCAGTTTTGGCGGCTGGCTTGGCTGCTGGTTTCGCGGCTGCAGTTTTAGCGGCTGGCTTGGCTGCTGGTTTCGCGGCTGCAGTTTTAGCGGCTGGCTTGGCTGCTGGTTTCGCGGCTGCAGTTTTAGCGGCTGGCTTGGCTGCTGGTTTGGCAGCTGCAGTTTTAGCGGCTGGCTTGGCTGCTGGTTTGGCAGCTGGTTTGGCAGCTGCAGTTTTAGCGGCTGGCTTGGCTGCCGGTTTGGCAGCTGCAGTTTTAGCGGCTGGCTTGGCTGCCGGTTTGGCAGCTGCAGTTTTAGCGGCTGGCTTGGCTGCCGGTTTGGCAGCTGCAGTTTTAGCAACTGGCTTGGCAGCAGCGGTTTTGGCAGCGGGCTTGGCTGCAACTTTTGCGGGTGTACGAGCCCCCAGCGCTTTAGCTACGGCTTCCTTCACACGACCAACGCCTTGGGCCAGCTTCAGGCTTTCTTGAGCGTCTTTTTTGAGTTGGGAAATGTAGCTGCGGGTTTCAGCTTGACGATCCTTGAGGGCGTCCAGCAGGTCCTCAAGTTCTTTGACAGCGCCCTTGGCTTTGGCTTGCGCCTTGGACTTGCCGGCAGTAGCGGCGTCTTGCAGTTTGGTACGGGACTTGTGCAGCTTTTCTTGCGCTTTACCGCGTTGTTTTTCCAGTTTGGCGAGCAGTTTTTCTGCATCGGCCAACGCCTGGGAACATGCGCTTTCCAGATGTTCGAGCAGGCTGCCCGAAAGTTGTTGGAGCAAGTGCAACGGGGTATTTACAGGCTTCTGTTTGGCCGACATGGTTTACCTCCTGGCTGACGTGGGTGCGGCTCATACTAGCCCTCTGCTCTTACCGCCGCTAGCGCATGTTGACAGTATCGTTGGGCTTGCGTTGCACGGTACGAAAATTCTTATCGATATAACGCAAATGCTCACCAGTTTTTACGCACTCACACTGGCATAATCCGTCGCACTTTCGCCGGGAGAATGTCCATGTCGCGTTATCTTTTTCTAGTGCTTGGCTTGGCGATCTTCGTGGCCGATGCGAGCGAGCAATCGCCGTCAAAAACCACTGCCACAGAGGCGCATGATCTAGCCTATAGCTTGGGCGCAAGCCTCGGCGAACGCTTGCGCCAGGAAGTCCCCGACCTGCAGATCCAGGCCCTGATCGACGGCCTCAAGCAAGCCTATCAAGGCAAGCCGCTGGCGCTCGACAACGCGCGCATCGAACAGATTCTTACCGCGCACGAAGCGCAAAACGCCGCCAACGCCCAACTACCTCAAAGCGAAAAAGCACTCGCCGCCGAACAGCAATTTCTAACTCGGGAAAAAGCCGCCAGTGGTGTTCGTGAATTGGCAAATGGGATTCTGCTCACCGAGCTGGCACCGGGCACTGGCAACAAGCCGTTAGCCAGCGATGAAGTGCAGGTGAAATACGTGGGCCGACTGCCTGACGGAACTGTCTTCGACAAAAGTACGCAACCGCAATGGTTTCGCCTGAACAGCGTGATCAGCGGTTGGAGCAGTGCATTGCAACAGATGCCGGTGGGTGCGAAATGGCGTCTGGTGATTCCTTCAGCCCAGGCCTATGGCGCAGACGGCGCAGGTGAGTTGATCCCCCCCTATACGCCGCTGGTGTTCGAGGTCGAACTGCTCGGCACTCGCCACTGACCCATAAAAAACGGTGCGACATGCGCACCGTTTTTTATCTCGCCGCCAAGGATCAGGCCTGGACAGCAGCCTTTTGTTTGTGGGCCGTGTGCAACACTTCGATCAGGCAATCTTCCAATTCGAAACGCTCATGGAGCAGACCGCCGAGCTCCTTGAATTTTTCAGCAACACACTTGCCTTCATCACACAGATCATTGAAGGCCAGCAGCTTCTCGGTGATCACATCAATGCGCGGGTAAAGGGTTTCGGCCAATTCCAATCCGCGTTTGTCATTGAAGGCTTTCGCTTCGCCGGTCAGCTGCTCATAAACCTCAAAATGACCCGCAGACACGTAATCCACCAAAGACCCGCAGAATTCTTGCAGAGGCTTTTGCTTCTCAGCCAATGCATCGGGATGGGCACCAAGAGTGTCATAGGCCTGAATCAGTTCGCGGCGCTCCAACAGCCATCTATCGATCAGCTTGTGCACCCCACCCCAACGTTCCTGAGCATTCTGACAACTTTCCAGCATGATGATCTCTCTTCCCTATAGGGGCGCTGCTGCTCTGTACCTGCGCAACACTTGAAGGATTAAGCAGCAGTCGAACAAAGCCGCTTCTGACAAATGGTTTGGATACGCGTGCGGGCCAGATTATGCCCGCATGACTATGGCTTCAAGGTACGCAGGAGAGAATGTTCATACAAGTGTTTAATCCACTCCTACAACGCGCGTCCCGTTTTCATGACGTTGTGATGCGCAAATGCTTACTGAACAACAGCCGCGAGCATTGCATGACACCCAGGATCAACATCGCCACAAAGAACAACAGGCTCCACTCCGGCAGGCTCAGGTCAAATAGCGTCCAGTTGATTTCAACGCAATCGACAGTCCCGTTGAACACTGACCTCGCCGCCTGCCAGAACGACAGGTTTTCGATCATGTAGTGCAAGCTGGGCCAGCAATCCCGGCCCGCACCTGACGGAATATTCTGCAATAGCACTTGGCGCCCGGCAGTGATGGCGCCCAATAATGCACACACGGTGCTCGCCAGCCCATACAGACAAAGGCCGGAGCGCCCGGGATTATGAAGGGCGGCCATCAGGTTGATCAGCGCAAAAGTGGCCAGAAACAGACGTTGTACCTGGCACAGAAAGCAAGGCCGTAGCAACGCGCCGTATTCCAGATAGAAGGACGCGCCCAACGTCAGCGCACCCGCCATGAACGCCAGCAAAAACAAGGAGCGTAAAGGGGCCAAAGACATTGTTTATCCGCACTGCAAGAGATAGGTCGCTACGGTAGAGGAAAGGCCCGACCCCTTTCAAGACGCCCCGGAGCAGACAATTCCGCGAAGAAGCAAGGACATTCCGCCAAGGCATGGCGGAAATCCAGTTACAACAAGTAGGAATTAGTCATCACGTCAGTTATACCGAGTGTTTATTGGGGTTTTAAGGATCGGGTGTCGGATAGATCCGAGCCAATCCATTCACCCTTTCCTACTTCAAATACGCGCGGGTACTGGCAGAGGCGAGGACAACAGACGATTGTCGAGCAGCCCCAGACCTTCCTGAAACAGCTGGTTGCTGCGCTCGGTGTCGCCCAGTTGGGCCAGCAGGCGGGCCAATTCGGCACAGGCTTCGGGGTTGCGCTGAACTTGCAGGCTGCTTTCCAGATAGTCCCGCGCCTTGCCCCACAGGCTGTTTTGCAGGCACAGACGGCCAAGCGTCAGCAGCAAGCTGGCATCGCCCGGATGGTCCTTGAGCCAGCCTTCGGCAAACTTCAACTGGCGCGCCGGGTCACTGCCACGCAACAGGCCATACAGCCGAATCAGATGGCTGTCATAGTCGCGCTTGAGGGCACCACGCAGCACTTCCTCGGCCTTTGCATCCGCGCCTAGCCGACGCAGTTGGTCGGCATAAGCCAGCACCAATTGTGGCTGCTGGCGCTGGGCCGAGGTCAGTTGCTCCCAGGCCCGTTCCAGAGACTGCAAGCCCGCCTCGCCCTGCTCTTCACGCTGGGCAGCCAGGCTCAGGTTTTCGCCCCAGGCACGACGTTCCAGCTCGGCCAGCTCACTGGCGGGCAAGACTTTGTCCTTGCGCAGTTCAGGCAGCAGGCGAATCACCGAGGACCAATCGCCACGCTGCTGATGCAGGCGCTGTAGCTGCCTGAGTACCTGCGCGTTATGCGGGTGACGCTCGTGCATCGCCTGAAGCGTAACCAGGGCGCCTTCCGTATCGCCGCGGTCCATCTGCAGTTGCGCATGGCTCAGGGCTACGGCCAATTCCGCCTGGGGCTGGCGCTCCAGGGCGCGCTCCAGCAAGCCGTCGGATTCCTCATAGCGGCCCTGCTCATTGGCCGCACGGGCAGCACCGATGTAATAGAGCAGCGGCTGACGCTCTGCTTCGGCAGCGCGGTGCAAGTGGCGCTCGGCACTGGCCCAGCGGCCCTCGGCAAGGTCCATCTGGCCTTGCTCGATCGCGATCTGCACACGGCGGCTGCGGTTGCGTCGCGACCATGGATTGACCACGCCACCGGAGGTCGTGATCAGGCTCAGCAACACACGAACCAGGTAGATCGCCAGGCCGATGGCAAACACCGCCACCAGGGTAGCCCACAGGCTTGACTCGTAATGCAGCAAATGCGGATAGGTAATCAGCACGTAGCCGGTGTGTTTCGAAATACCCACGGCCAGTGCGAGGGCGACTGCAATCGCCAGCACCAGGATCACATAGAAACGCTTCATCAGCTCTACTCCTGGGTCGCCGGGTTGCCGGCCGCAGCCTTGGCTTCGTCGGCAGACAGATGACGACGTTCAAGGTAAGCCTGCACGGCGGCCAGGCTCGCAGCCAGGTCCGGCGTCACCACCGACACGGCCTTGGGCTCAAGTTCAGCTATACGCGCCAGCATCGCCTTGCTCTGCGGGTTGTCCTGATTGAAGTTGTCTTGCAATACGCTGCGCGCTTCGCCCAGCGAGCGGCTGTATACCGCCGACTCGCCGTTGAGCGCGGCCCACTGCGCCTGCTCCAGCGCCAGGCTCAGGGCCAGGCGCACTTGGTTCAAGCCCTGGCCTGCCAACAATGGCCGGATATTGTCATCCGGGTTGAAGTCGATGCGGAAATAGCGGGAAATCTGTTCCCACCACTGGCTCAACTGGTTCTGCGTATCGCTTGTGGGGCGCCCTTGGGAAGCAGGCTCCGTAAGCTGATACTCCGGGGCAATCGCCGCCAGTTGCACGACCTGGTCACGCAAGGCCGCCAGTTGCAGGTACAGGCCGGTGCGGTCTGGTTGCTCAGTGCTGCGCAGTGCGGCAAGGCTCTTGGCCAGTTGCTCACGGGCGGTGAAAGCCCCTGGGTCGCTCTGCTCGCGAAGAATCTCGTCGGCGCCCTGGACCAGCGACTGCGCACTGTTGATGTCTTGCAAGGCAGACAAACGCAAGCTGGCCAGACGGATCAGATGCTCCGCCTCGGCCAGGCGCCAATCCTTGCGGCTGGCGCCCAACACCGTTTCGAGGCGCTGGCTCAGGCGTTGCTGATCGCCCTGCAACTGGGCAACCAGACGGCGGCGTTCTTCCAGCTCGTCCGCACCCGGCAATTGTGCCAGGCGGGCGGCCAACTGTTGCTGGCTTTGCTTGAGGCTCTGGGACTGGTCATCCAGGGTCTGCACTTGGCTCAATTGATGTTGGTTGCTGGCTTGAAGGGCGCGGACCTGCCAGATCCCCCAGCCGCCAGCAGCTACGCCAGCAGCCCCTAGCAGCAAGGCGACGACCGCCAGGCCATTGCCGCGGCGCGGCGCGGTGACCGGTGTCTCGACCGGCGCATCAAGCGCGGGCTGAGCTTCATCTTTAGGCAAGGCTGTTTCGCTCACGTATCCGTCCTTTGCGTATCAGAGAGTGGGAACGGGATAGCTCCCCAACGCCACTAACAAAGCCGCGGCACTTGCGCCGCGACAATCCACAACTTTTTTTGCGCCAGCGGCCCGCGCCATCTCATAGACGCGCGGGCTGGGCACGAACAACGGCAGCTTTGCCACCAGGGGCCAATCACGGCCGGCCAGGGCTTGCAGGTGTAAAAAACCCTGTCCACTGCTGACCACCAGGCCGTTCAAGCGTTCCAACCGGATGCGTTGCATCAGCGCACCCGTCTCGTAGACCGGGAGAAAACGCCGATACAATTCCAGATAGTCGACACTAGCACCTTGCTCACGCAAACGCTCTGCCAGCAACTCTCGGCCGCCCTCGCCACGCAGGATCAGCACCTTGGCGCCCGGCTGTGCGATAGCCTCGCGCAATGCAGGCAATTGAAGCAAGGCCTCGCTGTCATCGCCAGTGGCGGGATAATGAACGTCGAGGCCATGACCGGCCAGGATCTGCGCCGTCGCCGCACCGACGCTGAACCACGGCATTGGTGGCACGGCATTCCCCAACCGTTGCAGCGCCAGGCGCGCGGCCGGCTTGCTCACAACAATGACCGCGCAATAACGCTGCAACGCGTCAAACACCGCTTGTTGCTCAGCCGTAACCGCTAACGCTTGCGTCTCCAGCAACGGCAGACGGCTGCTGTATATACCGGCCTGGGACAATAACGCCGCCAGGGCTGTCGACTCCTCGGCAGGCCGCGTCAGCAGCACTCGCCAGTCGGTCACTGCGGACCGGCCTCGCCATAGACTTTTTGCAAAATGGCACCGGCGCCTTTGTCCAGCAACTCCTCGGCAACCTGAATCCCCAAGGCCGTGGCGTCTCGTTGCGGCCCACGCACCTGGGCAGTCAGCAGGGTACCGCCATCCGGATCCCCCACCAGGCCGCGCAGCCACAGGCTCTCACCTTCGAGTACGGCATAACAGGCGATGGGGACTTGGCAGCCGCCATTGAGGTGTTTGTTCAGGGCGCGCTCGGCGGTCACACGAACTTCGGTATCGGCGTGATCGAGGGGCTTGAGCAGTGCGTGGATTTCGCTGTCGACGGTCCGACATTCGATGCCGACTGCGCCCTGCCCGCCGGCGGGCAGGCTGTCTTCGACGCTGATGGCCGATGTGATGCGATCTTCGAAGCCCAAGCGGATCAAGCCGGCGGCGGCAAGAATGATCGCGTCATATTCGCCGGCATCCAGCTTGGCCAGGCGCGTGTTGACGTTGCCGCGCAAAAAGCGAATCTGCAAGTCGGGCCGACGTGTCAGCAACTGAGCCTGGCGACGCAGGCTGGAGGTGCCGACGATGCTGCCCAGCGGCAAGTCATCCAGGGACGCGTAGGTATTGGAAACAAAGGCATCACGCGGATCTTCGCGCTCGCAGATGCAAAAAAGGCCCAGGCCTTCAGGGAAGTCCATGGGCACGTCTTTCATCGAATGCACAGCGATGTCGGCTTCGTTTTCCAGCAGCGCAGTTTCCAGCTCCTTGACGAAAAGACCCTTGCCGCCGATTTTCGACAGGGGTGAGTCCAGCAGCTTGTCGCCGCGACTGACCATGGGCACCAGGGATACCTTGAGGCCCGGATGAGCCTGCTCAAGGCGTGCTTTGACGTATTCGGCCTGCCACAAGGCCAAGGCGCTTTTACGGGTGGCGATGCGGATTTCGCGAGAGGACATGGATCAATCCGTACTGAATAGATACGGCGGATAATAACAGCTCAGGCAAATACGCTTTGATTTGAATCAGCAAGTGCGGGGCCTCCCTGGCCACATCGCACCGGGATAAGGAAGGCAGACCGCGCCCCAGCCCTTGGGCTAAAGCTGCTGCATCATCTTGCGCACGCCAGCGACATGGCGTCGGCTGACGATCAACGCATCGCCATTGAGCCCCTTCAGGAAGAGCTGAAAGTGCCCCAGGGGTGTGCGCTGCAAGCGCTCGATACGTTCGCGGGCTACCAGCGCGTTGCGATGGATACGCACAAAACGGTCGCCGAATTCATCCTCAAGAGCCTTGAGCGGCTCATCCAGCAGCACTTCGCCGGCTTCATGGCGCAGGGTCACGTACTTGTGATCGGCAATAAAGTAGACCACCTGGTTGAGCGGGATCAGCTCGATGCCTTTGCGGGTGCGCGCACTGATGTGGCTGCGTGGCCCGTTACCACTTTGGGCCGCAGGCTGGGTCAGTGCGGCAAGTTGGGCACGGCTGGGACGCTCGGCTTTTTTCAAGGCTTTGAGCAAGGCCTCGGCGGTGACCGGCTTGACGAGAAAACTGACACTGCTGTCTTCCAGCGTCTGTGCAGAGAACTCTTCCTGGGCCGCGCACAACACCACGGCAGGTGGCGATTCGCGCTCGCTCAGGCGGGCAGCGACTTGCAGGCCATCAAAGCCCGGCATACGGATATCGAGCAGCACCACATCCGGCTTGAGGCTGTCGATCAGCGTCAACGCCTCCTCACCGCTGGTGGCACTCGGTTCAAGGACTGTATAACCCTCGAGTTCACTGACAAGACGGCTCAGTCGCTCGCGGGCTTGGGGTTCGTCATCAACGATCAGGACATTCATATTGCGCTGGATTCCTGCGTGAGTCTCGCACAAGGATAGCGTAGACAGGTGCGGTGACTTGCGTCACAGCGATCCACGCTAAGACTAGCGCGAGCGGCAAAAAGTGCCCTGAGAGCGGCACCCAAATTTACCCGGACCTGTTCAATAGCGCCCAAGACCTGCTGCCTTCGGGCATCGTCGTAGGGTTCACTGATACACAATCCGAATACCCCCCTGTTTAATGGATAGTCTGGTTATGACCGCATCACCAGACTTTGGTGCATTCACACACTAGCAGTCCAACTGTAGACGCTCACTGAGACGATATTGCTCAATCGTCAAATATCGTTTCAACAAGTACGTATCTCCAGTCTCGTCCCGGATGCGTTCGGCGGCAAGGCACTTAGCCATCTAGGACACAAATAAAATTGCCGATCACCCGCGGCACCGCCTTCACGGGCAACCCTGTTATTATCGCCGGTACACCTTCATGCCTCTTTCAAGCAGATCACGAGCGAATCCATGAGCACCGACAAGACCAACCAGTCCTGGGGCGGCCGCTTCAGTGAACCCGTCGACGCCTTCGTCGCGCGCTTCACCGCCTCCGTCACCTTCGACCAGCGCCTGTACCGCCACGACATCATGGGCTCCATCGCCCATGCCACGATGCTGGCCAAGGTCGGCGTGCTGACCGACGCCGAGCGTGACAGCATCATCGACGGCCTGACCACCATCCGCGGTGAAATCGAGGCAGGCACGTTCGACTGGCGCGTCGATCTGGAAGACGTGCACATGAACATCGAGGCACGCCTGACCGATCGCATCGGCGTGACCGGCAAGAAACTGCACACCGGCCGCAGCCGTAACGATCAGGTAGCCACCGATATTCGCCTGTGGCTGCGCGATGAAATCGACCTGATCCTGGCCGAAATCACCCGCCTGCAAAAAGGTTTGCTGGAGCAGGCCGAGCGTGAATCGGACACCATCATGCCCGGCTTCACTCACTTGCAGACCGCCCAGCCAGTGACCTTCGGTCACCATCTGCTGGCCTGGTTCGAAATGCTCAGTCGCGATTACGAGCGCCTGGTCGATTGCCGCAAGCGCGCCAACCGTATGCCGTTGGGCAGCGCTGCGCTGGCCGGCACCACCTACCCGATCGACCGCGAGTACACCGCGCAGCTGCTGGGTTTTGACGCCGTGGGCGGCAACTCCCTGGACGGCGTGTCGGACCGCGACTTCGCCATCGAATTCTGTGCCGCCGCCAGTATCGCGATGATGCACCTGTCGCGCTTCTCCGAAGAGCTGGTGCTATGGACCAGCGCCCAATTCCAGTTCATCGACCTGCCGGACCGCTTCTGCACCGGCAGCTCGATCATGCCGCAAAAGAAAAACCCTGACGTGCCTGAGTTGGTGCGCGGCAAGAGCGGCCGTGTATTCGGCGCGCTGATGGGCCTGTTGACCCTGATGAAAGGCCAGCCCCTGGCCTACAACAAGGACAACCAGGAAGACAAGGAACCGCTGTTCGACGCCGCGGACACCCTGCGTGATTCGCTGCGCGCCTTTGCCGACATGATCCCCGCGATCAAGCCCAAACACGCGATCATGCGTGAAGCAGCCCTGCGTGGTTTCTCCACGGCAACCGACCTGGCGGACTACCTGGTGCGCCGTGGCCTGCCATTTCGTGACTGCCACGAAATCGTCGGCCACGCGGTGAAATACGGTGTGGACACCGGCAAGGACCTGGCGGAAATGAGCCTGGAAGAACTGCGCCAGTTCAGCGACCAGATCGAACAGGATGTGTTTGCCGTGCTGACCCTGGAAGGCTCGGTAAATGCCCGCAACCATGTGGGCGGCACTGCGCCGGCACAGGTCAAGGCAGCGGTCGTGCGCGGCAAAGAATTGCTCGCCAGCCGCTAAAAGCATCGCAGGCAAGCCAGCTCCCACACTTGATTGGGTTCACACATCAAAATGTGGGAGCGGGCTTGCCCGCGATGGCGCCCTTACAGATGCCAAAGGTTTATTTCTTGGCCGCAATCATCGCCATGAATGCCGGCATCGCCGCCTGCCTGTCCGCCTCTACCTTCTGCGCGTTGGGCATTTCATTCAGGCGCCCCAGCAATGCCTTCGCCTGCGGCAACTGCGCCAGCAGGTCCAGCCCGAACAGCTTCTCGCCCACGCCGCACGCCAGGTTCAGGCTGTACATGAAATACAAATCCGCAATGGTGAAGTTCTCCCCAGCCACATAAGGCGCGAACTTACCGTGCCGACCTAACGTACCGATCCCAAGCAGCAGCTCGGCCCTGGATTTCTCCTTGATCGCCTCCGGCACCGTCATGCCGAAAAAAGCCTCGGCGAAACACGCTCGCGCAGGCAGTTCGATGTAGAGCTCGATTTCACGGCACAGCGCCAGCACCTGAGCCCGTTGAAAAGGGTCGGCCGGCAGCAATGAAGGGCCTTCCTGAGTGTGTTCGATGTACTCCAGAATCACGCTGGTTTCATTGATAAACCCTTGCTTGACGCCCAGCACCGGCACTTTGCCTCGCGGGCTCACCGCCAAGGCTTCGGGGGTCTGGCCTGCATAAAAAGGCACCTCCTCGAAAGCCAGCCCTTTCTCCAGAAGTGCAAGCTTGACCATGTTGTAGTAGTTACTGACTGAAAATCCGTAGAGCTTGAGCATTGCAGATGCCTCCAGGCCGGGTGTGGGGTTGGCTGCAAGAGTTATAGTTCCAGGCGCCCGGCCTGACCAGCAGCATCACCTGCCTGAATGGCGGTAGACTGGCACCCTTTCCTTGAGGAGCCTGCCATGAGCGAGCCGACCGATATCGACAATGACGAAGAAGAATTCACCGAAACCACGCTGATCGAAGCCATCGAAAACCAGATCGAAAGCGACAACCCGCCAGCGGCCAAGGCAACGTTCAACAAACTGACCCTGGTGGGCTACGAGCGCGACGACATCCTGAATCTGATGGCTCACGTGCTGGCCTTCGAGATCGACGCCATGCTCGAAGATGACCGCGCCTTCAATACCGATTGGTATGAAACGGCGCTGCGAGCACTGCCCGAGTTGCCGCCGGAAAAGGAATAACCCCGGCACGCAGCAACACGCTGGACAGTTCGGCAAAGTGCGTTCACCTTATGGCCTGCTAGCCTCTAATAAATTTTAGAAAGTCTGGAGTCCTTATGTCGTATACCCCTGAGTTGGTTGCCGAACTGGAAATCCTTGTACTCTTCCCCTTGGACAGCACCAAGGAGGGCTTGAAAGTCCATCAGACCGCCGCTCCTACCGCCATCGCCGCTGCCAAGCGCCTCCATGCGAAAGGACTGATCGATCAGCCGGACGGGGGCTACCTGACGAGCCTTGGCCGGGATGCTGCAGAACAGGCTCAAACCCTGCTGACCATTCTGACCACTGCCAGCACCAAAGAAGCTGCCTGACACCTGATCCCGCCCATGGGGTCCGCCCGTTGCGGACTCCGAGGGCGCTGTTGTGTGGCGCAAAAATTCTGACGCCAAAAAGCCACTTCCCTCTAAAACTCCTACGCTACTGTCTGTAGACTCCTGCATGGCTGCCCACGTCGGGCCCAGCTAGCCACCGAGTTCGACATGACCCGCACCCACGAAATCCGCCCTGATCTGGACGAAGGCATCGACCGCAAGGTGCTGACCCAGTTGCGCGCGCGTTTCATGGCCCTCAATGAGGGCCGCATGGCCCGGGCTGTCGAGGGGCTGACACCACGCCAACAAGGCGTGCTGACTTTGTTGCCGCTGTTTTTCCACGTCAATCACCCGCTGTTGCCGGGCTATGTCTCCAGCAGCACCCCGGCGGGGCTGTCGAATTTCGAACCTGACGCCCAGGCCCTGGCCGAAGCCCAACGCCTGACCCGCTCGTTCTCCTATAAACCGCGCCATGGCAACCCGCCCCGCCCCATCCACGGCCTGTTCCTGATGGGCAGCCTCGGCACGCTGGCCCAGGCCGATCAAAGCGATATGGACGTGTGGGTGTGCCACGCCCCCGACCTGGACGAAAGCGAACTGGCAGAGCTGCGCAAGAAGTGCCAACTGCTGGAAGCCTGGGCCTTGAGCATGGGCGCCGAGGCGCATTTTTTCCTGATCGAACCTACACGCTTTGTCCTGGGTGAACGCGACACGCAACTAAGCTCCGACGATTGCGGTACTACCCAGCACTACCTGCTGCTGGACGAGTTCTACCGCACAGCCATCTGGCTGGCCGGGCGCACGCCGATCTGGTGGCTGGTGCCGGTCTACGAAGAAAAGCGCTACGCCGAATTTACCCACGCCCTGATTTCCAAGCGGTTTATCCGCGCCGATGAAACCCTCGACCTGGGTCACCTGGCCCATATCCCGCCGGGCGAGTTCATAGGTGCCGGGCTGTGGCAATTGTTCAAGGGCATCGAGTCACCGTACAAATCGGTGCTCAAGCTGCTGCTGACCGAGGTCTACGCCAGCGAACATCCGAACGTGTACTGCCTGAGCCTGCGTTTCAAGCGAGCGGTGTTCGCCAACCAAGTGGACCTGGATGAGCTGGACCCTTACATCGTGGTGTATCGCCGCATCGAGGAATACCTCAAGGCCCGCAACGAGCCGGATCGCCTGGAACTGGTACGACGCAGCCTGTACCTGAAGATCAACCGCAAGCTCAGCGCCGGCCAGCGCACCGCCACTTGGCAGCGACTGCTGCTGGAACGCCTGGCCCGGGAATGGGGTTGGGACCAGCGCCAACTGGCCCTGCTGGACAGTCGCAGCCAGTGGAAAGTGCGTCAGGTTGCTTCCGAGCGCCGCGCCCTGGTCAATGAACTGAACTACAGCTACCGTTTCCTCACCCAGTTCGCCCGTAGCGAACAGACTGCCAGCCTGATCAACAAACGCGACCTCAATGTACTGGGCCGGCGCTTGTATGCGGCGTTCGAACGCAAGGCCGGCAAGGTTGAGTTCATTAACCCAGGCATCGCCCCGGACCTGGCCGAAGACACCCTGACCCTGGTGCAGTCGCCCAACCGCAAGGAGCCGGGCCAGCACCATTGGGGTTTGTATAACGGCAACCTGACGGCCTTGGAGTGGGAGCACTTCGCGCCGATCAAACGCAGCCGGGACCTGCTGGAAATGCTCACCTGGTGCCATCGCAACGGCGTGATCGACAGCAGTACCCGCCTGGCGCTACACCCCGGTGTCAGCGACATGACCGAGTTCGAACTGTTCAACCTGCTGGGCAGCCTGCAACAGACCATCACCCTGCCCCTGGCCAGTGTCGATGAGAGCCGCTTGCTGCGCCCGGCAGTGCCGGAAGAGGTACTGTTGCTGATCAACGTCGGCGTGGACCCGCTCAAGCATCATCGCGACCTGAATATCCTGATGACAACAGAGCGCACCGACTCCCTGAGCTACGCCGGTGTACGCGAAAACCTGGTGCTGACCCTGGACCAGGTCATGCTCAACAGCTGGAATGAGGTGATGGTCAGCCGCTACGACGGGCCCCACGCCCTGCTCGACTGCCTGCGCGACTACCTCAACCAACTACCGCCGGGTCATCTGCCACGGCTGCGGGTGCGCTGCTTCTGTCACAACCGTGCGCAGTTCATTGCCCAGCGTGTAGAAGAGGTGTTCGACACCGCACAACACCTGCTGCTTGGCCAAGCCAATCATCGTTACCTGTTGCAGGTGCAACAGCACTATCACGTCATGGAACTGACACCGGGCCAGGCCAATCATGTGTCACTGCCAACCCAGGACGCGCTGATTGCCTACCTCAGTGAGGAACTGGCCAGCTACAGCCCTTGGCACCTTGACGCCATGGCCCTGGAAGACCATGACCTGGCGCTGCTCCTGCCTATGGGCCAGGCCGATTGCGTGCAAGTGTTCTATCGAGTCAATGAAGGCTTCGCCCAGCTGTACGTGCTCGACGAATTCAACGCGCTTTGGCAGCAGCGCTTGCCGTTTCATGATGAACAAAGTCTGCTGGCTCCGCTGCAACGCTTCCTGCAATCGATCCTCTATCGCCGCGAAGCGCTGTCGTCCCTGGATTCCCGACAGCCCCTGGGTGAAGTGCACACCTTGTACTATCAGTTATTGCCATCGGGCAGCAGCCGCGCGCGCGGCGTGGAGCCACGATCGGCGCCGCAGAACCCTGCCAACAAGCCGTTTTATGACGTGCAGGCAATTATCGGCAAAGGTGCGCCTGGCCAGGTGGGGATCACCCTTTACTGCAATCAGCGGGAATTTTGCGAACTGGAATTTGGCGACCAGCTGTTTGCCGTGGTCGCCCGGGAGATCGTCGGGCAACGCCGGGAAACCGAACGTTACCGTTGCTACATCACTGATCTGGACTTGTCAGGACTGCTCGGTGATGTGCAAAGCCCGAGCAATTTGTACCTGCGCTACAAAGCCGAACTGGAACAGTCCCTCAATGCCGCACTGGGCCAGATTTAGAGCGAGAAAGCCCCGCCATCCTTGGGCTGGCCTTCGACACTGAGCAATTCCAGCTTGAGCGTCTTGCCACCCGGTGCAGGCCAGTCGATATGCTGGCCCACTTGCAGACCCAGCAAAGCACTGCCTACCGGCGCCAGGATCGAGATCTTGCCTTCGTCGGCGTTCGCGTCCTTGGGGTAGACCAGCGTCAGGTGATAGTCCTTGCCGCTGCTTTGCTCACGGCAATGCACGCTGGAGTTCATGGTCACGACACCCGCAGTCACTTCATCGTGACCGACCACGTCTTCGGCGCGGTCGAGTTCGGCTTGCAACGCTTCGACGCCGGGAAACTCGTCGCCCAAGCGGTCGATCAGTTGCTCAAGACGCTGCACGTCAAGACGGGTAAGAATGATGGAAGGTGCGGTCATGATTCAGGCAGACTCCTTTTTTCTGCACAAAAAAGCAAAACCCCGCCAGAAAAAGGCGGGGTTCTCACGGACCTCGATGAGTTGAGGTGTACCCGGACACTACCACAGCGACACAAATAAACAAGATGGCATCAGGCGTGTGCCTTGCGCTGCTCTGCCTGGGCACAGATTACCCTGCGCCGCGCATCGTCGGCGGAGCGCCATTCACGGATGTCTTCCACGTGGCGGAAGCAGCCGAGGCAGACTTTCTGCTCGTCCAGGCGACACAAACTGATACAAGGTGACGGCACCGCCGGGCTGACATTGCTGAACAGCGGCTTGGGCGGGCGTACAGGTACAGGCTGGGTCACGGTCAGATCTCTTCGAAGTCCAGGTCAGCACCGGACTGTTCCTTCGTGAGACGAGCAAGCATTTCGCTCAGCAACTCCTCAGTGGTGTCGTGCGTCCAACGGTTTTCCTCTTCATCGTAATCGAAGTGAAAACCACCGGTGCGCGCTGCGAGCCACAGTTGGCGCAACGGCTCCTGGCGACTGAAGATCAACTGAGTGCCGTTCTCGAACTTGACGGTCAGCACACCAGCCGAGTTTTCCAGATCCACATCCAGGTCGCTGTCGTCGAAAATATCTTCCAGCTTCTCCTGGGTGGCATCCACCAGGTCGTGAAAACGGGCTTCGGTCAAACTCATTGTGGCAACCTCAAAAGTGTCTGGTTTTGCTCAAGCGGGGCACAATACGGACGCGCTTCGCCGATTGCAAAGGATACCGATTTCATTACAGATGGCAGTACGAAATATCATCAAGCAGCGTAGCCCGCTTCTTGTGCTCCTCGGCAAAGCCCCGCCGGACGGGTAGTGCGGCGCATAGGCAAGCTGCCGGGTGGTCGGTATACTCGGGCGCAATTAATGCATATTCAAGGATTTCGCCATGAAGCGCCTGATCTCTTCCCTTGCTGCGCTCGTCGCGGTCGCTTGCCTCGTTAGTGCCTGTGGCCAGAAAGGCCCGTTGTACCTGCCGGATGACAGCAAAGATCCGAATGAACAGGCGCAATCGTCGCAAAAGCCGTCAAAAGCGAATAAGCACGACACCTACTAAGGGAAACTTATGGACGCTTTTAACTACCGGGACGGCGAGCTGTTCGCGGAAGGCGTGGCGCTGTCCGCGATTGCCCAGCGCTTTGGTACCCCGACCTATGTGTACTCCCGTGCGCATATCGAAGCCCAATACCGCTCGTTCACTGACGCCCTCGATGGCGTGCCGCATCTGGTGTGCTACGCGGTCAAGGCCAACTCCAACCTGGGTGTGCTGAATGTCCTGGCGCGCATGGGCGCCGGTTTCGACATCGTCTCCCGTGGCGAGCTCGAACGCGTATTGGCCGCCGGCGGCCAGGCTGAGAAAATCGTGTTCTCCGGCGTCGGCAAGACCCGCGAAGACATGCGCCGCGCCCTGGAAGTCGGCGTACATTGCTTCAACGTCGAATCCACCGACGAGCTGGAGCGCCTGCAAGTCGTTGCCGCCGAGATGGGCGTTCGTGCGCCGATCTCCCTGCGCGTCAACCCGGATGTCGACGCCGGCACCCACCCGTACATTTCCACCGGTCTCAAAGAGAACAAGTTCGGCATCGCCATCGCCGACGCCGAAGAGGTGTACATCCGCGCCGCGCAACTGCCAAACCTGGAAGTACTGGGTGTCGACTGCCATATCGGCTCGCAACTGACCACACTGCCACCCTTTCTGGATGCCCTTGACCGTCTGCTGGCCTTGATCGATCGTTTGGGCGAGTGCGGCATCTACCTGCAACACATCGACCTGGGCGGCGGCGTCGGCGTACGTTATCGAGACGAAGAGCCACCGTTGATTAGCGACTATATCCAGGCCGTGCGCGAACGCATCGAAGGCCGCGACCTGACGCTGATGTTCGAGCCGGGCCGCTATATTGTCGCCAACGCCGGCGTGCTGTTGACCCAGGTCGAGTACCTCAAGCACACCGAACACAAGGATTTCGCCATCGTCGATGCGGCGATGAACGACCTGATCCGCCCGGCGCTTTACCAGGCCTGGATGAATGTCACCGCCGTGACGCCGCGCGCCAGCGAAGCCCGCGCCTACGACATCGTCGGCCCGATCTGCGAGACCGGCGACTTCCTGGCCAAGGACCGTCAGCTGGCCCTGGAAGAAGGCGATCTGCTGGCCGTGCATTCGGCGGGTGCCTATGGGTTTGTCATGAGTTCCAACTACAACACTCGCGGCCGTGCCGCCGAGGTGCTGGTGGACGGTGATCAAGCGTTTGAAGTGCGTCGCCGCGAGACGGTAGCCCAGTTGTATGCTGGCGAAAGCCTGCTGCCGGAGTAAGCCATGCTGCTGCGTTTTACCAAGATGCACGGGCTGGGCAATGATTTCATGGTTCTCGACCTGGTCAGCCAGCACGCGCACATCCTGCCCAAACACGCCAAACAGTGGGGCGACCGTCACACCGGCATCGGTTTCGACCAATTGCTGCTGGTGGAGGCGCCGAGCAACCCGGAGGTGGACTTCCGCTACCGGATCTTCAATTCCGACGGTTCCGAAGTGGAACAGTGCGGCAACGGTGCGCGCTGCTTTGCACGCTTTGTGCTGGACAAGCGCCTGACCGCCAAGCGCCAGATTCGCGTCGAAACCAAGGGCGGCGTGATCGAACTGGATATTCGCAGTGACGGCCAGATCAGCGTCAACATGGGCGCGCCACGCCTGGTGCCGGCGGATATTCCGTTCCAGGCCACCGAGCAGGCCCTCAGTTACCCGCTGGACGTGGATGGCAGAACCGTGGATATCGCCGCCGTGTCCATGGGCAACCCCCATGCGGTACTGCGGGTCAACGACATCAATAACGCCCCGGTGCACGAACTGGGGCCGAAGATCGAACATCACCCGCGCTTTCCAGCGCGGGTCAATGTGGGCTTCCTGCAGGTGATCGACCGTACCCGCGCGCAATTGCGCGTTTGGGAACGCGGCGCCGGCGAAACCCAGGCTTGCGGTACCGGCGCTTGTGCCGCTGCCGTAGCCGCGATCAGCCAGGGGTGGATGGATTCGCCGCTGCTGATCGACCTGCCCGGTGGACGCTTGTCCATCGAATGGGCAGGCCCTGGCCACCCGGTGATGATGACCGGGCCGGCCTCGCGTGTATACGAAGGACAGGTCCGTCTATGAGTGAGCCAAGCCAATGACCGATAAGCCTCAAGTACCCGCACACGCCACCCCGAGTGAAAGCCTGGAGGCCGCTGCTGTCGCGGCGTACCTTGAGGCTAATCCGGACTTCTTCGTCGAGCATGAAGAACTGCTGCCGGCCTTGCGCATTCCCCACCAGCGCGGCGATACCGTGTCGCTGGTGGAGCGGCAGATGAAGATCCTGCGCGAGCGCAATATTGAAATGCGCCATCGGCTGTCCCACCTGATGGACGTGGCCCGCGACAACGACCGCCTGTTCGACAAGACCCGCCGCCTGATCCTGACCCTGATGGACGCCGCCAGCCTGGAAGAAACGGTGATTGCCGTGGAAGACAGCCTGCGCGAGGACTTCCAGGTGCCCTTTGTCAGCCTGATCCTGTTCAGCGACAACCCGATGCCCGTGGGTCGCTGGGTCACAGGTGGCGAAGCACAGACAGCCATCGGTGGCCTGCTGTCCGAAGGCAAGACTGTCAGCGGCACCTTGCGTGAACATGAACTGGACTTCCTGTTTGGTGCAGAGCAGCGCAAGCAGATCGGCTCTACCGCCGTCATCGCCGTCAGCCATCAAGGCTTGCACGGCGTGCTGGCCATCGCCAGCCGTGACCCTGCGCACTACAAAAGTTCGGTGGGCACGCTGTTCCTGACCTACATCGCCGAAGTGCTGGGCCGCGTCCTGCCGCGTCACACCACCACACTGCGCGCGGTGCGCTGACCATGGAGCGGCAACTGGACGCCTACTGCGCTCACCTGCGCAATGAGCGCCAAGTGTCGCCCCACACGCTGGAAGCTTATCGGCGGGACTTGAACAAGGTCCTGGCCTATTGCGAAAAACAGCACGTCAGCAGCTGGAAGGCCCTGGATATCCAGGCCCTGCGCAGCCTGATCGCCCGGTTGCACCAGCAAGGCCAGTCCTCGCGCAGCCTGTCTCGCCTGCTGTCGGCAGTGCGCGGCCTCTATCACTACCTCAATCGCGAAGGCCTGTGCGATCACGACCCGGCCAATGGCCTGTCCCCGCCCAAAGGCGAGCGGCGCCTGCCCAAGACCCTGGATACCGATCGTGCCTTGCAGCTGCTCGATGGTGCGGTAGAAGATGACTTCCTGGCCCATCGCGACCAGGCAATCCTTGAGCTGTTCTATTCTTCGGGCCTGCGCCTGTCGGAGCTGACAAGCCTGAACCTCGATCAGTTGGACCTCGCCGATGGCCTGATACAAGTGCTCGGCAAAGGCTGCAAGACCCGCGTGCTGCCGGTGGGCAGAAAAGCCCGCGAAGCCTTGCAGCTATGGCTGCCATTGCGCCTTTTGACCAACCCGGCGGACGATGCGGTGTTCGTCAGCCAGCAAGGCCGACGCCTGGGGCCCCGAGCGATCCAGCTTCGGGTCAAGGCCGCCGGCGAGCGGGAGCTGGGGCAGAATCTGCACCCGCACATGCTGCGCCATTCCTTCGCCAGCCACCTGCTGGAGTCCTCCCAGGATCTGCGCGCCGTACAGGAACTGCTCGGCCACGCCGACATCAAGACCACTCAGATCTATACACACCTGGACTTCCAGCACCTGGCAACGGTGTACGACAGCGCCCATCCACGGGCCAAACGCATCAAAGGCAGCGACTCATGAGTATCAAGCTGATCACCTTCGACTTGGACGACACCCTCTGGGACAACGTACCCGTCATCATCAGCGCCGAAGCGTCGATGCGCGAATGGCTGGCAGCCAACGCCGCCAAGGTGGGCGATCTGCCCCTGGAACATTTCGCCAGCCTGCGCCAGCAGGTGCTGCAGCGTCATCCCGAACTCAAACACCGTATCAGCCTGCTGCGTCATCGCGTGTTGATGCATGCGTTCGAGGAGGCCGGTTATCCCCAGCCTGAGGCCACAGAGATGGCGGATGTCTGCTTCGAAGCGTTCATCCACGCACGCCACCAACTCACCGTGTTCCCGGAAGCCGAGCCGATGCTCAAGGCGCTGCGCCAGCACTTCCTGCTCGGCGTGATCACCAATGGCAATGCCGATGTGCAGCGTGTGGGCCTGGCGGACTACTTTCACTTTGCCCTGCGCGCTGAAGATATCGGCATCGCCAAGCCGGATGCGCGGCTGTTTGACGAAGCGTTGCAGCGTGGAGGGGTGGACGCCAGTGCGGCCGTGCATGTGGGCGATCACCCTGGGGATGATATCGCCGGGGCACAGCAGGCCGGGTTGCGGGCGGTGTGGTTTAACCCCGCGGGCAAGGCCTGGGAGGGTGACAAGCACCCGGATGCGCAGATTCGCAGCCTGACGGAGTTGCCGCCACTGCTGAGTCGCTGGGGTTAACACTACCCCCCAATGTGGGAGCTGGCTTGCCTGCTCCCACAAGGTATTGCAGCGAACTGGTAATGGCTCCAGGCATGAAAAAGCCCGCAGCGACGGCGGGCTTTTTCTTACAAGCAAGAGGCGGACTTCAGATAGGTCGGCTGCCGTACTTGTTATCCGGCTTCTTCGGTGGGTCAGCTACCACGTTAGCCTCGACCTCGACCACTTTGCCACCCTTCGCGAGGAATTCTTCCATCGCTCGGGCCAGGGCATCGCGCTCTTTGTTCTTGGCTTCAACACTCGGCAACTCATCTACCGAAACCGCAGCCTTGGCTTTGCCTTTGGCTTTGGGAGCCGCATCATCGGCACCGCCATCATCGGCATCGTCAGCAACGTCTTCCGCCGCTACGTCAATACTTTCTTCGGTGTCATCGTCGTCACCTACTTCGAGTTCGTCGTTTTCCAGATCATCGTCGCTCATGTTCTACCTCATGACTTGCGAAAAGCAGATTAGTTATAGCCCAGCTTCACCCTCTGTCGAGGTCGCCGGAAAAAAATCAACATCCACCGGGTTTCCAGTGGCTTATGCCTCTTCACCGTGCAAGGTGGCGAGGACTTTACGAGCACCGCCATGATCACGGTGCTCGCCCAGATAAACACCTTGCCAGGTCCCCATCGCCAAGCGGCCGGCCTTGACCGGCAAACTCAGCTGGCAGCCCAGCAGACTGGCCTTGAAGTGCGCCGGCAGATCATCCGGACCTTCGTCATTATGTTCAAAACCTGCGCGGCCCTGTGGCACCAGCAGGTTGAAAAAACGCTCGAAGTCACGGCGAACCGCCGGGTCGGCATTCTCGTTGACGGTCAACGAGGCCGAGGTATGCTGCAGCCACAGATGCAACAGGCCCACACGGCACGCCTTCAATTCAGGCAAGCCGGCAAGCAACTCGTCCGTTACCAGATGAAAGCCCCGGGGCTTGGCCCGCAGGGTAATCAGGGTCTGTTGCCACATACAGTTCTCCGCCCATCGGCGCGCATTCTAGCGCGCTCTGGGAAAAAACAAAGTGCCGAATACGCCTTCATGCCTGTAAGACATTTGCACTCTGAAAAGTGCCGTGTGGATCCCATCACAAAGTTGATAAAAAACCCATACACCTTTAGCCAAAGACAAACACCAGACAAAAAAATGCCCGGCAAGCCGGGCATGTTTTTTTCGCGTACTTACAAGTTGTAGCCGCGTTCGTTGTGTTGCGCCAGATCGAGGCCAACCGCCTCTTCTTCCTCAGTGACACGCAGGCCCATGACCATGTCCAGCACCTTGAGGATGACGTAGGTCACGATCGCCGTGTAGATCACGGTGAAGCCTACGCCTTTGCACTGGATCCAGACTTGGGCCGCGATATCGGTCACAGTGCCGAAGCCACCCAGTGCCGGGGCAGCGAACACACCGGTGAGGATCGCACCGACGATACCGCCGATACCGTGCACGCCGAAGGCGTCCAGGGAGTCGTCGTAGCCCAGCTTGCGCTTGAGGCTGGTGGCGCAGAAGAAGCACACCACACCGGCGACTAGGCCGATCACCAGGGCACCCATCGGGCCCACGGTGCCAGCGGCTGGCGTCACGGCGACCAGGCCGGCCACCACACCTGAGGCAATGCCCAGTGCACTTGGCTTGCCGTGAGTGATCCACTCGGCGAACATCCAGCCCAGCGCCGCAGCAGCCGTGGCAATCTGGGTGACCAGCATCGCCATGCCCGCCGTGCCGTTGGCCGCCGCAGCGGAGCCGGCGTTGAAGCCAAACCAGCCGATCCACAGCATGGCCGCGCCGATCAAGGTATAACCCAGGTTGTGCGGAGCCATCGGTGTGGTCGGGAAGCCTTTACGCTTGCCGAGCACGATGCACGCCACCAGGCCAGCCACACCCGCGTTGATGTGCACGACGGTGCCGCCGGCGAAGTCCAGCACGCCCCAGTCCCACATCAGGCCACCGTTGCCGCTCCAGACCATGTGCGCGATCGGCGCGTAGACCAGGGTGAACCAGATAGCCATGAAGATCAGCATCGCGGAGAACTTCATGCGCTCTGCGAAAGCACCGACGATCAGCGCCGGGGTGATGATGGCGAAGGTCATCTGGAAGGTGATGAACACGGCTTCCGGAAACAGCGCCGCAGGCCCGGTGATGCTGGCCGGGGTGACACCCGCCAGGAACGCCTTGCCCAGGCCGCCGAAGAAGGAGTTGAAGTTGACCACACCCTGTTCCATACCGGTGGTATCAAACGCGATGCTGTAGCCGTAGACGACCCACAGGATGCTGATCAGGCCGGTGATGGCAAAGCACTGCATCATCACCGACAGAATATTCTTGGAGCGGACCATGCCGCCGTAGAACAGCGCCAGGCCAGGGATGGTCATGAACAGCACCAAAGCGGTGGCGGTCAGCATCCAGGCGGTGTCGCCGGAGTTGAGGACTGGAGCAGCCACTTCGTCTGCCGCCATGGCCAGGCTTGGCATTACGATGGACAACAGGGCTCCGAGCCCTGCGAATTTACGCAGAGTCATAGTGTTTTCTCCTGGGGCGTTGGGGTTTGGCGGCTTAGATTGCGTCGGTATCGGTTTCGCCGGTACGGATGCGAATAGCCTGTTCCAGATTGACCACGAAGATCTTGCCGTCACCGATCTTGCCGGTGTTGGCCGCCTTGGTTATCGCCTCGATAACCCGCTCAAGATCCTTGTCGTCAATGGCGACATCAATCTTCACCTTCGGCAGGAAATCGACTACGTATTCCGCGCCACGATACAGCTCGGTATGACCCTTCTGCCGACCGAAGCCCTTGACCTCAGTAACGGTAATGCCCTGCACGCCGATCTCGGACAGTGACTCGCGTACATCGTCCAACTTGAACGGCTTGATGATGGCAGTGACTAGCTTCATGAAAACTCTCTCCCGAATTGGTGGACTTGCCCCAGGAAAACAAACCCGTCTCAAGTCTAAGCGCAGTGCCTGGCTTTGTAACGCATCGTCGCCTCGGCATTTGCCGTTGCGACGCCAGCGATCCACTGGTGACGAAACCTGTACCCCTGATCCGTCGGCGCACTGCATTCGTCACAGCGACTGCATCAGTGCATGGGTCATGATCGTCTAAGCAGAAACCTTGCCAGCTCCGTAAAAATCACTGAAATCAGTCCCTTGCTCACTCGTGCCCACCCACGGGGCGTACGTGCAGCCGCAATGCGCATCAAAACGGTGCGCAGCCGCCCGCTTTGATGCGCGAAAACCGTGCGCAACGCAGCATGAAAAAGACTATAGACGCTGCGTGATACACTGCCGGCCAACTGTTTTCCGGAATATTTCCCATGCTCGCGCCCAAAGACCTCCTCGACGCCCTGAGCGGCCACGCCTCTCGCCTGTTCAGCGGCGACACCCCGCTGCCCCGCAATGAAATCGAAAGCCAGTTCAAGGCATTGCTGCAAAGTGGCTTCAGCAAGCTCGACCTGGTCAGCCGGGAAGAGTTTGACAGCCAGATGGTCGTACTGGCCCGCACGCGTGCGCGGTTGGAGAGCCTGGAGGCGAAGGTGGCTGAGCTTGAAGCGCGGTTGGCGCCATCCTCTGCTGAATAAACACGGTTAGTGTGGGAGCTGGCTTGCCTGCGATGGCCATGGGTATCTACACAACTTTGGTACGCTGCTGCTCCTCTGCAAGGGAGCTTGCTGCCTGTCAGCTTATAGCTATCTAACTGATGCACCGCGATCCAAATGTGGGAGGGGCGGTGCGACGATTCGACTTGCCCCCGATGGCGGCCTCAGGGCCGACCAAGACGCTGGATCAGACTGAGTACATATCCGTTTTTTGGGTAACGGCCACTGTTGGTTCCGCTTTTACAGCGGGTCACTTTTGAAAAGAGCCGGAATGCCGGCCCAGCCAAAAGTAACCAAAAGGCTCTTGCCCCACCACTCGGCACCTCGCTTAGGCTCGGTGTGCCCGTAATCCGACAGTGATTTGGGGGGCCGCCTGAGATCAAAAGCAGATCAAGATCAAGATCAAGAGCGGCTCGCTTCGCATCGTGGTTACCATTGGCGACTACAAAGTTGTGTAGATATCTATGCTGCGATGGCGGTGCATCAGCGGATGATTCTTTGCTGACATACCGCTATCGCAGGCAAGCCAGCTCCCACATTTGTTTTGCATTGCCGCCCGGATACGTTCTGTAAAACCTCCCTCCCTCGCTGGACGCCCCCCTCGTCTACCCTTGAAAAACCCGCAGGAAGCGGCCCCCCATTCAAGGAACGAGCATGTCCCTCGCTATCGTGCACAGCCGCGCCCAGGTCGGCGTCGAAGCCCCCGCCGTCACCGTTGAAGTGCATATGGCCAATGGCTTGCCATCGCTGACGCTGGTGGGCCTGCCGGAAACTGCAGTAAAGGAAAGCAAGGACCGCGTTCGCAGCGCCATTCTCAACTCGGCGCTGCAATACCCGGCCCGGCGCATCACCCTCAATCTCGCGCCCGCCGACCTACCCAAGGACGGCGGGCGCTTTGATCTGGCGATTGCCCTGGGGATCCTGGCGGCCAGTGTGCAAGTGCCGGCCTTGATGCTTGATGACGTGGAGTGCCTTGGTGAGTTGGCGTTATCGGGCGAGGTACGGGCGGTGAAGGGTGTGTTGCCGGCCGCGCTTGCGGCGCGCAAGGCCGGGCGCACCGTGATAGTGCCCAGGGCCAATGCCGAGGAAGCCTGCCTGGCGTCGGGGCTCAAAGTGATTGCGGTGGACCACCTGCTGCAAGTGGTGGCGCACCTTAATGGGCATGTGCCGATTGAGCCCTACAGGTCCGACGGCTTGCTGTACTTGAACAAGCCTTACCCGGACCTGAGTGAAGTGCAGGGCCAACTGGCAGCCAAGCGTGCCTTGCTGATTGCGGCGGCCGGCGCACATAACCTGCTGTTCAGCGGGCCACCCGGTACCGGCAAGACCCTGTTGGCCAGCCGCCTGCCGGGCTTGCTGCCACCGCTGAGCGAGCAGGAGGCGCTGGAAGTGGCCGCGATCCAATCCGTGGTCAGCCTGGCCCCCCTTAGCCATTGGCCTAATCGCCCGTTTCGCCAGCCGCACCACTCGGCATCCGGCCCGGCGCTGGTGGGTGGCGGCTCGAAGCCGCAGCCGGGGGAAATCACCCTGGCCCATCACGGCGTGCTGTTTCTGGATGAGCTGCCGGAATTTGATCGCAAGGTACTGGAGGTGCTGCGCGAGCCATTGGAGTCGGGGCATATCGTGATCTCCCGAGCCAGGGACCGGGTGAGTTTCCCGGCACGCTTCCAGTTGGTCGCGGCCATGAACCCCTGCCCGTGCGGCTACATGGGCGAACCCAGCGGGCGTTGTCGGTGCACGCCGGAGCAGATACAGCGCTATCGCAACAAGCTATCCGGGCCGCTGCTGGACCGGATTGATTTGCACCTGACAGTCGCCCGGGAGGTCACTGCGCTGAGCCCCTCCCAACAGGCCGGTGACACCACCGCGCAAGCGTCCGCCCAGGTGGCGCAAGCCCGTGAACGCCAGCACCAGCGCCAGGGTTGTGCCAATGCATTCCTCGATCTGCCACGGCTACGCGAACACTGCCAGTTGACCAAAGCCGATGAAAGCTGGCTGGAAAGCGCGTGCGAACGACTGACATTATCGCTGCGTGCAGCCCATCGGTTGCTCAAGGTGGCTCGCACCCTGGCGGACCTTGAGCAAGTGGAAGGCATCGCCCGCCATCATTTGGCGGAGGCGCTGCAGTACCGACCAGCCGCTCATGGCTAGCACTTGTCAGGCAAAATCCAGCAGCAGCCTCGCCACTTCCAGCACCTCTTCCAGCACCGCTTCTGCCGACTCTGCGGAAGGCTTGAGCATCAGGTCATCGGCATAGCCCATCGCCAGGGCGAAGATCTGCCGTGCAGCGCGCTGACACGACTCGCAGCGAAAGACGCCATCGGCAACGCCCCGCTCGATCACTTCGGCAAGCATGCCTTGCCACTGGGCGTTGATCACCAGGTAAGCCTGGGCCATTTGCGGGTCGTGCATGGCTTCGTCCCAGGCGTCGAGCCACAGCGCCCAAGCGGCGTCAGCGGTGCTGGGCAGACAGTCGCGCAAGAACCCCATAAGCGCTTCTAGCGGTGGAGCATCGGTCAACGGCTCGCGCACTTCATCCAATTGCTCATTGGCAAAGCGCACAAAAGCTTCGCGACGCAGTTCATTCCAGTCACTGAAGTAGTGATAGACGTGACTACGCGACAGCCCGGCATGTTCGGCCAAGTCACGGGTGGACACATCGGCGAAACCCTTGCTGCGAAACAGCTCAAGAGCGGCGGCGATGATCTGGTCTTTACGGTCGATACGCGACATGGGCAATTCCTTCGGGCGCCGGTAGATGAGCGGCGCTTGCTTTTTGAGCGATCGCTCAAGGATACTTGAGCAGTCGCTCAATAATAGCGTCTATCACTCCTTTGGTGCACCCATGACATCCGTCACCCCACAAATTCTGATCGAACAAAGCCAGAAAATCGGCCAGCAGTCCGCCAGCCAGACACTCAAGGCTATTGCCAAAGCTTATCCCGGCAAGCTGTCTTGCACTTTGTCACTGGTGGCGCTGGAGAACGCACTGTTGTTGGCCTACCCGCTGTTTGCCGGGTTCGCGGTGGATTCGATTATCCGCGGCGATGCCACCAGTGCGTTGTTCTATGCCGCCGTAGTCATGGCGTTCTGGGTGGTCGGGGCGGCACGGCGAGCGCTGGATACACGCACGTTCACGCGCATTTACGCCGACCTTGCGGTGCCAGTCATCCTCAACCAGCGCCAACAGAACCACAGCACCTCGAAATCGGCGGCACGGGTGGTGCTGGCACGGGAGTTTGTCGACTTCTTTGAAAAGCACGTGCCAATCATCGCCACGGCGTTGGTATCGATCGTGGGCGCTGCGGTAATGTTGATCGTGATTGAGCCGTGGGTAGGCATGGCCTGTCTGGCCGCGCTGCTGCTGTGCATCACCTTGTTGCCACGCTTTGCACAGCGCAATCAGGAACTACACGAGCGCCTGAATAACCGCCTGGAGAAAGAAATCGGCCTGGTCGAAAAAGTCGGCGCGCCGACCCTGCGACGTCACTACCAGGTGCTGTCACGCCTGCGCATCTGGCTTTCAGACCGCGAGGCTGCGGCGTACCTGTTTCTCGGTACGCTCGCAGCTTTGCTGTTTGTGGTCGCGATCAGCCAGTTGGCCTTGTCCCCAGCGGTCAAGGCCGGCCACATCTACGCAGTGATGACTTACCTGTGGACCTTCGTGACCAGCATGGATGAAGCGCCAGGCATGGTCGACCAACTGGCGCGGCTCAAGGACATCGGCAAGCGCGTAGACCCAGGGCTGGGCGACCACTAAGCCTCAACGAAACCGGTCCACCTCCTGACGCAGGCCTGCCGCCAGGGTTTCCAGTTCCTTGGCGGTGACTGCCAGGTTCGACACCACTTCACGCTGCTCGCTGTTGGCCAGGGCAATGCTTTGCAAGTTACTGCTGAGCAGGGTTGCGGTGCTGCTCTGCTCCTGGGTGGCGGTGGTGATCGCAGCGAATTGCTGGCCGGCCGAGCGGCTTTGCTCATCGATACGCGCCAGGGCCGAGGCGACGTCGGCGTTGCGCGACAGGCCGTCCTGCATCAATACCTTGCCGTGTTCCATGGTGCTGATGGCGTTGCCGGTTTCCTGCTGGATGCTCTGGATCATCGCCGAAATTTCATCGGTGGCCTGGCGGGTGCGCGAGGCCAGGTTACGCACTTCGTCGGCGACCACGGCAAAACCGCGGCCTTGCTCACCGGCGCGGGCGGCTTCGATGGCGGCGTTGAGCGCCAGCAGGTTGGTCTGTTCGGCGATGGAGGTAATCACACCGACGATCCCGCCGATTTCCTGGGAGCGCTGGCCCAAGGTGTTGATCACTGCGGCTGTGCTGTTCAGGGCAGTGGCAATATGCTCCAGCGACGATGACGCCTCTTGCATCGAGGTGCGGCCGATCCGGGTCTGCTGGGCATTCTCTTGCGCCAGGCGCTCGGTATTGCCCATGTTGTCGGCGATGTTCAACGAGGTAGCGCTGAACTCTTCCACCGCGCCGGCCATGCTGGTGATCTCGCCAGACTGTTGCTCCATGCCTTCGTAGGCACCACCGGAGAGCCCCGACAGCGCCTGGGCGCGGCTGTTGACCTGTTCGGCAGCACTGCGGATATGCGAAACCATGGTCGACAGCGCTTCACCCATCTGATTGAAGC
The DNA here is from genome assembly GCF_015277575.1 of Pseudomonas sp. OST1909. NCBI lineage: Bacteria > Pseudomonadati > Pseudomonadota > Gammaproteobacteria > Pseudomonadales > Pseudomonadaceae > Pseudomonas > Pseudomonas sp. OST1909. Next base: position 6,300,621 of record NZ_CP063780.1, read on the forward strand.
TGCGCGCCAACTGCCCGATCTCGTCATGGCTGGACACGTTAAGGCGTGCGCTCAAGTCGCCCGCACCCAGAGCTTGCGCCTGGCGTACCAAATCACTCAGTGGCGCCAGCTTGCTGCGCAACAGCCACACCGTGGCGCCCACTGCCAGCAACATCGCCAGCACACTGCCGATCACCAGGCGGATCCCGACTTCCCACGTCACGGCGCGAATTTCCGCCTTGGGCATACTTGCCACCACCGCCCAGGGGCCGCCTTCGAACGGCACCGAAACGCTGTAGAAATCTTCGTTTTTGTCGCTCCAGAAACGCCCTGCCCCCGGCGTCTTTGCCAGGTCGAGCATCACGGTAATGGCCTGGTCCGGCGCCTGTACGCCGGCTGGCGGCACCAGCCAATGCTTCTGCTCATCCAGCAGCGCCAGGGAGCCGGTCTGGCCGAGGCGGAAGCGCTTGAGGTTTTCAAACTGGGCGTTCTGCGCGTCGGTGTAATCGAAACCGATAAACAGCACGGCGATGACCTTGCCGTTGCTGTCACGTACCGGGCTGTACTGGGTCATGTAGGAACGGTCGAACAATACCGCACGGCCGATATAGGTTTGCCCGTCGGCAACACGCTGGTATGCCGCGCCTTGGCGGTCAAGCACCGTACCGATGGCACGATTGCCATCCTGCTTGGTCAAGGAAGTGCTCACGCGGATAAAGTCGTCGCCGCTGCGCACGAATACGGTAGCCACACCGCCGGACATTTGCTTGAACTCGTCCACTTCTTCGAAGTTGTTGTTCAGCACCTCATTACCCAGGTACAGGCTCGGCGTCTGTACACCGGCCACGGCCACCGGTTGGTCGGCACGCACACTCAGGCCGGCGCCGAAGCGTTTTTCAAACAGCCCGCTCAAACGCTGGGTACTCTCGCGCAAGGTGCTGTGGAAGGTATTGAGTTGGTCGGCGAGCAAACGCGCCTCGCTGGCCAGGTGCTCCTCACGGGTGTCGAGGTTGGCGGAGTCGAGGGAACGCAGGGCAAACACAGTGCTGCCGCTGATAACGACAGCCAGAATCACGGCAAGGGCGAGACCTAACTGGGAGGCAATCCGGGCACGAGGTTGAGACATGACAGCTCCTGGCCGAGGCCAGGATCATCCTGATCTCATAGCGCTGCTCGGCAAATTATCTAAGTGGGAAACGTTGGTGCACGATGGTTCCAACACACCTTCTTCGGCGGCACTTGGTAATACTTGAGCGAATCACAGGGGTATCCCGCAAACGATTGCATCAACCGCCGGCCCCTACTCAATCGAGACGTTCAACCTGGGGCAACTCCATCGCTTTGACTTCACCTTGAAGAAACTCCGCCAGCCGTCGCAAGCGTTCCCCCCCGGGGCGGGTTTTCGGCCACACCAGGTAGTAACTTTCCCCACTGGCGACTGCCCTGGGCCACGGCAGGCTCAGGCGTCCCTGGGCGACATCTTCGGCCACCATCAACAAATCGCCCATGGACACGCCATAGCCACGCGCCGCCGCGATCATGCCCAACTCAAGGGTATCGAACACCTGCCCGCCCTTGAGAGACACCCGGGACGACAACCCCATGCGCTCCAGCCAGCTGCGCCAGTCACGACGATCAGGCGTGGGATGCAACAACTCGGCACTCGCCAGGCGGGCAGCGTCCCAAGGTCCATCATCCAGCAGGTTCGGCGCGCCCACGGGGATCAGCAATTCGGGGAACAGGTAACTGGCCTCCCAGTCCGCCGGAAAACGCCCATCGCTCAACAACACCGCACAGTCGAAGGGTTCCTGGTTGAAGTCCACTTCATCCACGCTCATCCACGCACTGGTCAGTTGCACCTCATTGCCTGGCTGCAAGGCGCGGAAGCGACTCAGGCGCGCCAATAGCCAGCGCATGGTCAAGGTGGACGGTGCCTTCATACGCAGAATGTCATCTTCAGTATTCAAGGTATGACAGGCGCGCTCCAACGCAGCGAAGCCTTCGCGCACGCCGGGCAGCAACAGGCGCGCGGCTTCGGTGAGCTGCAGATTGCGACCGCTGCGCTGGAACAGGCGGCAGGCGAAATGCTCCTCGAGGGTGCGGATATGCCGGCTGACCGCACTTTGGGTGATGGACAGTTCCTGCGCCGCGCGGGTGAAGGAGTTGTGCCGGGAGGCGGCCTCAAATGCACGCAGGGCATACAAGGGAGGAAGACGACGAGACATAGGGAAAGCTCCAACGGCGCAATATCGGCACCCTACCAGAATCAGTCAGGCATGAGTTTTAATCATGTGAGCGATCGCATTTATCCTTTTGTGCAACGCGCCCAAAGCGCCGAGAATCAATCTCTCCCCCATTTCCTGACTATTTGAGTGTGATGATCATGCAACATCCGGCACGTACCGAACTCTGGGCCATTCTGCGGCTGTCGGGGCCGTTGATTGCCTCACAGTTGGCGCACATGCTGATGGTGCTGACCGACACCCTGATGATGGCGCGCCTGAGCCCCGAAGCCCTGGCCGGCGGCGGCCTGGGCGCGGCCAGCTATTCGTTCGTGGCGATCTTCTGCATCGGCGTGATTGCCGCGGTGGGCACGCTGGTCGCCATTCGTCACGGCGCAGGCGATATCGACGGCGCCACGCGCCTGACCCAGGCCGGGCTGTGGCTGGCGTGGTTGATGGCCCTGGCAGCGGCGCTGCTGCTATGGAACTTGAAGCCGGTGCTGCTGATGTTCGGCCAGACTGAAACCAACGTACAAGCGGCGGGGCAATTCCTCACCATCCTGCCTTTCGCCCTGCCCGGCTATCTGACTTTCATGGCGCTGCGCGGCTTTACCAGCGCCATCGGCAAGGCGACGCCGGTGATGGTGATCAGCTTGTGCGGCACCGTGGTCAACTACCTGCTCAATCACGCGTTGATCGAAGGCATGTTCGGCCTGCCGAAACTGGGCCTGATGGGCATTGGCCTGGTGACCGCCATCGTTGCCAACGGCATGGCGCTGGCGTTGATGTGGTACATCCGCAGCAACCGTGCCTATGCCGCCTACCCGCTAGGCACCGGCCTGCTGCGCCTGAATACCCATTACCTGCGCGAGCTGTGGCGCCTGGGCCTGCCGATCGGCGGCACCTATGCAGTAGAGGTCGGGCTGTTTGCCTTTGCGGCGTTGTGCATGGGCACCATGGGCAGCACCCAGTTGGCCGCGCATCAGATTGCCCTGCAAATTGTCTCGGTGGCGTTCATGGTGCCGGCGGGGATGTCCTACGCGGTGACCATGCGCATCGGCCAGCATTACGGCGCCGGGCAGTTGTTGCACGCACGCATGGCCGGTCGGGTCGGCATAGGCTTTGGTGCCATGGTAATGCTGGGATTTGCCGTGGTGTTGTGGCTGTTTTCCGATCCGTTGATCGGGCTGTTCCTCGACCATGACGACCCGGCCTTCCATGACGTGATCGTCCTGGCCGTCAGCCTGCTGGCCGTCGCCGCGTGGTTTGAATTGTTCGACGGCGTGCAGACCATTGCCATGGGCTGTATCCGTGGCTTGAAGGACGCCAAGACCACCTTCCTGGTCGGCCTGGGTTGCTACTGGCTGATCGGTGCACCCTCGGCCTGGCTGATGGCGTTCACTTTAGGCTGGGGGCCCACCGGGGTGTGGTGGGGCTTGGCGCTGGGACTGGCGTGCGCGGCGGTGAGCCTGACATGGGCGTTTGAGGCGAAGATGAAGCGGATGATTCGACAGGAGCCGGATGCTTCTGTTGGACTCCAAGCGGCACTGCCTGACTAGCCAGCTCCCACATTTGAACCACTTTGAAGGCTTAGCCCAACAACACCTGCTGGCTTTGCCCAAACATCAGGTACTCCACCAGTTCCGCCAACGGCAACGGCTTGCTGATCAGGTACCCCTGGGCCTGGTCACAACCGAACAACCGCAACAGCTCAAGCTGCTCGGGTGTCTCCACGCCTTCGGCCACCACTTCCAGGTTGAGGTTGTGGGCCAGGTTGATCATCGCGTGTACCAATTTGCGGTTTTCTTCGCGCTCTTCCATGCCGCCGACAAAGCTTTTGTCGATCTTCAACAAGGCGATCGGCAGGCTGTTGAGGTGCACAAATGACGAAAACCCGGTGCCGAAGTCATCCAGGGAGAACCGCACGCCGAGGCGGCCCAAGGCGTCCATGGTCTGCTTGACCAGATCGCTGCGGCGCATCACCGCGGTTTCGGTCAACTCGAACTCCAGCCATTGCGCTTCCACGCCACGCTCGGCAATCAGGCGACTGAGTGTGGAGAGCAATTGGCTGTCCTGGAACTGGCGAAACGACAGGTTGACGGCCATGTGCAGCGGCGGCAGGCCGCGTTCGCGCAGGTCTTGCATGTCGCGCAGGGCCCGGGAGATCACCCAGTAGCCCAAAGGCACGATCAGGCCACTCTGCTCGGCCAGCGGCACGAATTCGCTGGGTGGCAACAAGCCGCGCTCACCGTGGCGCCAGCGCACCAGGGCTTCGAGGCCGACGATATGACCGTCGTCCAAGTCCAGGCGCGGCTGGTAATGCAGCTCCAGCTCATCGCGGCGCAAAGCCCGGCGCAGTTCACTTTCCAGGTCGGCCAGGCTGCGAGCGTTGCGGTTGATGCGTTCATTGAAGATGTGAAAGGTGCAGCCCTGGGTGCTTTTGGCCTGCTGCATGGCGATATGGGCGTGCCACATCAACGGGTCAGCGCCGGCGCGGGCGCGGGCATGTGCCACGCCCAGGCTGCAGCCGATCAACAGGCTTTCGCCATCGACCCAGTAAGGCTCGGCCATCACTTCGGTGATGCGCTCGGCCATCCACTCGGCACGCTGGGGCGCGCGACGGGTGTCGATCAGCAAGGCAAATTCATCGCTGCCCAGCCGCGCCAGCTGGTCCCCGGCTTCGAGCTGGCTCTTGAGCCGCGACACCACTTGCAGGATCAACCGATCGCCGGCCTGGTGGCCGAGGGCGTCGTTGGCATGACGGAAGTTGTCCAGGTCCAGGTGGCCCAGAGCCAGGCCGCGGCCTTCGTTGTCCGCCAGCCGAGCCGCCAGCAGTGTCTGGAAGCCCTGGCGGTTGGCGATACCGGTGAGCGGGTCCTGCTCGGCCAAGCGCTGCAAGGTGTTCTCCAGAACGCCGCGCTCGCGCACATGGCGCAAGCAGCGGCGCAATGTTTCAGGGTCCAGCCCATTCAGGATCAACCAGTCGCTGACACCGAGCGGCGACACCAGCGGCTCCTGCTCCAACAGCAATACACACGGCAAGCTGCAGCGGCCAGGACCGGGCTGCAGGCTGGGCGTGGTCAATAACACGGCGCCCTGATCGTCATCGAACAGACGACTCACCGAGTCCCAGTTGGGTGCACTGATCAGCACAGCCCCTTCGCCCATCGGCACCAGGCACTCGCGCAACAACGCTGCCCATGCAGGCTCTTCGGCCAGCAGCAGCAAACGCAAGGGTTCGACAGGCGTAGACAAGCTAACTCCCTAGACTCTGCTAAATTTCGTGAGCGATGGCATTATGACGTGCGGCCTGGCAATGATAAATGCGTGACAAATGCATGACAGATGATAGGTGTTATCAAACACGCAGACTGTGAAAAATAGTCTGAGTATTCCCCACATCCTGCGGCAAAGTAGCAAAACCGGCAAATTTAGATCGAGTGGTACGTCACACCGTCGTTCTAAGGCAGCAGAATCTTGCCAGCCTGTTAAAATGCCCGCCCTTTTGAACAACGACTCCTAAAACTCCGT